>NZ_CP157584.1:4800000-6335989 GCF_040084795.1 Achromobacter sp. HNDS-1
GGGCCGCGCCACGCAAGGCGTCACCCTCATCAACGTCGACGACGGCAGCTCGCTGTCCGGCGTGCGCCGCGTGGTCGAAAGCGATGCGGACGATGACAGCGAAGACCTGGACGACGGCCAGGAAGAGGGCAACGGCGACGCCGCTGCAACGGATTCGACGGAACCTACGGAGCAATAATGGCCCGCCCCTGGAACTTCTCGGCAGGCCCCTCGGCCTTGCCCGAGGTGGTACTGCAGCAAGCCGCTGCGGAAATGCTGGACTGGCACGGCAGTGGCATGTCCGTGATGGAAATGAGCCATCGCGGCAAGCACTTCGTGCAGATCTGCGACGAAGCGGAAAGCGACCTGCGCGATCTGCTCGGCCTGTCTCCCGACTACGCGGTGATGTTCATGCAGGGCGGGGGTTCCGGGGAGAACGCCATCGTTCCCATGAATCTCATGGGGCGGCGCGGCACGCCGGCGGCCGACTTCGTCGTGACCGGCCACTGGTCTTCGCGTTCCCACAAGGAAGCCGGCCGCTATGGTGACGCGCAGGTCGCGGCCACCAGCGGCCAGGCAACGCAGCTGGACGGGCGCGAACAGGCGCCGTTCACCTGGGTGCCGCCGGTCGACACCTGGAAGGTGCGCAAGGAATCGGCGTACCTGCACCTGTGCAGCAACGAGACCATCGGCGGCGTCGAATTCCTGGACTGGCCCGACACGGCCGCGCTCGGCGCGCCCGACGTGCCGCTGGTGGTCGACGCCTCCTCGCATTTCCTGTCGCGTCCGATGGACGTGAGCCGCTGCGGCATGATGTACGCTGGCGCCCAGAAGAACGCCGGCCCGGCCGGCGTGACCATGGCCATCTGCCGCCGCGACCTGATCGGCCATGCGCTGCCGATCTGCCCGTCGGCGTTCGACTACGCCAACGTGGCCGCCGAGCATTCGCGCTACAACACGCCGCCGACCTTCGCGATCTACATCGCCGGGCTGGTGTTCAAGTGGGTCAAGGCCAATGGCGGCGTGGCCGGCATGGAAGCGGCCAACAAGGCCAAGGCCGAACTGCTCTACGGCTACCTCGATAGCACCAGCTTCTACCGCAATCCGATCCACGCCCCCGTGCGCTCGCGCATGAACGTGCCGTTCGTGCTGCGCGACGAATCGCTCAACGACGCCTTCCTGCAAGGCGCCGACGCGGCCGGCCTGACCCAGCTCAAGGGCCACAAGAGCGTGGGCGGCATGCGCGCCTCGATCTACAACGCCGTGCCGCTGGCCGCCGTGGCCGCGCTGGTTGAGTACCTGAAGGAATTCGAGCGCCGCTATGGATGACGACCTGCAGCGCAAGCTGCGCCCCTTGCGCGACCGCATCGACGCGCTCGATGCCCAGATCCTGGACCTCCTGTCGCAGCGCGCCCGCGCCGCGCAGGAAGTGGGCGAAGCCAAGCATGCCGCCCATGCCGACGGCCCGGTGCTGCGCCCCGAGCGTGAAGCCGAGGTCATCCGTCGGCTGCAGCAACTCAACCCCGGTCCGTTTCCCGCGGCCGGCGTGGCCTCGGTCTGGACCGAGATCATCTCGGCCTGCCGTGGCCTGGAGCGCGGCATGACCGTCGCCTACCTGGGCCCGCAGGGCTCGTTTTCCGAGCAGGCCGCGCTGGAGCATTTCGGCCACGCGGTGCAGAAGCTGCCGTGCGTGTCGTTCGACGAAGTCTTCCGCGCCGTCGAGGCGGGGCAGGCCGACGTCGGCATGGTGCCGGTCGAGAACTCGACTGAAGGCGCGGTCAACCGCAGCCTGGACCTGCTGCTGAACACGCCGCTACGCATCCTGGGCGAGCGTTCGCTGGTCATCCGCCATTGCCTGATGTCGCAGTCCGGCAACATGGACGGCATCAAGACGATCTCTGCCCATCCGCAGGCGCTGGCCCAATGCCAGGGCTGGCTGACGCGCAATTACCCGGACCTGGAACGCGTCGCCGCGGCCAGCAATTCCGAGGCCGCGCGCGTGGCCGCGTCCGATCCGACCATCGCGGCCATCGCTGGCGAAGTGGCCGCGCCGGCCTGGAACCTGCAGGTCGTCAGCGCCGGCATCCAGGACGATCCGCACAATCGCACGCGCTTCCTGGCCATCGGCAACATCGAGCCGCTGGTCAGCGGCAAGGACAAGACCAGCCTGATCCTGGCGGTGCCGAATCGCGCGGGCGCGGTCTATGAAATGCTGGCGCCGCTGGCGGCCAACGGCGTGTCGATGACGCGCTTCGAGTCGCGGCCGGCCCGCACCGGCGAGTGGGAATACTATTTCTACGTCGATGTCCTGGGACATCGCAACGATCCGAATGTCGCGCTCGCCCTGGATACCCTGCGGGCGCAGGTTGCCTACCTGAAAGTGCTGGGTTCCTACCCGGCGCCGTGAGTCCTCCATGACCAACACCTCCAAGCCTCTCGCCGCTCCCGCGCACGTCAGCGCCATCGCGCCTTACCAGGCAGGCAAGCCCATCGAGGAACTGGCCCGCGAATTCGGGCTGGATCCGGCCGGGATCGTCAAGCTGGCCTCCAACGAGAACCCGCTGGGCATGCCGCCGTCGGCGCGCGCCGCCATGCTGGCCGCCGCCGAGTCGCTGGCGCGCTATCCGGACCCCAACGGCTTCGATCTGAAGGCCGCGCTGGCCGCGCGCTACGAAGTGCCGATGAACTGGATCACGCTGGGCAACGGCTCCAACGACATCCTGGAAATCGCAGCGCTGGCGCTGCTGGAGCCGGGTACGTCGGCGGTCTACGCGCAACATTCGTTCGCGGTCTACCGCCTGGCCACGCAGGCCCGCGGCGCGCGCCACATCGTGGTGCCGGCCAAGGACTACGGCCATGACCTGGACGCCATGTTCGAGTCCATCGCCGACGACACGCGCCTTTTGTTCATCGCCAACCCCAACAACCCCACCGGCACCTTCGTGCCGGGCGACCAGGTGGCCGCGTTCCTGGAGCGCGTCCACGCCGCCCACGGCGATCGCGTCACGGTGGTGCTGGACGAGGCCTACAACGAATACCTGGAACCGCAATTCCGGTTCGACAGCACCGCGCTGGTGCGCCGCTATCCCAACCTGATCGTCTCGCGCACCTTCTCCAAGGCCTACGGCCTGGCCGGCCTGCGCGTGGGCTTCGCGGTGGCGCAGCCGGCCCTGACCGACCTGCTCAACCGCGTGCGCCAGCCCTTCAACGTCAATACGCTGGCGCAGGCCGCCGCCGTGGCGGCGCTGGGCGATGCCGCCTACCTGGAACAGGCGTACACGTCCAACAAGGCCGGCAAGGCGCAGCTGTGCGAAGCCTTCGACCGCCTCAAGCTGCGCTACGTGCCCAGCTACGGCAACTTCGTGCTGGTGCACGTGGGCGATGCGCCGCGCATCAATCTGGCGCTGCTCAAGCGCGGCGTGATCGTGCGCCCCGTGGCCGGCGACGGCCTGCCCGAGTGGCTGCGCGTGTCCATCGGCCTGCCGCAGGAAAACGCCCGCTTCATCGACGCGCTGACCGCCATCCTGTCCGAATGAACGGCGCTTCCTCCAAGCCGAATCAGGGGGCCGCTGGCCCCCTGATTCCTGTGTTGGCCGTTGTCGGCGTGGGCCTGATCGGCGGTTCCTTCGCCGCGGCCTTGCGCCGGGCGGGGCAGGTGGGACGGGTGCTGGGCGTGGGCCGCAATGCCGCGTCGCTGGCGCGCGCGGTGGAGCTGGGCCTGATCGACGAAGCCGTCAGCGCCGAAGAGGCCGCCGCCCGCGCCGACCTGGTGTTCCTGGCCACGCCCGTGGGTGGCCTGAAGGACATGCTGGCGCGCATGCTGCCGCATCTGCGTGATGCGACGCTGCTGACCGACGGCGGCAGCACCAAGGCCGAGGTGGTCGATGCCGCCCGCCTGGCGCTGGGCGCGCGCATCGGCCAGTTCGTGCCGGGCCATCCCATCGCGGGCGCCGAGCGCAGCGGCCCCGAGGCCGCCGATGCCGACCTGTATCAAACCCGTTGCGTCATCCTGACGCCGCTGGCCGAGAACAGTGCCGCCGCCATTGCCCTGGTGCGCGACGCGTGGCGGGCCTGTGGCGCACAAGTGATCGACATGGAGGCCGGCGCGCATGACCGGGTGCTGGCGTCGGTCAGCCACCTGCCGCACCTGCTGTCGTCGGTTTACATGGAACAGGTCGCGACCGCCGAGGACGCCGCCACGCGGCTGGCGCTGGCCGGTAGCGGCTTCCGCGACTTCACCCGCATCGCGGCGGGTTCGCCCGAGATGTGGCGCGATATCTTTCTATCCAACCGCAACGCCATGTTGGCCGAGCTGGCGGCCGTGCGCGCCGTGCTGGATCGGGCCGAGCGCGCGATCGATGGCGGCGACGGCGCGGCCTTGCTGGCATTGCTGGACACGGCGGCGCAGGCGCGCCGCAACTGGCGCAAGGAGTAATCGACATGGGCGCGTTGCCTTTCCTGGATCTGCCGCGCGTGCGGCGCGCGCAGGGCGTCATGGCCTTGCCCGGCTCCAAGAGCATTTCCAACCGCGTGTTGCTGCTGGCAGCCATCGCCGAGGGCGAGACCGCCATCACGGGGCTGCTGGATTCGGATGACACCCGCGTGATGCTGGCCGCCCTGCGGCAGTTGGGCGTGGCGGTGTCCGAGCTGGCCGAGGGCCGCGTCACCGTGCGCGGCGTGAGCCGCTTTCCGGTCGACAGCGCCGACCTGTTCATGGGCAACGCCGGCACCGCCATCCGGCCGCTGACGGCGGCCTTGGCACTGATGGGCGGCGACTACCGCCTGTCCGGCGTGCCGCGCATGCACGAGCGTCCCATCGGCGACCTGGTCGATGCGCTCAAGGCGCTCGGCGCCCGCATTGACTACCTGGGGCAGCCTGGCTACCCGCCGCTGCATATCGGCCGCGGCGAGATCGCGACGCCGGCCGTGACGCAGGTGCAAGGTTCGGTCTCCAGCCAGTTCCTGACCGCCTTGCTGATGGCCGCGCCGCTGCAGGCCGGCCAGAGCGGCCAGCCGGTGGTGATCGAGGTGCTGGGCGAACTGATCTCCAAGCCCTACATTGAAATCACCCTGAATCTCATGGCGCGTTTCGGCGTGACCGTGCAGCGCGACGGCTGGAGCCGCTTCACCATCGCCGGCGGCGCCCGCTACCGCAGCCCGGGCCGCATCGCGGTCGAGGGCGATGCCTCCACCGCGTCGTATTTCCTGGCGCTGGGCGCCATCGGCGGCGGTCCGCTGCGGGTGACCGGCGTGGGCGCCGACAGCATCCAGGGCGACGTCAAATTCGCCGAGACCCTGGCGGCCATGGGCGCGAGCGTGACCTACGGCGACGGCTGGATCGAAGTGACCGGCGTGCGCGTGGCCGAGGGCGGTCGGCTGAAGGCCTTCGACACCGATTTCAACCTGATTCCCGACGCCGCCATGACGGCCGCCGCGCTGGCGCTGTACGCCGATGGCCCCTGCCGCCTGCGCAATATCGGCAGCTGGCGCGTCAAGGAAACCGATCGCATCCACGCCATGCAGACCGAGCTGGAGAAGCTGGGCGCGCGGGTGGAATCGGGGCCGGATTGGCTGAGCGTGACGCCACCCGCCGAGGGGGGCTGGCGCGATGCGCACATCGGCACCTGGGACGACCACCGCATGGCGATGTGCTTCTCGCTGGCCGCGTTTGGCCCGGCGGCGGTGCGGATTCTGGATCCGGGTTGCGTCAGCAAGACGTTCCCGGGTTACTTTGATGTCTACGCCGGCCTGGTGTCGGCGTAGCGACCACGGGCTCCGGCCCATTTTCCCTACATGACTTCGACTGATCCGATCGTGACTTCCGCTGCTCCCGTCATCACCATCGACGGCCCGACCGCCTCGGGCAAGGGCACCGTCGCCCACCGCGTCGCCAAGGCGCTGGGCTGGGCGGTGCTGGACAGCGGCGCGCTCTACCGGCTGACCGCCCTGGCGGCGATCAACCGCGGCGTCGACGCGGCCGACGAGCCCGCCGTGGCCCGCGTGGCCGAGACGCTGGACGTGCGTTTCGACGGCCCCCATGTCTACCTGGAGGGCGCCGACGTCGGCCATGAGATCCGGCGCGAGGCCGTTGGCAATTTCGCTTCCCGCGTGGCCGCTTTTCCTGGGGTGCGGCAGGCGCTGCTCGAGCGCCAGCGCGCTTTCCGCCTGCTTCCCGGGCTGGTCGCGGACGGCCGCGACATGGGCACGGTGGTGTTCCCTGATGCGTCCCTGAAGGTGTTCCTGGTGGCCGATGTGGTCGCGCGGGCTGAGCGGCGGCGTAAGCAGTTGATCGAAAAGGGAATTTCTGCTAATCTAGACGACCTTTTGCGGGATATGCGCGAGCGGGATGCCCGCGACACGCAGCGCGCCACGGCGCCCTTGGCTCCCGCAGCGGATGCACACGTGCTGGATTCGTCGAATCTGACGATTGCGGAAACCGTGCAGGCAATACTGGATCTCTGGCAGGCCCGCCCGACGCATTGAGCGTATCAAGTGTGGCGTATCAAGTGTGGCGTATCGAGTGCGGTGTATCAAGCGCATGAATCGACGCACATGAAACGCATGAGGCTTACGGCGCAGGCACCCGCCAGTCTTTTTTATCGGCCCTGTCCTGGCCAGGCGACACCCCCACGGGACACCCCGCAAGGGCAAACCGGCAGGCAGGTATTTTGACTCCACTGTGGCGGGCAATCCGCTGCGGTGTGTTTTTAACGGCCATTTCGGCCCAATGGATTTCAACCCCATGTCTTCCGTTTCCACTACCGCCACCGGCGGCGAAAGCTTCGCCGACCTTTTCGCCCAGAGCCTCAAGAGCCAGGACATGAAGTCCGGCGAGGTCATCAGCGCCGAAGTCGTGCGCGTCGACCACAACTTCGTCGTCGTCAACGCCGGCCTGAAGTCCGAAGCGCTGATCCCCCTGGAAGAGTTCCTGAATGACCAGGGCGAGCTCGAAGTGCAACCCGGCGATTTCGTCTCGGTGGCCATCGATTCCCTGGAAAACGGCTACGGCGACACCATCCTGTCGCGTGACCGCGCCAAGCGCCTGTCGGCCTGGCTGCAACTGGAAAAGGCCCTGGAAAACGGCGAGCTGGTCACCGGCACCATCACCGGCAAGGTCAAGGGCGGCCTGACCGTCATGACCAACGGCATCCGCGCGTTCCTGCCGGGTTCGCTGGTGGACCTGCGTCCGGTCAAGGACACCACCCCGTACGAAGGCAAGACCCTCGAATTCAAGGTCATCAAGCTCGACCGCAAGCGCAACAACGTCGTGCTGTCGCGTCGCCAGGTGCTGGAAGCCAGCATGGGCGAAGAGCGCCAGAAGCTGCTCGAAACCCTGCACGAAGGTGCGGTGGTCAAGGGCGTGGTCAAGAACATCACCGATTACGGCGCGTTCGTGGACCTGGGCGGCATCGACGGCCTGCTGCACATCACCGACATGGCCTGGCGCCGTGTGCGTCACCCGTCCGAAGTCCTGCAAGTGGGTCAGGAAGTCGAAGCCAAGGTCCTCAAGTTCGACCAGGAAAAGAGCCGCGTCTCGCTGGGCGTCAAGCAACTGGGCGAAGATCCGTGGGTGGGCCTGGCTCGCCGCTACCCGCAAGGCACCCGCCTGTTTGGCAAGGTTACCAACCTGACCGACTACGGCGCGTTCGTTGAAGTCGAAGCCGGCATCGAAGGCCTGGTGCACGTCTCCGAAATGGACTGGACCAACAAGAACGTCGATCCGCGCAAGGTCGTGACCCTGGGCGAAGAAGTCGAAGTCATGGTCCTGGAAATCGACGAAGACCGTCGTCGCATCTCGCTGGGCATGAAGCAGTGCCGCCAGAACCCGTGGGAAGAGTTCGCCACCAACTTCAAGCGTGGTGACAAGGTCCGCGGCGCCATCAAGTCGATCACCGACTTCGGCGTGTTCGTCGGCCTGCCCGGCGGCATCGATGGCCTGGTTCACCTGTCCGACCTGTCGTGGACGGAAACCGGCGAAGAAGCCGTGCGCAACTTCAAGAAGGGCGACGAGATCGAAGCCGTGGTTCTGGGCATCGATACCGACAAGGAACGCATCTCGCTGGGCATCAAGCAGCTGGAAGGCGACCCCTTCAACAACTTCGTTGCCACGTTCGACAAGGGCGCCGTGGTTCCGGGCACCATCAAGTCGGTCGAAGCCAAGGGCGCCGTCGTGACGCTGTCCGTGGACGTCGAAGGCTACCTGCGCGCTTCCGAGATCTCCTCGGGCCGCGTCGAAGATGCCACCACCGTGCTGACCGCCGGCGAGAACATCGAAGCCATGATCGTCAACATCGACCGCAAGACGCGTTCGATCCAGCTGTCGATCAAGGCCCGCGACAACGCCGAAACCGCCGAAACGATCCAGCGCATGTCCGACGCCAGCGCTTCGTCCGGCACCACCAACCTCGGCGCGCTGCTGAAGGCCAAGCTGGACCAACAGCGCAACGACGGTTAATTCGTGACCAAGTCGGAGCTGATCGCCGCCTTGGCGGCCCGCTATCCTCAGCTGGCCGCCCGCGACACCGATTACGCGGTCAAGACCGTGCTCGATGCGATGACCCAGGCCCTGGCCTCGGGCCAGCGCATCGAGATCCGCGGTTTTGGCAGCTTCTCGCTGTCGCAGCGGTCTCCCCGTATCGGCCGCAACCCGAAATCCGGCGAACAAGTGCTGGTGCCTGGCAAACAGGTGCCGCACTTCAAGGCGGGCAAGGAATTGCGCGAGCGGGTGGACTTGGTCGGCGGCAACGACGAGGACGCTCAATCCTCTGGATCGAGCGAACCGATGCCGTCCATGGCAAGCTTGCACGCCATGCATTGACGGCACGGCCAGCAAGCCGCCTGCGGGCGGATCGGACCGCGAGCAAAGCCCCTTGAGCAATCAAGGGGCTTTGTTTTTGGGCTTCCCGCCCACGGGCGTGGCGACCATCGAAGGCGTGCCTTTGAAGGGCGATACACGAGGTGTGGAGGTCGCTTACAATTGACCCTCTCGAATTCTTAGGAGCATGCGTCATGCGCTACCTTGTCTGGGCCCTGCGATTGCTCGTGTTCGTGGCGGTACTGATGTTCGCGTTGAAGAACACCGATCCCGTCGCCGTGAAGTTCTATGCCGATTACGTGGTGCAGGATGTGCCGCTGATCGTCGTCATGCTGGTGGTGTTCGTGGTCGGCGCCCTGTTCGGCCTGCTGCTGACCGTGCCCGCCGCCATGCGCCGCCGCCGCGAGGCCATCCGCCTGCGCCGCGAACTCGACCGCGTGCAGGCCGCCGTGGCCGGCACCACGCCGGCCGTGCCGCCGGAAGCCGTCGCCCCGATGTCGCCGCTGTGACGGCGCCGCGCCATCCGCAGGCCTTTCTTTTCCGCATTGAATCTACGCAAGAGCCCGCATAGTGGATTTTGAACCTTGGTGGTTGATATTCGTGCCGGTGTTGTTCGCGCTGGGCTGGCTGGCCGCGCGCTTCGACATCCGGCAGATGCTGCGGGAGACCCGCAGCCTGCCCGATTCGTATTTCCGGGGCCTGAACTTCCTGCTCAATGAGCAGCCCGACCGCGCCATCGACGCGTTCGTCGAGGTGGCCAAGCTCGATCCCGAGACGACCGAACTGCACTTCGCGCTGGGCAGCCTGTTCCGCCGCCGCGGTGAAATGGAGCGCGCCATCCGCGTGCACCAGAGCCTGCTGAACCGTTCCGACCTGCCCGCCGCCGAGCGCGAGCATGCCCAGCACGAACTGGCGCAGGACTTCCTCAAGGCCGGCATGCTCGACCGCGCCGAATCCGGTTTCGAGCAGCTCAAGGACACGCGCTACGCCCTGCCGGCGCTGCGTTCGCTGATCCGCATCTACGAATCCGAGCACGACTGGCCGCGCGCCATCGAGGCCGTCAAGACGCTGCATGGCCTGGTCGACGAGCCGGTGCCGCAGATCGTGCATTACTACTGTGAGCAGGCCGCGACCGCGCTGGCCGCCAAGCCGCCCAATGCCGATGCCGCGCACGCCGCCCTGGATGCCGCCGACCACGCCCTCTCGACCGCAGATGCCGGCATGTCGAGCAAGGGCGCCATGGTGCGCACCGCGATGCTGCGCGCGCGCCTGGCGCTGATCGAGCAGGATCCCAAGCGCGAGCGCCTGTACCTGGAGTCGGTCATGACCGACGCCCCCGAGTACGCCGGCCTGGTGGCCGAGCAGTTGCTGGCCAACTACCGCGCCGCGGGCCAGGCTGAGGCCGGGCTGGAGTTGTTGCAGCGCCAGTACGCCCGCCATGCCTCGCTCGACCTGTTCAATGTTGTGTTCCGCGAGTTGCGCGTGCAGCAGGGCTCGGCGCCGGCCTGGGCCTTTGCCCGCGGCGCCCTGCGCAGCCATCCCTCGCTGCTTGGCCTGGACCGTCTGTTGGAGGCCGAACTGGCCAACTCGGAAGGCGCCACCGAAGAGGGCCCCGTGCCCGGAGCCGACCTCACGCTGCTGCGCAGCCTGATCCACAAGCATACGCAACGACTGGACCGCTACGCGTGCCGGAGCTGCGGTTTTCAAGCGCGCCGTTTCTACTGGCAATGTCCTGGCTGCAATGCCTGGGAAACCTACGCGCCGCGTCGTCTGGAAGAACTTGAATGAGCCAATTTCCCGCCGAATCCATTTCGCATAGCCGCGTGCTCGTGGTGGGCGATGTCATGCTGGACCGTTATTGGTTTGGCGAGGTGGAGCGCATTTCCCCCGAGGCGCCGGTGCCGGTGGTGCGCGTCGCGCGCCGCGAGGACCGCCTGGGCGGCGCGGCCAACGTGGCGCGCAACGTCGCCGCGCTGGGCGGTCATGTCACGCTGGTGGGCGTGCTGGGCGAGGACGAGGCTGGCGACAGCGTGCGCCGCCTGGCCGCCGAGGCCGGCATCCAGGCCGACCTGATCACCGACCTGAGCCTGCACACCACGCTGAAGATGCGCGTGCTGGGCCGCCAGCAGCAGTTGCTGCGCGTCGACTTCGAACAGCATCCGGCGCCGGAAGCGCTCGACAGCATCGATGCCGCCCTGGCGCGTCACCTGGCCAATCACGACATCGTGGTGCTGTCCGACTACGCCAAGGGTGTGCTGAGGCGGGTCGAGTCGCTGATCGCGCTGGCCCGCAGCGCCGGCATCCCGGTGCTGGTCGATCCCAAGGGCGATGACTATTCGCGCTATCGCGGCGCCACGCTGGTCACGCCCAACCGTTCCGAAATGCAGCAGGCCGTGGGCCGCTGGAATTCCGAATCCGAACTGACCGATCGGGCGCAGCGCCTGCGCGCCGATCTGGACCTGGAAGCCTTGCTCGTGACGCGTTCCGAGCAGGGCATGACTTTGTTTACCGACACGGGCCGCGAGCACATCGACGCGCAGGCGCACGAGGTGTTCGACGTGTCCGGCGCGGGCGATACCGTGCTGGCGACGCTGGCCGTCTCGCGCGCCATCGGCCTGCCGTGGGCGGATGCCATGGGCTGGGCCAACCGGGCCGGCGGCATCGCCGTGGGCAAGCTGGGCACGTCCGTTGTCACCGCCGCCGAACTGGCAGGAGAACTCTCATGATCGTTGTTACCGGAGCCGCGGGCTTCATTGGCAGCAACCTGGTGCGCGGCCTGAACCGCCGCGGGATCGAAGACATCATCGCGGTCGATGACCTGACCGAGGGCGACAAGTTCGTCAATCTTGTTGACTGCAAGATCGCCGACTACCTGGACAAGGACGACTTTCGCCGCCGCGTCGCCGATGGCAGCCTGCCGGAGATCCGCGCCGTTTTGCATCAGGGCGCCTGCTCGGACACCACCGAGCGCAATGGCCGCTACATGCTCGACAACAACTACCGCGTCACGCTGGAGCTGTTCGAGTTCTGTCAGGCGCGCCGCATTCCTTTCCTGTATGCCTCGTCGGCCGCGGTCTACGGCGGCTCCTCGGTCTACGTGGAAGACCCGGCCAATGAAGGTCCGCTGAATGTCTACGGCTATTCGAAACTGCTGTTCGACCAGGTGCTGCGCAAGCGCATGGACAGCCTGACCGCGCAGGTCGTGGGCCTGCGCTATTTCAACGTTTACGGCCCGCACGAGCAGCACAAGGGCCGCATGGCCTCGGTGGCTTTCCACAACATGAACCAGTTCCTGGAACATGGCCACGTGCGCCTGTTCGCCGGCTGGGACGGCTATGTGGATGGCGGCCAGAGCCGCGACTTCATTTCGGTGGAGGATGTGGTGGCGGTGAACCTGCATTTCCTCGACCATCCCGAACAATCGGGCATCTTCAATTGCGGCACGGGCCGCGCCCAGCCGTTCAATGACGTCGCGGCGGCCGTGGTCAATACCCTGCGCGCCGAACGCGGCGAAGCGCAATTGACGCTGGCACAACTGGTGGAGCTGGACCTGATCCGCTACATCCCGTTCCCCGACGATCTGAAAGGGCGGTACCAGAGCTACACGCAGGCCGACGTCACCCGCCTGCGCGCGGCCGGCTTCAAGGCGCCCATGCGCGATGTGCAGACCGGCGTGTCCGAGTACGTGCGTTATTGGCGCGCCCGCAAGTAAGCCGGCACGTGGCCGTCTCGGGGGGGGGGCGCCCGGGGTAAGAAGCCGCCGCGACAGGCGGCTTTTTTCTTGCCTGCGTGGTTGCCGAGGTGGATCAAACCGTTCACTGCGCGCCCGCCGGCCTGTTCCGGCGGGCCATGATCCGGAGGTGGCGCCACAGCCGTTGCGCCGCTTTTTTTCCGGAGACCTGTCCATGAATCCCTTCCTCTATTCCCCCATCGCCCGTCGCCTGCCGGCGTTGCCGTGGCGGCGTTCGTGCGCCGCCGTCACAGGACGCTGCCAGCCCGGCCTGCGCCGGGCGTTGGGCGCCGCCCTGCTGGCCGCCGGCGTGGCGCACGCGCCGGCGCAGGCGCTCGATCTGAACGACGCCACCGCGCAACAGCTTGAGGCCATTCGCGGCATCGGCCCGCGCACGGCGCAGATGATCGTCAGCGAGCGCGAACGAGCCGGCCGGTTCGAGTCCTTGCAGGACCTGGCCGAGCGGGTGCGCGGCATCAGCCAGAAGAAGGCCGAGGCCCTGGGCGCCGCCGGCTTGACGGTGGGCGAGGCCGGTTCCGCGTCCAAGGCCGCGGATGGCGTGACCAAGCCGGCCGGTGCCCGACCCGTCGGCCATCCGCCCGCGGCCGCGGCGGCGGTCAAGCCGCCCGTGGCCGCGAAGGCGGCGGGGGCGGCGCGGGCAGGTGGGCCGGCCGCGGCCCGGCCACGCCCCTGATCCGCGCAGCCCGAATCCCGGCGCTGTGTTGAACCCCTGGCGCGAGCGCGGCTTTTGGCGGCGCCCGGCGCCGGGCGGGGTTATGATCGGCGGCATGACTACTACCTATCCCACCATCGAGCAGACCGTCGGCAATACACCGCTGGTGCGCCTGCAGCGCATTCCCGGAGCCGCCGGTGCGGCGCGGGGCAACGTCATTCTTGCCAAGCTGGAAGGCAATAATCCGGCCGGTTCGGTCAAGGACCGTCCCGCGCTGTCCATGATCAAGCATGCCGAGGAGCGCGGCGACATCAAGCCGGGCGACACGCTGATCGAGGCGACCAGCGGCAACACCGGCATCGCGCTGGCCATGGCTGCCGCCATGCGCGGCTACCGCATGATCCTGATCATGCCCGACAACCTGTCGGTGGAACGGCGCGCGGCCATGACGGCCTATGGCGCCGAGCTGATCCTGACGCCGGCCGACAAGGGCGGCATGGAATACGCCCGCGACCTGGCCACCGAAATGCAGGCCGATGGCCGTGGCGTGGTGCTGGACCAGTTCGCCAACCCGGACAATCCGCGCGCGCACATCGAGACCACCGGCCCCGAGATCTGGAACCAGACCGAGGGCCGCGTCACGCACTTCGTCAGCGCGATGGGAACCACCGGCACCATCATGGGGGTATCCACATACCTGAAATCGCGCAACCCCGCGGTGCAGGTGGTGGGGGCGCAGCCCGCCGAGGGTTCGTCCATCCCCGGCATCCGCAAGTGGCCGGAAGCCTACCTGCCCAAGATCTTCGACCGCAGCCGCGTGGATGCCTACGAATCGATCGAGCAGGCCGAGGCCGAGGCCATGGCGCGGCGCCTGGCTTCGGAAGAAGGCATCTTCGGCGGCATCTCGTCGGCCGGCGCGCTGGTCGCGGCCTTGCGCGTGGCCGAGCGCGTCAATGACGCGACCATCGTGTTCATCGTCTGCGATCGCGGCGACCGCTACCTGTCCACGGGCGTCTTCAACGCCTGATGCCGACCGCGGGCGGCTGCCCGTGACCAGAAAAAACGCCCCACGTCCCGGAACCGTCCGGGGCGTGGGGCGTTCGCGTCGAAGGCCCGGCCATGTGGCGCGGGCCGTCGCCAGGCCTTATTCGGGCTGGATGTTGGCGTCCTTCATGACCTTGATCCAGCGCGCGCTTTCGGCCAGGTTGAAGGCTTCGGCTTCCTGGTAGGTCATGGTGCTGGGCAGGGTGCCCTGCGACTTCAGCGCCTCGACGACCTTGGGCGATTGCGAGGCCTCGATCATGGCCTTGTTGAGCTTGGCGATGATGGGTTCCGGCGTGTCCTTGGGCACCCACATGCCATACCAGGTGACGATGTCGAAACCGGGCAGGCCGTTCTCGGCGATGGTGGGCACGTCCGGCAGTTCGGCCAGGCGGGTCTTGGTGGTGACGGCGATCGGACGCACCTTGCCGCTCTGGATCAAGGGCAGGGCGGGGGCCAGCGGCGCGTACATCAGGTCGACGTGGCCGCCGGCGACGTCGGTCAGGGCCGGGCTGCTGCCACGGTAGCCCACGTGCGAGATCGACGCCTTGGTGGTGGTGTTGATCAGCTCGCCGGCCAGGTGCGGCAACGTGGCCACGCCGGGCGAGGCGAAGCTGAGCGAACCCGGCTGGGCCTTGGCCTGCGCCAGCAGTTCGCCGAAGGTCTTGAACCTGGAGTCCGGCGGTACCACCGCCACCATCGGCACCGTGCCGAGCACGCCGACCATGCGGAAGTCCTTGATCGGATCGAAGGTTAGGCTCTTGAACTGGGCCGGGTAGATGCCCTGCACGGACGGGTTCATCAGCACCGTGTAGCCATCGGCCGGCGCGCGCGCCACCTGGGCGGCGCCAATCGTGCCGCTGGCGCCAGGGCGGCTTTCGATCACCAGCGGCTGGCCCAGGATCTCGCCCATGCGCACCGCGATCACGCGGCCCACCACGTCGGTCGGGCCACCGGCCGCCCACGGCATGATCACGCGGATCGGCTTGTCCGGATAGGTGTCCTGCGCCTGCGCGCTGGCGAGCGGCAAGGTCCCGATGGCGATTGCCGAGCATGCCGCGGCGAGCAAAGTGCGCTTGTTCATCTGCTGTCTTCTCCTACAAAGGTGAGGTTGGCCGAGGGCAGGGCCGCGTACAGCAGCGCCTTGACCTCTTTGAGTTGCTGACCCGTGGTGGCTTCGTTTTTCTGCATGCGCCCCAGGGGGCCGGCCACCACGATGGCGAAGGGTTGTTCATAGGCCTTGAAGCCGAGCGAGATGGACATCACGTCCTCGACGTTCTCGCCAAGCGAGCGTTGCCAACCGCGCTGGATGCCGGCCTGCAGGTCGCGGTCGAAGGCGGCTTGGCTGGTGAGCGTGGTCTCGGTATACGAGGCAAAACCGGGGTAGGTCTTGAACCATTTCTGGCGCTCGTCCTCGGACAGCACCGACAGCAGGGCCTTGCCCGAACTGGTGGCGTGCACCGCCTTGAAGCCGCCCGGCTGGTGAGAGAAGCGGATGGTCTGCTTGGATTCGGCAACGATCAGGTAGACCACCTTGTCGTCCGCCAGCTTGGCCAGCAGGGCCGTTTCGCCGGTGAGATCGCGCACCCGCGCCAGTACCGGCTCGATCACCGCGTTCAGCGGATCGCTGCGGCAGATCAGGGTGGCGACGTGGATCAGCTTCTGTGTCGGGTAATAACCGTGCTTCTTGCCGATCTCGTACAGATAGCCGCGCGCCACCATGGTCTTGAGCAAGCCATGGCAGCTGGACAGCGGGATCTCCATCTGCGCGGCGATTTCGCTGTACAGCAACGGCTTCTGCGCCTCGGCGAAGAGGTTCAGGACATCCAGGACTCTGGCAGCTGTTTTCACATCCATGATGTTATTATCCTATATGTGATAAATTTGTGTCAAATTCTTAATTCCAGCCAAGGAGCCGCGCCGCATGAGATGGAAGAACCGTCCCGAAGGGTCGAACTGGGGAGACTTCGGTCCTGATGACCAACGGGGTTGCCTGAATTACATCACTCCCGCGAACGTGATGAAGGGAATCCAGGAGGTCCGCGAGGGGTTGAACTTCTGTCTGTCGCTGCCGCTGGATTATCCCGGCGGCAACGGCGTCAATGTGCGCCGCCATCCTCCGAAGCTGCGCCCCACCGAACGCGACGGCGACCAGTACCTGAACTTCCCCCTGGGCCGGCTGCGTCCGGGCTGTGTCGACGTGCTGAGCGATGACATCGTCGAAATGAGCCTGCAGTACTCGACCCAGTGGGATTCGCTGGCGCACGTGGGCGCGTTGTTCGACGCCAACGGCGACGGCCTGCCCGAACGCGTCTATTACAACGGCTACCGACCGAACGAGCACGTTGTCGGCCCGGTCGACTATGACGTCGACAACGGCTTTGCCAAGACCGACCTGGGCCAGGGCGGCGCCTCGCATGCCAAGAAACTGGACATTACCCAGTTGGCCGAGTCCTGTCTGCAGAGCCGCGGGGTGATGATCGACCTGGCGCGGCATTATGGACGCGAGCAGAAGTCCGTGGGCTACGACGACCTGATGCGGATCATCGAGGCCGACCGCATCGAGATCGAGCAGGGCGACATCTTGCTGTTCCATACCGAGTTCGGCGATGCGCTGCTGGAAAAGCAGCGCCAGCCGGATCATCACACCTTGCACGAGATCTGCGCCGGGCTGGATGGCAGCGACGAGAAGCTGCTGCAGTGGATCACCGATTCCAGGGTGGCCGCGATGGCCTCGGACAACCATGCGCTGGAAATCTACCCGACGCAAAAACCCAACGCCTGCTGCGCGGCGTTGCCGCTGCATCACCATTGCATCTTCAAGCTCGGCCTGCCGATCGGCGAGATGTGGTACCTCGGGGCGCTGGCGCGCTGGCTGACGGCCCATGGGCGCAGCCGTTTCCTGTTGACCGCGCCGCCGCTGAACCTGCCGGGGGCGGTGGGTTCGCCCGCCACGCCGGTGGCCACGGTCTGAGCCTGAGGGCGACGCAATCGGGCAGGCCTCTGGATCGGGCCTGCGCCGGGCGAGCCGGCGCCGCTCGGAACGGCGCGGCACGCGCCGACCCAGGACGAGCTAACCGGCACTGCGCCGACTTCACAGCCCGGGGCCTCCCGGGCCTTGGGCAGTGGCTCCCGGGCGCTCAGCGGCCGACGCGCGCCTCGATCTCGGCGGCCAGGTCGGCCACCGCGGTGGCATAGAAGTAGCTGCGGTTGTACTTCGTCAGCGCGAAGAAGTTGGGCGTGCCAACGCGGTATTGCGCGGTGCCGCGGGCTTCTTCCACCAGATCGACCACGCCCATGGGCTGGCTGCCCCAGCCGTTGGCCGAGGCGCCGGGCTGCAGGCGCGCGCCCGCCGCGGTCAGGGTGCCCCAGGTCTGCTTGGGTTCCAGGCCGCCGTCCACCAGCGCGGTGGGATCGGCCGGCAACGTCACCGGCGCGAATACCGGCAGTCCGCGCTGCCAGCCGTGCTGCGACAGGAAGCTGCCGACCGACATGATGGCATCGCGGGTGTTGTTGGTCAGGTCGATATGACCGCTGTCATCGCCGTCCACCGCGTAGTGCTTGATGCTGGTGGGCATGAATTGCGGCATGCCGATGGCCCCGGCGTATGAGCCGCGGGTTTCCATGTCCAGCTTGCCTTTCATTACCAGCGTGAGGAAGTCGGCCAGTTGGCCGCGGAACATGGTGGCGCGCTCGGGCTTGGCCGGGTCCGGATAATCGAAGGCCAGCGTGGTCAGCGCGTCCAGCACGCGGAAATTGCCCATGTTGCGGCCATAGAGCGTTTCAACGCCGATGATCGAGGCGATGATGGGGGCCGGCACGCCGAAGCGCTGCGCGGCCTGGTTGAGCTGGTCGCGGTGCTCGTTGTAGAACTCCACGCCCCAGCCGATGCGCTTGGGCTCGACGAAGCGCGAACGGTAGGTCAGCCAGCTGCGCCAGATCTTCTTGCCGGGCGGCGACGGGGCGATCAGCCGCGCCACGGTGGCGTTGTAGCGGGCGCCCTCGAGCGCCGCGACCATGGGTTTGAGCGGCAGGTCGCGCTCGGCGGCCAGGCTTTCGACGAAGGCGCGCACCTCCGGCCGCAGGGCGCCGCTGGGCGTCAGGGCGGCCGGGCCGTCGTCCGCGGGCTCGGCACCGAGTGTCGGCGTACTGGGTCCGATGCGGATGGGCGTGGTGCCGGGGGTGGCGGCCGGCGGTTGGCCGGCGGGCGGATTGGGGGAGGTGGGAGCGGTGGTGGCACAGCCGGCCAGGAGGGCCGACAAGGTGCCGAGTTGCAGTAATCGCCGACAGGTGAACATAATCTTCCTTATGGAGACCATGTATCTTACCCACCCGGCATGCCGCTTGCATGAAATGGGCAGTTGGCATCCGGAGAGCCCGCAGAGGCTGGATGCCATTTCCGACCAATTGCTCGCCAGCGGTTTGATGCCCTATCTGGATGACCGGCAGGCGCCGCAGGCGTCGCGCCATGACGTGCTGCGGGTGCACACTGTCCAGTATCTGGACAGTCTGCGCGAACATACCCCGGAACACGGGTATTACCCGATAGATCCCGACACCCTCATGAACCCCCACACCTACGAGGCCGCGCTGTACGCGGCCGGCGCGGGCGTGGCGGCCGTGGACGCGGTGATCGGCGGCGAGGCGCGCACGGCGTTTTGTGCGGTGCGTCCTCCCGGACACCACGCCTGCCGTTCGCAGGCCATGGGCTTCTGCTTCCTGAACAACGTGGCCATCGCGGCCCGCCACGCCATGGACTTCCACGGCCTGTCGCGGGTGGCGATCGTCGATTTCGACGTGCACCACGGCAACGGCACCGAGGACGTCTTCGCGGGCGATGAGCGGGTGCTGATGTGCAGCATTTTCCAGCACCCCTTCTTTCCCAACAGCGGCACCGAACATCCGGCGGCCAACATGGTCAACGTGCCTGTAGCCGCTTATACGGCGGGCGCTGCTGTCCGTGCCATCGTCACGGACACCTGGCTGCCACGGCTGGAGGCGCACCGCCCGGAACTTATTCTGATTTCGGCCGGTTTCGATGCCCACCGCGAGGACGACATGGGTCAAATGGGGCTGGTGGAGGCCGACTATGCATGGATCACCGAGCAGCTCGTGGAGGTGGCGGAACGCCACTGCCAGGGGCGCATCGTCAGCACGCTCGAGGGCGGTTACAACCTGTCCGCCCTGGGGCGCAGCGTCGTGGCCCATATACGGGCGCTGGCGAAGCTGTAGAATCAGGAAAAAATTGTGCAATGCGATCCCGGCGGGTCGTTGATCCGCCGGGAATTTATTTCCATTTGGAGGCAGCGGGATGAAGGTGTTGGTACCTGTCAAGCGCGTCGTTGACTACAACGTCAAGGTGCGCGTCAAGTCTGATCAGACCGGCGTGGATATCGCCAATGTGAAGATGTCGATGAACCCCTTTGACGAGATCGCCGTCGAGGAAGCCACCCGCCTGAAGGAAAAGGGCGCCGTGGCCGAGGTCGTGGCGGTTTCTTGCGGCGTTGCGCAATGCCAGGAAACCCTGCGCACCGCCATGGCCATCGGCGCCGACCGTGGCGTGCTGGTCCAGACCGACGCCGAACTGCAACCGCTGGCCGTGGCCAAGCTGCTCAAGGCCCTCGTCGACAAGGAACAGCCGCAACTGGTGATCCTGGGCAAGCAGGCCATCGACGACGACGCCAACCAGACCGGCCAGATGCTGGCCGCGCTGCTGGACTGGCCGCAAGCCACGTTCGCCAGCAAGGTCGAGCTGGCCGATGGCAAGGCCACGGTCACGCGCGAAGTCGACGGCGGCCTGGAAACGCTGACGCTCAAGCTGCCGGCCATCATCACCACCGACCTGCGCCTGAACGAGCCGCGTTACGTCACGCTGCCGAACATCATGAAGGCCAAGAAGAAGCAGCTGGACACCGTCACCCCGGAAGAACTGGGTGTCGATCCGGCGCCGCGCCTGAAGACGCTCAAGGTCAGCGAGCCGCCCGCCCGCAAGGCCGGCATCAAGGTGGCCGATGTCGCGGCCCTGGTGGACAAACTCAAGAACGAAGCGAAGGTGGTTTGAGATGACGACGCTGGTTATTGCCGAACACGATAACGCCCAGCTCAAGGGCGCAACCCTGAACGCCGTCGCCGCCGCCGCCAAGATCGGAGGCGACGTCCACGTGCTGGTCGCCGGCGCCAATGCCCGTGCCGTGGCCGACCAGGCCGCGCAGGCGGCTGGCGTGTCCAAGGTGCTGCTGGCCGACGCGCCGCAACTGGCCGACGGCCTGGCCGAGAACGTCGCCGCCCAGGTGCTGGCCGTGGCCTCCGGCTACAGCCACATCCTGTTCCCGGCCACCGCCTCGGGCAAGAACGTCGCCCCGCGCGTGGCCGCCAAGCTCGACGTGGCTCAGATCTCCGACATCATCGGCGTGGAATCCGCCGACACTTTCCAGCGCCCGATCTACGCCGGCAACGCCATCGCCACCGTGCAGTCGGCCGACCCGGTCAAGGTCATCACCGTGCGCACCACCGGCTTTGACGCCGTGGCCGCGCAGGGCGGCTCGGCTGCCGTGGAAGACGTTGCCGCCGTGGCCGATTCCGGCCTGTCGAGCTTCGTCGGCCGCGAAGTCGCCAAGAGCGACCGTCCCGAACTGGCCGGCGCCCGCGTCGTCGTGTCCGGCGGCCGTGGCCTGGGCAGCGCCGAGAACTTCAAGATCCTGGATCCGCTGGCCGACAAGCTCGGCGCCGCCCTGGGCGCTTCGCGCGCCGCGGTCGACGCCGGCTATGCGCCCAACGACTGGCAGGTCGGGCAGACCGGCAAGATTGTTGCGCCGCAACTGTACGTGGCCGTCGGTATCTCGGGCGCCATCCAGCATCTGGCCGGCATGAAGGATTCCAAGGTCATCGTCGCCATCAACAAGGATCCCGAAGCGCCGATTTTCGGCGTGGCCGATTATGGCCTGGTGGGCGACCTGTTCCAGGTGGTTCCCGAACTGACCGGCGCGCTGTAAGCCGACGCGCCCCGGCGTTAATGCCAAAAGCCCGCGGACATTATGTGTCCGCGGGCTTTTTTATTGCACCTGACAAACGAAACTATTTGATATTTGTAGTGGGAATCTTTTGATCTTTGGAAAGATTCTGATAATGTATGCCGCGCGCAGCTAGGATTCGCGCAAGTGCTTGGCCGGTACATAACGAAGGAGATTCGGGATGGAATGGTTATTTGACACTCTGCGGAAATACCCTGAACTGGCCATATTCCTTACCCTCGGGCTGGGGTATTGGATAGGCGCCAAGAAGATATTCGGATTCAACCTGGGGGCGGTGACCGGCACCTTGCTGGTCGGTGTGCTGGTCGGCCAGCTCAATATCACGATCGCCCCGATCGTCAAACAGGTTTTCTTCCTGCTGTTCCTGTTCGGCCTGGGCTATGGCGTCGGGCCGCAATTCTTTCGCGGCATGAAAAGCGATGGCCTGCCGCAAGTCATTTTCGCCGTGATCATCTGCGTCATCTGCCTGCTGGTGACCTGGGGCACTGCCGTGGGCTTCGGCTTCGATGCCGGCACCGGCGCGGGGCTGCTGTCCGGCGCGCAGACCATTTCGGCGGTGATGGGGGTGGCGACCGATACCATCAACGGCCTGGGCATCGACGCGGCCACCAAGAAGAAATGGATCGACAGCATCCCGGTGGCGTACGCGGTCTGCTACATCTTCGGCACGGTGGGCAGCGCCTGGCTGCTGGCCTCGCTTGGCCCCAAGCTGATGCGCGTGGACATCGTCAAGGAGTGCAAGGAGTACGAAGCCAAGATGTCCGGCGGGGCGGATTCGATGGAGCTGTCGGGCTATCGCAAGTTCATTTCCCGCGCCTACAGGCTGGACCATCCCGAATTCGTCGGCAAGACAGTGGGCGAGATTGAATCGCGCTTCGTCGAAGCGCGCGTATTCATCGAACGCATCCGCCGCGGCGACCAGATCCTCGACGCCGATTCCACCACCGTGCTGCAGGCCGGCGACGTGCTGGGCGTGGCCGGCAGGCATGACGCGCTGGTGCTGCAGGCGGCCGGGATCATCGGTACCGAGGTCGAGGACCGTGACCTGATCAACCTGCCCGCCGAGATTGTCGAGGTGGTGCTCACCAACAAGAACCTGGCCGGCAAGACCGTCAAGGAAATATCCGAAATGGAACAGGTGCGCGAGCTGGGTCGCGGCGTGTTCCTGCGCAAAGTGGTGCGCGGCGGTCACGAAATGCCGGTCAACTGGGGCCTGAAGCTCGACCGGGGCGATCGCCTGTTCATCCTCGGCGCCAAGCGCGACGTCGAACGGGTGGTTAGCAAGCTGGGCTACGTGGACCGCGCCACCGAGCAGACCGACATGGTGTTCGTGGGCTTCGGCATCCTGCTGGGCGGCCTGTTCGGTACGCTGGTGCTGACGGTCGGCGGCATTCCCATCACGCTGTCGACCTCGGGCGGCTCGCTGATCGCCGGCCTGATCTTCGGCTATCTGCGGTCGGTGCATCCCACCTTCGGGCGAGTGCCGGAACCGGTGCATTGGTTCCTGACCTCGGTCGGCCTGACGGCCTTCGTGGCGGTAGTGGGCATCAGTTCCGGGCCGGGCTTCGTGCAGGGCTTCCAGCAGCTCGGCGCCAAGCTGTTCATCGCCGGCATCATCGCCACCAGCGTACCCATGATCCTGGGGGTGTACATCGCGCGCTACGTCTTCAAGTTCCACCCGGGCATCGTGCTGGGCGTGTGCGCAGGGGCCCGCACCACCACGGCCGCCATCGGCCAGATCACCGAGACCGCGAAGAGCCAGGTGCCCGCCCTGGGCTATACCGTGCCCTACGCCATCGGCAATACCCTGCTCATCATCTGGGGCATTGTCATCGTCATGCTCATGACCTAGCGGGATTCCCGCCCGCGCGCATGCGGGCGGGCCTGCGGATTCCGGGGGCCGCGCCCCCGGGCAAGCGCCTGTCAATCGCAAACCAGGAGTACTGAATAATGGCTTCCACCGCGCCTCTCACCGTCAGCCTGGCTTCGGCCCTCAAGACCACCCGTTCGCGCCAGCGCGACCTGGAGCAACTGTCGCCCTTCGAATTGAAGGACTACCTGATCACGTTGGCCAAGGAAAGCCAGCAGACCGCCGTGCTGACCATGCTGAACGCCGGGCGTGGCAATCCGAACTGGATCGCCACCGAGCCGCGCGACGCTTTCTTTCTGCTGGGCCAGTTCGCGATGAAGGAAGCGCGCCGGGTGCGCGACGACGTCATCCTGGCGGGCATGCCGCCCAAGAAGGGCTGCGCCGACCGCCTGCGCAAGTTCCTGTCCAAGAACAAGGGCGCGGAGGGAGCGGACTTCCTGGCCGGCGTCCTGGAGTATGGCGTGAAGGTCAAGAACTTCGTGCCGGATGAGTGGATCCACGAGCTGACCGACGGCATCATCGGCGATAACTATCCGGTGCCGCCGCGCGCACTGGTGCACCTTGAACAGATCCTGCACGATTACCTGATCAAGGAAATGTGCGATGGCCGTCCGCCCAAGGGCAAGTTCGACCTGTTCCCGGTCGAAGGCGGCACGGCGGCCATGTGCTACATCTTCGATTCGCTGATGCAGAACGGCCTGCTCAAGCAGGGCGACACCATTGCGCTGTTCCTGCCGACCTTCACGCCGTATATCGAGATCGCGCATCTGGAGCGCTTCCAGTTCAAGATTGTCGCTATCAATGCCAGCAGCGTGCGCGCTGATGGCACCCACGACTGGCACTATCCCGCCTCGGAAATCGCCAAGCTGGAGAACCCCAAGATCAAGCTGGCGGTGACCGTCAATCCCAGCAATCCGCCGTCGGTGGCTTTCAGCCCGGTAGAGATGAAACAGATCGTGGGGTTGATCCGCAAGAATCCGGACCTGGTGCTGGTGACGGACGATGTGTATGGCACCTTCGTGCCCAACTTCCGTTCGCTGATGGCCGAGGTGCCGCACAACACTATCTGCGTATATTCGTTCTCGAAGAACTTCGGTTGCACCGGCTGGCGCCTGGGCGTGATCGCGACCCACGAGAAGAACACCATGGACCGCCGCATCGCCGAATTGCCGGCATCCTGGAAAAACCGGCTGAACAAGCGCTACGGCGCCATGACCATGGAGCCCGAGAAGCTCAAGTTCATCGACCGGCTGGTGGCCGACAGCCGCAATGTGGCGTTGAACCACACCGCCGGCCTGTCGTTGCCGCAGCAGGTGCAGATGGGCTTTTTCGCGCTATCTCATCTGCTGGACCTGAAGGACGCGTACAAACACCTGACCATGCAGATCGTGCGCGCCCGCCGCGATGCGTTGTGGCGTGGCCTGGGGGCGCCGTTGCCGCCGGAAGATCCGATGCGTGGCTGGTACTACGTCGAACTGGACTTCATGGTGTGGGCCAAGAACACCTATGGCGACGCCTTCTGCAAGTACATGGCGTCGAACTACGAGCCGGTCGACTTCCTGTTCCGCCTGGCCGAGAAATCCGGCGTGGTGCTCATGGATGGCGGCGGCTTCGGCGGCCCGCCGTGGTCGATCCGCATTTCCCTGGCCAACCTGGATGATGGCGACTATTCCAAGATCGGCAAGCATATGGTCGAGGCCGCCACGGAGTACGTCGAGGCCTGGAAGGCCGGCCAACTGGTGCGTTCGGGTCCGACCGCCGGCAAGGGCCAGAAGGTCAAGCCCGCCGCCGCCAAGCGCAAGGCCGCCGGCAAGCAAGCCGCCAAGAAGGCGGTGAAGCAGGCGGTCAAGCAGGCCGCCAAGGCCGAGCGTTCCGCCACCAAAGGGGCGAAGTAGCCGCCATCGTCCGCCAGATCCAGGGTGACATGACCTCATGACGTGCTCAGTCGGGTTTTTCAATAACGTTCCCATCGCGGTGCTGTTTCTGACGGTGGGGTTGGGATACCTGATCGGCAAGCTCAAGGTCGGGCCGATCCAGCTCGGGGGCGTGTGCGGCACGCTCATCGTCGCCCTGCTGATCGGCCAGACCGGTTGCCAGATGCGCGGCGACCTGAAGGAGGTCGCGTTCGCCCTGTTCATCTTCGCCATGGGCTATTCGGGCGGACCGCAGTTTTTCGCCAACCTGAACCGGTCCAGCCTGCGCTACATCGTGCTGCCCATCATCGAGGCGCTGCTGGTGCTGACCATCGTGCTGCTGGCGGTGCCGCTGTTCGGGCTGGACGCGGGCACGGCGGCTGGACTGGCTGCCGGGGCGGCAACCGAGTCGGCCGTGGTCGGGACCGCGGCGGAGGCGCTCAAGCACCTGGGTCTGCCCGACGCCGACGTGCAGCGCATGGAGGCCAATATCGCCACCGCCTACACGCTGACTTATCTGGTGGGCCTGATCAGCATCGTGTTCTTCACCAGCCAGGTGGCGCCGGCCCTGTTGCGCATCAACCTGCGCGAAGCCTCGAAAGCGCTTGAGGAAAAACTGGGCGGGGGACCGGGCGAGCCCGACGAGAACCTGCTTCCGACCCTGCCGCGGCTGGTGGGCCGCTCGCACGTGGTCAAGGACGCGGACGGCAGGACGGTGGGGGAGGTCGAAGCCGAATTGGGCGGACGCACCGCCATCAGCCGAATCCTGCGCAATGGCGAGGCGATCGCGCCCACGCCCGAGGACCGGCTGGCCACTGGCGATATCGTCGTCGTGCTGGGCCTGCGCCGCTTCGCGCTGCGGGCCGGCTCGGTCGTCGGGCCGGAGATCCAGTTGCCGGAGGCGCATGCCGATGACCTGCAACTGGCCGAGCTGCAGGTCATCGTCAACAGGAAGACGGCCAATGGCCGCACCCTGGGCGAATTGGCCAAGGGGCCGCGCGCGCAGCGGGCGCGGGGCGTGTTCCTGCAGTCGATCCAGCGGTCCGGTCACATGCTGCCGCTCACGCCTGCCACCGTGGTGCAGTATGGCGACCTGGTGACGCTGGTGGGCGCCGAGCCCGAGTTGTCGCAGGCCGGCGCAGGGCTGGGCAACGAACTGCGGCGCAGCGGCGTGACCGACCTGGTGTTCCTGGCCTTCGGCATTCTCGCGGGCTTGATGATCGGCGCGCTGGGGGCACGCCTCTGGGGCATTCCGGTGTCGCTGGGCAGCGGTGGCGGCGCCCTGGTCAGTGGCCTGGTGTGCGGCTGGATCAACGCCAAGCGGCCCGCATTGGGGCACATGCCGGACCAGGCGGTGCAATTGCTCAAGGATCTGGGGCTGGCGGTGTTCGTCGCCTGCGTCGGCCTGTCGGCCGGGCCGGAGGCGGTGGCGCTGATCCGCGAGCACGGCGCGGTGCTGCCGCTGATCGGCCTGCTGGTATCGCTCGGGCCGGCCTGCCTGTCGCTGTGGGTCGGGCACAAGATACTCAAGATAGAGGGGCCGCTGCTGGTCGGCGCCATCGCGGGCCAGCACGTCAGCACGCCGGCGATCAGCGCCATCCTGGGGGCCAGCGGCAGCGCGGTGCCGTTGCTGGGTTACACCGTGACCTACGCCATCGCCAACGTGCTGTTGCCGGTGCTGGGACCGATCATTGTGTCGCTGGCGCATCATCTCGGCGGATGAGTCCGGCAGCGCGCGTTGCCCCATGAGGCGGAGCCAGGGTTTAACATAGGCTAGGGAAACTACCGAGACCGCCATCGACCGCGCCATGCGTGTCGCCCAAGGCGGCATCCCATCGCACCCCGCCGCCCCCGCCGTCACGGGCGCAGGCTCATGGAGACAAGATGCCCTACCTTACCCCGCTGCAGGATTTCCGCTTCGCGCTGAAGGAACTGGCCGGCCTGGACGATGTCCTCAAACTGCCCGGATTCGAAGAGGTGACGCCCGATCTGGTGGACGCCATCCTGGAAGAGAACGGCCGCTTCGTCGAACAGGCGATCGCGCCGCTGAACGTACCCGGCGATACGCGGCCGCCGGTCTGGAACGACGGCCAGGTCACCGCCACGCCAGGCTACGCGCAGGGATTCAAGGACTACGCGGCCGGCGGCTGGCAGGGATTGCAGCATCCGCAGGCCTGGGGCGGGCAGGGGCTGCCCAAGCTGGTCGCGGCCGCGCCTGGCGAAAACATCCAGGCCGCCAGCCTGGCGTTTTCGTTGTGCCCGATGCTGACCGACGGCGTGATCGAGGCCATCCTCACCGTCGGCTCGGAAGAACAGCGCAAGACGTTCGTGCCCAACCTGATCGGCGGTAAATGGACCGGCACCATGAACCTGACCGAGCCGCAGGCCGGCTCGGACCTGGCCCAGGTGGCCACGCGCGCGGTGCGCCAGGAGGACGGCAGCTATCGCCTGTCGGGTCAGAAGATCTTCATCACCTACGGCGAGCATGACCTGGCCGAGAACATCATCCACCTGGTGCTGGCGCGCACGCCGGACGCGCCGCCCGGGGTCAAGGGCATCTCGCTGTTCATCGTGCCCAAGTTCCTGGTCGGCGCCGATGGCGCCCTGGGCGCGCGCAACGACGTCTGGTGCGCCTCGCTGGAGCACAAGCTGGGCATCCATGGCAGTCCCACGGCCGTGCTGCTGTACGGTTCGGGCAAGGGCGAGGCGGGCGAGGGCGCGGTCGGCTATCTGGTGGGCGAGTTGAATCGCGGCCTGGAATACATGTTCATCATGATGAACGCGGCCCGCTATTCGGTCGGGCAGCAGGGCATCGGCGTGTCCGAGCGGGCTTACCAGCACGCGCTGGCCTATGCGCGCGAACGGGTGCAGGGCAGGGCGGTGGAAGGTTCCTCCGCGGCGGTCGCGATCGCGCGCCATCCGGACGTGCAGCGCATGCTGCTGACCATGAAGGCGCTCACCGAGGCGGCGCGCGCCGTGTCGTACGTGACCGCCGCCGCGCACGACAAAGGCACGCATCACCCGGATCCCGAGCAGCGCGCCCGCAACCGCGCGTTCTACGAATACATGGTGCCCATCGTCAAGGGCTTCTCGACCGAATCGGCGGTGGAGGTAGCCTCGCTCGGCATCCAGGTGCATGGGGGCATGGGCTATATCGAGGAGACCGGGGCCGCGCAGTATTACCGTGACGCGCGCATCCTGCCGATCTACGAGGGCACCACCGCGATCCAGGCCAACGACCTGGTCAGCCGCAAGACGCAGCGCGATGGCGGCGCCACCGCCTACGCCGCCATCTCGGCCATGCGCGAGACCTTGCGGGCGGTCGAGGCCGAGTCATCGCGGGCGGCCGCCGCCGACCGCGACGGCCTGCGCTTGCTGCGCGACAACCTCGACAGCGCCATCCAGGCCTATGAATCGGGCGTGGCATTCATCCTTGAACAATCCGCGGCGAATATCCGCGCGGTATACGCCAGCAGCGTGCCGTATCTGATGCTGGCCGGCGTGGTGCATGGCGGCTGGCAGATGGCGCGCGCGGTGCTGGCGTGCCGCCGGCACCTGGCGGGGGGATCAACCGATCCGTTCCATCGCGAGAAGCTGGCGACCGGATTGTTCTACGCCGCTCACATTCTGCCGCGCGCCCTGGCGCTATCGGCGGCGGTGCGCGCCGGCGTGGTGGCGGACGCCTGCGGCGCGGCCGCGAATATTGCATAAGGTTATATGTCTTGCGTATTTCCCCTGCAACAGGTTTGATGGAAGAATCGTTTCCAGGGGCGGCACAGGCCGCCGCCGAAACGTTTTTCAGGCCGGCCCCCGGACTTGGCGGCCGGTCGATTCCGTAACCCGAATCCGCAAGCAGGAGACACCATGAGCCATCTACGCCTGGGCGACACCGCGCCCGATTTCGAACAGGAATCCTCCGCCGGCCCGATCCGTTTCCATGAGTATCTGGGCAATAGCTGGGGCGTGCTGTTCTCGCATCCGGCCGACTTCACGCCTGTCTGCACCACCGAGCTGGGCTACACCGCCAAGCTGGCCGACGAATTCGCCAAGCGCAACGTGAAGGTGCTGGCGCTGTCGGTGGACGGCACCGACTCGCACACCAAGTGGATCGAGGACATCAACGACACCCAGTCGACCAAGGTCAATTTCCCTATCCTGGCCGACAAGGACCGCAAGGTATCCGAGCTGTACGACATGATCCACCCGAACGCCAACGCCACCCTGACGGTGCGCTCGGTCTTCATCATCGACCCGAACAAGAAGGTGCGCCTGATCATCACGTATCCGGCCAGCACCGGCCGCAACTTCAACGAGATCCTGCGCGTCATCGACTCGCTGCAGCTGACCGACAGCCACAGCGTGGCCACGCCCGTCAACTGGGAAGACGGCGACGACGTCATCATCGTGCCGTCGCTGCAGGACGAAGCGGTGATCAAACAGAAGTTCCCGAAGGGCTACAAGGCGGTGCGTCCCTATCTGCGCATTACTCCCCAACCGAATAAGTAAATAAGAAATCCGTGCGCAAGGCGGTGCGTCGCCGCTTGCCCGGATTCTGGCGCCAGCCACCCGCAAAGCCGCGTATTCCCTGGGAATGCGCGGCTTTTTCACAGGGGGCGGCGGCCGCGCTATATGCCTGGGAGCGATGAGCAATCAAAGAATGATTCGTTCCGTTCAGAACAGGCCCCCGGCAAACTTGCTTCCACATTGCCAAACACGCGAAGGGAGCAGGGAATGTCTTTCAGGAAAGCCGGATGGTTGGCCGCCTTGGCCGCAGTGACGATGTCTCTCGCCGCGATCGCGCCGGCGCAGGCGCAGCAGAAGCAGACTCTTTTGAACGTGTCGTACGACCCGACGCGCGAACTGTATCGCGCCATCGATGACGCCTTTATCAAGCAGTATAAGGAAAAAGCCAACGTCGACCTGACCATCCGTCAGTCGCACGGTGGCTCCGGCCGCCAGGCGCGCTCGGTCATCGACGGCCTGGAAGCCGACGTGGTGACGCTGGCGCTGGCCTACGATATCGATGCCATCGCCGACCGCGGCCTCTTGCCCGAGAACTGGCAGGCGCGCCTGCCGCAAAACAGCTCGCCCTACACCTCGACCATCGTGTTCCTGGTGCGCAAGGGCAATCCCAAGCACATCAAGGACTGGGACGACCTGGTCAAGGACGGCGTGCAGGTGATCACGCCCAATCCCAAGACCTCGGGCGGCGCACGCTGGAACTATCTGGCCGCCTGGGCCTACGCGCTGGAAAAGAACGGCGGCAGCGAAGAGAAGGCGCGCGCCTATGTCGGCGAGCTGCTCAAGCACGTGCCGGTGCTCGATACCGGCGCCCGCGGCGCCACCACCACCTTCGTCGAGCGCGGCGTGGGAGACGTGCTGCTGGCCTGGGAAAACGAAGCCTTCCTGGCGCTGGAGGAACTGGGCCCGGACAAGTTCGACATCGTGGTGCCGTCGCTGTCGATCCTGGCCGAGCCGCCCGTGGCCATCGTCGACAAGATCGTCGACAAGAAGGGCACCCGCGCCGCCGCCCAGGCCTACCTGGAATTCCTCTATACCCCGGCGGCCCAGGAGATCATTGCCAAGAACTACTACCGGCCGATCGACAAGACCGTGGCCGCCAAGTACGAAAGCAAGTTCCCCAAGGTCAAGCTGGTGACCATCGACGACAAGATCTTCGGCGGCTGGCGCAAGGCGCAGAAGGACCACTTCAGCGACGGCGGCACCTTCGACCAGATCTACCAGCCGCAGAAGAAGTAAGCGGACAACCAGCGGACGACGGCCATGACTTCAGCCTCGATTCCGACGGCAAAGGGCGCGCAGGCGCCTTTTGCCGTTCGGCGCAACAGCCCGGGCGTGCTGCCCGGTTTCGGCATTTCCATGGGCTACGCGGTGCTGTACCTGAGCGTGCTCGTGTTGATTCCCCTGGCGGCGCTGCCGATCAAGAGCGCCTCGCTGGGCTGGCAGGGCTTCTGGGACGCGGTGACGGCGCCACGGGTGCTGGCGTCCTATCAGCTCACCTTCGGCGCCTCGCTGCTGGCGGCGCTGGTGAACCTGGTGTTCGGCACCATCGTGGCCTGGGTGCTGGTGCGCTACCGCTTTCCCGGCAAGAAGATCCTCGATGCGCTGGTGGATCTGCCGTTCGCGCTGCCCACCGCCGTGGCCGGCATCGCCCTGACCGCGCTGTACGCCGAAAAGGGCTGGCTGGGCGCGCCGCTGGCCAACTGGTTCGGCCTGAAGGTGGCGTTCACGCCGCTGGGCATCGTGATCGCGCTGATCTTCATCGGCGTGCCGTTCGTGGTGCGCACGGTGCAGCCGGTGCTGGAAGACATCGAGCGCGAAATCGAGGAGGCCGCCGCCAGCCTTGGCGCAGATCGCTGGCAGACCATCCGCCGCGTGCTGCTGCCGACGCTGTTGCCGGCGCTGATGACCGGTTTCGCGCTGGCGTTCGCCCGCGCCGTCGGAGAGTATGGCTCGGTGGTTTTCATCGCCGGCAACATGCCGATGGTGTCCGAGATCACGCCGCTGCTGATCATCGCCAAGCTGGAGCAGTTCGACTATGCCGGCGCCGCCGCCATCGCCACCGTGATGCTGGTGCTGTCGTTCGTGCTGCTTTTCGTCATCAATCTGCTGCAGGGCTGGCAGGCCCGTCGCGGCCTGGGGAGACAGGCATGAGCTTTGTTGACCGTCCCGCCCACCTGACCGAGCCGCGCTGGGTGCGCGGCATTCTGCTGTTCCTGGCGCTGGGCTTTCTGGCGCTGTTTCTGCTGGTGCCGCTGGCCGCGGTGTTCTACGAAGCATTCCGCAAAGGCTGGGCGCTCTACCTGGAAGCGATCGTCGAGCCGGACGCCCTGGCCGCGATCCGCCTGACCTTGCTGGTGGCGGCGATCGCCTTGCCCGTCAATCTGGTGTTCGGGGTGGCCGCCGCCTGGGCCATCACCAAGTTCCAGTTCCGCGGCAAGCAGTTCCTCATCACGCTGATCGACCTGCCGTTCTCGGTGTCGCCGGTGGTGGCCGGCCTGGTGTTCGTGCTGCTGTTCGGCACCCAGGGCTGGTTCGGCGGCTGGTTGCAGGCGCACGACCTGAAGATCGTCTACGCCGTGCCCGGCATCATCCTGGCCTCGCTGTTCGTGACCTTTCCCTTCGTCGCGCGCGAGCTGATTCCGCTGATGCAGGCGCAGGGCAGCGAGGAAGAACAGGCCGCGCTGACGCTGGGCGCGAACGGCTGGCAGATCTTCTGGCGGGTGACGCTGCCGAACATCAAGTGGGGCCTGCTGTACGGCGCCATCCTGTGCAATGCGCGCGCCATGGGCGAGTTCGGCGCGGTGTCGGTGGTGTCGGGCCAGATCCGCGGCCTGACCAACACCATGACCCTGCATGTGGAGATTCTCTACAACGAATACCAGTATTCGGCGGCGTTCGCGGTGGCCTCGCTGTTGGCGCTATTGGCATTGGTGACGCTGGTGGCCAAGAACGTGGTCGAGTGGCGCAACGCGCGCTACCTGAAGGCGGCGGAGCTGCCGGTCGAGTATCCCGGGCCGGCGACGGCCATTAAGCCGGCCGTCGCCTGACGCGGCCGGCCAGACGGAGACAAGCATGAGTATCGAGGTTCGCAATCTATCCAAGCGCTTCGGCCAGTTCCGCGCGCTCAATGACGTATCGCTGCACATCGAGACGGGCGAACTGGTGGCGCTGCTGGGGCCTTCGGGCTGCGGCAAGACCACGCTATTGCGCATCATCGCCGGGCTGGAATCGGCCGACACGGGCAGCGTGCTGTTCGCCGGCGAGGACGCCACCGCGGTGGACGTGCGCCAGCGCCAGGTCGGTTTCGTGTTCCAGCACTACGCGCTGTTCAAGCACATGACGGTGTTCGAGAACGTTGCCTTCGGCCTGCGCGTCAAGCATCGCTCGCAGCGGCCGCCGGAAGACCAGATCCGGAGCAAGGTGCATGACCTGCTCAACCTGGTGCAGCTCGATTGGCTGGCCGACCGCTACCCGGCGCAGCTGTCGGGCGGCCAGCGCCAGCGTATCGCCCTGGCGCGCGCGCTGGCGGTGGAACCGCGCGTGTTGCTGCTGGACGAGCCGTTCGGCGCGCTCGACGCCAAGGTGCGCAAGGAGCTGCGCCGCTGGCTGCGCCGCCTGCACGATGAGCTGAACGTGGCCAGCGTGTTCGTCACCCACGACCAGGAAGAAGCGCTGGAAGTGGCCGACCGCGTGGTGCTGATGAACGCCGGCAAGATCGAACAGGTCGGCACCCCGCGCGAGGTCTGGGAAGGACCGGCCACGCCGTTCGTCTACGGCTTCCTGGGTGACGTCAATCAATTGCAGGGCGTGGCGAGCCGCGGCGTCTGGGAAGGCGCCGGGCTGTCGTTGCCGGCGCCTGAACTGGCGCAGGCCGAGTCGCAACGCGCCACCGCCTACGTGCGGCCGCACGAATTCGATATCGAACGCTATCACGCTGGCGGCGCCGGCATCCCGGTGCGCCTGTCGCATGCCTACCTGGCCGGCCCCAGCGCCTACCTGGAATTGGCCAGCCAGGATTCCGACGCCGTCATCGAGGCCGAGGTGCCCGAGCATCTCTATCGCGAACTGGCGCTGCGCGATGGCGATATCCTGCTGGCCCGCCCGCGCCGGGCGCGTGTCTTCGCGGTGCAAGCATGACGGCCGCCGATCTCGCCGCCGGCCTGGCGCCGGCCCTTGCGGTTCGCTGGCACGAACTGATTGCGCGGCTGGCGGACGCGCGCCAGCGCTATCCCGACGCGGCGCTGGCCTCGTCGCTGGCGGCCGAGGACATGGTGCTGACGCACGCCATCTACAGCGCCGGCCTGGACCTGGAGGTCTTCACGCTGGACACCGGCCGGCTGCACGCGGAAACGCTGGGCGTCCTGGACGCGGTGCGCGAACGCTACGGACGCGAGATCACCGTGTATCGACCCGAGTCCGGGGCGGTCGAGCGCCATGTGGCCGAGCACGGCGCCTACGCCTTCTACGAGAGCGTCGAGCTGCGCAAGGCCTGTTGCCAGATCCGCAAGGTCGAGCCGCTCAAGCGCGCGCTGGCCGGACGCGGCGCCTGGATCACCGGGCAGCGGCGCGCGCAATCGACCACGCGCGGTGAACTGCACCTGGAAGAGGACGACGCCGCCTTCGGCCTCTACAAGTTCAACCCGCTGGCCGAATGGCGCGAAGAGGATGTCTGGGGCGTGATCCGCGGCCTGGGCATTCCCTACAACCCGCTGCACGACCAGGGCTATCCGTCCATCGGCTGCGAGCCCTGTACCCGCGCCATCCGCCCGGGCGAAGACCTGCGGGCCGGGCGCTGGTGGTGGGAGTCGTCGGACTCCAAGGAATGCGGCCTGCACGCAGGCAACCGGGTCATCGGCATCGTCGCGGAAACCACGCGCGCCTGACGCCCGTCACGTATCAAGAATTCGTTTTAGGGGAATACCTATGTCCGCAGTGATTCAACGCAGCCACCTGGACTGGCTGGAATCGGAAGCCATTTTCATCATGCGCGAGGTGGCGGCCGAGAGCGAGAAGCCCGTGTTGCTGTTCTCGGGCGGCAAGGATTCGGTGGTGCTGCTGCGCCTGGCCGAAAAGGCGTTCCGGCCGGGGCGCTTTCCGTTTCCGCTTATGCACATCGACACCGGCCACAATTTCGACGAGGTCATCGCCTTCCGCGACGCCCGCGCGGCCGAACTGGGCGAGACCCTGATCGTGCGCAGCGTGGAAGACTCGATCAAGCGCGGCAGCGTGGTGCTGCGGCGCGAGACCGACTCGCGCAACGCGGCGCAGGCCGTGACGCTGCTGGAGGCGATCGAGGAATTCGGCTTCGACGCCTGCATCGGCGGCGCCCGCCGCGACGAGGAAAAGGCGCGCGCCAAGGAGCGCATCTTCTCGTTCCGCGACGAGTTCGGCCAGTGGGACCCCAAGGCCCAGCGCCCGGAACTGTGGAACCTGTTCAACACCAAGGTGCACCGCGGCGAGAACATGCGGGTGTTCCCGATCTCCAACTGGACCGAGCTGGACGTCTGGCAGTACATCCAGCGCGAACAGCTGGCGCTGCCGTCGATCTACTTCAGTCACGAGCGCGAGGTGGTGCGGCGCAAGGGCCTGCTGGTGCCGGTCACGCGCCTGACGCCGCCGCGGGACGGCGACACCGTCGAGCGCCTGTCGGTGCGCTTTCGCACCGTGGGCGACATTTCCTGCACCTGCCCGGTGGCCTCGGATGCCGCCGACACCGCCGCCATCATCGCCGAGACAGCGGTGACCGATATCACCGAGCGCGGCGCCACGCGCATGGACGACCAGACTTCCGAGGCCTCGATGGAGCGCCGCAAGAAGGAAGGCTATTTCTGATCGCACGAGTGGCCGGCGCCTGGCCGGCCGACAGGGGACGCATATGAACGCAGTAAACGATTCTTTTCTTTCGGGCGCCGACTCGGGCGTGCTGCGCCTGATCACCGCGGGATCGGTGGACGACGGCAAATCGACGCTGATCGGCCGCCTGCTGTATGACAGCAAGGGCGTGTTCGCCGACCAGCTCGACGCCATCTCGCGCGCCAAGTACAAGCGCGTGGCTGAGGGCGGCATCGACTTCTCCCTGCTCACGGATGGCCTGGAGGCCGAGCGCGAGCAGGGCATCACGATCGACGTGGCCTACCGCTACTTCTCGACCCCGGCGCGCAAGTTCATCATCGCCGACGCGCCCGGCCACGAGCAGTACACCCGCAACATGGTCACCGGCGCCTCCACCGCCGACGTCGCCGTGATCCTGATCGACGCCACCCGCGCCGCCGACGGCAATCTGCTGCCGCAGACCAAGCGCCACAGCACCATCGCCCGCCTGCTGGGCATCCGCCACATCGTGGTGGCCGTCAACAAGATGGACCTGGTGGATTGGGACCAGGCCGTGTTCGAGCGCATCCGCGACGCCTACGCGGATCTGGCGTCCCGGCTTGGCATCGCGCACTTCCACGCGCTGCCGCTATCGGCGTTGAACGGCGACAACGTGGTGACGCGGTCGGACAAGACGCCGTGGTACGCCGGCCAGCCGCTGTTGACGCTGCTGGAATCGCTGGAACTGGCCGGTGACGGCGGCGCGGGGCCGCTGCGTTTTCCCGTGCAGTGGGTGTCGCGCCACGACGGCAGCAGCAGGGACGATTTCCGCGGCTACGCGGGCCGCATCGCCAGCGGCGTGCTGCGTCCCGGCGACGAGATCGTGGTGCAGCCGTCGGGCGTGACGGCGCGCGTGCAGGAAGTGCGGCTGTTCGATCGCGCGCTCGATGAAGCGGTGGCGGGCGACTCGGTGACGCTGGTACTGGACCGCGACGTCGACGTCTCGCGCGGTGACGTGATCGTGCACGCGGCCGCGCCGGCGCAAGTCGCGCGCGAATTCGAGGCGGAACTGTGCTGGCTCGATGCGCAGGCGCTCAACCCCGCGCGCAAGTATCTGCTCAAGCATGGCACGCGACTGACGTCGGCGAAGATCCGCGCGGTGCTCTCGCATCGCGACATCCACGAACTGCAGGAAGTGGAGAACACCGAAGGCACGCTGCGCATGAATGACATTGGCCGCGTCGCGTTCACCACGCGCGAGTCGTTGGCGGTCGATCGATACGCCGATGTGCCCGCCACCGGTGCCTTCATCCTGATCGACGAAGCCACGCATCAGACCGCGGCGGCGGGCATGCTTCGGTAAACCGCAAGTCGGGGCGGGAAGACTCCGCCCCGCACCGGTTTTTGGGTGTTGTTTTTATTCCAAATCCAATGCCGGCGCGGGTTTCCGGGCGATATCGCAAGATGAAATCGAATTGTCCGGACGCCGTCTTCGTCTTGCGGTAAAGTGGGGCTGTCTTACGAAAAGGCTTTTGGTGCTTGTCAAAACCACTGTGTTTTTGTACAGTAGTTTTCATGGCACGCACCGATCATTCTTTTCCCGCCGGTTCTGGGTCCCCGGCTGCCGCCCCCGCCGCCTTGCGCGGTCGGGGTGCGGTTACTAATGTTCGGCATCGCTTCCAGAAAGACGACCGCGCGCAGGTCGACGACGGCTGGTCCGGCTCGGGTCTCCCGGCTGATTTCGTCGATGCTGTCCCCGATATTTCCCCTGACGATTCCATCGATAAGACCGGCCTGGCCGGTCAGGCCGATGCCCCGGCCTTGGCGGCTGCCACGGTCATCCCCATCCTGCCCGACGTCCGCCGGGCGCCCGCGGTTCCCAAGACCACCGTCACCGCCGAAGAAGCCCGCAAGATCCTGTCGCGCAACGATTCGCCCGACATTCCCTTCGACGTGGCCGTCAATCCCTACCGTGGCTGCGAGCATGGCTGCGTCTATTGCTACGCCCGTCCCACCCATTCCTACCTGGGCTATTCCCCCGGCCTCGACTTCGAAACCCGGCTGGTGGCCAAGGCCAACGCGGTCCAGGCGCTGCGGGCGGAAATCAGCCGGCCCGGCTACAAGCCGTCGCCCATCAACATCGGCTCGGCCACCGACGCCTACCAGCCCATCGAGCGCGACTGGCGCCTGACGCGCGGCATGCTCGAGCTGATGCTCGAGACCCGCCACCCCCTCACCATCGTCACCAAGAACGCCCTGGTGGCGCGCGACCTCGACCTGCTGGCCGCGCTGGCCGAGCAGAAGCTGGTGGTGGTCTACATGAGCATCACCACGCTGGACGCCGACATGGCCCGCACGCTCGAGCCGCGCGCCGCCGCTCCGTGGCGCCGCCTGGAGGCCGTGCGCACCCTGACCGCCGCCGGCGTGCCGGTCGGCGTGCTGGTGGCGCCCGTGATCCCGTTCATCAACGATGACGCCATGGAACACATCCTGCAGGAATCGAAGGCGGCCGGCGCGCACTACGCCAGCTACACCGTCATCCGCCTGCCCTGGGAAGTCAAGACGCTGTTCGAAGACTGGCTCAACGCCCATTTCCCGGACCGCGCCCAGCGGGTGCTCCATCGCATCGAAGACCTGCGCAACGGCCGCCGCAACGATCCCAACTTCGGTTCGCGCATGCGCGGCACCGGCATCTGGGCCGACCTGCTGCGCCAGCGCTTCGCCGTCGCGACGCGCAAGCTGGGCCTGAATCGCCACCGCCTGTCGCTCGACTGCGACCGCTTCCAGCCGCCCGCGTCCGCCGGCGCTTCCGCCTCGTTGTTCACGGCCGCCGCCGGTACGGCCGAAGTCTCCGTTTTTCCATCCCCGGTTGGCGCGCAAGCGTCTTCAGGGGTCCCTTTTCCCAGTGCCATGCCCGTGGCCGGCGCCTACGGGCGCGGTGCGCGCCAACTGCGCGCCATGGTCGCGGGGCAATTGTCGTTGTTCGACTGACCCGTGGCTCGCCCACGGGTTGCCGCCGTGGCGAATTGCCGCGGTTCCTGATTGCGTTACAAGGAGTTCCTCATGAACACCGCTCAACTTTCCGTCCTGCCGGATGAACTTGCCGTCGTCTCGTTGACGCCGCTGCGCCGTGCGGTGCAGCGCGTCCGCGCCCTGGGTGCCCGTTACACCGGCTTGGCCATGCCCTGGGGGGGTGTGCCGGCGGGGCGCCACGCCAGCGCCACGACCGGGGATCTGCTGTCGCCTGCTGGCGGCGAGGCGGGGACACCCGCCGCAACCGCGCCGCGCCAACGTGAGCGCGCCGCCACGCTGCCGGGCAAGTGGCCGTTTCCGCCGGCAGCCGAGCAGACCGCGCCCACTGTTCGTGGCCCGCGCGAGCGCAGCCTGGGCAACGCCACGGTCGAACCCGTGTCGGATCAGGTCAGCGTGAAAAGCATGGTGCTGGATGTGGTGCTGGTGCTGGCGTGGGGCGCGATGATCCCGGCGCTCATGTGGCTGGGCGTGGCTGGCGGCTTCTGAGGTTGCGCCACCGTCCGGGCCGGTGCGCGGACGCATCCAGGCGCTTCACGCCGCCGGCCCGCGCGAGGGCCGGCGCGCTTTCAGCTCGAACCCAGCAGCACCACGCCGGCCAGGATAGACAGGCAGCCGGCCAGACGGCCGGGGCCGACTTTCTCGCGCAGCAGGAACATGCCAGCCAAGGTGCCCAGCATCATCGACATTTCCCGTGCCGGAGCCACCAGACTGAGCGGCGCGCCATTGCGCAGCGCGTACAGCACCAGGATGTAGCCCAGCGGCGACAGCAGGCCCACCGCCAGGGCCAGGTGCCAATGGCCGCGCATCAGTTCCCACGCCTGCGCGCGGCGCTTCACCATATGGGGGGTCATCATGGCGGTGCGGGTGACACAGGTGAACCAGTCGAACAGCACCGGGCTGATCAGCAGCACCTTGACGCCATAGGCATCCACTACGGTATAGGCGGCGATGAACAGGCCGATCACCATGCCCCAGCGCACGCCCACCCAAGCCTGCGCGTTGCGGAAGATCGCCAGCCGTCCCTGGGTGGCGATCAACAGCACCCCGATCACCACGCAGAGCATGCCGGCGATGCCCGTGGCGGTGGCCGGTTCACGCAGCAGCAGGAAGGCGCCGGTGGTGGAAAGCAGCGGACCGGTACCTCGGGCGATGGGGTAGACCACCGACAGGTCGGCCACCTGATAGCCGCGTTGCAGGCACAGGCTGTAGCCCAGGTGCAACAGGCTGGAGGTCAGGATCGCCCCGACCACGGGCCAGGTCCAGGTCATGCCGTCATGCAGCAGCACCCACACGACCCAAGGCGCATACAGCACCGAGGCGCACAGCCCATAGGCGAACACAAAGGGAGCGCCCACCATGGCCGCGCGCTTGGCGAGCAGATTCCACGTTGCGTGGGCCATCGCCGCCAGGACGACCAATAACAGGGACGAGTACGACATGAGGGGGAACAGCGTCTTATGACGTGTTTGTTACAGAAACTGCTAGGGTACCGCAAACCTGCGGGCAGGGCGCCATGTTACCTGAGGCATCCGCCAATTTTTGGTGTAGAATCATTGGTTTGCCAAATCTCATCCTCTGCTTGCGGTACACGGCCAGGCGCATTTTTCAGCCCCGGCCCGAACAACATCGAACGGCAAAGCGCTTTAGTCCGCAAAGGCATGATGATCTAGGAGTTCTCAATGAACCTTATCGCTATCCTGGAACAGGAAGAGATTGCCCGCCTGACCGGCGGCCAAGCCAAGCCTGAATTTGCTCCTGGTGACACCGTCATCGTGAGCGTGAACGTCGTTGAAGGCACCCGCAAGCGCGTGCAGGCCTTTGAAGGCGTCGTGATCGCCAAGCGCAACCGCGGCCTGAACTCCGCGTTCACCGTGCGCAAGATTTCGTCGGGTGAAGCCGTGGAACGTACGTTCCAGCTGTACTCGCCGCAAATCGCCGGCATCGAAGTCAAGCGCCGCGGCGACGTGCGCCGCGCCAAGCTGTACTACCTGCGCAACCGCTCGGGCAAGTCGGCGCGTATCAAGGAAAAGCTGGTCAGCAAGCAAGCCTCGGCGGCTTGATCGCTTATCGGCACACGGCCCCACCAGTGTCGGACGCTCACGCCATCCAGCGTTTTCGTTCGGCACGGGTTTCCGGGTTAAAAAGGCACCTGCGAGGGTGCCTTTTTTCTTTTTGAAAAGCCGAATGTCTGATTCCTCGTCTTCTGCGCGGCCGCGCCGGCCGCTGGCGCGTCCCGGGTTCGATCCGGCGTCGCAACCCTGGGTGGTCGCCAACGATTCCCTGCCGGCAGTGCCGGCCGGCCTGCTGACGCCCGACCTGCTGCGCGGCACGCTCAGCCAGCCATCCACCTGGACGCTGGAACTGTCGCGCGACAACGACCTGCGTTATCCCGGGCGCGAGGGCGCGCCGGTTCCCGCCGCCGTGCTGATCCCGTTGGTGACGCGCGACGACGGCGTGCACATCATGCTGACCCAGCGCGCGGCGCACCTGCATGATCACGCGGGCCAGATCAGTTTTCCCGGCGGCCGCATCGAAACCAGCGACGCCACGCCGGTCGCGGCGGCGTTGCGCGAGGCGCAAGAGGAAACCGGTCTGCCGGCCAATCATGTCGAGGTGCTGGGCAGCATGCCCCCGTACCTGACTGCCACCGGTTTTTCGATCATTCCCGTGGTGTCGCTGGTGACGCCCGGGTTCCAGCTGGCGCCGGATGCGTTCGAAGTGGCCGAGGTGTTCGAAGTGCCGTTGGCCTTCCTGATGGATCCGGCCAACCATCGTCTGTACGAGGCGCGGCTGGAGGACGGCCGTGTGCGCCATTATTACGGCATGCCGTATGGCCGGCATTTCATCTGGGGCGCCACCGCGGGCATGCTGCGCAACCTTTACCACTTGCTGCGCAACGGCTTCGAGCCGCGTTGAGACCCCCGCTGGCTGGCGGCTCGCCAGGCCGCTGCCCGCCGCTTTAACTGCCGCGAGCCGATCTGCCCTGCGCCCGCCGATCGGATGGCGCGCGCGCCGCGGCGGTGCCTGCCCGTCAATGGCGCCGCTTGCGCGGGCCACGCCGGGAGGCCGCCAACCGGCGGCTCAATACCGCTGTTGTCCCGCCAGGTTCTCGTCCAGGATGCGCAGGTAGAGCGCGTAGCGGGCCGGGTCGATCGCGCCCGCGTCCAGCGCCGCGACCACGCCGCAGCCTGGCTCATGGCGATGGGTGCAGTTGTAGAAGCGGCAGGATTCGATCGGCTTGGTGAATTCCGGGAAGCCGCGAATGATGTCTTCGCGGCTCAGGTGCTGCAGGCCGAAGGCCTGGAATCCGGGGGAATCGATCAGGTCGCCGCCCGGCGCGGGCAGGTGATAGAGGCGGGTGCTGGTGGTGGTGTGCTTGCCCATGTCCAGCGCGGTCGAGTGCTCGCGGGTGGGCGCGGCGGCATCCGGCACCAGCGCGTTCAGCAGGGTCGACTTGCCCATGCCGCTCTGCCCCAGCAGCAGGTTGGTGCGCCCGGCCAGGCGCGGCGCCAGCAGCGTGTGGACCTTTTCGGGTTCGAGCGCGCTCAGTTCGATGATGTCCACGCCCAGCGCGGCGATCGGCGCCAGGCGCGCGCGGGCGGCGGGCAGCGCGTCGACGATGTCGGTCTTGTTCAGGATGATCAACGGCGCGATGCCGGCGCTCCAGGCGCCGGCCAGCGCGCGGCCGGTGAGATCGTCGGAGAAGGTCGGCTGCACCGCCACCACGATCAGCAACTGGTCGACGTTGGAGGCGAACTGCTTGGACCGCATTTCATCGGAGCGGTACAGCAGGTTGCGGCGCGGCAGGATGGCGTCAATGGCGCCTTCGTCCTGGCCCTGGGGCGTGATGCGGACGCGGTCGCCGACGGCGGCGCCGGCTTTCTTGCCGCGCGGGAAGCATTTGCGCAGGCTGCCATCGGCCAGCTCGACGGTGTAGTGGCGGCCGTGCGCCGCGATGATGCGGCCTTCGTTGGCGGCGTTGGCTGGCGCGCTGCCTTGGGGCGCGTCCTGGAAGGCGGCCTTGTTGCGGTCGTTGCTGCTCATGCCGCAGGCGCCGTCAGGTGGCGGATGCGCACGGCGGCGGGGGGGTGACTATCGTAGAAGGCAGAGTGCACGGGATCGGGCGTCAGGGTGGCGGCGTTGTCGTCGTAGAGCTTGACCAGGGCGGAGACCAGGCGGTCGGGCGAGCTCTGCTCGGCCGCGTAGCGGTCGGCCTCGAACTCGTCGCGGCGCGAGTACCAGCTGGCCAGCGGTGTGAAGACGAAAGTGAAAACAGGAATGGCCAGGAAGAACAGCAGCAGCGCCATGGCGTCGTTGCGGCCGCCCAGCTGCGGCAGCACGCCCAGGCCCACGTAGAACCACGGCTGCTGCGCGACCCATCCCAGGATGGCGAAAAAGCCCAGCGCGGCGGCGAAGCTGAACAGGATGCGCTTGATGATGTGGCGCTTGGCGAAGTGGCCGAGTTCGTGCGCCAGCACGGCTTCGATCTCGTCGGCGTTCAGGCGCGCCAGCAGCGTGTCGAAGAACACGATGCGGCGCGAGCGGCCGAAGCCGGTGAAATAGGCGTTGCCGTGGGCCGAGCGGCGCGAGCCGTCCATCACGAACAGGCCGTTGAGGGCAAAGCCGCAGCGCTGGGCCAGGCGCTGGATGCGGCCGGCCAGTTCGGGATCGGACAGCGGCGTGAACTTGTTGAACAGGGGCGCGATGAACATCGGGTAGACGATAAGCAGCGCCAGGTTGAAGGCGGTCCACAACGCCCAGGCCCAGATCCACCAGTATTGTCCCGCGCTGCCCATCAGCCACAGCACCGCTGCCGCCAGCGGCAGCCCCAGCACCGCGGCCACCAGCAGGCCCTTGGCCGCGTCGGAGATGAACAGCTCGGGCGTCATGCGGTTGAAACCGAAGCGCGCTTCCAGCTTGAACTGCCGCCACAGGGTGAAGGGCAGCCCCAGCAGGCCCAGCAGCAGCGCCACGGCCACCAGCAGCAGCATCTGGCGCAGGAAGTCGTTGCTGGTAAGCTGGCCCACCCACAGGTCGATGAGCTGCAGGCCGCCCATCAGCGTCAGGCAGATCAGCAGGATGGCATCATAGGTGCGTTCGAACATGCCCAGCCTGACCCGGGCCACCGTGTAGTCGGCGGCGCGCTGGTGGCTGGCCAGGCCGATACGGTGGGAGAATTCCGGTGGCACCTGGTCGCGATGGCGCGCCACATGGCGGATCTGGCGGCTGGCCAGCCACATGCGCACGGCGATATCGGTCAGCAGGAAGGCAACGAACAGCAGAGTGAACATGGGCGATGCGGCCTGCTCAAATGGGTATGTGCGAAAATCGCGTGTTTGAAAACGCGTGTTTTATAGGCAAATTATATGGCTGTGAACGAAAACCGCCTGGTCTGGCTGGATATGGAAATGACCGGCCTGGACCCTGAAAAAGAACGCATCATCGAGGTCGCCGTGGTGGTCACCGAGGCCGACCTGACCGTGGTGGCCGAAGGCCCCGTGCTGGTGGTGCATCAGCCCGACAGCCTGCTCGACGCCATGGACAACTGGAACAAATCCACCCATGGCAAGAGCGGCCTGATCGACAAGGTTCGCGCTTCGACGATTTCCGAAGCGCAGGCAGAGGATACGCTGTTGGCGTTTCTCGCGCAGCACGTGCCGGCCGGCAAGTCGCCGCTGTGCGGCAACACCATCAGCCAGGACCGCCGGTTCATGTTTGCTTACATGCCGCGCCTGGAACAGTTTTTCCACTACCGCAATCTGGACGTCAGCACGCTCAAGGAGCTGGCGCGCCGTTGGGCGCCGGCCGTGTACAAGGGATTCGAGAAGAAGAGCCGCCACGAAGCGCTGGCCGACATCTACGAGTCGATCGACGAACTGAAGTACTACCGCGAACACTTCCTGAAGGTGTAAGCCGCCGCCGAGCCGGCGGCGCCCGCCAGCAAGCCGCCATGCCGTCATCCTATCCCGTTGCCGTCATTCGCGCGGCCGAACACGAGGCCCTGGCCCAGGGGCGGCGGCTCATGCCGCTGGCCGGCGCGGCCGCGGCGCGTTTCGTCGCGGCCCGCTACGCGCCGCAAACCAGGGTGCTGGCGCTGGCCGGTCCGGGCAACAATGGCGGCGATGCCCTGGAAGCGGCGACCCGTCTGCTTGAGCTCGGGTACGACTTGCTGGTTGTGCTCCCCTCGGGCCCCCAATCCCTGCCCGCCGACGCCGCGCGGGCCTACGCCGGCTGGATCGCGGCCGGTGGCGTCACCTGCCGGGAATTGACGGCGGATGCGCCGCCGGACCTGGTCATCGACGGCCTGTTCGGCATCGGCCTGAACCGTCCCCTGGGGCCGGCGTGGCAGGCATTGGTGGACCGCGTCAACGCCTGGAATGTGCCCGTGCTGGCGCTGGACGTGCCCAGCGGCATCGACGCCGACACTGGCGCGGCCTTGGGCCGGCCAGTCCGGGCGCGCTGGACGCTGTCCTTCATCGGCCGGGCAAGGGGGCTGGCGCGGGCGGGGGCGGATGTCGTCGGCGAATCCTGCCTGGAGACGCTGGGCGTGACCCTGCCGCGGGCTGGCGAAGGCGTTTGATCTCCGGGGCGCGTCTTTCATCGTCACGAGGCGTCATCGCCGGTATTCCAGATCCGCCGCGCGGCTGGATGGTCCGCGCCGAGGGCAGCGAGGCCCGCTTCGCGTTTCAGGCCGGCCGTCCGCCGAAACGCGTGGCGATGTCGGCGGCCAAAGGGGTGTAGCGCTCATTGTCGCGGCCGGCCAGCGCGTTCAGATGTGCCTCCGAGGCGTCGAACACCTGCCAATAGACGCGCCCGCAGATCTCGCGCGCCGCATGGCCGGGCCAGTCGTCGGGCAGCATGGGGCCGGGCAGGTGCGGGTCGTGCAGCACGATCCGGCGCCAATTGTGCAGCAATATCACGCGGGTGACGAAGGCGTCCGACGGCGACGGCGGGGTCTCCAGCAGTTTTTCCAGCGGTCCGAAATTCCTGCTGAACTGGCGGTACTGTTCGGCCACATCGTCCAGGTTCCAGCACTGCGTGGCCAGGCTGGCTATCGGCAGGCCGCCGGCGCCGGCCAGGTCGCGCGCCGACAGCACCAGCGCCTTGTCCGGAATGCCCAGTTTTTCCAGGATGTCGTGGGCGGCGCGCGCCTCGGTGTGCGGATGGGCGAACAGTCCCGGCGCGATCATGCCGAACCCTTCCCAGACCAGTTCACGGCGCAGTTCCGCGCGCTCGGCGAGCCCGTTGCCGGTGCGCGGCAGCGCCACCAGCGTCCATTGCCCGTTCCATTCCCGCGGCGCGCCCACGTAGATGCGCTGCGACGCGTGCGCCGTGTGGCGCAGGCCCTGCTCGGAAATCAGGTACAGGCTGCGGCGGCCATGGCGCTCGGACTGCAGCCAATTCTGCGCGACCAGCCGGAACACGCTGGTGCGCAACAGGCGTTCGTTGATGCCCAGGGGCGCCAGCAGCTCGATCAGGTCGCCCAGCCAGATGGCGCCGCCGTGCGGCGCCAGGGCGTCCCCCAGCAGGCTGACGCAAAGCGACTTCGCGCGCGGCGGATCGCTTTTGAGCAGGCGTGACAGGTAACGGTCCAGGGGCGACTGAGGGTTTGCCATAAGGGGGGCCGCAAGCGGCCGATATCGGGATCCTGGATATGATACATAAATCCAATGTGATACAGATTTGAGTTTGACAATGGTTTTTTTGTATTAAATAATCCGCCTATGACATGACGGCCCTGCGCGGCGTTCGCTTTGCGCTATCGCAAACCGTCTCAAGGAGACAACCATGTACGCTCAACTCGTCGAAACCGGCGTCAAGCAGGTCAAGACCGCGGACCAGCTCGAAGGCCGCGAACAGACGTTCCAGCGCCGCATCGACGAAGGCGTGCGGATCGAGGCCAAGGACTGGATGCCCGAGGCCTACCGCAAGACCCTGGTGCGCCAGATCTCGCAGCACGCCCACTCCGAAATCGTCGGCATGCTGCCCGAAGGCAACTGGATCACCCGCGCGCCGTCGCTCAAGCGCAAGGCCATCCTGCTGGCCAAGGTGCAGGACGAAGCCGGCCACGGCCTCTACCTCTACAGCGCCGCCGAGACCCTGGGCGTGTCGCGCGACGACCTGATCGACGACCTGCATGCCGGCCGCGCCAAGTACTCCAGCATCTTCAATTACCCCACGCTCAGCTGGGCCGACATCGGCATGATCGGCTGGCTGGTCGACGGCTCGGCCATCATCAACCAGATCCCGCTGTGCCGTTGCTCCTACGGCCCCTACGCCCGCGCCATGGTGCGCGTCTGTAAGGAGGAGTCCTTCCACCAGCGCCAGGGCTACGACCTGCTGATGCAGATGTGCCTGCACGGCACGCCCGAACAGAAGGCGATGGTGCAGGACTCGCTGAACCGCTGGTGGTGGCCGGCGCTCATGATGTTCGGCCCGTCCGACGCCGACTCGCCCAACAGCGCCCAGTCCATGGCCTGGAAGATCAAGCTGTTCTCCAACGACGAGCTGCGCCAGAAGATGGTCGACCAGACCGTGCCGCAGGCCGAATACCTGGGCCTGACCATTCCCGATCCCGAATTGAAGTGGAACGCCGAGCGCGGCCACTACGACTTCGGCGAGATCGACTGGGCCGAGTTCTACGCCGTGCTCAAGGGCAATGGCCCGTGCAACCGCGAGCGCCTGGCGGCGCGCGTCAAGGCGCACGAAGACGGCGCCTGGGTGCGCGAGGCGCTGGTCGCCTACGCCGACAAGCAGGCCGAGCGCAAGGCGGCCTGAGTCCTGGCCGGGCGGCGCCCGGCCTTCCAACTCCTTACTCATCCAATACCCGGGGCGCCACGCGCGCCCGGCATCCGAGGATATCCATCATGAGCAAAGACTGGCCTCTGTGGGAAGTGTTCATCCGCAGCCAGCACGGCCTGGCGCACAAGCACGTCGGCAGCCTGCACGCGCCCGACGCCGAAATGGCGATCAACCACGCCCGCGACGTCTACACCCGCCGCAACGAAGGCCTGAGCATCTGGGTGGTGCGGGCCTCCGACATTTCCGCCAGCAGCCCGGGCGACAAGGATCCCTTGTTCGAGCCGGCCAACAGCAAGGTCTACCGGCATCCCACGTTCTTTCCGATGCCTGAAGAAATCAAGCACATGTAAGGCGGCGGGGGAGACATGGACAAGACTTTCTTCGAATACCTGCTGCGCCTGGGCGACACCACGCTGATCCTGTCGCAACGCCTGGGCGCCTGGACCGGTCACGGTCCGATCCTGGAAGAGGACCTGGCGCTGACCAACACCGCGCTCGACCTGCTGGGCCAGGCCCGCATGTGGCTGACGCTGGCCGGCGAGGTCGAAGGCGCGGGCCGCGACGAAGACGCGCTGGCCTATCTGCGCGATGCCCATCAGTTCCACAATGCGCTGCTGGTCGAGCGGCCCAACGGCAATTACGCCGACACCATGGCGCGCCAGTTCCTGTTCGACGTCTGGCACTACTTCCTCTTGCAGCGCCTGGCGCAATCGTCGGACGAGCGGGTGGCCGGCATCGCCGCCAAGTCGCTCAAGGAAGTGACCTACCACGTGCGCCGTTCGTCGGACATGGTGGTGCGCCTGGGCGATGGCACCGAGACAAGCCACGCCAGGATGCAGGCGGCGATCGACGACGCCTGGCGCTTCACCGGCGAGCTGTTCACCGACGACGCGATCGACCAGGACATGGCGGCGCGCGGCATCGGCTGTGAACTGGCCGCGCTGCGCACGCCCTGGGAACAGCATGTGTGCGAAGTGCTTGAGGAAGCCACGCTGAAGGTGCCCGACGCCGCGGCGGCGAACCATCCGGCCCATAGCGGCGGCCGCCAGGGCCGGCACACCGAGGAACTGGGCTACGTGCTGGCGGAAATGCAGTACCTGCCGCGCGCCTATCCGGGAGCCAAGTGGTGAACGCCGTCGTGCCCGTGTCCATCGAGCAGGTCTACGCCTGGCTGCAGGAGGTCCCCGATCCGGAGATCCCCGTGCTGTCGGTGGTGGACCTGGGCGTGGTGCGGGACGTCGCGTTCGAGGGCGACGCCTGCGTCGTCGTCATCACGCCGACCTACTCCGGCTGCCCCGCGATGCGCGAGATCACCGAAGACATCCGCCAGGTGCTGGCGCGCCACGGCATCGGCGAGGTGCGCGTCGAGACGCGCCTGTCGCCCGCCTGGACCACCGACTGGATGAGCGAGAAGGGCCGCGCCGCGCTCAAGGACTACGGCATCGCCGCGCCCGCGCAACAGGCCATCGACATCTCGGGCATCAGCCGGCGCAACGCCGGGCCCGCCATCGAGTGCCCGCGCTGCGGTTCGCGCGACACGCGCCTGGTCAGCAATTTCGGATCGACCTCGTGCAAGGCGCTGTACCGCTGCGTCAGCTGCCGCGAGCCGTTCGATTACTTCAAGACTCACTGATAGTGGTTTCGAGAATGAGCCTGAACCAATTCCACCCCCTGAAAGTGGCCTCGGTGGCGCGCAACACGCGCGACGCGGTGGTCGTGACATTCGACCTGCCCGACACGCTGGCCGATGAATTCGCCTTCCTGCCGGGGCAGTACCTGACGCTGCGCACGCAGCTCAACGGCGAGGAACTGCGCCGTTCCTATTCGATCTGTTCGGCGCCGCGCGACAAGCTGCTGCGCGTGGCGATCAAGAAGGTCGACGAGGGCGTTTTCTCGAGCTGGGCCAACCACGAGCTGCAGCCGGGCCAGACCCTGGAAGTGATGGCGCCGGCCGGCAACTTCACCGTCGACTTCTCGCCTGAAAACCAGCGCCACTACGTGGCATTCGCCGTCGGCAGCGGCATCACCCCGGTGTTCTCGCTGGTCAAGACCGCGCTGTCGACAGAGCCGAACAGCAAGTTCACCTTGTTCTTCGGCAACCGCGCCTCGTCCGCCGTGCTGTTCCGCGAAGAAATCGAGGACCTGAAGAACCTGTACATGGACCGCTTCTCGCTGGTCTACGTCATGAGCCGTGAAACCCAGGATATCGAGCTGTTCAACGGCCGCCTGGACGGCGACAAGGTCGACCAGCTGATGTCGGCGTGGATGAGCCCCGAGGATATCGACTACGCTTTTGTCTGCGGTCCGCAGACCATGACCGAGAGCGTGGTCGAGCGGCTGCAGGCCCGCGGCATCCCGAAGGCGAACATCAAGTTCGAACTGTTCGGCGCCCCGAAGGGGCCGCGCGCGTTGCGCACGGGGCAGGACGCCCGCCAGGCGCCCGGCAAGGGCCAGTGCGAGGTGACCGTGGTGCAGGACGGCCACAGCCGCAAGTTCGTGATCGACAAGAACAAAGACAGCGTGCTGGATTCGGCGCTGGCGCAGGGCATCGAGCTGCCGTATTCGTGCAAGGGCGGGGTGTGTTCCACCTGCCGCTGCAAGGTGGTCGAGGGCGAAGTGGACATGGATGCCAACTTCGCCCTGGAAGACTACGAAGTGGCGCGAGGCTTTATCCTGAGCTGCCAGAGCTTTCCGGTCAGCGACCGCCTGGTGATCGACTTCGACCAGGAAACCTGACCCGGCGCGCGCCAGTCAGACCCCCATTCCATTTGGAGAGACGCAGTGTCCCAGAAATTCTTCGAACGCCATCAGCCCCTGCTGGAACAAGCCCTGGCCGCCGCCGCGCTGCGCGGCTACTGGAGCCCGTTCGCCGAGTCGCCCAGCCCCCGCAACTATGGCGAGACCGCCAATGACGACGGCCGCGCCGCCTTCGAGGCGCTGCGCGGCAAGCCGTTCCCGCTGAATCTGCACGACGCCGACGGCACCGTCGGCGGCGAAAAGTCGCCCTACGGCTTCGACCTGGGCATCACCTATCCGCACGTGCCCGCCGCCAAGCTGGTGGCCGCATCCAAGCGCGCGCTGCAGGACTGGCGCCGCGCCGGCCCGCAGGCCTGGGTGGGCGTGTCGCTGGAAATCCTGGCGCGCCTGAACAAGCTGAGCTTCGAGATGGCCTACGCCGTGCAGCACACCACCGGCCAGGGCTTCATGATGGCCTTCCAGGCCGGCGGCCCGCACGCGCAGGACCGCGGCTTCGAGGCCGTGGCCTACGCCTGGCAGGAAATGTCGCGCATTCCCGGCGTCGCGATCTGGGAAAAGCCGCAGGGCAAGAACGATCCCATCCGCATGGAAAAGCACTTCACCGTGGTGCCGCGCGGCGTGGCGCTGGTGATCGGCTGCTCGACCTTCCCGACCTGGAACGGCTATCCCGGCCTGTTCGCCAGCCTGGCCACGGGCAACACCGTCATCGTCAAGCCGCACCCGGGCGCGATCCTGCCGCTGGCGCTGACCGTCAAGGTGGCGCGCGAAGTGCTGCAGGAAGCCGGCTTCGATCCGGATGTGGTGCTGCTGGCCGCGCACACCGCCGAGGAAGACACCGCGCGCCAGCTGGCGCTGGATCCCGCGGTCAAGATCATCGACTTCACCGGCAGCACCGCCAACGGCGACTGGCTGGAAAACAATGCCCGCCAGGCGCTGGTCTACACCGAGAAGGCCGGCGTCAACCAGGTCATCATCGATTCGGCCGCCGACCTGAAGGGCGTGGCGCGCAACCTGGCGTTCTCGCTGGCGTTGTATTCGGGCCAGATGTGCACGGCGCCGCAGAACATCTACGTGCCGCGCGACGGCATCCAGACGCCGGAAGGCCGTGTCAGCTTCGATGAGGTCGCCGCCGCCCTGGGCGCCGCGGTCGACAAGCTCGGCGCCGACGCCGCCAAGGCCGTCGAACTGACCGGCGCGATCCAGAACGAAGGCATCGTCGAACGCATCGAGAAGGCCCGCGCGCTGGGCCTGCCGGTGGTGGCCGACAGCAAGACGCTGACGCATCCGCAGTTCGAGAATGCCCGCGTGCGCACGCCGCTGCTGCTGCGCGCCGAGGCCGGCAATCCCGCCATCAGCCAGGAATGGTTCGGCCCGATCGCCTTCGTGGTCGCCACCGATTCCACCGCGCACAGCATCCAGATCGCGCGCGACAGCGTGATCGAGCACGGCGCGTTGTCGCTGTCGGCCTACACCACCAGCAACGAGGTGGCCGAGCAGGTGCAGGAAGCGGCGGAAGAGTCCGGCGTGTCGCTGTCGCTGAACCTGACCGGCGCGGTGTTTGTCAACCAGACCGCGGCATTCAGCGACTTCCACGGCACCGGCGCCAACCCGGCGGCCAACGCGGCGCTGTCCGACTCGGCCTACGTGTCCAACCGCTTCCGCGTGGTGCAGACGCGCCGTCACATCTGAGCGGTGGACCGGACATGACCTACCAAGACATCCAATTCGAACTGGCCGACGGCATCGCCCGCCTGACGCTGAACCGTCCGGACAAGCTCAACAGCTTCACCGCCAACATGCACGCTGAAGTGGCGGATGCGCTGACCCGCGTCGAGACCGAGGGCGCGCGCGTGCTGGTGCTGACCGGCGCCGGCCGCGGCTTTTGCGCCGGCCAGGACCTGAGCGAGCGCAAACCCGCGCCCGACGGCACGCCGCCCGACCTGGGCGAGACCGTCGACAAGTTCTACGCGCCGCTGGTGCGGCGCCTGAACGCGCTGCCGCTGCCGGTGGTGGTCGGGGTCAACGGCGTGGCGGCGGGGGCGGGCGCCAACCTGGCATTTGCCGGCGACATCGTCATCGCCAAGGAATCGGCCAATTTCATCCAGTCGTTCTGCAAGCTGGGGCTGATCCCCGACACGGGTGGCACCTTCGTGCTGCCGCGCCTGGTGGGCCGCGCCCGCGCCTTGGGGCTGGCGATGCTGGGCGACAAGCTCAGCGCGCGCCAGGCCGAGGCCTGGGGCCTGATCTGGCAATGCGTGGCCGACGACGCGTTCGACGCCACGCTGGAGAACCTGGCGCAGCATTTCTCGCGCGCGCCGACCAAGGGCCTGGCCTTCACCAAGCGCGCCTTGCAGGCCAGCCTGGGCAACGACCTGGCGACCCAGCTGGACTTGGAGCGCGACATGATGCGCGAACTGGGCCGCAGCGCCGACTACGCCGAAGGCGTGGCCGCGTTCCTGGGCAAGCGCGAACCGCGGTTCAAGGGGCAATGATGAGCAGCACGCACGTTCCGCCCGTCGAGGCGCCGACCGATCCGCAGGAACTGGCGCAGGCCGTGGGCACGGTGATGTACGCCGGCGACGCGGCCTCGCAGGGCCTGGACATGAAGGTCGAGGAGATGGCGCCCGGTTATGCGCGCCTGACCATGCGGGTGCGTCCCGACATGCTCAACGGCCACAAGACCTGCCATGGCGGCTTCATCTTCGCGCTGGCCGACAGCGCCTTCGCCTTTTCCTGCAATTCGCGCAACGTCAGCACCGTGGCGTCGGGCTGCACCATCGATTACCTGGCCCCCGGCTTCGAGGGCGACCTGCTGACCGCGGTGGCGCAGGAGCGCTCGCTGGCCGGACGCACCGGGGTGTACGACGTGACGGTCACCAACCAGGATGGCCGCAACGTCGCCCTGTTCCGGGGCCGGTCCTATCGCATCAAGGGGCAGATCGTCGGCACGCCGGCCGAGGCTTGAACGCGTCAACCAACCAGAGACAAGACCACCGGCCGAGGCGGGCGCGCGGCGCGCCCCCCGGATCGGAGGATGCATTCCAGGAGAGAGATAACCATGTCCAACACCATGAGCAAGCCGGGGCTGGACCCCATCGAGCATGCCAGCCAGGATGAGCTGCGCGCGCTGCAGCTCGAGCGCCTGAAGTGGTCGCTCAAGCACGCCTACGAGAACGTGCCGCACTACAAGAAGGCGTTTGACGAGATCGGCGTGCATCCGGACGACCTGAAGCAGCTGTCCGACATTTCGAAGTTCCCGTTCACCACCAAGAAGGAACTGCGCGAGAACTATCCGTTCGGCATGTTCGCGGTGCCGCGCGAGCGCATCTCGCGCATCCACGCCTCCAGCGGCACGACCGGCAAGCCGACCGTGGTGGGCTACACCCAGCGCGACCTGGACAACTGGGCCAACCTGGTGGCGCGCTCGATCCGCGCGGCCGGCGGCAAGCCCGGCGACACGGTGCACGTGGCCTACGGCTACGGCCTGTTCACCGGCGGCCTGGGCGCGCATTACGGCGCCGAACGCCTGGGTTGCACCGTCATCCCGATGTCGGGCGGGCAGACCGAAAAGCAGGTGCAGCTGATCAACGATTTCCGTCCGGACATCATCATGGTCACGCCCTCCTATTTCTGCAATATTCTGGAGGAGCAGCGCCGCCAGGGGATTGATCCGCGTCAAAGTTCGCTGCGCATCGGCATCTTCGGCGCCGAGCCCTGGACCGGGCAGATGCGCGCCGATATCGAGGCCGAGGCCGGCATCGACGCGGTCGACATCTATGGCCTGTCCGAAGTGATGGGCCCGGGCGTGGCCAGCGAGTGCGTCGAGACCAAGGACGGCCCGGTGGTGTGGGAAGACCACTTCTACGCCGAGATCATCAATCCGGACACGGGCGAGCCCGTGGCAGACGGCGAGCCGGGCGAGCTGGTGTTCACCTCGCTCACCAAGGAAGCGATGCCCATCATCCGCTACCGCACCCGCGACCTGACCCGCCTGTTGCCGCCCACGGCGCGCAGCATGCGCCGCATCGGCAAGATCACCGGCCGCAGCGATGACATGCTGATCGTGCGCGGCGTGAACATGTTCCCGACCCAGGTCGAGGAACTGGTGCTCAAGATCGCGCAACTGGCGCCGCATTATCAGTTGGTGCTGTCGCGCACCGGCAATATGGACGAGCTCGAGATCCTGACGGAAGTCCGCGCCGAGTTCTCGACCCTGTCGGACGCCGAGCGCGCCGCGCTGGGCAAGCAGCTGCAGCATGCGGTCAAGACGCACATCGGTGTCAGCGCCCGCATCCAGGTGTCGGACGCCGGCCACGTCGAGCGCACGCTGACCGGCAAGGCCCGCCGCGTGATCGACAAGCGCCCCAAGGGCTGAGCGCGCTGCGCGTCCCCGCCCGCCGGCAACGGGGCGGGGGCGGCCACACCGCCTTGAAAAAAAGCAGCCCTCGGGCTGCTTTTTTTTGCACTGTCGCTGTCCGTCGGGCGCGCCGTCAGGCCTGGCGCGCCACGTCGCGCACGATGTGGCGGTACCAGAAGTGCAGCAGCGTGGCCGACAGCGCCAGGCCGACCATGGCCATCAGCCACATGCTGCCCGCCCCCTGCGGCGAGCCGGGCACCAGGATCTCGCGCAGCCCGTCCAGGCCGCCGCGGCCCGGTCCGAAGCCGAACCACCAGCCGCCGACCAGGCCGACGCCGGCCAGCGCCACTGTCTGCAGCAGCAGCGGCACCACCGCGACCTTATAGGCCCGCAGCAGGTAGGAGTTGATGCACTGCATGGAGTCGAACAGGTGGAATAGCGGCAGCACCGCCAGCAGCGTGGTCGCCACCGCGGCCACCTGGGAATTATCGGTGTAGGCCGCCAGGATCAGCGGGCGACCGGCCAGCAGCACTACCGCGGTCAGCAGGGCGCCCATCAGCCCCAGCGCCAGGCCCGCCATGCCGGTGCGGTGGGCATGCGCCAGGTTGCCCGCGCCGATCGCCTGCGCCGTCAGGGCGGCGGTGGCCACGCCCAGCGCCATCGGCATCATGTAGCACAATGCCGCCAGGTTCGACATGATCTGGTGGCCGCCGGTCACGAAGGTGCCTTCGCGTGCCACCAGCAGGGCCATGAAGGTGAAGGCCGACACTTCGACCAGGTAGGATCCGCCCATGGGAATGCCCAGGCGCAGCAGTTCTTTCAGCGTCTTCCAGTCGGGCCGGCCGACGTGCAGGTGAAAACGGCGGTAATAGCGGTCGTGGGTGATGACCCACAGGCCCAGCCCCAGGCTCATCCACGACACCACGGCGGTCGCCAGCCCGGCGCCGGTGGCGCCCATCGCCGGCAGGCCCAGGCTGCCGTAGATGAACAGCCAGTTAAAGAAGGCCTTGAAACCGATGGCGGTGAGGTTGATCGCCATCACCAGCTTGGGCCGCGAGACCGAGGTGCCGAGCGCGTAGATGGTGCGGAACACCAGCGCGGCCGGCAGCGCCAGGATCAGCGCCCGCAGGTACGAGGCGATGCGCTCGCGAACGCCGGGATCGACGTCGCCCGACATCGATAGCCAGAAATCCGGAAACAGCATCAGGATGGCGCCCACCGCCGACAGGCCCAACGCCAGCCACACGCCCTGGCCCCAACTGCGGCCGACTTCGCGATTGTTGCCGGCGCCGAAGTGCTGCGCCAGGATCGGGATGAGGGCGTGAACCACGCCCATCAGGCCCACGAAGACGGTGATGTAGATCGACGCGGACAGCGCCATTGCCGCCAGGTCGTTGGCACTGGCGTGACCAGTCATGGCGGTGTCCAGCACGCCGAACGAGATGCCGGCCCATTGGCTCACCAGGACCGGCCACGCCTGTTTGGCGATGTTGCGCAGGGTGGCGCCGAAACCGGGCACCGCCGGTTGGGCGGGCGTCATCGGTTGGGGCCGACTCGCAACAGGCGGAACACTTCTTGGCGGTCGGCGCGGCGTCCGCCCTGCCACAGCACGTCGGCGCTGTCGCTGTAGGCGGCGGTGTTGTCGCGCAAGCTCTGGTTGGTGGTCTGCTGCAGCACCAGCGTGCACTTCGAATCGAACGTGAACGTCAGGTTATTGAAGATCAGGAACGAGGCGCGCTGGCCGCTGCCCAGGCTCAGGCCGCGCACGCATTCGCCCGGCCGGATGTTCTGTTCAATTGCCTGCGCCAGTTCGCCGGATACCGTGCGGTAGCTGCGGGCGTAGTCGACCGCCGGCTGCCACAGCAGCACCAGCAGGATCCAGGTAACGGTCAGGCCGCCGGCCGATAGCACGGTGCCGCGCCACAGCGCCTGGGGCTTGACCCGCAGGCGCCAGACCACCAGCGCGATCCAGCCGATGGTGAAGGCCACGCCCAGGGCGAAGGCGGTCCAGGAAATGACGGGTTCGTAGCCGGTGGTCTGGCGGCCGATGTTGCGGGCGATCTGCGCCGGCCATTGAAAGTGCAGCGCGACCCAGCCGAGCCAGGCCGTGGCCGCCGTCAGCGAAAAACACATCACCGCGAACCAGTCCAGCGTATTGACCACGCCGCGCCGCAAGGTCGGCAGCGAGAACGCGCCCAGCACGGCGCAGGGCACGGCCATCAGCACGTATTCGGAGTCGCTGGCTTCGTCGAGCCCGAACAGCGTCAGCGCCGCGAACACCAGCAGCATCAGCGGCAGCCAGATGTGCGGCGCATAGATCCAGGCGCGCCAGCGCCAGATGGCCACCAGCGCCAGCGGCCAGGTGGGCCACAGGTACCAGGGCAGGTCGCGCAGCGTGCGGCCGACATCGTGCCAGGACGGCACCGCGAACGAGGACAGGTTCCAGCTCTTCCAGTTGCGGATCCAGTATTCGCTGCTGTGGCTGGCGGGGATCCACCAGGCCAGGATCAACGCGGCGGCCAGCAGGGCGGCCCACGGCAGCCAGCGCTTGCACTTCCACAGCGGGCCGCGCGGATAGAACGCCAGCAGGGCGGCGACCATGATCGGCAGGGCGCCGACCCAGCCGCGCGTCAGGAAGCTGGCGGCCAGCGCGATACCCAGGGTGGTGGAGCCGGTGAACGGGCGATCGACGGTGCGCGCCAGCGAGTAGAAGGCCAACGCCTGGCAGGCCATGATGGCCGGCACGACCGTGGTTTCATGGGTGCGCTGCAGGATGCCGACGGTGGCCAGCAGCAGCAGCAAGGCGGCGTCGGCCAGCATGCGGCCGTAGTCGCGCGGTTCCGGCTCGCCGCCGAAGGGCAGCGCCAGCGGTTGGGCCTCGGCGCGGCGGCCGAGCAGATAGGTGCCATACCAGACGCTCATCGCCGTGATGCCGAACCACAGCAGGTTTGGCAGGCGGCCGGCGGTGATGTCGCCGATGAAGGGGCCGAACAGCCAGATGCAGATCGCGCCGATCCAGGTGATCAGCGGGCCTTCCTCGGCATGCGCCAGGTGCCCCACTTGCGGCAGCAGCCAGGTGATCCCACCCTCGCGGATGGCGGTGATCATCGTCGCCAGGCCGACCGCGTCGTCGGTTTTCCACGGGTCGCGCATGAACAGGCCGGCAACGATGTATGCCAGCGCCAGCCCGAGCAGGATCAGCCTGGGCAGTTTTGCGGTGGCCACGGACGTCAGCCGGGCCGGAGTGGAAATGGAAAGTGGGGACACGGGCGTTAATGTAACCGAGAGATCGGGAAGCGCCAGCCCCCGGCGGCCCGACGAGCAGGGTCAGGGGAAAAAAAAGCAGCCCGGAGGCTGCCTTTTTGCTGTGACTCCCGTAGGAGCAACAGGATCAGGAAGCGGACTTGACCGTGCCAGCGGTGCGGGCGAAACGGGCGCGGAACTTTTCCACGCGGCCGGTCTCGACGATGCGCGTCTGGGCGCCCGTGTAGAACGGGTGCGATTCGGAGGTCACGTCGCACTTGAAGAGCGGGTACGTCTTGCCATCGAGTTCGATGGTTTCACGCGTCTGGACGGTCGAGCGGGTGATGAACTTGCTGCCCGTTTGCAGGTCGGCGAAGACGACTTCGCGGTATTCGGGGTGAATGCCTTCTTTCATGGTGCTTTCCTAGGACTCCCAAGGGAGTCATGTCAAAAGTTAGGGTCGCCAGCACGAACCGCTTTCAGGCGTTCTTGCCACGTATCCGAAAAGTAACTGCGCATTCTAGCATGGGAATCGCCGGCAGGGGCGCGCAGTCCGGGCCGCTCTGTCAGGGAGCGCCCGGCTTTTCATCTGGGGACGGATGATGTCGCCGATCACAGATCGGTGCGCAGTTTCCAGATCTCCGGGAACAGCACCACTTCCAGCATGCGCCGCAGATAATCCACGCCAGAAGTGCCGCCGGTGCCGCGCTTGAAGCCGATGACGCGCTCGACCGTGGTGACGTGGCGGAAACGCCACAGGCGGAAGGCGTCTTCCAGATCGGTCAGCTTTTCGCCCAGCTGGTACAGGTCCCAGTAGCGCTCGGTGTCACGGTAGACCGTCAGCCAAGCCTGCTCGACGCCTTCCGAGGCCTGGTAGGGCTGGGTCCAGTCGCGCTCCAGGCGGTCCGCCGGCACCGCCACGCCGTGCCGCGCCAGCAGGCGCAGCGATTCGTCGTACAGCGAGGGCGCCTCGTAAGCGCGCTGCACCTGCGCCAGCAGGTCGGCGCGGTGCGCGTGCGGCTTGAGCATGGCGGCGTTCTTGTTGCCCAGCAGGAATTCGATCTGGCGGTACTGGTAGCTCTGGAAGCCGCTGGAGCGCGCCAGGTAGGGACGCAGGGCGGAGTACTCGGGCGGCGTCATGGTCGCCAGCACGTCCCAGGCGTGGACCAGCTGTTCCATGATCTTGCTGACCCGCGCCAGCATCTTGAAGGCCGGCTGCGGACGGTCCGCCGCCAGGTTGGCGATGGCGCCGCGCAGCTCATGCAGCATCAGCTTCATCCAGAGTTCGCTGGTCTGGTGCTGGATGATGAACAGCATTTCGTTGTGCTCGGGCGACAGCGGGTGCTGCGCGCCCAGCAGTTCGTCCAGGTGCAGGTAATCGCCGTAGGTCATGTCGCGCGTGAAATCCAGCTGCGCTTTTTCCTCGTGGACAATGTCTTCGGGGCGTTGGGCTTGGCTCATGCGAGGCCTCCCTGGCAGGGCGGGGCGGCGCGGCGGGCGGACGCGGGCAGGCTGCGCCAGCCGTTGAACGGCAGGCGGGCGCAGGCGAGCGCCATGCGCGGGTTGAGCGGTGTGGTCATGATCTTGCTTCTCGAATGGGGACGGCCGGACGGGCGGCGTGAACGTCGCGCCGCGTTGCGCACGGCCGGCCCGTGGCCGGTGTTTCAGCCCAATTCGCGCAGGACGGCGCGCACCGGGCTGGCGTCAGCCTGGATCAAAGCCAGCGGCAGTGCGATCAGTTCGTAATCGCCCTCCGGCACATCGTCGAGCACCAGATTCTCCAGTACTCGCATGTCGTGCCGCAGGATGGTGTGATGGCTGTCCAGGGTCTTGCTGGACGCGGGGTCGATGCTGGGGGTATCCAGCCCGATCAGCATGACGCCGCGTTCGGCCAGCCATTCGATGGTCTGGGGCGCGTAGGCCGAGAAGTCGTCCGTCCACCACTCCTGCGCGGCATGCTTGGCGGTACGCACCAGGACGCGCGGGGGCAGATTGTTGGCGGCGTGGAGCAGGTGCTCCGGCGTGATCACGGGGCCGCAGTCGATGGCATGGATGACGCGACAGGGCCCCAGGAAGGGTTCGAGCGAGACCGCGCCGATGGCGGCGGCGCCGTTCTGGTAGTGCAGCGGCGCATCGGCGTGCGCGCCCACGTGGGGCGACAGCGTGATTTCGCTGACGTTGACCGGACAGCCGGGCGCGAGCGACCACTTCCATTCCTGGCGATACGGGGTATCGCCGGGAAACACGGGCGAGGCCGTGGACACGGGAGGGGAGATATCCCACAGGCGTTTCATGGAAGGCGCGGATCGCGAAAGCGGAATTAGGTTAAGCCTAAAGCAATATCGGGCCGTAGTCTAACGAATTCCCGCAGGGCGCGCAGCCCCTCAGATGCGGCCGAGTTCCGCCATCGAGCTGACCGCGTCGCCGGCGACGATCAGGTGGTCGACCAGGGCGACATCCACCAGCGCCAGCGCTTGCTTGAGGTGACGCGTGAAGGCCAGGTCGGCGGCGCTCGGCTCGGCCAGCCCGGAAGGGTGGTTGTGCGCCACGATCAGCGCGGCGGCGTGATGCCGCAGGGCCTCGCGCACGACTTCGCGCGGATACACCGAGGCCTGCGATAGCGTGCCGCGGGCCAGTTCGCCGCTGGCGATCAGCCGCAGTTGGCTGTCCAGGTACAGCGCGATGCAGTGCTCGACACGGCGGTGCGCCAGCGTGACCCGGCAGTATTGTTTGACCCGCGAGGGGTGGTCGAGCGTGCTGTCGCGCGCCAGTTCTTCTTCGATCGCGCGCTTGGCCATCTCCAGGATGGCCGCCAGGGCGCAGGCCTTGGCCGAGCCCAGGCCGGGAACCGCCTGCAGTTCCTCCGGGGAGGCGCCCAGCAGCCCGCGCAGGCCGTGGAAACGGTCCAGCAATTGGCAGGAAAGATCCAGCACATTCAGGCCCGGCACCCCTGTGCGCAGGGCGATGGCCAGCAGTTCGGCATTTTGTAACGCCGAGGCGCCCAGGCGCAGCAGGCGCTCTCGGGGACGGTCGGCTTTGGGCACCCGCGCAGACAATTTCATAAGAGGCTCTAAAATCAGGGTTTATTTACTGTCTGAATACGGTGGCAGATCTTGAGCATCGCCTCTAACGAAGTGAACGTTTTGGTCCGTCCGGACTCCTACCTGACGCTGAACTACCGCATCACGCTGGCCTCCGGGCCGGGCGAGGGCTCGGTGTTCACCGACACCTTCGACGGCCGTCCCGCGACCCTGCAGATGGGTAGCGGCCAGTGGGCGCCGGGCCTGGAGGCCGCCTTGCTGGGCAAGGCCGAGGGCGACCGCTTCAGCGTCACGCTGGAGCCGGCCGACGCTTATGGCGAGCGCAATCCCGACCTGATCCAGCGCGTCACCCGCAAGATGCTCGCCGAGCACGCCGGCGCCGACGCGACCTTCGAGCCGGGCGACCTGGTCGAATTCGCCGCGCCCAACGGCGGCCGCTATTCGGGCGTCCTGAAGGAAATCAACGAGGAATCGGCGCTGTTCGATTTCAACCACCCGCTCGCGGGCGTGCGGTTGCGGGTCGACGTGGCGCTGCTGGGAGTTCTCTGATGAGCCAGGTCGTACCTGTCACCGCCGCCGATGCCGAAGTCGTGCTGGCCCAGCCGCGCGGCTTCTGTGCCGGCGTCGATCGCGCCATCGATATCGTCGAGCGCGCGCTCGAACTGCACGGCGCGCCGATCTACGTGCGCCACGAGATCGTCCATAACCGCTATGTGGTCGAAGACCTGCGCGCCAAGGGCGCCATCTTCATCGACGAACTCGACGACGCGCCCAAGGGCGCCATCGTGGTGTTCTCGGCCCACGGCGTGTCCAAGGCGGTGCGGGCCGAAGCCGAGGCGCGCGGGCAGCAGGTGTTCGACGCCACCTGCCCGCTGGTGACCAAGGTGCATATCGAGGTGGCGCGCATGCGCGCGGCCGGCCGCGAGATCATCATGATCGGCCACAAGGGCCATCCGGAGGTCGAAGGCACGCTGGGCCAGGCCCAGGGCGGCATGTACCTGGTCGAGACGGTCGAGGACGTGGCCGGCCTGCAGGTCACCGATCCCGAGAATCTGGCGTACGTCACGCAGACCACGCTGTCGGTGGACGACGCCGCCGCCGTGTCCAAGGCGCTGAAGGCGCGCTTTCCCAGCATTGTCGAGCCCAAGAAAAGCGACATCTGCTACGCCACCCAGAACCGCCAGGACGCGGTCAAGGTGCTGGCGCCCGAATGCGACCTGGTGCTGGTGGTGGGCAGCCCCAACAGTTCCAATTCCAACCGCCTGCGCGAAGTGGCGGACCGCAAGGGCGTGGCGTCCTACCTGATCGACGGCGCGCATTCCATCGACCCGGCCTGGCTCGAGGGCCGCAAGCGCATCGGCGTGACCGCTGGCGCTTCGGCGCCCGAGGTGCTGGTGCAGCAGGTCATCGCGCGGGTCAAGGAACTGGGCGCGGTGTCGGTGCGCACCATGCCGGGCCTGGAAGAGAACGTGGCGTTCCCGCTGCCCAAGGGCCTGTCGCGCAAGGCCGTGCAGACCGAATCGCTGGAATAGTCGCGGCGCCCCGCCGCGGGCGTCGCGCCGAACAAGAATCGAGGAGACTCCATGCAGTTGTACAGCTATTTCCGCAGCTCGGCCGCGTATCGCGTGCGCATCGCGCTGAATCTGAAGGGCCTGCCGTACGAATACCTGGCCGTGCACCTGCTCAAGGACGGCGGTCAGCAATTGTCGGCCGACTACCGCAAGGTCAACCCGACGGCGCTGGTGCCCACCCTGGTCGACGGCGATGCCGTGATCGGCCAGTCGCTGGCCATTATCGAATACCTGGAAGAGACGCATCCGCAGGCGCCGCTGCTGCCGGCCGACGCGATCGGCCGTGCGCGCGTGCGCGACCTGGCGCTGGGCATCGCCTGCGATACCCATCCGCTGAACAACCTGCGCGTGCTGAAGTACCTCAAGCACACGCTGGGCGTGGACGAGGCCGCCAAGACGGCCTGGTATCAACATTGGGTGCGCCAGGGCCTGGAAGCCCTGGAGGCGCAGCTGGCCGGCTCGGCCGCCACCGGCAGGTTCTGCCACGGCGACACCCCGACCATCGCCGATCTGTGCCTGGTGCCGCAGGTGGCCAACGCGCGCCGCTTCGAATGCGACCTGAGCGCGATGCCCACGGTGGTACGCATCGACGCCGCCTGCCGCGAATTGCCGGCGTTCGATGCCGCCGCACCGGGCAGGCAGCCCGACGCCGAATGAGACGCGGGCCGGCCGGGATGTCTTCCCGGCCGGCCCGCCGCCTGCTCGTCGATCGGGCTCAGCCCAACTGCACCGGCACGAAGATCTTGTCTTCGCCGCGCTGCACCAGCAGCGCCACCGTCTTGCCGGCCTTGGACAGCGCGTCCTTGACCTGGCCGATGTTGTGCACCGGCACGCCATTGAGCGACAGCAGCACGTCACCCGGCTGGATGCCGGCCTTGGCCGCCGGACCCGCCGATTGCTCGATCAGCAGGCCCTGCGTGCCCGAGGCCTCCTGCTCCTGAGGCGAGAGCGGGCGCAAGGCCAGGCCGAGCTGACCCTTCTGCACGTCGCGGCTGTCGCCGGCGGCCTGCGTCCGGTCCTTCGGCACGCCGCCCAGCGTCGCCACGACTTCCTTGGGCGCGCCGTTGCGCCACAGGTCCAGCGTGATCTTCTCGCCCGGCGTGGCCAGCGTGATCAGCGACGCCAGGTCGCCGGACGACACGATGGTGCGGCCGTTGATCTTGCGCACCACGTCGCCGGGCTGCAGGCCGGCTTTCTCGGCCGCGCTGCCTTTCTCGACACTCGAGACCAGCGCGCCGGACGGCGTATCGAGCTTGAACGAGTTGGCCAGGTCCTGGTTCACCTCCTGCACCGTCACGCCCAGGCGCGCATGCTGCACCTTGCCGTGTTCCAGGATCTGGTCCTTGATCTTGTACGCCACGTCGATCGGGATCGAGAACGACAGGCCCTGGAAACCGCCGGTGCGGCTGTAGATCTGCGAATTGATGCCGACCACTTCGCCGCGGTCGTTGAACAGCGGGCCGCCGGAATTGCCGGGGTTCACCGCCACGTCGGTCTGGATGAACGGCACCGACGTGTCGTCCGGCAGCGAGCGCCCCTTGGCGCTGACGATGCCCGCGGTGGCGGTGTTCTCCAGGCCGTAGGGCGAGCCGATGGCCAGCACCCATTCGCCCACCTGCAACTGGTTGACGTCGCCGACCTTCACCACCGGCAAGTTCTTGGCGTCGATCTTGATGACGGCCACGTCGGTCTGCGGATCGGCGCCCAACACCTTGGCGCGGAATTCGCGGCGGTCGGTCAGTTTGACGGTCACTTCCTTGGCGCCCTGCACGACGTGGGCGTTGGTCAGAATGATGCCGTCGCTGCTGACGATGAAACCCGAGCCTTCGCCGCGGATCGGCACTTCGCGCGCCGGCATGCCGCCGCGCGCGCCGGGGATCTGGCCGAAGAACTGGGCGAAGGGGTCGTCGTCATCGGATACCTTGCGCGTGCCGCTGATGCTGATGTTGACGACGGCGGGGCCATAGTCGCGCGTGATCTGGGCGAAATTGGGGGCGACCATCATCGCGGCGCCCGGCGCTGCGGCCGCGACCGGGGAGGCCGTGCTGGCCGGGGCGCTGGCGGCCATCGAAACGCCGCCGAACGTGGCGGCGGCACCCGCGCCGCCTATCGCGCCGGCGGCCAGCAGCGCCAGCACCAGGCGCGAGGGTTTGATCTGCGAAGTCTTCATGTCGGCTCCTGCGTTCATGTGTGGGGACATGGCGCTATCTTCGGGCCTGACACTTAGGTGAATCTTAAGTCGGCGCGCGCGGAAAACTGACTTTGGCCCGCAGGCCGCCGTCGGGCGCGTCCTCCAGCGTGATGGTGGCGCCATGGCGCTGCGCGACGGCGCGCGCGATCGCCAGCCCCAGGCCGCTGCCATGCTGGGTATTGCCCTCGATCCGGTAGAAGCGGTCGAACACGCGGCCGCGTTCCTCGGGTGGAATGCCCGGGCCGTTGTCATCGATCAGCAGCAGGACCTGGTCGGCCGAGGTTTCAAGCCGGATGTCGATGTGGCCGCCGGCCGGCGTGTACTTGATGGCGTTGTCGAGCAGGTTGCGCGCCAGCAGCACCAGGTCGTCACGGCGTCCACGTATCCAGGCTTGCGGTTCGCCGCGCATTTCGACGGCCAGGTCCTTGGCATTGGCGGCGGCCAGGGTTTCGGACAATGCCAGGCGCAAGGCATCGGCCAGGTCGACCGGTTCGGCGGGGAGGGATTCGGCGGTGTTTTCCTGGCGCGCCATGGACAGCAATTGCTCCACCAGTCGCGTGGCGCGCTCGATGCCGGTCGCCAGCCGTTGCTCGGCGAGCTGGCGACTGGCGTCATCGGGGGCGCGGCGCAGCGATTGCAGTTGCAGGGTCAGCGCCGCCAGCGGCGAGCGCAGTTCGTGCGCGGCGTCGCCGACGAATTGCTTCTGCTGGGCGAAGGCGCCGCGCATCCGTTCCAGCAGCAGGTTCAATTCCTGCATCAGCGGCCGGATCTCGTCGGGCAGGTCGGGCACGTTGATCGGCGACAGATCCTCGGGCCGGCGGTCGGCCACCTGCGCGCGGGCGCGCTTGACCGGCCGCAGCGACCAGCTCACCACGCACCAGACGATCAGCATCAGCAGCGGCGCGGCCGCCGCGATCGGCGCCACCGTGCGCCAGGCCAGCGCGCCGGCCATGCGCTTGCGCACTTGCATGTCCTGCGCCACCTGGATCACCTGAAACGGCGTCGCCAGTGAATAGACGCGATAGGTGCTGCCTTCGACCTCGGTATCGGCGAATCCCAGGATGATCTGGTCGGGCAGCGGGCGGCGCGAACGCGAGTTGAATACACGCACCCCGTCCGGTGTCCAGATCTGGATGATGAGGTCATCGGCCATCGGCGTGCCCGAGCCCTTGGCATGGGAGGGGCCCATGCGCAGCAGCCCGTCGCCCGTGCCCAGCGACAGCGCCGTGCGCTGCAGCAGCGAGTCGAAGATGTCGTCGGCCTGCTGCAAGGTGCTGCGATAGGCGATGGTGCCTTGCACCAGCGCGCCGACCGCGATCGCGGCGAGCAGGAAGAACAGCAACCGGGCCCGCAGCGAGTAACTAAGCGGAATGCTCATGTTTTGGGGATGACATAGCCGACGCCTCTGACGTTCTGGATCAGGTTCTGACCCAGTTTCTTGCGCAGGCCATGAATATAAACCTCAACCGCGTTGCTGCTGACGCTGTCCTTCCAGCTGTACAGCTTTTCCTCGAGCTGGGCGCGCGAGAAGATCATGCCTGGCCGGGCGATGAGCGGCTCCAGCACCGCCCATTCGCGCGCGGTCAGTGGCACGGGGGTGCCGTCGACCGTGGCGGCATGCGCTTGCGGATCGATGGTGATGCCGTCGTGCTCGAACACCGGTTCGGCGCGGCCCGCGCTGCGGCGGATCAATGCGCGCATGCGGGCCAGCAGTTCGTCGACGTCGTAGGGTTTGACGATGTAGTCGTCGGCGCCGGCGTCCAGGCCGGCGATGCGGTCGCTGACGGCGTCGCGGGCGGTGGCGATCAGCACGGGCGTGCGGTCCTTGCGGGCGCGCAGTTCGCGTAGCAGGGTCAGGCCATCGCGGCGAGGCAGCCCGAGGTCCAGCAGCACGAGGTCGTAAGGATCGGTGCTCAGGGCCAGGTCGGCCGCATGGCCGTCCTTGACCCAATCGACGGCGTAGTGCTCGGCGCGCAGGCAGTCCAGCACGCTTTCACCGATCATGGTGTCGTCTTCGACGAGAAGGATGCGCATGATAGTCGTCGCCATGGGGGAATCCAACGGGTTGGACGCGCGCGGCGAGACGGGAGTTCCCGCAAGGCCATCTGGCGAACGGGGGGGGCGACGATGCTGGAAGGCGGGGGGATACCGGGCTTCCCTGCGTGTTTTCAGAGAGGGATCACCGCGCCAGAAATGAAAAAGCAGCCCGGGTGGGCTGCTTCTTGAATTCTGGTGCCGGCAATAGGAGTCGAACCTACGACCTTCGCATTACGAATGCGCTGCTCTACCAACTGAGCTATGCCGGCAAGACCATTTGCTTCGTTTCCGGCAAGCCAGAAGTTCAAGCAAAACATCTTTTTCTTCGCAGTTCATGCCCTGTTTATGGGGCCCGATCTGGAAAGACCGAAATCATATCAGAGTTTTTCTGCAATGGGAAACAGGGCGCGCGGTGTGCGTGAAAAAAGATCGGATTTGCACACTTCGAATTTTTCCTTCATAATCTCGTTTCTTAGCAGTTCCCCGATAGCTCAGTCGGTAGAGCGACGGACTGTTAATCCGCAGGTCGCTGGTTCGAGCCCAGCTCGGGGAGCCAAAGAATTCAGGGCCACTCACGCAAGTGAGTGGCCCTTTTGGTTTTGCGCGTGGTTTTTTGCGTGATTTTCCGCGCATCGCTTTCCGGGCTTCCGGGCGTGCATCGCCGGCGCGAATTTTCGGATGCGCGCGCCTGTCGCGCTGTTCCCGCCGCGTGGTTCGGGCGGGTCGTTTGCGTCGTTCCTTTCCCATTCTTCCCTGGTTGCTCCGACCCGCCTGCGGGGCGCGCGAGATCGTCGGCAACGCGACCTTCGCCCGGCTGCATGAGCCGTTTTCGCCTTTGGGGTGTGTTATGTAATAACATTTCTATTTTGGCGTGGAAATTTTTCGGATGGAGTCATCATGCGGACGAGCGATGAGCGTGTGGATGTGGGCGGGAGTGAAAAGGTGGCGGCGGTCCCGGGGCGCGGGCAGGGGGATGGCCGCCTGCCGGTGACGGTGCTGTCCGGCTTCCTGGGCGCGGGCAAGACCACCTTGCTCAATCATGTGCTGAACAACCGCGAAGGGCGGCGGGTGGCGGTCATCGTCAATGACATGTCCGAGGTCAATATCGATGCCAGGCTGGTGCGTGAGGGCGGGGCGGCGCTGTCGCGCGCCGACGAAAAGCTGGTGGAAATGAGCAATGGTTGCATCTGCTGTACCTTGCGTGAAGACTTGTTGATCGAGATCCGGCGCCTGGCCGCGCAGGGGCGCTTCGATTACCTGCTGATCGAGTCGACCGGCATCTCGGAGCCGCTGCCGGTCGCCGAGACCTTCACCTTCCGGGACGAGGACGGCACCAGCCTGTCCGATGTGGCGCGCCTGGACACCATGGTGACGGTGGTGGACGCGTTCAATTTCCTGCGCGACTACGCCAGCCACGATAGCCTGGCCGCGCGTGGCGAAACCCTCGGCGACGAGGATCGGCGCACGGTGGTGGACCTGCTGATCGAGCAGGTGGAGTTCTGCGACGTGATGGTGCTGAACAAGACCGATCTGATCGCGCCGGACGAGCTGGCGCGGCTCGAGGCCATCCTGCGCAAGCTCAATCCGCGCGCCGATATCGTGCATGGAGCCTTCGGCAAAGTGCCGCTGGGCCGCGTTCTGGATACCGGACGCTTCGATTTCGAGGCGGCGGCGCAGGCGCCCGGCTGGCTGCGGGAACTGCGCGGGGAGCATGTGCCGGAGACCCAGGAATACGGCATCGGCAGCTTCGTGTTCCGCGCCCGGCGGCCCTTCCATCCCCAGCGCCTGTGGGACTGGATGCAGGAGGAATGGCCTGGCGTGGTGCGATCCAAGGGATATTTCTGGCTGGTGACGCGGCCGGCGTTCGCGGCTTCGTGGTCGCAGGCCGGCCCGGTCACGCGCCACGGCGCGGCGGGTTACTGGTGGGCGGCCCTGCCGCGCGAGCGCTGGCCCGAGGATGCGGATTCGCGGGCCCGCATCGTCGCCGATTGGGATCCCATCTATGGCGACCGTTGCCAGGAGCTGGTGCTGATTGGCATCGGCATGGACGAAGCGGAACTGCGGGCGCGCCTGCAGGCCTGCCTGATGACGCAGGAGGAAATGTCCCGACCGGCCGACGAATTGGCTACGATTCGGGATCCGTTCCCCATCTGGGGCGCGGCGCAATAGCGAGGGCGGCGCGCAAGCCGGTGCGAGGCATGGGATTGGAAGGCGATAAGCGCATAGGCGTAACGGTGATTTCAGGGTTCCTGGGCAGCGGCAAGACGACGCTGCTCAATCGTCTGCTGCGCGAACCGGCCTATGCCGACGCCGTGGTCATCGTCAACGAGTACGGCGACATCGGCGTGGATCATCACCTGGTGCGTCTGGCGCAGGACAATATCGTGCTGATCGAGGGCGGTTGCCTGTGCTGCGTGGCCAGTGGCGCGGTGGCCGATACCCTGCGCGAGTTGTTCATGCTGGCCCTGAAGCGTCGTATCAGGCCGTTCCGGCGGGTGCTGATCGAGACCAGCGGCCTGGCGGATCCGGCGCCCGTGCTTTTTACGCTCAAGCATGACCGTTTCCTGGCCGAGCGCTACGCCTATCAGGGGGCGATCGTGGTGGTGGACGCGCGGCTCGGGCCGCGCCAGCTGGAAACGCAGCCCGAAGCCTTGCGGCAGCTGGCCCTGGCCGATACGGTCGTGTTCAGCAAATCCGATCTGGTGGATGCGGCGCAATTGCGGCATGTCGAGCAGCTCGTGACCGCGATCAATCCCGGCGCGCGGCGCTGTGTTCAGCGTACCGATGCGCCGGTGGTGGAGGCGTTGCGCGAGGGGCCGGACACGCAGGCGCGGCGTGACGGGGCCGACCTGGCGGGGTGGCTACAGGCATTTGCCAAGCCAATGTCCGGGCGCCATGCCCAGGTGGCGAGTTTCTCGTTGACGCTGACCGCGCCGATCGGTCGCGCGGCCTTCCTGGCGGGCGTTTCGCGCGTGCAGGAACGGTTCGGTCAGGCGCTGTTGCGGATGAAGGGGCTGGTGTGCTTCGAAGGGGAGGCGCTGCCTTGCGAGGTGCATGGCGTGCACGGCGAGTTGTATCCGATCCGTCCGTTGCCGCAATGGCCGGGCGATGAGCGGCAGTCGCGGCTGGTTTATATCGTCCAGGGCGCGGACGTGGCCGAGGTGCGGGCGCAGGCCTGTGCCGCGCTGGGGCAATTCCCCGCGTGACCCGCCGTCGCTCCAGGGCCTGAAATGGTCCGGCACCAGTCCTGCAAGGTGCGGAAAGTGCACGGAAATACGGTATAACCGGAAAGTCTGGTGCAAGAATCGAGACAATCATGGACCGATTGAAAGCGATGCAAGTATTCGTGGAGGTCGCCGACAGGGGTAGCTTGTCGGCGGCGGCGGTCCATCTGGATATGTCGCGCGCGATGGTGTCCCGCTATCTCGCGGAAATGGAGCAGTGGGTCGGCGTGCGCCTGCTACATCGCACCACCCGGCGCCTCAGCCTGACGCCGGCCGGGGCGGAAACGCTGCCCCGTTGCCGCCAGATGCTCGACATGGTGGGCGACCTGCGAAATGCCGTATCGACGCCCGAGGATACGCCGCGCGGCCTGTTGCGCATGACCACCAGCATGTCGTTCGGTTCGCGCCACCTGGCCAAGGTGGTCACCGACTACGTCAAGCTGCACCCGGGCACGTCGGTCGACCTGATGCTGGTCGAGCGCGCGGTGAATCTGGTCGAGGAGCGGGTCGACCTTGCGGTGCGCATCACCAATGACCTGGATCCCAACCTGATCGCGCGCAAGCTGGCCGTGTGCCGGTCGGTCGTCTGCGCCTCGCCCGAGTATCTGCGGCGCGAGGGCGAGCCGGCGCGGGTCGAGGACCTGTCTCTGCGCAATTGCCTGACCCACTCCTATTTCGGCAAGAGCCTGTGGCGCTTCGAGCGCGATGGCGTACCGGTGGACGTGCCGGTCAGCGGCAACATCAGCGCCAACGAGGTTTCGGTGCTGTTGCAGGCTGCCCTTGAGGGTGCGGGCATCGCCATGTTGCCGACCTACTATGCCGCGGAATACGTGGCGCAAGGACGCCTGAAGGCAATCCTGACGCAGGCCCGGCCGCAGGAACTCGGCATCTATGGGGTTTATGCGTCGCGTAGGCAGATGCCCCTGATCCTGCGTTCGATGCTCGATTTCCTGGTGGAAAGGCTCGGTTCGGCGCCCTGGGACCAGCCCTAGGCAGTGTCCGGCGTGGCGCGATTCGGGCGCGTGGCTTGAGGGCGGGGTATATAACGGTATAATTTGGGTGCTGCCTCGACAGGCCGGGCGCTGTGCATCAGGGCTTTTGCCAATGTCCGCTAGCATGTAGTCTTAACATCCAAGAATCGTGGTTCCGGTATATCGGGTTCCGGCTTGCGAGTCGGGGCCGGGCAAGGCCGGGCACCACGAGCTCCAGGGGAGGCGCGCCGGGTTATCCGGATGGCGACCGCAGGCGCGAGGCGCCGGTGGCCGATGCCTGAAGATTCAGGTTCTTGATATCGATTGCCGCAATATCGATTGCCGCGGAAAAAAGTGCCGGGTAGTGGCGCGATCCGCAGGCGTGTTGGCATATTTGCCAGCTTTTCCAGATTTTGCTTGAACGAATTTGTCGTCGACAGGATTTGTCTTTCACGGATTTGTCGTCGGCGGATTTGTCCCCGCCTGAGCCGGGGCATGCGCGCAGCCATTTCGAATGGCGCGATTCTCGCCGCGTGATTCCGCGGCGACGGGCAGTACATACAGGATTCTCGTGAGAAAAACGCAAACCAGCGCTGTCCGTAGCCATTGCGCCCATGGCGGGGTTCAGGCGGCTGTGCGGGCTGCCGCTACGCGTGTTTGCCGTGGTTCCCGTAATCGGGCCGTGGCGCAGGACGCAGGCGTGTCCGTGGCGCAAGGCGGGCGGCTGGTGCGCCTATCTGGTTGCGTACGCGCTGGTTGCGCACGCGCGCTCCCCGGGGGTGCCTTCGGTGCTGTCTTCGGCGCTTTCTCCGGGGTTTTCTGCCCCGGGATTTTCTGCCGATCCGACTCGCTGGCGCCCATTGAAAACCGGCCGCACAAAGTGGCCGCAAATGAAAAAGGCCCGGCGCAATCGCCAGGCCTTGATCAATTTGGTTGCGGGGGCAGGATTTGAACCTACGACCTTCGGGTTATGAGCCCGACGAGCTGCCAGACTGCTCCACCCCGCGTCTGAGAAAAGAATAATAGCCTTATTTTCAACCTAACGCAAGTTAGCCCTTTTTTGAATTTGAATGTCGATGAACGATAGCGAGGCGATACTCGTGCTGGAAACCGCGCTGCTTTGCGCGGTGCAGCCGATGCAACTGTCCGAAATGCGCAAGCTGTTCGGGGACGATGAACAATTCGACAACAGCGCGCTGCGCGCGTTGCTGGAAACGCTGCAGAACAACTGGGCCGATGGCGGCCTGGAATTGGTGCAGTTGGCGACCGGGTGGCGTTTCCAGAGTCGGCCGCACATGCAGCGTTACCTCGAGCGGCTCAATCCGGAAAAGCCACCCAAGTATTCGCGCGCCGTGATGGAAACGCTGGCCATCGTGGCCTGGCGCCAGCCGGTGACGCGCGGCGACATCGAAGACATCCGTGGCGTGACCGTCTCGTCGAATATTGTCAAGGCGCTGGAAGACCGGGGCTGGATCGAGGTGATCGGCCATCGCGACGCGCCGGGCCGCCCGGCGCTGTTCGGCACCACGCGCCAGTTCCTGGACGATCTGGGATTGCGCGCGCTGGACGAACTGCCCGCGCTGGAATCCGCTCATGCCGCCGCTGCGCTGGCCGGCCTGGATCTGGGGGAAGTGCAGCAACTGGCCGAGGCTGGGGAAGAGGGCGAGGGGGCGGCGTCGGCCGACGAGGGCGGTCCCGTCGCCGACCAGGCCGGCGAGCCGCTTGCCGTGGCTGAATCGATGGCCGGCGAGGATGTGCAATCCAGTATTCCGATGACGGAATTGTCTGTTTCGGACGACGATGCCCCCATCGCGACGGGCGATAGCGTAGAATCCTCGCTTTCGCGCACAGAAGAAGACGCGATTCCCGCAGACGATTCCACCGTCCGGGCGCAAGCCGAAAGCTTGTCCGATGCGCCATCCGTGGGCATCGCGAATGCCGGGCGCTTCGAGGAAGACGAGGCGCCGGGTGTGGGTGTCGCCCAAGAGGCGCATGGCGGGTCGCCCGACCATGCCGCAGAGACTGGCAGTACCGACGCAGCCGCCGGATCCGGCGCCGCGGACGAACCTGTCGAGCACGCGGAAAGCGCGAAACCGACCGAACCGATAGACGAGGCTGAACCGCTGGCGCCTGGCGCCGGGCCGTTCGAGCCTGATACCGGCTCCGCCACGGCGGAGCCTGCCGAGCCGGATTCCGGTCAGCCCGAGGCTGATCGCGAACCGGCGTCCCCCGATGACGATGCGCCTGCTCCCGGCAGGCCTCCCCAAGTTTGAAATTCGGAGCTGTCCCAGTGACAACGAATACAGCAATGCAGGACGACAACCCGCGTCCCGATGACGCCGTTTCCAACGGGCCGGCGGAAACCGCCGCCAGCCGCGAGCCGGCCGCCGAAGGCGAGGCCCGCGGCCGTGGCCGCAAGCTGCGCACGCCGTTCCGCCGCCGTCGCGGCGATGCGGCGGCCGAGCAGGCGCCCGCCGCCGAAGGTCAGGCCGCCGCGCCCGGCCAGGCCGAGGGCGCGGACAGCCGTGGCGGCGAGCAGGAAGCCGAGCAGGCGCTGTCTTACCTGGATACCGCCGACCGCATGGAACAGCGGCTGGGCAAGTACCTGAACAGCGAAGCGGTCATGCCCAAGCTGCACAAGGTGCTGGCCGACGCGGGCATCGGCTCGCGCCGCGAGATGGAAGAGCTGATCGTGGCCGGCCGTGTGTCGGTCAATGGCGAGCCGGCCCATATCGGCCAGCGCGTGGCGCCGAACGACCAGGTGCGCGTCAATGGCAAGCCCATCATGCGCACCAACACCAAGAAGCCGCCGCGCGTGATCCTGTATCACAAGCCGGCCGGCGAAATTGTCAGTCACGACGACCCCGGCGGCCGCGCCAGCGTGTTCGCGCGCCTGCCCAAGCTGCGCACCGGCAAGTGGCTGTCGGTCGGTCGTCTCGACCTGAATACCGAAGGCCTGCTGATCTTCACCACGTCGGGCGACATGGCCAACCGCATCATGCACCCCCGCTACGGCACCGAACGCGAATACGCGGTGCGCGTGCTGGGAGAGATGGACGAGGCGCAGCGCCAGTCGCTGGTCGATGGCATCGAGCTGGAAGACGGCGTGGCGGCGTTCGGCGCGCTCGATTACCTGGGCGGCGACGGCAGCAATCGCTGGTATCGCGTGACCCTGCAGGAAGGCCGCAACCGCGAAGTGCGGCGCATGTTCGAAGCGGTCGGCGTGACCGTCAGCCGGTTGATCCGCACCCGTTTCGGTGACGTGGTCCTGCCGCGCACGCTGCGCCGCGGCCGCTGGGAAGAGCTCGATGCATCGTTGGTCACCGCGCTGATGGTGCAGCTGGGCCTGTTGCGCGAAGACGACGAGTCCGGCGGCAACCGCCGCCGCTCCAAGCAGCCGCAGTCGCATGACAGCGCCTTGCCGCCGGGTTTTGGCACCATGGATCGCAATGGCATGAACGGCGCCCGCATCGGCCGCCGCGGCAAGATCCAGGGCGGCCGGGTCGGCAGCGCCGGCCAGGCGGCGGCTTGTCCGTCCGATCCGTTCGGTACCGGTCTGATGATCGCCGGCGGCTATGCCAATGGCCATCCGCTGGCCGGCGAGGCCAATGGCAACCGCAAGGGCGGCAAGTCTGGCGGCGGTCGTGGCGCGGCCGGCGCGGGCGGTGGCAATAACAAGGGTGGCGGACGCGCCGGCGGCAAGGCCGGCGGCGGCAAGGGGCGTGGCGTGCGCGCCGTGGCCGCCAATGGTCCGGCGCCGGCCGCCGCGGAGGCGCCGGCGGGTGCCGGCCGCAAGCCGGCGGGCGCCAAGGCGGGCGGCAAGCCGGCGGGCGCGCGTGGCGGCAATGCCGGCCGCGGCGGTAAACCCGCGGGCGCCGGTCGCGGCGGCAACAAGGCCGAAGGCCCGCGCGCCGGTGGCGGCAACAAGGGGCCGGGCGCGGGCGGCAAGCCGCGGGCGGCGCGCAGCGGGGCTGCTCCCCGAGGCGATGACTGGCAACCGCGTGGCGCGTCGGCCCATGAATCGCGTCTAGGCGTGATGGGCGGACGGGGTACCCGGGGGCGTTAAACCGTCCCCCGAGGCGGCGTCCGCGCGCCGCCGCCGGCTGGATGCGTCCCACATAAACGTAAGCCCGTGACGAATCAGGCGTTTTTCCGGTTTATCTGGTAAAATCAATGGTTTTCATGGCTTCGCGTTCGTTGCGCGTTCCCTGGTTCGCGCCCCGCTTTTGCCGTCTGGCGCGCCGGAATGCCTGTTTGATGGCGTGCATCCTGGCTGTGGCGGTTGGCACGGCGGGTGTGCAAGCAAATGCGGAATGCGAGGCTGGCGGGTGCGCCGCAAGGGCGGCGCGAGCCGAAAATTAGGTCGCAATATAGGGCACTGCCCAGCATTGCTCCTTACGTGCAGTAGGGTGGCGGCTGGGCACTGTGCAATACGGTGGGCTGGGCGTGCAGCCCATTTTTTTTGAGTATATGGCTGATTTATTCGCATTGACCGAAGAGGCACTGGCCGGCATGGACGTCGAACTCGTTGACGTCGAACGTGCCGCGCTGGGCCTTTTGCGCGTCACGATCGATCGGGTCGGCGGTGTGCGCATCGAAGACTGCGAGCAGGTGTCCCGCCAATTGTCGCGGGTGTACGAGGTCGAGAACATCGACTACAAGCGGCTGGAAGTCGGCTCGCCGGGCGTTGATCGCCCGCTGCGCAACGAGGCCGAATTCCGCCGGTTCGCTGGCGAACGCATCGAGATCAAGCTGCGCGAGGCATTGGACGGACGCAAGGTCTTCTCCGGCACGTTGACCGTGCCCGAAGACGCGCCCGCGGCTTCCGACGCCGCGGCTGGGATGCACAAGACCGTGTTCGGTCTCGAATTTGAGGCAAAAAAGAACGAAGTCCAGGTGTTGAATTTCACGGTCGACGATATCGAGCGTGCAAAACTGGACCCCGTTCTGGATTTCAAGGGCAAAAAGCGATGAGTCGCGAAATTCTTCTGTTGGTCGATGCCTTGGCGCGTGAAAAGAACGTCACGCGTGATGTCGTGTTCGGGGCGCTGGAAAGCGCGCTGGCCTCGGCCATGAAAAAGCGCTTCAAGGATGATGCGGACATTCGTGTTGCCATCGATCGTGAAACCGGTGACCACGAAGGTTTCCGCCGCTGGCTGGTGGTGCCCGATGAAGCGGGCCTGCAAGAGCCCGACAAGCAGGAAATGCTGTCGGACGCGGTCGAGATCGTGCCCAACATCCAGGTTGGCGAGTACATCGAGGAGCCGCTCGAACCTATCGAATTCGGTCGTATCGGCGCACAGGCCGCCAAGCAGGCGATCCTGCAGAAGATCCGCGACGCCGAGCGCGAGCAGGTGCTGAACGACTTCCTGGATCGCGGCGAAACCATCGTGTCCGGCACCATCAAGCGCATGGACAAGGGCGACGCCATCATCGAGACCGGCAAGATCGAAGCGCGTCTGCCGCGTTCCGAAATGATCCCGAAGGAAAACCTGCGCGTCGCCGACCGCGTGCGCGCTTTCGTGTTGCGCGTCGACCACGCCGCCCGTGGCCAGCAGGTGATCCTGTCGCGTACCTCGCCCGAGTTCATCCGCCAACTGTTCGAGAACGAAGTGCCCGAGATCGAGCAGGGCCTGCTCGAGATCAAGGCGGCGGCTCGCGACGCCGGCGTGCGTGCGAAGATCGCCGTGGTGGCATACGATAAGCGTATCGACCCCATCGGCACCTGCGTCGGCATGCGCGGTTCGCGTGTGACCGCCGTGCGCAACGAGCTGGGCGGCGAGCAGGTCGACATCGTGCTGTGGTCGGAAGATCCCGCGCAGTTCGTCATCGGCGCCCTGGCGCCGGCCAACGTCGAGTCCATCGTGGTGGACGAAGACAAGCACGCGATGGACGTGGTGGTCGACGAGGAAAACCTGCCCAAGGCGATCGGCGCCAAGGGCCAGAACGTGCGCCTGGCGTCCGAGCTGACCGGCTGGCAGATCAACATCATGACGCCGGAAGAAAGCCTGAACCGCCAGGAAGTCGAGCGTTCGGGCCTGCGCGCCACGTTCATGAACAAGCTGGACGTCGATGAGGAAGTCGCCGACATCCTGATCGACGAAGGTTTCACCGGTATCGAGGAAATCGCCTACGTCCCCATGCAGGAACTGCTGGAGATCGAGGCGTTCGACGAAGACACCATCAACGAGTTGCGCGCCCGTGCCCGCAATGCGCTGCTGACCGAGGCCATCGCCCAGGAAGAGCGCCTTGAGACGGCCCAGGATCTGCTTGAACTCGAAGGCGTGACGCCCGAACTGGCCGCCAAGCTGGCCGAGCGTCAAGTGCATACGCGTGATGATCTGGCCGAACTGGCGACGGACGAGCTGGCGGAAATCGCCGGCCTGACCGAACAGGAAGCCAGCGACCTCATCATGCGTGCCCGCGCCCATTGGTTCGATGAAGAATAACCAAAAGGACACGGGTCTGCGGCGGATGGCCGTCAAGTCCGCCGCAAGTTCACGTTGTTTGTAATAGCTGCATATAGGGAAGAGAGAGCCTAATGTCGAGTAACACCGTCGCCCAGTTCGCTACCGAGCTGAAAATGCCTGCCAATGTGCTGCTGGAACAGCTGCGCTCGGCCGGCGTTGACCTCAAATCGGTGGACGATTCCGTCACCGACAGCGACAAGGCGAAATTGCTCGAATCGCTGCGTCGCGCCCACGGCGCGACCGAAGGCAAGAAGATCACCCTGACGCGCCGCCAGACCTCCGAGATCCGCCAGGCAGATGCCACCGGCCGCTCGCGCACCATCCAGGTCGAGGTCCGCAAGAAGCGCGTGTTCGTCAAGCGTGATCCCTCCGAAATCGCCCTGGAGCAGGCCGCCAGCGCCCGCGCTGAGGAAGAATCGTCCGTCGAGGAAGCACAGCCGGTGTCCGCACCCGTCGTGCCCGAGGCGGCCAAGCCGGCCGAACCGCGCGAAGCCACGCCCGTCCAGGCGCCGGCTCCTGCCCCGGTGCAAGAGCCCGCTGCTGTCGAAGCGCCCGCACCGGTAGAAGCGGCCGCGCCTGTTGAACCCGTCGCGGCCGAAGTGCCCGCCCCCGTTGCGGCTCCCGCCGCCGAAGTCCAGGCTCAGCCTGAACCGGAACCGACGCCGGCGCCCGCTCCTGCCGAGCCCGTGGCCGAAGAGGCCAAGCCCGAAGTCAAGACTGAATCCACCGAGCCCAAGGCTGAAGAAGCCAAGCCGGAACCCGTTGTGCTAGCCAATAAGTCCGAACCATCGTCCGCCCAGGCCGCCGCGCCTGTTGTCGCCCAGGTGCCGCCTGCCGCGAAGTCTGAACCCGTGAAATCCGCCGCCAAGCCGGTCGAGTCCGTTGCGCCCGCCGCCAAGGTCGGGAACCGCGCCGACAATCGCCGCGCCGGCCCGCCGCTCGCCGCCTCCGCCACCGGCGCTGGCCGCGACGAGGCCCGCCGTGCCGCCGAGGCCGAAGCCGCCGCCCTGCGCGAGATGCTGAACCGTCCGCGCAAGGTGCTGCGCGCTCCCGAACCGGAAGCGCCCGCCGCCGCGGCCGCCCCGATCTCGGGCACGCTGCACAAGCCGGCCGGCAAGGGCGCCGCCGCGCCTGGCGCCAAGAAGGATGCCAAGCCCGCCGCGCCCGGCACCAAGAAGACCATCAAGACCGCCGAAGTCGCTTCGACCTGGTCGGATGACGCCTCGCGCAAGAAGCCGGCCGACAAGCCGGCGGCGCCGGCCAGCCGCGACGGCTGGCGTGCCGGCGGCAAGGGCGGTGGCAAGAGTGGCGGCCGTGGTGGCCGCAACCAGCAGAACGACCGCCGCAACGAGCCCGCGCCGCAGGAGTTCATCGCGCGTGAAGTGCACGTGCCGGAAACCATCAGCGTGGCCGACCTGGCCCACAAGATGTCCGTCAAGGCCGCCGAGGTCATCAAGCAATTGATGAAGCTGGGCCAGATGGTCACCATCAACCAGGTGCTGGACCAGGAAACGGCCATGATCGTGGTCGAGGAACTGGGCCACGTGGCGATCGCCGCCAAGCTCGACGACCCGGAAGCCTTCCTGGACGAAACCGCCAGCGTGTCGGAAGCCGAACAGTTGCCGCGCGCCCCGGTCGTGACCGTGATGGGCCACGTCGACCACGGCAAGACCTCGCTGCTGGACTATATCCGCCGCGCCAAGGTCGCCGCGGGCGAAGCCGGCGGCATTACGCAGCACATCGGCGCCTACCACGTGGAAACCGAGCGCGGCATGGTGACCTTCCTGGATACCCCGGGCCACGAGGCGTTCACCGCCATGCGTGCCCGCGGCGCCAAGGCCACCGACATCGTCATCCTGGTCTGCGCAGCCGACGACGGCGTGATGCCGCAGACGCGTGAAGCTATCCACCATGCCAAGGCCGCGGGCGTGCCGATGGTGGTGGCCATGACCAAGATCGACAAGCCCAGCGCCAACCCCGAGCGCGTCAAGCAGGAACTGGTCGCCGAGGAAGTGGTGCCGGAAGAATACGGCGGCGACGTGCCGTTCGTGCCGGTGTCGGCCAAGACCGGCGAGGGCATCGACGCGCTGCTCGAGAACGTGCTGCTGCAAGCCGAACTGCTGGAACTGAAGGCGCCGGTCGACGCGCCCGCCAAGGGCCTGGTGATCGAAGCCCGCCTGGACAAGGGCCGCGGCCCGGTCGCGACCATCCTGGTCCAGAGCGGCACGCTGAACCGCGGCGACGTGGTGCTGGCTGGCGCCAGCTTCGGCCGCGTGCGCGCCATGCTCGACGAGAACGGCAAGCCGATCCAGGCCGCCGGTCCGTCGATCCCGGTGGAAATCCAGGGCCTGACCGAAGTGCCGGCCGCCGGCGACGAACTGATGGTGCTGTCCGACGAGCGCAAGGCGCGCGAAATCGCGCTGTTCCGCCAGGGCAAGTTCCGCGACGTCAAGCTGGCCCGCCAACAGGCCGCCAAGCTGGAATCGATGTTCGACAACCTGGGCGAAGGCACCCAGACCCTGGCGCTGATCGTCAAGACCGACGTCCAGGGTTCGCAGGAAGCGCTGGTGCAGTCGCTGACCAAGCTGTCGACCGACGAAGTGCGCGTGCAAGTGGTGCACGCGGCCGTGGGCGGCATCTCGGAAAGCGACATCAACCTGGCGATCGCCTCGAACGCCGTGGTGATCGGCTTCAACGTCCGCGCCGAAGCCAGCGCCAAGAAGCTGGCCGAGACCAACGGCATCGACGTGCGCTACTACAACATCATCTACGACGCCGTGGACGAAGTGAAGGCAGCCATGTCGGGCATGTTGGCGCCCGAGAAGAAGGAAGAAGTCATCGGCCTGGTCGAGATCCGCGAGGTCTACAGCATCTCCCGCATCGGCAACATCGCCGGTTGCATGGTGCTCGACGGCCTGGTGCGTCGCGATTCGCAGGTCCGCCTGCTGCGCAACAACGTGGTTCAGTGGACCGGCCAGCTCGATTCGCTGCGCCGCTTCAAGGACGACGTCAAGGAAGTCAAGTCGGGCTTCGATTGCGGTCTTACGCTGCGCGGCAACAACGACATCCAGGTGGGCGACCAGCTGGAAGTCTTTGAAATCAAGGAAATCGCGCGTACGCTGTAAGGCGTCGCGAGGCATTGCTTCTAATGAGCCGTCACAAGTCCAAAGCCATCCCCGGTCGCAATTTGCGACTGGCCGACCAGATCCAGAAGGATCTGGCCGGGATCATCCAGCGCGAGATCGACACGACCCGCGCTGGCTTGATCACGCTCTCCGGTGTGGAACTGTCGACCGACTACGCGCATGCCAAGGTGTATTTCACGGTCCTGGGCGCCGAGCCCGAGGCCGCGACCGCCTTGCTGAACGAGAAGGCCGGCTGGCTGCACTCGCAGCTGTACAAGCTGCTGCACATTCATACTGTCCCCACTTTGCGTTTCTTCCACGACGAGCAGATTGCCCGTGGTATCGAAATGTCGATCCTCATCGACCGCGCAAACCGGCCCGGCCCGCACTCGGGCGTGCCCGACGAACCTGAAGACCAGTCCTGATCGGGCTGTCGTCACTGCTTTAATTTCCGGATTCCGACGATGGCTAAACGACGCGGGCTTGCGCTCGACGGTGTGCTGTTGCTCGACAAACCCGTAGGTTTGTCGAGCAACCACGCGCTGCAACGCGCCAAGCGTGCCATGGACGCGGCCAAGGCCGGCCATACCGGCACCCTCGACCCCTTCGCCACCGGCCTGCTGGTGTGCTGCATGGGCCGGGCAACCAAGATTTCCGGCGCGATGCTTGACGCCGACAAGGCCTATCGCGCTACGCTGCAATTTGGCGAGGAAACCGATTCGGGCGACCTGACCGGCAACGTGGTGGCTACCGCCGCGCCCGGCTTCGTGGTCGAGGAACAGGCGCTGCGCGATGCGCTGTCACGTTTCTCGGGCACGATCGAGCAGATTCCGCCCATGTATTCGGCGCTTAAGCGCGACGGCAAGCCGTTGTACGAATACGCGCGGCAGGGCATTGAGCTGGAACGCCCGCCGCGGCAGATTACGATTTACCGCATCGAGCTGCTGTCCCTGAACGGGACGCAGGCAGAGATCGATGTGGCTTGCAGTAAAGGCACATACATCCGGACGCTGGCCCAGGACATCGGGCGCGCGCTGGGCTGTTACGCCCACCTGGCGGCGCTGCGGCGCACGCACGTCGGGCCATTTTCTCTGGAACGCGCCGTTGCGCTGGATGCCTTGCAGGCGATGCCAGACCCGAAGCAGGCATTGCTTGCACTGAACGAATTGCCGGCGGGCTTGCTGCCCGCCACCACCTTAAAGGACTCGCTATGACTCGCGCCTTGCGCAACGTCGCCATCATCGCCCACGTTGACCACGGTAAAACCACCCTGGTCGACCAGCTGCTGCGCCAATCCGGCACCTTCCGCGAAAACCAGGCGCTGACCGAACGGGTCATGGACTCGAACGACCTGGAAAAAGAACGCGGCATCACGATTCTGGCCAAGAACTGTGCCGTTGAATACGAAGGCACGCACATCAACATCGTCGACACCCCGGGGCACGCGGACTTCGGTGGCGAAGTCGAGCGCGTGCTGTCGATGGTCGACGGCGTGCTGCTGCTGGTCGATGCCGTCGAAGGCCCGATGCCGCAGACCATCTTCGTGACCCGCAAGGCGCTGGCCCTGGGCCTCAAGCCCATCGTGGTGGTCAACAAGGTCGACCGTCCGGGCGCCCGCACCGATTTCGTCATCAACGCCACGTTCGACCTGTTCGACAAGCTCGGCGCGACCGACGAGCAGCTGGACTTCCCGGTGGTGTACGCCTCGGGCCTGTCCGGCTACGCCGGCCTGAGCCCGGATGTGCGCGAAGGCGACATGCGCCCCCTGTTCGAAGCCATCCTGCAGCACGTGCCGCAGCGTGACGACGATCCCAACGGCCCGCTGCAGATGCAGATCATCTCGCTGGACTACAACAGCTACGTCGGCAAGATCGGCGTCGGCCGCATCAACCGCGGCCGCATGCGTCCCGGCATGGAAGTGGCCTACAAGTTCGGTCCCGAGGGCCAGGGCGGCCGCGGCCGCATCAACCAGGTGCTGAAGTTCCACGGCCTGGAGCGCATCGTGGTGGATGAAGCCGAAGCCGGCGACATCGTGCTGATCAACGGTATCGAAGACCTGGGCATCGGCTGCACCGTGACCGACCCGGTGACGCAGGACGTGCTGCCGATGCTGCGCATCGACGAGCCGACGCTGACCATGAACTTCATGGTCAACACCTCGCCGCTGGCCGGCCGTGAAGGCAAGTTCGTCACCAGCCGCCAGCTGCGCGACCGCCTGGACCGCGAACTGAAGTCGAACGTGGCGCTGCGCGTGCGCGACACCGGCGACGACACCGTGTTCGAAGTGTCGGGCCGCGGTGAACTGCACCTGACGATCCTGCTGGAAACGATGCGCCGCGAAGGCTACGAGCTGGCCGTGTCGCGTCCGCGCGTGGTGTTCAAGGAAGTCGACGGCGTCAAGTGCGAGCCGTTCGAATCGCTGACCATCGACGTCGAAGACGCCCACCAGGGCGGCGTGATGGAAGAACTGGGCCGCCGCAAGGGCGATCTGCAGGACATGCAGCCGGACGGCCGTGGCCGCACGCGCCTGGAATACCTGATCCCCGCTCGTGGCCTGATCGGTTTCCAGAACGAATTCCTGACGCTGACGCGCGGCACCGGCCTGATGAGCCACATCTTCCACGAATACGCGCCCATCAAGGAAGGCTCGATCGGCGAGCGCCGCAACGGCGTGCTGATCAGCCAGGACAACGGCGACGCCGTGGCCTACGCGCTGTGGAAGCTGCAGGATCGCGGCCGCATGTTCGTGAACCCGGGCGATGCGCTGTACGAGGGCATGATCATCGGCATCCACAGCCGTGACAACGATCTGGTCGTGAACCCCATCAAGGGCAAGCAGCTGACCAACGTGCGCGCCTCGGGCACCGACGAAGCCGTGCGCCTGGTGCCGCCGATCCAGATGTCGCTGGAATACGCCGTGGAATTCATCGACGACGACGAACTGGTCGAAATCACGCCCAAGTCGATCCGCCTGCGCAAGCGTCACCTGCAGGAAAACGACCGCAAGCGCGCCGCACGCGAATCCGCCGTGTAAGGCGAGGCGGGACGTCTGTCCCGCGCGCCTGGCAATCGGAAAAGCCGCACATCCTTCGGGGTGCGCGGCTTTTTTTCGTTCGGGACGCGGGCTTGCCAGCGGCGCTGTTCAAGCGGCCGACGGCCTGCACGCCGCCGGCCGCGCGGCGCAGCGGCCGCCGCCCGTGCGCCGGCACGCGGGCTCAGGCATGCTGGTGCCGGTATTCCTGGGTCTTTCCGCCATACCCGTAGGCCGCCGCGCGCGCGTCGATCACATGCACATAGGAGCATTCGTGCAGCTCGCCCAGGATTTCGCTGAAGGACGCGTAGATCTCCTGGATGAAGCGCGCCTTCTCGGCCTTGGTATTGGTCTCGTCGGTGACGCTGATGTCCAGGTGGAAGGCGTTCCTGCCCGTTTCCGACAGCGGGCGCGCGCCGATGAACCACTGGTCGTGGGGGATGTGCTGCAGCGTGATGGCGATGACCGGCAGTTTCTTGCCGAGCACGGATTGGGTCAATCCGGCGACCGCATCGACTATGCGGCGGTTGCGGCTGGCATCGGGTTGGCCAGAGACGTGGACGACGATGTGGGGCATGACAGGCTCCTTGGTGAGGGGAATGGAGCCAGTGTAGGGACCGCATTGACATCGGAAAAGCGGGAATTTACGATTTCAACCATCGCATAAACCGTTGGATGGCTCATGTCCGGATTCGATCTCGACCAGCTCCGCACCCTGGTGGCGGTGCTGGAAGCGGGCAGCCTCACGGCGGCCGCGCCCAAGGTGTTCCTGTCGCAGTCGTCGGTCAGCGAGCAGATGCGCAAGCTGGAGGAACGGGCCGGCCAGCCGCTGCTGATCCGCGGCAAGGCGGGTGTGATCGCCACTCCCGCCGGCGAGCGCCTGCTGGCGCATGCGCGCGCCATCCTGGCGCTGAGCGACGAGGCCTTTCGCGACCTGCGCGGCGTGGCACTGCGTGGTGAGCTGCGGCTGTGCATCACCGACTACTTCCGACCGGGCGATGTGGCGCGGCTGCTGCGGCGTCTGAACGAGCAGTACCCGCAGGTGCGCATGCACGTCACCATCATGAAGAGCGGCACGATCGAGGCGGCCTACGAACGCGGCGAGGTCGATGTCGGCATCTCGATGGTGATCCAGGAGCGCGGCGCGTCGAAAGGGCGGCCGCAGGGGGCGTTGCTGCGGCGTGAGTCATTGCTGTGGATGGCGGCCGAGGGCGCGTCGGCGCCGCCTGAGCCGCTGCCGCTACTGGCGCTGCCCGAGACCTGCGCGTTGCGCCAGTACGCCGAGCGGCTGCTGGCGCGGCGCGCGGTGCCGTACGCGGTGGCGCACGTGGCCTCGGGCGTGGCGGGGCTGCAGCTGGCGATCGCGGCGGGGCTGGGCGTGGCCTGCCTGAACGAGTCGGCGCTGACGCCCGGCATCGGCCGCTTGCAGGCGCCGGGGCTGCCGTCCTTGCCCGACGTCGAATTCCGCCTGCTGCCGCCCCGGCCGGGCGAAGACCGCTTTATCGGTCAGGCGCGCGAGGCGATCGAGCGGGCGCTGCGTTGAGCCGGCCTCGGCGCGGTGGCTAGGGCGCCTGCCGGTCCGGCGCGCGCATCAGCCAGTGCAGGAACTCGCGGCCCGGGCCGGCCTCGCCCACGAGGGCGCCGATGGGCTGGAACGCGCCCGGCGACTCGATCCGCAGGCGCTGGAAATGGCCGTGCTGCAGATACCAGCCGGCCAGCGTCAGCGGCACCATGGCCAGCGCCTGCTGCGCCTGCATGACCGCGATCAGCAGCGGCATCGGCGGCGCGGCGCTGGCCAGGCGGCAGAGCCGTGGCACCACGCCGGCGCGCTCGAAGAAGGCGGTGAAGACGGCGTGGATCGCCAGTTCGGGACGGGGCTGGATCCAGAGCTGGGACGTCACCTGGGCCAGGGTCGGCGCGGCTTCAGCCGCCAGAAGCGGATGGCCTGGCGTGGCCACAACGACGGCGGCGTCCTGTTGCAGCGGGACGAATTCCAGGCCCGCAGGCACCGCTTCCGGGCGCCGGCACAAGAGCATGTCGAGTGTGCCGGCCGCCGCCAGCGGCAGCAGCTGTTCGCGGCTGCCTTCCTGAAACTCCACCTGCAGGTCAGGGTGGGTCCGCATGTACGCGGGCAGGCGTTCGGCCAACAGGCCGCAGCTGGCCGCCGGAATGGCGCCCAGGCGCAGGCTGCCCGAGGCGCCGCCACGCAGGGCGGCCACCGAGTCGGTCGAGGCGCGCAGCGTCGTGAGCATGCCGCGCGCGCAATCGGCCATCAGTTGTCCGCTGCGGGTGGTGCGCATGCCGCGGGCGTGGCGCTCGAACAGTTCGACGCCCAGCAGGGATTCGATGTCGGCCAGGGCGTGGGTGGCGGCGGGCTGGCTCATGCCGATCCGGGCGGCGGCCTGCTGCAGGCTGCCCAGTTCGGCGATGCCGGCCAGTAGTTGCAGGTGGCGCAGGCGGCCCTTGGCCAGCAGGCGGGCAAGCAGGGTGGCAGGGGCGACATCCATCGCGCGGGGGAATGAGCTATTCAAAACGCGAATATAAGAGTCCATTAATGTATTTGAAATAAGGATATGCCCTGCCCAGAATGGCGTGACGCCGGCTACCGGTTTCCATTCGAGGATGCGCCGTTCCATGAAGTCTCGTCTGTTGCATGCTGTCGTCTGCGCCGCCCTGGTCGGCGCCTCCTCCGTGGCGCTCGCGCAGGGCGCCTATCCCTCGCAGCCGGTGCGCCTGATCGTGCCGTTCGCCCCGGGCGGTTCCACCGACGTGCTGGCGCGCGTGGTGGCCGATGGCCTGCGCAAGGAACTGCGCCAGAGCGTGGTGGTGGAAAACCGCGCGGGCGCCGGCGGCCTGATCGGCACCGAGGCGGTGGCGCGCGCCGAACCCGATGGCTACACCCTGGGCATGGCCACGGTCAGCACCATGGCGGTCAATCCGCTGCTGTACGGCACCGCGCGCGTCGATCCGGCGACCCAGTTGAAGCCGGTCGGCTCGGTGGCGAATGTGCCGGTGGTGTGGATGGTCAATCCGGCGTTTCCGGCGACCGACTTCGCCCAGTTCCTGGCCGAACTACGCGCCCATCCCGGCAAGTACTCCTTCGGTTCGCCCGGCGTCGGCTCGCTCGGCCATCTGAACCTGGCGGCGATGAATGCCGACCTCAAGGTCGAGGTGCTGCACGTGCCGTACCGCGGCATGGGTCCGGCGCTGACCGCCGCCGTGGGCGGCGAGGTGCAGGTGCAGCAAGACCAGTACGCCTCGGCGCAGTCGCTGATCAAGGCGGGCAAGCTGCGCCCGATCGCGGTGGCCGCCCCAACGCGCCTGACGGGGCTGGCGCAACTACCGACGCTGGCCGAGCTGGGCTACCCCCGGTTGAACGCGCTGGGCCAGACCTGGTTCGGCCTGGTGGCGCCGGCCGGCACGCCCGACGCAGTGGTGGGCAAGCTCAACGACGCGGTGCGGCAAGCCATGGCGGATCCGGCGCTGGCGCAGCGCCTGGCCAGCCTGGGCGCCGAGCCCGACACCGGCACGCCGCAGGCCTTCGGTCAGCGCATCGCGCAGACGCTGGCCGCCAACCGCAAAATCATTGAAACTGCGGCCATCAAGCTTGACGAGTAAGCGTTGCACCGCCGCTGGCGTGTCGTCGCCGGCGCGGGTAAATCCTGTAGAACCGATCCTGTAGAACCGCCACTGGAGACACGATGGGAACCATCGACATTCTTGCCCCGTTCATTGACGCGCGCAGCGACCGCTACGCCGAGCTGAGCGACCGCATCTGGAGCCTGGCCGAGCTGCGCTATGACGAGCACAAATCGGCCGAACTGCACATCGCCATGCTGGAAGAGGCGGGCTTTGGCGTTACCCGCGACGCGGCCGGCATTCCCACGGCTTTCGTCGCCGAGGCGGGCACGGGCGGTCCGGTGATTGGCCTCCTTGGCGAATACGACGCCCTGTCGGGGCTGAGCCAGGAAAGCGGGGCCTATGCTTGCCAGCCCTCGCCGGAAACGCCCAATGGCAATGGCCACGGCTGCGGCCATCACCTGCTGGGCACGGCCGCCCATTTCGCGGCGGTGGCGGTCAAGGAATTCCTGGAGCGCAACGGCCTGCCCGGGCGGATCCGCTTCTACGGCTGTCCGGCCGAGGAGGGCGGCTCGGGCAAGACCTTCATGGCGCGAGCCGGCCTGTTCGACGACCTGGACGCGGCGCTGACCTGGCATCCGGCTTCCCACACGGGCATCTTCCATCAATCGTCGCTGGCCAATATCCAGGCCTATTTCCGCTTTCGCGGCGTGGCCGCGCACGCGGCCAATTCGCCGCATCTGGGGCGCAGCGCGCTGGACGCGGTGGAGCTGATGAACGTGGGCGTGAACTACCTGCGCGAGCACATGGTGCCGGACGCGCGGGTGCACTATGCGGTGACCAACAGCGGCGGTATTTCGCCCAACGTGGTGCAGGCCCGCGCGGAGGTACTGTACCTGGTGCGCGCGCCCATCAATTCGCAGGCCGCCGAGCTATATGAGCGGGTCAAGAATGTGGCGCGGGGCGCGGCGCTGATGACGGGCTGCGAGCTGGAGATCGTGTTCGACAAGGCCTGCTCGAACTACATCCCCAACGGCGTGCTCAATCAGGTCATGTATGCCAACATGCAGGCGCTGCAGGGACCCGCGTACACCGACGGCGAGCAGCAGGCCGCGCGTCGCATGTGGGACGCGATTTCTGCCGATGACATCGATAACGCCGGCAAGAATCTGGGCGCGGTGCTGCGCAACCCCACGCCGCTGTTCAGCGGGGTGGCGCCGTACGAGCCCGGCAAGCACGAGATCAGCTATGGTTCGACCGACGTCGGCGACGTCAGTTGGGTGACGCCCACGGCGCAATGCTGGGGCGCGTGCTATGCCTACGGCACGCCGTTCCATTCGTGGCAGATGGTGGCGCAGGGCAAGCTGTCGCTGGCACACAAGGGCATGGTGCACGCGGCCAAGATCATCGCGGCAACCGCGGCCGACCTGTATGGCCAGCCCGAGGCGCTCGCGCGCGCCAAGGAAGAGCTGCTGGAGATGCGCCGCGGCCAGCCGTATGTCTGCCCGATTCCGGCGGACGTGGTGCCGTCGTTCATGCGCAAGTAGGAGCGGGCGGGGCGGCCGCGATTCGGGGCCGCCCGGCGTATGCCGGTCCACGCCGCGGGCCGGCGTGTGTCAGGCCGGCAGGGATGGCGCGTATTGCGCTTCGGTGCTGACTTTCTGGTGGAATTCGACCACCTTGCGCACGACCTTGCGCGGATCATCCTCGATGATGAACAGATCCAGGTCGTGCGCCCCGATCATGCCATTGCCCAACACCTGGCCGCCGAGCCATTCGACCAGGCCGGACCAGTATTCGCTGCCCACCAGCACGATGGGCGCGGGCGGGACCTTGCCGGTCTGGATCAGCGTCAGGGCCTCGAAGAGCTCATCCAGGGTGCCGAAGCCGCCCGGCATCGCCACGTAGGCGAAGCTGTGCATGAAGAACGTGGCCTTGCGGGAGAAAAAGTACTCAAACGACAGGCTGATGGTTTGATACTCGTTGTTGTGGGCCTCGTGCGGCAGGCTGATGTTCAGCCCGATGCTGGTGCCGCCGGTTTCGAAGGCGCCCTTGTTGGCCGCTTCCATGATGCCCGGTCCACCGCCCGCGATGACCGCGAACCCCGCCTCGGCCAGGGCGGCCGAGATGGCCACGGTGGTTTCATAGTGGGGGGAGTTGCGGCTGACGCGCGCGCTGCCGAAGACACTGACCGCGGGCCCGATATGCGCGAGCTTTTCCGCCGCCGTCCGTATCTCTGACATAATCAGCGGAATTTGTTTTTCGGCGGGGGTAGCCGCAGTTGTTGCCGCAGTTGTTGCCATATCTGCCTTTGTAACCATGAAAAAAACCTTATTGCTGGTCGACGGTTCAAGCTACTTGTACCGCGCTTTCCACGCTATGCCTGATTTGCGCAACGCGCAAGGCGAACCTACGGGTGCGCTGTACGGCGTGGTGAATATGTTGCGCAAGCTTGTATCCGACTATAAGGCAGAGTATGCCGCATGTATTTTCGATGCGCGCGGCAAGACCTTCCGGGACGACCTGTATCCGGAATACAAGTCGCACCGCCCGCCCATGCCGGAAGACCTGGCGGCCCAGATCGAACCCATTCACCGCGCCGTGCGGGCGCTGGGCTGGCCGGTGCTGGCCATCGAAGGCGTCGAGGCCGATGACGTGATCGGCACGCTGGCCTGCCGCGCCGCCGAACGCGGCGTGCACACGGTGGTGTCCACCGGCGACAAGGACCTGGCGCAACTGGTCAACAGCCACGTCACGCTGGTCAACACCATGAGCGGCGAGGTGCTGGACGAGGCGGGCGTGGTCAACAAGTTCGGCGTGGCGCCGGACCGCATCGTCGACTACCTGATGCTGGTGGGCGATACCGTCGACAACGTGCCGGGCGTGACCAAGGTCGGCCCCAAGACGGCCGCCAAGTGGATCTCCGAATTCGGTTCGATCGACAAACTGGTCGAGGGCGCCGAGGGCATCAAGGGCGTGGCCGGCAGCAACCTGCGCGAAGCCATTCCCAATTTCCCGCTGACGCGCCAGCTGTTGACGGTCAAGTGCGATTGCGACCTGACCGGGTACGTCGACAGCGTCGACGACCTGACGCCGCGCGATCGCGACGACGCCACCCTGACAGAACTCTACGAACGCTACGGTTTCCGTACCTGGCTGCGTGACCTGACCGGCGACGCCGAGCGCGTTCCGACGGGCGACGCCCGCGTGGCGGCCGAAGTGCCAGCCGCGCCGACGGAACTGGATTACCGCATCATTGACGACTGGGCTGCATTCGACGCCTGGATGGAATTGGTGGACAAGGCGCCGCTGGTGGCGGTGGATACCGAGACCACTTCGCTGGACGAGATGCAGGCCAAATTGGTCGGCCTGTCGATGGCGGTGGCGCCGGGCGTGGCCTGCTACATTCCGGTGGCGCATCGCGGCCCCGACGGCGCGACGCAATTGCCCAAGGCCGAGGTGCTGGAACGCCTGCGTCCGTGGCTGCAGGATGCCTCGCGCGCCAAGCTGCTGCATCACGCCAAGTACGACACGCATGTGTTCGCCAACGAAGGCGTCCGCCTGGCCGGCATTGCCGAAGACACCATGCTGCAGGCCTATGTGCTGGAGTCGCATCGCGGCGTCGGCCTGAACGACCTGGCGCAGCGCTACCTGGGCCGCAGCGGTGTCTCGTACGAGGACCTGTGCGGCAAGGGCGCCAAGCAGATCGGCTTTGATGAAGTGGCGGTGGACAAGGCCGGCCACTACGCCGCCGAAGACGCCGATTTCACCTTGCAATTGCATCAGGTGCTGCGTCCGCAGGTGGCGGCCGACGCCGGACTGGAACGCATCTACCTGCTGGAAATGCAGGTGTCCGCGGTGCTGACCACGATCGAGCGCAATGGCGTCAAGGTCGATGCCGCCGAACTGGGCCGCCAGAGCCACAAGCTCGGCCAGGAAATGCTGCAGCTTGAGCAGAAAGCCTACGAACTGGCCGGCCAGCCCTTCAATCTGAATTCGCCCAAGCAATTGGGCGAGATCCTGTTCGGCCGCATGCAACTGCCGGTGGTGCGCAAGACCGCCGGCGGCGCGCCGTCGACCGACGAGGAAGTGCTGAGCAAGCTGGCGCAGGACTATCCGCTGCCGCAGGTGCTGCTGGAGTACCGCGGACTGTCCAAGCTCAAGTCCACCTACACGGACAAGCTGCCGCGCATGATCAACCCCGACACCGGCCGCGTGCACACGCATTATTCGCAGGCCGCGGTGATCACCGGCCGGCTGGCTTCGTCCGATCCCAACCTGCAGAACATCCCGGTGCGCACCGAGGCCGGACGTCGCGTGCGCGAGGCCTTCATTGCCGAGCAGGGCATGCTGCTGTCAGCCGACTATTCGCAGATCGAGCTGCGCATCATGGCGCACGTGTCGGATGACGCCAACCTGCAGCGCGCCTTCGCGGCCGGCGAGGACATCCATCGCGCCACGGCGTCGGAAGTGTTCGGCGTGGCGCTGGCGGACGTGTCGTCCGAGCAGCGGCGCGCGGCCAAGGCGATCAACTTCGGCCTGATCTACGGCATGGGTGTGTTTGGCCTGGCGTCCAACCTGGGTATCACGCGCGACGCGGCGCAGGCTTACATCGACCGTTACTTCGCCCGCTATCCCGGCGTGGCGATGTATATGGAGAACACGCGCCGCGTGGCGCGCGAACAGGGCTACGTCGAAACCGTGTTCGGACGCCGGCTGCAGTTGCCGGAAATCCGCGGCGCATCCGGGCCGCGGCGCCAGGGCGCCGAGCGCGCGGCGATCAATGCGCCGATGCAGGGCACCGCGGCCGACCTCATCAAGATGGCGATGGTGGCGGTACAGGACTGGCTCGAAGCCGAAAAACTGCAGACCCGCATGATCATGCAGGTGCACGACGAACTGGTGCTGGAAGCGCCCGATGCCGAACTCGAATTGGTCAGGAAGACGCTGCCGCAATTGATGTGCAACGTGGCCGAGCTGCGCGTGCCGCTGGTGGCCGAAGTGGGCGTGGGCAAGAACTGGGAGCAGGCCCACTGAGTCAGGTTCCTGCACATCAGGGGGCCGTGGGCCGTCCGTCGCGCGGGCGGCCCATTTTTGCTTTTATGGCCGTAACAATATAATGTTGCGCTTCCTTCCCCAATAATACGTCCCCCAATGCTGCTGCTCTGGGTCCTGCTCGCCACCGTCACCGGTGGCCTCATCGCCGTCTTTGTCGCCAGCTGGCTGGCCTACAAGGTGTTCGCCCACTACCTGCACCACATGGTCAGCCTGTCCGTGGGCGTGCTGCTGTCGGTTGCGCTCCTGCATCTGTTGCCCGAGGCGTTCGAAAGCGGCGTGGCGGACGCCCATGTGCTGTTCGGGTTGATGCTGGCGTCGCTGATCGGTTTTTTCGTGCTGGAGAAGATCGCGCTGCTGCGCCACAGCCATCACCACGAGGGCGACGGACACCATCACCATCATGGCCATGACCGGCATGAGGCCGGTCGCGGGGGCGTGCTGATCCTGATCGGCAGTTCGTTGCACAATTTGTGCGACGGGGTGCTGGTGGCGGCGGCCTTCCTGACCGATCCGCTTCTGGGCGTGCTGACCGCGGCCTCGATCATCGTGCACGAGGTGCCCCACAAGCTGGGCGATTTCGTGGTGTTGCTCAACGCCGGCCTGGCGCGCCGCCGGGCGTTCGCGCTGATCCTGTTCACCAGCTTGTGTTCAGCCTTGGGCGGCATAATAGGCTACTTCGTGCTGCAACAGGCGCAGGATTGGGTGCCGTACGTATTGGTGGTTGCCGCCAGCAGCTTCCTCTACATTTCGGTGGCCGACCTGATGCCGCAGATGCACGAACGGGTATCCCTGGCCGATGCGGTGCCGCAGTTGCTGCTGGTGGGCGTGGGCGTGGCGCTGATCTACAGCGTGACGACCCTGATGCACCACGGGCACGACCACGAGGCGGACGCGGGCCACGGCGCGGCGCGTACGGAGCACATGCACACGCATTGAACCGTGGCGCGCGGTACCCGGCTTTGCTTACGAACCTGGCCGGTCACCGCGGATGCCCTGAAGGCGAGCCGCGGGATCGGTTCCGCGTTGATCCCTACACAGGAGTTCGCCATGAGTTTTTCCGCCGCCGCCGGCAACGTCGCCCCCACCGTGATCCACACCGATGCGCAGGGACTGGTCCACGGGGATTTCCGGCTGCCCGTGGCCGATGGATCCATCGATGCCTATTACGCCGCGCCCGAGGGCAAGCGCGACCTGCCGGTCGTGCTGGTGATCCAGGAAATCTTCGGGGTGCACGAGCACATCAAGGATGTCTGCCGTCGGGTCGCCAAGGCCGGCTATCTGGCCGTGGCCGCCAATCTGTACGAGCGCCAGGGGGATGCGTCGACCTATACCGATATTCCCAAGCTGATCGCGGAGATCGTCAGCAAGGTGCCCGACGAGCAGGTGTTCGCGGATCTGGATGCCAGCGTGGCCTGGGCCGCGCAGCATGGCGGCGATCCGAAGCGCGTGGCGGTGACGGGGTTCTGCTGGGGGGGGCGCCTGACGTGGATGTACGCGGCGCACAATCCGGATGTGAAGGTGGGCGTGGCCTGGTACGGCAAGCTGAGCACGGGGCATGGGCCGTTGATCAAGCGCTATGCGTTCGATGTGGTGAATGACCTGCATGCGCCCGTGCTGGGGTTGTATGGGGCCAAGGATGCCAGCATTCCGGTGTCGGATATCGAGATCATGAAGACGAAGCTGGCGGCGGGCAATGAGAATGCCCGGCGGTCGGAGTTCGTGGTGTATCCGCAGGCGGATCATGCGTTCATGGCGGATTACCGGGCGAATTATCAGGCGGAGGCGGCCAAGGATGGGTGGGGGCGGATGCTTGAGTGGTTCAAGCGGTACCTTTGAGGGGGGATTTTTCCTCTGGGCGTGATGAAGCCGCTGCGCGTTTGCGTGGCGGTTTTTTTTGGCGATTGTTGCTTCGTGGGGCGTCCGGCGCTTCGTAGGCCCGTCCGGCGCTACATAGGCCGCCCGGCGCGGGTGGCGCGCGGGTGGGCGCGCCTACGATTGCGGTCCGGAGCGTTCGCTCCGGACTTCCCCGCGCTCAACCTCGTCCGCCTTCGGCTCCCTACGGTTTCCGCCGGGCGCATCTGACGGCGCGCCCACCCGCGCGCCACCCGCGCCGGGCTACCGGTTTCGAGGCTAGGGGCGCTGCTGGACCGAGGCGGCATGCGGGAGGGTTGCGGGGCCCGCCAGGCCCGGCTGCGCGGGCAGCCGGCCCTGGCATACGTGGTGTGGGGCGTCGGGGCCGGGTTCGCTGCGCGCGGATGGCGATGTGTGTTTTGCTGGTAGGGTGACGCCGCATGGTGTGGTGCATCGTGATGCGTCGTGCTCACGTTGCATGTGCCGGTGTTTCCGCCTTGCGGCATTGCTGCTTCAATCCGGGGTAGCCCCCAACGGTGGCAGCCAGTGAGGGGGAGCGCGGGCACCCTCAAAAACCTCCCGCCAGGATAGCCGCCCGGCCGCCCGGCTGCCCGAAGGCGGGCCAGGCCCCTCGGGGGGCAGCAAGCGCGCAAAGCGTGCGCGGCGTGGGGGCCGCCCCGCCGCCCGGCCGCCCGAAGGCGGGGCAGCCCCCTCGGGGGGCAGCAAGCGCGAAGCGCGCCGCGTGGGGGCCGCCCCGCCGCCCGGCCGCCCGAAGGCGGGGCAGCCCCCTCGGGGGGCAGCTAGCGCGCAAAGCGCGCGCGGCGTGGGGGCCCTAATTCCCCGCTTCGCGCAGCCGGCTGGGGAGGAGTTCGCCGTGGCGGGCCAGGAGGGGGTAGGCGGCGGCGCCGACCAGGTGGGAGTTGATGCCCTTCATGTCGCGCAGGATGTCGAGGTAGAGGGCGCCGACTTCGGCGGCGTCGACCTGGCCGCCCTTGATCTTCTGCAGGTGGGCGTCGGCCGCCTGCGTTTCGATGGTGCGGAAACGCGACTTTTCACCGGCCAGGGCGCGGGCCTGGCGCAGGTCGTCGTTGACGAAGAGGGCGGCGGCCTGGCGTTGGTTGGCGATCAGTTCGCCCAGCGTGTCGTCGAGGCTGGCGCGTTGTTCGGGAGAGAAGGTCCAACCCTGCTTGCGCAGCTTGGCGATGTGGCTGAGCAGGCCATGGTGGGCGATGTCGCCGGCGTGGCCGATGTTGCTGATGAAGGCCAGGATGTCGTCCATGCGCTGCACGTCGTCGCGCGTCATGTTTTCCTGGTCTAGCGTGGCCAGGTAAGTGGTGATGGCGTTTTCGAGTTTGTCGAGGGCAGCGTCCAGCTGGCGGGCCTGCACCATGCGGTGCCGGTTGTCGCGCTTGAAGCCGGCGCGGGCGTACAGCAACAGGGTTTGCAGCATGTCGGCCATGCGCAGCGCCTCGCGCGCGGCGTTGCCCAGGGCGACGGCGGGCACGTCATGGGCCCATTCATCCAGGTATTGGGGGCGGGACGGATCATTAGGGTCGGCGCGCTTGGGCAGCCAGCGGGTCAGCAACGCGGCGTAGGGCGCCAGCAGCGGCAGGAACACCAGCGCGATGACGGCGTTGAACAGAGTGTGGAAGTTGGCGACGGCGCGGGCCGGGTCGTTGGACATCTCGCTCATCAGCGGTTGCAGCCAGGGCAGCAGCACCAGGCCGGCCAGCACGCCCAGGACGCGGGTCAGCAGGTTGCCCAGGGGCAGGCGGCGGGCGGCGGGATCGTCGCCGGTGACGCCTTCGATCATGGGGTTGATGGCGGTGCCGAGGTTGGCGCCCAGCACCAGCGCGAAAGCCACGTGCGGCGCCACCATGTGGTGGCTGGCCAGCGACATGACCAGCACCACCACGGCGACGCTGGAATGGGCGGCCCAGGTGAAGGCGGCCGACAGCAGCACGGCCGCCACCGGCTGGGTGGCCAGGGCGTCCAGGATCATGCCCAGCATGGGAGCGGTCTGGAACGGCTCGAACAGTTCGACGAGCTGGTGCAGCGACAGCAGCAGCAGGCCCAGGCCGATGAAGACCCGGCCCAGGTCGCGGGTGCGCCCCGGCGGATAGCGGCGGAACATCCAGACGCCCGCCAGGATCAGGATGGGCGCCAGCGAGGTCAGGTCGAACGACAGCAGTTGCACGATCAGCGTGGTGCCGACGTTGGCCCCCAGCATGGCGGCCAGCGCCGGCACCAGGCCGACCACGCCGCCGGCGGCGAAGCCGGTGATCATGAGGCCGGTGGCGGTGCTGCTTTGCAGCGCGGCGGTGATGCCGAGACCGGCGGCGAAGGCCCGCAGGCGGGTGCCGAGGGCGCGGCCCAGCGCGGCGCCCAGGGCGGCGCCGAAGGCGCGCTGCACGCCCGTCTGGACCATGTGCACGCCCCATAGCAGCAGGGCGACGTAGCCGGCGAAGTCAAGCAGGGTAATGAGTCCGGACATCCTGGGGCAGTTCCCTTCTTTTTATGACAAGAAATAATTCTGTAATGATCGCATGCCGGGACGGGCGGGGAAACCCGTATCCGGAATACAGCATACGCCTCGCAGGGCTTTGCTGCGCAGCGCCGGACCTTCCGCGTATCATTGCCAGATCATTCTTGGATGCAGGGGTTTTGCGGTGGCCGTTTCCGTTTTCGATCTGTTCAAAATAGGCATAGGCCCGTCGAGCTCCCATACGGTCGGCCCCATGCGGGCCGCCTTGCTGTTTGCCCAGGGGCTGGAGCGAGACGGCCTGTTGCCCAAGGTGGCCAGCGTGCGCGCCGAGCTCTATGGCTCGCTGGGCGCCACCGGCAAGGGGCACGGCACCGACAAGGGCGTGCTGCTGGGCCTGATGGGCGAGGCGCCCGATACGGTCGACCCGGCCGCCATCGCCGGCATGATCGCGTCGGTGCGGGCCAGCCGCCAGCTGCCGCTGCTGGGCCACTATCCGGTGCCGTTCGTGGAAAAGGAACACATGATGTTCTACCGCCGCGAGGCCATGGCCGAGCACCCCAACGGCATGAAATTCCACGCCTTCGACGCTGAAGGGCAGTCGCTGCGCGAGGCCCGCTACCTGTCGGTGGGGGGCGGCTTCGTGGTGACGGCGGGTGCCTCCAACAGCCAGGTCATCGCCGCGCACGACCAGTTGCCGTACCCGTTCCGCACCGGCCGTGAGCTGCTGACCATGTGCCGCGAAAGCGGCCTGAGCGTGGCGCAGCTCATGATGAAGAACGAGCTGACCTGGCGCGAGGCGGGCGAGGTCGCGGGCGGGCTGGACCGCATCTGGCAGGTGATGCAGGACTGCGTGTCGCGCGGCTGTGGCATCAATTACCCCGAAGCCGATGGCGAACTGCCGGGTCCGCTGCGGGTGCGCCGCCGCGCCCCGGAGCTGTACCGCAACCTGACCCAGCGCGCCGAGCGCACGCTGTCCGATCCGCTGTCGGTGATGGACTGGGTCAACCTGTACGCCATGGCGGTGAACGAGGAAAACGCCGCCGGCGGGCGCGTGGTGACCGCGCCCACCAACGGCGCGGCGGGCATCATCCCCGCGGTGCTGCATTATTACGACCGCTTTGTCCCCGGTTCCAACCGCGAGGGCGTACGCGACTTCCTGCTGACCGCGGCGGCCGTGGGGCTGCTGTACAAGTACAACGCCTCGCTGTCGGGCGCCGAGGTCGGCTGCCAGGGCGAGGTCGGGGTGGCCTGTTCGATGGCGGCGGGCGGTCTGGCCGCGGCGCTGGGCGGTTCGGTCGAGCAGGTCGAGAACGCGGCCGAGATCGGCATGGAGCACAACCTGGGCCTGACCTGCGATCCGGTCGGCGGGCTGGTGCAGATTCCCTGTATCGAACGCAACGCGATGGCCTCGATCAAGGCCGTCAACGCTGCCCGCATGGCGCTGCGCGGCGACGGCCAGCACTACGTGTCGCTGGACTCGGTCATCAAGACCATGCGCGAGACCGGCGCCGACATGAAGACCAAGTACAAGGAAACGGCGCGCGGCGGCCTGGCGGTGAACATCGTCGAGTGCTGAGGCGGGGCCGCCCCCAACAAAAAGCCCCTTGATTGCTCAAGGGGCTTTTTCATTGCCGAGCCGCCTCACGATGAAAGCGCCCCGGGGGGGACGCAAGCCGAAGGCGCGGCGTGGGGGCTTTTCCCAGGCCTGTGCCGGGATCAGATCACGCGGGCGTTCTGCAGCGCGGCGATGCGGGCCGGGATCGGCGGGTGCGAGGCGAACATGGCCGCCAGGCCGCCCTTGCCAGTGATGCCGGAGGCTTCGAACGACTTGGGCAGTTCGCCCGGCTCCAGGCCGCCCAGGCGGGCCAGGGCGCGGATCATGGGTTCGCGGGCGCCCATCAGGTGGGCCGAGCCGGCATCGGCGCGGTATTCGCGCTGGCGCGAGAACCAGGCCACGATGATCGAAGCCAGGATGCCGAAAATGATCTCACAGACGATCACGGTGACCATGTAGCCCGGCCCGAGGCCGCGTTCGTTCTTGAACACCACGCGGTCGATGAAGTAGCCGACCACACGCGCCAGGAACACCACGAAAGTGTTGACCACGCCCTGGATCAGGGTCAGCGTGACCATGTCGCCGTTGGCGATGTGCGCCACTTCGTGGGCCAGCACCGCGGCCACTTCCTCTTCGCTCATGCTTTCGAGCAGGCCGGTCGACACCGCCACCAGCGAGTCGTTCTTGAAGGCGCCGGTGGCGAATGCGTTGGGCGCGCCGTCGTAGATGGCGACTTCCGGGCGGCCGATGCCGGCGCGGTCGGCGAGCTGGTGGACGGTGTCCAGCAGCCAGGCCTCGCGCTGGTTGCGCGGCGCGTTCGGGTCCAGCACCTGGGCGCCGGTGCTCCATTTGGCCATGGGCTTGCTGATCAGCAGCGAGATGATGGCGCCGGTGAAGCCGACCACGACCGAGAAGATCAGCAGCGCCTGCAGGTTCAGGCCGTTGGCGGTCAGGTAGCGGTCTACGCCCAGGATGCGTAGCGTGGCCGACAGCACGAGCATGACGGCCAGGTTGGTAATGACGAAAAGGATGATGCGTTTCATGCTTTTTTTGTTCCTCAGCGAGCGGGACTTGTGCGGGATTGGACTGTGCCGCGGCGCAGCAGTTCCCCGACTGCCGCGCTGCTCCCGGTGACGGAGAGTATAGTATCGCTTTCCCCTATTTCCCCCTCACTTTCACCTGAGCGCTAACCCCCAATGCAGGCACTTTGGATGTTGCTGGCGTCCGCCATGTTCGCCATCATGGGGTCGTTCGTGAAGCTGGGCACCGAGCACGGCGCGACGCTGCCGCAAGTGGTGCTGTTCCGCGGCCTGCCGTCGGTGGTGCTGCTGCTGATCTGGGCGCGCGCCGGGCGCCAGTCGATCGTGCCCACCAGCTGGAAGCTGCACCTGTGGCGCAACCTGTCCGGCGTCACCTCGATGTGGCTCGGTTTCTTCGCCATCGCCCACCTTCCCCTGGCCACCGCGACCAGCCTGAACTACACCGCGCCGCTGTTCATCGCCTGCTGGATGCTGGGGTGGGGCGGGGCGCAGCGCGATCCGGTGCGGATCGCCGCCGTGGCCCTGGGGTTCCTGGGCGTGATCGCGGTGCTGCGCCCCAGCATCAACGAAGACCAGTGGCTGGCGGCCTTGCTCGGCCTGGGCGCCGGCGCCATGTCGGCGATCGCCATGATGCAGATCCGCCAGCTTGGCCGCATCGGCGAACCCGAATGGCGCACGGTGCTGTTCTTTTCGGTGGCGGTGTGCGCCTCCAGTTTCGCCGGCCTGGGTTTCGAGGGCTGGGGCCAGGCCGACTGGACCGGCTACAGCTCGCTGCTGGGCGTGGGCGTGACCGGCCTGTTCGGCCAGTTGGCCATGACGCGGGCGTTCGGCCTGGGCTCGGCGCTGCTGACCGCCGCGCTGCAGTACAGCACCATTATCTTCGCGGCCCTGCTCGGCATGGGCTTCTGGGGCGATACCCTGGATGGCCTGGCCTGGGCCGGCATGGGCCTGATCATTTCGGCGGGTCTGCTGTCGGTCTGGCGCACCATGCGCGATCCCAAGCCAGCCTGATTCCGCGAACCCGACCCCATCAGAGGAGTATTTCCGATGACCATGACCCTGATTTCCGCGGCCGACCTCGCCACGCACCTGGGCGCGGCGGACGTGCGCGTGTTCGACGTGCGCCACGACCTGATCAATCACTCCGCCGGCCGTGAAGCCTATGCGGCGGGCCACATTCCTGGCGCCCGCTATCTCGACCATGAAACTGAACTGGCCGCCGCCCGCACCGGCCACAATGGCCGCCATCCGCTGCCCGAGCGCGGGCAGTTCGGCGCGCTGATGGCGGCGCACGGCGTCACGCCCGAGACCCTGGTGGTGGCGTATGACGCCAGCGGCGGCATGTACGCCGCGCACCTGTGGTGGATGCTGCGCTGGCTGGGTCACGACCGGGTCGCCGTGCTCGACGGCGGCTGGCAGGCCTGGCAGGCGGCCGGGCTGCCCACCTCCACCGAGGCGGCCGCGCCGGTGCGGCCGGGCGCGCCGGTGACGCCAGCGGCGCCGCTCGCGGGCAGCGTGGATGCGCAGGCGGTGCTGGACAACATCGCCCGGCCCGCGTTCACCGTGATCGACGCGCGCGCCGCCAACCGCTATCGCGGCGAGGTCGAGCCGATGGATCCGGTGGCCGGCCACATTCCCGGCGCGCTGAATCGTCCGAACGGCCAGAACCTGCAGGCCGACGGCCGTTTCAAGGACGCGGCGCAATTGCGCGAGGAATTCACCGCCTTGCTGGACGGCCGCGACCCCGCGGCCATCGTGCACCAGTGCGGCTCGGGCATCACCGCGTGCCACAACCTGCTGTCGATGGAAATCGCCGGCCTGGCCGGCTCGCGGCTTTATCCGGGTTCGTGGAGCGAGTGGTGCAGCGATCCGTCCCGGCCGGTGGCCAAGGGCGAGTGAGCGCGCCGGCCGGCCCGGCCGCAAGCCGGGCCTGAAACCGCGCCGTGGTATCCCGACGGTGCGGGGGCGGCCTTACCAGACCGCAGCCAGCTTGACCCGTCCGGAGACGCTTTCGGCGATCTCCAGGAAGTGGTCCAGCGGCGGCGTGGCCAGCCCTGGCACCTTGGCCATGTCGTCCCAGCGCCTCAGGCGGATCGCATCCGGCGCGCCCGGCATGCTGGCGAAATCCACCGCCTGGCCCGCATCGAAGCTGCCCCCCTGAAGCGCCAGGCTGCGTTTCGAATCCTCCGAAAGCGACGCTTCATACTGCGGCTCCACATAGCAGAGGTAGCGCTTGGCCTCCACGTGCAGCCGGATCGGATCCAGCACCGCCGAACTGAACAGCCCGCGCAGGAACGGCAGCACGAAATATTGGTGCTTGTCGTCGATGCCGCGCAGGGTGGGCGTATCTGGGTGGTCGGCGATCAGGTGGCCGAGGTCGTGCAGCAGGCAGGCAGTGATCAAGTGGGCATTGGCGCCATGGCGTTCGGCCAGCGTCGCGGTCTGCAGCGCGTGGCGCAGGTGGCTGACGGATTCGCCATGATAGGAACGGTGCCCGCGTTCCAGGAAAAGCTGTTCGATGTCCTGCAGGGTCAAGGCCATGGTTGTCTCCTGAGTGGCCGCAAGGGGAAGAGGCGGGGCAGTGATCCCACGGATCAGCCGGCTGCCGGCGCCATCTCCAGAAAGCGCGCGATGAGCTGCACCGGTTGGCGCTCGCGCAGGCAGTACAGGTATTCATGCATCACGACATCGGCGCCCTCGATGTCCAGGGCCGCCAGTTCGGGATGGGACGGGATTTCGCGTGACGGGATCAGGCTGATGCCCAGTTCGCACAGGATCGCCTGGCGGATCGATTCGCGGCTGCCGATTTCCAGCGTGCGCTTGACCGTCACGCCGGCCGCCTGCAGGGCTTCTTCGGTCAGCTGGCGCGTCATCGATCCGGGTTCGCGCAGCAGCAGCGCGTGGTCGGCCAGGTCCGCCAGCGCCACCTTGCCGCGCCGCGCCAGCGGGTGGCCGCGGTGCGTCACCACGCGGATCGGATCGGCCGCGATCATGCGCCGGTACAAATGCTTGTCATCCATCAGAAACGAGGACGTGGCAATCTCGATACGATAATCATGCAGCGCCTGCAGCATGCTCTGCGAGTTGCCGATGGCCACGGTCAGGTCGATGCCGGGGTAGAGCTGGTTGTAGCGGCGCACCGTGTCCATGATGTAGTACGGCCCGGTGGCGCCGATGCGCAGGTTGCCCTCGCGCAGGTCGCTGGCGTCGCGCAGCCGGAAATCGATCTCGGTTTCCTGCTGCACCAGCTTTTCGACCATCGGCATCAGGCTGTGCCCGGCATCCGACAGTCGCATGCCGCGACCCTGGCGATGGAACAGCTCGACGCCATAGCGCGATTCCAACTGGCGCAGTTGCCCCGTCACCGTGGGTTGGCTGACGCCCAACTGGGCCGCGGCCTTGGTGACGGTGCCGCAGCGAGCCACGGCATAGAAGGATTTCAGTTCGGCGACGAGCACGTTGGGCAGGGCCTGTAAACGGATGAATCGGTGGACGGATTGCGCAAGACCGCCAGTACACCAAAATAATTTGATGTTTTTATTACTGCATTTACGCGAAGTGTCATAAACACTCAATACGCGCCTTCCATACTGCCTTCGTTCCCAGACCGGAGGCCCCATGGCCCAACAGCTCCAACGCGATACCAACACTGTTCCGACGGGCGCTACGCCCCAGCCCGGAGCGCAGCGCGGGGGCTTTCTTTCGGTCAGCAATCTCGTCAAGCGCTTCGGCAGCCATACGGCGCTGTCGGATGTGTCGCTGGATATCCGCGCCGGTGAACTGGTGTGCCTGCTGGGCCCCTCGGGGTGCGGCAAGACCACGCTGCTGCGCGCCATCGCCGGCCTGGAGCGCCAGGACAGCGGCACCATCCTGCTGTCGGGCCGTGACATCTCCCATGCCGAGCCCCAAGAGCGCGACTACGGCATCCTGTTCCAGTCCTATGCGCTGTTTCCCAACCTGACCGTGGCCCAGAACGTGGCGTATGGCCTGAGCGGCAAGCGCGCCCATCGCAAGCATGTGGCCGACCGGGTCGAGGAAATGCTGACGCTGGTGGGCCTGGCCGGCGCTTCCCATAAATATCCGGGACAGATCTCCGGCGGCCAGCAGCAGCGCGTGGCGCTGGCCCGCGCCCTGGCGCCGTCGCCGTCCCTGTTGCTGCTGGACGAGCCGATGTCGGCACTGGATGCGCGGGTGCGCGAACATCTGCGCATCGAATTGCGCGCGCTGCAGAAGCGCCTGTCGATCACCACGCTGATGGTGACGCACGACCAGGAAGAGGCCATGGTCATGGCCGACCGCATCGCCGTCATGAACGGCGGCGTCATTGAACAATTCGGCACCCCGCGCGAGCTGTATCGCCAGCCGGGTTCTGCCTTCATCGCCGATTTTGTCGGCGAGGCCAACTGGCTGCCGTTCGAGCGTATCGATGCGCACCACGCTCGCGTCGGCCGCCAGGAACTGGCGGTGGACGAGGCGCTGGAGCGCAACGTCGGCAAGCTGTTCGTGCGGCCCGAGGCGGTGCGCGTGAGCGTGGCGCGTCCGGAGCAGCCCAACACCATGCTGGCCGACGTGCTGGACGGTGTGTTCCTGGGCCGCGGCTACCGCCTGGCGCTGCGCCTGGAAGGCGTGCCCGGCGCCACCGTGCACTCGATCGTGTCCCCTGAAACCGGAGATGCCCTGCTGGGGCCTCACGCTGCCAGCCGTTGCTGGGTGGAGCTGCCGCGCCATGCGATTCGCGCCTACGCTTGATCCGGCTGCGAGCCCCGTCCCCGCCGCCATGTCCACGCCCGCCGACACGTCCGTCGCCCCCGTTGCTGCGTCATTGGGCCGCCGGCCGCTGCCCGCCTGGGTCGGCGCCTTCGGGCTGACGCTCGGGCAGGGCGCCCTGGCGCTGGGCCTGGCGCTGTTCCTGGCCCTGCCGCTGGTGGCGATCCTGGCCAAGTCGGTCACCGACGCCAATGGCGACTGGGCCGGCCTGTCGGTGGTGCTGGGCATCATCGGCGCCGACGGTTTCCTCGGCATGGTCGGGCGCAGCCTGACGGTGGGCGTGGTCACCATGATGCTGGTGGTGCCATGCGCCTATGCCTTCGCCTACGCCCTGACGCGCAGCCGCATTCCGGGCAAGGGCCTGCTGCGCACCATCGCGCTGCTGCCGCTGCTGGCGCCGTCGCTGCTGCCGGGCATCGCGCTGGTCTACCTGCTCGGCAACCAGGGCCTGCTGAAAGGCCTGTTCGGCGGCGCGACCATCTATGGCTTCTGGGGCATCGTGGTGGGCGAGGCGTTCTATACCTTCCCGCACGCGCTGATGATCCTGCTGACCGGCCTGACGCTGGCCGACGGCCGCCTCTATGACGCGGCGCGCGCCATGGGCGCCGGGCCGTTGCGCACCTTCATGACGGTGACCCTGCCCGGCACGCGCTATGCGGTGTTCTCGGCCTGCTGCGTGGTGTTCACGCTGACGGTGACCGACTTCGGCGTGCCCAAGGTGGTGGGCGGCGACTACAACGTGTTGGCGATGGAAGCCTACAAGGCCGTGGTCGGCCAGCAGAACTTCCCCAAGGGCGCCGCCATCGGCATCCTGCTGTTGCTGCCGGCGCTGCTGACCTTCGTGCTGGACCGCCGCCTGCGGGCCCGCCAGGGCGCCCAGCTGAGCGGCCGCGCCCAGCCCTACGCGGCCGGCGCCAACCGCCGGCGCGACACGGCCTTCCTGCTGCTGGCAGGCGCCATGGCCGGGTTCCTGCTGCTCATCATCGGCGTGGCGGTGTGGGCCTCGTTCGTGAAGATGTGGCCCTACAACCTGTCGCTGTCGCTGCGTTCTTACGACTTCGACAACATGGATGGCGGCGGCTGGCTGGCTTGGCGCAACAGCCTGGAACTGGCCTTCTGCACCGCGCTGATCGGCACGGTGGTGGTGTTCCTGGGCGCCTGGATGATGGAAAAGGTGCCGGCCCGTAGCGCGTCGTCGCGCGGCCTGCGCGGCGTGCTGGGGATGCTGGCGCTGATGCCGATGGCCGTGCCCGGCCTGGTGCTGGGCCTGGGCTACATCTTCTTCTTCAACGGCGCCGCCAATCCGCTCAATGTGCTGTACGGCACCATGCCGCTGCTGGTGCTGTGCACGGTGGTGCACTTCTACACCAGCGCGCACCTGACGGCGGCCACCGCGCTGAACGCACTGGACCCGGAATTCGAGGCTGCCTCAGCCTCGCTCAAGGTGCCGCGCCTGACCACCTTCCTGCGCGTGACGCTGCCGATGTGCCTGCCGGCCGCGCTGGACGTCGCCCGCTACCTGTTCGTTTCCGCCATGACCACCGTGTCGGCCGTGGTGTTCCTGTACAGCCCGTCCACGGTGCTGGCCGCCGTCGCGGTGCTGAACATGGATGACGCCGGCTTCATCGGCCCGGCCGCCGCCATGTGCACCGTGATCATGGCCAGTTCGGCGGTGGCGGCGCTGCTGCTGCACCTGGCCAGCCGCGCCCTGGTGGCGCGCAGCCAGGCGTGGCGCCGGCCCGCGGCCCTTTGATTTGAATATTCTGCAAGGAAGACCCTCATGACTGTTTCGCCTCTGCCCGTCCGCCTGGAAGCGGTGATTTTCGATTGGGCCGGCACGCTGGTCGACTTCGGTTCGTTTGCCCCGACCAAGGTGTTCGTCGACGCCTTCGCCGAGTTCGGCATGGAGGTCACGCTGGAGCAGGCCCGCGGCCCGATGGGCGTGGGCAAGTGGGACCACATCCGCGCGCTGTGCGACGAACCCGCCATCGCCAATCAATACCAGGCCCGGTTCGGCCGCCTGCCGACCGACGACGACGTCACCGCCATCTACGAGCGCTTCCTGCCGATGCAGCTGGACAAAGTGGCGCAGTACTCGGCGGCCATTCCCGGCGCGGCCGAGCTGCTGCGCGCGCTGCGCCAGCGCGGCCTGAAGATCGGCTCGTGCTCAGGCTACCCCGGCAGCGTGATGCGCCGCGTGGTCGAGCGCGCCGCCGGCGAAGGCCTCGAACCCGATTGCATCGTCGCCAGCGACGACGTGCCACGCGCGCGCCCGGCGCCGGCCATGGCGCTCAAGAACGTGGTGGAGCTGGGCCTGGCGGATGTGGCCGGCTGCGTCAAGGTCGACGACACCGCTCCCGGCATCGAGGAAGGCCGCCGCGCCGGCATGTGGACCGTCGGCCTGCTGCTGTCGGGCAACGCCGCCGGCCTGACGCTGGACGAATACCTGAGCCTGGACGAGAACGGCCGCCAGGCGGCCCGCGAACGCGCCGGCCGTGAATTGTCGGGCGCCGCGCCGCACTACCTGATCGACACCGTGGCCGACCTGCCCGGCGTGATTGCCGATATCGAATCCCGCCTGGCGGCGGGGCAGCGACCCTGAGGCCGTCCACGCCGGGATCCTGACCCAACTTTTTTTCGCAACGCACCGCGGCGGGCATGGGCCGGCCGCGGCGACCCGACTCACCCTTTTTCCGCTCACCCACGGAGTACCCTCATGAAACGCTTCACGCTGCTTGCCCTGGCCGCCGCTTTCGCCGGCATCACCGGCGCCGCTTCCGCCGAGACCACGCTGACCGTCTACACGGCGCTGGAAGCCGACCAGATCAAGGCCTACCAGGCCGCCTTCGAGAAGGCCAACCCCGACATCAAGATCCAGTGGGTGCGCGACTCCACCGGCATCATCACCGCCAAGCTGCTGGCCGAAAAGAGCAACCCCAAGGCCGACGTGATCTGGGGCCTGGCCGGCACCTCGCTGGGCCTGATGGACAAGGAAGGCATGCTGCAGCCCTACGCCCCCAAGGGCCTGGACCAGATCGCCGCCAACATGCGCGATGCCAAGGCCGAGCCCACCTGGGTCGGCATGGACGGCTTTGCCGCCGCCATCTGCTTTAACACCGTCGAAGCCGAAAAGCAGAAGCTGCCCAAGCCCGAATCGTGGCAAGACCTGACCAAGCCGGTTTACGCCGGCAAGATCGTCATGCCGAACCCGGCCTCGTCGGGCACGGGCTTCCTGGACGTCAGCGCCTGGCTGCAGATCTTCGGCGAAGAAAAGGGCTGGGCCTACATGGACGCCCTGCACAAGAACATCGGTTCGTACACGCACTCGGGCTCCAAGCCGTGCAACATGGCCGCCGCCGGCGAATTCCCGATCGGCGTGTCGTTTGACTACCGCGCCGCCAAGCTCAAGGCCGACGGCGCGCCGGTCGAAGCCGTGTTCCCGTCGGAAGGGCTGGGCTGGGAAGTCGAAGCCACCGCCATCGTCAAGGGCACCAAGAACCTGGAAGCCGCGCGCAAGCTGGCCGACTTCTCGGCCAGCCGCGAGGCCAACGAGCTGTACAAGGCCAACTTCGCGGTGCTGGCGATTCCCTCGATCGCCACGTCCAACCCCAACCTGCCGGCCGACCTGACCAAGCGCATGATCAAGAACGACTTCGTCTGGGCCGCCACCAACCGCGATCGCATCATCGCCGAGTGGACCCGCCGCTACGACGGCAAGTCCGAGCCCAAGAAGAAGTAATCGGGCCAACGCGGCGGCCACGCCGCCGCGGCAGGGGAAGCGCCCGGGCGGGCGCTTCCCGCGCAACCTCTTTGCCTCGTTTTCCAAATGAAAAAATTCGACGTAGTCGTGGTCGGCGCCGGCATGCTGGGCATCGCCCACGCCTGGGCCGCCGCCAAGCGCGGCCTGTCGGTGGCCGTGATCGAACGCAGCCGCCAGGCGCATGGCGCGACCATCCGCAATTTCGGCCAGGTGATCGTCACCGGCCAGGCCCCCGGCATGATGCTGTCGCACGCCCAGCAGGCGCGCGAGCTGTGGCTGGACCTGGCATCCCAGGCCGGCTTCCATGTGCGCGCCAACGGCGCGCTGGTGCTGGCGCGCGACGCTGGCGAGGCCGACGTGCTGGACGAATTCGCCCGGACCCGCCTGCAACAGGAAGGCTATCGCGCCGAGCTGCTGTCGGGCCGTGAGGTGGCGAAGTTGTATGACGGCCAGCTGGCGCACCACTGCGCCGCGCTGCGCGGGCTGGACGACCTGCAGATCTATTCGCGCGAGGCCTTGCCGGCCATCACGCACTACCTGGCCGAATCGCTGGGCGTCGAGTTCGTCACCGGCACCCTGGCGCGCGCCGTCGAGCAGGGGCAGGTCGCGACCACCGCGGGCGACTTCGCCGGTGCGCACGTCTTCGTCTGCCCCGGCCACGACTACCTGACGCTGCTGCCCGAACAGTTCGCGCCGCTGAACCTGGAGGTGACGCGCCTGCAGATGTTGCGCGCGGCCTTCGAGACGCGTCCGATGGCGCTGGACCGCCCGCTCTTGACCGGCCTGTCCTGCGTGCACTACGGCGCCTTCTCCGACCTGCCATCGGCGCTGGCGCTGCGCGAGCAGATCCAGGCGCGCACGCCGATGCTGCTGGAAAACGGCATCCATCTGCTGATCAGCCCCACGCCCTATGGCGAGCTGATCATCGGCGACTCGCACCGCTACGGCCAGGATGCCTTCCCGTTCAACGACGAGGCGGTCGACAATGCCATGCTGGACCTGGCGTCGCAGGCGCTGGGCGCGCGGCTGCGGGTGCTGGAGCGCTGGCAGGGCGTCTATGGCACGCACGGCCCCGCGCCGTTCTCCGTGATGCCGGTGGATGCCGCCACCACGGTGGCGGTGATGCATTCGGGCGTGGGCATGACGGTGGGACTGGCGATCGGGGAGCGCACCGTCGCCGCCGCCCTCGGCCGCTGAGCAGCCGCCCCGGCAAAAAGAAAGGGCTCGCGATCGCGAGCCCTTTTGCGTTGGCGGAGCGTGTCCTCAGAGCCGCTCCTGCATGATGCGGCGGTACCACTCATGGAAGTGCTGCATGCCGTCTTCCATGGGCGACTGGTAAGGACCGGTCTCGTTCACGCCGCGCAGCATCAGCGCCTTGCGGCCGGCGTCCATGCGCTCGGCGATCTCGTCGTCCTCGATCGCCGTTTCCATGTAGGCCGCGCGCTGCGCCTCGACGAACTCGCGCTCAAAGGCGGCGATTTCCTCGGGGTAGTAGAACTCGACCACGTTGACCGTTTCCTGCGGGCTCTTCGGGTACAACGTCGACAACACCAGCACGTGCGGATACAGCTCGATCATGTGGGTCGGAAAATACGTGACCCAGACGGCGCCGAAATCCGGCGCATCGCCGTCGCGGAACGACAGCAGGCGATCATGCCATTGCCTGTACACGTCCGAACCCGGCTGGGCCAGCGCGTTGTGCACGCCGACCTTCTGCAGGCTGTACCAGTCGTTGAACTCCCAGGTCAGGTCGTCGCAGGTGACGAAGCGGCCCAGGCCGGGGTGGAACGGGCCGACGTGGTAGTCCTCCAGATACACCTCGATGAAGGTCTTCCAGTTGTAGTTGCACTGGTGCACTTCGACGTGGTCCAGCACGTAATCGCCGAAGTCGAACTCCGGGCGCGCGAACAGCGGCGCCATGTCGGCGGCCGGGTCGCGCGGGCCTTCGAACAGCAGGCCGTGGCAATCACGCAGACGGAATTTCTGCAGGTTCATGCACGGCGTGGTGTCGAACTGCGGCGCGCCCAGCAGCTCGCCCCGGTTGTTGTAGGTCCAGCGGTGCAGCGGGCAGACGATGTTGCCGCCGGTGGCCTTGAGGCTGCCGTGCGAATTGCAATGGCCGGTGACGTCGCCGGCTTGGCCGCCCAGCATCAATGCCTGGCGGTGGCGGCAGACATTTGAGATGAGGTCAACGCCCTGCTGGTTGCGAACCAGCACGCGCCCTCCATTTTCCTGGGCCAAGGTGCGCCAATCCCCGACTTCGGGCACCAGCTTCTGGTGGCCGACGTACAGCGAGGATTGCTTGAAAATGAGTTCTTGCTCGCGGGCAAAGAGGGCTTCGTCAAAGTAAGCACTGACGGGTAGCTGGGTGCGAGCTGGCACAACATGTGCCATCCGACCGATGTCGGTCATGATTCCCTCCGCTCGGATGAATATTTCCCCCAACGCCGCGCCCACTGTGTACTACGTACCAGGTGGGCTGACTGCCCTCAAATGGGGGCCTCTTTCTGGGGCGGCCCGGCGTTAAAAAGCCAGGACGGCTTGAACATTGCCACGTCCCCGGCCGCTTTCGCGGTTTTGCAAACACGGTTTGCAAGGGGCGGTGGCCAAATCCGCAAATCCGTTCTGGCGCGAAGAAAAATCGGTGTCTGGCCGATCAAGTAAGCCGTCCATTGTACCCCAACCCTTTTCCCCACGCCCGTGAAGATCGGTGAAGCTTAGTGAAGATCCGGCCGTGTTGATTTGACCCCGCGCAAAACCCGAATAACCTTGTGCGGCGTAGGTTTTTCAGACCAGCTTGCGGGTGGCGGGATGGCGCCGCAACAGCCAACTGCTGGCGGCGGACAAGGCAAACACCGCCAGGGTCAGCAAAGGCACGACCCAGGCGTCGCGACCCGCGCCGCTGATGGCGCCGGCGCGGTGCGCCACATCCAGGAACACCGGATGGATCAGGTAGACCCCGAAGGTCAGCGGGGCCAGCGATGCCAGCCGCGGCAGCCGGGGCGACGAGACGATGCACTGGAACGCCGCCAGCGACATGAATGGCACGGTCAGGCTGAAGTAATCGTAGAAATAGGTGTCCAGCGTCCGGTTGCTGGACATGGTGTACACACCCAGGGCCGTGGCTGCCACGCTCGCGGCCAGCACCAGGGCCGGACGCGGCACACGTAGTTCGCCATCGAAGATCTGGCGGCCGGCCACGAAATAGCCCAGATAGGGCAGGAACCAGGTCAGGAAGAAACCCGGCTGCGCGCCGAGGGCGCGGCGATAGAGCGCATCGAGGATCGCCAGGCCCAGGATGCCCACCACCCACAGCGAACGCGAGCGCGGCGTGCTGCGCGCATACAGCAGCCGCACCAGCGGCGCGAACAGGTACAGCCCCACAATCATGTAGAGGTACCAGAGATGGTAGTAGGGCTCGCCCTGGGCGACCTTGCGCGGCCAGAAGGAAAAATCGACATGGCCGTCGTCCCACCAGTCCAGGCCGGTGCGCCAGGCCAGGTAGAACAGGCTCCAGAACACCAGCGGCGTCAGGATCCGCGCGGCCCGCTTGCTGTAGAAGCGGCGCGCGTCCTGCGGTCTGGCGGGGTCGAGCAGCAGGGCGCCGCTGACCATCACGAACACGGGCACGCACCAGCGCGCCGCCGAATCATAGATATTGGCGGCCAGCCAGGCGCCCTTGCCGAACGCCGCTGGTTCGCTGACGATCAGGGCGGCGCTATGCAGCAGCACCACCGCCGCGGCGGCGAGCCAGCGGGCGGCATCCAGTCGGGCGTAGCGGTCATCGGTCAATGGCATCGGACTCCCGGAGACGAGTGAAGCGGGGAGGGCGCGACGGCCCGTCCTCGCTTTTCACCTTAGCAGCCAATGCGGCGCCGGTACTGTATCCAGGGGTTAGGGGGCGCATGAAAAACCGACAGGCCCGGGCGGGCGCTGCCGGTCAAGGGCGCCGGGCGCGCCGGCTCGCGGACGATGCGGGTCCGTGAACCTTTTGTCACGAAACGGCGGCCGCCGTCATTGCAGGACGATATTGGCCTGTTTGATCAGTTGCGACACGATGGGCTGCTCGTTCTTGATCTGTTGCGCCAGTTCCGCCGGGCTGCCGGAACGCGGGTCGATGCCCATCTCCAGCATGCGTTTTTTCACGGCGTCGTCCTTGAGCGTATCGGCCAGGGCCGCCTGCAGCTTTTCCAGCGCCGGGGCCGGCGTGCCTTTCGGCGCGACAAAGCTGAACCAGGCCGTCATGTCGAAGCCTGCGTAGCCCTGCTCGGCCAGGGTCGGCAGTTTCGATTCGGTGGCCAGGCGGTTGGGGCTGGTGATGCCGAATACCTTGACCTTGCCGGCCTCGGCCTGCGGCATGCCGGTGGCGACCATGTCGAAGAACAGGTCCACGTCGCCGCTGATCAACGCCGGCAGGGCCTGGGTCGCGCCCTTGAACGGCACGTGCAGGATGTCGATGCCGGCGCGCTCCTTGAACAGTTCGCCCGCCAGGTGCGACGACGTGCCGGCGCCGAAAGTGGCGAAGGTCAGCTTGCCCGGATTCTGCTTGGCGAAGGCGACGACATCGGCGGTGCTGTTGAACGGACGCTTGGGGCTGGACAGCAGCACCAGCGGGCCCACGCCGACCATGCCGATCGGCGCGAAGCCGTCTGGGTCGTAGGGCAGTTCCTTATACAGATAGCGGTTGGTCACCAGGGTGGAGTTGGTGGCCATGAGTATGGTGTAGCCGTCCGGCGCCTCGCGCGAGACGAAGGCGGCGCCGATCGAGGTGCCGGCGCCCGCCTTGTTCTCGACAATCATGGGCTGGCCCAGCGTCTTGGCCATGCGCTCGGCCAGGACGCGGGTCAGCACGTCGGTGGCGCCGCCCGCCGGGAACGGCGAGATCACCTTGATCGGGCGGGACGGGTAAGTATCGGCCTGGGCGCCCAGCGCGGCGACGCTGAGCAGCAAACCCGCCAGGAATGTGTAGCGCTTGCGAATCATGTTTTCCCCTTGAAATCGCGTGCATGAGTGGTTGGCCGGGCCCGGCTCGGCCCGGCCGGTCCGCTTGGGGGCGGGACGGCGCAGGCTTGCCAGGTCTCCATGGATGCATTAAATTCCGTTAATTGGAATTTAGTTTTGTTATTCGGAATAAACTATAAAAACGAAGCGAATAGAAATGCAATCTTTTTCTGACCCCAAGCGCATCCCCCATCCCGCCGCCAAGCCCGATCAGAAGCTGGCGCTGAGCGCGCCCGCGCGTCGCAAGCGCGCCGGCGCCGTGGGCGAGGGCCCGGTGTCGCCGGACTTCATCACCGCGCTGGCGCGCGGCCTGGAAGTGCTGCGCTGCTTCCGGCCGGGCGTGGCGGCGCTGGGCAATTTGGACCTGGCGCGCCTGACCGGCCTGCCCAAGCCCACCATCAGCCGCATCACGTACACGCTGACCGAGCTGGGCTATCTGCGCTATCACCCGGACACCGGCAAGTACTCGCCCGGCTACGGCGTGCTGGCGCTGGGGTTCGGCCTGCTGGCCGGGCTGGAGGTGCGCGAGCTGGCCAAGGCCTCGATGACCGATCTGGCGCGCGAGACCGGGGGCGCGGTGGCGCTGGGCGCGTTCGATGGCGATGCGATGACCTACGTCGAGGCCATCCACGGTTCTTCCGCCCTGTACCTGCGCCTGCCGGTGGGCTACCGCGCCAGCCTCGACAGCGCCATGGGCCGCGCCTACCTCGCCAGCCTGCCAGCCGCCGCCTGCGCCGACGTGCTGGAACGGTTGGGGCCGGCCGCGCCGGCCGCGGCCGCGATCGAGCGCGCCCGCGCCGAATTGGTCGATACCGGCTGCTGCTTCGCCATCGGCGAATGGCAATCGGGCATCAACGCGGTCGCCGTGCCGTTCGCCTCCGTGACGGGCGAGGGCGTCTTCGTCATGAGTTGCGGCGGGCCGGAAGCGCTGTTGCCGGAATCCGCGCTGCGCGGCCAGGTGGCCCCGGCGCTGCGGGCCGCCATTGCGGGACTGGCGGGCGCCTCTGCCTGAGCGTGGCGGCGCATCGGGGCGCGGCCTTGGTATCTCGTACAATTCACGGATTGATCCACCCCTAGTGCCCCCGGAGGCCCGTTTGGCCAAACCTTCACAAGCCGATCCGCAGACCGACGACCGTCCCTTGCCCCAGGATTTCGAAACGGCCCTGGCCGAACTGGAATCGCTGGTCGCGGCCATGGAAGACGGTTCGCTGCCGCTGGAGCAGTCGCTGGCCGCCTATCGCCGCGGCGTGGCGTTGACGCGCGTCTGCCAGGAACGCTTGGCGCAGGCCGAACAGCAGGTCAAGGTCCTCGAAGGCGACTTGCTGCGCCCGCTGGACCCGGCGGCGCTGGATGACGAATAAGAATCGGATGAAGCAAATACAACTCGCTTTCCCGGAGTGGCTGCAGGGCCGCGTGCGACATGTCGAAGACGTGCTCGACGACCTCCTGCCGGCCGCCGACGCCGTGCCCGCCCGCCTGCATGAAGCCATGCGCTACGCCGTGCTCGGCGGCGGCAAGCGGGTACGGGCCGCGCTGGTCTACGCCGCCGGCCAGGCCTGCCCGGTCAGCGGCAGCGTGCTGGCTGTCGAGGCCTCGCTGGACCGCGCCGCGGCGGCGGTGGAACTGATCCACGCCTACTCGCTGGTGCATGACGACCTGCCCTGCATGGACGACGACGTCCTGCGCCGCGGCCGCCCCACCACCCACGTGCAATTCGACGAAGCCACCGCCATGCTGGCCGGCGACGCGCTGCAACCGCTCGCCTTCGAGCTGCTGGCCTCCATGCCGATTGCTCCGGCGCTGATCGTGCAGGCGACGCAGTCGCTGGCGCGCGCGGCGGGCAGCCAGGGCATGGCCGGCGGCCAGGCCATCGACCTGCTCAGCGTCGGCCACCGGCTCTCGCGCGACGAACTGCAGCAGATGCACAGCATGAAGACCGGCGCCATGCTGGCCTGCAGCGTGGCGCTGGGCGGCATCGTCGCCGGCGCCAGCTCGGCCTCGCGCCAGGCCCTGGACATCTACGCCCAGGCCATGGGCCTGGCGTTCCAGGTGGTGGACGACATCCTCGACGTGACCGCCGATTCCGCCAGCCTGGGCAAGACGCCGGGCAAGGACGCGGCCGAAAACAAGCCGACCTACGTTTCGCTGCTGGGCCTGGACGAAGCGCGCGCGTTCGCCGGCGAGCTGCGCGAAGCCGCGCTGGCTGCGCTCGAGCCACTGGGCGACGCCGGCAAGCGCCTGGCCGAACTGGCGGATTTCATCGTCCTCCGAGACCGCTGACCGTGACCCGTCCGGGCTGGCCGCAGGCCGGGCATACGAACCCCATACAAGCATGACGACTGAATTACTGGACCGCATCCAATCCCCGGCAGACCTCAAGCGCCTGGATCGTCGCGAGCTCAAGCGGCTGGCCGACGAGTTGCGCGGCTTCGTCCTGGAGTCGGTCTCCAAGACCGGCGGCCACCTGTCGTCGAACCTGGGCACGGTGGAACTGACGCTGGCGCTGCACCAGGTCTTCGATACGCCGCATGACCGCATCGTCTGGGACGTGGGCCACCAGTCCTATCCGCACAAGATCCTGACCGGACGCCGCGCCGGCATGGCCAAGCTGCGCCAGCTGGGCGGCATCTCGGGCTTTCCCAAGCGCAGCGAATCCGAATACGACGCCTTCGGCACCGCGCATTCGTCCACGTCGATCTCGGCCGCGCTGGGCATGGCGGTGGCTTCGCGCAACGCCGGCGTGCAGCGCCAGCACATCGCCGTGATCGGCGACGGCGCGATGTCCGCCGGCATGGCCTTCGAAGCCATGAACAACGCCGGCGTCACCGCCAACATCAACCTGCTGGTGATCCTGAACGACAACGACATGTCGATCTCGCCGCCGGTGGGGGCGCTGAACCGCTACCTGGCGCGCCTGATGTCGGGCCGCTTCTACGCCGCCGCCAAGAACGTCGGCCGCGCCGTGCTGCAGCACGTGCCGCCGGTGCTGGAACTGGCGCGCCGCTTCGAGGAACACGCCAAGGGCATGGTCACGCCGGCCACGCTGTTCGAGGAGTTCGGCTTCAACTACGTCGGCCCGATCGACGGCCACGACCTCGACGCGCTGGTGCCGACGCTGCAGAACCTGAAGGCGCTGCAAGGCTTGCAGTTCCTGCACGTGGTCACCAAGAAAGGGCAGGGCTACAAGCTGGCCGAGGCCGATCCGGTGCTGTACCACGGGCCGGGCAAGTTCGATCCCGCCGTCGGCATCCAGCAATCGAAGGCGCCGGGCAAGCGCACCTTCACCCAGGTGTTCAGCGACTGGCTGTGCGAGATGGGCGAGCAGGATTCGCGGCTGGTTGCCGTCACCCCGGCGATGCGAGAGGGTAGCGGTCTGGTCGAATTCGAGAAGCGCTTCCCGCAGCGCTACTTCGACGTCGGCATTGCCGAACAGCACGCCGTGACGTTCGCCGGCGGCATCGCCTGCGAGGGGCAGAAGCCGGTGCTGGCGATCTACTCGACCTTCCTGCAGCGCGGCTACGACCAGCTGATCCACGACGTGGCGCTGCAGAACCTGGACGTCACCTTCGCGCTCGACCGCGCCGGCATCGTCGGCGCCGACGGCGCGACCCACGCCGGCAACTACGACACCGCGTTCCTGCGCTGCGTGCCGAACATGGTGGTGGCTACCCCCTCGGACGAAAACGAAACCCGCCTGCTGCTGTCCACCTGTTATCAGTATCCCGGCCCGGCCTCGGTGCGCTATCCGCGCGGCGCGGGCTGCGGCGCGCCGGAAACGGCCGGCCTGGATACGGTCGAGCTGGGCCGCGGCGTGGTGCGGCGCGAAGGCCGCAAGATCGCCATCCTCGGCTTCGGCACGCTGCTGCAGCCGGCGCTGGCGGCGGCCGAAAAGCTGGACGCCACCGTGGCCGACATGCGCTTCGTCAAGCCGATCGACCGCGCGCTGATCCTGGATCTGGCCAGCCGCCACGACGCGCTGGTGACAATCGAGGACGCCGCCATCATGGGCGGCGCCGGCAGCGCGGTGCTGGAAGTGCTGGCCGCCGAAGGCATCGCGATTCCGGTACTGCAACTGGGCTTTCCCGACGAGTTCATCGACCACGGCGATCAGCTGGCGCTGCTGGCCGGGATCGGCCTGGACGCCGCTGGTATCGAGCAATCGATCCGGACGCGCTACGCCACACTGCTGGCCTGATTGCGCGCACCCACGGACCGGCCCGCCGGTTTGGTCCGTGTGGCGAAACAGTGTGTTCCGGCCCCGCCGGCCTACGAATGAAAGGGTTTTCCCTGGCGCTGGCGGGACTTTGGGCGATAATGGCCCCCTCCTAAAGATTCCTGGGTCTGCGTGTTTACGCCACGCTCGTCGCCCAGACTGGTAAGCCGAAATGAATTCTCCGATCGACCCCGCCATCGTGATGCCCGACGTCCAGAGCTCGACGGACACGCGGCACATCCCGATCCAGCGCGTGGGCATCCGTGGCGTGCGCCACCCCATGCTCATCGAGAACGCCGACGGTTCGCCCCAGGGCACCGTGGCCAACTGGACCCTGACGGTGGCGCTGCCCCCCGAAGAAAAGGGGACGCATATGTCCCGCTTCGTGGCGCTGCTGGAAAAGTACCGCAGCACCCCCATGACGCCGACGCTGTTCCGCGCCATGGCGGCCGACATGCTGCCGTTGCTGCACGCCGAGCGCGGCGACATCACCGCGGCCTTCCCGTACTTCATCAACAAGTCGGCGCCGATCTCCGGCGTGCAGAGCCTGCTGGACTACGAAGTGCAGTGGATCGCCCGCGCCCAGGGCGACCAGGTCGAGTTTGAACTGGTGGTGCAGGTGCCGGTGACCAGCCTGTGCCCGTGTTCCAAGGCCATCTCCGAATACGGCGCGCACAACCAGCGTTCGCACGTGACGGTCTCGGCCATCCTGGAGTCGGACATCAGCATGGATGGCGTCATCCGCCTGATCGAAGACGAAGGCTCGTGTGAGCTCTGGGGCCTGCTCAAGCGCCCCGACGAGAAGTACGTCACCGAACGCGCCTACGACAACCCCAAGTTCGTCGAAGACCTGGTGCGCGACGTGGCGGCCCGCCTGAACGCGCACCCCGGCATCGCCCGCTATCGCGTCGAGGCCGAGAACTTCGAATCGATCCACAACCACTCGGCCTACGCCGTGGTGGAAGGCTGAGTCCTCCGTGCGGCATCCGGCGGCCAGCGACTGGCCGCTCATTGCGCGACTGGCGGGATGGGAAGCGCGGCTGGCCGATCACCTGGCCGGCCGCGGTCGTTTGGGCCTCGCGCTCTATGAGTTCTTCCGTTTCGGCGTGAAGCAGGGTTGGGCCTGCCTGTTCGGCGGCCTGATGTGTGCGCTGCTGCTGGGCACGCACTGGTGGTATCCCAAGGACGCCTGGCTGGCGCGCTACGACTTCCTGACGCTGGCGGCGCTGGCGATCCAGGCCGCGCTGCTGGCCCTGCGCATGGAAACCTGGGACGAGGCCAAGGTCATCCTGATGTTCCATGTGGTCGGCACCGGCATGGAACTGTTCAAGACAGCGGCCGGCTCCTGGATCTACCCCGAGGCGAGCGTGCTGCGCATCGGCGGCGTGCCGCTCTTCACCGGCTTCATGTACGCCGCGGTCGGCAGCTACCTGGCGCGGGTCTGGCGCCTGTTCGACTTCCGCTTCCGTGCCCATCCGCCGCTGGCGGCGACCGTGGCGCTGTCGGTGCTGATCTACGTGAATTTCTTCACGCACCATTTCATTGTCGACTTCAGGCTGGCGCTGTTCGGCCTGACGGCGCTACTGTTCGCCCGCACCTGGGTCTATTTCCGCATCTGGCGCGACTACCGCCGCATGCCGTTGCTGCTGGGCTTCGTGCTGGTGGCGCTGTTCATCTGGTTCGCCGAGAACATCGGCACCTTCGCCAACGCCTGGCGCTATCCCAACCAGTCGCAAGGCTGGGAGCTGGTGTCGATCAACAAGCTGGGTTCGTGGTTCCTGCTCATGATCATCAGCTACGTGATGGTCAGCGTGGTCAGCCGGCCCCGCGAGATCGGTGTGGCCGATACGCCGCGCCCAGCGGGGGCGAATAACGCGTCCCCGATTTCCTGAGCGCCGCTGGCTTGCGCCCAGCAGCCCGATCGGCGATAATCGAGAGCTTTCTTGCTCGACCGCCCATGTTTTTTGGGCAGCGGGCTGCCCCTTGCAAGCCATACGCCTCGAAGAAAAAGACCAGTGATAGAGAAAGCACTGGAAAGCCGGAACTGACCGCGAACGCGATGCGCGCGCGAACTGATGACGGTGTCGGGCGAGCGGCAGGCAAGACATCCTCAAGGAGTTTTACTCATGCGTCACTACGAAGTGGTGTTTATCGTTCACCCCGACCAAAGCGAGCAAGTGCCCGCCATGGTCGAGCGTTACCAAGCGCTGGTCACGGGCCAAGGCGGCTCGGTGCACCGCCTGGAAGACTGGGGTCGCCGTCAACTGGCCTACCCGATCCAGAAGCTCGTCAAGGCTCACTACGTCTGCCTGAACATCGAGTGCGGCCAAGCCACGCTGGATGAGCTGGAACACTCGTTCCGCTACAACGACGCCGTGCTGCGCCACCTGGTCATCAAGACCAAGAAGGCCCAGACCGCTCCCTCGATCATGATGAAGTCGGTCGAGCGCGAAGAAGCCCGCAAGGCTTCGGCGGAAGCTGTCGCGGCTCAGGCCGAGTAAGCAGGGCTCAGGCAGAGCCCATCCCATGAAGTCCCCTTGGTGCCTGGCAGGATGAACAAGCTGGAACTCAGCGCCCGCGTTCTCGAATGCGAGCCTTTGCGCCACACTCCCGCCGGTCTGCCAGCCCTGGAAATGGTGCTGGCGCACGAATCCGAGGTCATCGAAGCCGGCCATCCGCGCCGTGTCGAACTGACGATCTCGGCCGTGGCACTGGGCGATCTGGCGTTGCTGTTGCAAGGAACGGCGCTGGGGTCCGAATTGCAGGTGCAGGGGTTTCTGGCCCCCGTGCGCAAGGACTCGGTGAAGTTCAAGCTGCATCTGCAGCAGGCGCGCAGGATCAGCGGCAGCGCAGGACGCGATCCGCTGGTGGCTTGACAGGGAAGGGCAACGGGCGCGCGAGCGCCTTCTGAATACGGATAGGTTACGGGGAGTCGGGCCCGATCAAGGCAGACCCGGTCCCCTCAAACATAGAGGCACATATCATGGCTTTCTTCGGAAAACGCAAGGAAAAACGCAAATTCACGCAGCAGAACCCGCTCTTCAAGCGTCGTAAGTTCTGCCGCTTCACCGCCGCCGGCGTCGAAGAGATCGACTACAAGGATCTGGACACCCTGCGCGACTTCGTGCAAGAAAACGGCAAGATCATCCCGGCTCGCCTGACCGGCACCAAGGCAATCTACCAGCGCCAGCTGGACACCGCCATCAAGCGCGCGCGCTTCCTGGCCCTGTTGCCTTACACCGACAACCACAACTAATCCGGGGCACTGAAATGCAAGTTATTCTGCTCGAAAAAGTCGTCAACCTGGGTAACCTCGGCGAAGTCGTCCGCGTGCGTGATGGCTACGCCCGCAACTTCCTGATCCCCCAGAAGAAGGCCCGTCGCGCAACCGACGCCGCCCTGAAGGAATTCGAAGCCCGCCGCGCCGAACTGGAAAAGATCCAGGCCGAGAAGCTGGCCGCCGCCCAGGCCCTGGGTGAGCGCGTCAACGGCTACCAGCTGAAGATCGTCCAGAAGGCTGGCGTCGACGGCCGTCTGTTCGGCTCGGTGACCAACGCCGACATCGCCGAAGGTCTGAAGAAGGCCGGTTTCGAAGGCATCGAAAAGGCCCAGGTGCGCATGCCCAATGGCCAGCTGAAGGCCATCGGCGAGTTCCCGATCCAGGTCGCCCTGCATGCTGACGTCGTCGTCGACGTCACGGTGCTGGTCGAAGGCGAACTGTCGTAAGCCTGACCCCGCGGTAGAAAAAAAGCCGGCCCGCGCGCCGGCTTTTTTTCTTTGCGCCTTGTTTCTCCTCGCTTTACCCGCCGCCATTTACGTGTAGTCTTGCGGGCTGCACGCTTGTCTCCCACGCTGTTTCGTCCGAGGACCTCTTGACCCCGCCGCCCGTCCATCACAACGCCCCCCCCGGATTGCGCGCCTGGCTCGACAGCGTGGATGCCGAGCGCGAGCCGTCGGTGCGCGATGTGACCATCGACGGGGTGCGCTGCATCATCAAGCGCCGGCGTCCGAGCCTGGCCAGTGGTGTGAGCTATGTGTTGCGCTATGCGCGCGCACTGTTTCTTGGACTGGGGTGCAAGCTGTTCCTGGGCGAATTCCCGCGGCCCGGCATCCTGCTGCGCAACGGCCTGGAACACGAGGCCCGGCGCCTGAAGCAGTTGCTGCAGGCCGGCTGTCGCGTGCCCGAGGTCTGGTGGCAGGAAGAGGGGCTTCTGGTGCTGGAGTTCGTTGGCGAAGACCTGGCCGACCTGATCCGCAATGAAGACACTACCTCGCGCCTGTGGCTGACGCGCGCCGCCGCGACCGACCTGGCTGCCTTCCACGCCCGCGGGCTGTGGCATGGCGGCGCGCAGATTCGCAACATCACCCTGCAGGACGGCGAGCTGTGGCGCATCGATTTCGAAGAGAACATCGGTTCCACGCTGTCGCGGCCGCTGGCCCAGGCCTATGATCTGTTCCAGATGCTGGCCTCGCTGGTGTCGTTGCGTAAATTGCCCGACGACGTGGGCCGGGCGCTGGGTAAACTGGCGCTGGATGTCTATTTCGAATGCAATCCCGACCCCGAGGTCAAGGCCCGCCTGCGCCGCCTGACCCGGGTGCTTTCCTTCATCGCCACGCCGCTGCGGCCCCTGCTGGGCCGCCTGCCGTCGCGCGATGTGCAGGGTTTCTTCCGCGTCGCGGATATCCTGCAGCCGTTATTATTGAAGCCATGAACACACCTGCCGATTCCCAGCTCGAATACCTGCGCGTTCCTCCCCATTCCATTGAGGCGGAGCAGTCGGTGCTGGGCGGCCTGCTGCTGGACAACGCAGCCTGGGACCGCATCGCCGACGTGCTGGTCGAGGAAGACTTCTACCGCCACGACCACCGGCTCATCTGGCACCACATCGCCCGGCTGATCGGGCTGGCGCGGCCGGCCGACGTCATCACCGTGCACGAATCGCTGGTCAGCGCCGGCAAGGCCGAAGACGCTGGCGGCCTGGCGTATCTGAACGCGCTGGCGCACAACACGCCGTCCGCCGCGAACATCCGCCGCTATGGCGAGATCGTGCGCGAGCGCGCCATGCTGCGCAAGCTGGTGTCGATCGCCGACGAGATTTCCTCGGCCGCCATGAACCCGCAGGGCAAGGAAGCGCGCCAACTGCTGGACGAGGCCGAGTCCAAGGTGTTCCAGATCGCCCAGGAAGGCGCGCGCGGCGCCGCCGGCTTCCAGGAAATCCAGCCGCTGCTGACGCAGGTGGTGGAACGCATCGACGAGCTCTACCACCGCGAAAGCACTTCCGATGTGACCGGCGTGCCCACCGGCTTCACCGATCTCGACAAGATGACCTCGGGCATGCAGGGCGGCGACCTGATCATCGTGGCCGGCCGCCCGTCCATGGGCAAGACCTCGTTCTCGATGAACATTGGCGAACACGTCGCCATCGAAGAGGGCCTGCCGGTGGCGGTGTTCTCGATGGAAATGGGCGCGGTGCAGCTGGCCATGCGTATGCTGGGTTCGGTCGGCCTGCTCGACCAGCACCGCATGCGGACCGGCAAGCTGATCGCCGAAGACTGGCCGCGCGTGACCCACGCGGTGCAACTGATGCAGGACGCGCAGGTCTACATCGATGAATCGCCCGCGCTCAGCCCGATGGAAGTGCGCGCCCGCGCCCGGCGCCTTGCGCGCCAGTGCGGCCAGCTCGGCCTGATCATCATCGACTACCTGCAACTGATGTCCGGCAACGGTTCGGGCGAGAACCGCGCCACCGAAGTGTCGGAAATCAGCCGTTCGCTCAAGGGCCTGGCCAAGGAGCTGAACTGTCCGCTGATCGCGCTGTCGCAGCTGAACCGCAGCCTGGAGCAGCGTCCCAACAAGCGTCCCGTGATGAGCGACCTGCGCGAGTCGGGCGCCATCGAACAGGATGCCGACGTGATCCTGTTCATCTACCGCGACGAGGTCTACAACCCGGATTCGCCGGACAAGGGCACCGCCGAGATCATCATCGGCAAGCAGCGTAACGGCCCCATCGGCACGGTGCGCCTGACCTTCCAGGGTTCGAGCACGCGCTTCCTGAACTTCTCCGGCGCGCAGCCGCGCGACATGTATTGAGCGTGCGCAACCGCCTGGCCAGAAAAAAAGCCGCGCCCTCGGGCGCGGCTTTTTCATGCTGGCGTGGCGGAATCATTCTTCCGTTTCGGGCCGCTTGCCGTAGCGCGCGGCCAGCACGCCGCAGACCATCAGCTGGATCTGGTGGAACAGCATCAGCGGCAGCACGATGGCGCCCACCGCGTGGCCCGCGAACAGCACCTGGGCCATCGGAATGCCGCTGGCCAGGCTCTTCTTGGAGCCGCAGAACAGCAGCGTGATGCGGTCGGGCAGGTTGAAGCCGAACATCCTGCCGGCCAGCGCCGACAGGCCCAGCGCCAGCGCCAGGATTACGGCGCAGCACGCCACCAGGCCCAGCAGCGCCGGGATCGGCGTGGAGCGCCACAGGCCTTCGTTGATGGCTTCCGAAAACGCGGTGTAGACCACCAGCAGGATCGAACCCTGGTCGACGAATTTCAGCATCGCCTTGCGCTTGTGCACCCAGGCGCCGATCCAGCGGCGCGCGAACTGACCCAGCACGAACGGCAACAGCAACTGCAGCATGATCTTGCCGACCGCGTCGAACGAAATCGGCGCGCTGCCGGCGTTGGCGACGACCGTGCCAACCAGCAGCGGCGTCAGGAAAATGCCCAGCAGGCTCGAGGCCGAGGCGCTGCAGACCGCCGCCGGCACGTTGCCGCGCGCCATCGAGGTGAAGGCGATGGCCGACTGCACCGTGGCCGGCAGGCAGCACAGGAACAGGATGCCGAGGTAGAGCTCGGGCGTGACCAGCGGTTCCAGCACCGGCTTGAGCGCCAGGCCCAGCAGCGGGAACATCAGGAAGGTGGCCGAGAAGATCGTGAGGTGCAGCTTCCAGTGCGTCAGGCCGGCGATGATGGCTTCGCGCGACAGGCGGGCGCCGTGCAGGAAGAACAGCAGGCCGACCGCGATGTTGGTGATCCAGCCGAACACCACCACGCCCTGGCCATGGGCGGGCACGATGCTGGCGATGATGACGGTGCAGATCAGGTAGAGGGTGAAGCGATCGGGCAGGAGACGGACAAGACGTGACATGGAGGGGGTAGGGGCAATGACGGAAAGCGGCGGCGCGCCAGGGCGCCGGAATCGGGGCGTATTGTAGACCTCGGGCGCGTGCCGCCCTATGGCGGGCCGGGCGGGTGTCCGCCTGCCGGCCCCGCCGTGGGCGGTCAGGGCGTCATGGCCAGGGCCAGGTCGAAGGCGGCGATCAGCGAGGCCGGGTCGGCCACGCCCTTGCCGGCGATGTCGAACGCGGTGCCGTGGTCGACGCTGGTGCGCACGAACGGCAGGCCGACGGTGACGTTGACGCCGTGGTCCACGCCCAGGTATTTCACCGGGATCAGGCCCTGGTCGTGGTATTGGGCCACCACGATGTCGAACTCGCCGCGGCGGGCCCGCATGAAGACTGTGTCGCCGGGCCACGGACCGCTGGCGTCGATGCCCTGGTCGCGTGCCTGACGGATGGCCGGCTCGATGATGTCGATGTCCTCGCGGCCGAACTTGCCGCCTTCGCCGGCGTGCGGGTTCAGGCCGGCCACCGCGACGCGCGGCCGGGCGATCCCCATCTGGCGGCAGGCGCGGTCGGCCAGGCGCATGGCGGTCAGTTCGGCCTCCGGCGTGATGCGCGCCATGACGTCGGCCAGGGCGACGTGGATGGTCACCAGCAGCACGCGCAGTTCGTCGTTGGCGAGCATCATGGCGAAGTCGTCGGTGCCCGAGCGTTCCGCCAGGATCTCGGTGTGGCCGGGGTAGTCGATGCCGGCCTCGTGCATCGACTGCTTGTTCAGCGGCGCCGTGACGATGGCGCGGATGCGGCCGGCCTGGGCGTCGTCGATGGCGGCGCAGACGTAGTCGTAGGCGGCGCGTCCGGCGGCCGCGCTGACCTTGCCGTGGGGCAGGTCGGGCGGCAGGGCGGGACCACAGGCCACCACCTCGATACGGCCGGCATCGCCGCTGGCCTGGCCGACGTTGGTGATCTCGCGGATCTCCAGGCGCGCGCCCAGCGCGGCCGCGGCGCGCCGCAACGCGCCCGCATCGCCATACACCACGCAAGGGGCATTCAGGCCCTGGGCGCAGGCCTTGACGACGAGTTCGGGGCCAATGCCGGCGGCATCCCCCATGGTGATGCCCACGGGCGCAGGGGTGTTCACGATAGGTTCCCGGTTTACTGCCTGGTGTTCTTCGGCGGTTCGATCTCGCCGCACTCGAACGTGACGGTGGCGCGCTTGGAGCCCAGGCCCGTGGCATGGTTGGAGGTGACCGTGGGCTTTTGCAGCTTGCGGCCGATCGACTGGCAGTACTGATCGGCGCGCTGCAGTGCCTGGTTCTTGATTTCGACCCAGGTCAGCAGCTGCGTGCCCGAGCTGTACGTGACGCTGTAGGAATTCTTGCCGGTAGGCGTCACTTCGCTCATGCTGGAGCAGGCGGCCAGGATGGCGAGCAAGGCGGAGGCGAGGGCAAGGCGAGCGAGCATGGTGGATCCGTAGAAGGCGACAAATCACATTACAACATTATGCCGCCCGCATCGGGCGCGCGTCACGGCATCGGGAGGGCGGCCGGGCCGAGGGCGGCGGCAGGGTCAGGGCGCGCCGACGGCGCTGCGGCGGTCGACCTTGCGGCTGAGCACGATGGAGGTCTGCGTCTGCTTGACGCCATCGATCAGGCCGATGCGGTCGAGCAATGCGTCCAGCTGCTCATGGGTTTCGCAGCGCAGGAAGATCAGGTAGTCATAGGGGCCGCTGACCGACGAGACCTCTTCGACTTCGGGCATCTTTTCCAATTCGCGGATCACCGCCGCCGGCGTCTTCGGCAGCACGCTGATGAAGCAATAGGCGCGCACCGCGGCCTCTTCCAGCAGGCGTCCCAGGCGCACGCCGTAGCCGGCCACGATGCTTTCGCGTTCCAGCCGGGCGATGCGCGCCACCACGGTGGTGCGCGCCAGCCCGAGCTTGCGGGCCAGAATGGCGGCGGGTTCGCGGGCGTTGGCCTGCAGCAGGCTGAGCAGTTGCCGGTCAATGGCGTCTAGGCGTTCGTTCATGCGCCCGACCATACAGGGGCGACGCGGCGCGCGTCAATCGGCGCGTCAACCGTCGGATTCGGGCGGCAGGCCGCCGCGATAGACGCGGCCATCGAAGGCGAAGCGGGTGATGGTTTTCGACGCCGCGTCGAAGACCCGGTCGCGGCGCGCGGCGTCTTCCGGGCGTGGCGGCGCCAACGTGAAGCGGCACAGGTCGGCGCCGCTGTCGTAGCGCGCCGTGCGCACCAGGTCGCTGGCGCCGGATTCATGCACGTGGTGGGCGAACTCGCGCAGTTGCTCCATTTCGTGGAACGCGCCGCGGTCGCTGACCAGCAGCATGCCGAATTTGGTTTCCTGCTCCGGCGCCGGGATCGGGGAGGGCGCCGGGGCGGCGGCGTCGGGCGCGCCATAGTCGAAGCGCGCGCCGGCCTCGCGCATGGCCGCCAGCACGCCCTGCCAGGCCGGTTCGTCCAGGGTCAGGCGGGCCGCCATGGCCAAGAGGCGCGGGCGTCCGAGCGCGCGGGGTTCCGGGCCGCCAATGTAGCTGGACCAGGACACCGCCTCGTCCAGCCCGGCCAGTTCGGCCATCTGCGCATCGCTGTAGCCCAGCCGCTCCTGCAGGCGCCGCAGCGAGGCCGCGTCGGGAGGCACATAATTGTCGATCGTCTTCATGGGCGCGCTCCGGTTGCGCCACGCGCCGTCGGCGCGCCGCGCTACGCTTCATGCTAGCGCGCGCGCCTGGTCTTGCCCAGCGGCCCGTCGTGCCCGTGCTAGGATTTGCGCCGACTTTATCGCCAGGAGGCATACCCATGGACACCCAGGAACAAATCGCCGTCATCGTGCACACCATCTCGCACCAGGGCGGCCGTATCGACGCGCTCAATTCGGCGCTGCTGACGATGCTGCATCTGGCCAAGGCCTCGCCGGGCCTGCGCGAAGCCATCGAGGCGCAGCTGGAACAGAACTACTCCAGCCTGCTCGCCCGTTCCGAGAACCCGCAATACGTGGCGGGCTTCGAAAGCGTGCGCGACCAGATCGTGGCGGCACTGAAATAGGCGCGGGTGACGCCCGGAGTTACCCACAACTTCTGTGGACAAGCCTTGGGATAGCGCGGGCATAGAAAGCCTTTTTCCTTTATTTACAATGGCTTGCAAAGCGCGCTCAAAGGCAGCCCCAAAACCGCGCCTGGCCGCCCCCGCGACGGGAAGCGGCAGAGGTCACGCAAGCCGGGTAATATGCCGCCCCATGCGGAATCAGTATCCATTGGAAAACCGGAACCGTGGCCTGGTGGCCCGCGTTTCGGAAGCGGCAAAGCTGGCGGCCTTCGACCCCGGCAAACTTTCTCCCGAGGCGCGCCAGAGCTGGGAACGCCTGGGCCATGGCTTCAAGGCCTGGCACGACTTCGACCAGCGCCACCCCGTCCTGCGGCGGCTGGCCCTGCTGCCCTTCATCGGCCGGCTGTATCGCGCGGCCCGCCGCCGCCACGTGCTGCGGGCCAGCGGCAAGCTGGTGTTCTGACGCAAGTCGTCGCGTCAGCGACGCCGCCGCGCATACAGCCAATAGGCCAGCCAGACCGCCAGGCCGATCGCCATGGCCACCGCCAGCTTCGTTTCCACGCCGTGAAGGCGGCCGAGCAGGGACTCGATGGTCTGTCCGAACAGATAGCCCACCAGGCTGAAACACACCGCCCAGATGGCCGCGGCGATGGCGTTGAGCGCCAGGAAGCGCATGGGCGAAACCTGCGATACGCCCAGCGCCACCGGCCCCACCGTGCGCAGGCCATACAGGAAGCGTAGCGCCAGGATGAATCCGTGCGGATAGCGGTCGATCGCCGCCAATGCCTTGCCGAACGCCGGCTGGGCGCGGATCCGCTGGACGTAGCGGTGTTCGCGGTAGCGCCGGCCCAGGTAGAACAGGCCCTGGTCGGCGATGAACGAACCGGCGAACGCGCACAGCATTACATAAGGCAGATGCAGCAGGCGTTGGTGCGACAGGAATCCCGCCAGCACCACCACGCTTTCGCCTTCGAGCAGCGTGCCGCCCAGCACGGCCCACAGGCCGTAGTCGACGATGAACTGGTGCAGCTGCGGGTTCATGGCTGGCGCTCGGCAACGATGCGCGCCAGCGTGGCCAGCGCCCGCGCGATCTCTGGTGTGTGGCGCTGGCCGCAACTGATGCGCAGGAAATGGTTGTAGCGCGTGCTGTTCGAGAACATGGCGCCGGGCGCCACGCGGATGCCCTGCCGCAGCGCGGCCTCGAATACCTCCAGCCCGGAACGGCCATCCGGCATCTCCACCCACAGCAGCATGCCGCCCGTGGGCATGCTCAGGCGCGTGCCGCGCGGGAAATGCGCGGCGATGACTTCGGCGGTCTGGTCGCGCTGCATTTTCAGTTGTCGGCGCAGCCGTGTCAGGTGCCGGTCGTACGCGCGCGAACCGAGGTATTCGGCCACCGCCATTTGCGCCAGCGGTTCGTTGGGCCGGCTCTGCGCGAACTTCAGCATGGCGATGCGCGCTTTCCAGCGCCCGCCCAGCAACCAGCCCAGCCGCATGCCCGGCGCGAGCGTCTTGTGCAGCGACGAACAATAGATGACATTGCCAGTCGGATCCCAGGACTTGGCTGCCGCCAGCGGCGTGTCGTCATCGTTCAGGGCGCCGTAGGTGTCGTCTTCGATCAGGGGCACCTGCTGGCGCTCGCACAGGGCCACCAGGCGGGCCTTTTCGGCGTCGGGCATGACACAGCCCAGCGGATTCTGGAAGTTGGGCACCACCACCACCGCGCGGATGTTGCCGTGGGTCTGGAAGGCCAGGTCCAGTGCCTCGATGGACAGGCCGTGTTGCGGACTGGTGGGGATTTCCAGCGCGCGCATGCCCAGGCTTTCCAGGATCTGCAGCAGGCCGAAGTAGGTGGGGGATTCGACCGCGATGGTGTCGCCCGGACGCGCCACCGCGCGCAGCGCCAGGTTGAGGGCCTCGATGCAGCCGTGCGTGACGATGACGTCGTCGGGCGTGGCATTGATGCCGTTGGCCAGGGCGCGCCGCGCCAGCACCGTGCGCAACAGCGGATGGCCTTGCGGCGGCACCGGGCTGACCAGCACTTGCGGCGACTGCCGCAGGGTGCGGATCATGGCCTGCTTGAGTTCCTCCATCGGATACGCTTGCGGCACCGCGGCGGCCAGCGCGAAGTTGGCGCTGACGGGGTGGGCTTCGCACTTCGCCACGAAGTCCGACACGCGGTCATGGATGCCGACATACTGGGCGGTGCCCAGCGCCTGGCGGATGTCCGGCTCGTTGACCGGCGGGATACTGTTGCGGCGCGGCTTGAGGACGAAATAGCCGGAGCGGGGGCGGGCCTCGATCAGGCCATCGTCTTCGAGCAGCCGGCAGGCCTGCAGCGCGGTCGAAAGGCTGACATGGTGGGTGCGTACCAGGGTGCGCACCGACGGCATGCGCTGCGCCGGGGCCAGGACCCCGGTCTGGATGGCGCGCCGGTAGTGGTTCGCCAGGCGTAGATATAGCGGTTGCGGGTCCATGCGCCGATCATGCTCCCCGAGGGTAGGTTGAGGTAGGCACAGATTTCCGCAAAGTACACCATAACAGTGCCAAAACTGATAGCCTGCATCGGTACAGAAAGGCAAATTGTGTGGCTGTTGCGCAAAGCAGGGCGGGCGCAGACTGTGGGCATCAGATTGGAGATGACCATGGCCCTTTTTTCCGCACCCGACCCGCATTCGCAACGTTTCGATCTCCCGTCCGGCGCCAGCCGCCAGCTGCGCCTGCGGGGCGGCGCAACGGTCATCTGCGTCAGCGGCCGCGTGCTGGTGGCCGAGCCCGCCTACCGCTCGGAACTGCCGCCAGGCACGTATTTGCCGCCGCCCACGCGCCTGCATGCGGGCGAGAGCTTCTTCCTTCCGGAGCGGGGGACGCTGACCGTGACGGCGCTCGGGAAGGCGCAACTGATCTGCCTGCAAGCCCCCGGCGCAAAGGCGTGGATCTTGGCCTTCGCCCGCTGCCTGCGGCGCCTTGTGGGCAAAAATAATCCGCCGAATCGCCTCGGTGCGCTGCACAACATTTCAAAATGATGTATGATTCACACATCAGACGCGGGGTGGAGCAGTCTGGCAGCTCGTCGGGCTCATAACCCGAAGGTCGTAGGTTCAAATCCTGCCCCCGCAACCAGATTCAAGCAGCATCGGCGCCCGGCGCGGTCCGCAATCCAGGCCCGCCGCCCGCCCAGCAGAAAAAACCGCGACGCTCGTCGCGGTTTTTTTTCGTCCCGCGCTTGCCTTGCATCAAGCCATCGTTCCAGTCCGGAGTTTCCCGGGGGGCGCCGGCCGCACAGGGGCCGGGCGCTGCGCTACCATGGCTCAAGCGCGCGCGTCCGCCGCGCACACGAGGAGGGTCCATGGGCACGGCAAAATACGATCATCCCGGCTACGTCGCCGATACCGGCACCGAAGGCAAGTATCACGTGGGCATCTGGTGCCCGCACGGCTATCCCGCCCACATCCATATCGGCCGGCCTGCCGAGCAGGGCGATCCCCGGGCGTTGTTGCGGCTGCGCATTCCAGATGGGGTGTTCCAGTCCCTGCCGGATGATCCCGAGACCCTGTGCCGCCGCGCCTTGGGGCAGGCCCTGGGCGCGGGGCTGCTGCGCTCGGTGGCGGTAGATGGCGAATACCAGGAATTGCGCTTTCAGCTCGATGCCGAGCCCTGGCCGGGTCCCATGCAGGCCGCGGGCAACGCCTAGGCCCCGCGGGTCAGGAGGCCGGTTACCCACAGCGACTGTGGACAAGCCTTGGGATAGGCGTTGCGCATGTCGCGATATCGCAGCAATATCAAAGGCTTGGCCGCAGCGATAAAAAAATGCCCCGCGCGGGGCATTTTTTTATCCGACGCCGGCCGTGGCAGGAGGCGTGGCCGTCCCATGCGACAATCGCAGCCCCGGCGGTTCGTCCCGCCCTGGTCATCCTGAATCCCGTTTCCATGCCTTCCGATCCGCATTCCTCCCATCGCGCCCAGAATCCGTGCGGCAGGCGCGTGGCCGTGATCGGCGGCGGACCGGCGGGGCTGATGGCGGCCGAGAAGCTGGCCGCGCGCGGCGCGCAGGTCGATGTGTACGACGCGATGCCGTCGGTGGGGCGCAAGTTCCTGATGGCGGGCCGTGGTGGCTTGAACCTGACGCATAGCGAAGCCGCGGCGCCGTTCCTGGCGCGCTATGGCGAGCGGGCCGCGCTGATCGAGCCTTGGCTGCGCGAACTCGATGCGACCGGCTTGCGCGACTGGGCGCGGCAACTCGGCATCGAGACCTTCGTGGGCTCGTCGGGCCGTGTTTTTCCCGCGGAGATGAAGGCGGCGCCGCTGCTGCGGGCATGGCTGGCCCGGCTGCGCGCCAGCGGCGTGCGCTTTCACATGCGCCATCGCTGGCTGGGCTGGCCGCCGGCCATTGCGCCTGGGGCGGCCGAACTGCATTTCGATACCCCCGAGGGCGCACTGGCGCTGGCGGCGGATGCCGTGGTGCTGGCCCTGGGCGGGGGCAGTTGGGCCAAGCTGGGGTCGGACGGCGCCTGGTTGCCGGGGCTGGCCGCGCACGGCATCGCCACGGCGCCATTGCGCGCCGCCAACTGCGGCTTCGAGGTGGCCTGGTCCCAGCACTTCCGCCAACGCCATGCCGGGCAGCCGGTCAAATCCGTGACCTTGCGTTGCGTGGGGGAGGCTGGCCCCGGGCCGGCGCGCCAGGGCGAATTCGTGGTCACGGAAAACGGCATCGAGGGCAGCCTGGTTTATGCCTTGTCGGCGTCCTTGCGCGACCGGATCGAGTCCGCCGGCCACGCCCTCGCGCTGTTGGACCTCGCGCCCGGCTGGACGCAGGAAAAGGTACTGGCGGCGGTGACCCACCCACGCGGCGCGCGCTCGATGTCGAGCCATCTGCAGAGCCGGCTGGGGCTGACGGGTGTCAAGGCGGGCCTGTTGCGCGAGTGTGCCGGGGCGGAGGACTTCCGCGATCCCGAACGCCTGGGCCGGCTGGTCAAGGCGCTGCCATTGCGGTTGGAACGCCCGCGGCCGATGGACGAGGCCATCAGCACGGCGGGCGGCGTCAGCTTCGAGGCGCTGACGCCCGGCCTGATGCTGCGGGCCGCGCCGGGCGTGTTCTGCGCGGGGGAAATGCTGGATTGGGAGGCGCCGACGGGCGGCTACCTGTTGACCGCCTGCATGGCCAGCGGCGTGGTCGCCGCGGCGGGTGTGGCGGATTTCCTGGCGGGACGCTGAGCCGCGTCAGGAGCCGCGCGGATAGGACGACGCGCCCTGCGGCGGGCGTGGCGCGAGATCGTTGACCACATGGCCGACGACCGCCGGGCCATCGGGCTGCGTGATGATGCCGATGACGCGGGTGACGGCGCTGGCCGGCACGCTGGTGCCCTGGCCGGGATCCTGCACCAATTGCCAGATCCTGGCGTCGCCCGGAAGGTCGCTGGCGGGCGCCTCGTCCGAGGCGTCCAGGCAATCGCGGGCGAATATCGACCAGTCCGAGGCGCTGCAAGGCAAGCCGTGCGCGGTGGCCAGCCGGGCCAACGCCAGAGGCGCATCCGCCTGGCTCGCGGCGTGCTGGGCGGCGGCGCCCAGCGAGACATCCAGCGACAGCAGGCGGAGAAACTCTACGACATTGTCTGTATTCATACTGCGGTCTCCCTCTCTTGTTTGCGCTGTTCTGGGTGGCGGCCAGGGGGCGTTGTGTCAGCCGGGGCCTTGTCCAAGCATCGCGACCAGCGACTGCTTCAGGCGTGCGGAAAAAATAGGTACTGTATGCGAGACGCCGCTGCGGTCGACACCTTCCTTGAGTTGCACCGACTGGCCGAGGAAGATCTCGGGCGCGCCGGCTATCTCGTTGTATCGGGCCAGCAGGTCGTCGACCTGCTCCTGGGCGTCGGCCAGGGTGCTGCTGGCCGCGAGCTGGCCGGCGGCGTGCGCCTGGAGGATGCGATGCAGATCGTCGATGAAGAGGGCCAATGCCGCCTGTCCGCGGCACTGTGGCTGCTCCCAGCCCCAGGCGACAGGCGAGCCGCCGCTGTTTTCCGATACGTGTTTCTTGGTCATTAGCGCATCCTAATCCATTGCCGCCAAATACGCGACAGCTGCGCGAAAGCCGCGCGCGGCGCGGTCATGTGACCGCCTGGTCGGCGGCGGGGTTGGTCACCGGCATCTGCGCAAATGGCGGCCTTTGCGGTATGCTGGCGTCGGTTTCCACGCCTCGATAGGAGATGCTCCATGAAGAACAAAGTGATTCTCGTCATGCTGCTTTCGATTGCCGCCATGTCGGCGGGCTGCAATACCGTCGCGGGGGCTGGCAAGGACATCCAGCGCGGTGGTGAAAAGATCGAGGGCGCCGCGACCAAATAAGGGTGCCGGGCGTTCCACGCGCCCGGGCGCGTTCAGGGCCACGCGGAAATGTTGCGGCATTTCGGGCGTGGCCTTTTTGCGGCCGCTGGCATAATCGCGGGAATCCGAATCCGATGGCAGGAAGAATCATGCGCAAGTCTGTGTGGGTGGGCGTCACGTTGATGGCTTTGCTGGGCGGGTGCGCCAGCACCGGCGTGTACGAGTCCGAGACCGTGCTGAAAGAGACGTTCAGCGTGGACACCAACTACCAGGCGGCGTTCCGCCGGGCCGGCGAATACGTGCGCACGTGCCACGTCAATGTTCAGCACCCCTACAACGTCGCCTACGCCTGGAAACACGTCCTGGGCGAGAAGGGCGCGCCCGACGAGGTGCAGGTCTACAAAGTGGGCGAAACCGCCAAGATCCTCGAATTGATCGCGGCCGAGTCCGACGGTCCGGCCAAGGCCAAGGTCACCATCACGGTCCTTGGCCAGGGTCGCTGGGACGCGGCCGAGATCGCCGCCGCGCGCGCCTCGATTCAGAGCGCCACGCCGGTCTGCCGCAAGGGCGACTAGGGCCATGGACCCGCGCGCCCAGCAGCTCCGCGCCGCCGGCTCGCCGTTCGCGCTTCTGGCCGGCGCATTCCGCCTGCTGGGCTGGCTCAACGGGGGCGCGGCGCTGGGCCTGACGGCATTCGCGCTGGGCATGGTGGGCGGCGATATCGCCGCCCCCGATCTGCAATTGCCGCTGTTGTCGTTGCTGGCCGGTCTGTTGCTGGCTTGCCTGGGGGCGGTGTTCGCCTACCTGGCGCAGGTCAGCCTGTTGCGCCAGGGCTACAACGGCCGCCTGACCCGCGCGCACCTGCCGGCGCAGGCGCTGGCGCTGCTTTGTTACCTGGCCAGCGCGCTGGCTTTCTGCGTCGGTTGCTGGCTGGCCGCCGGGCAGGCCACGACGGACGCGGCGCCACACATGACGACTTACGCTCGGCGCTGAATTTCGAGGGTAAACCCGTGTGCGCAAAAGTGTTGGACATGCACTGGCGCAGGGAATAATATGCGCAGTGCGTATATAAACCCCTCTCTCCGGGACCTGTCATGACCATTTCCCAGCAAGCCTTCCTGCGCGACGCCATGCGACGCCTGAACCTCACGCGCGACGTGTTCGCGACCCGGATCGGCGTCAAGCGCCGCGCACTGGATACCTGGCTGCTGCCGGAGGGATCGCAGGAGTTCCGCGCGATGCCGGAAGTGGTGCAGCGTTTCGTCAGCGAAATCGTTCAGAACGGCGTACTGCTCGAAAAATATACGCAAAGCGTACAAGACGGGCCGCTGCGCGAGCGGATCGCGGTAGAGGGCAAGCACCAACTGCTGTCGGTGGACCAGTTCACCCGGGAATCGGTCGAGGACCTGTTCCGCGTGGCCGACATGATGCAGCCCATCGCCCGCCGGCAGAAAGTCTCGCGCGTCCTGGAAGGCGCGGTGCTCGGCAACCTGTTCTTCGAGGCCAGCACCCGTACCCGGGTCAGTTTCGGCTCGGCCTTCTGCCGCCTGGGCGGCTCGGTCTGCGACACCACCGGCTTCACCTTCTCGTCGATGGCCAAGGGCGAATCGATCTACGACACCAGCCGCGTCATGAGCGGCTATGTCGACGCGATGGTGATCCGCCATCCCGACCAGGGTTCGGTGGCCGAATTCGCGCGCGCCACCAACATCCCGGTGGTCAACGGCGGCGACGGCCCCGGCGAGCACCCGAGCCAGGCGCTGCTGGACCTGTACACGATCCTCACCGAGTTCTCGCGCCTGGGCAAGCTGCTCGACGGCGCGCACATCGCCATGGTCGGCGACCTGAAGTACGGCCGCACGGTGCATTCGCTGATCAAGCTGATGGCGCTGTACAAGAACGTCAAGTTCTCGCTGGTGTCGCCCAAGGGCCTGGAGATGCCGTCCTACATCATCGAGCAGGCCAGCCGCAACGGCAACATCATCGAACAGAAGACTTCGCTGGCCGAGGGCCTGGCGGGCGCCGACGTGATCTACGCCACGCGCGTGCAGAAAGAGCGCTTCGCCAACGAAGAGAACGAGGGCTACACGCCGGACTTCCAGATCAACCGCGCCATCATCGACGCCTATTGCGGCCCGGATACCATCGTCATGCACCCGCTGCCGCGCGACAGCCGGCCGGGCGCCAACGACCTGAGCGTGGACCTGAATCATGATCCGCGCTTGGCGATCTTCCGCCAGACCGACAATGGCATTCCCATCCGCATGGCCATCTTCGCCGTGCTGCTGGGCGTGGAAGGGCTGGTGCAGCATTCGCTGCGCGATGTGACCTGGCAGCATCCCTCGCACATCGGTCCGGACGACTCGGTGTTCCACGGCCTGGAATAGGGCGCCGCGCGAGGCGGCGCGGCACGGCCGTCATGACGGCCGCCGCCGGCGATTTCAAGCATAATCCGCGCTGGTTTTTCCCGCCGCGTGTCGTTCCGAGACACGCGGGGGAATCTTCGGTCGGAAGGTCCTATGTCTTCGAGCAGTCGCGCAGTCCCGTCTTCTCCTGATCCCGCCGGGCAGGCGTGCTATCTGAGCGCCTCCAACGCCCAGGCCTGGCAAGCCGTCTATTCCTCGGTCGATGCCTACACCCGCGGCCAGGTCGCGGCGGTGGTGTCGGACAGCGCCAACGAACTGGTCGACGCCTTCTATTCCACCCTGCTGGCCGATGCCGAGGCCGGTCCGCGCCTGTCGCACGAGATCGTCGCCACCCGCCTGCACCAGGGCATGAAGGGTTGGCTCAGGGGCCTGCTGTGCGTGCGCGAACAAGGCGATATCGCGGCGTTGATGGCGATCCAGAAAAAGGTCGGCGAAGTGCATGCGCGCGTGCATATTCCGATCCATCTGGTGATGGCCGGCGCCCGCATCCTGAAGAACGAGATCGCGCAACGCCTGCGCGCCAGCGACCTGGATGGCGTGGCGGCTTCGATCGCGACCCAGTACGTCTGCAACCTGTTCGACCTGGCCATCGAGCAGATGAGCCGCGCCTTCATGCGCGACATCAACCGCGGCGCGCGCAATGACGAGGCCTACCGCCTGTTCGCGCTGGGCCAGAACATTTCGACCGAACGCGAGCGCCAGCGCGCCGCGCTGCTCGAATGGAGCCAGGCGGTGCTGATCGGGCTGCACTATCGCGCGCCCGAGCAGGTGCTGCCGCGGCTGGCGGCCTCCGAGTTCGGTCTGTGGTTGCAGCACAAGGGCGGCGTACTGTTCGAGAGCGCGCCGGCCCTGCGGCAGATTACCGAGGCGGTGGCGCGGCTGGATGACGTGGTGCTGCCGAGCCTGTTGCTGGTCGGGCCGGAATCCCTGCCCGACCAGGTGCGCGAACTGCAGGAACTGGTGGCGCGCATCAAACACCTGCTCAATGGGCTGTTCGACATGGTGGCCGAGATCGAAAGCGGCAGCGATCCGCTGACCAATGTGCTCAACCGCCGCTTCCTGCCGTCGGTGATCGGCCGCGAAATCCTGATTGCCACGCGCGAGCGGTCGACGTTTTCGGTGCTGCTGCTGGACATCGACCATTTCAAGGCGATCAATGACCAGCACGGCCATGCGGGCGGCGACCAGGTGCTGCGCCAGTTCGCAGAAGTGGTGCACCAGTCCTGTCGTTCGAGCGATTTCGTGTTCCGCTACGGCGGCGAGGAGTTCCTGGTGGTGCTGGTGGATACGGGGCGCGAGGCCGCGCTGGCCGTGGCCGAGAAGCTGGGCGCCGAAATCCGCCGCCATGTCTTCTCCATTCCGGAGGCGGGCGGCCTGCGCATCACCACCAGCATCGGCGTGGCGACCTTCGACGGGCATCCCGACTACGCCTATCTGATCGACCGCGCCGACAAGGCCTTGTACCAGGCCAAGCAGTCGGGCCGCGATCGCAGCGTCGCCGCCTGACGCGCACACGGCTGTCCTGCCCGTGGCCGCGCGCCGCCGCGCCGATTCAAGCGGCATGCAAGGCGCCATGCGAATGGCAGCGCCATGAAAAAGGCCGCTCCCTCACAGGAGCGGCCCTTGCCGCGGACCAAGGCGCAAGGCTCAGATCTTCTTTTCGCCGCCCAGTGCTTCCACCAGCTCGGCCAGCATCTTGGCCAGCTCGCCGGTCATGAGCATCATGTCGGAGTCGAACTTCTCGTCGTCATTGGCGGCGACGGTGTCGTTGCCTTCCTTGAGCACGTCCAGCGGCGCGACGCGCTTGACGTCCAGGCCTTCGGTCAGCACGAACGAGATGCGGTCGGCCCAGGTCATGGCCAGGCGGGTGCACTGCTTGCCCGACTGGATGTGGCGGCGCACGTCGTCGGCGTCGATCGAGTGCTTGACGTAGCGGATGGCCGCGCCGCTTTCACCGGAGGAGCGCAATTCGGTGTCCTGGTCGATGCTGAAATTGGACGGCGCTTCATCCTCGGCCAGCCAGCCCGTCATGGCGGAGGCGGGCGATTGGGCCACGTACAGGTTCTCGAGCGGGAACGGATCCACGCATTTTGCCAAGAGGCCGATGACTTCATCGGCCTTGGCCGAGGCGGCGGCGTCGATCACCAACCAGTGGTTCTGCGGGTCGATCCACACGCGGGTGTCGCGGTACACGCTGAAGGCGCGCGGCAGGAGTTCGTCGGTGACGCGCTCCTTGATTTCCTTCATCTGCTTGCGGCCCGGCTTGTAGCCTTGCTGCTCTTCGATTTCCTGGGCGCGCGCCTTGGCGACCTGGTTGACCACGGTGCTGGGCAGCAGCTTTTTCTCGGCGCGCAGATTCAGCAGGATCTGTCCGCCCACGACGTGCGCCAGCCCGCCATTTTCGCGCGGCGGGACCCAGCCCAGGCTTTGCATTTCGAGGTTGTTGCCGGCCTGATAGGCATGCCGCGCAAGCGTTTCTTCAAGCTGCTCGCCGGTCAGCGTCCACGGCGAGGAGAGACGGTAAATCTTGAGATTCTTGAACCACATGAGCGTCGGCCAAAAGGGTTGATTCTATACGACGCCGGCTGCTTTGCCGTAGCGTCGCAATAGGATGGGGCCAGGCGACACGTTCTGTCACTGACAGGGGGACGGCCTTGCGGTAATGTCCGCGTCACCCCTGTGCAATAGGAGAAGAAGCATGAAGATTGTCGGTGCCATCCTGATCGTGCTGGGCATTGCCGCCCTGGCCTACAAGGGCTTTAGCTACAAGTCCGAGGAAACCGTGCTGCAGGTTGGCTCGGTCAAGGCCACGGCCGAAACCGAGAAGTCCGTGCCGATTCCGATGTGGGCCGGTATTGCCGCGATCGTGGCCGGCGTGCTGGTCATCGGGGTCGGCATGCGCCGTTGAGGCGCATCCCCCGGGAAACCGGAGGCGGCCGCTTGCGGCCGCCTTTTTTTGCGCCGGCGGTACCCCGCCAAAAAAAGCGGCCCGGCTCAATAGAGGCCGGGCCGGTACGGGAGCACACAATACCGCGTCATAAAAGGCTCGCGGGGAACGCGGTATCGGTGTCAGAACACTAGCCCTGCAATCGCCTGGCAGGGGGATCAATCGCCGGGCGAAGAGGCGCAAGGCCGTAATCTGAGGCGCCAGTCTAACGGCGGGGGTCTGACAGCGTCCTGAATCGGAAGCCCTTTGTGTCCGCCATTTTTCGCGCGCAAAAAAAAAGCTCCCAGGGGAGCTTTTGAAAGGCCGGGCAGGCGCAGCAGTCCCGCCCGGCGGGGGATGGTCGGTCAGGCGTTGATGTCGTTGTCCTTGGATTCGCGCACGAACAGCGTGCCGATGACCAGGGTCATCACCGCAATGATGATCGGGTACCACAGGCCGTCGTAGATGTTGCCGGTGGCGGCCACCACGGCGAAGGCGACCGGGGGCAGGAAGCCGCCGAACCAGCCGTTGCCGATGTGGTACGGCAGGCTCATCGAGGTGTAGCGGATGCGGGTCGGGAACATTTCCACCAGCATCGCCGCGATCGGGCCGTAGACCATGGTCACGTAGATCACCAGGATGGTCAGCAGCACGACGACCATGACGTTGTTGCTCTGCGCCGGGTCCGCCTTGGCGGGGTAGCCGTGGCTGCGGATGGCGGCGGTCAGGGCCTTGTCCAGTTCGGCGGCCTTGGCCTTGAAGTCGGCCGGGGCCATGCCCTTGCCGTCGAACGAGGCGAACTCGTCGGTGCCGATCTTGACCTTGGCCACCGAGCCGGCCGGGGCGGCTTCGTTCTTGTAGTTCACCGAGTTGCGGGCCATGAACGACTTGACCACATCGCACGAGCTGGTGAACGAGGCGGTGCCCACCGGGTTGAACTGGAACGAGCAGGTGGTCGGGTCGGCAATGACCGTCACCGGCGCGGTTGCCTGCGCCTTTTCCAGCGCGGGGTTGGCAAAGTGCGTCAGGCCCTGGAAGATCGGAAAGTAGGTCGCCGCGGCGATCAGGCAGCCCGCCATGATGATGGGCTTGCGGCCGATCTTGTCCGACAGCGCGCCGAAGATCACGAAGAACGGCGTGCCGATCAGCAGCGCGATCGCGATCATGATGTTGGCGGTGTTGGCGTCCACCTTGAGCGTCTGCGTCAGGAAGAACAGCGCATAGAACTGACCCGTGTACCAGACCACGGCCTGGCCGGCGGTCAGGCCCAGCAGGGCGAGCAGCACGACCTTCAGGTTCTTCCACTGGCCGAACGATTCGGCGATCGGCGCCTTCGAACCCTTGCCTTCGGCCTTCATCCGCTGGAAGGTCGGCGATTCATTGAGCTGCAGGCGGATCCACACCGAGATGCCCAGCAGCACGACCGAGATCAGGAACGGAATGCGCCAGCCCCAGGCCTTGAAGTCGTCTTCGCCCATGAACGAGCGGATGCCCAGGATCACCAGCAGCGACAGGAACAGGCCCAGCGTCGCGGTGGTCTGGATCCAGGAGGTGTAGAAGCCGCGGCGGCCATGCGGCGCGTGTTCGGCGACGTAGGTCGCGGCGCCGCCGTATTCGCCGCCCAGCGCCAGGCCTTGCAGCAGGCGCAGGACGATCAGGATGGCGGGCGCGGCGATGCCGATGCTGGCATAGCTGGGCAGCACGCCCACCAGGAAGGTGGACAGGCCCATCAGCACGATGGTGACCAGGAAGGTGTATTTACGTCCGACCAGGTCGCCCAGGCGGCCGAACACCAGCGCGCCGAACGGACGCACGGCGAAGCCGGCGGCGAAGGCCAGCAGCGCGAAGATGAAGCCCGCGGTCGGGTTCACGCCGGAGAAGAAGTGCTGGGCGATGATCGCGGCCAGCGAACCGTAAAGATAAAAGTCGTACCACTCGAACACCGTGCCCAGCGACGAGGCAAAGATGACACGGCGTTCATCCTTGGTCATCGGGCGCGGATCCGCGGATGGACCGCGACCTGCCATGGTAGTTGTGCTCATGATGTCTCCTCGATTTTTCTGGCCGGCGGTTTTCCGCCGTGCTTGACCCTCCGCCGGCGAGCCGACATCGAGCTATGGCAAGGTTGGAGCGCGAGGCTGACGAGGTTCTGACGCGACCCTTACCTGAATCTTAAAATTGAAACAAAAAGTAATTTCTCCCTGGGAGGCTAGGGATAATCCTAGGGACGGAACGAGGAACTCCTGGCGCCACATCGCCGCATTCGCGCAGGGCGGGCGCACCTAGTCGCCGAGGTCGTCGACCGGCTCGGCGTAAAGCGGGAAGACCACGCGGATGCGGGTGCCCGGCAGCTCGGAATGGGGCGTCGGATGGTCGCTGATGAGCACCGTCGCCTGGTGCTTCTGGGCGATCTCCCTGACGATCGCCAGGCCCAGCCCGCTGCCGTCGGACAGCGTGCCCAGCACCCGATAGAAGCGGTCGAAGACCCGCTCGCGCTCCTCCGGCGCGATGCCGGGGCCGGAGTCCTCTACCTCCAGGATGCCCTGGCCGCCGTGGCCTTGCACCCGCACCGTGATGTGGCCGCCGCGCGGCGTGTAGCGCAGGGCGTTGTCGACCAGGTTGTTGAGCAGCTCCGCCAGCAGCAGCGGGTTGCCGTTGATCAGCACCGGCGTCTCCGAGCCTTCGAAGCCCAGGTCGGTGCCCAGCGACAGCGCTTGTGGCACCCAGTGCATGGCCTGCTCGTAGGCGATGGCGTTCAGATCGGTGGCGGCCAGGCCGATGGCGCTGGGGTTTTCCGCCCGCGCCAGCAGCAGCAACTGGTTCACCAGGCGGGTGGCGCGCTCGGAGCCGGTCACCAGCTGGCGCAGGCTGGCCTGCATTTCCTCGGGGCTGGCATCGCGCAGGGCCAGCTCGGCCTGGGTTCGCAGACCGGCCAGCGGCGTCTTCAACTGGTGCGCGGCATCGGCGACGAAGCGGCGCTGCGCCTGCACGTTGGCCGACAGGCGGTCGAGCAGATCGTTCATGGCCGCCACCAGCGGCGCGATCTCGGAGGGCGCGGCGCGCTCGTCGATGGGCGAAAGATCGTCCGGTCGGCGCGCCCGCAGCCGCTGTTGCAGCGCGTTCAGCGGCGCCACGCCGCGCGACAGTCCGAACCACACCAGCAGCACCGCGATCGGCAGCACCACGAACTGGGGAATGATCACGCCTTTGATGATGTCGTTGGCCAGTTGGGTGCGCTTTTCCACCGTCTCGGCCACGATCAGCAGCGCCGGCTGGGTATTGGGCAGGTTCAGGTCGACCCAGGTGAAGGCCAGGCGGATACCGAAGCCGCGCAGGGTGTCGTCTTCGTATTGCACCTCGCCGGGGCGCGGCTGGCCGACCGACGCGGGCAGGGGCAGGGCGCGATCGCCGCCCAGGTATTCGCCGCGGCTGCCCAGCGCCAGCCAGAACACGCTGTCGGTTTCATCGGCGCGCAGCACCTCGCGCGCCGGGTCGGTCATGCGCAGCACCGCGCGGCCGTCCTGGGCGTGGACCTGGCGCGTCAGCACGTGCAGGTTGTTGGCCAGCGCGCGATCGTACGGCACGTTGGCGATGTTCTGCGCCACCACGTAGGTGATGGCGACGCTCATGGGCCACAGCAGAAACAGCGGCGCCAGCATCCAGTCGAGGATCTCGCCCAGCAGCGAACGTTGCGGCGGCGCAAAGCTGGGGCCGCGGGCCCCGGCCCGCATCACATCCAGCGCTTCCTGGTTGAGCGCCTCCGGCTGTGGCGGTTCAGCTTGCGAGGTAGGCCGCACCCTGGTCCCGTTCGAGGCAATAGCCCAGGCCGCGCACCGTCACGATCTTCACGCCGCTGGGCTCGAGTTTCTTGCGCAGGCGGTGCACGTAGACCTCAATGGCATTGGTGCTGACTTCCTCGCCCCATTCGCACAGGTGGTCGACCAGCTGGGTCTTGCTGACCATGCGCCCGCTGCGGGTCAGCAGGATCTCCAGCAGGCTGACCTCGCGCGCGGACAGGTCCAGCGTCTGGTCGTCGACCATGGCAACGCGCCCGGTCTGGTCGAACACGAGACGGCCGTGCTTGAGCAGCGTGGCGCCGCCGCCGGCGCCGCGGCGGGTCAGGGCGCGCACGCGGGCTTCCAGCTCGGACAGGGCGAAGGGCTTGGCCATGTAGTCGTCGGCGCCCAAGTCGAGTCCCTTGACGCGTTGCTCGATACTGTCGGCGGCGGTCAGGATCAGGACGGGCAGGGCGGAATTGCGGGCCCGCAGCCGGCGCAGGACCTCCAGGCCGGCCAGTTGCGGCAGGCCGAGGTCGAGGATCAGCAGGTCGAAGGCCTGGGCCGCCAGCGCCGAATCGGCCGCCAGGCCGTCGCGCACGGCATCGACCGCGTAGCCGTTGTGACGCAACGAGCGTGACAGGCCGTCGGCCAGGATGCTGTCGTCTTCCGCGATCAGGATGCGCATGGGCAGTCGAAAAGAAGAAGGGCGCCGGGTGAGCGGCGCACGCGTGCCGCCCTCGGTGGGATGCCGGGGCGGCGTGCCGGGAGCGCAATGGGGACATAGCGCCAGTTTTTTCCTCGATTCTGTCATACGGCACCGGGCTTGCCCACTCAGGGAATACGTGGAAAACTGTGGCACACTGTTTTTTTGTACAGTACAATCCGATGCCATAATCTGCGCTATCGCTTTACCGATCACGCTTGAGCGCCACAGTTTGCACTGCCAGTTTTCTGGCAACAGCTGTCAGGCAACGGCCCGATCACCCCTTGCGACAACCCGTGCGCTGACCGACACCCCGTGCCGCGCCCCGATACGTTACAGACCCAGACCTGACAGGACACTACATGGACGACAAAACCACCAAGGCCGCCGCTTCGGAAAAAGCCAAGGCGCTGGCCGCCGCGCTCTCGCAGATCGAAAAGCAGTTCGGCAAGGGCTCGATCATGCGCTACGGCGACAACGAGGTCTCGCATGACATCCAGGTGGTGTCGACCGGCTCGCTGGGCCTGGACATCGCGCTGGGCGTCGGCGGCCTGCCGCGCGGCCGCGTGGTGGAAATCTACGGTCCGGAATCCTCGGGCAAGACCACCCTGACCCTGCAGGTCGTGGCCGAAATGCAGAAGCTGGGCGGCACCTGCGCCTTCGTCGACGCCGAACACGCGCTTGACGTGCAGTACGCCTCGAAGCTGGGCGTCAACCTGGCCGACCTGCTGATCTCGCAGCCGGACACGGGCGAGCAGGCGCTGGAAATCACCGACGCGCTGGTGCGCTCGGGCTCGGTCGACCTGATCGTGGTCGACTCGGTCGCGGCGCTGGTGCCCAAGGCAGAAATCGAAGGCGAAATGGGCGATTCGCTGCCCGGCCTGCAGGCCCGCCTGATGAGCCAGGCGCTGCGCAAGCTGACCGCCACCATCAAGAAGACCAACTGCATGGTCATCTTCATCAACCAGATCCGCATGAAGATCGGCGTGATGTTCGGCAACCCCGAAACCACCACCGGCGGCAATGCGCTCAAGTTCTACGCCTCGGTGCGCCTGGACATCCGCCGCATCGGCTCGATCAAGAAGGGCGACGAGGTCGTCGGCAACGAAACCCGCGTCAAGGTGGTCAAGAACAAGGTCGCGCCCCCGTTCAAGCAGGCCGAGTTCGACATCATGTACGGCGCCGGCATCTCGCGTGAAGGCGAAATCATCGACCTGGGCGTGGCCGCCAATGTGGTGGACAAGTCCGGCGCCTGGTACAGCTACAACGGCAACCGCATCGGCCAGGGCAAGGACAACGTCCGCGAATACTTGAAGGAACACAAGGAACTGGCCATCGAGATCGAGAACCGGGTCCGCGAGAACCAGGGCATCGTCAGCCGCGCCGCGGAATTCGTGCCCACCGCCGAAGACGACAGCGACGAGTAATCGCGTCGTCGCGTCATCGGATAGCGCCGGGCTCGCCAGCCCGGCCGCCAGCGGCAGGCTCCCTTCCCGGGAGGCCTGCCGCTGGCACATAGAGGAAGCGCATGAGCTGGAAACCGTCCGTCACGTCCGCTGATCGCCTGCGCGCCAGGCTGGACGATGAATTCGAGACCGTGGCCAAGCCCGAGGGGCTGCGCCGCACGTCTGACCTGCGGCGGGCTGCCGAAGCCTCCGCGGCGGCCGGCCAGGATCCCGAGGGCGCGAGCGCCCCGGCGTCGCAGTGGCAGCGCAGCTCCGAACGGCGCGCGGCCAGCGGACGCGGCCGGCGTGGCAAGGACGGCGAGGGCGATGACACGGGCGAGGGCGCGCGGACATCCGAAGACAAGCCCCGCACGCCTCCCAAGGGGCCGTCGCTGAAAATGCGCGCGGTGGGTTATCTGTCGCGACGCGAGCATGCCCGCGATGAGCTGGCGCGCAAACTCGCGCCCCATGCCGAAGACCCCGATGAGGTCGAACGCGTGCTGGACGCGCTGGAAAAGGAAGGCTGGCTGTCGACCGAGCGTTTTGCGCAAAGCCTGGTGCATCGCCGCGCGTCGCGCCAGGGGGCGGCCCGCATCGTGCAGGAATTGCGCCAGCACGGCGTGGATGACGCCCAGGTGTCCGAGCTGCGCGAGCAATTGCGCGCCACCGAATACGAGCGCGCGCTCGAGGTCTGGCAGAAACGCTTCGGCGCCAGGCCCGAGGACCGCGCCGCCTATGCCAAGCAGGCGCGCTTCCTGGCCAGCCGCGGCTTTGCGCACGACGTCATCCGCCGCATCCTGGGCGCCGGCGACGACGACTGAGCGGGCCGCGCGGCGAAGGCCGGTGCCGGCCCGCCCTTGCCCTTTTTCCTGTTTTTCCTATTTCGCCGACTTGATGCCGGTCAGCGTCTTGAAGCAGACATCGCGCGTCAGCGTCAGGAATTCGTCGATGTACGAGGCGTCGGTGTCCTCGCTGCGCACCGTCGCGTACAAGGTGCGCCACACGCCTTGCGGCCCCAGCCGGCACTGGCGCAGCCAACCCTGGTTCATGTATTCGGTGAGCGCCCAGTTGGGCAGGGCGGCCACGCCGCGGTTGCTGGCCACCAGCTGCGCGATGATGGGCGTCAGCTCCGCCTTGCGGATGGCGGCCGGTTCGACGTCGGCGGGGTCCAGGAAGGCCGTGAAGATGTCCAGGCGCTGCTTGTCCACCGGGTACGTGATGAGCGTCTGGTCGGCCAGTTGATCCGGCATGACGAACTTGCTGCCGGCCAGCGGATTCGATTCGGACACGGCCAGCACCAGTTCGTACTTGAACAGCGGCAGGTATTCGACGGCGTCCAGTTGCTGCGGGTCGGACGTGATGACCAGGTCCAGGTCGCCGCGCACCAGCGCGGGCAAGGGCGCGAAGGAGAACGCCGCCGACAGGTCCAGCGCCACGTCGGGCCATTGCGCGCGGAATGCGTCCAGCGACGGCATCAACCATTGGAAGCAGGAATGGCAATCGATCGCCAGGTGCAGCCGGCCGGTGCGGCCGGCGGCCAGCCGCTGCAATTCCCGTTCGGTGGCGCGCATGCGCGGCAGCACCTCGTCGGCCAGGGCCAGCACGCGCAGGCCCGCGGTGGTCAGGCGCGCGGGCCGGGTGCGGCGGTTCAGCAGCGGCGTGCCGAGCCGGGTCTCCAGGTCGCGCAACTGGTGCGACAGGGCCGACTGGGTCAGGTGCAGGCGATCGGCTGCTTCCTGCAGGCTGCCGCCTTCACGGATGGCGGTCAGGGTTTCGAGATGGCGGATTTCCAGCATGGGAGGGCGATAGGAAAGGCAGACCGGCACGGTCGGGGCTGGCCACGGAGGTGGGCGGCAATGAGCTTATATTTTATGAGGTTTTTTCATCTTATAAATGTAGACATTGATTTTGATTCATTTTTGTTTGGCGTCAGAATAGCTGGCACTTGAATAAATTTTGTCTGATGACGGGATTGCCATGACTACGATTCATAATTTGGGGTTTCCCCGCATTGGGGCCCAGCGGGAACTGAAGCGCGCCGTCGAAGCCTATTGGGCGGGCAAGCAGACTGGCGAGGCTTTGGAGCAGACGGGCCGCGAGTTGCGCGCCCGGCACTGGAAGGTGCAGGCCGACGCTGGCGTCAAGTTCGTGCCCGTGGGCGATTTCGCCTGGTACGACCAGATCCTGGAATGGACCACGCTGCTGGGCGCCGTGCCGGCGCGTTTCGGCCAGAAGGACAACGAGCCGGTCTCGCTGGACACGCTGTTCCGCATGGGACGCGGCCGCGCCCCGTCGGGCAAGCCCGCCGCCGCCTGCGAAATGACCAAGTGGTTCGACACCAATTACCACTACATCGTGCCGGAGCTGGTGCCTGGCCAGACCTTCCGTATTGCGCGTGAATCGCTGTTCGAGCAGGTCCAGGAAGCGCAGGCGCTGGGCCACGCCGTCAAGCCGGTGATCCCGGGGCCCCTGACCTGGCTGTTCCAGGGCAAGGGCGACGCTTTCGGCGAGGGCGCGGCCGATGCGGCCAAGCTGCAACTGCTGGCCAACCTCGTGCCCGTGTACGAAGAAGTGCTCGCGCGCTTGGCCAAGCTGGGCGTGGAGTGGGTGCAGATCGACGAACCGATCCTGGTGCTGGACCTGCCGCAAGCCTGGCGCGACGCCTTCAAGCAGGTGTACGCCACGCTGTCGGCCAGCCCGGTCAAGCTGCTGATCGCCACCTATTTCGACGGCCTCAAGGACAACCTGGGCACGGCGCTGGGCCTGCCGGTGGCCGGCCTGCACGTGGACCTGGTGCGCGCGCCCGGGCAACTGACCGAGGTGTTGGCCGGCCTGGGCGCCGACAAGGTGCTGTCCGCCGGTATCATCAATGGCCGCAACATCTGGCGCACCGACCTGGACGCCGCCCTCGCCACGCTGGCGCCGGTCAGGCAGCAACTGGGCGAACGCCTGTGGCTGGCGCCGTCGTGCTCGCTGCTGCACGTGCCGGTGGATCTGGCCAACGAAACCGAGCTGGACGCCGAACTCAAGAGCTGGCTGTCTTTCGCGGCGCAGAAGCTGGAAGAACTGAGCCTGCTGGGCCGCGCGCTGGACGGCGCGGCCGATGCCGGCGTGCAGGAGGGTCTGGCCAGGCAGCGCGCGGCCCTGGCCGCGCGCCGCGCGTCGACCCGCATCCACAACCCCGCCGTGGCGCAGCGCATGGCGGCCTCGGCCAGCGTGTCGCGCGACCGCGCGCCGTTCGCCGGCCGCATCGCGCGCCAGCAGCAAGAGCTGGGCCTGCCGGCCTATCCCACCACCACCATCGGTTCCTTCCCGCAGACCGCCGAGATCCGCGCGCTGCGCCGCGACTGGAAGTCGGGCGCGCTGACGGACGCGGGCTACGAGACCGCCATCCGCAAGGAAATCGAGGAGGTGATCCGCTTCCAGGAAAAGGTCGGCCTGGACGTGCTGGTGCACGGCGAACCCGAGCGCAACGACATGGTGGAATACTTTGGCGAGCTGCTGGCCGGCTTCGCCTTCACCAAGAACGGCTGGGTGCAGAGCTACGGCTCGCGCTGCGTCAAGCCGCCGATCATCTTCGGCGACGTGGCCCGGCCCGCGCCGATGACGGTGGGCTGGTCCTCGTACGCCCAGTCGCTGACCGACAAGCCGGTCAAGGGCATGCTGACCGGGCCGGTCACCATTCTGCAGTGGTCGTTCGTGCGCGACGACCAGCCGCGTGAACAGACCTGCCGCCAGCTGGCGCTGGCGCTGCGCGACGAGGTGGTGGACCTGGAGGCCGCCGGCATCAGCGTCATCCAGATCGACGAACCTGCCATTCGCGAAGGCTTGCCGCTGCGCCGCGCCGACTGGCAGGCGTACCTGGACTGGGCGGTGGACTGCTTCCGCCTGGCGACCGCCGGCGTGCGCGACGAGACGCAGATCCACACGCACATGTGCTATTCGGAGTTCAACGACATCATCGAATCGATCGCCGCCATGGACGCGGACGTGATCACGATCGAAACGTCGCGCTCCAACATGGAGTTGCTCAAGGCGTTCGAGGACTTCCGCTATCCGAACGACATCGGCCCGGGCGTCTATGACATCCACTCGCCCAACGTGCCGGAGGTGGACTGGATGGTCGGCCTGATGCGCAAAGCCGCCGCCCGTCTGCCCAAGGAGCGCCTGTGGGTGAACCCGGATTGCGGCCTGAAGACCCGCGCCTGGCCGGAAACCGAAGCGGCGCTGATCGGCATGGTGCAAGCCGCCCGCGCGCTGCGCGAGGCCGCCTGACGCGAGGCGGCCGGCCGGTCGGGCGTTTGCCCGGGCCGGCAATCCGGAACCCCTGTGTTGCGTGCGGGATGCACACCACAGGGGTTTTTTGCGTCCGGGCTTGAACGATTTCGCGCCTTGTGGGTCAATACGCAAACATCCCTTCTGCCGGATTGTCGCCGTACCTATGATTCTCCAAGGCCCCTATCGGCCGGATCTGCTCCGAGCGGAGACGCTGCCCGATATTCTGGAAGCCACGATCCTGCGGTATCCCGCCGCCATCGCCATTCATTGGCTGGATCAATCCCTGACTTACGAGGCGCTCGGGCGCCGTGCCGACCTGGCGGCGCACCACCTGATCGAGGCCGGCGTGCGTCCCGGCGATATCGTCGGCCTGTGCCTGCCGCGCGGCGACGATCTGCTGGTGATGCAGGCCGCCATCGCCAAGGCGGGCGCGGCCTGGCTGCCGTTCGAATCCGACACGCCGCCCGACCGCATGCTGGTTTGCCTGCAGGACGCCGGCGCGCGCGGGCTGGTGGCCGGCGGCGAGGTGCAACTGGACGGCATGATCACCTGGACCACCTGGCAGTTGTCGGTGCCGGTCGAGGGGGCGCTGCGCCGGCGCGACGGCCTGCTGCCGGAACATCCGGCCTACGTCATCTACACCTCGGGATCCACCGGCAAGCCCAAGGGCGTGCCGATCAGCCAGGCCAGCATCTGCCATTTCCTGCGCAGCGAGAACGAAGTGCTGGGCGTGCGCCATGGCGACAAGGTCTACCAGGGTTTCTCGGTCGCCTTCGACATGTCGTTCGAGGAAATCTGGATCAGCTACCTGGTCGGCGCCACGCTCTGGGTGGCGCCCAAGATGCTGACCACCGATCCCGAGGCGCTGCCCGACGCGCTGGTGCGCGAGGGCGTGACGGTGCTGCACGCGGTGCCGACACTGCTGGCGCTGTTCGCGCGCGACGTGCCTGGCCTGCGCATCGTCAACCTGGGCGGCGAGATGTGCCCGGAGTTCCTGGTGCAGCGCTGGGCCACGCCCGGACGCCGCCTGTTCAATACCTATGGTCCCACCGAGACCACCGTATCGGCCAGCCTGGCAGAGCTGCTGCCGGGCCAGCCCGTGACCATTGGCACGCCGCTGCCCAACTACGGCATGCTGATCCGCGGCGAGGACGGCGCCGTGCTGCCGCAGGGCCAGACCGGCGAGCTCTGTATCACCGGCCCCGGCGTGGCCGGCGGCTATCTGGGGCGGCCCGAACTGACGGCCGAGAAGTTCCTGGCCAATCCGCGCCCCAGCGGCGAGCATGACACCCGCATGTACCGCAGCGGCGATCTGGCGCGCATCGACGAGAATGGCCAGATCCAGTGCCTGGGCCGCAGCGATGACCAGGTCAAGGTGCGTGGCTTTCGCGTCGAGCTGGGCGAGATCGAAGCCGCGCTGTACCGGCAGGCCGGCGTCGGCGCGGCCGCCGTGGTGCTGCGCGACCTGGCGGGCATCGACCAACTGGTGGCGTTCCTGACACCGGAAGGCGATGCCCGGCTCGACCCGCACGCGCTGCGCGCGGCACTGGCGGCCGAACTGCCCGCCTACATGATTCCGGCCCGATTCGAGCTGGTGGCCGAAGTGCCGCGCCTGACCTCGGGCAAGATCGACCGCAAGGCCCTGAAGGCGCGCGAACTGGCCACCGCCTCCGAGCCCAGCGGCGAGGACGACACCCCGGTCTCGCCCGCCGAACACGCCTTGTTCGAGGCGCTGCGGCCGCTGTTCCCGGGGCAGCCGCTGCGGCTGGCGAGCGATTTCTTCCGCGACCTGGGCGGCCATTCGCTGCTGGCGGCGCGGCTGGTGTCCTCGCTGCGCAAGCATCCACAGTTTTCCGCGCTGACCATGCACGAGCTCTACCAGCATTCCGTGCTGGGCGCGCTGGCGGCGCGGCTCGACGCGCTGGCGGCCGAATCGGCGGCCGCGGCGGCGCCGGCGCAACAGGCGCCGATCGAACGCGCGCCCGAATGGCGCCGCTGGACCTGTGGCCTGGCGCAACTGGCGGTGCTGCCGCTGTTGATCGGCGTGCGCATGCTGATCTGGCTGACGCCGTTCTTCACCTATCACTACTTCACTGGCGACGAGGGGGATTCGGTGTGGCGCGCGGTGGCCCTGTCAATCGCCAGCTACCTGGCCTGCAACCTGCTCAGCTTCGGCGTCGCGGTGGTCTGTAAGTGGGGCATCCTGGGCCGGCTCAAGGCGGGCCGCTATCCGCTCTATGGCTGGACTTTCTACCGCTGGTGGCTGGTCGACCGCATCCTCGACATCCCGCCCGCGTACCTGCTGGCGGGCTCGCCGCTGCAGGCCTGGTACCTGCGGGCGCTGGGCGCGCGCATCGGCCGCGATGCCGCCATCAGCCGCATTTCGGTGCGCGCCCCCGACCTGCTGGCGGTGGGCGATGGCGCCAGCATCGGCGCCGCGGTAAACCTGGAGAACTTCGAGGTGCGCGGCGCGCATTGGGAAGTCGCGCCCATCACGCTGGGCGAGAATGCCTACATCGGCTCCTACGCGGTGGTGCAGGGCGATGTCGTGATCGAGGCCGACGGCCGGCTGGAAGGGCTGTCGTCGCTGCCCGCGGGGGCCCGCATTGGCGCCGGCCAGATCTGGACCGGCGCCCCGGCGCGTCACGACCCGCAGGCGCGGGCCCCAGAATTGCCCGAGCGCCCGGCGCGGGAAGGCCGCTGGGCGCGGCTGGACATGCTGGCCTATGCGGCCGGCGGCACGCTGATCGCGGCGCTGTTCTTCATGCCGGTGTTCCCGAGCTTCGTGCTGATCGACTGGATCGACGCGCGCTGGCTCGACCTGATGGGGTCGCGCGTATCCTGGCCCTACGCGTTCCTGGTCTACCTGTTGCTGGCGCTGCCGGCCAGCGCCTTGCTGCTGTTCCTGACGGTGCTGGTGTCCGCCCTGTTGCGCTGGACCTTGCTGCCGCGTCTGGCCAGCGGCCGGTGGCCGGTGTATGGCCAGATCTACCTGCGGCGCTGGCTGACCAACCAGATCCAGGAGTCCAGCCTGAGCGTGCTGCACGGGCTGTACGCATCGATCTACGCCGGCACCTGGTACCGCCTGCTGGGCGCCAAGGTCGGGCGCGGCACCGAGATATCGACCGCGATGGGCATCGTGCCGGACATGTTGACGCTGGGCCGCGACAGTTTCATCGCCGACGGGGTGATGCTGGGCGACGAGGAAGTCGATCGCGGCTGGATGACCATGCGGCCCACCGTCATCGGCAACCGCAGCTTTGTCGGCAACGGCGCCTATGTGCCGGACGGCTCGGTGCTGCCCGACGACGTGCTGATCGGCGTGCAGAGCCGGGCGCCGGCCAACGCCCGCATGGCCAGCGGCCAGACCTGGCTCGGCAATCCGCCGCTGGCGCTGCCGGCGCGCGAACAGGCGGCCGGCTTTCCCGAGCACCTGACTTTCCGCCCGAGCCTGGGCCGCAAGGTGGCGCGCGGCGCGGTCGAGCTGATGCGCATGATCCTGCCGCTGGCGGTGGTGATCGCGGTGGGTTACCTGACGGTCATGAAAGTCATCCCGATCGCGGTGCGCGACGGTTTCGTGGCGGCGTTCGACGAGCTGATGCTGGCGGGCGTGCTGTACGGGGTGGGCACGTTCCTGTTCCTGATCCTGCTGAAGTGGCTGCTGATCGGCCGTTACCGGCCGCGCGCCGAGCCCATGTGGACGCCGTTCGTCTGGAAGAGCGAGGCTGTCACCAGCCTGTACGAATCCATCGCGGTGCCCAACTTCTTCAACTTCCTGCGCGCCACGCCCTGGCTGCCGTTGGCCCTGCGCTGCATGGGCGCGCGCATCGGCAAACGTGTGTTCATGGATACCACCGACGTCACCGAGTACGACTGCGTATCAATTGGGGACGATTCCGTCATGCACGCCTGGTCGGGGCCTCAGACGCACCTGTTCGAGGACCGCGTCATGAAAATCGGGCCGGTGCGGATCGGCAATGGCGTCAACGTCGGCCCGCGCAGCACCATCCTGTATGACACCCGGGTCGAGGACGGCGCCCGCCTGGGGCCGCTGACCCTGGTGCTCAAGGGAGAGAGCATTCCGGCCGGGCAAGCCTGGATGGGCAGCCCGGCCACGCCGTGGACGCGGCGCTGAGCCGGCGGACGCCCGCCCGCCGGCCGCCGGGGCGGGCGCGGCGCGCATTTTGACGGTCGGGGCAGGGCGGGCTGCGCTATACTTTGAAGGTTTTGTTGCCGCGCACCATGCGCCGGCCGTCTCTGCCCCGCAGGCCCCAAGCATGCCCTTGCCACCGCCGGATTGTCCTCGCCAGCCGCTGCACACGCGTTCCATACGCGTGCAGTCGTATGCGCGCGATGACGGCAACTGGGACCTGGAAGCCGAGCTCATCGACGTCAAGGCGTACGATTTTCCCAAGCGCGACGGCGAGATGTTCAAGGCGGGGCAACCCATCCACCATATGCACCTGCGCATCACCATCGATGGCGATTTCACCATCGTGGCCGCGCGGGCCGTCTATGATGCCGCTCCCTACGGCGAGCACTGCATGGCCATCGAATCCGCCTACGCTGACCTGGTCGGCATGAACCTGCTCAAGGGGTTCCGCCGTCAGGTCAAGGAGCGCTTCGGCCATGTCGAGGGCTGTACGCACATGACCGAGCTGTCGCAGGTGCTTCCCACCGCGGCGGTGCAGACCATGGCCAACCGCCGGCGGCAGGAAAGCAACCCGAACCGGCGTCCATTCCAACTGGACGGCTGTCATGCCCTGAGCACCGACGGCCCGGTGGTGGCTGAGCACTATCCCAAGTGGTACACCGGGGGTAGCGCTGAGGCATCGGCCGATTCGACCTCCGATTCACCTTCTCTTTCTCATACGTCCTGACAGGTAACACATGAAAATCCACGAGTATCAAGGCAAGGAACTGCTGAAGCAATTTGGCATCCCGGTGCCGCGCGGGATTCCCGCTCTTTCCGTCGACGAGGCCGTGGCTGCCGCTGAAAAGCTGGGTGGACCGGTCTGGGTCGTCAAGGCACAGATCCACGCGGGCGGCCGCGGCAAGGGCGGCGGCGTGAAGCTGGCGCGCTCGCTGGACGACGTGCGCAAGCTCGCCTCCGAAATCCTGGGCATGCAGCTGGTCACGCACCAGACCGGCCCGGAAGGCCAGAAGGTCCGCCGCCTGTACATCGAAGACGGCGCCGACATCCAGAAGGAATACTACGTGTCGCTGGTCACCGACCGCGCCACCCAGAAGGTCGCCTTCATCGCCTCCAGCGAAGGCGGCATGGACATCGAGGAAGTGGCTCACTCCACTCCCGAGAAGATCGTCACCGAATACATCGATCCGCTGACCGGCCTGTCGGCCGAGCAAGCCACCAAGATCGCCAACGCGATCGGCCTGCCCGCCGACTCGACCGCCCAGGCCGTGGACGTGTTCCAGAAGCTCTACAAGTGCTACATGGACACCGACGCCTCGCTGGTCGAAATCAACCCCCTGAACCGTGACAGCAAGGGCAACATCATCGCCCTGGACGCCAAGTTCAACTTCGACTCCAACGCCCTGTTCCGTCACCCGGAAATCGTCGCCTACCGCGACCTGGACGAAGAAGATCCGGCTGAAATCGAAGCCTCGAAGTTCGACCTGGCCTACATCCAGCTCGATGGCAACATCGGCTGCCTGGTGAACGGCGCCGGCCTGGCCATGGCCACCATGGACACCATCAAGCTGTTCGGCGGCGAGCCGGCCAACTTCCTGGACGTCGGCGGCGGCGCCACGGCCGAGAAGGTCACGGAAGCCTTCAAGATCATGCTCAAGAACAAGAGCGTGAAGGCCATCCTGGTCAACATCTTCGGCGGCATCATGCGCTGCGACGTCATCGCCGAAGGCGTGATCGCCGCTTGCAAGGCCGTCAACCTGAACGTGCCGCTGGTCGTGCGCATGAAGGGCACCAACGAAGAACTCGGCAAGAAGATGCTGGCCGAGTCGGGCCTGCCGATCATCAGCGCCGACACGATGGCCGAAGCCGCCACCCGCGTCGTCGCCGCCGTCAAGTAAAGAGAAAAAATCCAAGGATTCACAAATGTCGATTCTGATCAACAAGGACACCAAGGTCATCACCCAGGGCATCACGGGCAAGACCGGTCAGTTCCACACTCGCATGTGCCGCGAGTACGCCAATGGCAAAGCCGCCTTCGTGGCCGGCGTGAACCCCAAGAAGGCCGGTGAGGACTTCGAAGGCGTGCCGATCTTCGCGTCGGTCAAGGACGCCAAGGCCGACACCGGCGCCACCGTGTCGGTCATCTACGTGCCGCCCGCCGGCGCTGCCGCCGCCATCTGGGAAGCCGTCGAGGCCGAGCTGGATCTGGTGATCTGCATCACCGAAGGCATCCCGGTCCGCGACATGCTGGAAGTCAAGAACCGCATGAAGGCCAAGGGCAGCAAGACGCTGCTGCTGGGCCCGAACTGCCCCGGCCTGATCACCCCGGACGAAATCAAGATCGGCATCATGCCCGGTCACATCCACCGCAAGGGCCGCATCGGCATCGTCAGCCGCTCGGGCACTCTGACGTACGAAGCCGTGGCGCAAGTCACCGAGCTGGGCCTGGGTCAATCCAGCGCCGTCGGCATCGGTGGCGACCCCATCAACGGCCTCAAGCACGTCGACGTCCTGAAGATGTTCAATGACGATCCCGACACCGACGCCGTCATCATGATCGGCGAGATCGGCGGTCCGGACGAAGTCAACGCCGCCCAGTGGGCCAAGGACAACATGAAGAAGCCGGTCGTCGGCTTCATCGCCGGTGTCACCGCCCCTCCCGGAAAGCGCATGGGCCACGCCGGCGCGCTGATCTCCGGCGGCGCCGACACGGCCGACGCCAAGCTGGAAGTCATGGAAGCCTGCGGCATCCGCACCACGCGCAACCCCTCCGAAATGGGCAAACTGCTCAAGTCGGTGCTGTAAGGTTGTGTGCATGAAGAAGGCCCGCCTCGGCGGGCCTTTTTTTCGTTCCAGCCTAGGGAAATCCCGCGTCCATGATGCGGCCGGCGAAACATACGGAAAGCTGAACGAAACTATAATGAAAGAAATTCTGCACGTACCCAGCAAGAATGCCGTCGGGCTCGCACCAAGACGGTCAGTACGTCTTTTTGTCTTTTCCACCCATTCATTTGGTTTGTCCTAGGGGGATCACGTCCTAGGAAAGAGAGGTATGGAACTCAGTTCAGCGGCATTCTGGTTAGCGTTGCTCCAGATCATTTGGGTCAACATTCTGCTGTCGGGCGATAACGCCGTGGTGATTGCGCTGGCCGCGCGCTCGCTGCCGCCGGCGCAGCAAAAGAAAGCGATCGTGATCGGCTCGGCCGCCGCGATCATCATGCGTATCGTGCTGACGCTGGTGGCCGCCAAGCTGCTGATGCTGCCGTGGCTCAAGCTCATCGGCGCACTGCTGCTGGTGTACATCGGCGTGACCCTGTTGCTGCCGGAAGGCGAGGAAGAGGGGGACGGCAAGACCCATGGCAATCTGCTGACCGCAATCCGCACTATCATGATCGCCGACCTGGTCATGAGCCTGGACAATGTGGTGGCCGTGGCCGCCGCGGCGATGGGCGACACCACGCTGCTGGTGCTGGGCCTGGCGATCAGTATTCCGCTTGTGATTTTCGGCAGCACGCTGCTGCTCAAGGTCATCGAACGCTTCCCGCTCATCGTCTGGGTGGGCGCGGCGCTGTTGGGCTTCATTGCCGGCGAATTGCTGGTGGGTGATCCCGCCCTGCAGGAGCCGGTGGCGCGCATCGATGCGGCATTGGGCGTGACCCAGCACAGCTTCGCGCTCATGTGCGGCGCGTTGGGCGCGGTGCTGGTCCTGGCGATCGGCAAAGTTTTGCTTCTGCGCCAGAAAGCTGACTGAAAGCTGAACTACAATAATAAGTTGTTCCAAGCCCGCCGCCACGGCGGCGGGCTGGCCGGCACGGGGCCGGCCTTTATTTTGATAAATGCCTTCGGGGGTTCAAATTGCTTGAGTTTTTCCAGACGCTGAGTTGGGCAGCGGTATTCCAGATCATCCTCATCGACATCCTGCTCGGCGGCGACAATGCGGTGGTGATCGCGTTGGCCTGCCGCAACCTGGAGCCCAAGCAGCGCATGCAGGGCATTCTGTGGGGCACCGCCGGCGCCATCCTGCTGCGCGTGGTCCTGATCGCCTTCGCGCTGACCCTGCTGTCGATCCCGTTCCTGAAGGTGGTGGGCGGCCTGCTGCTGGTCTGGATCGGCGTCAAGCTGCTGGTGCCCGAGGATGACGCCCATGGCAATGTGAAGGGCGGCACATCCATCATCGCCGCCATCAAGACCATCATCATCGCCGACTTCGTGATGAGCCTGGACAACGTCATCGCCATCGCCGGCGCGGCCCAGAATGCGCACGCTGATCATCAGATCGGTCTGGTTATCTTCGGCCTGGTCGTGAGCGTGCCCATCATCATCTGGGGCAGCACGCTGGTGCTGAAGCTGATCGACCGCTATCCGCTGGTGGTGACCTTCGGCGCGGCGCTGCTGGGCTGGATCGCGGGCGGCATGCTGGTCACGGACGTGTTTGTCGAAGGTCAATTCGGCGTCCAGCCCACTGCGGTTAAAATCGGCGTAGAAATCTTCGGCGCCTTGCTCGTTGTTGTCCTTGGACGGTGGCTGGCAAGCCGCAAAACCGCCTCCAAGGAATCCGTACATGAGTCTGCGTAGATCCGCCGATCCCCAGCAAACCGAATCAGGCCTGAGCCTCCTGCAGGGCCTGTTCGTGCTGGCCATCCTCGGGGTCGTGGCGACGGTCATCGTCTCAAACTTCGTTTGATGGCGCGACGTGTCGCTACCGCAACGCTTGGTCATCGCGACCCGCGCCAGCCGGCTTGCCCTGTGGCAAGCCGAGCATGTGCGCGATCGGCTGCGCACGCTGTATCCGGCGTGCGCGGTTGAACTCCTCACCCTGACGACCCGAGGCGACCAGATCCTCGACCGCACCCTCTCCAAGGTGGGCGGCAAGGGGCTCTTCGTCAAGGAACTCGAAAACGCCTTGCTCGACGGCCGCGCCGATCTGGCCGTGCATTGTCTGAAGGACATGCCGGTCGATCTGCAGGCGCCGTTCGAGCTGTGCGCCGTCCTCGATCGCGCCGATCCGCGCGATGCCTTCGTCTCCAATCGCCATGCCACGCTGGCCGACCTGCCGGCCGGGGCCGTCGTGGGCACCTCCAGCCTGCGGCGCGAGTCGCAGATCCGCGCGCGCTTTCCGCAACTGGTGGTCAAGCCCCTGCGCGGCAACCTCGACACCCGCCTGGCCAAGCTCGATCGCGATGAATACGATGCGATCGTGCTGGCCGCCGCGGGCTTGAACCGGTTGGGCCTGGCCGACCGCATCCGTTGCCTGCTCGATCCGGCGGATTGCCTGCCTGCGGCCGGGCAGGGCGCGCTGACCATCGAGATCCGCGACGACCGCGACGATCTGCGCGCCTGGCTGGCCCCGCTGAACGATGCGAGCGCCACCTCGATCGCGTTGGCGGAGCGCGCGGTGTCGCGCCGGCTGGGCGGTTCCTGTCAGGTGCCGCTGGCGGCCTACGCCGAAATCGAGGGCGATGGCCTGCACCTGCGCGCGCTGGTGGCCTCGCCCGACGGCACGCGCATGCTGCGCGCCGAAGGCAGTGGCCCGGTGGCCCAGGCGCAGGCGATCGGCGAGGCGGTCGCCGCCGAGCTGTTCGACGCCGGCGCCCAGGCCATTCTCGACGAACTGCTGCAAGACTCCGCGCCCGAGTGATGGACGGGGCCACCGCCCAAGCGCCGCGCGTGGCCGTGCTGACACGGCCCGCCGGTCGCAATGAGGCGCTGGCGGACCGCCTGCGCGGGGCCGGCTGGATGCCCTGCATCCTGCCCGCGCTCGATATCCAGCCTCTGGCCGTCGCCGCGGCCGACTTGCCGCGGCCGGCGGACTACGATCTGGTGGTGTTCGTCAGCGGCAATGCCGCCCGCTTCTATCTCGATCAACTGGCGCGGGCGGACGGCCAGGCACCCTGGCCGACGGGCGTGATGGCCGCCACGGTTGGCCCGGCCAGTGCCGCGGGCCTGCGCGAGCTGCCGGCTTTTGGCGCGAATACAACAGTCCTGCATCCCGGCGACCAGGCCGCCAGCCATGATTCGGAGGCGCTCTGGGAGGTGCTTTGCGGCCTGCCACGGCTGCCGGCACGGGTCTTGCTGGTGCGCGGCACGCAGGGGCGCGATTGGCTGGGTGACCGGCTGCAGGCACATGGCGTTGCCGTGACACGTCATGCGGCCTATGTGCGCCGCCCCGCGCAATGGAACGAATCCGCCTTCGCCCCCCTGCGGCGCTGGGCCGCGCAGGGCGTGGCCGCCACCTGGCTGATCACGAGCGGCGAGGGCGCCGATGCGGTGGAAGAGCAACTGCGAGGGGCCGGACTGGCCGACTGGTGGGGCCGCTGCGGCTTCGTGGTGACCCATCCTTCACTGGCCCGGCGCCTGCCGCGGCATGCGCCTGACATGGGCCCGCAAGCAATGGTAAAAATCTGCTTGCCCAACGACGAGTCGATTTTCCAGGCTTTTGTTGCTGCTTGATTCGTTGCTTCGGACGGACACCGAATACAATCGCGTCATGACAGACAAGACTCCCGCTACCGATCCGGCCGTTCATGCGGCCGCCCCGGGCGCCAGCGCGCCCGCATCGGCCCCGGCCGATTCCGTCAAGGCCCGTCCGGCCAAGCGCGGCAGTGGCCCTCTGGTCACCGCGCTCATCATCGTCATCCTGCTGGCTGTCGGCCTGGGCTACGCCCTCTGGCAGCAACGCACCCAGTTCGTCGCGGCGGGCCGCGAGGTCGCTTCGCGCCTCGACACGCTGACGGCCGATGTGGCGCAGGCTCGCAAGGACACCCGTGAGGCCCTGGCCCTGGCGCAAGCCCAGGCTGGCCGCCTGGGCGACCTCGAGGAAAGCGTGCGCGAGACCCAGAGCCAGTACAACGCCTTGCAACAGGCCTGGCAGAACTTCAACGACAGCGCCAGCGACGAGCTGCTGGCCAACGACGTCGAGCGCCTGCTCACCATCGGCAGCCAGCAACTGCGCCTGGCCGGCAACGTCTCCAATGCCATCGTCGCGCTGGAAACGGCGCAAGCGCGCCTGGCCCGCGCCGACCGTCCACGCTTCTCCAGCCTGCAACAAGCCATCAATGGCGACCTGGACCGCCTGCGCGCCGTATCCACCGTGGATATTCCCGCCCAGTCGGCCCGCATCGAGCGCCTGACCGCGCTGGTTGGCAAGGCGCCGCTGCTGGTGCCGGACGCCGCCGCGCCCGGCATCGCGCCCGCCGGCGAGACCCGTCCCGCCACGCCCGCGCCGGTCGCGGTCGATCCGCAGGCGGCGCTGCCCGCCGACGCGCCCTGGTGGCAACGCTGGCGCGCCGAAGTGGCCTCCTGGCCAGGCCGCGCCGGTTCGGCCCTGGCCCATGAGCTGGGCGGGCTGATCACCATCCAGCGCGTCGACGAGCCCGCCGCGCTGCTGCTGTCGCCGGAACAGGCTGACCAGGTGCGTGGCACGCTGCGCCAGCGCCTGCTGACCGTGCAACTGGCCATGCTGATGCGCCAGCCGACGGTCTGGAAGAGCGAACTCGACAATATCGGCGCCACGCTGGCCAAGTATTTCGACAACCGGTCCCCCGACACCGTCGCGGCCCAGAACCTGGCCCGTGAACTGGCGCAGACCGACATCGCCGTGCGCATGCCCGATGTGTCCGACAGCCTGAACGCCGTGGCCGCGTTGCGCGCCGCCGGCTTCAAGACCAGCGACCAGGATTGAGGCCTATGCGTACCTGGTTCTGGACTCTGCTGCTCGCCGTCATCGCCGTCGCCCTGGCGGTGGTGCTGCGTTCCCATTCCGGCAACGTGCTGCTGCTGGTGTGGCCGTGGCGCATCTCGATGTCGCTGACGCTGGCCGTGCTGCTGATCGTGGCCGCCTTCGTGGTGTTGTATGTGGGCCTGCGCCTGCTGGCCTGGCTGCTGGCCATTCCCGACCGTGTCCGCGCCTGGCGCGGCAAGCGCGCCCAGGCGCGCGATCACGAATTGCTCGAGCGCGGCTGGATCGGCCTGCTGGAAGGGCGCTACTCGCACGCCGAGAAGGACCTGACCCGTCTGCTCGAGCAGACCAAGGTGCAGACCCGCCGCGTGCTGGCCGCCTTGTCGGCCGCGCGGGCGGCGCATGGCCTGGGTGAATTCGACCGCCGCGACCGCCTGCTGGCGACCGCGCAGGAACAGGCTGGCACCGATCCCGGCCTGGTCGAAGCCACCGCGACCGTTTCGGCCGACATGCTGCTCGACCAGGGCCGCGCCGAACGCGCCCTGGCCGTGCTGGCGCCGCTTGCCGACGGCGGCGCGCGCCACTTGCACACCATGCGCCTGCTGCTGCGCGCGCACACGGCCCTGCGCCACGACGAGCAGGTCTTCACGCTGGCCCGCGGTTTGTTGCGCCGTAACGCGCTGGCGCGCAGCGAAGGCGACCACCTGATCGACGTGGCCGGCGCCGCGCGCCTGCGGGCGGGCGCCGCCAACGACGCCTGGCGCGCCATCTGGAAGGATCTCAAGGCCGAGGAACGGCTGTTGCCGGAAATCGCGCTGGCCGGCGCTTCCGCCTTCGAGGCGGCGGGCGAGGCCAACGAGGCCGCCAAGGTGCTCGAGGCCGCCATTGCCGTGAAGTTCAATCCCGCCCTGGTGGCGGCCTACGCCCGTTGTGATGCCGCGCAAGTGTCGCGCCGCCTGGCCAAGGCCGAGACCTGGCTGCAGCAGCGCCCGACCGATCCCGACCTGCTGACCGCGCTGGGCATGCTGTGCCTGAATGGCCAGCTGTGGGGGCAGGCCGAACGCTATCTGCTGCGCAGCCTGTCGCGCCGTGGCGATGCCCAGACCCACGCGCTGCTGGGCAGCCTGTACGACCGCCTCGACCGTCCGGCCGATGCGGTGCGCCACTGGCGCCTGGCAACCGCCGCCAGCATGGCGCTGCCGGTGCTGGCCGCCGACGCGGCATTGCCGGCCGCGGATACCGGTTCGGATCCCTACCATCTGGACGCGGAGGGTGGCTATGCGGTGGGCCTGTCGGATGGCGACGCCGAGATCGGCGGCGACTATCCCGCGCTGCCTCCTGCGGTGGCCGCGTCGGCCTCGGACTACGTGCTGGATCCGGATGCCCGGGCCAGCAAGGAGCAGCAGGCCCGCGCGCTGGCGCCCGAGGACGCGCCGGTGGTGGGCGGCACGTCCGACATCGACGAGTATTTCGACAGCGCGCCGATTCCGGCGGCGGCGTTCGACAACCCCGTGCCGACCTACACTCCCGCCGCCCCGGCCGTGCCGCCTGCGCCGGCCACGCCCAAGCCGGCCGCCGTGCCGGTCCCGACCACCAAGCCGCCGTTCAAGGACGACGGCTCGCTTTGATCCTCTTTCAGACTGACAAGGTTCAATCATGAGTTATGACCGCGTGTCCCCCGGCAAGAAGCTGCCGGAAGACTTCAATGTGATCATCGAGATCCCCATGAACGCCGACCCGGTGAAGTACGAGGTCGACAAGGAATCGGGCGCGATCTTCGTCGACCGCTTCATGCTGACGGCCATGCACTACCCGTGCAACTACGGCTATATCCCGCAAACGCTGTCGGAAGACGGCGACCCCGCCGACGTGCTGGTGCTGACCCCGTTCCCCATCCAGATCGGCGCCGTGGTGCGCTGCCGCGCCATCGGCGTGCTGGAAATGGACGACGAGTCGGGTGGCGACGCCAAGCTGCTGGCCGTGCCGATCGAAAAGCTCTACCCCCCGTACCGCAACATCAAGTCGTACGAAGACCTGCCGGCCGAAGACACGGCCCGCATCCAGCACTTCTTCGAGCACTACAAGGACCTGGAAAAGGGCAAGTGGGTCAAGGTCAAGGGCTGGAAGGGCGTTGATGCCGCCCACGAGGAAATCCTCAAGAGCGCCGAGCGCTACAACAAGGGCTGATCAGGCCTTGCGCCGCGCCGGTGTCGCACCGGCGGGCGCCTTCAAGCGGCGCGGCCGCGACGGCATGATGCCGATCGCCGCCGCGCCGTTGTCTTGCAGGCCCTGCAGATTCTGCGTCACCTGCGCCGCCGCGGCCTGGATGCGTTCCTGCAGCAGCGCCAGCCGCTTGGCGGGCGTGCGCGCCTCGGCGGCGATGAACACCAGGCTGCCCACCACCTTCTGGTCCGGCGTGAAGATCGCCGAGCCGATCCCCATCAATCCCGGATCGACCTCGCCGTGCGAGACGCAGACGCCGGCCGCCCGCAATTGCTTGAGGTTGGCGCGGAACGCATCCCAGTCCTCGCCCAGGCCGGCCTCGCGGATCTCGGCGGCGTGCCACAGCATCAGGTTGCGCAACTGGTAAGGCGGCAGATTGGCCAGGATGGGCTTGGCGGTGGCGCCGCGGAACATGGGGAAGGGGCGGCCGCGCGCGTAGCTGGATTCGATGGAATGGTCGGTCCAGTAGCGGTCCACGCACATGACCTTGTCGCCGTAGTAGCTGCACAGCATCAGGTTGGCGTTGAGTTCGTCGCCCGTGGCGCGCATGACCTCACGGGCCGCGCGCATCAGCGGGTCGTGCTGGCGCAGGTGCCGGTCCAGCTCGATGATGCGCGAGCCGAGCACGTAGGCGCCGCCGGCGGTCGGCGCCAGCAGGCCGCTTTCGGTGAGTGACTTGAGATAGCGGTAGGCGGTGGCGCGCGAACACTCCAGATGCGCCATGACGTCCTCCTGGAACGCGGCGGTGGTGTCGTCGCGGAAGAGGTCGAGGATGGACAACATGCGATCGGGAGTGCTCATTGCTGCTGATGCGCCTAGTGAATGTGGAAGCCGCCGTTGACGTCGACCACGATGCCGGTTGAGTAGGAGGACAGGTCCGAGGCCAGGAACAGAATGGCCTGCGCCACTTCGGCCGGGGAGCCGAAGCGTTGCAGCGGAATGCCCTGTTTGAGTTCTTGTTCCCAATTTTCGCCGAATTTGCCGAGCGTCATGTCGGTCTCGATGATGCCCGGCGCCACGCAGTTGGCGCGCACGCCGCGTGGGCCCAGTTCGCGCGCCAGTGCCTTGGTGAAACTGATGACGCCGCCCTTGGACGCGGCATAGTGCGAACCGCCCAGCAGGCCGCCGCCGCGCAGGGCGGCGGTCGAGCCCAGGTTGACGATGGCCGGGCGGCGCTCGCTTTCCAGCAAGTGGGGCAGGGCGGCGCGCGTCACGTTGTAGGTGCCGGTCAGGTTGACGTCGATCATGCGGCGGAACTCGTCCTCGGGCAGGTCCCAGATGCGGGTCGCGGCGACGATGCCGGCGTTGTTCACCAGCACGTCGATGCCGCCCAGCGCCTGCGCCGCCTGCGCCACGGCCTGCTCGCAGGAGGCGCTGCTCGACACGTCGCAGTGCAGATTGGCGCGGCCGCCGACGAGGCCGGCGTCGGCGTGGTCGGGGTAATCGCGGTCCAGCACCGCGACGCTGGCGCCTTGCGCCAGGAATTGCGCGACGATGGCGGCGCCGATGCCACGGGGGTTGGCGCCCCCCGTGATCACGGCGCGCTTGCCTGCCAGCAGGCCGGGCGCGCCGCCGCTCATGGCTTCACCAGCGCGCAGCCGCCCTGGTCCAGCGGACGGAACGCCTGTTCGGCGGGAATCTTGCGCACCAGCTTGTAGTAATCCCAGTCGCGCTTGGATTCCGACGGCTTCTTCACCTGGAACAGATACAGGTCGCGCATCACGCGGCCATCCTCGCGGATGCGGCCGTTCTCGGTCATGAAGTCGTTGATGGGGGTGTCATGCATCTTCTTGAGCACCGCCTCGGACGCATCGGTGCCGGCGGCCTTGACCGCGTTCAGGTAGTGCATGGTGGCGCTGTAGTTGCTGGCCTGCACCATCGACGGCATGCGGCCGGTGCGCTTGAAGTAGCGCTCGGACCACTGGCGCGCCTTGTCGTCCTGGTCCCAGTAGAACGGCTCCACCAGGTTCAGGCCCTGCGCGTATTCCAGCCCGACGCTGCGCACGTCGACGATGCTCATGAAGAGCGCGGCCACGCGCTGCTTGCTGCCCATGATGCCGAACTCGAACGCCTGCTTGATGCTGTTGATGGTGTCGCCGCTGCCGTTGGCCAGGCCGATCACCTGCGCCTTGGAGGCCTGCGCCTGCAGCAGGAACGACGAGAAGTCGGCGCTGGCGATGGGGTGGCGAACGCTGCCGACCACCTGGCCGCCCTTGGCCTTGACCACCGCCATGGCGTCGCGTTCGAGCGAGTGGCCGAATGCATAGTCGGAGGTGATGAAGAACCAGCTCTTACCGCCGTCTTCCATGACGCCGCTGGCCACGCCGGTGGCGTAGGCGTAGGTGTCGTAGGTCCAGTGCATGCCGTTGGGCGAGCAGGCCTTGCCGGTCAGGTCGGCCGAGCCGGCGCTGGTGAAGATCACCACGCGCTTCATCTGGCGGGTCAGGTCCTGCACCGCCAGGGCGATGGCGGAGTTGGGCACGTCCAGGATCAGGTCGACCTTGTCGTTCTCGTACCAGCGGCGCGCGATCGAGACGCCGATGTCCACCTTGTTCTGGTGGTCGGCGGACACCACCTCGATGGGTTTGCCCAGCACGCTGCCGCCGAAATCCTCGACGGCCATCTTCACGGCCTCGACGCCGAACTTGCCGGACAGGTCGGCCATCATGCCGGACTGGTCGCCCAGCACGCCGATCTTGACGACGTCGTCGGACACCTGGGCCTGGGCCGACAGCGAAACGGCGCCCAGCGCGCAGGCGGCCAGGCAATGCTTGAAACGGATCTTCATGGTTTTGTCTCCTCGGGGGCTTGTCGCTTGGCGCGCCGTCCTGTGCCGGGCGGTCGCGCGGGGTCTTGCCGGGGCGAGCCTATTCCAGCGTCTGGCCGGCGTAGGCGTCGATGAACAGGTTGGGTTTCAGGAAGAAGCTCAGCACCAGCGCGCCATGCGGAGCACGGGCCACGTGGCGGTTGCCGCGCGGGCGCCAGACGTAGTCGCCGGCGCGCACTTCGCCTTCGGCGTCGACGATCGAGCCTTCCAGCACGTAGGTCTGCTCGACCTCGACATGTTCATGCAGCGGCAGCTCGGTGCCGGGCTGCCAGCGGAACAGCGCGGTCAGCAGGCCGGACTCCTTGTCCTGCATCAGCACCTTCATGTCGATGCCTTCGACCTGCGTGGGTTTCCAGGGCAATTCATCCACTTTCAGGAAGCGCGATGCCAGTGGGGGCAGCGCGTTGGCCGCAGGGCAGCCAGGGGTTTCGAGGGCCATGATGTCTCCTAGCCAAAACTCGTTATGGAAGAAAAACTAAAAATCTTGTTATTGAGTGTTTGAAAATAATCGCGTATATTGAGATTTATGTCAATCACGTTTTCCACCAAGGATGACGGAGCGACACGGGCCGGACCAGGGGGAGCATGCGTCAAGGGAGTCATCCCGGCGCGCATGCCGCTAGAGATCCGGCGCCGATAAAACAAGGAGACAAGCTGTGAATCAGGACTATCTGGGCCAGACCTTCGGGCTGGCCGGGCGCACGGCGCTGGTGACGGGGGGCGCGCGCGGGTTGGGCTTCGCCATCGCGGCCGGGCTGGGCCAGGCCGGCGCCGGCGTGGTGATCAACGACCTGTCGCAGGCGGCCTGCGATGCCGCCTGCGAACGGCTGGCCGCGGCCGGCATCGCCGCGCGCAGCGCGGTGTTCGATGTGGCCGACGGCGCCGCCGTCGAACGCGCGGTGGCGCGACTGGATGCCGATGGCGTGGCCGTCGACGTGCTGGTCAGCAATGCCGGCAACCAGAACCGCAAACCGGTGGTCGAGATGGCGCCCGCCGAATGGCAGGCGCTGCAGAACGTGCACGTGAATGGCGCCTTCCATTGCGCCCGCGCCGTGCTGCCGGGGATGGCGGCGCGCGGCTTTGGCCGCATCGTGCTGATGTCCTCCGTCGCGGGTCAGGCCACCATGCCGAACATCGCCGCCTATGCCACCGCCAAGGGCGCCATCGCGGCGTTCACCCGCGCGCTGGCGGTCGAGTATGGCGGTCAGGGCATCACCTGCAACGCATTGGCGCCGGGCTTCGTGCGCACGGACTTCACCCAGGGGCTGCAGGACAATCCGCAGTTCCAGTCGTTCCTGTCGACGGCGGTGCCGGTGGGACGGTGGGCCACGCCCGAGGACATCGCGCCGGCGGTGGTGTACCTGGCCTCGCCGGGGGCTTCGTTCGTCAACGGCCACGTGTTGGCGATCGACGGCGGCCTGCTGGCCCGCATGTAGGAGAACGGCCATGAGCACCCAAGCGGTTCTGTCCGCCCAGGGGCTGGTCAAGCGGTTCGGCGGCTTCAATGCCGTCGACGGCGTGTCCCTGGCCCTGCGGGAAGGTTCCATCCATGCCTTGATCGGCCCCAACGGCGCCGGCAAGACCACCTGCTTCAACCTGCTGACCAAGTTCCTGACGCCCGACCAGGGCGCAATCCATTATCGCGGCCGCGACATCACCGCGCTGGCGCCGGAGCAGATCGCGCGCCTGGGCATCGTGCGCTCGTTTCAGATATCGGCGGTGTTCCTGGGACTGACCGTGCTGCAGAACATGCGCGTGGCGCTGATGCGCCAGCATGGCGACGGGATGCGGTTCTGGCGCAGCCGTCGCAGTGTCGATCGCCTCAACGACCAGGGCCTGGCCCTGCTGGAGGCGGTCGGTCTGGCGGGCCTGGCCGACACCACGGCGGCCCTGTTGCCCTACGGCCGCAAGCGGGCGCTGGAAATCGCGATGACGCTGGCCCTGGAGCCCGAAGTGATGCTGCTGGACGAGCCAATGGCCGGCCTCGGCCAGGAAGACGTGGCCCGCATCGCGGCGCTGATCCGGCGCGTGTCGGCCAACCGCAGCATCCTGATGGTGGAGCACAACCTGTCGGTGGTGGCGGACCTGTCCGATTCCATTACGGTGCTGGCGCGCGGCGCGGTGCTGGCACAGGGCGACTACGCCACGGTGTCGCGCGACGAGCGCGTCATTACCGCCTACATGGGCGCCGACGAGGGAGACGACTGATGCTGTCGATCAAGGACCTCAACGCCTGGTACGGCGAATCGCATGTGCTGCATGGCGTCGATATTGAAGTGCGGCGCGGCGAACTGGTCACCATCCTGGGCCGCAACGGCGCGGGCAAGACCACCACGCTGCGCGCCGTCATGGGCATCCTGGACAAGCGCCGCGGCTCGATCCTGTTGAATGGCCAGGAAACCGTGGGCATGGCGCCGCACCGCATCCCGCGGCTGGGCGTGGTGTATTGCCCGGAGGAACGGGCGGTGTTCCGCAGCCTGGATGTGACCGAGAACCTGCTGCTGCCGCCGCGCCTGGCCGATGGCGGCATGTCGCTGGACGAGATCTACACCCTGTTTCCCAACCTGCGCGAACGCAGCGCCAGCTCCGGCGGCAACCTGTCGGGCGGCGAGCAGCAGATGCTGGCGATCGCCCGCATCCTGCGCACCGGCGCCCAGCTGATCCTGCTGGACGAGCCCACCGAGGGGCTGGCGCCGGTGATCGTGCAGCAGATCGGGCAGGCCATCCGCACGCTCAAGGAGCGCGGTTTCACCATCGTGCTGGTGGAGCAGAATTTCCGCTTCGCCACCAAGGTGGCCGACCGCCACTACGTGATGGAGCACGGCCGCGTGGTCGACCAATTGTCGGCGCAAGAGGCGCGCAATGATCCCGAGCGGATCGCGCGCCGCCTGGGCGTCTGAGGGGGAGAATCCTGTGTTCGAAATTTTTGGCGTGCCGTCCACGGCACTGTTCGGCCAGCTCCTGCTCGGCCTGATCAACGGTTCGTTCTACGCCTTGCTCTCGATCGGGCTGGCGGTGATCTTCGGCCTGTTGAACATCATCAACTTCGCCCATGGCGCGCAGTACACGGCGGGCGCGTTCCTGGCCTGGATGCTGCTCAATTACCTGGGCGTGAACTACTGGGCCGCGCTGGTGCTGGTGCCGCTCATCATGGCGGCGTTCGCCATCGTGATCGAGCGCGTGCTGATCTCGCGCACCTACCGCATGGACCATCTGTACGGCTTGCTGCTGACCTTCGGGCTGGCGCTGCTGATTGAAGGCGGGCTGCGCCAGGCCTACGGCGTGTCGGGGTTGCCGTACACCATCCCCAAGGCGCTGACGGGCGGGGTCAACCTGGGCTTCATGTTCCTGCCGTGGTACCGCGGCTGGGCGGTGGCGGTGTCGCTGGTGCTGTGCCTGGCGGTGTGGGTGCTGATCGAGAAGACCCGCGTCGGCGCCATGCTGCGCGCGGCCACCGAGAACCCGACCATCGTGCGCTCGTTCGGCATCAACGTGCCGCTGTTGATCACGCTGACCTACGCGCTCGGCGTGGCGCTGGCGTCGGTGGCCGGCGTGATCGCCGCGCCCATCTACCAGGTCAGCCCGATGATGGGCTCGAACCTGGTGGTGGTGGTGTTCGCGGTGGTGGTGATAGGCGGCATGGGTTCCATCATGGGCGCCATCGTCAGCGGCTTCGGGCTGGGCATCATCGAGGGGCTGACCAAGGTGTTCTATCCGGAAGCCGCCAACCTGGCGATCTTCCTCATCATGGTGCTGGTGCTGCTGTGCAAGCCTGCCGGCCTGTTCGGCAAGCCGCTGCAGGTGCAGAACGTGCTGGCGGCCGAAGCCACGCGCGAACCGGTGCAGCTGGGTCGTCGCGCCATGCGCTGGAGCATGGCGGCCCTGGCGCTGGTGGCGCTGGCCGCGCCCTGGTTTGTCTATCCCACGTTCCTGATGAAGGTGCTGTGTTTCGCGCTGTTCGCCGCGGCCTTCAACCTGCTGGTGGGCTATGTCGGCCTGTTGTCGTTCGGCCACGCCGCCTTCTTCGGCGCGGCGGCCTATGCCACCGGCATTGTCATGAAGCTGTTGGGCGCCACGCCCGAACTGGGCCTGCTGGCCGGGGTGCTGACCGGCGGCCTGCTCGGGCTGGCGTTCGGCGCCATCGCGATCCGGCGCCAGGGTATCTACTTCGCCATGATCACGCTGGCGCTGTCGCAGCTGGTGTACTTCATCGCGGTGCAGGCGGGTTTCACCGGCGGCGAGGACGGCCTGCAGAGCGTGCCGCGCGGCAAGCTGTTCGGTCTGTTCGACCTGGACAGCGTGATGCCGATGTACTACTTCACGCTGGCGGTGTTCGCCCTGGGTTACGCCTTCGTGCTGCGGGTGCTCAATTCGCCGTTCGGCGAGGTGATCCGTTCCGTGCGCGACAACGAGCAACGGGCCCGCTCGCTGGGCTATTCGACGTCGCGCTACAAGCTGCTGGCGTTTACGTTGTCGGCCTCGGTGGCGGGATTGGCCGGCGGGCTCAAGGTGCTGGTGTTCGGCGTGGCCTCGCTGACCGACGTGCACTGGCACGCCAACGGCGAAGTGGTGCTGATGGCGCTGCTGGGCGGCATTGGCACGGTGTTCGGTCCGCTGGCCGGCGCGTTCACTTTCGTGTCGCTGCAGAATTACCTGGCGCCGCTGGGGTCCTGGGTGCTGATCGTGCAGGGGGCTATCTTCATCCTGTGCGTCCTGTTGTTCCGCGACGGCATCATGGGGCTGGTGTCGCGCGCCTGGCTGGCCGTCGCCCGTTCGAAAAAGGAGTCGTGATGTTCCTGCATGTCGTGATGCTGCAGCTTTCCGGCGCCGCCGACGCGCGCTTCCATGAACGGGTGCAGGGATACTGTGCCCGCATCATGGCCGAATGCGACGGGGTGGCCGCCTATGCCTTCCGGCCCAACGAGGCCAGCCGCTCGGATGGCCTGTCCCATGCGGTGGTGGCCGGCTTCGCCGACGCCGCCGCCCACGACCGCTATCAGGTGTCGCCCGCGCATCAGGAAATGAAAGCCTACATGGCCGACTTCATCACGCGCCTGGTGGTGTTTGACGGGGAAATCCCTACAATTCCCTGAATATTCGCGTTCCCGGAAAGGGATACACTCGCGGATGATTTTTTGCCATCGGACCGTTCCACCCGTCATAGGTTGATAGATCATGGACTACGTATTGCCTCCCCAGCCGCTGACCGCGGTTCCCGTTGCCGGCAGCGCCGCGCTGTTCCCGGTGCGCCGCGTCTATTGCGTCGGCCGCAACTACGCCGAGCACGCCAAGGAAATGGGCTTCACCGGCCGTGAAGATCCGTTCTTCTTCTGCAAGCCCGCCGACGCGGTGCTGAGCGTGGCCGATGGCGAGACCGGCAAGATGCCGTATCCGCCCAAGACCTCCAACCTGCACTACGAAATGGAACTGGTGGTGGTGCTGGGCAAGGGCGGTCGGGACATTCCGGTGGATCAGGCCAACGATTGCGTCTGGGGCTACGCCCTGGGCCTGGACATGACCCGCCGCGACCTGCAGGGCGAAATGAAGAAGCAGGGCCGTCCCTGGGAAGTGGGCAAGGCGTTCGACCTGTCCGCGCCCCTGGGGCCGATCCACCCGCGCAGCGTGGTCGGCACGCTCGACAAGGGCGCCATCTGGCTCGACGTCAACGGCCAGCGCAAGCAGGCCAGCGATATCTCCCAGATGATCTGGAACATCCCCGAAAGCATTGCCTACCTGTCGGGCCTGTTCGAGCTGCAGCCGGGCGACATCATCTTCACCGGCACGCCCGAGGGCGTGGGCGCCGTGGTGCAGGGCGATGTCATCACCGGCGGCGTGGATGGCCTGGGCGAACTTCGCGTCCAGATCGTTTAAAGTACGCCCCGGAACCGTTTCTTCACTTCAGGAGCGCCAGCATGCGCAGCAAGATCGTGCTGACCGCCTTCGTCGTGTTCGGCTTCGTACTCGCCGGTTGCAATACCGTGGCGGGCATGGGCAAGGACATGTCGCGGGCCGGCAACGCCATCACCAACGCCGCCGACAAATAAATCGTCCGGCCGTGTGGAAAAAAAGCCCCTTGATTGCTCAAGGGGCTTTTTCTTTGGCCGGGCGCGGCGTTACGGGGATTCCCTGCCAGCCGCTCCAAGGGGAAACAGTCTCCTCGGCGGGCAGCTAGCCCACGCCGCGTGACGGCTCACAGCACGTCCCCGGCGTAGTCCGCCAGGCGCGAGCGCTCGCCGCGCTGCAAGGTTACGTGGCCCGAGTGCGGCCAGCCCTTGAAGCGGTCGACCACGAACGTCAGGCCCGAGCTGCCTTCGGTCAGGTAAGGCGTGTCGATCTGGGCGATGTTGCCCAGGCAGATCACCTTGGTGCCGGGGCCGGCGCGCGTCACCAGCGTCTTCATCTGCTTGGGCGTCAGGTTCTGGGCCTCGTCGATGATCAGGTACTTGTTCAGGAAGGTGCGCCCGCGCATGAAGTTCAGCGACTTGACCTTGATGCGCGACCGGATCAGGTCCATGGTGGCGGCGCGCCCCCAGTCGCCGTTGCCTTCGCCTTCGCCCATGTTCAGCACGTCGAGGTTGTCTTCCAGCGCCCCCATCCAGGGCAGCATCTTCTCTTCCTCGGTGCCGGGCAGGAAGCCGATGTCTTCACCGACAGGCACCGTGACGCGGGTCATGATGATCTCGGTGTAGCGCTTGGTCTCCAGTACCTGGGTGATGCCGGCCGCCAGCGCCAGCAGCGTCTTGCCCGTGCCCGCCTGGCCCAGCAGCGACACGAAGTCGCATTCCGGGTTCATCAGCAGGTTCATGGCGAAGTTCTGCTCGCGGTTGCGCGCGGTGATGCCCCAGACGTTGTTCTTGCCGTGGGTGTAGTCGCGCAGCGTCGCCAGCACCGCCATCTTGCCGCTGACCTCGCGCACCTGGGCGTACAGCGGCATCTGGCCTTCGAAGTAGACGAACTGGTTGACCACGAACTGCGAACACAGCGGGCCGTGGATGCGGTAGAAGGTGGTGCCGCCCTGTTGCCAGGATTCGACGTCCTTGCCGTGCTTGTTCCAGAAATCCTCGGGCAGCTGCATCACGCCCGAGTACATCAGGTCCGAGTCTTCCAGGACGTGGTCGTTGAAGTAGTCTTCCGCGGCCATGCCCAGCGCGCGCGCCTTCAGGCGCATGTTGATGTCCTTGGACACCAGCACGACTTCGCGCTGCGGGTATTTTTCCTGCAGCGCCCGCACCACGCCCAGGATCTGATTGTCGGCCTTGCCCATGGGCAGGTCCGAGGGCAGGGTGCTGTGGATGGCGGTGGTCTGGAACATCAGGCGCCCGGTGGCGTCCTTGTTGCCCAGCTTGGCCAGTTCCAGGCCTTCGTCCAGCTGGGTCGCGTCCTGCACCAGGGCGTCGAGCGAACGGCTGACCTGGCGGGCGTTGCGCGCCACTTCGGACATGCCCTTTTTCTGGTGGTCCAGTTCTTCGAGCGTCATCATCGGCAGGAAGATGTCGTGCTCTTCGAAGCGGAACAGCGAGCTGGGGTCGTGCAGCAGCACGTTGGTGTCCAGCACGAACAGCTTGCGCGGCTCGTTCTGGGCGCGCGGCTTGGCGCGCTTGGCCGGAGTCGCGGCGGGCTTGGCCTGGCGCGCCTGGGCGCGCGGCGCCGGGGCCGGCGCGGCGGGGGCCGGCGGCGGCACCTGGCGGGCCGGAATCTGGGCCTTGCGGGCGGGATGGGCCATGCCGTCGAGTTCGGGCTGGACCAGCAGCTCGTCCTCGTCGTCTTCGGCCAGGACGGCCTGGGTGTTCGACCGCGCAGCGGCGGTCTTGGTGCTGCGGGCCTGCGCCCGGGCGTTATCGCCCGAGGGGAAGGTCAGGATGGCTGCGGGGCGGGTGGGCAACTTCGGAAGCGGCATATGCGTCACTCTCCAGTATGGGCCGGCTATGGCACCTGACGGGTATTCCTGTGCACGGCTAACCGATGCTCTTGGCGGCCTGCAGGACTTCCTTGGCGTGGCCCGGGACCTTCACCCCGCGCCACTCCTGCACCAGCACGCCATAAGCGTCGATCAGAAAGGTGCTGCGCTCGATGCCGCGCACCTGCTTGCCGTACATGTTCTTCTGCTTGATGACGCCGTACAGATTGCACACGGTTTCGTCGGCGTCGGAGATGAGAGGGAAAGGAAGCTCGTACTTGGCCTTGAAGTTCTCGTGCGACTTCAGCGAATCGCGCGAGATTCCGACCACCACGGCGCTGGCCGACAGGAAGTCGGCGTGCAGGTCGCGGAAATCCTGGCTCTCGGTGGTGCAGCCAGGGGTGTTGTCCTTGGGATAGAAATACAGGATCACGGCGCGACCCTGGCACTGCTCCAGGCTGATCGGCCCGATGGTGCTTTCAGCGGTGAACAGCGGGGCGGGCTTGCCGATGATGGGCATCATCATGTCTGGGGTTCTCCGTTCGGGGGGATGAGGGCGACGACCACGCGCCGGCCCTCCGCCATCAGGATGTTGTAGGTGCGCGAGGCGGCGTGGGTGTCCATGATTTCCACGCCGATGCCCGCGGCCAACAGGGGACGCAGCACTTCGGGGCGCAGGAACTGCTGGCGGCCGCCCGTGCCGACCAGCAGCACTTCCGGCGCATTGGCCGGGCGGCTGGGGGTGGCTTCGGGTTCGTCCAGGAATGCCAAGGGGTCGCGGACGGGTTCGGACAATCCGGCCGCCTGACGCAAGAGGGTGGGGGTGATGTCGGCCGGCGACTGAACGGGCCAAGGGGCAACTTCGCCTTCGGGGCCAAAAGCGACCGAGGAGGAAAAACGTACCTGGTTGACCTCGATATAACCGTCACCGTAGGCGGTGACGGTGTTCAGGGCGGCCGTCGCAGGATCGGTATGCAGCTTCAATAAATACTCCGGCTTTATGGCTCCGATAATAGCGCATCAGGATGGCGGCATGTTGCAAAGGGAATACCCCCACGCCTTGCTCGCTGCGCACTCTGCCCCGCGGGGGCTGCCCGCCCTTGGGGGCGGCCCGGCGGCCGGACGGGCATTTTTGCCACCAATTTTGCGCTCAAACAGGCCCTATTTTTGTTCCATTTGCCGCCCAGGCGTCCTTGCGCTAGATTACAGGGTTTTGCTGCGCCGCAAACCTTTGCTGGCGCGGCCTTTGAGCCCGTTTCCCCTTCGCGCCCTCGCGCCCTGGATTTTTGCCCCTTCGCCCCCTAAGGATTCCCATCATGAGGAAGTTCTCTCGCATTGAGCGTTTGCCCCCGTACGTTTTCAACATTACCGGCGAGCTCAAGATGGCAGCCCGTCGGCGCGGCGAGGACATCATCGACATGTCGATGGGCAATCCGGACGGCGCCACCCCCAAGCACATCGTCGACAAGATGGTCGAGGCCACCATCCGCCCGACCACCCACGGCTACTCGGTGTCCAAGGGCATCCCGCGCCTGCGCAAGGCCATCTGTGACTGGTACCAGCGCCGCTACGCGGTCGAACTCGACCCCGATTCCGAAGCCATCGTCACCATCGGCTCCAAGGAAGGCCTGGCGCACCTGATGCTGGCCACCCTGGACCGCGGCGACACCGTGCTGGTGCCCAACCCCAGCTACCCGATCCACATCTATGGCGCGGTCATCGCCGGCGCCAACATCCGTTCCGTGCGCATGACGCCGGGCGTGGACTTCTTCGAGGAACTCGAGCGCGCCGTGCGCGAGTCGATTCCCAAGCCCAAGATGATGGTGCTGGGATTCCCCAGCAACCCGACCGCCCAGTGCGTCGACCTGTCGTTCTTCGAGCGCGTGGTGGCCCTGGCCAAGGAACACGACATCCTGGTGGTGCACGACCTGGCCTACGCCGACATCACCTTCGACGGCTATGTCGCCCCCTCGATCATGCAGGTGCCCGGCGCGCGCGATGTCGCGGTCGAGTTCTTCACCATGAGCAAGAGCTACAACATGGCGGGCTGGCGCATCGGCTACATGGTCGGCAACCGCGAGCTGGTCGGCGCGCTGGCGCGCATCAAGAGCTATCACGACTACGGCACGTTCACGCCGATCCAGGTGGCCTCGATCGCCGCCCTCGACGGCCCGCAGGACTGCGTGAACGAAATCGTGGCGCAGTACCAAAGCCGCCGCGACGTGCTCGCGCGCGGTCTGCACGAAGCAGGTTGGAATGTGGAAATTCCCAAGGCGTCCATGTACATCTGGGCGCAGATCCCCGAACCCTACCGGGCGATGGGCTCTTTGGAGTTTGCCAAGCGCGTCCTGTCGGATGCGAAGGTAGCCGTTTCCCCCGGGATCGGCTTCGGCGAGTATGGCGACGAATACGTGCGCTTCGCTCTTATCGAAAACGAGCAGCGCACCCGCCAGGCGGTGCGCGGCATCAAGGATATGTTCCGCAAGGACGGCTATAGGTAAGGTCCCCCCCGAAGCGCTGCGCGCTTCCCCCCAGGGGGGCATGCTGGCGGACCGGCGGAGCCGGATCCGCGGCATCCCGATCGGGGGGGCGCGTTTGTGGACTGCAGCCGTTATTGCGTGAGTGTTTGGAGAACTGAAATGAATTCCCCTCAACGCCCGCCCGCCGAGGGCGCCGCGATGAATCCCATGAAAGTGGGCCTGCTCGGCCTGGGCGTGGTCGGCGGCGGCACCTGGACGGTGCTGTCGCGCAATGCGGAAGAGATCGCGCGCCGCGCCGGTCGCCGCATTGAAGTGACCCGCGCCGCCGTGCGCGACGTGCCCAAGGCGCGCGCCCGCGTCGGCGACACGCTGCCCGTGGATACCGACGTGCACGCGCTGGTGCGCGATCCCGAGATCGACATCGTGGTCGAGCTGATCGGCGGCGATACGCTGGCGCGCGAGCTGGTGCTGGAAGCCATCGCCAACGGCAAGCACGTGGTCACCGCCAACAAGGCGCTGCTGGCCAAGCACGGCAATGAGATCTTCGCCGCGGCCTCCGAGCGCGGCGTGATGGTGGCCTTCGAAGCCGCCGTCGCCGGCGGCATCCCCATCATCAAGGCCATCCGCGAAGGCCTGACCGCCAACCGCATCCAGTGGGTCGCCGGCATCATCAACGGCACCACCAATTTCATCCTGTCGGAAATGCGCTCGCGCGGCCTGCCGTTCGCCGACGTGCTGGCCGAAGCCCAGCGCCTGGGCTACGCCGAAGCCGATCCCACGTTCGACGTGGAAGGCGTCGACGCCGCGCACAAGCTGACGCTGCTGGCCTCGCTGGCCTTCGGCGTGCCGGTGCAGTTCGACCGCGCCTACATCGAAGGCATCTCGCAACTGGCCGCCGAGGACATCGAGCACGCCGAGCGCCTGGGCTACCGCATCAAGCTGCTGGGCATCACCAAGCGCCGCGCCGACGGTATCGAGCTGCGCGTGCATCCCGCGCTGGTGCCGGCCGAGCGCCTGTTGGCCAACGTCGAAGGCGCCATGAACGCGGTGCTGGTCAAGGGCGACGCCGTCGGCCCGACGCTGTACTACGGCCAGGGCGCCGGCGAAGAGCCGACCGCCTCGGCGGTGGTGGCCGACCTGGTCGACGTGACCCGCCTGCATACCGCCGATCCGGGCAACCGCGTGCCGCATCTGGCGTTCCAGCCGGACGCCATGGCCGACACGCCGATCCTGCCGATCGAGCAGGTCAGCACCTCCTACTACCTGCGCCTGCGCGTGGACGACCAGCCGGGCGTGCTGGCCGACATCGCGCGCCTCCTGGCCGACCGCTCGATCTCGATCGGCTCGATGATCCAGCAGCCCTCGCACATCGGCGGCGCGGACATCATCTTCCTGACGCACGAAGCGGTGGAGGGCAACGTCAACCAGGCCATCGAGCGCATCGAGGCCTTGCCGTTCGTGCGGTCCAAGGTCACGCGCCTGCGCGTGGAGCATTTGGCATGAGGAAGGCCCACCCCCGAAGCGCCTGCGGCGCTTCCCCCTCAAGGGGGCGCCGGCGGCGGCCCGGCGGAGCCGGCTCCGCGCGGCCTGGCCTGGCGGGACGCAGTGCATTGTGGAGTCAATGACATGAACTACATTTCTACGCGGGGGGGCATGGCGCCCCTGCCGTTCTCCGACATCCTGCTCGAAGGGCTGGCGCCGGATGGCGGCCTGGCCGTGCCGGAGCAACTGCCGCAGATCTCGGCAGAGACGCTGGAATCTTGGCGCGGTCTGCCGTACGCCGACCTGGCGTTCGAAGTGCTGTCGCGCTTTGCCACCGACATCCCGGCCGAGGACCTGCGCCGCCTGACCCGCGCCGCCTACACCTCGCAGATCTTCAACAGCGAAGACATCGTCCCGCTACGTCCGCTGAACGACGGCCTGTCGCTGCTGGGGCTGTCCGAAGGCCCGACGCTGGCCTTCAAGGACATGGCCATGCAGTTCCTGGGCCAGGTGTTCGAGTACGTGCTGACCCAACGCGGCACCACGCTCAACATCGTCGGCGCCACCTCGGGCGACACCGGTTCGGCGGCCGAATACGCGCTGCGCGGCAAACGCGGCGTGGCCGTATTCATGCTGTCGCCGCACGGCCGCATGAGCGCGTTCCAGCGCGCCCAGATGTACTCGCTGCAGGACGAGAACATCCACAACATCGCCGTGCGCGGCGTGTTCGACGAAGCGCAGGACATCGTCAAGGCGCTGGCCGGCGACCTGGCCTTCAAGGCCAAGTACCGCCTGGGCGCGGTCAACTCGATCAACTGGGCGCGCATCGCCGCCCAGGTGGTGTACTACTTCCACGGCTGGCTGCGCGCCACCGACAAGCCGGGCCAGCAGGTCTCGTTCACGGTGCCCTCGGGCAACTTCGGCAACATCCTGTCGGGCCACATCGCCCGCGGCATGGGCCTGCCGGTGCGCCGCCTGGTGCTGGCCACCAACGAGAACAACGTGCTGGAAGAATTCTTCCGCACCGGCATCTATCGCCCACGCCCGGCCGAGCAGACCTACGCCACCTCCAGCCCGTCGATGGACATTTCGCGCGCCTCGAACTTCGAGCGCTTCGTGTTCGACCTGGTCGGCCGCGATGCCGACCGCGTCAAGGCGCTGTGGGCCGACATGGCGCGCGACGGTTTCTTCGACCTGTCGGCGCTCAAGCCGCAATTCGAGGCACAGTACGGCTTCGTCTCGGGCGCCAGCTCGCACGAAGACCGCCTGGCCACGATCCGTTCGCTTTACGACGAGACCGGCGTGCTGGTCGATCCGCACACCGCCGACGGCGTCAAGGTCGCGCGCGAGCACGTCGAGCCCGGCGTGCCGATGCTGGTGCTGGAAACCGCCTTGCCGGCCAAGTTCTCGGAAACCATCGAGGCCGCGCTGGGCCGTCCGGCCACGCCGCCGGGCAATCTGGCCAACCTGGAATCCTTGCCGCAGCGCGTTGAAGTCATGGACTGCGATGCCGCCGCCGTGCGCCGCTACGTCGAGGCCCACGCCAAGGTGTAAAGGCAGCTTGCGGTTGTATGGGGTTGCAACCTCTCGCGGTGTGAGCCGCGAGGGGTTTTTTACTTTCATACGCATTTTGGCCACATGCCGTCACTTTTTTTCGGCGCGCATCCGATACAGTGAATCCACCATTCACACTCGGAGAACACGCCCATGAACCTGAAGACCATGACGTTGGCCCTGGTGGTGACCGGAGTAGGGGTGCTGGCCGGATGCTCGTCGCCCTCGGTTATTCAGCAACGGGACGGGACCTCGACCGTGACGCCCGACACGCCGACCTATGACAAGAAGTCCGGCATGTACGAGTACGACAAGGACGGCAAGAAGGTCCAGATCAACAAGGACGATGTGAAGTCCATCGAAGAGGTCAAGTAAGCCCTTCGCCGGATCCCGACGAAAAAAAGCCCCGGCTCAGGCCGGGGCTTTTTGTTGGGCGAACACCGAGCTTACTTGCCCGCGTCCTCGGCGTGGTAGCGGCCCACGCGTTCGACTTCGTTCTTCGAGCCCAGGATCACGCTGACGCGCTGGTGCAGCTTGTCCGGCTGGATGTCGAGGATGCGCTGCGTGCCGTTGATTGCCGCGCCGCCGGCCTGTTCGATGAGGAAGCTCATGGGGTTGGCTTCGTACATCAGGCGCAGCTTGCCGGCCTTGCCCGGCTCGCGCGCATCCCAGGGGTACATGAAGATGCCGCCGCGGGTCAGGATGCGATGCACATCGGCCACCATCGAGGCGATCCAGCGCATGTTGTAGTCCTTGCCCAGGGGGCCGGTGGAACCGGCCAGGCAGTCGTCGATGTAGCGCTTGACCGGGGCGGCCCAGTGGCGCATGTTCGACATGTTGATGGCGAATTCCTTGGTGTCTTCGGGCACGCGGATGTTCTCGTGGGTCAGCACCCAGGAACCCATCTCGCGGTCCAGCGTGAAACCGACCACGCCGTTGCCGATGGTCAGCACCAGCATGGTCTGCGGGCCGTAGACGGCATAGCCGGCCACCACCTGCTTGTTGCCCGGCTGCAGGAAGTCGGCCTCACAGACCGGCGCGCCCGACACGTTGTGCGGGGCGTGCAGCACCGAAAAGATGGTGCCGATCGACACGTTCACGTCGATGTTCGAGGAGCCGTCCAGCGGATCGAACAGCAGCAGGTATTCGCCCTTGGGGTAACGGTTCGGAATCAGGTGGATGGTCTCCATCTCTTCCGAGGCCATGGCCGCCAGGTGGCCGCCCCATTCGTTGGCTTCGAGCAGGATCTCGTTGGACAGCACGTCCAGCTTCTTCTGCACTTCGCCCTGCACGTTCTCGCTTTCGAGACTGCCCAGGACGCCGCCGAGCGCGCCCTTGCTGACCGCGTGGCTGATCGCCTTGCAGGCGCGCGCCACCACTTCGATGAGCAGCCGCACTTCGGGGGCCAGGGCCTGCGCGGAGCGTTGCTGCTCCACCAGGTATTGGGTAAGTGTTTTACGTTTCAAGAGGTTCTCCCTATGCTGCGAATTCTAAAGCCTTGGATACGATTTCCTGCACGTTGCGCGACAGCCCTTCGTGGGCGCGCACCCGCTGCAGCGCTTCCTGCATGGGGCCGCGCAGGGCCGGCACGTAGCGCGACCAGTTGTCCAGCGCGCGCGCCAGGCGGGCGGCGATTTCCGGGTTGAGGGCGTCCAGCGCCAGCACCTGGTCGGCCCAGAAGGCGTAGCCCGAGCCATCCGGGTGGTGCATGCCGCGGGCATTGTTCAGGCAGAACTGGAAAATCAGCGCGCGCGCCCGGTTCGGGTTGCGCAGCGTGAACGCCGGGTGCGTCATCAGTTCGCGCGCGGTCTGCACCGTGGTGTAGCGCGCCGCCGCCTGCAGCGCGAACCACTTGTCCACCACCAGCGCGTTGTCATGCCATTTGTCGTAGAACGCCGCCAGCGCCCGTTGCGGGAAGTCGCCCTGGCCGTAGTTGATCAGGGCCGACAATGCCGCCATGCTGTCGGTCATGTTGCCGGCGTGTTCGTATTGCTGTTCGGCCAGGCGCTGCGCCTCGTGCTCGCCGGCCGCCATCAGGTGGCTGAGCGCCAGGTTCTTCATGGCCCGCTTGCCGGCCGGCACGGGCGCGGGGCTGTATTCGCCCGGCGTCTGGTTGTCGTCGAAGGCCTGGCGGAATTCGGCCGCCAACTGCCGGCCCAGCTCGGCGCGCAGGAAATCGCGCGCCACCGCCAGCGCCGGCGGATCGACGGCCTGCATGCGTTCGGCCAGGGTCTTTTCCGAGGGCAGCGCCAGGGCGCGGGCGCGGTAAGCGGCATCCAGCGCCGGGTCGGTCAACAGCGCGCGCCAGGCGGCGATGAAGGCCGGGTCGGCGTGCAGCGTGCGGCCGGCCTGGCGCGCCTCGGCCAGCGCCAGGATCTGGCGGGTGGCCAGTTCCTGGCCGGCTTCCCAGCGCGCGAACGGGTTGCCGTCGTGGGCCGACAGCAGCGCCAACTCCTCGTCGGTCCAGTCGTAATCGACGATCACCGGCGCGGAAAAGTCGCGCAGCAGCGACGGCACCGGCATTTCGTCGATGTCGTCGAAATGCCATTGCTGGCTCTGCGTGGTCAGTTCCAGCAGCGCGGTGTCCTTGACCGCGCCGTCATGGCGCAAGGGCAGGGCGCGGCCATTGCGGTCCAGCAGGCCGATGGCGAAGGGGATATGGTAGGGCGCCTTGACGAAGCCGGCGGGGGCCTTTTTCTCGACACCGACCGGCTGGCATTCCTGCGACAACGTCACGGTGCAGCGGCGCGCGGCGGCGTCGTGCGTCAACTTGACGGTAACGCGCGGCGTGCCCGCCTGGCGGTACCAGTTGCGGAACACCGACAGATCGCGGCCCGGGTGCTGACGGGTGTAGACCGATTCCATGGCGGCGACGAAGTCGTCGCAGGTCACGGCCTGGCCGTCGTGGCGGCGGAAATACTCGTCCATGCCGGCGCGGAAACCGGCTTCGCCCAGCAGCGTGTGCTGCATGCGGATGACCTCGGCGCCTTTCTCGTACACCGTGGCGGTATAGAAGTTGCCGATTTCCTGATAACTGTCGGGGCGGATCGGGTGGGCCATCGGACCCGCGTCCTCCGGGAATTGCGCCGCGCGCAGTGTCACCACGTCGTCGATGCGCTTGACCGCGCGGGCGCTGGCGGCGGCGGTTTCGTCCATGCCTTGCGCCATCATGTCGGCGCTGAATTCCTGGTCGCGGAAGACGGTCAGCCCTTCCTTCAGGCTCAACTGGAACCAGTCGCGGCAGGTGACGCGGTTGCCGGTCCAGTTGTGAAAGTACTCGTGGCCGATGACCGATTCGATGCCCTCGTAATTGGCGTCCGTGGCGGTATCCGCGTCGGCCAGCACGTAGGCGGCATTGAAAATGTTCAGGCCCTTGTTCTCCATCGCGCCCATGTTGAAGTCATGGACGGCCACCACCATGAAGCGGTCCAGGTCGAGTTCCAGGCCGAAACGGGTTTCGTCCCAACGCAACGCGCGCACCAGGGAATCCAGCGCCCATTCGGTCTTGGTCTCGGCGCCCGGGTCGCTGTAGACCTGCAACAACACGTCGCGGCCGCTGGCGGTCTTGACCGTGGTTTCGCGGTGGGTCAGGTTGCCGCCCACCAGCGCGAACAGATAGCAGGGCTTGGGGAACGGGTCTTCCCATTCCACCTCGTTGCGGCCGTCGGGCAACTGGCGCGAGGCAACCAGGTTGCCGTTGGACAGCAGCACCGGATAGGCCGGCGCGGCGCGCAAGGTCACGCGGTAGCGCGACATGACGTCCGGCCTGTCGGCGAACCACGTGATGCGGCGAAAGCCCTCCGCCTCGCATTGGGTGAAGAAATTGCCGCCCGAGACGTACAGGCCCATCAGCGTTGAGTTGGCCGAGGGCTTGCAACGGCTGACGATCTCCACGGTGGCTTCGGCGGGCAGGCCGTACAGCGCCAGGCTGTGTTCGGACAGGTGGTAGCGGTCGGCCGGCAGGGCCTGGCCGTCCACGCCTACCGAGACGAGTTCCAGCTCTTCGCCGTCCAGCACCAGGGCGGCGTCGGCGCTGGCATCGGCCTTGCGCCGCACCTGCATGATGCAGCGCACCTCGGTGCTGTCGGGCGCCAGGTCGAAGGCCAGGGAGACTTGCGGAATGTCGTAGGGGTAGGGCTGGTAATCCTTGCGGTATACGGTAACGGGCGTGTCTGTGCGCATGGGATTGCAGTCCTGTATGAACGAGAGTCCTATTGTAGTGGCTGGGCCGTGACACACAGGCGCATCGGCCCCGGGGGAGCGTAAACTTTCGGCGACCCGCGCGGTCAAAGCTCAGTATGATGGGCGCCGTCGCGCAATGAGGAGTTGCAAATGTTCCGTTCCGTACCGTTCAATACCGGCCGTTGGGCCGCCGTCCTGGCCGTACTGGGGGCGCTGGTGCTGAGCGGATGCGCCACTCCCACCGTGTCGGCGCGCGTCACCTCGTTCCAGCAATGGCCCACCGGCGTCGAAGGCCAGACCTATCAATTCGTGCCCGCCGAACCGTCACAGGCCAATAATCTTGAATATCAGTCCTACCAGGACATGGTTCGTGCCGGTATCGGCGCCACCGGCCTGGTGGAAGCCCCGGCCGGCGCCAAGGCCCGTTTCGACGTGTCGTTCCGTTATGGCACGGCGCAGACGCAAGTCATGGTGCGGCGGCCTTATGACCCATATTTCAACGGCGGGTATGGCTACGGCGGCTTCTATGGTCCGCGTCCGTGGGGCGGCTATTACGGCTACTGGGGCCCGGAATGGGTGGACGTGCCCGTGGTGGCCCAGCGCAATACGCTCACGCTGCAGATCCACGATAGCCAGCGCGGCGGGGCCGAGGTCTACCGGTCCAGCGCCTTCATACTCAGCGAGCAGGACAATTTTGTCCGCATGATGCCCTACCTGGTTCGTGCAATATTTGACAACTTCCCGGGAAATAATGGCGCCGAGCGTGAAATCCAATTTCCCGTTCAGTAAATTTCAGCCGCCGCGGGCGGCAAGCCAAAAATAATAAAGGCGCACCACAATGGTGCGCCTTTATTTTTCTTACTGAAAAATAGGTTTTATTCTTTGATGAGAAAACTGTCGCGCGTGGCGCCGGCGGCTTCTTCCGCGGCGAGCCAGCGCGGCGCCTTGCCACGACCGCTCCAGGTTTCCCCGGTTTGGGGGTGGCGGTACTTGGGCGCAACGGCGCGTTTGGCGGCGTTGGCGGGGCGGCCGGCGGCGCCAGCCTTGCGGCGGCCGGCGCTGGCGGCGCGGACAGGCTTGCCGGCGCCGTAGGCGGCGGCGATCTCTTCGGGGGTGATGTCGTACTCGCGCATCGACGTGATGATCGACGAGATCACCGGCTTGCGACGCTTGGTTTGGAGGACTTCAGCCTTCTTTTGGAGCTTGTTGATTTCCTTTTCGATCTTTGCTTGCAGAGCTGCGTAGGTTTCTCGGGCCATGGTTATTCCTGATTATGGAACTGCTTTAATCGCCGGCGGAGTTATGTTTATTTGTTGTGCCTCGCATAATACAGAAATTGCCGGTCGAGTGCCGCAGTTTTGGACTAATTACTTTGTATCAAAACCGCCGGAGAGTCTTTAGTCTTGCGGGTTCCCGCAAGGAACAAGTTTTGGGAATGATATTCTCAAATTTGGGACCAATTGAAACAAAACCCGCTTTGGTTCACGGGGCGGACGAATGCAACTTCATGGCGCTGGAATTGCGTGCTTTTGTTTCAGGAAGCGAGCGGATGGATGAAAGATCCGGAAATTTCAGCGATAGGTAAGAATGCGTCGCCCCGGTTTCGGAAAGCGCGTCCGCATCGTCTCGGACTGATCTTCCAGAGATAGGACGACTGGGGCGTAGCGCGTATTTCAGCGATTTGAGCGGGTATACGGATTTTCCTTCCCGATTCTCGGGAAAGTTATGTCGGTGTAAAGATTTTCGTCATTCTCCCCGGTATCTCTATTTTGTTGTTGAGTTGTATGACAAGTTTGGCACTGTCTTCCGCCATGCTGCATTGCGGTCGGCAGGGGCCGCTGGAAGCAATGCGTGGCGGCAGGATCCTATTTTCGGCTAGCGTTGGCGCCAGTTTGGAAGCGGCCGCAAATTGGTTAACTTGCTAGACAATATTCGAGCGGCGCGACGTCGGACCCGTGTCGGCGGTACGATATAGCCTTGAGCGTCCTGGCAGCCGCGTGTGCGCGCCGGCGCCCCCGAACAGAGTCCTATGAAAATCATCGATCCCGCTATTGCATCCCTGGCCACCGCCAAATCGCTGTTGCTCGACCCCTGGGGGCTGACCGAGGCCGACATGGCGCGCGCGCTGGGCGAAATCTTCACCCACAAGGTCGACTATGCCGACCTGTATTTCCAGTACACCCGCAGCGAGGGCTGGAGCCTGGAAGAGGGCATCGTCAAGACCGGCAGCTTCTCGATCAGCCAGGGCGTCGGCGTGCGCGCCGTCAGCGGCGAGAAAACCGCGTTCGCCTATTCCGATTCGCTCTCGGCCGACGCCTTGCTGTCCTCGGCCCATGCGGTGCGCGGCATCGCCCGCCGCGGCGCCGGCAAGGTCAAGGTGGCGGCGCAAGTCGAGGCCGAAATGGGCCGCAGCCTGTATGCCGACATCGATCCGGTGGCGACCCTGAGCGCGCCCGAGAAGGTCGCGCTGCTTGAACGCATCGAGCGCATGGCGCGGGCCCGCGATCCGCACGTGATCCAGGTCATGGCCGGCCTGGGGGCCGAATATGACGTTGTGCTGGTGGCTGGCAGCGATGGCCGCCTGGCAGCGGACGTGCGGCCGCTGGTGCGCCTGTCGCTGACCGTCATCGCCGAACGCAATGGCCGCCGCGAAATGGGTCATGCCGGCGGCGGCGGCCGCCTGGGGCTGGCGTATTTCACCGACGAAATGCTGCAGGGCTACGTCGAGCGCGCCGTGCATGAAGCCATGGTCAACCTGGAGGCGCGCCCGGCGCCCGCTGGCGAGATGACGGTGGTGCTGGGATCCGGCTGGCCCGGCATCCTGCTGCACGAAGCCGTCGGCCACGGCCTGGAAGGCGACTTCAACCGCAAAGGCTCCAGCGTGTTCTCGGGCCGCATCGGCGAGCGTGTCGCGTCCAAGGGCGTGACCGTGGTCGACGACGGCACCATTCCCGATCGCCGCGGCTCGCTCAACATCGACGATGAAGGCAACGCCACCCAGCGCAACGTGCTGATCGAAGACGGCATCCTGCGCGGCTACATGCAGGACACGCTGAACGCGCGCCTGATGAAGACCGCCGCCACCGGCAACGGCCGCCGCGAATCGTTCGCGCATCTGCCCATGCCGCGCATGACCAATACCTACATGCTGGCCGGCGACAAGGCGCCCGAGGAAATCATCTCGTCCGTCAAGCGCGGCCTGTACGCGGCCAATTTCGGCGGCGGGCAGGTCGACATCACCAACGGCAAGTTCGTGTTCTCGGCCTCCGAGGCCTACATGATCGAAGACGGCAAGATCACGTATCCGGTCAAGGGCGCCACCCTGATCGGCAACGGCCCCGACGCCATGACCCGCGTCAGCATGATCGGCGACGACCTGAAGCTGGATTCCGGCGTGGGCACGTGTGGCAAGGATGGCCAGAGCGTGCCGGTGGGCGTGGGCATGCCCACGGTGCGCATGGAAGGCCTGACCGTCGGCGGGACGGCCTGACCGGGCGCCAGGCCGCCAGCAGGGCCGCCACGCCGCATCATAAACCGGCGTGACGGCCCGAAAAAATTGTGCTAGAGTCTTTTCCCATGAAATTCGCTTCCCCCGCCTTTTACTTTTATTTTTTTGGTTTTCTGAAGCCGCTGGCGGAGGAAGGGAAGCGCTCAATCTGAAGTTTGGAAAGAATCCCCCCAAAAAAGCCGCCAGCGAACTGGCGGCTTTTTTTGTGCCGTCAGCTTGAGGAACAACCCCGGGACCGATCCCGGTGGCGGGAAACCCAGGAGCAGTACCGTGTCACACAATACCGACGACCTTCGCATCCGAGAAATCAAAGAGCTGAACCCGCCCGCGCACGTCATGCGCGAGTTCGCCTGCACCAAGGAAGCTTCCGACACCGTGTTCGCCGCCCGGCAGTCGATGCACCGCATCCTGCATGGCATGGACGACCGCATGATCGTCGTGATCGGCCCGTGTTCGATCCACGACACCCGCGCCGCGATCGAATACGCGAAGCGCCTGAAGCCGGTGCGTGACCGTCTCAGCGCGGACCTGGAAATCGTGATGCGCGTGTATTTCGAGAAGCCCCGCACCACGGTCGGTTGGAAGGGGCTGATCAACGACCCGGACCTGGATGGCAGCTTCGACATCAACAAGGGCGTGCGCGTGGCGCGCGAGCTGCTGCTGGATATCAACAGCCTGGGGCTGCCGGCGGGGTGCGAGTTCCTGGACATGATTACGCCGCAGTACATTGCGGACCTGGTTTCCTGGGGGGCGATCGGGGCGCGCACGACGGAGAGCCAGGTGCATCGCGAACTGGCATCCGGACTGTCGTGTCCGGTGGGTTTCAAGAACGGCACGGATGGCAATGTGAAGATCGCCGTGGACGCGATCAAGGCGGCATCGCAGCCGCACCATTTCCTGTCGGTGACCAAGGGCGGGCATTCGGCCATCGTCTCGACGGCCGGCAACGAGGACTGTCACGTCATCCTGCGCGGCGGCAAGACGCCGAACTACGACGCCGCCAGTGTCGATGCGGCCTGCCAGGACATGTCCAAGGCCGGCCTGGCGCAACGCATCATGATCGACGCCAGCCACGCCAACAGCAGCAAGAAGCCCGAGAACCAGCCTCTGGTGATCGAGGACGTGGCGCGTCAGATGGAAGCGGGCGACGCGCGTCTGGTCGGCGTGATGGTCGAAAGCCATCTGCTCGGCGGCCGCCAGGACATGGTGCCGGGCACGCCGCTGGTCTACGGCCAGAGCATCACTGACGGCTGCATCGACTGGGACGCCTCGGTAGCCGTGCTCGAGCGCCTGGCGCATGCCGTGCGGGAGCGCCGCCGGGTCGCGCTGACCTCCGGCAAATGAGCCGCAACGGCCGCGAGCCGTCCAGGCGGACGGTTTGCGGCGCAGCAAGGCGGGCGGCGTAGAATATCCGGATTCCCCATCCGAGAATCCGCTGATCATGAACGCTCCCTTGCACGCTGAATCGTTGCGCCGCGCGGTGCCGGCCGCTTGTCTCGAGGCCCTGCGCGCCCGCTTCGGCGACCGCTTCTCCGAATCCGCCGCGGTGCGCGAACACCATGGCCGCGATGAGTCGCCGTATCCGGCGATGCTGCCCGATGCCGTGGTCTTCGCCCAGAGCACCGAGGAAGTCGCCGAGGTCGCCAGGCTGTGCAACGAACACCGCGTGCCGCTGATTCCCTACGGCGCGGGGTCGTCGCTGGAGGGCCACATCCTGGCGATCCAGGGCGGCATCAGCCTGGACCTGTCGCAGATGAACAAGGTGCTGGCCGTCAACGCCGAAGACCTGACCGCCACCGTGCAGGCCGGCGTGCTGCGCAAGCAGCTCAATGAAGAGATCCGCAGCACCGGCCTGTTCTTCCCGATCGATCCGGGCGCCGACGCCAGCCTGGGCGGCATGGCCGCCACGCGCGCCTCCGGCACCAACGCCGTGCGCTACGGCACCATGCGCGAGAACGTCATGTCGCTGACCGTGGTCACCGCCGACGGCCGCATCGTGCGCACCGCCGGCCGCGCCCGCAAGTCGTCGGCCGGCTACGACCTGACCCGCATCTTCGTGGGCAGCGAAGGCACGCTGGGCATCATCACCGAAGTCACCGTGCGCCTGTATCCGCAGCCCGAGGCCGTGTCGGCCGCGGTCTGCAACTTCCCCACGCTCGATGCCGCGGTACAGAGCGTGATCGAAATCATCCAGATGGGCGTGCCGGTGGCGCGCGTCGAGTTCATGGACGCGGCCAGCGTGCGCGCTGTCAACCTGCACAGCAAGCTGACGCTGCGCGAAACGCCGCTGCTGGTGTTTGAATTCCACGGCAGTCCGGCGGGCGTGCAGGAGCAGGCCGAGACCGTGCAGGCCATCACCGCCGAGCATGGCGGCATGGACTTCGAATGGGCCGAGCGCCCCGAGGACCGCAGCCGCCTGTGGACCGCGCGCCACAACGCTTACTTCGCCGGCCTGCAATTGCGCCCCGGCTGCCGCGCCAGCACCACCGACGTGTGCGTGCCGATCTCGCGCCTGGCCGATTGCGTGCGCGACACGGTCGAGGAACTGGACCGCGCCAGCTTCCCGTACACCATCGTCGGCCACGTCGGTGATGGCAACTTCCACGTGCTGATGCTGCTGGACGCCGACAGCGAGCGCGAATGGCAGGAGTCCGAGACCATCAATCACAACCTGGTGCGCCGGGCCATCGCGGCCGATGGCACCTGCACGGGCGAGCATGGCGTCGGCCTGCACAAGATGCAGTTCATGGCCGAAGAGCACGGCGATGACGCGCTGGCGCTGATGCGCAGCCTCAAGCACGCGTTCGATCCGAACAACATTCTCAACCCGGGCAAGATCGTGTCCTGGTAAGGCGTCCGCAGGGGCGCAACGAAGAAGCCGGCGGGGCGATCCGCCGGTTTTTTTTCGGCCTCAGGAAAGCCCCGCCGGCGCGGCGGATAAAAATTCCCAAGGGATGGGAATGGCGAACGGTCCTGCCTGCGGTCCGCTTGTCCATGCCGCGCGCAGGGGTTTTACGGCTGGTTACGTCCGCGGTCACGCGCGGCCGTTGGATGTACGCAGGATGCGGGTAAATCCCGGCCTGCGTCCAGCCTGCGGTCGCGCTATTGTTGCGCTCATGAATTCACTGGTCGAAACCGGCCTGGCACAAGTGCCGGCGCCTTATTCGTTGCAGCAACTCGTCGAGGCGTTGTCGGCCGCGCTGCCGTCGCATTGCGTGCTGTTTCGTGAAGAGGACACCCGCCCCTACGAGTGCGACGGCCTGTCGCTCTACCGCGCATTGCCCGCGGTGGTGGCGTTGCCCGAGACCGAGGAACAGGTGCAGGCCGTGATGCGCATCTGCAAGCGCCTGAATGCGCCGGTGGTGGCGCGCGGCGCCGGCACCGGCCTGTCGGGCGGCGCGATGCCGCATAGCCAGGGCGTGCTGCTGGGCCTGTCCAAGTTCAATCGCATCAAGCACATCGACCTGGCCAGCGCGACCGCGGTGGTTGAACCCGGGGTGCGCAACCTGGCCATTTCGGAAGCCGCGGCGCCCTACGGGCTGTACTACGCGCCCGACCCGTCGAGCCAGATCGCCTGTTCGATCGGCGGCAACGTCGCCGAGAATTCCGGGGGGGTGCATTGCCTGAAATACGGCCTCACGGTGCACAACGTGCTGCGGGTGCGCATAGTCACCATCGACGGCGACGTGGTCGAACTGGGCTCTGAGGCGCCGGACGCCCCGGGGCTGGACCTGCTGTCGGTGTTCATCGGCTCGGAAGGCATGCTGGGCGTGGTGACCGAGGTGACGGTCAAGCTGATTCCCAAGCCGGCCTGCGCCCAGGTGGTGATGGCGAGCTTTGCCAGCGTTGAGGCCGCGGGCAACGCGGTAACGCGGGTGATCGCCGACGGCATCATTCCCGCCGGGCTGGAGATGATGGACCGGCGCGCGACGCACATGGTCGAGCCCTTCGTGCGCGCCGGCTACGACATGGACGCGCAGGCCATCCTGCTGTGCGAATCCGATGGCACGCCCGAGGAAGTGGCGCACGAGATCGCGCGCATGGAAGCCATCTTCCGCGCGGCCGGTTCCACCCGCTGCCAGGTGTCGGCCTCGGAGGCCGAGCGGCTCAAATTCTGGGCGGGACGCAAGAACGCGTTTCCCGCCGCCGGGCGCGTGTCGCCCGATTACTACTGCATGGACGGCACGATTCCGCGCCGTCATCTCGCCCGGGTGCTGGGCGCCATCGAGCAAATGGAAGACGAGTTCGGCCTGCGCTGCGCCAACGTGTTCCATGCGGGCGATGGCAACCTGCATCCGTTGATCCTGTTCGATTCGAATAAACCGGACGAAGTGGAACGCGCCGAGAAGTTCGGCGCGGCCATACTCGAACTGTGCGTGCAGGTGGGAGGAACCGTGACTGGAGAGCACGGTGTGGGAATGGAGAAAATAAATCAAATGTGCGTGCAATTCTCTCGCGAAGAACTCGACGCGTTCCTGGCGGTCAAGCGGGCATTCGATCCGCCGTGCCTGCTCAATCCCGAAAAGGTCATCCCTACGCTGGCCCGCTGCGCCGAGTACGGCAAGATGCACGTACATGCGGGCGAGCTGCGCTTCCCGGATCTCGCACGCTTCTAGGACGTCTCCCTTATGGACTTCGTCCTGTCGGAATTGTGCGACCAGGTCATGACGGCTCGCGCCGGTCACAAGCCGCTGTTCGTCATGGGCGGCGGCAGCAAGGCCTTCTATGGCAACTACCGGCCGGTGACGCCGCAGGATGGCCATTGCCTGCTGGACATGACTCCGTATCGCGGCATCGTCAGCTATCACCCGTCGGAACTGGTGGTGACGGTCAGGGCCGGCACGCCGTTGGCTGAGCTGGAGGCGGCGCTGGCCGAGCACGGCCAGATGCTGGCCTTCGAGCCGCCGCATTTTTCGCCTGCCGCCACCATTGGGGGCTGCGTGGCCGCGGGCCTGTCGGGGCCGCGCCGCATGAGCGCGGGCGCCTTGCGCGACTTCGTGCTGGGGGCGCAACTGCTGGATTCGGACGGCCGGGTGCTGTCGTTCGGCGGCGAGGTCATGAAGAACGTGGCCGGCTACGACGTATCGCGCCTGCTGGCCGGTTCCCATGGCATCTTCGGGGCAATCCTCGAGGTGTCGCTGAAGGTCGTGCCGCGGCCGATGGAGGAATTGACGCTGGTGCTGCCGGCGACCCAGGCCCAGGCATTGGCCAGCTTCGCGCTGTGGCGCGGCAAGCCCTTGCCGATCTCGGCCACCAGCTGGGTGGGCACCGTGCGGGAGGAAGGCCAGATGCACGTGCGGCTGTCGGGCGCGCCACCGGCCATCGCTGGCGCGCGGCAGGTGATCGGCGGTGATGCGCTGGCGCCCGAGGCCGCGCAGGGCTGGTGGAGCGGGCTGCGCGAACAGACCCATCCTTTCTTTGCGCCGGGCCAGCCCTTGTGGCGGCTGGCTTTGCCGCCGACGGCGGCGGCGGTCGGCAGCGGGCAGGCCCTGCTGGAGTGGGGCGGCGGTCAGCGCTGGCTGTTGGGACCGCAGGACGCCGCCGAGCTGCGCGAACTGGCGCAGCGGCTGGGCGGCCACGCGACGCTGTTCCGTACGGCGGGCACGCGGCCGCCGGCCGATGGCGTGTTCCATCCGCTGTCGCCGGGCGTGGCGCTGATCACGCGCCGCCTCAAGCAAGAACTCGATCCGGCGGGGCTGTTCAATCCCGGCCGGCTGGTCCTGGAGCTATAGGCATCATGCAAACCAATCTGGCAGCCTGGGCCCGCGATACCGATCTGGGCAAAGAGGCCGATGCGATCCTGCGGCGCTGCGTGCACTGCGGCTTCTGCACGGCCACCTGTCCCACCTACCAGGTGCTGGGCGACGAACTCGACAGCCCGCGTGGCCGCATCTACCTGATCAAGCAGGTGCTGGAAGGCGCCGAGCCGACCCAGTCGACCCAGCAGCACCTGGACCGCTGCCTGACCTGCCGCAACTGCGAGACCACCTGTCCGTCGGGCGTGGAGTACGGGCATCTGGTGGACATCGGCCGCCAGATCGTCGAGGAACGGGTGCCGCGGCCCTGGGCCGAGAAGGCCAAGCGCAAAATGCTGCGCCGGGCCATGCTGTCGCCGCTGTTCGGGCCCGCGATGCGGCTGGGGCAGGCGGTGCGCGGCGCCTTGCCGGAAGCGCTCAGGCGCAAGGTGCCGGAGCGTCGTCCCGCCGGCGCCTTGCCGCAGGTGGCGGGGCATGCGCGGCAGGTGCTGATGCTGGCCGGCTGCGTACAGCCGTCGATGATGCCGTCGATCGATGCCGCCACCATCCGCGTGCTGGATGCCATCGGCATCGGCGCGCGCATCGCGCCGGGGGCGGGCTGCTGTGGCGCCGCCAGCTTTCACCTGGACGCGCAGGCGGCCGCCCTGGACCAGATGCGCGCCAACATCGATGCCTGGTGGCCGCTGGTGAAGGACGGCGCGGTCGAGGCCATTGTCATGAATGCGTCGGGCTGCGGCGCCATGGTCAAGGAGTACGCCCATCATCTGCGCCACGACCCGGCCTACGCGCAGCGTGCCGCGGACATCGTGGCGCTGGTCAAGGACGTGGCGGAAATCGTGGCGCCGCATGCGGCGCAACTGCGCCAGCGGCTGGCGGGCAAGGGCGCGCGGGCATCGTTCCACCCGCCATGCACCCTGCAGCACTGGCAGGGACTGCGGCCGTTGTCGGAACGCTTGCTGGTCGAGTTGGGGTTCGAGTTGCAGCCGTTTGCGGAGCAGCACCTGTGCTGCGGCTCGGCGGGCGCGTATTCAGTGCTGAATCCCGACATCGCGTTGGCGCTGCGCGACCGCAAGCTGGCCGCGATCGCGCCGGCCGCGCCGGACGTGATCCTGTCGGCCAATATCGGCTGCATCGGGCACTTGCAGAGCGGCACCAGCACGCCGGTGCGGCACTGGATCGAAGTGGTGGACGAGCAGCTGGCGCGGGCCTGATCGCGCGGACGCCGCGGTGGGTGTTGCCGCGGACACTGTGTGCGGTGCCGCGGCCTGGGCTGGGAGCGGCCTCGCGGATGCGCATGCGCACCGCCAGGCCACGCCTATCACTCCACCGCCTTGACCATGTCTTCCAGCACCTTCTTGGCGTCGCCGAAGACCATCATGGTGCGGTCCATGTAGAACAGTTCGTTGTCCAGGCCGGCGTAGCCGGAGGCCATCGAGCGCTTGTTCACGATCACGGTGCGGGCCTTGTAGGCTTCCAGGATCGGCATGCCGGCAATCGGCGACTTGGGATCGTTCTTGGCCGCCGGGTTGACCACGTCGTTGGCGCCCAGCACCAGCACCACGTCGGTCTGGCCGAACTCGCTGTTGATGTCTTCCATCTCGAAGACCTGGTCGTAAGGCACTTCCGCCTCGGCCAGCAGCACGTTCATATGGCCCGGCATGCGGCCGGCGACCGGGTGGATCGCGTACTTGACCGTCACGCCGCGCTCGGTGAGTTTTTCGGCCAGTTCCTTGAGCGCGTGCTGGGCGCGCGCCACCGCCAGGCCGTAGCCCGGCACGATGGTGACGCTTTCGGCGTTGGTCATCAGGAAGGCCGCGTCGTCGGGGCTGCCCGACTTGACGCTGCGCTGCTGACCGCCGCCCGCCGCCGCGGCCTCGCCCGCCTGGCCGCCGAAGCCGCCCAGAATGACGTTGAAGAACGAGCGGTTCATCGCCTTGCACATGATGTACGAGAGGATGGCACCGGACGAGCCCACCAGCGAGCCGGCGATGATCAGCATCGGGTTGTTCAGCGAGAAGCCGATGCCCGCCGCCGCCCAGCCCGAATAGCTGTTCAGCATCGACACCACCACCGGCATGTCGGCGCCGCCGATCGGGATGATGATCAGCACGCCCAGCACGAAGGCGATCAGCGTCATGATGATGAACGGCGTCCAGGCCTGCGTCAGCATGAACCACACGCCCATCGCCAGCATCAGCAGCGCCAGCGCCAGGTTCAGCATGTGCTGGCCGGCGAACACCACCGGCGCCCCCTGGAACAGCCGGAACTTGTACTTGCCCGACAGCTTGCCGAAGGCGATCACCGAGCCCGAGAAGGTGATGGCGCCGACGAAGGTGCCGATGAACAGCTCGAAGCGGTTGCCGGTGGGGATCAGCGTGCCGGCGGCAACGATGCCGAAGGCGTGCGGCTCGGCCACCACCGCGACCGCGATGGCGACCGCCGCCAGGCCGATCATGCTGTGCATGAAGGCGACCAGCTCGGGCATCTTGGTCATTTCGACGCGCTTGGCCATCAGGGTGCCGATGGAGCCGCCGACCAGCAGGCCCAGCAGCACCCAGCCCAGCCCGATGCCGGCGGTGCCGCTGCGCGCCAGGCCGACGATGAGCGCGCCGGTGGTCAGCACCGCGATCGCCATGCCGGCCATGCCGAAGGCATTGCCCAGGCGCGACGTTGTTGGATGCGACAGGCCCTTGAGCGCCTGGATGAAGCAGACCGAGGCAATCAGGTAAAGCAGCGTGACGAGGTTCAGCGAGATCATTTCGCGTCCTCCTTGGCCGGCTTCTTCTCTTTCTTCTTGAACATCTCCAGCATGCGCCGCGTGACCAGGAAGCCGCCGAACACGTTGACCGCGGCCAGCGCCACGGCGAACACGCCCATGCCGCGCGCCAGTCCACCTTCGGTCAGCGCCGCCGCCAGCATGGCGCCGACGATGATGATGGCCGAGATCGCGTTGGTCACCGCCATCAGCGGGGTGTGCAGCGCGGGGGTGACATTCCAGACCACGTGGTAGCCGACGTAGATGGCCAGCACGAAGATGATGAGATTCATCAGGGTAGGATTGATCGCTTCCATGCTGTTAGCTCCCGCGCGTCACATTGCCGCCTTCACACACCAGGCAGGCCGCCACGATTTCATCGTCGCGCTGGATCGCCAGCGCGCCGTCCGCATTGATGATGAGTTTCAGGAAGTCGAGGATGTTGCGGGCGTAGAGCGCCGACGCGTCCGTCGCGACCAGGCCGGGCAGGTTGGTCAGCCCCACCAGGGTCACGCCGTGCTTTTCGACCACCTTGCCTTTTTCGGACAGCGGGCAGTTGCCGCCGCGCTCGACCGCCAGGTCCACCAGCACCGAGCCGGGCTTCATGGCCGCGACGGTTTCGGCCGACACCAGCGTCGGCGCGGGCCGGCCCGGTATCAGGGCGGTGGTGATGACGATGTCGGCCTGCTTGCAGCGCTCCGACACCAGCGCCGCCTGGCGCGCCATCCAGGCCGGCGGCATGGGGCGGGCGTAACCGCCCACGCCCTGCGCGATCTCGCGTTCCTCGTCGGTTTCGAACGGCACGTCGATGAACTTGGCGCCGAGCGATTCGACCTGCTCGCGCGCGGCCGGCCGCACGTCGGAGGCCTCGACCACCGCGCCCAGGCGCTTGGCCGTGGCGATGGCCTGCAGGCCGGCGACGCCGGTGCCCAGCACCACCGCGCGCGCGGCCTTGAGGGTGCCGGCGGCGGTCATCATCATGGGGATCAGGCGGCCGTAGTGGTGGGCCGCCAGCAGCACGGCCTTGTAACCGGCCAGGTTGGCCTGCGACGACAGCACGTCCAGGCTCTGCGCGCGGGTGATGCGGGGCGCGGCTTCCAGCGCGAAGCCGGTCAGGCCGGCCGCGGCCATCTGCGCGAGGCCCTCGGCGTCGAAGGGATCGAGCATGCCGATGACCACGGCGCCGGCCTTCATCTGCGGCAGTTCGACCGCGGAGGGCGCGCGAACCTTCATGACCAGCTCCGCTCCCAGGGCCTCCTGGGCACTGCCGAGCGTGGCGCCGGCGGCCTCGTAGGCTTCATCCAGATAGCGCGCCGCGGTGCCCGCGCCACGCTCCACGACAACGGTGTGTTTGCCGCCCACGTACTTCTTGACGGTCTCCGGTGTTGCTGCGACACGGGTTTCCCCGTCTCGGGTTTCCCTTGGTATCCCGATGTGCATCGACGCCTCTCCTCAGAAGGTTCGCCGTAGTTATAACGGATATACGCCCAGGGGAGGAGTTTGCGCGCCGTCCAAAAGAAAAGCCCCATGGGGTTAACCATGGGGCTTTGGGGCTCGCGCCCCGGTCATACCGGCCAGACTGACAACGGGCTGCTGGCCGGCACTGGCGCGCAGGCGTCCGGCGTCAGGCCGTCTGCGCGCGAGTCCAGTCGATCAGCGCGGCGGTGAGGTCGCGCAGGTCGGCCTTGAGGCGGCCATAATTGGCCGACGGACGCAGGCTGACCTCGTCCATGTAGAGCTTGCGGTTGATCTCGATCTGCAGGCTGTGGCGGCCTTCTTCGGGGCGGCCGAAGGCGCGCACCAGTTCGACGCCCTTGTAGGGATCGTTCACGGTCACGTTGTAGCCGCGCTCGCGCAGCCAGGCCGCGATGAATTCGCGGAAGGCCGGGTCGCTGGTGCTGCCGTCGCGGTCGCCCAGCACGAAGTCGGGGTGGACCAGGCCGGGACGGTCGGTGGCGTAGGCGCCGGCGACGCTGGGCATGGAGTGGCAGTTGATGTGCCAGACCTTGCCAAACTTCTGGTGGGCGCTGTCGAGCACCTGGCCGAGGGCGGCGTGGTACGGCTTCCAGCAGGCCTCGATGCGGTGCGTCACTTCCTCGACGCTCAGCTTGCGGTCGTACAGCGGCGTGCCGTCATCCAGCATGCGCCAGATCAGGCCCTTGCCCAGCTTGACCTTGGGCGAGGCGTTGACCGCCCCGGGCCAGGCCTGGTCCAGCAGCAGTTCGTCGATTTCGTCGGGGGCGCGATTGGCGTCGATATAGGCGCGCGGAAAGCTCGCGGCGATCATGGGCACGCCCATGTCGATGGCGTCGCCCCACAGATCGTCAACCCAGGTGTCCTCGGCCGTGCGCAAGGCGCCAAAATCGACCGCGGGCGCGAAGTCGGGCGGGTAGGTGGTGCCGCTGTGCGGGGAGTCCAGCACCAGCGGGGCCGAGGGCGCCGAGTTCGGATATTGCTGCGGGAGGTCGAGCCGATAGGACAGGGGTTGGGTAATTCGCATATGGGGGTATTGCGTTCGTGAATCGGAGATCCCCGCGCGCCGCGCGGGCGCGGCGGGGATCGAAGATCGCTCAGTCGATCTTCACATTGGCTTCTTTGGCGATGCGCTTGTTCTTGGCGATTTCCGCCGAGATCTGCTTGGCAAACGCTTCCGGGCTGTTGGCGGCCGGTTCGGCGCCCAGCGCTTCCAGGCGCGACTTGACGTCGGCTTCGGCGCTGACCTTCTGCACGGCGGCGTTCAGCTTGGCCAGGATCGGGGCCGGCAGCTTGGCCGGGGCGACCAGGCCGAACCACGAGGCGTCGTTGACGGCGGGCAGGCCGACTTCAGCGAACGTGGGCACGTTCGGCAGGCTGGCCACGCGCTTGGGCGAGGCGACGGCCATGGCGATCAGGCGGCCGGACTGCACGTGCGGCAGGGTGGACGGCAGGTTGTCGTACATGACGTCGACCTGGCCGGCCAGCGCGTCGTTCAGCGCCGGGCCCACGCCACGGTAGGGCACGTGCATCAGGTCGGTGCCCGAGGCCATCTTGAACAGTTCGCCCATCATGTGCGAGACCGAGCCGTTGCCGGCCGAGGCGTACGTCAGCTTGCCCGGCTGGCTCTTGGCCAGCTTGATGAACTCGGCCATGTCCTTGGCCTGCACCTTCGGGTTGATGGTCATGATGTTCGGGACGGCGGCCAGGTTCGAGACCGGCGTGAAGTCCTTCTCGCCATCGAACGGCAGGTTCGGGTAGATGGCCGGGTTGATGCCGTGCGTGCTGACGGTGGCGATGCCCAGGGTGTAGCCGTCCGGCGCGCTGCTGGCGACGAAGGCGCTGCCGATCGAGCCGCCGGCGCCGCCGCGGTTTTCCACCACCACGGTCTGGTTCAGTTCCTTGCCGAGCTTGTCGGCGAACAGGCGGCCGACGATGTCGGTGGTGCCTCCGGGCGGGAACGGCACGATCAGGCGGATCGGCTTGCTCGGGTAGGCGTCCTCGGCATGGGCGATGCCCGAGGTCAGCGGCGTGGCCAGGGTCGCGGCGGCGACACACAGGCCCAGGACTACATTACGGCGTTGCATGAATTCCCCTATGAATTGGAACGCGGATGCGCAAAAGGCAGACGCAAACAGGAAGATTCTTTCTTGCAAGGCCAGTTTGCACAAACGAAACTTTCTCCTTAAGCTATGACTTTTTTTCATGCCTCTCTTTCGGCGGAGTTTCTTTTTGTAACTTCGCCGTCCGGCGCTGCCGGTATCGAGGCGCTATTCCATGAGACGGTTCTGTCCTTCGCTCACCGACCTGCAGGCCTTTGAAGTGGCTGCCAGGCATAGCAGCTTCACCCGCGCCGCCCAGGAACTGTGCGTCACGCAGGGCGCCGTAAGTAAGCAAGTGAAACATCTGGAGGAGTTCGTCGGCGTCGAACTATTCCTGCGCATCAGGCAAGGACTGGTGCTGACCGAGGCCGGCCGCAGCTACCTGACCAAGGTGCAGGCAGGCCTGGGCCAGATCGAGGCGGCCACCGTCGAGCTGATCGCACACCAGGGGCAGGGCGGCACGCTCAACCTGACCTGTATGCCGACCTTCGGCGCCCGTTGGTTGATCCCGCGCCTGACGGCCTTCATGCGGTTGCGCCCGGACATCCACGTCGAATTCCTGCCGCACCGGCAAGGTTACGATTTCTCCTCGCCCGAACTGGACGCCGCGGTCCGCTTCGGCGAGGGCATCTGGCCGGGCAGCGGCGCCGACTACATCGTCGGCCGCGAGATCCTGCCGGTCTGCAGCCCGCGCCTGATTCCGGGCGGCTGTAGCACGCCGGCGGACCTGCTGGCCTACCCCCTGCTGCATCACACCTCGGCCCTGGAGGGCTGGCGCGACTGGTTCGAACAGGCCGGCTGCGACACCCGGCGTAGCCTGGAAGGGGCGCGCTTCGATCAGTACGCGCTGTTGTCGCAGGCGGCCGCCGCCGGTTTCGGCGTGGCGCTGATCCCGCGTTGCCTGATCGAAGACGAGCTGCGCGACGGCAAGCTGGCGGTGGCGATCCAGCTGCCGATCCGCGCGCGCATGGGCTACTACCTGTGCTACCCCGACCAGAAGGCCAACCTGCCGACGCTGCAAGCGTTCCGGACCTGGCTGATGGAGGTCTCGCGGGCGGCCGAGCCGCAGCCGCAGGACGCGGCCAGCCCACAGTAAAATGGCACCATCATGAGTCAAACATCCACCAAGAAAGGCCGCGTTGTCGTCGGCATGTCCGGCGGGGTCGATTCTTCGGTCACCGCCTGGCTGCTCAAGCAGCAAGGCTACGAGGTCGTCGGCCTGTTCATGAAGAACTGGGAAGACGACGACGATTCCGAATACTGCTCCACCCGCCAGGACCTGCTGGACGCGGCCAGCGTGGCCGATCGAGTGGGCGTGGAATTCGAGTACGTCAATTTCGCCGCCGAATACAAGGACCGCGTGTTCGCCGAATTCCTGCGCGAATACTCGGCCGGCCGCACGCCCAACCCGGACGTGCTGTGCAATGCCGAGATCAAGTTCAAGGCCTTCCTCGACCACGCCATGGCGCTGGGCGCCGAACACATCGCCACCGGCCATTACGCCCGCGTGCGCGAAGTGGCGGCCGAGGGCGGCGGATCGCGCTTCGAGTTGCTCAAGGCGCTGGACGGGTCCAAGGACCAGAGCTATTTCCTGCACCGCCTGAACCAGGCGCAACTGTCGCGCACCCTGTTCCCGCTGGGCGAGATCCACAAGACCGAAGTGCGCCGCATCGCGCACGAGATCGGCCTGCACAACGCGGCCAAGAAGGACTCCACCGGCATCTGCTTCATCGGCGAGCGGCCGTTCCGCGAGTTCCTCAACCGCTACCTGCCGACCGAGCCGGGCCCCATCCTGACGCCCGAGGGGCAGAAGGTCGGACGCCACGAGGGCCTGTCGTTCTACACGCTGGGCCAGCGCAAGGGCCTGGGCGTGGGCGGCGTGAAGGGCCGCCAGCGCGAGGACGGCACCGCCGAGGCCTGGTACGTGGCGCGCAAGGATCTGGAGCGCAACGTGCTCTACGTGGTGCAGGGGCATGACCATCCCTGGCTGCTGTCCGGCTCGCTGCGGGCGCAGGACGTCAGCTGGGTCGCCGGACACGCGCCCGCCGCGGGGGAATACGGCGCCAAGACGCGCTACCGCCAGGCCGACGCCGCCTGCCGCCTGGAAGACGCGACCAGCGCGGGCTTCACGCTCGACTTCAGCGAGCCGCAATGGGCGGTCACGCCCGGGCAATCGGCGGTGCTTTACGATGGCGATATCTGCCTGGGCGGCGGCATCATCGTCTAGGCGCGCCGGCCCGCGACAGGCCGTCGCAATACCGATAGCAGTTCCAGCCAGGCCCCGCGGGCGTCGCGTTCGCGGGGCCTGGCTCATGAAAAACGGCGCACGCCGACAACGAGAGGAGAGGGATGTGGATGTAACGATGGTGATTTGCCTGCTGGCGCTGGGCGCGGTGGCGGGGTTCGCGGCGGGCTTGCTGGGCATTGGCGGCGGCATGCTGCTGGTGCCGTTCCTGACGATGCTGTTCGCCTGGAAGGGCATGCCGGCCGACCTGGTGGTGCATGCCGCCATCGCCACTTCGATGACCTCGATCCTGTTCACCTCGATCTCCAGCGTGCGCGCGCACCAGCAGAAGGGCACCATCAAGTGGCCGATCGTCTGGGCCATGGCGCCGGGCATCATCCTGGGCGGCCTGCTGTCGGGCGGCGCGGTGTTCGCGGCGCTCAGCACCCTGTGGCTGTCGCTGTTCTTCGCGCTGTTCGTGGGCTATTCCGGCTGGAACATGCTGCGCAACAAGAAGCCCAAGCCCAGCCGCCAGATGCCGGGCGTGGTCGGCACCAGCGCGGCCGGCGCCGGCATCGGCTTCCTGTCGGGGCTGGTGGGGGCGGGCGGCGGCTTCCTGTCGGTGCCGTTCATGGTCTGGTGCAACGTGGCGCTGCACAACGCGGTCTCGACCTCGGCGGCGCTGGGCTTTCCCATCGCGCTGGCCAACAGCATCGGCTACGTGGTGTCGGGCTTGAACGAGGGCGCGACCCGACCCGGCATGCTGGGTTACATCTACTGGCCGGCGCTGCTGGTGTTGGTGTGCGTGAGCGTGCTGACCGCGCCGCTGGGCGCGCGCATGGCGCACCGCCTGCCGGTGCAGACCCTGAAGCGGGTGTTCGCCTGCCTGCTGTTCGCGCTGGCGGCCTACATGCTGTTCAAGGCCGGCCAGGCGTTCCGGGCCTGAGCCGGACGTGAAACCGGCCGCGCGAGGCGGCCGGAGCGGTGCGGATGGGCGTCGGGGGCGCGTCAGGCCGTCTTGGGGATGGTGTCGACGAACGACTGGCGTTGCGACAGCTTGTCGTACAGGCGCGCCAGGTTTGGATGGTTGGCGCGCCAGTCCAGTTCGGCGAAGCGCAGGTCCAGGTAGCCCAGGCCACAGCCCACGGCGATGTCGGCCAGACTGTAGTTGATGCCCATGCAGTGGGCGTTGTCGCCCAGGCTCTTGTCCATGGCGTCCAGGCTGGCGTGGATCTTGCCGTATTGGCGTTCGATCCATTCGGGGCTGCGTTGCGCCTCGGGGCGCTGCTTTTCCTTGACGATGGTGACGCACGCATCCAGCAGGCCATCGGCGATGGCTTCCCAGCATTTGACGGCCGCGCGATCGCGGCCCGGCTGCGGAATCAGGCGGGCGACGGGCGACAAGGTGTCCAGGTACTCGACGATGACGCGCGAATCGAACAGGGCGCCGCCATCTTCCATGACCAGGCAGGGCACCTTGCCCAGCGGGTTGTACGTTTGGATCTGCGTGTCGGCGGACCAGACGTTTTCGAGTTCAAGCCGATAATCCAGCTTTTTCTCGGCCATGACGATACGCACCTTGCGCACGTATGGACTGGTAAGCGAGCCGATCAGTTTCATGGATTCACAAGCGGAGTCGGAAAGCGGCCGAAGTATAGCAGGCCGTATAACGGCCAAACCGTCCGCGGGACGGAATCCCGTCCAGTTTGCCACAATGTTGCGCGGCCCTGAATGATAAAATCGCCGGGTTTTCCCATCCGCCGCTTTTTCTTTCCCAGACCATGCAAATCGCCGACCAGCTTAGCCAACTTAACGCCCTTTCGCCACTGGATGGCCGATACGCCTCCCGCGGCGACGCGCTGCGCGGGCTGCTTTCGGAGGCCGGCTTCATGGCCCACCGCGTCGAAGTCGAGGTGGCCTGGCTGGTGGCCCTGTCCGATGCCGGCCTGCCGGAACTGCCCGCTTTCTCCCAGGAAGCCCGCGCCCGCCTGCAACAACTGGTGCGCGACTTCTCCGAGGCCGACGCCGCCCGCATCAAGGACATCGAGCGCGTCACCAACCACGACGTCAAGGCGGTCGAGTACTGGCTCAAGGAAAAGGTCGCCGACCACGCCGAACTGGCGGCCGCGGCCGAATTCATCCACTTCGCCTGCACCTCCGAGGACATCAACAACACCTCGCACGCGCTGATGCTGTCGCGCGCTCGCAGCGAAGTGGTGCTGCCGCGCCTGCGTGAAATCGCCGCCAAGCTCAATGACATGGCCGTGGCCCAGGCCGACCAGCCGATGCTGTCGCGCACCCATGGCCAGCCGGCCAGCCCGACCACGCTGGGCAAGGAATTCGCCAACGTCGCGGCGCGCCTGAACCGCGCCATCGCCGCGGTCGAAGCGGTCGAGCCGCTGGCCAAGCTCAACGGCGCCACCGGCAACTACAACGCCCACCTGTCGGCCTACCCGGAAATCGACTGGCCCGCCTTCAGCCAGCGTGTGCTCGCCGGCCTGGGCCTGACCCAGAACCGCCACACCATCCAGATCGAACCGCACGACTGGATGTCGGCGCTGTTCGACGCCATCGTGCGCGCCAACATCATCGTGCTCGACCTGGACCGCGACATCTGGGGCTACGTGGCCCTGGGCTACTTCAAGCAGCGCCTGAAGGAAGGCGAGGTTGGTTCGTCGACCATGCCGCACAAGGTCAACCCGATCGACTTCGAAAACTCCGAAGGCAACCTGGGCCTGGCCAACGCCGTGCTGCGCCACCTGTCCGACAAGCTGCCGATCTCCCGTTGGCAGCGCGACCTGACCGACTCCACCGTGCTGCGCAACCTGGGCGTGGGCCTGGGCTACTGCCTGGTGGCGTGGGATGCCTGCATGCGCGGCCTGGGCAAGCTGGAAGTCAACGCCGCCGCGATCGACGCCGACATCGACGCCTGCTGGGAAGTGCTGGCCGAGCCGGTGCAAACCGTCATGCGTCGCTATGGCCTGCCGCAGCCGTACGAACAGCTCAAGGCCTTGACGCGCGGCAAGGGCATCACCGAGGAAGCCCTGCGAGAATTCATCCAGGGCCTGGCCCTGCCGGACGAACCCAAGGCGCGCCTCCTGGCGATGACCCCGCGTTCGTATATCGGCCTGGCCGCGGACCTGGCCCGGGCGGTATAGTCGCCTTGCCGCGCGCGGCGCGCGCGGCATTCTTGTTGTACTTACGGGAGATTGCAATGAAGAAGTTGTCCACGCTCGCCGCGCTGGCCTGTATGACCGTCGGGTCGCTGCTGGCGACCTCGGCCCAGGCGCAGTTCGCCAAGCCCGAAGACGCCGTCAAGTACCGCCAGTCGGCGCTGACGCTGATGGCATCGCACTTCGGCCGCATGACGCCGGTGATCAAGGGCCAGGCGCCCTACGACGCGGCCCAGATCAAGGCCAACGTCGAAGTGCTCAAGACCCTGTCGGCGCTGCCGTGGACGGCTTTCGGCGCGGGCACGGAAGGCGGCGATGCCCGTCCGGAAATCTGGAGCGACGCGGCCGGCTTCAAGCAGAAGCAGCAGGCGTTCCAGGACAACATCGTCAAGCTGTCGGCCGCCGCCGACGCCGGCGACCTCGACAAGCTGCGCGCCGCCTTCGGCGACGTGGGCGCCAGCTGCAAGGCCTGTCACGACGCCTACCGCAAGAAGAAGTAAGCCGGCCGCGCCCGCCGTGGCGCATCCGCCGCATGCGAAAAGCCCCTCGAACGAGGGGCTTTTCTTTTGGCGCGCGGTTTGGTTGTCGCGCCCTGCGGGTTGGCTCGCGCGATGCGCGAGCCGGACAGCTACGAGAACGACATGTCCGCGGCGATCTCCAGCGAGCGGATCCACAGCACCAGGCCGGTGACACAGGCGCCCAGGATCAGGGCGCGCAGCCAGATTGTGAACCCGTCCTGGGTCGGGGGTGTGCCGGCCGGGACGTCTTTCGGGTCGACATTGCCGGTGATGATGGCGCGCACCAGTCGCTTGCGGCGCACCAGCGCGTACCAGGCCACGGCCAGCAAGTGCAGGGCGACCAGGCCGATGATGACCCATTCATTGAGCTTGTGCCACGAGGTCAACAGGCTGGCGGTGGATTCGCTGACGTGGCCGAACAGCGGACCCTGGGTCATGATGTCGTCGGTGGTGAACAGGCCGCTCACGGCCTGGAATCCGACCACCAGCAGCAGTGCCAGCACCGATAGCGCGCCCAGCGGATTGTGGCCGGCGGGCGCGGCCGCGCCCTTGAGGTACCTGGCCACCGCGCGCGGGCCGCGCACGAACTGCGCGAAGCGCGCATAGCGCGGGCCGACAAACCCCCACAACAGGCGGAAGATGATCAGGCCCAGCGCAACGCAGCCGAAGCGCACGTGCCAGTCCATGTACAGGCCGCCCAGTTTGACGCTGACGAAGGCGCCGACGATACAGACGACGAGGGCCCAGTGGAAGAGGCGGGTGGGAAGGTCCCAGATGCGGATGGCGAGCCGGTTGTTTTGCATGATGGTCGGGCGATGACTGCGGTGCCTGGAACTTTATCACGCACGAATGAAGCCGCCGCGGCACGGCCGCGGCGGGTTTGCGCTGGCTCAGCGAGCGGCGCGACGCACCGGTTCGATGCGGTGCACGTGCTCGTGACGGAAGCGGATGCGCTGGCCGGGCGCCTTTTGCGCGGCCGCTCCGCACGGCACGACTTCGGTGGTGTACGTGGTCGTGCCGTCGATCGGCGCGTTGAAGATCACGGCGGCACGGATGGCCGGGCCGTGGGCCGGTTGCAGGTAAACGATGTCGCCGATGTGGATCGGCATGTTGTCCAGCTTGGTATGGGCCGGGCGTCGGATCAGGTCCGAGGTGGTGAAACGAGTATTCATGTTGTGTTCTCTTTCAAGTTCTTGTTATAGGAATGGCCGCGTCGTGCATGCCGCGAGAAAGGGGCGAGGGCGCTGTCGCGCGCCGCGTCCCGTCCGCGCGCCGGGTCATGCATGACACTAACGCGTTTTCGCCGCCGGTCCTTTGCGCATTCTCATGGTTTGCGGGCGCGCCGGACTGGCTGCGGGGTGCGATGGCGGGCCGGGCCCGGAATCGCTGCCAGGGTGGTCGGCCATCAGCGATGGGCGGCGAACCTGGCGGGCGGCGGCGTGGCAACGCCACCGCGGGTCGATTGCAGCGGATCAACGCTGCGCTGGATACGTTCCGAACAGGCCGGACTCGGCGGCGTGGTCGGGGCGAATGTGTCGGGTTCGATCAGGGACGTCGTGGGATCAACGGGCCTGGCGAGCCGGCAACGGGTATGTGTCAGCGAAGGTGCGGGGCCTGTCTACAGGTCTAGTCCGATCGGTCGCTTTCGGCGGGTCGTGCGACAGGCCTTGCATTCAGCAGGCTGTCTTTCATATAGCGGGCCGGTTTTGATGGACTGTTGTTGGCAGACCACCTTCACAGGCCTTCTTCGGCAACTTCTTTCTGGCGGCTTCTTCAGCAGTCTCATTCGACATGCTGCTTCAGACATGCCGCTTCATCGGCCGGCGCCCGCTCTGCGTTCTTAGGGTTGTGTGTCGCAGAAGAGGCAAAAAGCCTGGCCGATAAAAAGGGGGGAAAAGACTACGGGCCGAAGGGCTATGACTGGAAAATACGCTGAGCTTTTATTGGCTCAACAAACGATTATATAACTAACACCATGATTCTGCAAGGGTCTGCTTGGCCCACGTATAGCCAGGCCAGGGGTCAGTGCCGGCCCCGCGGCTGCCGGACGCGAACCTGCCGCGCGAAAGCCCGCCGGCGGGCCCTTCTGGCGGCGTCGGATGATCGGCTCAATGCGTGGCTGGGCGGGCCTGGCGCTGCGCCTCGATGATCAGCGCTTCCAGGCGTGGCGACATGCGCAGGGCGACCTGGGCGGCGGTGGAGCCGTCGGGGCGGGTGTCGGTCTCCAGTGCCAGTTCGATGCGTTCGCCGTCGAAGGCTTGCGGGGCGGCCTGGATCTCGACATAGCGTTGCAGTAGCGCGTCCACCGCCTTCTGCGCGTCGGCCAGGGCTTCCTCGCCCAGATGGCCCGGGCGCAGGTACTGGTTGGCCACGCGCGCCAGGTCGTTCATGAAAAACAGCAGGGCGGCGGCGCCGCGGCAATCGGGATGGGCAAAGCCCCAGGTGTCGGGGGAAGCGTCTTGGGTCATTCAGGCGGGAGGGTAAAGGGTGGATAAAGCCGGTGAGGGCCGCCAAGCCTACATTCTAGGGGGTGCCGGCCCGGCATGGGGCGGCATCCCTGGGAATCTGGCCTGTGGGCGGGCCGGAGCCGCCTCCCGGGAGCCGCGCACTTGGGGCATACTTGGCGCCCCATGATCAGACACGCACGCTCCGCCGACCTGGCGCTCCTGCCCGACATCGAACGCTCCGCCGCTGGACGCTTCCTGGGAACCGCGATGGCCTGGGCCGCGGCCGGCGACCCCTTGCCGCCGGTCGAACTGGCGCGGGCCGCCGCCGCGGGCCTGCTGTGGGTGGCGCCGGGCGATGACGAGCAGCCGGCGGGATTCGCGCTGGCGCGGCCGATGGATGACGACCTCTATCTGGTGGAAATGTCGGTGGCCCTGCCGATGCAGGGGCGGGGCCTGGGGCGCGACCTGCTGCGCGCGGTGATCGAGCATGCGCGCGCCGCGCGGGTCTATCGCGGCGTGACGCTGACCACGGATCGCGAGCTGTCCTGGAATGGGCCGTTCTACCAGCGCCACGGCTTTGCCGAAGTGCCCGTGGCGCTACTGTCGCCCGCCTTGCGCGCCCGCCTGCGGGCCGAAGCCGACGCCGGCTTCGATCCGGCGCGCCGCTGCGCAATGCGCCTGGCGCTGCGGGAGTGAGCGGCCGCCCCCGCGGCTCCCTGTGTCATATCGATTCGATGGCAACAAAATCCGCCCGCTGGCGGCGCCAGTCGGGCGCTTCGGGATAATCTGCCGGAAGGACGCCGGCCGTCGGTCGGGTCCCCGGAATACAACGCTTTACGCAAGGGGGGAAGGGCATGGCATTGCTGCGCATCTGCCTGGCCGGGCTGGCGGCGGCTTCAGTGCTCGCGCTGGCGGCGTGCGGCAACCGCGAACCGCAGGAGCGGGCGGCGTTCATCAGCCTGTTGCAAAGCCGGCTTGCGGCCGGAACGCTGGTGCCGATCGGCGCTCTCGATGCGGCCGAGAGGAAGGCGGTGGGCCGCTATGACGATGCCTACGACGTGATCGTCGATTTCCAGGCCGCCTTGTCCAAGGCGGCGCAGCCGCTGCGGCCGATCTTGGCGGCGGAACGCATCCAGTCCGTCGATGACATCGTGCGGCGGCGCGAGGCGCTGCAGGCCGCGCGCAAGACCCTGGCCGAAAGCGCTGGCGCGGTGCAGGATGCCAAGGCCCGCGCGGACAAGGCGCGGGGCGGACTGGATCTGGCGCCGGACCTGGCGCCCGTCTATGACGGCGTGTATGACGAGGCGGTTACGGCGCCCGCGGCCGAATTCCTGGGCGCGGCGGCCGGTATGGACACGGTAGCCCGCGATGCGTTGGGCGTTGCGGACTTCGTCGCCGCCAATGCGGCCGGGATCACGCTCGAGGACGGGCAGGCCAAAGTCGCCACGCCCTCGTTGCAGGAGGCGCTCAATCTGCGGTTGCAGGGGCTGAATGCGCAATCGCAGGCGCTGGAACAGGCGCGCGCCGTGGTGTCGCGCGCGGCGGCCGGCGAGCATTGATCGACACGCTGGCGGCGGCCTGCCGCAGGGGCGGGCGGCGGGGCGTAGGCAATCGAGGGAAGCGGGGCGGAGCGCCGCTTTGTACAATGCGGGTCTCGCGGCGCATGCCGCGCCTTGGACGGAACATGAGCCAATCTTCCAGCTTGCACTATCGGACCTTCCTGCTCCTCCTGGTGGTTGTTTCCATCGCATTCGGCTGGCTGCTGTGGCCGTTCTATGGCGCCGTGTTCTGGGGCGCCATCCTGGCCATCCTGTTCGCGCCGTTGCAGCGGCGCCTGGTGCCGCGCATCGGCGGGCGACGCAACCTGGCGGCGCTGATCACGTTGGCGCTGGTGCTGCTGCTGGTGATCCTGCCGCTGGTGGTGATCAGCGGTTCGCTGGTGAGCGAGGGCGCGAACCTCTATCAGAGCATCAAGTCCGGGCAGATCAACTTCGGCGCGTATTTCCAGCAGGCGATGGAGGCGCTGCCGCCATCGGTGCATGACCTGCTGGCGCGTTTCGACCTGGCCGACATTCCCAGCCTGCAGGAAAAACTCAGCGCCGGGGCCATGCAGGCCAGCCAGTTCCTGGCCACGCAGGCGCTGAGCATCGGGCAGGACACGTTCCAGTTCGTGATCAGCTTCGGCATCATGTTGTACCTGCTGTTCTTCCTGCTGCGCGATGGCCCCCAGCTGGGCCAGCGCATCAAGCGCGCCATGCCGCTGAGCGACGCGCACAAGCACCATCTGTTCCGCAAGTTCACGACGGTGGTGCGCGCCACGGTCAAGGGCAACATCGCCGTGGCGGCATCGCAGGGCGCCCTGGGGGGCATCATCTTCTCCATCCTGGGTATCCAGGGGGCGCTGCTGTGGGGCGTCATCATGGGCTTCCTGTCGCTGTTGCCGGCGGTGGGCGCGGGGCTGATCTGGGCGCCCGTGGCGATCTATTTCCTGCTGACCGGCGCCACGATCAAGGGGGTGGTGCTGATCGCCTTTGGCGTGCTGGTGATCGGTATGGTCGACAACGTCCTGCGTCCGATCCTGGTGGGGAAAGACACCAAGATGCCCGACTACGTGGTGCTGATCTCGACCCTGGGCGGCATGGCCTTGTTCGGCCTGAACGGCTTTGTGATCGGCCCGTTGATCGCGGCGCTGTTCATGGCCAGCTGGGATCTGTTCTCGCCCCCCGAGGAAGCCGCCGCCGCGCCGGCCGCCACGCCGGCGCCGCCGCCAGCCGAGACCTCGTCCTCCCAGGCCGACTGACGGGCGCGACGGGGCGGGCCGGCGGGCGGCGCCTGTCCGCGGTCAAGACGGCGTCAGGGCGGAGCGTGTAAGGTGTGGTGTGGGTGTGCCGGCTCGCTGAAGCCGGCGCCCGGTGTCCGCGGCGCCGCCTGCCTGGCCGGTGGCGCCGCCAACTTTCCTCAAGAGGAGCGCGTCGGCTATGGACTGGAAACTGCACAAGTCGGGTTGGATCGAAGAGCGCAACTTCGACATCGAATTCGCCGAAACCCCGGAGGGCTATCACGCCCGTGTGCGCGTCTTCGGCTTTCCCGTGCTGGAAGACACCCGCAATGTGTTTCCGAACGAGGCGCTGGCGGAAAAGGGCGCGTTGACGCTGCTCAAGAGCCAGTTCGCCGGCACCCCGGACCTGGAAGAAAAGTAACCGTCATGGTGGGGGCGGCGTGGCCCGCGTGTCACGCCCGCGCCACGCCCGCAGCGCCCATGCGACGCCGCTCAGCGCAGTGGCAGGCGCTGCCCACCCACGATCAGGTCCCGGTCCTGGCGCGGTTCGGTATGCACCTGGCCCTGCGCCAGCGCGCCGGCGATATCGACGTCCGGTGCGCCTTCCTTGCTGCGATGGGTCTTGGAGGACAGCACGCGCCAGGTGTTTTCGTCCAGCCGTTGGTAGCTCAGGAATGTCTGGTAGCCTCCCGCGCCGGCGTCCGCGCGTGGCGGTACGTACAGGACCAGGTCATCCACGCCGGGTCCGGTGATATCCGCATGGATCAGCCAGCAACGCGCGCCTTGCAAGGCGGGGTCTGCGGGGGAGGCGGCCGCGGCCTGTTCGGCGTTCACGCATCGGTCCAGGTCGAACGGGCTTTGCTCCGCGGCATAGCGCCACCATGCGTCCGGCACCGGGCTGCCGGCCGGGTAGACCTGCAGGCTGTCCGGCTTGATCAGCGAGGCGGCCAGGCTGGACTTGCGCGGCCCCCAGTCGTAATACTTGCCCTTCAACGCATCCGCGGCGGCGACCGCGATCCGGGGCGATTGCGCCTGGGCGGCGCCGGCGGCCAGCCTGTGCATCGCCTGCCGGCCGTATTCACCGCGGTCGTTCGCGGCCGAGAGATAGCTGAAGTCCTCGGGAGGAACGTGACCGTCAATCAGGCGTTGCACCTGGCTGTTGATCTCGATGCGCTCGGGGCTCAGGAGCGGCGTGCTCACCAGGGCCAGCACGACCAGCGCGCAGAACGCCGCGACGATGTTGGTGCCGCCCAGGATCGTGTGAAAGCGCCGCGCCGCCAACGCCGCCCAGGCATAGCCCAGCGCGTAGAGCGTCAGCAGGATGGCGGCGTACAGGCCCCAGACGCGCGGAACGGTCCAGCCGTACTGCTCGATGCGCACCACCAGTCCGTACAACGCCACCAGCGCCAGCGGCAGCAGGCCGACCGCCGCCACGCGCAGCACCGCGCGCAGGCGCGGGCCGAAGGGCGGGGCCTGCGGGCTGTCCTGCCAGGCGGAGTTGATGAGCTTGATCCATAGCGCGCTGAAGGCGATCAGCGCCCCGGCGGACAGCGCGCCGGCCTGCAGGTCCAGCGTCAGCCGGGCCGCCAGCGCCAGTACGAAAGCGATGCCGACCAGCGCGACCAGCGGCAGTAGCCAGGCGGTGAGCGTCAGCCACGAGCGTTGCAGCGTGTCCGCCAGCTGCGGGCGGCGATGCACGCCCACCAGGCACACCGCCAGCACCAGCGGCATGACACCCAGCACGAAGCGGGTGGATTTGACGACCTGGCCGACCGCGGCGATGCCGATCATGCCGAACATGGCGCTGGCGGCCCAGAACAGCAGCCAGACCGCCAGCGCGAGGCCGCCGGCCAGCGCCAGCTTGACGGTGTTGCGCCAGGCGGCGCGGAACACGGCGGGATAGTCCCAGCCAGGCCGGGACGGGTCGAGCGCCTGGATCAGCGGCAGCAGCATGAAGCCGCTGGCGGCGGTGATCAGCGTCGCCAGGGACCGGGGGCCGCTGTCGGTATAGGGCAGGGGCTGCGAGCCCAGCAGCGCGACCAGCCCATACGCGTGCAGCGCGGGCAGCACCAGGCCGTAGGCCACCAGCGCCAGCAGCCAGCGCCGGCCCGCGGGCATGCCGGCCAGCATCGCGCCCGCCAGCGGCACCAGCCAGATCCACTGGATCGCGAACAGGGTGGCGAACAGGTTATGCCATGGCCACACACGGTTCAGCAGCGCGGCATGCAGCGCCAAGGCCAGCAGCGCGCCGAGCGCGCCATAGACCAGGATGGTTTTTTCGGGAGCCGACAGGCGGGAAGGGGTTGCCATGGGGGGTTAGAAGTCCTCGCTGCGCCAGACCTTCAGCACGCGGCCGAAGACCTCGAAATCCATGCCTTCGGTGATGTCCCAGGCATCGTACTTGGTGTTTTCGGACTTGGCGCGCACCACCAGCCCGTTGGCGGTGGGGATGCGCTGCAGTCGCTTGATGAAGCCCTCGCTGCCGACGCGGAAGAAATAGATGGCGTCGTACTCGACGGCCTGCACGCCACGGTCGACGATCAGCGGATCGCCGGGGTTGAACATGGGACGCATGGAGTCGCCGAAACCCGTGACGATGCACAGGTTCTTCGAGGCGGAATAGCCGCGGACGTTCTTTTGCAGCCATTCGGGGCTGACGTTCCAGCTCTGGATGACGCCGGGCTGGTCGCGCAGTTCCAGGCCATTGCCCATTGCGCCGCCGGTATCGAACTGGGCGATGAGGACGTTGCCGTGATCGGGCCTGCCCAGCCGCGGCGCGTGGAAGGAGACAAGCCGGGCCGCGGGCTCGTCCGCGATGACGTCGGGGGCAAGCTCGCGCCACAGGTCGGGGTGGGCGGTGTCCATCCAGTGCGCCGGCTGGCCCAGCCCCGTGGCGAGCTTGGCGGCCAGCGCGTCGCCGACCCGGCGCGGGTTCTTGTCCCGCTTGCCCTGGAACCCCTGAAGGATCTGGTCCAGGTACTTGCGACTGACGCCGGCGCGTTCGGCCAGGCGCTCGACGCCGCCCGCCTCGTGCACGGCGTACTTGAGATTGTTCAGTCGTATCGAGCGGATATCCATGGTAGCGATAGTAGCAATCCGCTACCCGAAAGTACAGTAGCGATTCGCTGTTGATTTTTGGGTAGCGACTCGCTACCATGGCTTTCATCCTGGAGATAGTCGGGCCGGCCGCAAGTCATCGCGCAGATGGCCTGCGGTTCATACGGATGCGGCGGGGCTCGCCGTCGCGTCCGTGGTGATCGGGGGGAACCGGCAGATGTGACCCATCATCGCTACCCAGGTAGCGATTACCCGCCGCCGACCTTCTCGGGAATATGACGAACGGCAAACTTGCATCAAGGAAAAAAAGCATGGACAAGCGTCTTGGCGGGGAGGCATCCCAATGAAATATGCAACCGAAGTGCTGGATCTCATGGCGGCGGCGCCGGGGCGTCCGTGGCGCATGGCGGACCTGGTGCGCGGCGCGTCCGGCGCGCGCGAGCTGACGCGGCGTGAACGCAACGCGATGCGACAGGCGATCCTGCGGGTGCTCGAAGCCTTGCACGAGGGCGGCCAGGTGGCCCGCATCGAGCACGCCCGCAACTCGCTGACCTACGTCTGGGGCGAAGTGCGACGCGAGGGGGATTGCCTGCGCGCCTGATGGGGCGGCAGAATGCATCCATGTCGTCGCGTCACCCGCCGACGATCCGTCCAAGCGCCGACGCGCTGGCACGCAGCAGAAACAGGCCCGCTCAAACCGCGGGCCTTTTTTATGAGAGGGTAAGTTCGTGCGAAGGCGCCATTCATGATGCGGCGTGAGGCGGGGCCGTGCCAGGCACGCACCAGGCATGCACCAGGCACATACCCCGGGCAGACACCCCGGGCAGACACCCGGCGCGCACCAGCTACATACCAGGTACCAGGCACACGGCAGACACACGCCAGACACACGCCAGACACATCTGGCACCCGTCTGGCACCCGTCTGGCACCCGTCTGGCACCCGTCTGGCACAAGCCAGGCTCACGCGAAACGCCCGCCGGATAACGCTGCAACGCGGTGCGACATGCGGGGATTGCTTCGGCGGCAGGTGTTGCGCCACAATTCGGTCATGGCGTCGCGGTTCACGCCGACGGACTCTCCAGGCAGCAGCAAGCCCGCAACAAGCAACAGGCAGGCAAGCGACAAGCAAGCAGCAATAAGCAAGCAACATACAAACAAGCCAGCAGCAAGCAACAAATAAGCTAGCAGCCAGCAGCAAGCAACAAACAAGCAAGCAACAAACCAACCAGGCCCGCCGACAGCGGGCCTTATTTATGAGAGGGTACGTGTGCCCGGCCACCGGGCCGGAAGACGGTTGAATCGCCGGATGCGCGTCCCCCACGTTCTTTGCAGTTCCCCGATACAGGCTCGCCGCAGGCGGGCCTTTTTCATTTGCGCGCCCCGCGTTCTCTTCGAGAGCGCGGGGCGTTTTGTTAGGCGCCGCCCGCAAGGCGGGGCCCAGCGGCCTGCCGCCTCGCCGTTCCTTCCATGACCGGGCCTTTCTCCCGCCCGCGGTGACCTGGAATGGCTCGAGGCGGCAGCCCGGTGGGCGACAGCCGGAATCCGCCGCAACCCGGCCGCACGCATCACGCAACGCGGCACCGCGCCGATGGCGCAGCAAAGTCGGCGTTCCGCCTCCAGGCCTCTGGATTCCCCCAAACCCGCCCTCGGGCATCTCAACACGACAAAGGAGCGACGCATGGCGAACAGTTCGGCCACCGGCGGCTACCTGGCGCCGATCGCCATTTCTCCGCCCCTGGAGGATGCCGAGCTCGAGGCGCTGTTCCAAGGGTTCATCGCCGGCGTGGCCGGCCTGCCCCTTGACCTGGTTCGTACGCGCTGGCCTGCCGCCGGCGTGGAACCGCCCGCGCAGACCGAGACCTGGTGCCTGATGGACATCCGGTCGCAAACCGCGGACGCCGGCCCGGTTGTCACCCACGACCCGGCCGGGGAAGGATCTGATTCATACGTTCGGCACGAACACATCGAGGTGCTTTGCTCGATGTTCGGGCCGCGCGCGCTGCGCCACGCGGCGCTGCTGCGCGACGGCGCCGCCGTGCCGCAGAACCGCGAGCCCTTGCTGGCGCAAGGCATGGCGGTGAGCGGCGCGGGGCCGATCGTGGCCATGCACGAACTGGTGAATCAGCAGTGGATACGGCAGTTCGACATGACCCTGCGTTTTGCGCGCCGGGTCGCGCGCAGCTATCCGGTCCTGAATCTCCTGTCGGCGCAGGTCACGACGCATGCCGCGTCGCTGTCCCCGACGGACAACATCAACCACCTTGCAGATTAAGGGATTTACCATGGCTAATGGATTGCCGGTATCACGCCTGATCAACGTCACGATCAACATGTCGCCGCTCGCGGCGCAAGGCGCGAGCCTGAACACCGCGCTGCTGCTGGGCTCGTCCGCGGTCATCGACACCGGCGAGCGCATGCGCTCCTATGGCGGCATCGACGCCGTCGCCGCCGACTTCGGCACCGGCGCGCCCGAGTACCGCGCGGCCCTGCTGTATTTCCAGCAGACGCCCCAACCCTCGCAGTTGTACATCGGCCGCTGGGCCAAGGGCGCGACCTCGGCCACGCTGCGCGGCGCCGTGCTGTCGGCCGCCGAGAAGCAGATGTCGGCCTGGACCGCGGTGACCGCGGGCGCCTTCACGCTGACCGTCGACGGCACCGCCAAGACGGTTAACGGCCTGGACTTCTCCGGCGCCACCAACCTGAACGGCGTCGCCGCGATCATCTCGACGGCCCTGGCGTCGGCCTCGGTGCTGTGGAACGGCGCGCAGTTCGTCGTGACCTCGAACACCTCCGGCGCGACCTCGACGCTGGGCTACGCCACGGCCGCGGGCACCGGCACCGACATCTCGTCGATGCTGGGCCTGACCGCGGGCAAGGCCTCGACGCCCGTCGCCGGCATCGTCGCCGAAACGCCGGTGGACGCCGTGTCGCTGTTCCTGGACCGCTTCGCCAACAAGTTCCTGGGCCTGGCCTTCGCCGACGCCGACATCACCGACGCCCAGCACCTGGCCGTGGCCGGCCTGATCGAGGCCGACCAGCGCCATCTGTACGGCGTGTCGACCCAGGCGCCGCAGGTGCTCGATCCGACCCACCACGACGACATCGCCAGCCAGCTGAAGGCGCTGAAGTACAAGTACTCGATCGTGCAGTTCTCCAGCGCCAGTCCGTACGCGGTGGCCTCGCTGCTGGGCCGCCTGCTGACGGTGAACTTCAACGCCAACAACACCACCATCACGCTGATGTACAAGCAGGAACCCGGCATCGTCGCCGAGACCCTGACCAGCAGCCAGGCCGATACGCTGGCCGCCAAGAACTGCAACGTGTTCGTCAACTACGACAACGACACGGCCATCATCCAGTACGGCGTGACGCCCAGCGGCATCTTCATCGACTCGGTCTACAACGCGATCTGGTTCCGCAATCGCGTCCAGACCGACGTCTACAACCTGCTGTACACCAGCCCGACCAAGGTGCCGCAGACCGACGCCGGCAACCAGCTGATCGCCTCGGTGATCGAGGCCGCGTGCGAGGCCGCCGTCAACAACGGCTACCTGGCCCCGGGCGTGTGGAACTCGGCCGGCTTCGGTGCCCTCAAGCAGGGCGACACGCTGGCCAAGGGCTACTACGTCTACGCGCCGGCGATCGCCACCCAGTCGCAGGCCGACCGCGAAGCGCGCAAGGCCGTCCCGTTCCAGGTCGCCGCCAAGGAAGCCGGCGCCATCCATACCGTCGACGTTCTGGTCACGGTCAACCGCTAAACAGGAGTAGCAGATGTCTACCTATTCGTTCGCTGATATCAGCGCCAGTCTCGTGGGCCCGGGCGGGGCGATCTCGCTGGGTTCCGGCTCGGGCGTGGCCGATGAAGGCATCGCCATCGCCGCCAAGGGCGAAAAGAGCGCCATGACGGTGGGCGCCGATGGCGAAGTCATGCACACGCTGCGCGCCGACAAGAGCGGCACCGTGACGCTGAGCTACCTGAAGACCTCGCCGGTCAATGCCCAGCTGCAGGCGCTGTACGACGCCCAGTCGCTGGACAGCCGCCTGTGGGGCAAGAACCTGATCACCATCACCAACCCGGCCACGGGCGACGTGACGGCGTGCCGTTCGTGCGCCTTCAGCAAGAAGCCCGACCTGACCTACAAGAAGGACGGCGACGTGGTGAAGTGGACCTTCGACGCCGCGAAGATCGACACGATCCTGGGAACCTACTAAGCCATGTCGCAGGAACTTGATCTGAACGGCCACCGGTACTCCATCGGGAAACTGAGCGCCAAGCAACAGTTCCACGTGTCGCGCCGCATCGCTCCGATCGTTCCTACGCTGATCCCCGTGTTCGTCCGCCTCGCGGCGGGCGGCCGCGGGATCACCGAGGACCCGGGCGGCTTGGCCGATGTCCTGCAACCGCTGGCCGACGGCCTGGCGGCGATGAAGGACGAGGACGCCGACTATGTACTGGACACCTGCATGCAGGCGGTCCAGCGCCGGCAGGAGCATGGCTGGACCGCCATCTGGTCGGCCAGCCAGCGCGTGCCGATGTTCCAGGACATCGACCTGGCGGTGATGCTGCCGCTGGCGGTGCGCGTCATCGTGGCAAGCCTCGGGCCTTTTATTCAAGGGCTGCTTACCAGCCAGACCGGCAGCCCCGAGGCGACACAGGCTGGCTGAAGAGCCTGCCCGGTGGCGAGGACTGGTTGCTGGCGCCGGTCCTCGAGGGGCTCTGCAAGTACGAGTCCCTCAAGGACGGCACCCTGGACCTGGCCGACATCGCGCTGCTGAACGACGCGTTGTCGGTGCGGGCAGACAACAAGGCGGAAGCGTACCGCCGCCACATGGCAGAAAAAAATGGCTAATACAACCGTGCCCATCGACCCGTCGGGGTTGATCGGCATATTCAAGATCGACAAGGACGACCTGAAGGACCTCAAGCAGGCGATCGGCGACTCGCGCAAGCAGAGCCTGGCCGACGCGCTGGCGGTGTTCGCGGGGCGGGCCAAGAGCGTTGTCGACTTCGCCGAAAACAAGATCGCCCAGTTCGAGCAAGGCTATTTCGCCGCCAAGCTGGGCGGCACATCGGGCCGGGACATGCGGGCGCTGGAGGCGGTGGCGCAGGACTTCGGTGTCTCCGTCGAAGCAATGCGCAACAGTACCCAGGCGCTGCATCGCAACGTGCGCGACGATCCCAGGATCGCCGCGCTGCTGGAACAGCTGCACATCTCGTCGAGCGATGGCGCGGGCGCCCAGCGCAACAGCGCCGACCTGATGCTGGAGCTGAGCGACGCGCTCAAGCGCATGGATCCAGCGCAGGCCCGGATGACGGGCCTGAGCCTGGGGTTGGACCCGGGCGTCATGGAGGCCCTGCGCGATCCCGGGTTCGGGCAGCGCCTGTCGGTGCGGCGCGATACCCAGGAAAACAGCATCGTCGAGGCGGCCGGTGAACGCGCGCACCAGCTGATGGGCACCATCCGTGAATTGAGCGGTTCCGTCAACGCGATGTTCGCGCAGGCGCTCCTGACGATGGGCCCGAAGCTGCAGGAGACGCTCGACGGCATTTCGGCGTGGTTCAAGGAGAACGGCCAGACGGCCGGCAAGCGGCTGGGCGAGGTCGGCAATTTCGTGCTGTCGATCATGTCTTCGCTGGGGCCGGTGATCAGCCTGATCACCTGGCTCGACGGGCTGACCGGGGGCCTGAGTTCGCAGCTCCTGGTGCTGGTCGGCGGCTTCCTGATGCTGGGCGGCGGTGGCGTGGTGGGGGCCTTGATGGGCCTGGTCTCGCGACTGGGCGGCATGCGCTCGATCATTGGCGGGCTGGGCACGCAGCTGGCCTCGCTGCCTGGCCGGATCAGCGGTCTCGTGAGCCGGGCCTGGACGGCGACCAGCAACTTCGTGGGCGGCGTGTTCGGCAGAATGACCTCGATGGGACGGACGGCCGTCACCCAGATGGGCAACATGGCCAGCGCGGTCTGGTCCTGGATGGGCAACATGGCCGCCCGCGGGGGGGCGTTGGTGGTCGACAGCGTCAAGGCGGCGGGCGCCATCGCGTTGCAATGGGGGCAGTCACTGTGGGCCTCCGCCGGCTCGTGGATCGGCCGCATCGTCGATGGCGCCAAGAGCCTGGCCCGCGGCGCGGCGATATCGCCGGTGGCGGTGGGAGTGGGACTGGCCCTGTATCCCCGCACGCTTGGGGATGGCACGCTGAAGTCGCTGCAAGGCGACGGGCGTTTCGGCCTCGGGCAAGCGGAGCCGGATTTCAACGGGGCCGGCGGCAGCTGGCAACCGCCTCCCATGGACGGCGCCCGGATCGAACCGTGGCGCGATTACCACTCCGGCTTCGCGCTTGGCGAAGCGGGGGGCGCCGCGCTGGCGCCGGCGGCCGCCGCCGCGCCGGTGTCGGTCAATGCCACCACCACCATCTACGTCAACGGGTCGGCCGATCCCGGCGCGACCGGAGCGGCCGTGGCCAATCAACAGAGCCGGGTCAACGCCGACCTGACGCGCAACCTGCAGGGGTCCTATGACTGACACGAATTTCACGGGCGCCGACATGGTGGGCCTGCTGTCGAAGAAGATCGGCGACATCGTGGTGCAGGCGACCATCACCGAGTCGCACGACGATACGCTGAAGATCACCAGCCATCCGGTGGAGTCGGGCCCCTATGGCCGCTCGGCGATCAGCGACCATGCCTTCAAGCTGCCGCTGTCGCTGACCATGAAGTGCGCCTGGAGCAACGCCTCGTACGAGGCGTTGCGCGGCGCCCGGGCCAGGGACGTGGCCAATGGCAAGGCGGCCGCCGACGACTACGCCACCGCGATCTATTCGCAGCTGCTCAATCTGCAGGAGTCGCGCGAGCCGGTGGATGTGATCACCAGCCGGCGCCGCTACGGCAGCATGCTGATCGAGAAGATCGCGGTCGAGAACAGCCGGGAGACCTCCGGCGCCGTGTTCGCGACCGTGACGCTGCGCGAAGTGATCGTGGCGCAGACCCGCAGCACGTCGCTGCCGCCCTACGCACACCAGAAAGAGAAGGAAAAGACCGCGGACAAGCAGAACCTGGGCGTGAAAGCGTCCCGGCCCGCGGCCGCGCCCAACGGCGGCTCGCTGCATTGGAACTAGGAGATCCGCATGAACTACTTCGAGATACCTCTGTCGCCGATTCCGCAGGTGTTCGCCATCTCGCTGGGCGGTGACGATTACCGGCTGACGCTGCAGTATCGCGACGGCTGGATACTGGACGTGGCCGATGACCTCGGCCAGCCGCTGGTGTCCGGCATTCCGCTGGTGACGGGCCTGAACCTGCTGGGGCAATACCGGCACCTGGGCTTCGCCGGCGGCCTGCGCGTGACCGGGGCGGAGTCGCCCGACGACGCGCCGACGTCCGCCGACCTGGGCCGTGGCGCCAAGCTCTATTGGGTGGCGGACTGACATGGCCGAGACGACCACAATGGAGCCGATCGCCGTATACGGCGATCCGGTCGATGGCGATGAGGGCGTGCGCCAGTGGGGCCGGAAGGTCTCGCTGATCGTCGGCGACGAGGAGGCGCTGGATCTCTCGGCGCTGAGCTTCAGCTTCGGCATCAAACGCAACGACGCCAAGTCGCCCAACACCGCCACCATCAAGGTGATGAACGCCAGCCGCGAAACGGCCAGCCTGGTGCAGCGCGAATTCACCCGCGTGGTGCTGCAGGCAGGCTATGAAGGCAACTATGGCGTGATCTTCCATGGCAACGTGGTGCGCGCCAAATGGGGCGGCTCGGGTGACACCGAGACCGTGCTGGAAATCACCGCGGCCGACGGCGACAAGGCCTACAACTTCGCGGTGGTCAATGCCACCGTGCCCAAGGGCAGCGACCGCGCCGACAAGGTGCGGCTGCTGTGCTCGGCCATGAATCCCTACGGCGTGCGCCAGGGTTACGTGCCCGACCTGGGCGGCAAGAAGTCGATCCGCGGGGCGGTCATGTCCGGCATGGTGCGCGACTACCTGCAGGATGTCTGCGGCAGCGCGAACACGCTGTGGAGCATCCAGGATGGCAAGGTGGTGGTGGTCCCCGAAACCGCCTATGTGCCGGGCTCGGTGCCCGTGCTGTCCCACGACAGCGGCCTGGTCGGCATGCCGGAGCAGACCGAGAAGGGCATCAAGCTGCGGATGCTGCTCAACCCCAGCATCCGCGTGGGCGGGCTGGTCAACCTGGACAACAGCCGGATCGCCGAGTATGGCTTCCAGGCCCGTTCCGAGCGCAAGGACGCGAACGAGATCGATCGCGCCGAGCAGCGCCGCATCAGCGGCGATGGCTACTACTACGTGATGGAAGTCGAGCACCGCGGCAATACGCGCGACGACGAGTGGTACACGGAGGTCCTTTGCCTGGCCGCCGACGCCACCCTGTTTCCCGGCGACCTGGGACGGGCCGGCGCCGAGGGCGACGCGGCCAAGCCAGCCGCCGTCGTCAAGTAGCGCGCGGTCCGGCCCTATCCCTGCAGGAAGATTCATGAACCGACTTGAGACTTTGAACGATCCGCAAGCCGCGATCGGCGCGGCGCTGCATGGCGCGCTGGCGCAGACCTGGACCGCCATGCCGGCGATCATCGGCGCCTTCGATCCGGTGGCGATGACGTGCACGGCGCAACCGGCCATCCGCGCGCGGGTCAAGACGCCCGAGGGCCGGCAGCACAGCCTGGCGTTGCCGTTGCTGGTGGATTGCCCGGTGTATTTCCCCTCGGGCGGCAATTGCACGCTGACCTTTCCGGTCAAGCCGGGCGATGAGTGCCTGGTGGTGTTTGCCTCGCGCTGCATCGACGCCTGGTGGCAATCCGGCCAGGTACAGGACCAGGCCGAAATGCGGATGCATGACCTGTCCGACGGCTTCGTCTACGTGGGCGTGCGCTCGCAACCCCGCGTGCTGCCGGCGGTCAGCACCCGCGCGACCCAGCTGCGCAGTGACGATGGCTCGACTTTCCTGGAGCTGGACCCGGCCGCCGGCAAGGTGAAGATCGTGGCGCCCGGCGGTTTCGATGTGGTTGCGCCGGTATCCGAGTTTTCCGGGCAGGTGCTGGTCAACGGACTGTTGAGCTACCTGGCGGGACTGGTCGGCAGCGGCGGCCAGGGCAATACCGCCCAGATCACCGGCGTGCTGAACGTGATCGGCCAGATCCTCGCCAACGGCAAACGGGTCGACGACACCCATACCCATACCGCGCAGGGCGCCAATGCGGTGACCACGCCACCCAACTGAGGATTCCTATGCGTTACCGAAAACTGGACGCCGATGGCGACTATTCGTTCGGCTCGGCGCGGGCCGATTTCCACCGCGATACGGCGCAGGCCGTGGCCCAGGCCGTCAAGACCCGGCTGATGCTGGCGCGCGGCGAGTGGTTCCTGGACGTGACCGAAGGCACGCCCTGGAACGGCGAAGTGCTGGGCAAGCAGCCGCGCGCCAGCTACGACTGGGCCATCCGCCAGCGCATCCTGGGCACGGCAGGTGTCACCGACCTGGCCGAGTATTCGAGCCGGCTCGACCCGCAAACCCGCGGCTTGAGCGTGACGGCATCCATTTCAACCCTTTATGGCACGGCCACTGTGCAGGCGGCATTATGACGATTCTATCCACGGCCCCGGTCATCGACGCCACGGGCATCCGTGCGCCGAGTTATGGCGAGGTGCTGCAGTATTTCAAGGAGCAGTACCGCGGCATCTACGGCGCCGACACCTATCTGGAGGCGGACAGCCAGGACGGCCAGTTGCTGGCCGTGTTCGCCCTGGCCATCCATGAGGCCAATACCGCGGCGATCAACGTCTACAACGCGTTTTCGCCCGCCACCGCCGCCAACGCGGCGTTGTCGAGCAACGTCAAGATCAACGGCCTGGCGCGGGGCGTGGCCACGCGCTCGTCGGTGGACCTGCGCATTGTCGGGCAAGGCGGCGTCACCATCGTCGATGGCGTCGCCACCGATGCCGACCGCGGCCGCTGGCTGCTGCCGGCCAGCGTGACCATCCCGCCGGGCGGCGAGATCACTGTCACGGCGCAATCCCAGGCGCTGGGCGCCGTGACCGCGGCGGCGGGCAGCATCAACCAGATCGGCACGCCGACGCTGGGCTGGCAGTCGGTCTCGAATCCGGCGGCCGCGACGCCTGGCGCGCCGGTCGAAAGCGACGCGGCCTTGCGGGTGCGCCAGGCGGTGTCGGTGGCCTTGCCGTCGCGCAGCGTGCTGGAAGGCACGATCGGCGCGGTGGCGTCGGTGCCGGGCGTGCTGCGCCACGCGGCATACGAGAACGACACGGCGGCGGCCGACGCGCACGGCCTGCCGCCGCACAGCATCGCCCTGGTGGTTGACGGTGGCGATGCCGCGCTGATCGCGCAGGCGATCGCCGCCAAGAAGACGCCGGGCACGGGCACCCATGGGACCACCACGGTAGTCGTGACGGACATCTACGGCATCGCCCATCGCATCCGCTTCTTCCGCCCGACCATCGTGCCGCTTGCGGTCGATGTGCAGATGCGCGCGCTGGCGGGCTACAACACGGCGACGGGGCAGGCGGTGCAGCGGGCAGTGGCGGACTACATCAACGGCGTCGCGATCGGCGGCGGCGCCAGCGCCTCGGTGGAGTGGGCCGATGCCATCTCGGCGGCCAATGGCGTGCCGGGCAACGGCACGTTCAAGATCACCGGCCTGACGTTGCGGGGCCCGGCCGGCAACGGCGTGCCCGATGTGCCGCTGGCCTTCAACGAGGCCGCCGCCGCGACCCCGGTCGACGTGAAACTCACGGTGACCTGACATGGCCAATACAGACGACTACATCGCGCGGCTGTCGGCCTACCACCGTGGCAAGCCCAAGTTCACCGCCACCGTGACGGCCCTGTGCGACGCGGCGGCCAGCCTGCGCGAGTTGTACGGCGGCATGCCGGCGGCCTTCGACCTGGACCTGGCCGTCGGCGCGCAATTGGACGCAGTGGGGCGCTGGGTGGGATTGGAGCGCAAAGTCAGCACGCCTATCGCCAACGTGTATTTCTCGCACGACCTGGACGGCCTGGGCTTTGACCAGGGCGTATGGCAGGGACCCTTCGATCCGGACAGCGGCCTGACCGAGCTGGATGACGATACCTACCGCCTGCTGCTGCGCGCCAAGATCGGCGCCAACCACTGGGACGGCACGCTCGAGACCTCGGCCGCCATCCTGGACCGCATCTTCGGTGGCGGCACCCATGTATTCATCCAGGACAACGGCGACATGTCGGTCGACATCGGCGTCGCCGGCGCGCCGCCGTCCGCGCTGTTCCTGGCGCTCCTGACGGGCGGGTACATCCCGCTCAAGCCGGAGGGCGTGCGCATCAGTTACTACGTCATCCCCTCGCAAGAGGGGCCCTTGTTCGGTTTTGACGTTCAAAACCACTACATCTCGGGGTTCGACAGCGGACTCTGGGGTTCGCTTTTTGCCGGTTGAATAAGGACAATTCCGTGGCTATCAATCAAATTCTTCCTTTCGGCACCGTTCCCGGCGCCAATGTGCTCGCTCCCGCCGACTACCAGGCGCTGGCCGCCCGGCTGGGCGGTTTCTCGGCCGGCACGGCCAAATCCAAGGAGCTCAACACGGTCTGGCGCCAGGCTTCGTTCGTGGCCGCCATGATCGGCCAGTACATCGCCGACAAGGCTGGTCAGGATGTGCTGGACGACGGCGACCTGGCTGCGCTGCAGGCCAGGTTCGTGGCGGCGCTGGCGGCGTCGCCGGCGCTGACCGGAACGCCGACCGCGCCGACGCCGGCCGCCACTGACAAGAGCACCCGGATCGCAACGACCGCATTCGTGGCGGGCAACTTTCCGCGAATCTATTCGATCGGCGCGCTGCCGACGCAGGACGTCGGTCCCATCATTGTGGCGGAGTGTGCCGAAGTGTGGAACTGGGTGTCCGGGCAGTACTACACCGGCTACCGCTCGCCGCTGTGCGGCCGGCCGCTGGATGGCCATACCAACCTGCCGCTGGCCAGCGAGGTCGACGCCATCGGCGGTTTGCTGTCGAAGACGGATTACGCCGCGCTGTGGGGGTATGCGCAGGAGCAAGGACTGGTGAAGACCGAGGCCGTGTGGTCCGCGAATCGTGGCAGTCATTGGTTCTCGGACTATTCGGCGACGCAGTTCCGGGTGCCGGATTTGCGGGATATGTTCCGTCGATTTACCGGAACTGACGCTGACACTGCAAATGCGAGAGTCTTGGGAACACGGCAAGCAGACACGTTTCGGCGACACTCCCATCGGTTCCAGACTTCTAACGTCACGGGCTCCAGCAGCGGCGAAGGATTGGCGGTACATCGCAATGTCATGAGCGCTACCAACATCGTCTGGAACAATGCGGGGTCCTCGATTGATGATGCCGGTGGCAACGAAACCCGCCCCATAAACACGGCCTACCATCCGCGCCTGCACGCCTAGCCGACCGCGCCACTGCACATACGAGAATCCGAAGAAGTCGGCCGACCCACGCAACACAAAAGATCGTCGGACGCATACAGGGACGATACGCAGTGGATGCTCTCGGCCCTCTTGTTGGAGCGTCTAGCGCTTTTGCAATACGTCTGAAAACCGAAAGTACAAACTCGGTCCAGGTTGGCTCTGCGGGGAACATCAAGAACGGAGATGCCACCTCGTTCGACACCAGCCGTATTGTTCGTACGTGGACCCAACCCGTAGTGTGAACTACCGCCTATCGCGCCCGGATTCATGTACGAAATCAAGCGGAGATCCGAAGGTGAAAGCGAAGTCGATGTAGCTGGTTTACGGCCATTTACCCCCTAATATGCTGACCGCGTCATGCATGGATACGAGGGCGATATGCAGTATTGACGGGTCGTGTCTCCTTACCGCCAAACGGTAGTACCAATGAGGATGTCGTGACTTCACCAGCATCACGTGCGAAGTAGAGTTGAGTCCCGATCGTCGCGGACGAAGACGCCTGTCTAGCGCCATGCGAATGTAATCTCAGTTCATCGCTTTGCCGTGTTCCCAAGACTCTCGCATTTGCAGTGCAAATTTCATTTCCAAGGAGCAATCAACATGCAAAAAGAAGTTTTCCAGGCCGACAACGACGGCCTGTACCTGTACCAATCCGTCGCAAACGAACTGGCGTTGACGCCCGGCACGTTCAACATCCCCTACGGCGCCTACGAGGACGCGCCGCCGGCGCCGCCGGCCGGGAAATGGCCGCGGCGCGTGGGCGATGCCTGGGCCATGGTCGACGACTATCGCACCACGCCGCTGTGGGTGGTGGAGACGGGGATGCCGTATTCGATCGGCGCGGAGCATGACGGCGCCGGCGGCAAGGTCAGCTATCCGGGCTGGGGGCAATTGCCGGCCTGGCTGACCTCGGTGGAACCGTCACGACGGGACGAAGGCGCCACCGTATAGCCGTCAGGCGGCCAGGGGCAGGGCCTCCATTTCGACCTCGCGCTCGCGCCGCATTTCCTCGAGCTGGCGCCGGCCCAGCTGGCTGCGCGCCAGCTTCTGCGCCAATTCGCGCCCATGCGGGTGGTAGTACCGCAGCAGCATGCGGGTGTCGACGTTGCCGTTGACCTTGGCCAGTTCGTGGATCTGGAACACGGTGGCCAGTTGCGAGGTGCCTTCGTGCCGCAGGTCGTGAAAGCGCAGGTCGCGAAAGTAGGCGGCGTTGGGGCGCCGGCCGTAGTGCCGGCACATGCCCTCATAACGCAAGCGGGCGCGGCGACGCGCGCGGATGAAGGCACGCGTTACCGAGCCCGGCTGCATCGTGAAGATGCGGCCGCGCATCGGCTTGCCCGTGACCCAGCGACGCAACGCCTCGCGCGCCCGGGGTGTCAGCGGTACGTCGCGGGCCCGGCCGTTTTTCGTATGCGGCAGATGAACCACCCCATGCATGAGGTCCAGGTGCTCGCGCTGGATGCCGACGACCTCGGAGCGGCGCATGCCGGTTTCCTTGGCCACCGTCAGGATCGTGGGCAGTTCGGTCGAACGGGTGGCGCGGATGATCCATTCCAGCTCTTTGCGCGGACAGTCGTCCTCCGACAGTCCGCGCAGGGTGATGCGGTCGAACAGGCGGCGGTCGCGCGCGTCATCCACCGCGGGGCGTCGCACCAGTTGGACAGGATTGGCCAACTGGTCGAAGCCCCAGTCTTTTCGAATCACGGTGTAGACATGCGACAGGAACGCCATGCGCCGCACCACCGTGGCCGGCGCCCGATCCTTGAGCCATTCATCGCGCAGTTCCGTCAGATCGGAGCTGCGGATGCGGTCCACTGGTCGGATGGCCAGGCGCGTGGCGCGCCAGATCCGCGCGATCGACTGTTCCGAGGTATGTCCCTTCTTGGTGGCGGAAACCTCGACGAGATAACGCGTGAGCGCCTCGGCGAGCGTGGGGGCGGGCTTGCGGCGAGGTTGGCGGCGGGTCCAGGGTTTCATGACGGGTCGGGCAGAGAGAGGGAAGGGCAATAGACAGGAAAGATACCAGTACCGATGCGGGCAACGCCCGCGTCGAACGGACGACAGTGTCGCCCGGATTTCAAATTTTTCATCCGGCGCGCCCCCGCGGCGCCCGTGATGTTCACGGGAGGCAGCGATGCGCACCGTCGACAGGAGCGGTGTAACCATGGAACCGGCATCTACGGGATTGGGCGGGTTCGCCGCCCTGAAAATTGCGCTGGCTTTCGGCATGCCGGCGGCGATGGCGGCCTTGATCGGCATGTTGCTGATGCCGCCGCGCAGCCCGCGCGAGTTCGTCGCGCGCACCGCCTGTACGGTGGTCAGCTCTTTTCTGTTCGGGCCATTGCTGGCGATCGGCATGATCGCGTGGATGCCCGACATCATGTCGTCCGCCTACTGGATGGCGCAGCGCACCGGGCTGGGCGAGGACGGGCTGTTGGCCATGTTCTACGTGCTCGGCCCCTGCATGCTGCTGGCCGGGCTGCCGGCCTGGTGGGTGCTGGGCGCCTACCTGCGCCTGACCGCCAAGCTGCAGAACCAGGACCTGGTGGATTGGGCGGTGGAGATCCGGCGCAAGACGCTGGGGATGGATACGCAAACGGACAAGGAGGGCAGGCATGACGCTTGACCAGATCATGGATGAGGCGCTGCGGCCGGCGCTGGCGCTGTTGCCGGCGCGCATGGATACGCGCGAGGCGCAATGCATGCTGTTGGCGATCGGCTTGCAGGAGAGCCGCTTCGTGCACCGGCGCCAGATCGGCGGACCGGCTCGCGGTTTCTGGCAATTCGAGAAGGGCACGCGCGCCAGCCGCGGCGGGGTGTGGGGGGTATTCCTGCACGCCGCGAGCAAGGCGCCCCTGGTCGTGCTGTGCCAGGCGCGCGGCGTGGCCTGCGATCCGGACGCGATCCACGCCGCGCTCGAGCATGACGATGTGCTGGCGGCGGGCGTTGCGCGCCTGTTGCTCTGGACCGACCCGCAGGCATTGCCGCCGGTTGGCGATGCGGTCGCGGCCTGGGCGCTGTATCTGCGCACCTGGCGTCCGGGCAAGCCCAAGCCGGACAGCTGGCCCGCCCTGTATTCGCAGGCGGTGGCGGCCGTGCGGGCCCGGGCGGACAGGAGGGCGACCCATGTTGCGGCAGTGGATTAAGCGGGGCCTCGGCGTAATGGCGGCAGTGCTGGCGGGCCTGGCCGCCATTGCCGGGGTTTATTGGCGGGGGCGGGCCATGGGCCGGGCGCGGGAACGCTCGGACAATGCGGCCCGCCTCCAGGAGCGGGCCGACCAGGCTCGCAGGGAGGCCAGGGATGTGCAGGAAAAGGTGGCTCGCAGCGATGACGACGCCGTGGCTGATCGCCTCAAGTCTGGGTGGGTGCGCGCCGCTCCCCCCTCGGACCGGGATTGAGTATTGCGATCATGCGCGGCCGGTGTATTTCAATTCCTCGGCCGAAGTCGATGCCACGCCAGCGGCCATTCGCCGCCAGATACTCGAACATAACGAGATGGTTGCCCGGCTCTGTTTTTGAGGTAAATTGGGGACGCGACTTTTCCGTTGCGGGCACATCCGATTGCCGGCGCCGGTTCAAGGGCGGATGGACACGTCGCGGTCTGGTTCTGCAATAATTTCTGGTTTGCCGTGCTGCCGGGTTCCGGTCCGGCCGATAGTTCCAGGAGACGCGCCATGGGTCAGAAAGTGCAGTGTCGGCAAGCGCTTTGCGCCGCGCAAAAGCGCCAGGAAAAATAATATGGCTGATGGCGAAAGCCTGGTCGCCACGCAGGTTCGCCCGCGCTACCGGTATTCGATGCGAGCCGGTTTGCTGGTGCTGGTGTTCGCCTGTATCGCGCCGGCCCTGATGGTGGCCTCGGTCGCGGTCTACGAAAGCTACCAGATCCAGCGCGAGCGGATTTTCCGCGACACGATTTTCCTGGCGCGCAATCTGACCGCCATCCTCGACCGTGAAATGACCGGGGTCGAGGCCGGTGTGCAGATATTGGCTTCGTCGCCCGACCTGCTCGCAGGGGATCTGGCGGGATTCCACCAGCGCGCGCGCGATGCCATCAAGTTCCAGATCGTCGACAGTTATGTGCTGACCGACAAGGATGGCCACCAAGTGGTCAACACGTTGGTGCCTTATGGCACGGCGCTGCCATCCTCGGGCGTGTCGCAGGAGCTGACGCGGGTGTTCCGGGCGCGCGAACCGGTGCTGAGCAGCCTGTTCACAGGGGCGGTCAGCCGGGTCCCCGTCATTGCGCTAGGGGTGCCGGTGGTGCGGGGCGACGAAGTCATCTACAGCCTCAATGTCGGGCTGTCGCCCGAGCGCATCGGCAATGTGCTCGGCCGGCGCGGCCTGCCGGAGGGCTGGGTGGCGGCGGTGCTGGACAGGAGCGGCACCATCATTGCGCGCACCCGCGACGCCGAGAGGTATGTCGGCCAGAAGGCCGTGCCGACGCTGGCGCGGGCGGTGCAGATGGAAAGCGAGGGTTCGCTCGAATCCACCACCAAAGAGGGCACGCCGGTCTACACCGCCTTCAGCCGTTCCACGCTGACCGGCTGGACCATCGCGGCCGGGGCGCCGATGACGCTGGTGACGACCGACCTGTACCGTTCCATCGCCTGGCTGGCGCTGGGCACGCTGACGGCTTTCAGCCTGGGCCTGTGGCTGGCGTTGCGCCTGGCGAATCGCCTGACGTCGGCGGTGCAGGGCCTGGTGGGGCCGGCGCTGGCGCTGGGCGAAGGCCGTACCGTGGAGTTGCCGGCCACGAGCGTCAAGGAGGCCGAAGAGGTTGGCACGGCCTTGTTGCAGGCCTCCCGCATGCTGGCGCACGCGCAGCACCTGGCCCACTACGATCCTCTGACGGGGCTGTGCAACCGGGTGCTTTTCGGCGAACTGGTGCTGCGCGAACTGGCCGTGGCCCAGCGCAGCGGCCAGTCCTTCGCCATCCTGGCAATCGATCTGGACGGCTTCAAGGCCGTCAACGATCTGCATGGGCATGCGGCCGGCGATACCGTGCTGAAAGAGGCCGCTGACCGCATGGCGCGTGCCATCCGGGTGTCGGATGTGGCGGCGCGGTTGGGGGGCGACGAGTTCGCGGTGCTGCTGCTGGAGAGCGACCAGGACGGGGCCCAGGCGGTGGCCGAGGCGCTGGTCGAAAGCCTGTCGCTGCCCTATCCCAAGATCAGGGTGGCGGTGTCGGCCAGTGTGGGGATCGCGGTGTATCCGCAGTCGGGCGTCACCATGCTGCAGTTGCTGGAGCGGGCCGATGTCGCGCTGTATCGGGCCAAGGGCCTGGGCAAGCGGCGGGTGGCATCCGATCGCTGACGCGGTTGATCCCGGCATGCCGCCGGGGCGCCGCGATGCGGTTCAGGCATCGTGGCGCGGCGCCGGCGCGGCCGCGAGCGCGGTCAGCACTTCACCCGATTTCAAGCGGTAGCGCCGTTCGCCCAGGGCGATGACGCGTTCGCCTTCCGTCGTCCTGAGGATGTAGCGAGTGACCGCGGGCGAGCCGGCTTGTGGGTCGGCCTGCGAGAACACTTCGATGCGATAGAGTCGGCCCGCTGCCGTGGCGGCGAGTACGTCGGCCAGTCTGCGTACAGAGATTGTCATGCGGCTTGGTCTCCCTCTTGTTCCTAGTCGGACGGTTGCGCCTCGCGCCGGCTTCCATTCCCTGGATGCCGGCCATGCCGCGGCCCTGTTCCCGTTTTCGCTACACTGCGTCGTTCTCGCGCGTGGCCCGGCGCGGCGTATCGGGTGGAAATCGGGTAATCGGAAAAAGTGATGCAACATGCTCCCGGCCGGAATACGGCGACATTCCTGGGACTGATGGCTGTCGTGCTGTGGGGCACCGTCGTCGGCCTGATCCGCAGCGTCAGCGAAAGCTTCGGGCCGATCGGGGGCGCGGCCCTGATCTATACGGTCGGTTCGATCTTCCTGGTGCTGCTGTTGGGATTTCCCCGGCTGCGTACGTTCCCGCGGTCTTATCTGGTGTGCGGCAGCGTCCTTTTCGTGGCCTATGAAATCTGCCTGTCGCTGTCGCTGGGTTTTGCCGCCAACCGCGGCCAGGCGATCGAGCTGGGCATCGTCAATTACCTGTGGCCGTGCTTCACGGTCATCCTGGCGATACTGATCAACGGCCAGCGCGCGGGCGCCTGGGTGGTGCCGGGCATCGCGCTGTCGCTGTGCGGCATCGTCTGGGTGGTCGGCGGCGACGGCGGCGTCTCGTGGCAGCGCGTGGTCGCCAATGTATCGAGCAATCCCCTCAGTTATGGCCTGGCGTTCAGCGGTGCCATCATATGGGCCGTTTATTGCAATGTCACCAAACGCTTTGCCGACGGCAAGAACGGCGTGGCATTGTTTTTCATGTTGACCGCGGCGGCGCTGTGGATCAAATACGCCCTGAGCGCGGAACCGGCGCTGGCATTCAAGGGGGCCGCCGTGCTGGAGTTGTGCGTGACGGGCGGCGCCATGGCGGCGGGCTATGCGCTGTGGAACGTGGGCATACTGAACGGCAATCTGACCTTGCTGGCCACGGCGTCGTATTTCACGCCGGTGCTGTCGACTTTTTTCGCGGCGGTCTGGCTGTCGACGCGCCTGACCGCGACGTTCTGGCAAGGCGTGGCCATGGTCACCGCCGGCTCGTTGATCTGCTGGGCGGCGACACGCGGCCGGCCGGCCCGGGGTGGGTAACCCCCGGGCGTCGAAAAGCGGGATCGATCCCGGTTCAGCCGCGCAGCGGCTGCGCGCTCATTCCAAAACCATGGTCTGGGCCACGGCGTAGCCCAGCGGAATGAGCAACAGGGAAGCGAACAGGGAACTGACAATCGCCGCCGATATCTTCAGCCAGGGCTCGGGCCCCGCGCTTTGAATCGTTTGAATCACCAACGCGACGATACCCACAACCATCAAACAGCTGATTACCACTGCTACGTAAGTCATGTTGTCTCCGTCCTCGCCTGATTAAGGGATTGCGGCGCCGTTGCTACGGTCTAGGTGTTTGGTCTGATTGTGCGCCTGTATTGGGGGGCATGGCGCTAGGGTTTTCCTGGCCCCCGCCAACCGGTGTGGCGTTTTCGCCGCGCACGCTGCAGCATGAAATCGGTGTGCGGCGCAACATTCCCGCCGTGTCGCGGAGCACGCGCTTTGCGCTACGATGGCGGCGTCGAATCACTCGAATCTCCTCTTGAGGCCGCGAAATGCCGCAACGACTCCGCCCCGGCACGCGCGCCACATTGCAGATCAGGCAATTGCTGCCGGGCGAGTTCGCCTGGATCATCACCTTGCTGGATCCGGATACGGGCAATGTGCGCAGCACCAATTATTCCGAGCGCCGCTACTCCAGCCACGACGAGGCCTCCGCTGCCGGCAAGGCCGCGGTAATGGAATTCCTGGGAAACCAGAACGACGGGGACGCCAAGACGTCCAGGCCCTGAGACCGCTTCCCAATGCCCCCAAAGCCCTCGAACGAGGGCTTTTTTTTTGTTCCGCGAGCCGGTGCGGACATGGGCACGGCAATTGCTGATAGCGGACCGGCGCGTTTTGGCGCCGCCGAGGAGATCCGCCATGTCTGTAATCCAACACCGTCCGCCAGGCGCGCCTGACGACGTGCCGGCCGACGATCCGCCGCTGCCCGGCAATCCGCCGCCGGACGATCCGCGTCCGGACCCCCGTCATTCGCCCGGCGACCCGGGCGGACCCGATGTCACCCCGCCTGCGCCCAATCCGCGTGCGCCGGGCACCATCGACCTGGCCTGATCCGCCGGGAATCATTTCGCTCGAGCAAAGGAGGCTTGTATGCGTTCCATTCTGCTGTGGCTGTTGGGCGTGCCCATTCCCATCATCATCCTGCTGGCGCTGTTCTGGCATTGAAGGACGGCTTGAATCCGCGCCGGCAACCGCCGCGCGCGAACTGAACAAGGAACCACCATGGAAAATGCAATATCGGGCGGCCGCGCCCTGGACGGCGCGCCAGCGGTGCGCGAATCGGCGGTCTCGGCCGTTTCCTGGGCGGCGGTGTTCGCCGGCGCGGTGATCGCCGCCGCCTTGTCGCTGGCATTGTTTGCCGGCGGTTCCGGGCTGGGCCTGCTGTCGGTTTCCCCTTGGAGCGGGGAAGGCCTGTCGGCTCCGGCCGCCGGCATCGGCATCGTTGCCTGGATGCTGTTCACACAGATCGTGGCCTATGGCATCGGTGGCTATGTCGCCGGTCGCCTGCGCACCAAGTGGGTGGACGCGCATCTTGACGAGGTCTATTTCCGCGATACCGCGCACGGGTTCCTGGTGTGGGCATTGAGCGCCGTGGTCAGCGCGGCATTGCTTGGGTCCGCGCTCGCGACGCTGGCCGCCGGCGCGGCCAAGGCTGGCGCTTCGGTGGCGGCGGGAGCGGGCGCGGCCGTGACCGCCACCGCGGCCGCTGGCGCGGGGGCGGGCGGCGGCATGGATCAGGCCGGCGACTATTTCACCGATGTGCTGCTGCGCTCGGAGCGGCCGGACGCCGCGGGCGACCGCGTTGCGGCCCGGGCCGAAGTCGGTCGGATCGTGGCGATGAGCCTGGCGCGCGGCGAGATGGCGCCGGCGGATCGGGATTATGTGGCCAAGGTGGTCGCGGCCCAGGCGGGCATTGATCCGGCCGCGGCGCAACAGCGGGTCGACCAGACCCTGCAGAGCGCCCGACAGGCGGTTGATGACGCCAAGCGCAAGGCGCGCGAGGCCGCCGATCAGGCGCGCAAGGCGGCGGCGACGGTGGCGCTGTGGGGCTTCGCATCCATGTTGATCGGCGCGTTCGTGGCCAGCCTGTGCGCCACCTGGGGCGGCCGGCGCCGTGATCTGCCGTTCAAGGTGTAGCGCAGGCGTGTCGCGCCGGGGTTTGCCGCAAGGGCGGGCGTTGCTGGAACAACCCGTCGCGCCAAGGCCCCGCGGCCGGCAGCTCCGGCGCGATGCGATGATGGATACTGCATTCGGGGGAGGGCAGACGACACCCCCGGGCGTTCGCGCCGCGGGTATGAGGGCGGGCGGCGCGGGGGGATCGATGCGCGATCATGGCGTATTCCAAGCCGTGGGCGAGGGCGGTGCGTGACAGTAGGGGGCGGTGTTTTAAGCCGGCGCCTTTAAACCGATACGGTGCCCACGTCGATGCAGCCCCAAGCCGCCGTTGCCGCCCCAGTCCATGGAAAATCGCCATCGGTAGGTATTTTTTTCCGCGTATTTTTTCCGCGTATTTTTTCACCTTTGGGGCCGCCTCGCACAATCCGCGAGGGGCGCTGCACGCCGCCCCGCCTTTTGCACCCACCCGGCGCCAGGGGCGACCCACCAGAAATAACGCGGGTCGCGCGGCCTAAATGAAAAAGGCCTTCACGCAAAGTGAAGGCCTTTTGAATTCCTTGGTGGCGCATCCCTGATTCGAACAGGGGACCTGCGGATTATGATTCCGTCGCTCTAACCGGCTGAGCTAATGCGCCATCCTTATCGCCGCTCAATTCAAAGAGAGTCAAGCAACGAAGAACAAAATTCTAGCATGGAATTTTCGGCCGATGCAACTGCCCCAGGCAGCTTTTTTTGCTGGCCGCCTCAATCGTCCCGCGCCAGGCGGATGCCGGAGAACTGCCAGCGGGCCTCGGGCGGAAAGAAGTTGCGGTAGCTGGGGCGGATGTGGCCGCGCGGCGTGGCGCAGGAGCCGCCGCGCAGCACGTACTGGTTGCACATGAATTTGCCGTTGTATTCACCCACGGCGCCGGCATCGGGGGTAAAGCCGGGATAGGCGTCATAGGCGCTGGCGGTCCATTCCCAGGCATCGCCGTACAACTGCGCGGGCCCGCTGGCGCCGAGCCGGGCTGGCGCGGGCCGGGGATCGAGATGGCCGTTTTCCAGCAGGTTGGCGCGGCTCGAGCGGGCGCCGTCGGGCAATTGCCGGGCGGCGTGCTCCCATTCCGCCTCGCGGGGCAGGCGCACCCGGGCCCAGCGCGCATAGGCGTCGGCCTCGTAATAGCTGATATGGGTGACGGGCGCCTGCAACTCCAGCTCCTGCATGCCGCGCAGCGTGAAGACGCGCCAGTCGTCGCGCTGGCCCTCCCAGTAAAGCGGCGCGCGCCAGCCTTCGGCACAGACCCGTTCCCAGCCCAGCGACAGCCACAGTTCCGGCCGCTTGTAGCCGCCGTCGCGGATGAACGCCAGGTACTCGTGCTGCGTCACCAGGCGATCAGCCAGGTGAAACGGCCGCAGCAACACCTCGTGCGCCGGCCCTTCGTTGTCGAAGGCGAAATCGCGGCCATCATGGCCGATGCGGACCACGCCGCCGGCGTAGCGCGTCCAGCCGGCCGGCGTGCCCGGCGGCAGGGCCGGCGAGCCCGAAGCCACATAGGCAGGCCGCAATGGATTGGCGTATAGCAGGTGCTTGAGATCCGTCAGGATCAGTTCCTGGTGCTGTTGCTCGTGGTTCAAGCCGAGTTCCAGCAGCGCGTCAAAGGCGGGGTCGTTGCCGCCCAGCCGCGAGATCAGCGTGTGCATCGCCTGGTCCACGTGCTGGCGGTAGCGCATCACGTCCGCCAGCGGCGGCCGGGTCAGCAGGCCGCGTTGCGGCCGCGGATGCTTGGCGCCGACGGCGTTGTAGTACGAATTGAACAGCATCCGATACTGCGGATGGAACACCGGCACGGGCGGCGGGAAATGGGTCAGCAGGAAGGTCTCGAAGAACCAGGTGGTGTGTGCCAGGTGCCATTTGACCGGGCTGCAGTCCGGCATGGACTGCGCCTGGCAGTCCTCCGGACTCAAAGGCGCCGCCAGCGCCATGGTGGTGGCGCGTACGGCGTCGTAGCGGTCGTGCTGGCCGGCCTGTCCGGCCGCGTAGGGGCCGTTGGCGGGATGGGTCAGCAGGCAGGCAGGTTCCATGGCGATCCTCCGGGGGCGGGTTGAGGTGGCCGCGTCAGGCGCGGGCGCTGAATACCGAAAACCAGCCGCGCGTGTCCGACCAGTGCTCGATGCCGTCGAAGCCCGCCCGCCGCAGCAGATCAGTGAAGGCCGGCGGCGTGAACTTGTACGAGTTTTCCGTGTGGATCCGTTCGCCGGCGGCGAAGTGGCGCGCATCGCCAGGCCAGGTGACGGTGACCGGATGGCGCGCCTGCAGGTGCATTTCGATGCGTGACCGTTCGCTGTTGAACAGCGCCACATGGGACCAGTCGCCCACGTCGAAGTCGCTGCCCAGCACGCCGTTGACGTGGCGCAACAGGTTGAGGTTGAAGGCGGCCGTCAGATGCAGGGCATCGTCGTAGGCCGGTTCCAGGACCTGCCGGGGCTTGACCCGGTCGACGCCCACCAGCAGCCCGCCGCCCGCGCATTGGCGCCGGATGCGTCGCAGCATCGCCAGGGCGGCGTCCGGATCCAGGTTGCCGATGCTGGAGCCGGGGTAGAAGAACAGGCGCTGCTCGGGCGCGATGTCGGCGGGCAGCGCCAGCGCCTGGGAAAAGTCCAGGCCGATCGGGGTGATGCGCAGGTCGGGATACGACAGGCGCAGCCGGCGCACCGCCGATTCCAGATAGTCGGCGGAGATGTCGATGGGCACGTAGTGGCGCGGCCGCAGGCTGGCGAACAGCCGTTCGGCCTTGGCACAGTCGCCTGCGCCCAGGTCGATCATGGTCTGTACCGGCCCGATGTGGCGGGCAATGTCCTGGCCGTGGCGTTCGAAGATCTCGGCCTCGCAGCGCGTCGGGTAGTACTCGGGTAATTGGGTGATGGCGGTAAAGAGCGACGAGCCGAGCGCGTCGTACAGGAACTTCGGATCGATATGGGCGGGGTCGTCCAGCAACCCGTCGCGCAATTCGTGCTGCTCGGCGCTGTGGGGCTGGGGGGAGGGCGCGAGGAAGTGCGGGTCGGCGCCAGCGAGCAGTGCGGAGGGGGAGACCATGCGTTCAGTTCCTTTTTGAGGCTGATGAAGCGCATTGCAAAGGCTTATTGTGGCCGCCAGAGGGGTTCTGGTGTCAAGTCTAAGCGCCTGAAATGCAATGGACTTTTACTAAATCAACGTGACCGGAGGAGGGGCGGGTCCACGGGCGTGGGCCGCCGGGCCGGGATGCTCAGCAAGTTCCGCGCCGCTGAAATATCGGTTAACGGCTGGTTGCGAAAGCTCGGGGCGCGCCGCGCCGGGAATGGCCACAATGGGACACGGTCTGGTGCCATGCGCCCGGCCCCCGCCGGGCACGGCGTCGCGTCGTGCCCGACAGGCCCCATACACCACAAGCAATAAGGAGCGACCATGAATCGAAAGCACCAACGCGCTGAAATGGCCCTGCATCGCGAACGCGTGAGCGATAGCTTCCAAGAGCTGCTGGCCGGAACGGAAGACCTGCTGCGTTCGACGGCTTCATATACGGGCTCCGAGATCGAGGCGGCGCGCGCGCGCCTGAAGCAGCAACTGGCCGATGCGCGCGAATCCGCGGGGGACTGGGAAGGCGCGGCGCGGGAACGGGCTCGCCGCGCCAAGGCCTACGCCGATGAATATGTCCATGAACACGCGTGGAAGTCGGTTGGCGTGGCCACGTTGGTGGGGGTATTGCTGGGCTGCTGCCTGCTGGCCAATCGGCGCTGAGCCGGTCTGCCATGAGGCCGCCATCGGCCCCGTCCCGCGACGACCGCGCGGCGGCGTGGACCGCGTCCGCGGCGTGGCGGCGCGGGTGGCGGGCGGTAGCGCTGGCCTGCTGCGCCGCCATGCTGGCCGCTTGCGCCAGCGTGCCCGATGCGCAGGAACGGGCCGCCCGCAAAGCGCAGGCCGGCCTGTCGGCCGACGCGGCCCGGGACAGCTACCGCCGCGGCCACGACATCGCGGCGGATCCCCGCAACAACCGGGAGGATTTCCTTGCCCGCCACCTGGCGGTGGAAGAAGCCGTCAGCGGCGCGCCGCTCATGGCGGGCAATCGCGTGCGCCTGCTGGCCGACGGCCCGGGCACCTACCAGGCCATGCTGCGTTCCATCGCGCAGGCGCGGCGCTACGTCCACATGGAAACCTACATCTTCGACGATGACGAAGCGGGGCGGCGCTTTGCCGAAGCCCTGATCGCCGCGCGCAACCGCGGCGCCGACGTTGCGTTGATGGTGGACGCGGTGGGCACCATCAAGACGCCCGATGCGCTGTTCCAGCGACTGCGCGACGCGGGTGTGCAGGTCGCGGTCTTCAATCCTGTCAGCCCGGTCAACGGCAGCCGCGCCGGCTGGTCGCCCAACCAGCGCAACCACCGCAAGATCCTGGTGGTGGATGGCAAGGTCGGCTACCTGGGAGGCATCAACGTCAGCGCCGTGTACGCCTCATCGCCGGCCGGCGGCAGCGGCGGCTCGGGCGGCGGCGTCGGCAGCGGGGCGGATGGCGCGGATGGCGCGCGCGCCGATGCCGATGGCGCGCCCTGGCGCGACACGCACCTGCGTATCGAAGGGCCGGCGGTGGCGCAGCTGGAGGCGGTGATCCAGGACGGCTGGCAATCCCAGGCCAAGGAGCCGCTGCGGGGCGGTGGCCAGGTCATCGCGCCGGCCGCCGCCGGGCCGACCCGCGTGCGGATCCTGGCCAACCAGCCCGATCGCAGCGACGGCTATACCGTCTACCTGACGCTGATGTCCGCCTTTGAAAGCGCACAGCGCTCGATCCACATCACCATGGCGTACTTCGTGCCGGATCCGGCCTTTGTCGATGTCCTGGCGGGCGCCGCGCAGCGCGGCGTGGACGTGGTGCTGGTGCTGCCCGGCTTCAGCGATTCCTCCCTGGTGTTCAACGCCGGGCGCTCCCATTACACGCGATTGCTGCAGGCCGGCGTGAAGCTGTACGAGCGGCGCGACGCGCTGCTGCATGCCAAGACGGCGGTGGTCGACGGGGTCTGGTCCACCGTGGGTTCTAGCAACATGGATTGGCGCAGCTTCGCGCTGAACTACGAGGTCAACGCGGTGGTGCTGGGGCCGGAGTTCGCGGCCGAGATGGAGGCATTGTTTCAGCGCGACGTGGCCGAGTCGGTGCGCATCACGCCCGAGGCCTGGCGGGCCCGGGGCGTGGATGACCGATTCATGGAGTTCTTCTCGCGCATGTTCGAGCGCTGGCTCTAGGCCGGGTTGCCGCCCGCGGACGAGCGCCAGGACGGCCTGCGCCGCCGCCGGCCGTCAGGCCGGCGTGCCCTGGGGCGGATGCGTCATGACGTATTCCTGCGCCAGGGCGGTGCTGATGTCGTGCGTGGGCTGGAACGAATCGGCGCGCGCCATCGACCAGCCGGCGCGAAACACCTGGTGGCGGAATTCGCCGCGCAGCAGCTCGCCGGGGGCCAGCTCGGGAAACAGCGCCGACAGCAGCCGGATCTCGCTCGATGAAATGCGGCGCGCGATGTGATGCGGGCGCAACTGGCTCGGATGGGTCAGGCCCGCGGCCGCCAGCAGTTCGGCCAGCGCGTGCAGCGTGTTCTTGTGGAAATTGGCCACGCGCTCGGCCTTGTCCGGCACCACCAGGGCGCGCTGGCGCAACGGATCCTGGGTGGTGACGCCGGTGGGGCACTTGCCCGTGTGGCAGGCCTGGGCCTGGATGCAGCCGATGGCGAACATGAAGCCGCGCGCGGCGTTGCACCAGTCCGCGCCCATGGCCATGACGCGGGCCATGTCGAACGCGGTGATGATCTTGCCCGAGGCCCCCAGTTTGATGCGGTCGCGCAGGTTCACGCCGATCAACGTGTTGTGCACCAGGCGCAGCGCCTCGCGCAGCGGCGTGCCGACGTGGTCGACGAACTCGACCGGCGCGGCGCCGGTGCCGCCCTCGGCGCCGTCGACCACGATGAAATCGGGCGTGATGCCGGTTTCCAGCATGGCCTTGACGATGGCGAACCATTCCCACGGATGGCCGACGCAGAACTTGAAACCGACCGGCTTGCCGCCGGACAGCTCGCGCAGGCGTGCCACGAACTTCATCAGGCCAATGGGCGAGTCGAAGGCCGAGTGGCTGGCGGGCGAGTTGCAGTCCTGCCATGGCGCCACGCCGCGCGCCTCGGCGATCTCGGGCGTGACCTTGCCGGCTGGCAGGATGCCGCCGTGGCCCGGCTTGGCGCCCTGCGACAGCTTGATCTCGATCATCTTCACCTGTGGCGTACAGGCGTTCTTGACGAAGGCTTCCTCGGAGAAGGCGCCGTGCTCGTCGCGGCAGCCGAAGTAGCCCGAGCCGATGTTCCACACCAGGCTGCCGCCCGGCTGGCGATGGTAGCGGCTGATGCCGCCCTCGCCGGTGTCATGCGCGAAGTTGCCTTGGCGCGCGCCTTCGTTCAGCGCCAGCACGGCGTTGGCCGACAGCGCGCCGAAGCTCATGGCCGAGACGTTGAAGGCCGACATCGAATACGGCTGGCTGCAGTCGGGCCCGCCGACCGCCACGCGGAAGTCGGTGTCGCCGATGTGGGTGGGCGACATGGAATGGTTGATCCATTCGTAGCGGTCGCCGTACACGTCTTCCTGGGTGCCGAAGGGGCGCTTGTCGATCTCGCGCTTGGCGCGCTGGTACACGATCGAGCGCTGCGCGCGCGAGAACGGCGAGGCCTGCGTGTCGTCTTCCAGGAAGTACTGGCGGATCTCGGGACGGATGAATTCGAACAGGAAGCGCAGGTTGCCCAGCACCGGATAGTTGCGGCGGATGGCGTGGCGCGTCTGGATCAGGTCGTACAGGCCCAGCAGGCCCAGCAGCACCAGCGGCACGGCGGCCCACAGCCACCAGTACGAGTCCGTGAACACCAGGATGGTGGTCGCGGCGGCGGCCACCAGGGTCAAGATAAAAGCCGTGAAGCGGCCGGCGATCCATTGCATGGTCCATCTCCGTATTGCGGAATGCAGCAACCATACACCAGGGCGGCTGTAAAACCGGTAAACGGGCGGGGCGGCGGGTCGCGCTTTCCGGACCCGTGCGTTACCCCGAAACGGCGCCAGTGCTGGCGCTGCGGGGCGCGGACGTAAAAAAGCCCCCTTTTCGGGGGCCGGTGCTGGAACAGTGTTTCTCAGCAGCTGGATGCCGACGGCGTCTTTTCCACCGCCAGGCCGAACAACGGACGCAGGCGCACGCCCAGGGCGCTGCCGGCGAAGGCCGCCGGCAGCCACAGCCAGGCATGCAGGCTGCCCGACAGGATGCCGCTGAAGTAGGCGCCGATGTTGCAGCCGAAGGCCAGGCGCGCGCCGTAGCCCAGCAGCAGGCCGCCCATGACCGCGCCGGCCAGCGAGCGGGCCGGCACCTTCCAGACTGGCGCGAACTTGCCGGCGGCGCTGGCCGCGGCCAGCGCGCCCAGCATCAGGCCGATGTCCATCACCGTGGTCACGTCCTGGCGCAGCGGCGCGCCCAGCGCGGCCTGCTTGCTCCAGTAAGCCCAGGTGGCCACGTCGCCGCCCATCGCGTCCAGCGCCTTGGCGCCCCACAGCGCGAACGCCGAGGTGATGCCCCAGGGCCGGCCGGCCAGCGCCAGCGTGGCGAAGTTCAGCGCCACCAGCGCCACGCCGCCCCAGATCAGCGGCCACGGGCCCTGCAGCAGCGAGGCCGGGCGCGCGGTGCGCGAGGCGAACGAGATCACGTGGCCGTGGCGGCGTTTTTCCAGCACGGTGGCGATCCAGGCGATCAGCGCGAACACCGCCAGGTTGGCGATGATGGCGGGCGCCAGGCCCCAGGTCTTGATGAGCGAGGTCGGCGCCAGCGCGGGCAGGGTCGACCACCAGCCGAAGTGGGCGGTGGCGATGACCGAGCCGATGATGAAGAACAGCAGCGTGACCAGCATGCGGGTATTGCCGCCGCCCACCGCGAACAGCGTGCCCGAGGCGCAGCCGCCGCCCAGCTGCATGCCGATGCCGAACAGGAACGCGCCCAGCAGCACCGACACACCCGGGGGCGAGACCAGGCCGTTGACCGGCTGGCCGAACAGCGAGCCTTGCGCCAGGAACGGGAAGAACAGCAGCACGCCGATGGCCAGCATGAACATCTGCGCGCGCAGGCCGGCGCCGCGACGGTCCGACACGAACACGCGCCATGCCTGGGTGAAGCCGAACGAGGCGTGGTACAGCGCCACGCCCAGCAACGCGCCGACGATCCACAGCGCGCCCTGGCGCCAGCTGACGGTCTGGTTCAGGTACAGGGCGCCGGCCAGTACCAGCAGCAGCGCGATCCAGAGCGGCTTGCGGTTGATCTGGATGGGCGGCAGCGTCGAGGGCAGGGGCAGGGTGGAGGCGTTGGTGCTCATGATCGGGGTCCGAGGCAATCGGTAGGGCCGGAATGCGGCGAAGGAAAAGCAAACGGGCGCGTCGCCGCACCCGTCATCGTGGCGTCCAGTCTAAAGGGTGCGGAACATTTCTCAAAACACAAATTCACGCTTTTTTAATAACCATAAGTTATATAAAAGGCATTATCCAGCCGTTATGTGATCGGGTTGGCGCTGATCCAGGCCACCAGCAGGCTCACCGTCAGGACCGACAGCACCGTCGACACCAGAATGGCGCGGGACGTCACGCGCGCGTCGCGTCCGTACATCTGCGCCAGCATGAAGGGACCCGTGCCGATCGGCAGCGCGCTCATCAGCACCGCCGTCCAGGCCCACAGCGGCGGCATGGAGAACACCTGGAACGCCAGCAGCGCGGTCACGGCCGGTTGCAGCAGCAGCTTGCCGGCCACCAGCCGCAGCACGCCCGGTCCCGGGCTGGCGGTCTCGGTCTGCGCCAGGAACAGGCCGATGGTGACCAGCGCGCAGGGGCTGGCGGATGCGCCCAGCAGCGACACGTAGCGATCCAGCCCCTCGGGCAACGCCAGCCCGGTGCCGGCCCACGCCAGGCCCAGCACCGGCGCGGCCAGCAGCGGATTGCGCATCAGCGCGCGGCCGACCTTGACCAGCGTGGCGCCCAGGCCGGGCGCCTGCTGGCGGTCGAACTCGATCAGGGCGATGGCAAAGCCGAACAGCACGCTGGCCGTCATCAATGTGGTGAAGGCCGCCGGCGCCAGGCTTTCGGCGCCAAACAGCGCCAGGCACAGCGGGATGCCCATATAGCCGGCATTGGCGTAGGCCGCCGCCAGTCCTTCGATGCTGCGGTCGGTCAGCCCGCGCGGGCCGCGCTTGCGCGGCAGGAACGACAGCGCGAAGGTGACGGCGATGCCGCCGGCGAACGCGCCGACGAAGCCCCAGTGCGCCATGTGCGCCAGGTCCACCTGCGTCATGGCGCGGAACAGCAGCGCCGGCAGCGACAGGTAGACCACGTAGCGGTTCAGCGCGTCGGTGGCGGCCGGCCCCAGGATGCGCCAGCGCGCCGCCAGCCATCCGGTCAGGATCAGCGCGAAGACCGGCAGGGCGGCGGTGATGACGGCATTCATGGCGGCGGCAGAAATGGGCGCGAAAGGGCGCTCATTCTACTTGCCGCGCCGGCGCGGGCGTGCGCGCCGAACGGGTCACCAGCAGGATGCCGAGCGCGGCCAGCGCCATGCCGGGCCAGGCCAGCGGCGGGATCGGCTCGTCCAGCACCAGCAGCGCGATGACGGCGGTCGATGGCGGCACCAGGAAGAACAGCGCCGACACGCGCGAGGCTTCGCCATGGCGCAGCATGGCCAGCAGCAACGTGATGGCGACCAGCGAATTGCCAATCACCAAGTACGCCAGCGATCCGAACAGCGGGCCGGTCCAGTCGATGCGCATCGGCTCCAGCCAGAAGGCCAGCGGCGCCGTGACCGCCAGGCCCACGGCGTATTGCACGGTGTTGGACGTGACGGGGTGGGTCTGCACGCCGAAGCGCTTTTCATACAGCGTGCCGCTGGTGATGCAGAGCAGCGCGGCCACCGCGAACACCAGGCCGAGCGTCGAAGCCAGGTCGACCGAGGCCTTGGCGACGATGACCAGCGCGGCGCCCGACACGCCCAGTCCCAGCCCGGCCCAGCGCCGCGCGTCGACGCGTTCGTGCGCGATCACCGGCGCCAGCAGCCCGATCAGGATGGGCTGTAGCGACGTGATCAACGCCAGCCCGCCGGCGGACATGCCTTGCTTGAGCGACAGATAGGTGAAGCAGAAGTAGCCCGCCTGCAGCAGCAGGCCGACCATGGCCAGGTGGCCCCACGCCCGTGCGCCTTGCGGCAGCGGCGGCCGCAGCGCCAGCAGAAATGGCATCAGCAGCGCCACCACGCAGGCATAGCGCAATGCCAGAAAGGTCATGGGATCGGCATAGGCCAGCCCCACTTTCAGCACGACGAAGCCGCTGGACCACAGCAGCAGGAAAAGCGCGGGCGCGAATTTCAACCAGGCGGGCGTTGCGGCTTGCGGCATGATGGCGATCAGCTGCGGGAATGGGCCAGCCGCGATGGTACGCCTGTTTCGCCGACACGCCATCCCTGCGAAAATGTCGACAGAAGATTCATATTCAGCAGTGGCGCGAGGGAAAAAATGGCCAACCAACAAAAGCCGACGGTACGTATCACCCTGGGAACCTGGGATCGCCTGCGCGAGGACGCCTCGTCGGTCCGCTATGACGTTTTCGTGGTCGAGCAGAAGGTGCCGCCCGAAGTCGAGATGGACGACGACGACGCGGTCTCGGTGCATGCGGTGGCCTACGCCGCCGACGGCACGCCGCTGGGCACCGGCCGCCTGCTGCCCGACGGTCACATCGGCCGCATGGCCGTGCACAAGCGGGCGCGCGGCCTGGGCGTGGGCGGCCAGTTGCTCGACGCCCTGATCGGGCAGGGCCATGGCGATGGCCACCGCATGCTGGTGCTGCACGCACAGACCCACGCCAAGGGCTTCTACGAGGCTCACGGGTTCCAGGTGGAAGGCGAGGAGTTCATGGAAGCCGGCATCGCGCACGTCGTCATGACGCGGGTGCTGGCCTAGGCGCGGCAAGCGATCGGACAGCCCTGGCGGCAGCGGTGTCGCGGCCAGCTTGTCGCAGCGGGCTTGTGGCAGCGGGCTTGTGGCAGCGGGCTGGCGAGGTGCGGCTGGCGTGGTGCACGCTGGGGTGGTGCACGTTGGCGCGGTGCAGATGGCTAGTCGCAACTGGCTAGTCGCAACTGGCGTGGCGCAGCTGGCGTGGCGGGCTCGTTGTTATGGCGGGCTTGTCGTCGTCAGGCAAATCGCCTGGCGCGGCGGCGGATGTCGATGCCGCCGCCGTCCGGTCTCATGATCGGAACCGGAAAAGAAAAAACCCCGGACGCTTTCGCGAACGGGGTTTTTCTTGGCGCATCACGACAGGTACCTCGTGATGTAATAATTGGTGCCCAGGAGAGGACTCGAACCTCCACACCTTGCGGCACATGGACCTGAACCATGCGCGTCTACCAATTCCGCCACCTGGGCGCTGATGTCTTACCTTTCGCGTCGCTTTCCAGTTTGCATTTGATCTTTCGACTTCTTGCTACCGGCTGCGTTTCGTTTCGTGTTCAACAGCAGAGGAACGAGATTATGCATACTTTTTTGGAAGTGTGCAAGTCATGCTGCATTTTTTTCACTTTTTTTTCGATGCGGCCGGCTTCGCTATAGTGTCGCCCCATGTCACGCCCTCTTTGCCTGCGCTGTAAGCGCCCCGAATCCCATTGCCTGTGCGCCCTGATCCCGGCGCTGAGTCCGCGAACCCGCGTGGTGGTGTTGCAGCATCCGAGCGAGGCGCGCCATGCGCTGAACACAGCGCGGCTGGCGGTGCTGGGGCTGGATGGGGCGCGGCGCCTGGTGGGGGAATACTTTCAGCATGAGCAGTGGGCCGAACCCGGCTATGCACCCCGCGTGTTGTTTCCCGGCGAGGGCGCGGAGGTATTGGTGCCCGGGTGCGCCGCCGCGACGGGCGCGCCGGTGCAATTGATCGTGCCCGACGGCACCTGGACCCATGCGCGCAAGCTGCTGCACATCAATCCGCAACTGGCCGCGTTGCCGCGCGTGATGCTGCCGCCCGGCCTGGCGACGCGCTACCGGGTGCGGCACGCGGACATCCCGGGCGCGCTGTCCACCATCGAGGCGGTGACGCATGCGCTCAATGCGCTGGAGGCGCCCCGCAATTTCGATGAACTGCTGCGACCGTTCGAGGCCTTGATCGATGGCCAGATCGCGGGGATGGGCGCGGACCTGTATGCGCGCCACCATTTGAACCGCAAGGTGCCGTGGCGCTGAAAGAAGGTCTTGGCGTGGGTGGCGGGGAAGGGGCGGGACTGCCGCGCAAAGCGCAAGTCGCAAAGCGCAAAGCAAAAACCCCGAAAATCTCGCGATTTTCGGGGTTTTCAACTTTTTGCCAACGCTGCCTGTTTATATTGCGACGTGATGTCATCGCAAGCCAAACAGCCTTGGCTGAAATTCCGTGGTGCCCAGGAGAGGACTCGAACCTCCACACCTTGCGGCACATGGACCTGAACCATGCGCGTCTACCAATTCCGCCACCTGGGCACTGAGACATTGCAGCCAGAACTTTGTGATACGCTGCCACTTCGATTGCATGAGGTTTTTATTCCCATGTATTCAAAGCGCAATTGCAAAATCACTCTACAATCCGTCTGACCATTTCTGCTTCAGTGTTCAGCCTTGGGCGAACCACAGAAGCTGCGCATTATATACGGAAAAATTAGCTTTGGCAAAACGATCGAATAACGAATCGAACAACAACAGATCCACTCCGTTGCCGGAAGCGCCGCCAGACTTCGATCCTGATGTCCCGTCCCGTGAAGCCATCCTGAAAGCGCTGCGATCCGCGGGGGCGCCGTTGTCTCCGGTGGAGCTGGCCGAGCGCATGGGCGTGGAGCGTCCGGCGACGATGGTGGGATTCGAGCGCCGCCTGGGTGCGATGGAACGCGACGGCCAACTGATGCCGAACCGCAAGGGCGTGCTGCTGCTGGCCACCAAGCTGGATTTCGTTGCCGGCAAGGTGCTGGGCCATCGCGATGGCTTCGGCTTCCTGTTGCGCGATGACGGCGGGCCGGACCTGTTCCTGTCGCCGCGCGAAATGCTCAAGGTGCTGCACGGCGACCGTGTGCTGGTCAAGCCGTCGGGCGAATACCGCGGCAAGCCGGAAGGCACGATTGTCGAGGTCATCGAGCGGCGCACCAACAAGCTGGTGGGCCGCTTCCTGCACGAGCACGGCCTTTCCATCGTGGTGCCGGAAGATCAGCGCATCAAGCACGACATCCTGATTCCTCCCAGCGACACCAACGGCGCCCAGCATGGGCAGGTGGTGTCGGTCGAGATCATGGAGCAGCCGACCCGCCACACGCAACCGCTGGGGCGCGTGGCCGAGGTGCTGGGCGAGATCGACGATCCCGGTATGGAAATCGAGATCGCGGTGCGCAAGTTCGATGTGCCCGTGGAATTTTCCGAGGCCGCGCGCAAGCAGGCCGCCCGCCTGCCGGACGTGGTCCGCAAGGGCGACCTGAAAGACCGCGTCGACCTGCGCGATGTGCCGCTGATCACCATCGACGGCGAAGACGCGCGCGATTTCGACGATGCCGTCTATTGTGAAGCGGTGGAACTGGGCACCGGCCAGCGCAAGCGGCCGGGCTGGCGCCTGTTGGTGGCCATTGCCGACGTCAGCCACTACGTGCGTCCCGGCGACGCGCTGGACGATGACGCGCTCGAGCGCGGCACCAGCGTGTATTTCCCGCGCCGCGTCATCCCGATGCTGCCCGAGTCGCTGTCCAACGGCCTGTGCTCGCTGAATCCCGATGTCGATCGCCTGGTGCTGGTCTGCGACATGGTGATCCCGGCGTCGGGCGCCAAGGCCGGCACGGTCACGGCATACCAGTTCTACAACGCGGTGATGCACTCGCATGCCCGCACCACCTATACCAATATCTGGGCGGCGCTGCAGCAGCCCGGCGGCCCGGCGGCCCACGCCATGCGCGCCGTCATGCCGCAGGTGCAGAGCCTGTATGAACTGTTCCACCTGCTGTCGCAGAGCCGCAAGAAGCGCGGCGCGATCGATTTCGATACGGTCGAGACCAAGATCGTCTGCAACGAACTGGGGCGCATCGAACAGATCGTGCCTTCGGTGCGCAACGATGCCCACAAGCTGATCGAAGAGTGCATGCTGGCCGCCAACACCTGCGCGGCCGACTTCATGACGCGCAGCAAGCATCCGGGCCTGTACCGCATCCACGAGGGCCCGACGCCCGAGCGCCTGCAGTCGCTGCGTGAATTCCTGCGCACCATGGGGCTGTCGCTGGGCGGGGGCGATACGCCCACGGCCAAGGACTACGGCGACTTCCTCGACTCCGTGCGCGGCCGTCCCGACTACCAGCTGCTGCAGACCATGTGCCTGCGCTCGATGCAGCAGGCCATCTACAGCCCCGACAATCTGGGCCACTTCGGCCTGTCGTATCCCGGCTACAGCCACTTCACCTCGCCGATTCGGCGTTATCCCGACCTGCTCACGCACCGCGTCATCAAGGCCCTGCTGGCCGGCCAGCGCTACGTGCCGAGCCTGGACGACCAGCCGGTCGTCATCGGCCGCACCCAGCGCGAGCACGAGCACGCCATCTGGGAAAAGCTGGGCCTGGTGCTGTCGGCCAGCGAACGCCGCGCCGACGAGGCCTCGCGCGACGTCGAGGCCTGGCTCAAGTGCTGGTTCGTCAAGGAGCGCGTGGGCGAGGACTTCAGCGGCACCGTTACCGGCGTGGCCAGCTTCGGCATCTTCGTCACGCTGGATACACTGCACGTCGAGGGGCTGGTGCACGTGTCCGAGCTGGGCGGCGAATACTTCCAGTTCAACGACGCGCTGCACGAGCTGCGCGGCGAACGCACCGGCATGCGCTACCGCCTGACCGACAAGGTCCAGGTGCAGGTGTCGCGGGTCGATCTGGAAGCCCGTCGCATCGAGTTCCGCCTGGTGCAAGGCACCAGCTTCGACGCCTTGCGCAAGGCGGCCGCGCGTGGTCCCGATGAAGGTCCGCGCCGCGTGAAGAAGGCGGCGGCGCCCAAGCCGGCCGCGCTCAAGGGCCAGACCGCCAAGGAGCGGCGCGCCGAGGCCAAGAAGGCCGGCAAGCCGTCCAATACCCCGCAACGCGCCGCGCCGGCCAAGAAAGCCACGCGCAAGCGCCACTGATGCGGCGCGGCGTTCCGCCCGGGAGGGCGGGCGCCGCGGCACCCCGCCGCCGGGCCCGCGATTCGCCGGCACGCTGTTTTGGGGGCGCAACTTCGGTCGGGCAAAGGCGGGTGACGGCGCCATAAGGGGTAACATTGCGCCTATGGCCGGCCTGTCCGGCGGCCCGTTCCGCTCTGGGACGGGCATTCGTTTCTCTAAAGGTATTTGCATTTATGGCGTCGACCCAAGTCCTTGCCGGGTTTCACGCGGTTGTCGCGCGGCTGCGCCACGCGCCCGAGTCGATCAAGGAAATCTACGTAGAAGCGTCGCGCCGCGACAAGCGCATGCAGACGTTCATCGAGCAGGCCGAGAAGGCCGGCTGCCGCCTGCACCCGGTCGCCATGGAGCGCCTGGATGGCCTGGCGCGCGGCACCCGCCACCAGGGCGTGGTGGCGCTGGCTGACGAGCGCCAGCTGGCGGTGGACGTGGATGAGGTGCTCGACGTGATCGAGGGGCCGCCGCTGCTGCTGATCCTGGATGGCGTGACCGATCCGCACAATCTGGGAGCCTGCCTGCGGACGGCGGACGCCGCCGGCGTGCACGCCGTGATCGCGCCGCGCGACCGCGCGGTGGGGTTGAACAGCACCGTGCAGCGCGTGGCCTGCGGCGCGGCCGATACCGTGCCGTACCTGATGGTCACCAACCTTGCGCGCACCATGCGCGGCCTGAAGGATCGCGGCGTGTGGCTGGTCGGCACCGACGACCAGGCCACGACAAGCATGCACCAGGTCGATGCGCGCCAGCCGATGGCCTGGGTCATGGGCGCCGAGGGCGAGGGCATGCGCCGCCTGACGCGCGAGACCTGCGACCAACTGGTCAACATTCCCATGCTGGGCTCGGTCGAAAGCCTGAACGTCAGCGTGGCCAGCGCGGTGTGCCTGTACGAGACCGTGCGTCAGCGGCAGGCCTGAGCCGGCCGCGCCCTTTTTTCGTAGTTCCCTTCTTTCCGCGTAGCCCATCATGCACCAGAACGGCTTTACCACCACGATCCTCCATTCCGACCGCCAGCAATCCGTCGAGCACGGAGCGGTGCACAAGCCGATGCACCCTTCGTCGGAGTTTGCCTACGCCGATGCGCGCGAGCTGGCCGCGGTGTTCCAGGGCAAGCCCGGCTTCACCTATGCCCGCCAGGGCACGCCGACCACCACGGCGCTGGAAGCCAAGATCAACCACATGGAAGCCGGCAAGGGCACGGTGAGTTTCGCCACCGGCATGGCCGCGCTGGCCGCCATTTTCACCACGCTGCTGCGCCGGGGCGACCATCTGGTGTCGAGCCAGTACGTGTTCGGCAACACCAACAGCCTGCTGGGCACGCTGCTGGAACTGGGCGTGGAAATCACGTTCGTGGATGCCACCGATTCGGCGCAGGTGCGCGCGGCGATCCAGCCCAACACCCGCATGGTGTTCACCGAGACCATCGCCAATCCCGGCACCCAGGTTGCCGACCTGGCGGTGATCGGCGAGATCTGCCGCGAAAAGGGGCTGGTCTATGTGGTGGACAACACGCTGACCTCGCCGTGGATGTTCCGGCCGTCGACGGTCGGCGCGTCGCTGGTGATGAACTCGCTGTCGAAGTACATCGGCGGCCATGGCAATGCGCTGGGCGGCGCGGTCACCGACACCGGCCTGTACGACTGGGCCGATTATTCGAACATCTACGACGCCTATCGCAAGGGCCCGTCCACCGGCTGGGGCCTGACCCAGATCAAGAAGAAAGGCCTGCGCGACATGGGGGGCACGCTGGCGGCCGAGCCCGCGCACCGCATTGCGGTGGGCGCCGAGACGCTGGCCCTGCGCATGGCCAAGCATTGTTCCAACGCGTTGGCGCTGGCGCGCTTCCTGGAAGAGCATCGCGGCGTGGCCAAGGTGCATTATCCGGGCCTGGCCAGCCACCCGCAGCATGCGCGCGCCGCGGCACTGTTCGGTTCGCGCTTCGGCGGCCTGCTGGGCGTGGAGCTGGCCGACGGCGTCGACTGCTTCGATTTCCTGAACCGCCTGCGCATCGTGTTGATGGCCACGCACCTGGGCGACACGCGCAGCCTGGCGCTGCCCGCCGCGCACACCATCTACTACGAGATGGGCGCCGAGCGTCGTAAGCAGATGGGCATCGCCGACAGTCTGATCCGGGTGTCGGTGGGCATCGAAGACGAGACTGATCTGCTATTTGACTTCGATCAGGCGCTCAACGGCTGCCTGCAGGGATAATCTGGCGGGGCTCGGCGCGGTGACGCGCCGGCCGTTACCTGCGCAGGAACCCATGCTTATACAGATCGCCGAAGTATTCACCCCCGACGAGGCGGCCGCCATCCGCCAGCGTCTCGATGCCGCCGATTGGGTGGATGGCAAGGTTACCGCGGGCTTCCAGTCCGCCTCGGTCAAGCACAACCGCCAGTTGTCCGAGCAGCATCCGCTGGCGCAGGAACTCGGCAACCTGATCCTGCAGCGCCTGTCCGGCAACAACCTGTTCATGTCGGCGGCGCTGCCGCGCAAGATCTTTCCGCCGCTGTTCAACCGCTACGAGGGGGGCGAGGCCTTCGGTTATCACGTCGACAACGCCGTGCGCGGCATCGTCGGCACCGCCGAGCGCGTGCGCACGGACCTGTCGGCCACGCTGTTCTTCTCCGAGCCTGATTCCTACGACGGCGGCGAGCTGGTCATCGACGACACCTACGGGCCGCGCACCGTGAAGCTGCCGGCCGGGCACATGGTGCTGTATCCCGGCACCAGCCTGCACAAGGTCAATCCGGTCACGCGCGGCGCCCGTGTCAGCGCGTTCTTCTGGATGCAGAGCCTGGTGCGCGAAGACAGCCAGCGTGCGCTGTTGCTCGACATGGATGTGGCCATCCAGCGTTTGAACCAGGATGCCGCGGGCCACCCTTCGATCGTCCAGCTCACCGGCATCTATCACAATTTGCTGCGGCGCTGGGCCGACGTGTGAAGGCCGCGCCGAGGGGCCGTGCGCCGGTGTCGCGCAAACCCCGAAATGCGCGTTTATGTTTATTGCGGAAAGGCCTAAAAGCTAGTATTGGTGCGGCTTGACGTGAGGTTTTCGCTTGACAGCCGCTCTACGCCAAGGCCTAATACATGTCTGCGTCGCTGACGGTTCAGGGGTCTTGAAACCCTTGAAACCTAGGCGGCGCAGCAGTTTAAAAGTTGTGCTTTGCAGCGCAAGAAAAAGTTTATCCACTAGTCTGTTCGTCGTTTGTCGGGTCTACGCGCCTAGTCGTGATGTCCAGCATGACAGCCATGATGAACTGCACTCCCGGCAGACTCCATACCTTGTGAGGGGTACACCTGCATGAACAAAACCGAACTCATCGATCACATTGCCAGCAAGGCCGATATCTCCAAGGCTGCCGCCGGTCGTTCGCTTGACGCCCTGATTGGCGCCGTCAAGACCACCCTGAAGAAGGGCGGTACGGTCACCCTGGTGGGCTTCGGCACGTTTGCCGTGTCGGCCCGCGCCGCTCGCACCGGCCGCAATCCGCGCACGGGCGAAACCATCAAGATCAAGAAGGCCAAGGTGCCGAAGTTCCGTCCGGGCAAGGCCCTGAAGGACGCCGTCAACTAATTGACGGATCGGCGGATCGAGCGGGCACGGCACCCGTTGATTTGCCGACAGGTACGCGGTCCGGTATACTCCGGCCCGCGTATTGCTTTTGAGTACCCCGGCTAGCGTTTTCCGCAGTTCGTTTGCGGCGAAACCATCATCAGGACGGGTGCTTAGCTCAGTTGGTAGAGCGGCGCCCTTACAAGGCGTAGGTCACAGGTTCGACCCCTGTAGCACCCACCATCAGCAAGCCGAAACAGAAACCCGCACACGGTAACGTGGCGGGTTTTTTGTTTGCGCGCTTGGGATGCGCGTTTCGGGTTCGTGTTTCGGTTCAGGGCTGCGATCGCATGCTTCGGGTACGGGCATGGAGCACGCGCACGGGCTGCATGCATGGGGCGCGTGCGCGACCCAGAGCGCATTCATGGGTAAAGCGCTTCAGGCGTGCGCTCGGGGTGTGTGCGCGGCATTTCGGCGCTTGCCTGCGTCCCTCGCAGGGATTGCCTGCCCGCCAGCGCCCGTTGCGGGGGCGGGTTGTGCGGGCGGGATGCGCGGGCGGGATGCGCGGGCGGGATGCGCGGGCGGGATGCACGAGCGGGATGCACGAGCGGGATGCACGAGCGGGATGCGCAGGCGGGATGCGCGGGCGGGATGCGCAGGCGGAATGCACGGGCGGAATGCACGGGCGGAATGCACGGGCGGAATGCACGGGCGGAATCCGCGGGCGGAATCCGCGGGCGACGCCGCGCGTGCCGCCTGCACGTCGCGCCTGCACGTCGCGCCTGCACGGCCCCGCTGGCGCAATCGACGTTTGCACTGCCGCCGTTTGCGCCAGCGCAGGGTTGGCGCCGCATCGGGGTGTTACGCTATTGCAGACGAAATATGACGTGCGAATCATTCGCATTTAAGCTATGATCTTTGGCTTGTACCGGTCAGCCGGCGTGCGCTCGTTGCGCGCGTTTTTTCCTGGCTGGCCAGATAAGTTAATGCACCCTGGCTGATTCATGCCTAGCTTTCAACGTGGTCTGAACTCTTCACCGCCGTCTTCCCTTGGTATACGCATAGGCGCAGGCCTGGCGGTCGTTGCGCTACATGCCGCAGTGGTTTATGCCATTTACCTGGCGCCCGAGAACCGCCCTGAACTGGAGGAACCCGAGGCCATCATGGTGAGCGTGGTGGATGCGCCCACGCCGCAGATCGCCAAAGCCGAGCCCACGCCGGAAGTGCCGCAGCCGGTGACGGAACCGCCGCCCGAGCCGCAACCCGAGATCGAGCCCGAAACCGAACCGGATCCCAAGGTGGAGCCGGAACCCGAGCCCGAACCCGAGCCGGTGGTCGAGAAGCCGCCGATGCCGGCCCCCAAGCCGAAGCCCAAACCCAAACCCAAGCCCCAGCCCAAGCAGGAAGTCAAACCCGAGCCCAAGCCCGAGACGCCGCCGGTGGAAACGCCGCCGGCCGGCGCCACGGAAGGCGCGCAGACCACCCAGGCCCCGCGCCAGGGTCCGCCGCCCGACCAGATCCTGCAGGAAACCCAGATCGAATACCTGGGCGCGCGACCCATGCCCAACTACCCGATGGCATCGCGCCGCATGCGGGAAGAGGGGCGGGTGGTGGTGCTGGTGGAAATCAATACCCAGGGGCTGGTCGAGCGGGCCACCATCGACGCGTCCTCGGGCTTTCCCAGGCTGGACGAGTCGGCACTGGCCGCCGCGCGCAAGGCCCGCATGAAACCTTATAGCCGCAATGGCGTGGCATATCCCGCCAAAGCAAAGATTCCGTTCGATTTCGTAATGAGGAACTGAGATGTCCAACGCAATGCACAGCGCCACCCTGGTGGCGCAGGCGGCCACCAGCCCGGCAGCGGCTCCGGCGGCCGCGGCACCCGCCGCTGCCGCGGCGCCCGCCGCCCAGCAAGCCGCGACCGCGGCCGGCGGCATCGTCCAGCAGGCCACCGGCGCCATCCAGCAATCCGCGGACGCGCTGCACAGCGCCGCCGCGGCGCTGCCGGCGGTCGCCCCGGCGCCGGCGCCCGTCCCCGACATGGGCTTCCTGCACTTCGTCGCCCAGAGCGACTTCGTCGGCAAGAGCCTGTTCATCATCCTGATCCTGATGTCGCTGGTGACCTGGTACCTGATCCTGGTCAAGGTCGGCAGCAACATCAGCATGCGCCGCCGCTCGGCCGACTTCCTGAACAAGTTCTGGAACGCCAGTTCGCTGGAACAGGTCGAGCACGAGATCACCACGCACGGCGCGCGTGACCCGTTCTCGCACCTGGCCAGCCACGCCATGCACGCCCAGGCGCACCACAACAAGTTCGGCGCCACCAAGCTCGAAGAGGCGGGTTCGAGCAGCGATTTCGTCACCCGCACCATGCGCAAGGTGATCGACGAGGAAACCGCCAAGCTCGAAAACGGCCTGACGGTGCTGGCCTCGGTGGGCTCGACGGCGCCGTTCGTCGGCCTGTTCGGCACGGTGTGGGGCGTGTACCATGCCCTGGTCGGCATCGGCCTGTCCGATGGCGTCACCATCAACCGCATCGCCGGTCCGGTGGGCGAGGCCCTGATCATGACCGGCCTGGGCCTGGCGGTCGCCATCCCGGCGGTGCTGGCCTACAACACCTTCGTGCGCAACAACCGCGTCTACCTGTCGCGCCTGGACGCCTTCGCGCACGACCTTTTCGCCTTCCTGACCACCGGCCAGCAAGTGGCCCTGTCGGACAGCAAGGTGCGTGCCCTGCGCCGCCAGCACGGTAACGGCGCCGCGGTCCAACGCGGGAGCGAATAATGGCTTTTGGCAGCTTCGAGGGCAAAGGATCCGGGACCCACACGGTTTCCGAGATCAATATGGTGCCGCTGATCGACGTCATGCTGGTGCTGCTGGTGATCTTCATCATCACGGCGCCGCTGCTGGCGCACTCGATCAAGATCAACATGCCCCAGGTGGCTGCCGAGCAGATCGAGGAAGAACCCAAGACCGTGGACCTGGCCATCGATGCCGGGGGCGCGCTGTTCTGGGACGAAAAGCCGGTCAATATCGACGACCTGCCCAATCGCTTCAAGTCGATCGCCGGCACCAAGCCGCAACCCGAGATCCGCATCCGCGCCGACCAGAACACCCGCTACGAGACGCTGGCCAAGGTCATGGCCTCGGCCCGTCGTTCGGGCATGACGCGCATCGGTTTCGTCACCACGCCGCCCTCGGGCGGCGCGGCTGCCGAGGCGCCGGCGGCGGGTGGGGCCACCCCCGCGCCGTCCGGCCGTTGAACGATTCCCGCCAACGGGGCGCATTTCGCGCCCCGTTTTTTCCGGGATCGCGCTAGAATCGCGGCATGCGAGTTCTGGTAATCGAAGACGACACCACCCTGGGCCATGCGCTCCAGGAATTCCTGGCCGACCAAGGTTATGCGGTCGACTGGCTGACCGAGGGCGACCGGGTTCTGGGCGCGCTGGCCGGCCAGCCGTATGACCTGATGCTGCTCGACCTCAATCTGCCCGGCATGAGCGGCCTGGACGTGTTGCGCCAGCTGCGCCAGGATGGCAACCAGGTTCCGGTGCTGATCCTGACCGCCCGTGACGGCATCGAAGACCGCGTTGCCGGCCTGGATGCCGGCGCCGATGACTACGTCACCAAACCTTTCGAACTGCCCGAGCTGGCCGCCCGCGTGCGCGCCTTCGGCCGCCGGCGGGCTGGGCAGGCGCAGCCGCTGATCGAGGTGGGTCCGCTGGTGTTCGACACCGTCGGCCGCGAGGTGCGGGCCAACGGCCAGCGCCTGTCGCTGTCGGTGCGCGAACTGTCCGTGCTGGAAATGCTGATGGCGCGCGTCGGCCGCGTGGTCACCAAGCGCCAGATCGTCAATTCGCTGTCCGCCTGGGACGCGGATTTCAGTGAAAACGCAGTGGAAGTCTATGTCTACCGCCTGCGCAAGCGCCTGGAAGGCACGGGCGCCAGCATCCAGACGGTGCGCGGCTTCGGCTACATGCTGGATGTGGAAACGGCCTGACGGCCCGGTTGGCCGCCCGAAGCCGGTCGGCCCCGCCAGCCCGCGGCGGCCTGACTCCCCATCCGCCCACAGCGAGGGCACCGCGTCATGACGTCAGAACGCATTCCTTCCGCTCCGCCCGCCCCACGCCCCTTGCTCCCGTCCCGCTCGCTTGCGCGGCATCTGGTCATCCGGCTGATGCCGCCGATCCTGTTGCTGGTGCTGCTGGACCTGGCCGCCACCTGGGTCATCACCCACAAGATCGACATGTCGCTGTGGATGCTGGAGGATTTCTTCTGGCTGATGGTGGTGGGGCAGGTGATGCTGATCGGCCTGTTCACCTGGGTGGTGGTGCAGGGCGTGCGTTCCGGCCTGCGCTCGGTCAATCATCTGTCCGAGGAAATCCGCCAGCGTTCCATCGACGACATGCAGCCGCTCGAAGTGGCGGGCGTGCCGGTCGAGATCGAACCACTGGTCACTCACACCAACGATCTGCTGCTGCGGCTGGATGCCTCGCTGGCGGCGCAGCGCCGCTTCATCGGCCACGCCGCGCACCAGCTGCGCACGCCGCTTTCCGGCCTGCGGCTGGAATCCGAACTGATGCTGGCGCGGCCCTTGCCCGACGATGTGCGCGCGCGCGCCGAACGCATCAAGGCGGTCAGCGACCGCATGATCCGGCTGGGCCAGCAGTTGCTGGTGCTGGCGCGCGCCGATCCCAATGCGCGGCCGCAGGATAGTTTCGTGCGTATCGACCTGTGCGAATGGGTGCGGGCGCATGGCGCCGAATGGTTTCCGCGAGTGCGCGAGGCGCGTTATGAACTGGACCTGGTGGCGCCTGACGCGCCGATCTGGATCGACGCCGATCCCCTGTTGCTGGCAGAACTGCTGGGCAATTTGATCGACAATGCACTGCGCTATGGCAACGCCACCGGCAAGATCACCCTGATCGTCGGCGCCAATCCGCCGTCGCTGACGGTGGAGGACGACGGCCCCGGCATTCCCCCCGAGGAACGCGATCGCGTGTTCGAGGCGTTCTATCGTTCGCCGTCGGTCACGGCCGGCGGTTCGGGGCTGGGCCTGGCCATCGTGCGCGAGATCGCGCATGCCCACGGCGCCTGGTGGAAGCTCACCAGCCGGCCCGATTTTTCCGGAACGCGGCTGTCGGTCGTGTTTCCCGGCCCTCGCAAGGGGGCTCAACTCACTCGGCAAGAACCCACATCATGAGCCAGGGCTCGGTCAGCGTTCCTTCTTCCTCTACCGGCGGGGCGCCCGCCGGCCACGCCCCGTCCTCGCGCGCCGCCCTCGTCCTGGGGGCGCTGGGCGTGGTGTACGGCGATATCGGCACCAGTCCGCTGTACACCCTGCGGGCTTGCCTGACGGGGCTGAGCGTGCATACCGACCTGGAGCCGGCCCACTTGCTGGGCGTGCTGTCCATCCTGTTCTGGATGCTGATGGTGGTGGTGTCATTCAAGTACGTGACGCTGATCCTGCGCGCGGATAACCGGGGCGAAGGCGGCACGCTGGCGCTGCTGGAGCTGGCGGTGCGCAGCCGCGAGGGCAAGCTGCGCTGGATCCTGATCGTGCTGGGCATCTTCGGCGCGGCGCTGTTCTATGGCGACAGCATGATCACGCCGGCGATTTCGGTGCTGTCGGCACTGGAAGGGATCGGCATCGTTTCGCATACGCTGGACGCGTGGGTGGTGCCGCTGGCGCTGGTGGTGCTGGTGGCGCTGTTCGCGATCCAGTCGCATGGCACGGGCGCCATGGGCAAGCTGTTCGGGCCGGTGATGCTGCTGTGGTTCGGCACGCTGGCGGCGCTGGGCGGCTGGCAGGTGTGGCAGACGCCCGAGGTGCTGGCGGCGCTCAATCCGATGTGGGGCCTGCGTTTCATCGTTGAGTTCCCGTGGATCAGTTTCGTGCTGCTGGGCGCGGTGGTGCTGGCGCTGACCGGCGCCGAGGCGCTGTATGCCGACATGGGCCACTTCGGCCGCCCGGCCATCCGCAGCGCGTGGTTCAGCATGGTGCTGCCGGCGCTGACGCTGTGCTATTTCGGGCAGGGCGCGCTGCTGTTGCGCGATCCCAGCGCGATCCGCAATCCTTTCTTCATGATGGCGCCGGAATGGGGCCTGGCGCCGCTGGTGGCGCTGGCGACGGTGGCCACCATCGTGGCGTCGCAGGCGGTGATCTCGGGCGCGTATTCGGTGACGCGCCAGGCGGTGCAACTGGGCTTCTGGCCGCGCATGCAGATCCTGCATACCTCGGCGGTGGAGAAGGGCCAGATCTATCTGCCGCAGGTCAATGCGCTGCTGTTGTGCGCGGTGCTGGTGCTGGTGCTGGTGTTCCGCAATTCGGACAACTTGGCGGCGGCCTACGGTTTCGCGGTGACGGGGACGATGCTGACGACCTCGGTGCTGGCGTTCGCGGTGCTGCCGCGCGGCACCACGGGCGCCAAGCGCATGCTGTGGTTCGTGGTGCTGGGCCTGTTGCTGCTGTTCGATGTGCTGCTGTTCTCGGCCAACGTGTTCAAGATCCACGAAGGCGGCTGGTTGCCGCTGGTGGTGGCGATCGTGGTGTTCACGCTGATGATGACGTGGCGCCGGGGCCGCCGGCTGCTGTCGGACATGCAGCAGCGCGATCGCCAGCCGCTCAAGGAGTTCATGGAACAGCTGGAGGCCTATCCGCCGTCGCGGGTGCCAGGCACGGCGATTTTCATGACGATGAATTCGGGCAACGTGCCGCCGGCGTTGCTGCACAACCTCAAGCACAACAAGGTGCTGCATGACCATGTGCTGTTCCTGACGATCCGGGTGGCGGATGTGCCGTACGTGTCGGAGGACGAGCGCTTTTCGGTGCAGAAGATGAGCGCGTCGAGCTGGGCGGCGACGATCAACTACGGCTTCAAGGAAGATCCGGATGTGCCGGAGGCGTTGCGGCTGGTGGCCGAGGCGTATCCGGAGCTGGATCTGGAGCCGATGCGCACGTCCTATTTCCTTTCGCGGCAGACGGTGGTGGCGGCCAGGAAGCCGGCGCTGTGGCGCTGGCGGCGGGCGGTGTTTTCGTTCATGGCGCGCAATTCGACGCGGAGCACGAAGTTCTTCAAGATTCCGGCGAATCGGGTCGTGGAGATGGGGATGCAGGTGGAGTTGTAGGCGTTGTTGGGCTGGGGCGGGTGGTTTTCTTGGCGTGCTTGCCTACAGTTTGTTGGCGGGGGCGAGTATCTTGTGGCTGTTGCGTAATAAAAAAGCCCCTCGGTGTTGCCGAGGGGCTTTTTGTTGGGCGGGAAGAAGTACTACTTCTTCTTGGCCTCGTCCTTCAGTTGCGGCAGCGAGGTGCCGGAGGCGGAGAGCAGGCCGGTCTTCGTGTAGGTGAACAGCTTGGCGCGGGTGTCGACGATGTCGAGGTTGCGCATGGTCAGCTGGCCGATGCGGTCGGCGGGGGTGAAGGGGGCGTTCTCGACCTTTTCCATCGACAGGCGCTCGGGAGCGTAGGTCAGGTTGGGCGATTCGGTGTTGAGCAGCGAGTAGTCGTTGCCGCGGCGCAGTTCGATGGTGACTTCGCCGGTGATGGCGCGGGCGACCCAGCGCTGGGCGGTTTCGCGCAGCATGATGGCTTGCGGGTCGAACCAGCGGCCCTGGTACAGCAGGCGGCCGAGCTTGCGGCCGCTTTCGCGGTACTGCTCGATGGTGTCTTCGTTGTGGATGCCGGTGACCAGGCGCTCGTAGGCGATGAACAGCAGGGCCAGGCCCGGGGCTTCGTAGATGCCGCGGCTCTTGGCTTCGATGATGCGGTTTTCGATCTGGTCGCTCATGCCCAGGCCGTGGCGGCCGCCGATGCGGTTGGCTTCGAGCATCAGCTCGACCGGGTCGCTGTATTCCACGCCGTTCAGGGCGACCGGCTGGCCTTCCTCGAAGCGGACGGTGACTTCCTCGGCCTTGACGGCGACGTCGTCGCGCCAGAACGCCACGCCCATGATGGGCTTGACGATGCGGATGCCGGAGTTCAGGTGTTCCAGGTCCTTGGCTTCGTGGGTGGCGCCGAGCAGGTTGGAGTCGGTGGAGTAGGCCTTTTCCGCCGACATCTTGTAGTCGAAGCCAGCCTGGCGCATGTACTCGGACATTTCCGAGCGGCCGCCGAGCTGGTCGATGAATTGCTGGTCGAGCCAGGGCTTGTAGATCTTCAGGTCCGGGTTGGTCAGCAGACCGTAGCGGTAGAAGCGCTCGATGTCGTTGCCCTTGAAGGTGCTGCCGTCACCCCAGATGTTGACGTTGTCTTCCTTCATGGCGGCCACCAGCATGGTGCCGGTGACGGCGCGCCCGATGGGCGTGGTGTTGAAGTAGGTGATGCCGGCGGTCGAGATGTGGAAGGCGCCGGCCTGCAGGGCGGCGATGCCTTCGGCCACCAGTTGCGCGCGGCAGTCGATCAGGCGGGCGTTCTCGGCGCCGTAGGCCATGGCCTTGCGCGGGATCTCGTCGTAGTCGGATTCGTCGGGCTGGCCCAGGTTCGCGGTGTAGGCGTAGGGGATGGCGCCGTTGTTGCGCATCCAGAGCAGCGCGGCGCTGGTGTCGAGGCCGCCGGAAAAGGCGATGCCGACCTTCTGGCCGGTGGGAAGGTTCGGGAGGATAGTGGTCATTGTTTGAGGTGAGACGCCAACGGGACTTTGACAGCAACGAGCCGCCAAACAAGAAATCTGGCGGCCATTTTAACGCGTTTGGGCGGTCCGGGCAGGGCGGCGGCCGGCGCTCCGGGCGGAGGGGGCGGCGGGCTCGAACAGGGCGGCCAGGTTCAACTGGCGGATCAGATCGCCGGTGGCCGTGGCCAGCCGGGTGGCGGGGCGGTGGCGGGCGCTGGCCAGCACCAGATTGTTGGTGATGCCGGGCGCGACGATTTCGCTGAGCGACAGCGCGTGTTCGGCCGCCGGCCCGCGCGCGGCCGAACGCGGCAGGATGGCGTAGGCGTCGCCCTGCGCCGCCAGTTCGACGATGGTCTGCACCGCATCGACCTCGGCCGCCACCTGCAGGCGCACGCCCTGGGCGCGGCAGATGCTCTCGACCAGGGTGCGGATGGCGTTGGGCAGGCTGGGCAGCACCAGCGGATAGGCGCCCAGCCCGGCCACCGCGACGCGCGCGGGCAGCGGCGGCTGATGGTTGGCTGCGGCCACCAGCACCAGGTTTTCCCGGAACAGCGATTCATAGCCCAGTTGCGGTGACGGCGCCGGGTCGTACAGCAGCGCCAGATCGACGCGGCCGGCCAGCAGCCATTCGCGCATCTGCGCGCTCAGGCCTTCGGCCACGGCGATCGAGGCGTCGGGAAAGCGGCGGCGGAAAGCCTGCACCAGGGGCGGCGTGAGGACCCGCGCGATGCGTGGCGGCAAGCCCACCACCACTTTGCCCGTCGGCGTTTCGCGCAGGGTCTGCAGGTCCTGCTTGGCGCGGTCGGCCAGGGCCAGCAGGGCGCGGGCATGTTCCAGAAAGCGCAGGCCGGCCTCGGTCGGTTCCGCGCCGCGGCCGTTGCGGTAGAGCAGGTGCTGGCCCAGCTCCAGTTCCAGCAGGCGCACCTGGCGGCTCAGCGTCGGTTGGGCTACGTCGAGCATTTCGGCGGCGCGCGAGAAGCTGCGGCGCTCGGCGACGCGCACGAAGTATTCGATCTGCTTGAGGTCCATGGCGATTTGATATTTATATTTTCTATATCTGAAATCAAAGATATAGCATTGTTCGGCAGGCCGCAATCCGCGAGGATGGCGTTTTCCCCGCTGGATCCCGCCGTGCCTGACTGCCGTCCTCCGCTTGCCACGCCTTCCCGTCCCCGCCACGCGCTGCCGGCCGGGGCCTGCGACACGCATTGCCACGTGTTCGGTCCGGCTGACCGGTTTCCCTATGCCGAAGGACGTTCCTACACGCCGCCCGACGCGCCCTACGCCAGGATGGCGGCGCTGCATGCGCACCTGGGCGTGCAGCGCGCGGTGGTGGTGCAGGCCAACTGCCACGGCGGCGACCACGCCGCCTTGCTCGACGCGCTGGCGCAAAGCCAGGGCCGCTATCGCGGCGTGGCGCTGCTGGGGGCGGACGCCACGCCGGCCAGCGTGCGCCGGTTGCATGATGGCGGCGTGCGCGGCGCGCGCTTCAATTTTGTGCCGCACCTGGGCGGCGCGCCCGATCCGGCCGTGTTCGACCACGTCATCGGGCTGATCGCGCCGTTGGGCTGGCACGTCTGCCTGCACCTGGACGGCGCCATGCTGCCCGACCTGCTGCCGCGCCTGCGGGCGCTGCCGGTGCCGTTCGTGATCGATCACATGGGCCGCGTCAAGGCCGCCGACGGCTTGGACGCGCCGGCGTTCCGCGCGCTGCTGGACCTGGCGCGCGAGCCGCTCGCCTGGGTCAAGGTGTCGGGCATCGACCGCATCGCCTCGGGCAAGCGCCCCTTTGCCGAAGGCATTCCGTTCGTGCGCGCCCTGGTGGACGCGCTGCCCGAGCGTACGCTGTGGGGCACCGACTGGCCGCATCCGAACGTGGCGGGCGACATGCCCGACGACGGCGAACTGGCCGACGCTTTTTTCCTGGCCTGCCCGGACGCGGCAACGCGCCAGCAGGTTCTGGTGGACAACCCGGCGCGTCTCTACGGCTTCCCGTAGCCGCGCCATCGCCCGATTTCGGGCAACAAGAAAACACGATATCCCGAGGAGACAATCCATGTTCAAGAAATTCCTGTTCGCCGGCCTGCTCGGCCTGGCCAGCCTGGCGCCCGCGGCGCATGCCGATGGCCCGGTGCGCCTGATCATTGCCTTCCCGCCGGGCGGCCCGGTGGACCTGGTCGGCCGGGTGCTGGCCGAACAGCTGGGCAAGGAGCTCAAGCAATCGGTCATCGTCGAGAACAAGGCCGGCGCCAACGGCAACATCGCCGCGGCCTACGTCGCCAAGGCGCCGGCCGATGGCTCGGTGCTGTTCCTGACCAGCGTCGGCGCGGTGTCCATCAGCCCGGCCCTGTACAAGGATCTGCCGTACGACCCGGTGCGCGATTTCGCGCCGGTGTCGCGCGTGGTCAACAACGCCACCGTGTTCGTGGTGAACCCGGCCAACCCGGCCACCGACGCGGCCGATTTCGTCAAGCGCTCGCAGGCGGCGGCGCAGTCCGTGGCGATCGGCTCGTCGGGCATCGGCAGCATCCCGCACCTGACGCTGGAAATGTTCGCCGACGCCAGCAAGGCCAAGGTGCTGCACGTGCCCTACAAGGGCGCCGCGCCGGTGATCAACGACGTGCTGGGCAACCAGGTGAACGGCTTCTTCGGCGACGTGCCTGGCCTGATCGGCCACATCCAGAGCGGCAAGCTCAAGGCGCTGGGCATCGCCGCGCCGACCCGTCATCCGCTGCTGCCGGACGTCAAGACGCTGGCCGAGCAGGGCATTGCCGGCGTCGAGTCGAACAACTGGTATGGCATCGTCGCGCCCGCCGCCACGCCGCCGGCCACGGTCGAGAAACTGAACCAGGCCCTGCGCGCCGCGCTGGGCAACGAGGCGGTGCGCGCCAAGCTGGAGAAGTTCGGCGCCCAGGCCGCGCCCAGCTCGCCGCAGGAACTGGCGGCGCTGATCGCCGCCGACCGCGAGAAGTGGGGTTCGCTGATTCAACGCAAGAACATCCGTCCGGAGTGAGCATGAGCGATTGCCGAGTCTCGCCGGTCGTGCCGGGCACGCGCCCGGCCCTGGCCGAAATCGAAGCGCGCATCGCGGCCGCGCGCGGCCGCATCTCGCCGCTGTACCAGGTGCTGCTGAACAGCCCCGCCGTGGTGCAGGGCTGGGAGGCGATGCTGACCGCGATCCGCCTGAACACGTCGCTGTCGCCGCGGGTGCGCGAACTGATCATCCTGCGCGTGGCGACGCTGAACAACGCGCCCTACGAGTTCGACGCGCACGTGCCGCACGCGCTGGCGGCGGGCATGCCGCAGGCGGTGGTCGACCAGTTGCGCGGCGGCCCGCAAGCGGACGCGGTGCAGGGGCTGGAGGCGGGCGAGGCCGACGTGCTGGCCCTGACCGACGCCATGACCCGCGACATCGAGGTGCCGGACGCGCTGTTCGCGCCGCTGCGTTCGCGCTACAACGATCAGGAACTGGTCGAACTGGCCGCGACGGTAGCCGCCTACAACATGGTGTCGCGCTTCCTGGTGGCGCTGCGCGTCGGGCACTGATAGGAGCTTTGCATGGACAAGACGGTATTGCTGGTGTCGCTGGGCGAGCGTTTCGACGCGGCGCGCGCGGCCGACATGGCGCAACGCCTGACCGAGGGCCTGGACGGCGTGCGGCTGCGCGCTTTCGCCGCGGTCGAAGAGGATGACACCTACGTGTACGTCGACGGCGACGCCGCCGCGCAGCCGGAAGTGCAGGCGCGACTGGCCGAGCTGTTCCCGGGGGCGCAGGCGCGCGTGCTGCACCGGACCCTGGACCTGGCCGGCGCTTCGGCCGGCTTGGATGCGCCCTGGCACTACATCGTCGAGACCGACGTGCTGCCCGAGGCCGAGGCGGACCTGAATGCCTGGTACGACCAGGAGCACCTGCCGGGGCTGGCCTCGGTGCCCGGCACCGTGCGCGCGCAGCGCTATGAATGCCGCGACCAGGGGCCGCGCTACCTGGCCTGCTATGACCTGGAGACGCGCGAGACCTTCGGCAGCCCGCCGTGGCTGGCGGTGCGCGCCACCGACTGGAGCAGCCGGGTGCGGCCGTCGTTCCGCAACACGCGCCGCACCATGTTCCAGAAGATTCTTTGACACAGAAGAACGAGGAGACAACGATGAGCAAGCGATGGGCGAGGGTTGTACTGTGGGGCGCGTTGAGCGCGGCCGGGCTGTCGCTGGCCGCGCAGGCCGCGCCGACGCCTGCCGCGGCAACGGCGGCCGACAAGGTCGAGCGGATCACGGTGCTGCCGGGCAACGGCGCGCGCATCGAGGTGCTGGTGCAGGGCCAGGGCCCGGCCCTGGTGCTGCTGCCGTCGCGCGGGCGCGGCCAGGAGGATTTCGACGACCTGGCGGCGCGGCTGGCGCAGGCCGGTTACCGCGTGCTGCGGCCCGAGCCGCGCGGCATCGGCGGCAGCAGCGGACCGATGAAGGACATCACGCTGCATGACTTCGGCAACGACATGGCGGCGGTGATCCGCGATGTCGCCAAGCAGCCGGTGGTGATGATCGGGCACGCATTCGGCAACTGGGTGGCGCGCACCACGGGCGTGGACCACCCCGATCTGGTGCGCGGCGTGGTGATCGTGGCGGCCGCGGCCAAGAAGTATCCCGCCGGCCTGAGCGAGCACGTCGACCGCAGCGCCGACCTGTCGCTGCCCGACGCCGAGCGCCTCAAGTCCATCCAGTACGCGTTCTTCGCGCCGGGCCATGACGCCAGCGTCTGGCTCAACGGCTGGTACCCCGAGGTCAGCGAGAGCCAACGCCTGGCCGGCAAGGCCACGCGCCAGTCGGACTGGTGGTCGGGCGGCAGCAAGCCGCTGCTCGACCTGCAGGCGGGCGCCGACCTGTTCAAGCCGGAATCGACCCGCAACGAGATCCGCGACGAATTCGGCGAGCGCGTGTCGGTGGTGGTGATCCCGGGCGCCGGCCACGCGCTGGTGCCGGAAGCGCCGCAGGCGGTGGTCGACGCCATCGTGCGCTGGGAAAAGTCGCTCAAGCCCTGAATGCCGCGCCGGGCGCGGATACAAAAAAAGCAGCCCCATGGGGCTGCTTTTTTCATGGGCGGGCTGCTTACTTGAGCTGGCCCAGCAGCAGGAACTCCATCAGCGCCTTCTGCACGTGCAGGCGGTTCTCGGCTTCATCCCAGACCACGCTCTGCGGGCCGTCGATGACTTCGCCGGTGACTTCCTCGCCGCGATGGGCGGGCAGGCAGTGCATGAACACGGCCTGGGGATCGGCGGCGGCCATCATCTCGGCGTCCACGCACCAGTCGGCGAAGGCGGCGCGGCGCTCTTCGTTCTCGGCCTCGTAGCCCATGCTGGTCCACACGTCGGTGGTGACCAGGTGCGCGCCCTGGCAGGCTTGCATCGGGTCCTTGAACTGGCGCAGCACCTTGTCGGACGGCGAACCGATGCGGGCGGCTTCGAGCTCGTAGCCGGCCGGGGTCGACACGTGCAGCGTGAAGCCCAGCATCTCGGCGGCCTGCAGCCAGGTGTAGGCCATGTTGTTGGCGTCGCCGACCCAGGCGACCGTCTTGCCGGCGATGGGGCCGCGATGCTCGATATAGGTGAAGATGTCCGCCAGGATCTGGCAGGGGTGGAATTCGTTGGTCAGGCCGTTGATCACGGGCACGCGCGAGTGCGAGGCGAAGCGCTCGATGCGGGTCTGCTCGAACGTGCGGATCATGACGATGTCGACCATGCGCGAGATGACGCGCGCGGTGTCCTCGATGGGCTCGGAGCGGCCCAGCTGGGAATCGTTGGAGGTCAGGTTGATGACCGAGCCGCCCATCTGGTACATGCCGGCCTCGAACGAGACGCGGGTACGGGTGCTGGCTTTTTCAAACACCATCGCCAGCGTGCGGTCGTGCAGCGGCATGTGGGGTTCGTAACGCTTGAATTTTTCCTTGATCAGCCGCGCGCGGTCCAGCACGTAGGCGATCTCGGCGGACGAGAAGTCCTTGAACTGCAGAAAGTGCCGCAAGGGGCCGTTTTGAGTCGTGGGAGGAGTCATGGTGATGTCGCAGGTCATTGGGCCCGGACGGGCTCGTGGCCCGGGCGGGAGGTTGATTATGGATGTTCGGCCAGGAACTGTCGAATCAGCGGCGCCAGGATGTCTACGATCCGGTCGGCTTCGGCGCGCGACAGGACCAGCGGCGGCAGCAGGCGGATGACGCGGTCGCGGGTGACGTTGATCAACAGGCCCGCTTCCAGGGCGCGCAGCGCCAGCACGCCACAGGGACGGGCCAGCTCGATGCCCAGCATCAGGCCGCGCCCGCGCACTTCCGCCACGCCGGGCAGGCCGGCCAGTTCCTGCGCCAGCCGCGCCTTCAGGTGGCCGCCGACGCTGTGCGCGTTGTCCAGCAGGTGTTCCGATTCCAGCGCGTCCAGCACCGCCAGGCCGGCCGCGCAGACCAGCGGGCCGCCGCCGAAGGTGGTGCCGTGGCTGCCGGGGGTGAACACGCCCGCCGCGGGGCCGGCGGCCAGCATCGCGCCGATCGGCACGCCGCCGGCCAGGCCTTTGGCCAGGGTCATGACGTCCGGCACGATGTCGGCCCACTGGTGGGCGAACCATTTGCCGGTGCGGCCGATGCCCGATTGGACCTCGTCGATCATCAGCAGCCAGCCGCGCTCGGTGCACAGTTGTCGTACCTCTTGCAGGAAGGCGGCATCGGAGGGACGGATGCCGCCTTCGCCCTGCAGGGCTTCGAGCAGCACGGCGGCCACGCGCGGCTCGGCGTCGCCGGCGGCGCGGATCGCGGCGGCGTCGTTGTATGGCACCTGGATGAAGCCGGAGGGCAGGGGCTCGAAGCCCTTGCGCGCCTTGTCGCTACCGGTGGCCGCCAGCGTGGCCAGGGTGCGCCCGTGCCAGGACGAATCCATGGTGATGATGTGGGCGTGGCTGTTGCCGCGCTGGTAGGCGTAGTAGCGCGCCAGCTTGATGGCGGCCTCGTTGGCCTCGGAGCCGCTGTTGTTGAAGACCACGTCGCGCATGCCGGACAGCGCCGCCAGGCGCGCGGCCAGCTCGGTCTGCTGCGGGACTTCGTAGATATTGGAGGTGTGGATGATGCGCGCGGCCTGCTCGCTGATGGCCGCGACCAGCCGGGGATGGGCGTGGCCCAGACAGGAGACGCCGATGCCCGCCAGCGCGTCCAGGTACTTGCGGCCCTGCGCGTCCCATAGCCAGACCCCCTGGCCGTGCGTGAACGAGACCGGCAGCCGGGCGTAGATATTGGCCAGAGGCGAGGTCATGACGGGTCCTCCTGGGCATTTTTCCCTGGGCGGAGCGCCTTTCGGGACAGGGCAAAGGATCAATCATATACAATTCGCGGCGCGGGGCGCATGTTTGATCACGCCGAAGATCCGGCCCAGTGAAGGGCGTCCCGTAGTGAAGAATCCATGGCAACTCGCGTCAGACAATTCGTAATTCATGGCGTTACCGAAAGCGGTAGCCGCTTTCGCCCCAGCGATTGGGCGGAACGGCTTGCCGGCGTAATGGCACAGTTCCGGCCCGCCGGCTGTGCGGGTAACCACCTCACCTATTCGCCCTACGTGCTTCCCGTCGTGATCGACGGCGTGCGCGGCATCGTGGTCGATCAGCGCTTGCGCGATCTCGAACCGCTGGCGTACAAGTTCGTGGTGGATTTCGCCCGCGACAACCACCTCAAGACGGAAGAACGCGAAATCTAGGCTTGCCGAAACCACAAAGCGCCCGAACCGGGCGCTTTTCCATTTCAGGCTTGCCACGCCAGGCCACGCCCCATTCGCCGGGGGCGGGCCGTCTCCTACCCGCGCGCCGCGCCCGCCCGCGGGCCGCCGCGCCGCGGTCCCCCTAGGTGCCGTAGCGGTCGAGAATCTTGCGGATGTCGCGCACGCCCGCGCCGTCCGGACTGAGCAGCGCGCGCGCCGTGACCGACTCCAGGTGATGTCCCAGCAGGTGCAGCACGTGCTTTTCGTCGCGCGCGCGCAGGCCGGCGACGATTTCGCGGTGCTCGCTGACCGCGCATTCGCTCGAATGCGGCCGGCCGTAAAGCGCCAGGATCAACGAGCAGCGCGACACGATCTCATTGACGTAGCGGGCGTAGACCGCATTGCCCGACAGTTCCGCCATCAGGATGTGGAATTCGCCGGACAGGCGGATCGACTCGTTGACGCTGTTGCGCGCGCGCGCGGCTTCTTCCTGCGCCACGTGCTGTTCCAGCCGCGCCAAGCCGGCCTCGGTGACGTGCTGCACCAGCCGGCGCGCCACGTCGCGTTCGAGGCAGCGGCGCGCCTCGAAGATGTCGTGGGCTTCTTCCAGGCTGGGGCGCGCCACCGCCGCGCCGCGATTGGGGCGCAGGTCGACCAGGCCCTCGCTGAACAGGCGCGTCAGCACGCCGCGCACGATGGTGCGGCTGACGCCGAAACGCTCGCCGATGACGTCCTCGGGCAATTTGTCGCCCGGCAGCAAGGCCTGCTCGATGATCGCCTGCCGCAAGTTTTTGTATACGATTTCCGTGCGGTTTACGTCTTTCCGGGCGGGCTCCGCCGCGTCGGGAATGGGGGCCGTCATCTGGTGTGGATCTCCGATGCGTGCGCGTTCCGGTGCGAGGAATCTGCCGGCGGAATCGCGCCGGTGCGCACTTTTCTAGGTGCGAAACAGCATACACCATCGGCCGCTAAGGGTTAGCGATAGCTTGAAGCGTCGGACCAATGGCGTACATTGTCGCCATAAATCGTATACAAAGATTTATACAAAATTCAGGAAGCTGTGGGTTTTGTATGAATGGTTTTGTATACAAACCATCAGGGGTTTGATTCATGTCCGCAGCACCCGCCGTCCTTCCCGACCGCCTGGCCGTCACGCCCAGCCGCCTGCTGGTGATCAATGGCAACACCACCGCCGACCTGACCGCCAGCCTCGCCGAGCAGGCGCGCGCTTTTTTTGGCGACGCGGCCCGGGTGCATGCCGTGACGGTGCCGTTCGGGCCCGCCTATATCGCCAGCCGGGCGCAGGCCGCGGTGTCGGCCCACGCCGTCTGCGAAACCGCCGAGCGCGAGGCCGCCCAGGCCGAGGCCGCCGGCGAGCCATTCGACGCCTGCCTGCTGGCCTGTTTCGGCGAACCCGGCATCGGCGCGGTGCGCGAGCGCCTGCGCATGCCGGTGGCCGGCATGGCCGAGGCCGCCATCCTCACCGCCCTGCAGCGCGGCGACCGCTACGCCATCGTGACGGTGGGGCGGCTGTGGCCGGGCATGCTGCGCGAGCAGATCCGCCAGCTCGGGCTGGAGTCGCGCTGCGCCGGCCTGCTGGCGCTGCCGGGCAATGCGCTCGACTACGTCACGCGCTCGCCCGCGACCATCGCCGCCGTGGGCCAGGCCCTGGACGACGCGGTCGCCCAGGGCGCCGACGTGGTCATCGTGGCCGGCGCCGCGCTGGCGGGTTTCCTGCCCAGCCTGCCGCGCCTGCCCGCCGTGCCCGTGATCGATTCCTATCGCGCCGCCCTGTCGCAGGTGCTGGCGCTGGCCACGCTCGAGCGCGCCCAGCGCCAGACCGCCGGCCACTGATTACCGCCGCCGGCCGTCCGCGCCGGCCTCCAGACGTATTCCATACCCACCTCCAAGGGAGCATTGCCATCATGAAGACGCTGCTGAAGTGGACCGCCGGGGCCGTGATCGCGCTATCGGCCATCACCGGGGCATCCGCCGCCAACACCCTGAAGTGGGGCGCCGCCCGCGACCTCGACTCGCTCGATCCGTATTCCTACGGCAGCACCTTCAACCTGGCGTTCCTGAACCACGTGTACGAAGCGCTGATCCGCTACGACGACAAGTTCAACATCACGCCGGCGCTGGCCGAGTCGTGGGAGTCGCCGTCGCCGACGGTGCTGCGCTTCCATCTGCGCCGCGGCGTCAAGTTCCACAACGGCGCGCCGTTCTCGGCCGACGACGTGGTGGCGTCCATGACCCGGGTGTCCGACGACGCCTCGCCGCTCAAGGGCAACCTGCCGGCCTTCAAGGCGGCGCGCAAGGTGGATGACTACACGGTCGACATCGAGATGACGCATCCGTATCCGCTGATGCTCAACGACCTGACCAACATCTTCATCTTCAACCGCCAGTGGCTGGTGGACAACAACAGCCTGAAGCCCACCGACGCGGCCAAGAAGATCGAGGGCTACGCCACCCACAACGCCAACGGCACCGGCCCCTTCAAGGTGGAGTCGTACCGGCCCGACACCCGCACCGTGCTGGTGGTGAATCCGGACTGGTGGGACAAGCCGCGCCACAACCTGGACCGCATCGAGTTCACGCCGATCGCCTCGGCGCCGACGCGGGTGGCGGCGCTGCTGTCGGGTGACATCAACTTCACCGAGAACGCGCCGCTGCAGGACCTGGACCGCCTGCGCGCCGCGCCCAACGTCAAGGTGCTGGCCGCGACCGAGCTGCGCACGCTGTATTTCGGCTTCAACCTGGGCGACAAGCTGGTCGGCTCCAACATCACCGACAAGAACCCGCTCAAGGACCTGCGCGTGCGCCAGGCGCTGTACATGGCACTGTCGCCCGAGCTGCTGCAAAAGCGCGTGATGCGCGGGCTGTCGCGCACCACCGGCGCGCTGGTGGCGCCGTCGATCCCGGGCTATGACGCCAGGCAGGAGGAACGCCTGCCGTTCGATGCCGCCCGCGCCAAGAAGCTGCTGGCCGAGGCCGGCTACCCCGACGGCTTCACGTTGTCGCTGCTGTGCTCGAACGACATGTTCGTCAACGAAGAGGAGCTGTGCCAGGCCGCCGCCTCGATGTGGGCGCGCATCGGCGTGAAGGCTTCGCTGGCCAGCGGTCCGCGTTCGCTGCAGAACCCCAAGCGCTCGCGTGGTGAGTTCGACATCACCATCCACGGTTGGGCTAACGAGCCGCAGATCGATGCGCTGTCGATCCTGCTGCAGGTGATGCACAGCCGCACCGGCCCGGCCGGGGTCTTCAACTGGGGGCAGTGGGGCGATCCGGCGCTGGACGCGCGCATCGACGCCGCCGCCGCCGAGATGGACCGCCCCAAGCGCGTGCAGATGATGAGCGACATTCTGCAGACCCTGCACGACGACGTGCGCTTCCTGCCGCTGCACCAGCAGCCCATGGCCTGGGCGGTGGGCGCCAACGTCGGCGACGTGCTGCAGATGCCCGACAACAAGGCGCGGCTGTGGACGGTGCGCATGAAGTGATGGGCAAGGCGCCGCGTCCTGCATCGGCCGCGGCGCTCCTGGCTTGGAATGTCGAGATGCCCCCCAAGGGGCTGACAGGAGGCGCACATGCTGGCGTTCATAGTTAGGCGGGTCTGCAATGCGGTCGGCGTGATGCTGGCGGTGGCGTTGCTGGCCTTCGTGATTTTCCGTTTCGTCGGCGACCCGGTCGACATGATGCTCAACGAGCAGGCCTCGCAGACGCAGCGCGACGAGCTGCGCGAGCGGCTGGGCCTGAACGCCTCGGTCGGCATGCAGTTCGTGCACTTCGTCGCCAACGCGGCGCGCGGCGAGTTCGGCATTTCCTACCGCAACCAGCAGGACGTGTTCGCGCTGGTGGCCGAGCGCTTCCCGGCGACGTTCGAGCTGGTGATGATGGCGACGCTGCTGTCATTGGTGATCGGGGTGCCGCTGGGCGTGCTGACCGCCATCTACCGCAAGTCGCGCCTGGCGCAGGCGCTGCAATTCGTCTCGATCCTGGGGATTTCGTTGCCCAGCTTCGTGGTCGGCATCATGCTGATCCTGGTGTTTTCGGTGCAGCTGGGCTGGCTGCCGGGCTTCGGGCGCGGCGACACGGTGCGCATCGGCGGCTGGAGCACCGGCCTGCTGACGCCGTCGGGCCGGGCCGCGCTGGTGCTGCCGTCGATCACGCTGGCGCTGTTCCAGATCACGCTGATCATGCGGCTGGTGCGGGCCGAGATGCTGGAGACGCTGCGCACCGAGTTCATCAAGTTCGCCCGCGCCCGCGGCCTGCCGGACCGGGTGGTGCATTTCCGGCTGGCGCTGCGCAATTGCCTGATGCCGGTCATCACCGTGACCGGCATGCAGATCGGCAACCTGATCGCCTTCGCGCTCATCACGGAAACCGTGTTCCAGTGGCCCGGCATGGGCCTGCTGTTCATCCAATCGGTCATGTTCGTGGACATTCCCGTCATGGCCGCCTATCTGGTGATCGTGTCCTTCATCTTCGTGGCGCTGAACACGCTGGTGGACATGATGTACGGCGTGGTCGACCCGCGCCTGCGCAGCCAGCACGTCAAGGGAGGCGCCAATGCTCACTAAACCGATGTCGAACGCGGGCCGCGGCCGGCTGGCGCGCTTCTTCCAGGGCGACCTGTGGTGGAGCCTGCGGCAGGATCCGGTGGCGATGGGGGCGGGCGTGGTGCTGATCGCCGTGGTGCTGCTGGCGCTGTTCGCGCCCTGGATCGCGCCGCAGAACCCCTACGACCTGGCGCAGCTGGACCTGCTCAACGCCGAGCTGCCGCCGCGCTGGATCGCGGGCGGCGAGGCCCAGTTCCTGCTGGGCACCGACACCCAGGGGCGCGATGTCTGGTCGGCGATCCTGTATGGCTCGCGCATGTCGCTGGTGATCGGGCTGGCCACGGTGGTGCTGTCGCTGGCGATCGGCCTGCTGGTGGGGCTGGCGGCCGGCTATTTCGGCGGCTGGATCGACAATGCGCTGATGCGCCTGGGCGACACGCTGCTGAGCATTCCCACCATCCTGGTGGCGATCCTGGTGACGGCGGTGTTCCGGCAACTGCTGCCGCCGGGCCTGCGCGAGACGCTGTCGGCGGTGATCCTGATCCTGGCGATCTCGATGACCAACTGGGTGCAGTACGCCCGTACCGTGCGCGCCTCGGCGCTGGTCGAGCGCGGCAAGGAATACGTGCAGGCGGCGCGGCTGATCCGGGTCAGCCCGCTGCGCATCATGCTGACCCACATCCTGCCGAACACGCTGACGCCGGTGATGGTGACCGCGACCCTGAATCTGGGCCTGGCGATCCTGATCGAGGCCACCCTGAGCTTCCTGGGCGTGGGCATGCCGCCGACCGAGCCGTCGCTGGGCACCCTGATCCGGCTGGGCAACCAGTTCCTGTTCTCGGGGCAGTGGTGGGTGGTGGTGTTTCCCGCGCTGTACCTGAGCCTGGTGGTGCTGGTGGTGAACCTGCTGGGCGACTGGCTGCGCGATGCCCTCAATCCCCGCCTGCGCTGAGCGCGGCAAGAACACGGAGACAAGAGAACCATGGACAACGCAACCCTGTATACCCACGTGCGGCCGGCGGGTGGCGAAGCCACCTCGGTGCTGGTGCGCGACGGCCGCTTCGCGGCCATGGACGGCGCGGTGCCGGATAGCGTGCCGCGCGTCGATGGCGGCGGCGCGCTGCTGCTGCCCGGCCTGATCGACGCCCACGCGCACCTGGACAAGACCCTGTACGGCATGCCCTGGTACCGCAACGAGGTGGGCCCGCGCCTGATCGACAAGATCGTGAACGAGCGCGCCGAGAAGCGCCGCCTGGGGATCGATCCCTATCGCCAGTCGGCGCGGCAACTGGTGATGTCGGTGGCCGACGGCACCAGTCACATCCGCAGCCACGTCGACGTGGACACCGACATTGGCGTGGCGGCGATCGAGGGCGTGATGCGCGCCCGCGACCAGTACCGCGACCAGATCGACGTGCAGATCGTGGCCTTTCCGCAGAGCGGGCTGCTGATCCGCCCGGGCACGCTGGAACTGATGGAGCAGGCCCTGCGGATGGGGGCGGACGTGGTCGGCGGGCTCGACCCGGCCGGCATGGACCGCGACCCCAAGGGCCATCTGGACGCGATCTTCGCGCTGGCCGACAAGCACGGCAAGCCGATCGACATCCACCTGCACGAAGCCGGCGAACTCGGCGCGTTCTCGATGCAGATGACCATCGACCGGGTGCTGGCGCTGGGCATGCAGGGCAAGGTGACGCTGTCGCATTCGTTCTGCCTGGGCATGCCCGACGCGCAGGCGGTACAGGGGCTGGTGGACGGGCTGGTGGAGGCGGGCGTGCATATCATGACGACCGGCTCGGCCTCGCGTCCGGTGCCCAACGTGGCGCGGCTGCACGCGGCCGGGGTCACCGTCTGTACCGGCAACGACGGCATGCGCGACACCTGGGGCCCCTACGGCAAGCCCGACATGCTGGAACGTGCCATGCTGGTGGGCCTGCGCAACAACTTCCGCCGCGACGACGAACTGGCGCTGGCGCTGCATGTGGCGACCTATGGCAATGCGCGCGTCATGGACCTGGCGGACTACGGCCTGGCGCCGGGCTGCCACGCCGACTTCGTGCTGGTGGACGCCGAGACGGTGGCCGAGGCGATCGTCTCGCGCCCGGTGCGCAAGCTGGTGGTCAAGCGCGGCCAGGTGGTGGCGCGCGATGGCCGCGCGCTGGCGGAGGCGCCGTGATGGCCGCCCGCGACGACGCCACGCTGCTGACCGCGCGCTGGGTGGTTGGCCACGAAAACGGCCGCCACTGCCTCTACGAGAACGGCGAGGTGGTGTTCCAGGGCGACCGCATCGTCTATGTCGGCTCGCGCTATCCCGGCGCGGTGGCGCGGCGCCACGACTACGGCCGCGCGCTGATCGGCCCGGGCTTCGTCGACCTGGACGCGCTGTCTGACCTGGACACGACCATCCTGGGTTTCGACAACTCGCCAGCCTGGCGCAAGGGCCGCATCTGGCCCGACACGTACATGCGGCGCGGTCCGTACGAGATGTATACGCCGGACGAGCTGGCGTTCCAGAAGCGCTACGCCTTCGCCCAGTTGATCCGCAACGGCATCACCACCGCGCTGCCGATCGCCTCGCTGTTCTACCGCGTGTGGGGCGAGACCCGCGATGAATTCCTGTCGGCGGCGCGCACCGCCGGCGAACTGGGGCTGCGCGTCTACCTGGGGCCGGCCTATCGCAGTGGCCACACCTATGTGGACGGGAAAGGGCGCATCCGCTGCCACTACGACGCGGCGCGCGGCATGGCCGGGCTGGAACAGGCGGTGGCGTTCGCCGACGAGGTCGAGGGCCTGTACGACGGCCGGGTGCGCGCCATGCTGTCGCCGGACCGCATCGAGACCTGCACGCCCGAGCTGCTGCGCGCCTCGGCTGCCGCGGCGCGTGAACGCGCCATCCCGATCCGCCTGCATTGCTGCCAGTCGCGCCTGGAATACGACCTGGTGCTGGCGCAGCACGGCATGAGCCCGCCGGAATGGCTGCGCAGCCTGGGCTTCCTGTCCGAGCGCGCGCTGCTGCCGCACGGCACCTACGTGTCCGGCTCGCGCCAGATCGAGCGGCCGGGGCAGGACCTGGAGATCATCCGCGACGGCGGCGCCACGGTGGTGCACTGTCCGCTGGTGTCGGCGCGCCACGGCGCCACGCTGGAATCGTTCGCCCGCTATCGCAAGCTGGGCGTGAAGATCGGCATGGGCACCGACACCTGGCCGCCGGACATGGTGCTGAACATGCAGGTCGGCATGATGCTGTGCCGGGTGATGGACCAATCCACCGAGGCGGTGCGCTCGGAAGACTATTACGACGCCGCCACGCTGGGCGGGGCCGACGCGCTGGGCCGCGCCGACCTGGGGCGGCTGGCGCCGGGCGCCAAGGCTGACATCGTGGTGTTCGATTTTTCCCACGACCGCAACGGCCAGCTGATCGATCCGATTCAGACGCTGATGGTCGGCGGCAGCGGCCGCGACGTGTCGCAGGTGGTGATCGACGGCCGCTTCGTCATGGTCAATGGCCGCATTCCCGGCTTCGATGCCCGGCTGGCGCAGGACCAGGCGCAAGCGCAGTTCGACCGGCTGGTGGCACGCTACCCCGACCGCACCTGGGGCCATCCGCCGGTCGACGAGATCTTTTCCTCCAGCTACCCGAGATTTCCCAGGAGCCCGTCATGACGACCGTTCCGAATCCCGCCGCGCCCACCCTGTCGGTGCGCGGCCTGTCGGTGGAGTTTCCTTCCCGCCACGGCCTCCTGGTGGCCACGCGCGATATCAGTTTCGACATCCAGCCGGGCGAGATCCTGGGCATGGTGGGCGAGTCCGGCGCCGGCAAGTCGCTGACCGGCATGGCCGTGATCGGCCTGCTGGAACCGCCGGGCCGCCTGGGCGGCGGCGAGATCCACCTGGCCGGCCGCCGCATCGATAACCTGCCGGCCCGCGCGCGTCAGCAGCTGCGCGGCAAGGAGATTGGCGCGATCTTCCAGGATCCGCTGACGAGTCTGCACCCGCTGTTCACCGTGGGGGACCAACTGGTCGAGACCATCCGCCACCACGACAGAGTGTCGGCCGCCGCGGCCCGCCAGCGCGCGCTCGAACTGCTGCTGGCGGTCGGCATTCCGGCGGCGGACCGTCGCATCGACCACTATCCGCACCAGTTCTCCGGCGGCATGCGCCAGCGGGTGGTGATCGCGCTGGCGCTGGCGGCGCGGCCGCGGCTGATCATCGCCGACGAGCCGACCACCGCGCTGGACGTGTCGGTGCAGGCGCAGATCACCGCGCTGCTGCGCCGGCTGTGCCGCGAGCAGGGCACCTCGGTGCTGCTGGTGACGCACGACATGGGCGTGATCGCCGAGACGGCCGACCGGGTGGCGGTGATGTACGCCGGCCGCATCGTCGAGATCGGCCCGGTGCTGGAGGTGCTGCGGCGTCCCGGCCATCCGTATACGCAGGGCCTGATGAACGCGATTCCCGGCCTGCGCCAGCGCGCCGCGCGCCTGAATCAGATCGATGGCGCCATGCCGCGCCTGCACGCAATGCCGGACGGCTGCGCGTTCCATCCCCGCTGCGCCATGGCCGGTCCGCGCTGCGGCATGGACCGCCCGGCGCTGGCGTCCACTCCGTCGGGCGCGACCCTCAGCGCCTGCTGGCTGCACCAAGGAGGCGTTGCCCATGCCGCATGACGATGACATCCTGTTGCGGGCCGATGACCTGGCCTGCTGGTTCGACGTTTCGCCGCCCTGGCTCGAACGCACCTTGTCGCGCCAGCCGCCGCAGACGCTCAAGGCGGTCGACGGCGTGTCGCTGGCGGTGCCGCGCGGCACCACGCTGAGCATTGTCGGCGAGTCCGGCTGCGGCAAGTCGACGCTGGCCAAGCTGTTGGTGGGCCTGGTGGCGCCGACCCGCGGCACGCTGCGTTATGGCCGCAGCCGCACGGGCGGCGCGCTGCATCCGCAGATGATCTTCCAGGACCCGTACGCCAGCCTGAATCCGCGCTGGCGGGTGGGCGCGATCGTGGCCGAGCCTATCGTCACGCTGGGCCTGCGCGCCACGCCGGCGGATACGCGGCGCCGGGTGGAGGAGCTGCTGACCCTGGTGGGCCTGTCGCCGAACGACGCGTCGCGCTATCCGCACGAGTTCTCGGGCGGCCAGCGCCAGCGCATTTCGATCGCGCGGGCGCTGGCGACGCAGGCCGAATTCCTGGTGTGCGACGAGCCGACCTCGGCGCTGGATGTGTCGGTGCAGGCGCAGATCCTGAACCTGATGGGCGATCTGCAGAAGGAGTTCGGCCTGACGTATGTGTTCATCAGCCACAATCTGTCGGTGGTGCGCCACGTGTCGGACCGGGTGGCGGTGATGTACCTGGGCCGGATCGTGGAGCAGGCGCCGGCGGACGAGTTGTTCGATGCGCCGGAACATCCGTACACAAGAATGCTGCTGGATACGATTCCAGATCTGGACTCCCCCAGGCGCGACCGCGAGCCGATGGGCGGCGAGGTGCCGAATCCGATTCAGCCGCCGAGCGGGTGCACGTTTCATCCGAGGTGCCCGAATGCGAGGGCGGTGTGTCGGGAGAGGGCGCCTGAGGTGGCGGTTGTTGGCGGGCGTGAGGTGCGGTGTCATGCCGTGGAGTGGGCGGTTCTGCAGGCGGCTTGATGGCTTTCCTGGTGGGGTTTTGGTGCGGGAGCGGTCTTCGTAGGTCGCCCCTCGGTCGGGCGGACCCGATGGCGGGCGCCCACGATTGCGGTCCGGAGCGTTCGCTCCGGACTGCCCCTGCCTCCTCCTCGTCCTCGCCTTCGGCGACTCCTTCGGATTCCGTCGGGCGCATCGAGGTTGCCCGCCATCGGGTCCGCCCGACCGAGGGGCTACGAGCGTCTTGGCTTGTTGCGTTGCTAGACTTGTGTGCAGGGCATGAAACCTGCAGGGCTGCCCATCGCGGCCGCGCGGGCGGCCACGCTGGGCGTCTGTGCATCTGAAAGTGGGGCGGGTGCGCTGTGCGCGGGTGGCGAGCGGTTTTCTGGTGGTTCCGCACGTCAGGGGGAGGGGCGGTGGTGGTCGGCGCGATGTCGGCTGTGTTGCGCGTGGCGAGTTTCGCGCGCCGACCACAAACAGTCTTGGTGCCAACGATCTCTCAATAGCACTCGATTTCGCCGTTCCCACACGCGATAGCGGCATCACGCATCGCAAGACGTCGCGTAGGCTTCATCAGGCCGCCCGCGCGGCCGCTTTGAGGCGGCTCCCTCCGCACCATTCCCCGCAAGCGCGCAGCGGCATCACCAATCGCAAGACCCCGCGTAAGCCCCAAAAGGCCGCCCGCGCGGCCGGCCTGGGGCGGGCCCCGCAAATCTCTCTCCCCACACCTCGATGTAGCAGCGCCCCATACCTCGAAGCCGGTAGCCTGTTGGGGGGGGGTGGGCGGGGTGGGGCGCCGTCGATGCGCCCGACGGAATCCGAAGGCAGTCGCCGCAGGCGACTACGAGGATGAGGATGGGGCAGTCCGGAGCGAACGCTCCGGACCGCAATCGTTGGCGCCCCACCCGGCCACCCCGCCGCAACAGGCGGCCTACGAAGCCACCACCGCAATCAATAAACCTACTTCGAATAAACCAAATCCCGTAGTCCCAATGACAACCCCGGCCAATAAGTAATCACCATCAGACAAACAATCACCACCCCCACAAACGGAATCAAGGGCTTGATCAACCGCTCCAGCGGCAGCTTCGCCACCGCGCAGGCCGCGAACAGATTCACCCCGAACGGCGGCGTGATCATGCCCAGGGCCAGGTTGACCACCATGATGATGCCGAAGTGCACCGGGTCCAGCCCGAACTTCAGCGCCACCGGCAGCAGCAGCGGGGCCAGCACCACGATCGAGGCCGAGGTCTCGATGAACATGCCGATCACGAACAGCGCCAGGTTCACGCCCATCAGGAATGAGAACTGGGTGTCGAACAGCTGCGCCAGCCACACGCCCAGCGCATCGGGGATGCCGGCGCGGTTCAGCAGGAAGCTGAAGACGCCGGCGTTGGCGATCACGAACATGATCACGGCGGTCGACACCACCGACTTGTGCAGCGTGTCCGACAGTTGCTTGAAGCTCAGGCGGCGGTAGATGAACTTGCCCACCACCACCGCGTACATCACCGCCACCACCGAGGCCTCGGTCGGGGTGAAGACGCCGCCGTAGATGCCGCCCAGGATGATCACCGGCATCATCAGCGCCAGCCAGGCGCGCTTGAAGGCTGGCCACAGCGGCAGGCGGCCTTCGCCGTCGCGCTTGCCCAGGTTGTTGCGCTTGGCGTAGAACCAGACGTAGAACATCAGCGCCAGGCCGATCAGGATGCCGGGCATGACGCCGGCGATGAACAGCTCGCCGGTGGAGGTGTCGGTGGACACCGCGAACAGGATCATCGGGATCGACGGCGGGATGATCACGCCCAGCTCGGCCGCGCTGGCCTGCAATGACGCGGCGAAGGGGGCGGGATAGCCGTGGCGGATCATGGCCGGGATCAGGATGGCGCCCACCGCGAAGGTGGTGGCGACGCTGGAGCCGGCCACGGCGGCGAAGATCATGCAGGTCAGCACGCAGGTGCAGGCCAGGCCGCCCTGGATGCCGCCGACCACGCTCTTGGCGAACTCCACCATGCGTTCGGAGATGCCGCCGGCTTCCATCAGGTTGCCGGCCAGGATGAAGAACGGGATCGCGACCAGCGGGTACTTGTCCAGCGCGGCATAAAGCTGCTGGGCCACCACCAGCCAGGGCAGGTTGGCGGCGCCGACCCCCGCCAGGCTGGCCAGCCCGATCGATACGGCGACCGGCACGGACAGCCCGAAGAAAATCAGCATCGAGACAATCATTAATTGGGACATGGCGATATCGGCTGCTTGGATTCGGGACCGGGGCTCAACCCTGCGCGTCGTTGCGCACGGGCGTGTTGTCTTCCTCGCCGGCGCACCAGCGCGCCAGCACGGCGATGGCGGCGAGCGTCGCGCCCACCGGGATCGCCAGGTAGATCCAGGAGATCGAGATGTCCAGGCTGGGCACGTTCTGGAAACGCACGCGGTAGGTCATCTGGCCGCCGATCCAGGCGATGAAGCCGAGAAAGCCGGCGCAGATCAGGCCGATGACGGCCTCCAGCACGCGGCGGCGCATGCCGCCCAGCAGGTTGCGCAGCAGTTCGACGCTGATCATGGCGCCGTGGCGGAAGGCCAGGGCCACGCCCAGCAGCACCGTCCAGATCAGCAGGGCGCGGGTCAGCACCTCGCTCCAGTCGGCGGGCGAATGCAGCACGAAGCGGGCGATGACCTGGTAGAAGGCGGCGGCCGCGGCGGCCACCAGCAGGAGTTGGGCGATGACCGACACCAGTTTGAACAGGACGCGGTCGAAGGCGCAGAGCAGACGCATGAGGATTTCCAGAGGCGGATGACAGGGCGCGCGGCGGCAGGGGGCGGGCGGAAACCGTTTCCGTCCGCCGCCCGCGGCCGCGCCGGCCCCTGCGCTTACTTGGTGTCGCGGATCGACTCGATCAGCTTCTTGTCGAACTTCTTGTAGTACTCGGGGTAAGCCGGCTCGACGGCGGCGGCGAAGGCGGCGCGGTCGACTTCCGTGACCTGCATGCCTTCCTTCTTGAGCTGCTCGACGCCGGTCTTCTCGATGTTGTCGACGTAGGCGCGCATGGCCTGGGCCGATTCCTTGCCGGCCTTGTCGAACTTGGCCTTGTCGTCGGCCGACAGGCCGTCATAGACGTTGGCCGACATCAGCACCAGCGCCGGGCCGTAGACGTGGCCGGTCAGCGACAGGTATTTCTGCATCTGCGACAGCTTGGCCGAGGTGATCACCGACAGCGGGTTTTCCTGGCCGTCGATGGTGCCCTGCTGCAGGGCGGTGGCCACTTCCGGCCAGGCCATCGGGGTCGGCAGGATGCCGATCTGGCGGAAGGCGGTGATGTGGATCGGATTTTCCGTGGTGCGGATCTTCAGGCCCTTGGCGTCGGCCGGCGTCTTGACCGGGCGCACGTTGTTGGTCAGGTGGCGAAAGCCCTGTTCGCCCCAGGCCAGCGCGATGATGCCGCGGCTGGGGAACTTTGCCAGCATATCCTGTCCGATCTTGCTGTCGAGCACGTTGCGCGCATGTGGCAGGTCGCGCAGCAGGAAGGGGATGTCGAAGACGCCGGTCTCGGGCACGAAGTTCAGGGTGGCGCCGGTCGAGACGATCGCCAGGTCGATGGTGCCGATCTGCAGGCCTTCGATCACCTCGCGTTCGCCGCCCAGCGCGCTGTTGGCGAATTGCTGTACCTTGTACTTGCCGTTGCTGGACGCCTCGATCGACTTGGCCAGGGCGTCGGCCCCGGCGCCATAGTGCGACGACGTGGACAGGGCATAGGCCATCTTCAGGGGAGTCTGGGCCGAGGCGGCCAGGGGCGCGGCGACCGCGCAGGCGGCCAGGATCGTGGCCGCGAGCCAGGATTTACGCATTGTCTTCTCCAGGGATTCGGTATTTTTTTCAGTGGGTGTGCGGCGCCGCAAGGCGCTTCGCGCATGATAGCGGGATTCGGCCCCCATTCCGGCCGTTGGTTAACATTGGCAGATGATGGATTTCCCTGATGTCTCACGGGCCAGGCGCCCCGGCTTTTGGACCACCCTGGCGCTGGGCGCCCGCATGATGATGCGCGACGCCCGCGCCGGCGAACTGCGGCTGCTGGTGCTGGCCCTGGTGGTGGCGGTGGCCGCCGTCACCAGCGTCGGCTTCCTGGCCGACCGGGTCAGCCGGGCGCTGGAGCGCGACGCCGGGCAGATGCTGGGCGCCGACCTGGTGCTGGACGCGGACGAACCGGTGCCGGCGGCCTTCCTCGATCAGGCCCGCGAGCGGGGCCTGTCCGTCTCCAATACCTGGCAGTTCCCGTCCATGGTCAGCGCCGGCGACGGCGCCCAGTTGGCGGCCCTGAAGGCGGTCGAACCGGGCTATCCGCTGCGCGGCGCCCTGCGGGTGACCGACGCGCCGTTCAATCCCGACGGTCCCACCCGCGACATTCCGCCCGAGGGCGCGGTCTGGGTGGACGGCCAACTGCTGTCGCTGCTGGGCCTGAAGGTCGGCGACACCCTCAACGTGGGGGACGCCCACCTGCGCATCGACCGGGTCATCACCTATGAGCCGGACCGCGGCATGCAGTTCGTCAATGTCGCGCCGCGGGTGATGCTGCGCGCCAGCGACCTGCCGGCCACCGGGCTGATCGCGCCCGGCAGCCGCATCGGCTACGCCCTGCTGGTGGCGGGCCAGCCGGACGCGGTGGCCGGCTACTCGGCCTGGCTGGGCCAGAACCTCAAGCGCGGCCAGAAGGTCGCCACGCTGGAATCGGGCCGGCCCGAGGTGCGCCGCACCCTGGACCGGGCGCAGCGCTTCCTGTCGCTGGTGGCGCTGCTGGCGGTGCTGATCTCGGCCGTGGCGGTGGCGCTGGCGGCGGGCCGCTACATGACCCGGCATCGCGACGGCATCGCCGTGATGCGCTGCCTGGGGGCGGTGCAGTCGCAGGTCTCGCGCATGCTGACCCTGGAATTCGCGCTGGTCGGCCTGTTCGCTTCGGCGGCGGGCTGCCTGCTGGGCTATGCGGTGCACCAGGTGCTGGTGATGCTGCTGGGCACGCTGATCGACACGACGCTGCCCGCGCCCTCGGCCATTCCGGCCCTGCAGGGCCTGCTGACCGGCCTCCTGCTGTTGCTGGGCTTTGCCCTGCCGGCCCTGGCGCAGTTGCGCCACGTGCCGCCGGCGCGGGTGCTGCGGCGCGACGCCGACGTCATCAGCGCCCGCAGCGCGCTCGGCTACGGCGTTGGCGCGGTCGGCTTCGCGCTGCTGATCTGGTGGTTCGCCGGCGACGCCAAGCTGGGCGGCGTGGTGGCGGGCGGGTTCCTGGGGGCGTTCGCGCTGTTCGCGCTGGTGGCCTGGCTCTGCATCCTGGGCCTGGCGCGCCTGCGCGGCCTGGCCGCCGGCCTGCCGGCGCTGCGGTTCGCGCTGGCCGGCGTGGTGCGCCGGCGCGCCGCCACCATCACCCAGGTGTGCGCGCTGGCGGTGGGCCTGATGGCCCTGCTGCTGCTGGCCATGACCCGCACCGACCTGATCCAGGGCTGGCAGCGCACGCTGCCGCCGGACGCGCCCAACCGCTTCCTCATCAATGTGCAGCCCGACCAGCGCCAGGCCGTGACCGACGCGCTGACCCGCGAGGGGCTGGGCCAGATCGTGCTGTCGCCGATGGTGCGGGGCCGCCTGATCGCCGTCAACGGCAAGCCGGTGGGACCGGACGACTACGAGGAACCGCGCGCCAAGCGCCTGGTGGACCGCGAATTCAACCTGTCCTACGGCGAGCAGATGCCGTCGTCCAACCGCATCGAGCAGGGCCGCTGGCTCAAGCCGGGCTCGGCCGAGGTGTCGCTGGAGTCGGGCCTGGCCAAGACCCTGGGCATCAAGCTGGGCGACAAGATGACCTTCGACGTGGCCGGCCAGCAGTTCGAGGTGGCCGTCTCCAGCACCCGGCGGGTGGATTGGGATACGATGCGCGTCAATTTTTTCGCCATCCTCACGCCCGAGACCCTGGCCGACATGCCGCAAAGCTGGATCACGTCCTTCTACCTGCCGCCGGAAAAGGCCCAGGTGCTGCCCGCGCTGGTGCGGCAGTTCCCGAACCTGACGGTGTTCGACGTGGGCGCCATCCTGCAACAGCTGCAGTCGGTGCTCAATGAGGTCGGCCGCGCGGTGCAGCTGCTGTTCCTGTTTACGCTGGCGGCCGGCGTGCTGGTGCTGTCGGCCGCGCTGACCGCCACCCGCGACGAACGCATGCGCGAAGCCGCGGTGCTGCGCGCGCTGGGCGCCACCCGGCGCCAGTTGGCGCGTTCGCAGCGCATCGAGCTGTGGGCCGTGGGCGGCCTGGCCGGCCTGCTGGCGGCCGCCGGCGCCAGCGCGATCGCTTGGGTTTTATCAACCCAGGTGTTCGATTTCACGATTACCCTCAGCCTCTGGCCCTGGCTGGTGGGGGTCGGCGCGGGTATGCTCGGCGCCTGGGCCGGTGGCGCGCTGGCGCTGCGCGGCGTGCTGCGCACCCCGCCGCTGGTCACCCTGAGAGAAACCTGATGACGACTTCCGTCCAAACCCCTGCCGAACCCGTGGAAACCTCCCGCAGCATTTTCGATCTCCTGGGCGGCGAGCCCGGCGTGCGCGCCCTGGTCGACCGTTTCTATGACCTGATGGACATGGAGCCGGACCTGAAGGAACTGCGCGCCGCGCATGGCCCCAGCCTGGACCAGGCCCGCGACAAGCTGTTCTGGTTCCTGTGCGGCTATTTCGGCGGCCCGGACCACTATATAGAGCGCTTCGGCCATCCGCGCCTGCGGGCGCGGCACCTGCCGTTCTCGATCGGCGAGATCGAGCGCGACCAATGGGTGGCCTGCATGGGCCGCGCCATGGAGGACGAGGGCATCGACCCCGCCCTGGTCGAGCGCCTGCTGCAATCGTTCTTCGGCGTGGCCGACTGGATGCGCAACCGTGAAGGTTGAGCGGGATCCCTCCGGCGCCCGGCGCCACCGCTGGCCGGCACCGCTGGCCGGCGCCATGCTGGCCGATCCGCGCCTGGGCGAATCCGGCCCCGAACTGTTCAACCCGGCCCACTATGGCGAGCGCGCCCGGCCGGTGGACGCCGGCGGCCGCCAGGCGGCGTGGTTCGTGCAGGGGCCGGGCTGGCAGGGCGTGCTGCGGCGCTACCGGCGCGGCGGGTTGATCGCCAAGCTCACCCGCGACACCTATCTGTGGGCGGGCGAGGCCCGCACCCGCAGCTTCCGTGAGTTCCGCCTGCTGGCCGCCATGCGCGGCCAGGGGCTGCCGGTGCCGGCTCCCCTGGCCGCGGCCTACTGGCGCCAGGGCCCGACCTACCGCGCCGCCATCGTGGTCGAGCGCATCCCGGGCGTGCGGCCGCTGGCCCAGGCGCTGGCCGAACCCCTGTGGCAGCCGGTGGCCGAGGCCATCGTGCGCATGCACCGGGCCGGCGTCTGGCACGCCGACCTGAACGCCTTCAACATCCTGATCGGCTCGGACGGCCGGGTCTGGCTGATCGATTTCGACCGCGGCACGCAGGGCGGCCTGTCCGACCGCCAGCGCCAGGGCAACCTGGAACGCCTGCGCCGCTCCCTGGTCAAAGTGGCGGGGGAGGACGGCGAGCGTTTCTGGCTCAAACTGCGCGATAGCTACTGGACCGCCTGGGGGGTCGGCGTACAGCCCTGAGGTGGGCCGCGCCACGGGCCTGATCCGGGCCCAATTGCGCCAAATTACGCTAAATCTCCCGGTAAAGTTGGGCAGGCCAGCGCTAAAAGGCTTTATGATTCCGCCTTTTGGTACTCCTGTAACTTACGGCATATCGCTGGGGGGCTGGTAATGAAACTACGGGCGGGAATGCGCTGGGCGCTGGGGACGATGCTGGTCGCGGCAGCCACGTCGGCGGCGATGGCGCAGAACAAGGTCGTCAACGTCTACAACTGGGCCGAGTACACGGCCCCGGACACGATCTCGGGTTTCGAGAAGGAAACCGGCATCAAGGTCCGTTACGACGTCTACGACAGCAACGACACGCTGCAGGCCAAGCTGCTGGCCGGCAAATCGGGTTACGACGTCGTTGTCCCGTCCACGCATTACGCCTCGCGCCAGATCGAGGCCGGCCTGTTCCAGAAGCTGGACAAGTCCAAGATCCCCAACTGGAAGTACCTGGATCCCGACGTCATGGCGCTGGTCGCCTCGGTCGATCCCGGCAACGAATACGCCATTCCGTGGGGCTACGGCACCAACGGCCTGGGCTACAACGTCACCAAGGTCAAGCAGATCATGGGCGACAACGTCGACCTGGCCAACTGGGACATGATCTTCAAGCCCGAGAACGCCGCCAAGCTCAAGGAATGCGGCATCTCGATGCTGGACGAGGCCGCGCAGGTGTTCCCGGCGGTGCTCAAGTACCTGGGCAAGGACCCCAACAGCGCCAACCCGGACGACTACAAGGCCGCGCTGGACGTGCTCAAGCAGATCCGCCCGTACATCCGCCAGTTCAGCTCCTCGGGCTACATCGACGAACTGGCCGTGGGCGACCTGTGCATGGTCTACGGCTTCTCGGGCGACGTCATGATCGCCCGCAAACGCGCCCAGGATGCCAAGAAACCGTATGAAGTGAACTACTTCATTCCCAAGGGCGGCGCCCCGGCCTGGTTCGACCTGATGGTCATTCCGAAGGACGCGCCGCATCCCGAAGAGGCCCTGGCGTTCATCAACTACATCGAGACGCCGCAGGTGCACGCCGCCATCACCAACACCATGTTCTACCCCAACGCCAACAAAGAGGCGCGCAAGTACGTGGTCAAGGACGTGGCCGACAACCCCATGATCTACCCGTCGCCCGAGGTCTCCAAGTCGCTGTATGTCATCAAGGCCCAGCCCTTGAACATCCAGCGCCTGCAGACGCGCATGTGGGCCGAGCTGAAGTCGGGGCGCTGAGCATCATGAGCGATAGCCGTTACTCGGCGCAGCATGCGGCCGATCCGGACGAGTTCGTCCGCGTCGCCGACGTGGTCAAGATCTTCGGCGACGTGGTCGCCGTCCGTTCCGTCAATCTCTCGGTCAAGCGCAACGAGATCTTCGCGCTGCTGGGCAGTTCCGGCAGCGGCAAGTCGACGCTGCTGCGCATGCTGGCCGGTTTCGAGGAAGCCACCTCGGGCCAGATCCTGCTCGATGGCGAGGACATCACCAACGTGCCGCCGTACCGGCGGCCGGTCAACATGATGTTCCAGTCGTACGCGCTGTTCCCGCACATGACGGTCGAGGCCAACGTGGCCTTCGGCCTGAAGCAGGAAGGCGTGGACCGCGCCGAGATCCACGACCGCGTGTTCGAGGCGCTCGACCTGGTGCAGATGGCCGGCTATTCGCGCCGCAAGCCCAATCAGCTGTCCGGCGGCCAGCAGCAGCGCGTGGCGCTGGCGCGCAGCCTGGTCAAGCGGCCCAAGCTGCTGCTGCTGGACGAGCCGATGTCGGCGCTGGACAAGCAGATCCGCCAGAAGACCCAGATCGAGCTGGTCAAGATCCTGGAGCAGGTCGGCGTGACCTGCATCATGGTCACGCACGACCAGGAAGAGGCCATGACCATGGCGCACCGCCTGGCGGTCATGACCGAGGGCCAGATCGTCCAGTGCGGCACGCCGCAGGATGTCTACGCCTTCCCCAACTCGCGCTTCGTCGCCAGCTTCATCGGCTCGACCAACATGTTCACCGGCACCATCGTGGTCGATGAACCCGACCACGTCGCCATCGAAAGCCCCGAACTGAGCCGTCCGCTGTACGTCAGCCACGGCGTCAGCGAGCCGCTGGGCATGGACGTGCACGTCTCCATCCGCCCCGAGCGCATGGTGGTGTCGCGCGAACAGCCGACGGGCGACTACAACTGGGCCCACGGCATGGTCAGCCACATGGCCTGGATGGGCAGCTACGCGCTCTACCAGATCCGCCTGGACTCCGGCGCCATGGTCGAGGCCAGCGTGCCCAGCCTGCAACTGGCCCAACTGGACGCCCCGGGCATTGACGAAGACATCTTCGTCAGCTGGGACGCCGACAGCGCGACGGTGCTGGCGTCATGAGCCGCTTCTCGCCCCGCGACTGGCTGCCCTCGGGCCGGGCGCTGGCGGTGGTGCCGCCGTTCGCCTGGCTGGTGCTGTTCCTGCTGGTGCCGTTCCTGCTGGTGTTCAAGATCAGCTTCGCCGAGCTCAAGTTCGGCATTCCGCCGTACACCTCGCTGGCCGAATTCAAGGACGAGGCGGTGCAGTTCAGCCTGCACCTGCGCGGCTACATCCTGCTGTTCACCGACAGCCTGTACTTCGCCACCTACCTCAGCTCGGTCAAGATCGCCGCCATCACCACGCTGGCCTGTGTGCTGATCGGCTATCCCATGGCGTACTACATCGCGCGCTCGTCGCCGCGCGTGCGCAACCTGCTGCTGCTGGGCGTGATCCTGCCGTTCTGGACCTCGCTGCTGTTGCGCGTGTACGCCTGGGTCGGCATCCTGCGCAACGACGGCCTCTTGAACAACTTCCTGCAATGGCTCGGCATCATCTCCAGCCCGTTGGAGATCTACCGCACCGACCTGGCCGTGTACATCGGCATGGTCTATGCCTACCTGCCGTTCTTCATCCTGCCGCTGTACGCCACGCTGGTGAAGATGGACCTGCGCCTGCTGGAAGCCGCCTACGACCTGGGCGCCAAGCCATGGCAGGCGTTCTGGCAGATCACCGTGCCGCTGTCGCGCCAGGGCGTGATCGCCGGCGCCATGCTGGTGTTCATCCCGGCGGTCGGCGAATACGTCATCCCCGAAATGCTGGGCGGCGCCAACACGCTGATGATGGGCCGCGTCATGTGGAACGAGTTCTTCAACAATACCGATTGGCCGATGGCCTCGGCGGTGACCTGCGTGATGGTGCTGCTGTTGCTGGTGCCGCTGGCGCTGTTCCAGTACAACCAGGTCAAGCAGCAGGAACTGGCCAGCGGAGGCCGCAAATGAACGGTCCCAACAAGACCTTGCGCGCCGTGGTGCTGGGACTGGGGTACTTCTTCCTGTACGTGCCCATCATCAGCCTGATGGTGTTCTCGTTCAATGAGTCGCCCGCCGTCACTTCCTGGACCGGTTTCTCGTTCCGCTGGTACCACTCGCTGTTCAACGACGATGCGCTGCTGCGCGCGGCCTGGCTGTCGTTCCGCATTGCCGCCATGACGGCCACCGCGGCCGTCATCATCGGGACCTGGGCCGGCTACGTGCTGGGGCGCATGGGCCGTTTCCGCGGCTTCGCGCTGTACGTCGGCATGCTGAGCGCGCCGCTGGTGATCCCCGAAGTGGTGCTGGGCATCTCGCTCCTGCTGATGTTCGTGGAACTGCGCGGCCACCTCGGCTGGCCGGCCGAGAACGGCATCTTCACCATCTGGGTCGGCCACGTGACGCTGTGCATGGCCTTCGTGGCGGTGGTGATCCAGACCCGCATCCGCGACCTCGACCGTTCGCTCGAAGAGGCCGCGCTGGACCTGGGCGCCACGCCCATCACCGTGTTCTTCAAGATCACGCTGCCGCTGATCGCGCCGGCGCTGGCCTCGGCCTGGCTGCTATCCTTCACGCTGTCGCTGGACGACGTGGTGCTGGCGTCGTTCCTGTCCGGCCCCAGCTCCAGCACGCTGCCGATGGAAGTCTTCTCGCGCGTGCGGCTGGGCCTGAAACCCGAGATCAATGCGTTGGCGACGCTGTTCATCCTGGCGGTGGGCACCTGCGTCATCCTGGCCAACCGCATGCAATGGCGCAAGGAGTCCGAACCCAAATGAAGCAAACCACCCTGTATGGCCTGACCAAGTGCAGCACGTGCGTCAAGGCGCGCGAGTGGCTCACCGCGCACGGCGTCGACCACCAGTTCATCGACTATCGCGATCATCCGGTGCCGGCGGCCACCCTGAAGGAATGGGCCGGCCAGCTCGGCGGCTGGGAAAAGCTGGTCAACCGCGCCTCGATGACCTGGCGCAACCTGCCGGACGAGCGCAAGACGGCCAGCACCGACGCCCAGTGGACCAAGCTGATCGCCGAGTTCCCGGCGCTGGTGCGCCGCCCGGTGGCGGTGACGCCCGATGGCGAGGTCGGCGTCGGTTTCAGCGAAAAGCGTTACGGCGAACGCTTCGCCTGATCCCGTGGCGGCCAGGGCCGACAAGGCATCGCGCGGCGCCGGCAAGGCGTTGCCCGATGCCTTTTTCAATCGCGATGCGCGCCAGCTGGCGCGCGAACTGCTGGGCAAGGTGGTGCGCCATCGGGTCGACGGCCTGTGGCTGTCGGCGCGCATCATCGAGACCGAGGCCTACTACCTGGAAGAAAAGGGCAGCCACGCCTCGCTCGGTTACACCCACAAGCGCCGCGCCCTGTTCATGGACGGCGGCGTGGTCTACATGTATTACGCCCGCGGCGGCGACTCGCTCAACTTCAGCGCCGGCGGTCCCGGCAATGCCGTGCTGATCAAGTCCGCCTATCCCTGGGTCGACGCCCTGTCCGGTCCCGACGCGCTGGCCCGCATGCAGGCCCTGAACCCCGACGCCCAGGGGCGGCCGCGGCCGCCGGGCCGGCTGTGCGCCGGCCAGACGTTGCTGTGCCGCGCGCTGGGTCTGAAAGTGCCGGACTGGGACGCGCGACGCTTCGATCCCGAGGCGCTGTACGTCGAGGACGTGGGCGAGTCGCCCCAGGTGCTCATCAGCACTACCCGGCTGGGCATTCCCGCCGGACGCGACGAACACCTGGAATACCGTTACGTCGATCCGGCCTACGCGGCGTGGTGCACCCGCAATCCCCTGCGCCGCGGGCAAGTGGCGGGGCGCGATTATCACTGGGTGGACCGCCAGGGAGCGCCGCTCAAGCGGACGCCCTGAGGAAGCGATTCAGGTCAGGTCTTGGGGCCGTCGGCCCGATTCGCCGCCCTGAGCGCCGCTTCGCGGGCGCGCCGGGCCATGGCGGCCCGCATGTCGGCGTACTTGCGCTGGATGCGCTTGCGGTTCAGGCGCTTGCTCCAGGCGTATACCGGCACCAGCGGCAGCACGCCGAAGCCGTCGATCAGGAACAGTCCCGACTTGCCGTCGGCATTCTGGCCACAGGCGATGTTGCTGGGCGACAGGTCGTGCAGCACCACGTGGGCGTCGGCCAGGTCCTCGACGAATTCGTCCAGTTGTGCCGACAAGGTGTCGTTCATCTTGCCCTGGCGCGCCAGGTCCGCCACCGTGGGCGCGATGTTGCCGGCCTCGTCCGTGATCTTCTCGACCAGCAGGCCCAGGCCCAGCGAGGTCTGCGCCACGCCCAGGATGCGCGCCATCGGCACCTGCCACACGCCCGACGGGCGCGTGGTGGTGGTGACGTATTCGGTGATTTCGTTCAGATAGACGCGGTATGCGCTTTCGCGCTGGTACTGCTTGTACCAGCGCTTGAACGGACGGGCTTCCAGGTAGACGGCGCGCGCCTGCATGTCCATGACCTTGACCAGCAGGGAGGGGGCATGGGGGTGCTGGAAGATGTGGCGGTCGCCCCCCATCGCGACCGGCGTCTCGTCATCGAGATCCAAGGGGCCGAAGACCGAGTCGAAGGCTACGGGGGGCGGACAGAACGTTGGGAGATCAGCTGTATTCAACTGTTTTTAAGGTTATAGGTAAGTTGTTAACAGTTTAATGCCGTTGCTTGCTTTTCGCCTTTAAAGCGGCCGGGAAGTCGTTTCCGATGACTACCGGGGCCGGATCACAGTCCTATAATTTCAGGCGCCCGGCGTGGGCGCGCGGCGTTTTGAAGGGGCCACTTTGTCGAATGATGTCTTGCTTTGGGTTGCCGCCGGCGGCGCGGTGCTGGCCTGCCTGATCGCCTTGCTGGCCTGGCTGTCGCGGCCGGCGCGCGACGACCGGCTCGATGCGTTGCTGGAAGGCCTGGAGCGCACCGAACGGGCCCTGCGCGCCGACATGGCGGAAAGCCAGCGCGGCCTGCGCGCCGAGTTCGCCGAATCCACTCGCGGTCTGCGGCAGGAACTGGCCCAGTCGCACGGCGACCTGCGCGCCGCCCTGACGCGCGATGCGCAGGCGGCGCGGGCCGAGTCGGCCGAGTCGCTGGCGCGTTTCGCGGCCGGTTTCGGCGAACAGCTGCAGGGCCTGATCCAGATCAACGAGCGGCGCCTGATGGAGGTTCGAACCACGGTTGATCAGCGCCTGCAAGCGTTGCAGAATGACAACAGCGCCAAGCTCGACGACATGCGCCGCACCGTCGACGAAAAGCTCCACGCCACGCTCGAGCAGCGCCTGGGCGAATCCTTCAAGCAGGTATCGGACCGCCTCGAAGCCGTTCACAAGGGCCTGGGCGAGATGCAGGCGCTGGCCGCCGGCGTGGGCGACCTCAAGCGTGTGCTGACCAACGTCAAGTCGCGCGGCACCTGGGGCGAGGTGCAGCTGGCAAGGCTGATCGAAGACAACATGACCCCCGAGCAGTACGCCGCCAACATCAAGCCGGTGCCGGGCAGCGACGCGGTGGTCGAGTTCGCCATCCGCCTGCCGGGGCGGGGCGATGGCGGCGCGCCGGTCTGGCTGCCGATCGACGCCAAGTTTCCCAAGGAGGAATACGAGCGCCTGATGGATGCGCAGGAAGCCGCCGACGCCGAGGGCGTGAAGGCGGCCGGCGCCGCGCTGGGCAAGGCGGTCGAACTGCAGGCGCGGCTGATCGCCAACAAGTACGTGGCGCCACCGCACACCACCGATTTCGCCATCATGTTCCTGCCGACCGAAAGCCTGTATGCCGAAGTGCTGCGGCGTCCGGGGTTGCTGGACCGCCTGCACGACCTGCGCATCAACGTGGCCGGTCCCAGCAACCTGGCGGCGCTGCTCAACAGCCTGCAGATGGGCTTTCGCACGCTGGCCATCGAGCAGCGCTCATCCGAGGTCTGGCAGGTGCTGCGCGCGGTCAAGACCGAGTTCGGCAAGTTCGGCGACGCGCTGGCCGGCGTCAAGAAAACGCTGGACACCGCCAGCAGCAAGATCGGCCAGACCGAGGTGCGCACGCGCGCCATGCTGCGCAACCTGAAAAGCGTCGAGGCCTTGCCCGAGGCCGAGGCGCTGCGCCTGCTGGGCGCCGAGGGCGTGGCGGTCGACGATGGCGCGGACGATCCGGCCGCCAGTGAGACGCCCGCCGCGTCCGGTTCCGGCCCCTGATCCGCGCGCGGGCCGCCGGGTTCGGCTTGTGACCCGGCCACTCTGTCGATATCCTCGTACTTGCGGCATTCCGCCGTCGATATCTGGAGCATCGTAAGCATGGGCACGGCTGACCGAGTTGATTCCTCTTCCTTCGACGCGATGGCGCTGGGCGCCGATATCGCCCAGGGAGCCACGACGGCGCTTGCCGCGATGCAGCAGGCGGTGGAACGGGTGGCGGCGCGCAACCCGTCGATCAACGCGGCCTGCGGCGTGCGTGCCGAACTCGGCCTGGACCTGGCGCGCGCGCTCGACGATGAGCTGGCGACCCTGTCTTCCGCACAGCGCCTGGCGCTGCTGCGCGAACGTCCGTTTCTGGGCGTGCCGACGCTGCTGAAGGACCTGGGCACCGCCGCGCTGGGGCTGCCCAGCGCCATGGGCTCGGTGCTGTACGGCCAGGTGGAATGGAGCGTCGATGCCGAGATCGTCAAGCGCTACCGCCGCGCCGGCCTGATCCCGTTCGGCCGCAGCACCAGCGCCGAACTGGGCCTGAGCCCCACCAGCGAATCGCCCGTCTACGGCGCGCCCACCCAGAACCCCTGGAAGGCCGGGCACAGCGCTGGCGGCTCCAGCGGCGGCGCGGGCGCGGCGCTGGCCAGCGGCATGGTGCGCATCGCCCACGGCAGCGACGGCGGCGGTTCGATCCGCATCCCGGCCTCGTGCTGCGGCGTGCTGGGCCTGAAGCCCTCGCGCGGCATGATGCCGCTGGGCCCGCTCAAGGGCGAGGGCTGGGGCGGCCTGGCCACCGAACACATGATGACGCTGTCGGTGCGCGACTGCGCGGCGGCGCTGGATATCAGTGCCGGCGCCGACGTTGGCGCGCCCTATGCGGCGCCGGCCAGGCCGGGCGAATCCTATCGCGACATCGTGGCGCGGGTGTCGGCCGATCCGCGCTCATCGCCGCGCCGCCGCATTGCCTATATCAACACCACCTACGAAGGCGAGGCGATCCATCCCGAGGTCGCGGCGGCGGTCGACGAGGCCGCGCGCCTGTTCGCCGGCCTGGGCCACGAACTGGTGGTGGCCGCGCCGCCGGTGGGTTCCGAGGAGGTGCTGTCGCCGATGCTGCCGCTGATCGCCAGCGCCGCCGCCAATGCCATCGACAGCTTCGTCGGCGCGCGCAATCGTCGCCTTGCCGCGGACGAATTGCAGCCGACCACGCTGGGCGCGCGCGAGTACGCCCGCGCGATTTCCGGCGCGCAGTACGTGGCTTGCGTCGATACCTGCCACGAGATCACGCGCCGCATCGGCCGCTTCCTGCATCGCGAGGGCACGCAGGGCCACGACCTGTTCCTGTCGCCGGTGCTGGCGCAACCGCCGGCGCCCATCGGCCGCTATGCGATGGACAACGCCGATTATCTGGCCTATCGCCTGGGCAAGAAGGGCGTGATCGGCTATTCGCCGTTCGCGCCCCTGGCCAACCTGACGGGCATGCCCGCCATTTCCATTCCGTTCGGCCTGTCGGCCGACGGCCTGCCGATCGGCATCCAGGTCATGGGCCCGCTGGGCAGCGAGGCCTGGCTGCTGGAACTGGCCGCCCAGGTCGAGGCCCTGCGGCCCTGGCAGCGGGTGGCGCCCATCGCCAGATAGGCCCGCGGGCGGGGCGCGCCGAGGTGCACGGCGCATCAACGAAGAGGAGCCAGCATGCCGTCGTTCGTGACCCACACCGTACTCAACCAGGTCCCGCCCCTGGAGGACTATTCGCTGTTCGAGACCGACCCGGCGTTGCGCGAGGCGGCGGTCCGCGAGGGCGCCGGCGCCTGGCTCGGCGACCTCGGCGCCCATGGGGCCTGGCTCGGCCGCGCCCAGACCCTGGCCGCCGGCGTCGATGCCAACCGCTATCCGCCGCGCCTGCAGGCCTATGACCGGACCGGCCATCGCATCGACCACGTCGATTTCCATCCCGCCTGGCAATTGTTGATGAGCGGCATCGTGGCGCGCGGCCTGCACAGCCGCGCCTGGGCCCAGCCGGTGCCGGGCGCGCAGGTGGCGCGTGCGGCGGCCTACCTGATGCAGGGCCAGGTCGAAGCCGGCACGCTGTGTCCCACCACCATGACCTTTGCCGCCGTGCCTTTGCTGCAACGCGAGCCGGCGGGCGTGATCGACTACACCGGCGACTGGCTGCCCGCGCTCTATTCGCGCGAATTCGACGGCGCCGACGCGCCGCTGGCCGGCAAGCGCGGCGCGCTGATCGGCATGGGCCTGACCGAGAAGCAGGGCGGCTCCGACCTGCGCGCGGTCACGACACGCGCCGCGCCGCTGGGCGCGATCGGGCGCGGTTGCGCCTATTCGCTGGTGGGCCACAAATGGTTCTTCTCGGTGCCGCAGGCCGACGCCCATCTGGTGCTGGCGCAGACCGACGAGGGGCTTAGCTGCTTTCTGGTGCCGCGCTGGATTCCGGATGGCCCGCGCAACGCGGTCCGCATCCGGCGCCTGAAGGACAAGCTGGGCAATCACAGCAATGCCAGCGCCGAGGTCGAGTTCGAGGACGCGTGGGGCGTCATGGTCGGCGAACCCGGGCGCGGCCTGGCGGTGCTGCTGGAGATGGCCGCCACCACCCGCCTCGATTGCGTGCTGGGCAGCGCCGCGTTGCTGCGCCAGGCCCTGGTGCAGTCGCTGCACCATGCCTGCCACCGCCAGGCTTTCGGCAAGCCGTTGCTGGCGCAGCCGCTGATGCGCAATGTGCTGGGCGACCTCGCGCTGGAGTCGGAAGCCGCCCAGGCGCTGGCGCTGCGCCTGGCGCGTGCGGTGGACGAGCGCGGCGACGCCGGCGCGCGCGCCCTGGCGCGGGTCGGCACGCCGGCCGCCAAGCTGTGGGTCTGCAAGCGCGCGATCGCGGCGGTGGCCGAATGCATGGAGGCCTGGGGCGGCAACGGCTATGTTGAAGAAGGCCCGATGCCGCGCCTGTACCGCGAAACGCCGGTCAATTCGATCTGGGAGGGCTCGGGCAACGTCATGGCGCTGGACGTGCTGCGCGCGCTGCAACGCGAGCCCGAGGCGCTGCCGGCGCTGGAAGGCGAATTCGCGCCCGCCAGCGGCCGCTACCCGGAATTCGATGCGGCGCTGGCGCGCTGGCGCGCGCTGCTGGCCGATGCGGGCCAGGCCGAGTTCCAGGCCCGTCGCATTGCCTGCGGCCTGGCGCGCCTGTGGCAGGCGGCGCTGCTGATCCGGCACGCGCCCGAGCCGGTGGCGCAAGGCTTTGTCCACAGCCGGCTGGGCGCGGCGGGCGGCGTGTTCGGCGAGCTGGCGGCCGGCGCCGACGTGGCGGCGGTGCTGGCGCGGGCCTGGCCCGCCGCGGCCGCATGCTAAATTTCCCGGCTTCACCCACCTTTTTTGCGCACTCCGCCATGCTCTCGCAACAAGAACTCAAGCAACAAGCCGCCGACGCGGCCCTGGAACTGGTTGAACAGGTCGCCGGACCCGATGTCATCATCGGCGTCGGCACCGGTTCCACGGCCGATCTCTTCATCGACGGCCTGGCGCGTTTCAAGGGGCGGATCGCTGGCACCGTGGCCAGTTCCGAGCGCAGCGCCGCGCGCCTGGCCGGCCATGGCCTGAAGGTGCTGGACCTGAACGACGTGACGTCGATGCCGATCTACGTCGACGGCGCCGACGAGATCGACGCCAACCTGCACATGATCAAGGGCGGCGGCGGCGCGCTGACGCGCGAGAAGATCGTGGCTTCGGTGGCCGACCGCTTCATCTGCATTGCCGACGAATCCAAGCTGGTCGATGTCATGGGCAAGTTCCCGCTGCCGATCGAGGTCATCCCGATGGCGCGTGAAGCGGTGGCCCGCGCCATGACGGCCATGGGCGGCCAGCCGCGCTTGCGCGAAGGCTTCGTGACCGACAACGGCAACATCATCCTGGACGTCTCCGGCCTGTCGATCACCGACGCCACCGGCCTGGAAGCCCGCATCAACAACCTGCCGGGCGTGGTCACCTGCGGCCTGTTCGCCATCGCCGGCGCCGACGTGGCGCTGCTGGCCACCCAGGGCGGCATCCGCCGCCTCGATCGCCGCGCCTGAGTGCGTCCAGGGGCCGGATCGCGCGCGCTTGCGGGCGCTCCGGCCGCGATTCATAATCCTGTCACACTTGGGTCATAACCTTGCCGGTTGTGCAGGCCCATACTTGATTGAAACGCTTTCATATCGGGGCAATGCAATGAGACCAACCACGCAGGGAGCCCGGATGACGGAGCATACAAACAAGCAGTTCGACGCTGATCTGGAAAGCGTCCGTTCGCAATTCTTGCAAATGGGCGGCGTGGTCGAGGCCATGATCCAGGAGGCCATCGACGCGCTGGCCAGCGGCGACCTGACGCTGGTTGAAAAGGTGCGCGAACGCGAAAAGGAAGTCAATCGCCACGAAGTGGAGATCGACGAAAGCATCAGCCGCATCCTCGCCCGCCACCAGCCCACCGCCATCGACCTGCGCATGCTGATGGCCGTGTCGAAGATGCTGACCGACATGGAACGCTCCGGCGACGAGGCCGAGAAAGTGGCCACGGTGGCGCGTCGCATCCACGAATCGGAAGTCCGTCACATCCCGGTGATCGAGCTGCGCCACATGGCCTCGAACGTGCGCACCATGCTGCACCAGGCGCTGGACGCCTTCGCCCGTCTCGATCCCATCCTGGCTGCCGCCGTCGTGCGCAGCGACAAGGAAGTGGACAAGGAATGGAAGGGGGCGCTGCGCCATCTGATCACCTACATGATCGAAGATCCGCGCACGATCTCGCGCGCCATCGACATGATCTTCATCGCCCGCGCGCTCGAACGCATCGGCGACCATGCCAAGAACATGTCCGAACGCGTGATCTACATGGTCAAGGGCGCCGACGTGCGCCACACCGGCGTCAAGAACACCGAGCGCCTGGCGCGCGGCGAAGAAGACACCCCCGAACAGGACGACTGATCGCCGCGGCCGCCCGGTTGCCCGCCGTCAGGCAACAAAAAAACCCCAAGACGCCTCGGCGCTTGGGGTTTTTCGTTGCGCGTGCGCCTACAGCGGCAGTTCGGCGCCCTGGCACAGCCGTGGATCCGGCACGCCGGACTTGCCCGCGTTGATGCGGCCAGCCAGGCGACGGCCGAAGGCCGGCAGGCCTTGGGCACCGACCTCCAGGTCGTACCAGCCCTCGCAGCCGGCGTACTTCAGTTCCAGCGCGCCACCGGCCTGCACGTGGGCCATGGCGCGCCAGCCATCGCCCATGCGCGATTCGACCTGCACGGGCAGGGGCGTGTCGCCGTGGTTGACGAGCCGCAGGCGTACGCCCGAGCTTACCGGCACCAGTTGCGCCTCCAGCAGGCCGGCATCCCGCGCGTCGCCGCGAAAACGCCGATGAAAGCCGTCCGGGCCGAGCAGCCACAGGTCGTAGGCGCCCTCGGCATCCAGGCGCCAGCCGTCGTCCAGCCGCGCGCCGGCGCCGATGGTGTAGCGGCGCGGGGCGCGCTCGAGCGCGAGGCGGTCGTACACATGCAGCACCGCGCCCACGGTGCCGGGGTTGCGGAAGGTCAGGCGGTAGTGTTCACCGTCGGCGGTCATGCGGCCCACGGCCTCCAGCGCATAGGGCAGGGCGCAGGCGTGGCGCACGCTGTCGGCGTGCAGCGCGGCGCGGTCGCCGGCGAAATCGAAGGCAGAGGTCAGGTCGCCGGCCACGGCGCGGCGCCAGGCGCTGATGTTGGGTTCGGCCACGCCGAAGCGGGCTTCGAGAAAGCGGATCACCGAGGTGTGGTCGAACACCTGCGAATTGACCCATCCCCCACGGCTCCAGGGGGATACCACCAGCATCGGCACGCGCGGACCCATGCCGAAGGCGCGACCATGCAGCGCCGGGGGATCGTCCGGCGTGGCCGCGCTGGGGCCGTGGCGCGTGTCGTGGTATTCACCGTCCAGTTCCACGGTGGACAGGCCGCCCGAGCGGCCATCGGCGTCGCGCGCCGGGGGGGCGGGCGGCGGCATGTGGTCGAAAAAGCAGTCGTTCTCGTCGTAGGTGACCAGGAACACGCAGCCGCTCCAGACGGCCGGGTTGCGCGTCAGGATATCGAGCACGCGTTCGGTGTAGGCGCCGCCCTGGCGCGGCGACGAGACCTCGGGATGTTCGGAGTCGGCGGCGGGGGCGATGATCCAGGAGACCTGCGGCAGCGCGCCCTGTTCCACGTCGCGCGCCAGGTCGTCCAGGGTGTGGGTGGACAGGCCCCGGTCGCGCAGCGGCGCGTCGGCGCCGCCGGCATCGTGCTGGCGGCGGTACTGGCGGAAGCCGGCGAGCGGATTGTCGTGGAAGTTGTCCGCCATGTCCTGGTAGATGCGCCAGTCGATGCCGGCGGCCTGCAGGCGTTCCGGGTAGGTGGTCCAGCCGTAGCCCTGGTCGGCCGGCCCAAGGCGGTCGAAAGTGTTGACCAATGCCGGGCCGCCCGCGCGGCCCAGCGGGTCGTTGGTGCCGGTCCACAGGAACAGCCGGTTCGGATTGGTGCCTGCCTGGATCGAGCAGTGGTAGGCGTCGCACAGCGTGAAGGCGTTGGCCAGCGCCGTCTGGAATGGCACCTCGGCCGGGCGGTAGGCGCCCATGCCGAGGCGGCGCTTGGCGACCAGCCATTGGTCCATGCGGCCATCGTTCCAGGCGCGCTGGGCGTCGTCCCAGGTATGCGGGGTGATGTAGCCCACGGGCGTGTCGCTGGCGTACTCGCCCTGCAGCGCATAGGGCCGCGCGCGCTCGGCGCCGTCGGCTTGTGTCAGGACGTCGCCGGCCTTGGTGGGCGCCGGATGCGGGTCGGCAAAGCCGCGCACCCCCGCCAGGCCGCCGAAATAGTGGTCGAAGGACCGGTTTTCCTGCATCAGGATGACGACATGGCGCACGTCGTTGAGCGTGCCGTGCTTGCGATCGGGGGCAACCGCCAGCGCGCGCCGGATGGTCCGGGGCAGGTCGGAGGAAGAGGCGGAACTCGGATCTTCTTTCATGACAGCGTTAATACGGCCAGCAATGACGGAATCTTAAGCCAGGCCCGGGCGGCGCCACGGCGGCCGGCCAGAAGCAAGAAGCCCCTCGCGGACGAGGGGCTTCGCAGGCGTGCCGCGCATGGCGGCGCGGCGGCATCAGGCCGAGGGCGGAACGTAGCCCTGGGCTTCGACGCTGCCGTCCTCGAACAGGAAGCGTTCCATCTGCTGTTGCAGGTACTTGCGGGCGCGGGCGTCGGCCAGGTTCAGGCGGTTTTCGTTGACCAGGCGGGTCTGCACCTGCTTCCACTCTTCCCAAGCTTCCTTGGAAATGCTCTGCCAGATGCGGGTGCCGAGTTCGCCGGGGTAGGGCGGAAAATCGAGCCCTTCGGCTTCACGCTTCAATTTCACACAGTTGACGGTACGGGCCATGGTTCGCTGCCGGAAAGAATGGGTAATGCGCCATTTTAGCGGGCTTGGCGCCACAAGGCCGCCAAGCCCCTGCGGGCACTGCGGGTAGGGCCCCCAAAAAACCGCGGGGGCGGGCCCGCATCACAGCTTCTTGATGAACACCAGGCTGTTGCGCGAGCGGTTGTAGTTGTTCTGCTTTTCGCGCGGCAGGTCGGTGATGCCGCCCTGCACGAAGCCGCGCTTCATGAACCAGTGCGAAGTGCGGGTGGTCAGCACGAACAGCCGCTTGGCGCCGCTGGCGCGGGCGCGCGATTCCATGTGGCGCAGCAGGATCTCGCCCTCGCCGGACCCCTGCCATTCGGGGTGCACGATCAGGCAGGCCATCTCGGCCATGTGATCCTCGGGGAAGTTGTGCAGCGTCGCGCAACCGTAGATCACGCCGTCGTGCTCGAGCACGGTGAAGTTCTCGACGTCGCGCTCGATCACGCTGCGTGGGCGCGGCACCAGCGTGCCGTCGGCTTCCAGCGGCTCGATCAGGCTGAGGATGGCGCCGACGTCATCCAGCGTAGCCGGGCGCAGGTCGTCCAGCGTGTCTTCGACCACCATGGTGCCGACGCCATCGTGGGTGAAGATTTCCAGCAGCACGCTGCCGTCCAGCGAGAACGGCACCAGGTGGGCGCGGGCCACGCCGCGCTTGACCGCCAGCGACGCGTATTGCAGGTAGGCGCCGGTTTCCTCGTCCAGCGAGCCGGCCGCCAGCAGCGCGTCGGCGTCGACCCGGGCCAGCTCGGTGTCGACCGAGCCGTCTTCGTTCAGCACGCCCTGTTCGCTGGACAGGAAGATCAGCTTTTCGGCGCGCAGCGCCACCGCCACGCTGGTGGCCAGGTCTTCCATGGCCAGGTTGAAGGCGTCGCCGGTGGGTGAGAAACCCAGCGGCGACAGCAGCACCACCGACGAACCCTTCTCGATGGCGAACTTGAGCGCGTCGACGTCGATCTTGCGCACCTGGCCGGTGTGCTTGTAGTCCACCCCGTCGAGCACGCCGGTGGGGCGGGCGGTGACGAAATTGCCCGAAATGACACGGATGTGCGCGTGCGACATCGGCGTGTTGGGCAGGCCCTGGCTGAAGGCGGCCTCGATGTCCAGGCGGATCTCGCCGGCGGCTTCCTTGGCGCATTCCAGCGCGGCGGCGTCGGTGGGCGCCAGGCCGCGGTCGAATTGCTGGGTGAAGCCCTTCAGGCGCAGCTGTTCATTGACCTGGGGGCGCGAGCCGTGCACCAGCACCAGGCGGATGCCCAGCGACGACAGCAGCGACAGGTCCTGCACCAGCGCGTTCAGCGCCCCGGCCTGCACCAACTCACCGCCAAACGCCACCACGAAGGTCTTGCCTCGGAACGCATGCACGTAGGGCGCGACGTCTCGGAACCATCGGACGAACTGGGCAGGGGCGAATTCGGGGGCTTCAAGGGCGGAGACGGTGTCTGGTTCCAGGTCGGGCATGATGGGCGGGGCAATTCCTGAGAGTGGCAACAACGCGGCCCCGGGGCCGCGTCAACGCGCCGTCACGGGACGGCGTGGCGAAATTATATGGCCGCGCGGCGTTTATATAATAGGCAGCTAACCGGACAAATCGTACATGCCAGAATCTTCCCGCCCGCGGCCGCCCGTACAGGCCGACGGGCCGACCCGGGCCCCGGGCAAGCCGCGCGCCGACGCCGCGGCCCCGGCGGCGCGCCAGGCGCCCCGCCCCGAGCGGCCCATTCCCGCCGTGACCTACCCCGAGGACCTGCCCGTCAGCGCGCGGCGCCAGGAAATCGCGCGCGCCATCGCCGGCCACCAGGTGGTCATCGTCAGCGGCGAGACCGGCTCGGGCAAGACCACCCAGCTGCCCAAGATCTGCCTGGAACTGGGCCGCGGCCGCCAGAAGATGATCGGCCACACCCAGCCGCGGCGGCTGGCCGCCACCTCGGTGGCCAAGCGCATCGCCGAGGAGCTGAACACGCCGATGGGCGAGGTGGTGGGCTACCAGGTGCGCTTCAACGATCGCACCGGCCCCAATGCGTCGATCAAGCTGATGACCGACGGCATCCTGCTGGCGGAGTCGCAGCGTGACCCGCTGCTGCGCCGCTACGACACCATCATCATCGACGAGGCGCACGAACGCAGCCTGAACATCGACTTCCTGCTGGGCTATCTGAAGCAGCTGCTGCCGCGCCGCCCCGACCTGAAAGTCATCATCACCTCGGCCACCATCGACGCCGAGCGCTTCGCCCGCCATTTCGCCGCGTCCGAGGACAAGCCGGCGCCGGTGATCGAGGTCTCGGGCCGGCTGTACCCGGTCGAGGTGCGCTACCGGCCGGTGCGCGAGGAAGCCGAAGAAGACGCCGCGCCGGCCAAGCCGGGCCGCGACCGCGAGCGCATGTCGGGCGACGAGGAACGCGACCTGATCGACGCCATCGTCGACGCGGTCGACGAGTGCGCCCGCCACGGCCCCGGCGACGTGCTGGTGTTCCTACCCGGCGAGCGCGAGATCCGCGAATCGGCCGAGGCGCTGCGCAAGCGCCACCCGGCCGGCACCGAGGTGCTGCCGCTGTACGCGCGCCTGTCGCAGGCCGAGCAGGAACAGATCTTCCATCCGCGCGGCAACGCGCGCCGCATCGTGCTGGCCACCAACGTGGCGGAAACCTCGCTGACGGTGCCCGGCATCCGCTTCGTGGTCGATAGCGGCCTGGCGCGCGTCAAGCGCTATTCCTGGCGCAACAAGGTCGAGCAACTGCGCATCGAGCCGGTCAGCCGCGCCTCGGCCAACCAGCGCGCCGGCCGTTGCGGCCGCGTCGGCCCGGGCCTTTGCATCCGCCTCTACGACGAAGCCGACTTCAACGCCCGCGCCGCCTTCACCGACCCCGAGGTGCTGCGTTCCTCGCTGGCGTCCGTGATCCTGCGGATGAAGTCGCTCAAGCTGGACGACATCGAGCAGTTCCCGTTCGTCGAGGCCCCGCCCGGGCGCGCGGTGGCCGACGGCTACCACCTGCTGCAGGAGCTGGGCGCGATCGAGCTGGCCGCGGCCGACGACGGCGACGACGCCAGCCGCACCGGCGCCTCGTTCGTCCTGACCCGCACCGGCCACGAACTGGCCAAGCTGCCGGTGGACCCGCGCATCGGCCGCATGATCCTGGCCGCGCGCGAGCACCAGTGCCTGGCGGAAATGCTGATCATCGCCTCGGCGCTGTCGGTGCAGGACGCGCGCGACCGCCCCATGCAGGAGCGCGAGGCGGCCGAGGCCGCGCACGCCAAGTTCGCCGACGACAAGTCCGAATTCATTTCCTTCCTCAAGCTGTGGCGCTGGTACGGCGAGCAGGTGCAGCACAAGGCCTCGCAGCGCAAGCTGGTGGGCCTGCTGCGGCAGAACTTCCTGTCGCCCATCCGGCTGCGCGAATGGCACGACGTCCACACCCAGCTGGCCGCCCTGGTGGGCGAGCAGGGCTGGCGCGTCAATCAGGTCGAGGCCACCTACGAGCAGTTGCACATGGCGCTGCTGTCGGGCCTGTTGGGCAACATCGGCTTCAAGAGCGACGAGGGCGGCCATTACCAGGGCGCCCGCGAGATCCGCTTCCACATCCATCCGGGCTCGCGCCTGGTGAAGAAGGCCGGGCGCTGGATCGTCGCCGCCGAACTGGTCGAGACCACCCGCCTGTACGCGCGCTGCGTGGCGCGCATCGACCCGGTCTGGCTGGAAAAGGTCGGCGCCCACCTGATCCGCAAGAACTGGTCCGACCCGCGCTGGGAAAAGAAGGCCGGCCAGGTGGTGGCCAACGAACGCGCCACGCTCTACGGCCTGACCATCTACAGCGGCCGCCGCATCCAGTACGGCCGGGTCCATCCGCGCGAGGCGCGCGAACTGTTCATCCGCCAGGCGCTGGTGCCGGGCGAGATCGACACGCGCCTGGCCTTCGTGGCCCACAACCGCAAGCTGATCGCCGGCATCGAAAAGCTGGAACACCAGACCCGCCGCCCAGACATCCTGGTCGACGACGAGCTGATCTACGCCTTCTATGACCGCCAGCTGCCGGCCGACATCTCGCAGACCGCGACGCTTGAAAAGTGGGTCAACGGCCTCGACAAGGCCGAAGCGGCCAGGCTGCTGCTGACGCGCGACGAACTGATGCGGCACGAGGCCGCCGGCGTCACCACCGACGTCTTCCCCAAGAAGGTGGAGTGGCAGGGCGTGTCGATGGCGCTCGATTACCACTTCGAGCCCGGCTCGCCGCGCGACGGCGTGACGTTGGCGGTGCCGCTGTTCGCCCTGAACCAGATCGATCCGGCGCGCTGCGAATGGCTGGTGCCCGGCATGCTCAAGGAGAAAGTGCACCTGCTGCTCAAGTCGCTGCCGCAGAAGCTGCGCCGCCACTGCGTGCCGCTGCCCGACTATGCCGCCGGCTTCTACGACCGCTGGTTCGAGCGCCTGGGCGACCCGCAGACCGGCCTGGTGGACGCGCTGATCGCCGACATGTGGGATCAGGTGCAGGTGCGCCCGGCCGCTGCCGACTTCAAGCTCGAGACGCTGCCGGCGCACCTGTTCATGAACTTCCGCGTGGTCGACGAGCACGGCCGCATGCTGGCCGCCGGCCGCAACCTGGCGCAGCTGCGCGCCGAGTTCGGCAAGCAGGCCCAGGCCACCTTCCAGCAGCTGGCCGCCAGCGACACCCAGGTGGCGCAGGCGCTGGCGCACGAGAACCTGACGTCCTGGACCTTTGGCCCGCTGCCGGAAATCATGGAGATCAAGCGCCGCGGCCAATCGGTCATCGGTTACCCGGCGCTGGTCGATCGCGGCGCGCATTGCGACCTGGACGTGTTCGACGACCCGGACGAGGCGCGCAAGGCGCACCGCGCCGGCCTGCTCAAGCTGTTCCGGCTGGGCCTGCGCGAGCAGGTCAAGTTCCTGGAAAAGAACCTGGCCGACCTGACCAAAATCAGCATGCTCTACATGACACTGGGCACGCAGGAGGAACTGCGCGACCAGATCATCGACTGCGCGCTCGGCCAGGCCTGCCTGGCCGAGCCCTGGCCGGTCAATGAACAGCAGTTCGAGGCGCGCCGGGCCGAGGGCAAGGGCCGGCTGGGCCTGCTGGCCCAGGAAGTGGCGCGCCTGGCGGGCGCGGTGCTGACGGAATACGCGGCCCTGCAGCGCAAGCTGCCACAGGCCAAGCCGCACGCCGCCGCCTACGCCGACCTGCAGCAGCAGCTGGGGGCGCTGATGCCCAAGTGGTTCATCCGCGACACCCCCTACGCCCAGCTGTCGCATTTCCCCCGCTACCTGAAGGCGGCGGTGGCGCGCATCGACAAGCTGCGCGCCGACCCCGGCCGCGACGCCAAGCTGGTGGCCGAGATGGCGCCGCTCCTGACCCAGTACCAGCGGGCCCGCTCGGCCCTGAAAGGGGCGCCCGACCCCCGCCTGGACGAGTTCCGCTGGCTGCTGGAGGAACTGCGGGTGGCCTTGTTTGCGCAGGAATTGCGCACGCCGATGCCGGTGTCGGTCAAGCGCCTGATGAAAAGCTGGGAGTCCCTGCAACGCTGATTTGCGGGGCCGGGCGACGCGGGCGGTGGCCTTTTCACCGGTGTAATACGGGGCGGTTTGAGCCGTCCCGTATTACACCCAGATTTCAGTCGTTTTCTGTTCAGTGACGCGTCATCTGGTTATGCTTCAATGCGCGGGCCTTCACCCCGCTCCCTGGAGCATTGCCGACATGTTCGAGCTCTTCAGCACCCGGACGCGCCCGTCCTCGTCGTCCCGCTCTTCGCCCAATCGCTGGGACTGGGCGCTTCTTCCCTTGGTGCTGGTGGTGCTGGCCGCGATGGCCTACGGCGCCTCGCAAATGAGCCGTCCCTTCGCCGTCGGCGAAGAGCTGCCGATCTCGCTGGATCCGATCTACCTGCCGTATTACCTGCTGCGTACCATCCTGCGGATGTTCACGGCGCTGGCCTTTTCGCTGCTGTTCAGCTTTATCTTCGCGGCCATCGCGGCCAAGTTCCGCGCCGCCGAAAAAGCCATGATCCCGATGCTGGACATCCTCCAGTCGGTGCCCATCCTGGGGTTCCAGGCCATCGCCATCGCGCCCTTCATCGCGCTGTTTCCCGGCAACCTGCTGGGGGTCGAGTGCGCGGCGATCTTCGCCATCTTCACCTCGCAGGCCTGGAACATGGCGTTCAGCCTGTACCAGTCGATGCGGACCGTGCCGGCCGAACTGAACGAGGCCGCGCGCGTGTTCCGGCTGTCCGGCTGGCAGCGCTTCTGGCGCCTGGAACTGCCGTATGCCACCCCGGGCCTGCTGTGGAACATGATGATGTCCATGTCCGGCGGCTGGTTCTTCCTGGTGGCGGCCGAGGCCATCTCGGTGGCCGGGCAGGACATCAAGCTGCCTGGCATCGGCTCCTACATCGCCGTGGCGATCGACGCCGAGAACGGCCGCGCCATCGCCTGGGCCATCGGCGCCATGATGGCCGGCATCCTGCTCTACGACCAGTTGTTCTTCCGGCCGCTGCTGGCCTGGGCCGACAAGTTCCGCTTCGAGGAATCGCAGGCCGACGTGGCGCAGCAGTCCTGGCTGCTGGACTGGACCCGCCGCAGCCGCTGGATGCAGGCGCTGTCCAATATGTTCTGGGCGCAGATGCGGCGCGCGCTGGGCTGGTTCAGCGTGTCGTACGACGGCACCTCGATCCGCGCCCGCGCCAAGGCGCCAGACCCGCGCTGGACGCGCGTCTGGGATGCGCTGCTGGCCGCCGGCGCGCTGCTGGCCACCTACAAACTGGTCGTCTTCGTGCACGCGGAGGTGGGCTGGAGCGAGGTGCTGCACGTGATCGGCCTGGGCGGCATCACGCTGGTGCGGGTGATGGTGCTGATCGGGCTGGCGTCGTTGATCTGGGTGCCGATCGCGGTCTGGATCGGCCTGCGGCCCAAGTATTCACAGCGGGTGCAGGCGGTGGCGCAGTTCCTGGCGGCGTTCCCGGTCAACCTGCTGTTCCCGGCGGTGGTGTTCGTGATGGTGGCGTTGAAGCTCAACCCCAACATCTGGCTCAGCCCGCTGATCATCTTCGGCACCCAGTGGTACATCCTGTTCAACGTGGTGGCCGGCGCCTCGACCATTCCGAACGAACTGCGCCTGGCCGCCAGCAACCTCGGCCTGAAGGGCTGGCTGCTATGGCGCCGGGTGTACCTGCCGGCGGTGTTCCCCAGCTTCATCACCGGCGCCATCACGGCCAGCGGCGGCTCCTGGAACGCCAGCATCGTGGCCGAGTACGTGTCCTGGGGCAATACCTCCCTGGTGGCCGATGGCCTGGGCAGCTACATCAAGCAGATGACCGAGCAGGGCGATTTCCACCGCATCGCGCTCGGCATCGGCGTCATGAGCATTTTCGTCATGCTGCTGAACCGGTTTTTCTGGCGCAAACTGTATTTGCTGGCCGAAGACCGCGGCCGGTAGGGAGTCCTCATGAATTCCAATTTCCTGATCGAACTGCACGACGTCGGCAAGTCGTTCCGCGCCGCGGACGGCACCGCCCGGCACGTGCTGGAACACGTGGACTTCACGTTGCGCGAAGGCGAGATCGTGGCCCTGCTGGGCAAGTCCGGCTCGGGCAAGTCGACGCTGCTGCGCATCATGGCGGGGCTGGTCAACGCCGACCAGGGCACCGTCACCTACCGCGGCCAGCCGGTGTACGGCCCGGCGGCGGGCATCGCCATGGTGTTCCAGTCGTTCGCGCTGTTTCCCTGGCTGACCGCGCAGCAGAACGTCGAGCTGGGCCTGGAGGCCCAGGGCGTGGCGCCGGCCGAGCGCGCCAGGCGCGCCGATGCGGTGCTCGACCTGATGGGCCTGGGCGGTTTCGGCGGCGCCTTGCCGCGCGAGCTGTCCGGCGGCATGCGCCAGCGCGTCGGCATCGCCCGCGCGCTGGTCATGAACCCGGACGTGCTGTTGATGGACGAAGCCTTCTCGGCCCTGGACGTGCTGACCGGCGAAACGCTGCGCGACGACATGCTGGAACTGTGGGACGAGAGCCGCATCTCGACCAAGGGCATCCTGATCGTTTCGCACAACATCGAGGAAGCGGTCATGATGGCCGACCGCATCATCGTGTTCTCCAGCGACCCCGGCCGCATCCGCAGCCAGGTGCAGATCGGCCTGCCGCGGCCGCGCAACGCCGATTCGCCGCAGGTGCGCGCGCTGATCGACGAGGTCTATGCGCTGATGACGCAGCGCCCGGCGCACGACGTGCCGACGCCGCGCCAGCAGGGCCTGGGCTACCGCTTTCCGCAGACCGAGGTCGAGCGCATGGAGGGCGTGCTGGACGTGCTGGCGGAGGCGCCGTTCAATGGCCGCGCCGACCTGCCCAAGCTGGCCGAGGAAGCCGAGATCTCGGACGACGACCTGCTGCCGGCCTGCGAAGCGCTGGGCCTGTTCGGCCTGGCCCAGATCGACAAGGGCGACATCTTCCTGACGCCGCTTGGCCAGCGCTACGTGCAGGCCGACCAGGGCCAGAAGCAGGCCATCTTCGGCCGCCAGCTGCTGGCGCACGTGCCGCTGGCCGCGCACATTCGCCACAGCCTGGAGCAGGAGCCTGCCGGCGAGTTGCCGGAAAAGAACTTCCTGGATTCGCTGGAGGAATTCCTCAAGCCCGACGAAGCCGAGCGCGTGCTGAAGATCGCGGTGGAATGGGGGCGCTATGGCGAAATCTACGGCTACGACTACCACACCGGCCTGTTGACCTTGCCGGAGCGCGCCGCGGGGTAGGGTGGGGAGCGGCGGGCCGGACGGCCCGCCGTGCTGGCGTGATGACCGCGCGATCCGCGCGGTCGATCCGATCACAGGGCGATGAAGCCCGCGATCACCAGGATGATCAGGCCGTACTTGGTGGCCTTGTAGACGTTGCGGTTCCAGGCCTTGAAGGCCTTGCGCTTCTGGTCGATGACCCAGTGCGCATGGGTCAGCTTGTTGATGGCGCCGGTCTGGTCGCCGCCGTCGTTGGGCGAGCTGGCCGCCGACATCACCACGCGGCCGAACCAGCGGTTGAAGGCTTCGGCCCAGCCCCACTTGAGCGGCCGCTCGACGTCGCAGAACAGGATGATGCGGTTCTGGTCGGTGTGGTTGTAGGCCTCATGCACGTAGGTCTCGTCGAACACCACGCTTTCGCCGTCGCGCCAGCTGTAGGTTTCGCCGTCGACGATGATGTGGCAGCGGTCGTCGTTGGGCGTGGCCAGGCCCAGGTGGTAGCGCAGCGACCCGGCGAACGGGTCGCGGTGCGGATTGAGCTGGCCGCCTGGCGGCAGTTCGGCGAACATGGCCGCCTTGACCTTGGGCAGCGTCTTCAGGATGGCCACCGTCTTGGGGCACAGTTCCTCGGCCGAGGGGTGGCGGGCGTCATACCACTTAAGGTAGAAGCGTTTCCAGCCGTACTTGAAGAACGAATTGAAGCCGATGTCGTTGTGGCTGTCGGCCGCCTTGATGCGGCGCATCTCGGCCATCTGCAGGGCTTCGTCGCGGATCGTCTCCCAGTTGTCGTCCAGCACCTTGAGCTCGGCGATTTCGCTGGTGGTCAGGTAGGGCGTCGACGGCACGCGCGAGCTCAGCACCATGAAGGCGTTGATCGGCGCCAGCAGCACCGAGTGATCCAGCAATTGCCGGCCCAGCGGCAGCTTGACGCGGCCACGGAAGTGCGCGAACAGGATGGCGGCGAGCCAGATCCCGGGTATCAGCCATTTCATACGTAAATCTCGTCCTGCGGCGGGTGAGTCAGGTCTAATCGTCTATTGTTACACAGGGGCGCCGGACGCACGTCGGCGCGATCGCTCCGGCGGCGCTTTTCGACCGCCCGACTGGGTACAATTCCTACCATGTCCGAAGCCGTAACAACCCCGTCCCCATTTGTCCACCTGCGTGTCCACTCCGAGTTCTCGGTGGTGGACGGCATCGTGCGCATCCCCGACCTCATCAAGCGCGTGGCCAAGCTGGGCCAGCCCGCGGTCGCCCTGACCGATCTGTCGAACCTGTTCGGCCTGATCAAGTTCTACAAGGGCGCGCGCGGCGCGGGCATCAAGCCCATCGCCGGCTGCGACGTCTGGCTGAGCAACGACGAAGATCCCGCCAAGCCGTTCCGCGTGCTGCTGCTGGTGCGCAACCACCAGGGCTACCTGAACCTGTGCGAACTGCTGTCGCGCGCGTTCCTGACCAACCAGGGCAAGGGCCGCGCCGAAATCCGCCGCGAATGGCTGCAGGGCCAGGACGGCCTGATCGTGCTGTCGGGCGGCCGCGGCGGCGACGTCGGCCAGGCGCTGGACGCCGGCAACGCGGTGTCGGCGCTGGCACTGGCGCGCCAGTGGGCGCATATGTTCCCGGGCAGCTACTACATCGAGCTGCAGCGCGCCGGCATGGACGGCGACGAAGCCTACACCCAGGCCGCCATGCGCCTGGCGGGCGAGGCCGGCCTGCCGGTGGTGGCCACCCACCCGGTGCAGTTCCTGGACGAATACGAATTCCAGGCGCACGAGGCCCGTGTCTGCATCGCCGAAGGCGAGATCCTGGCCAATCCGCGCCGCGTGCGCCGCTTCACCAAAGAGCAATACCTGCTCAGTTCCGAAGAAATGGCGCGCCGCTTCGCCGACGTGCCCTCGGCGCTGGCCAACACGGTCGAGATCGCCAAGCGCTGCAACCTCAGCCTGGTGCTGGGCAAGCCGCGCCTGCCGAATTTCCCCACGCCCGACGGCGTGTCGCTGGACGACTACCTGGTGCAGTTGTCCGAAGAGGGCCTGGAAAAGCGCATGGCCTTCCTGTTCCCGGACGAGGCCGAACGCGAATCCAAGCGCGAGCAGTACTACGAGCGTCTGCGCTGGGAATGCAAGACCATCATCCAGATGGGCTTCCCGGGCTACTTCCTGATCGTGCAGGACTTCATCAACTGGGGCAAGAACAACGGCGTGCCGGTCGGCCCGGGCCGGGGTTCGGGCGCCGGTTCGCTGGTGGCGTACGCGCTGGGCATCACCGACCTTGACCCGATCCGCTACGACTTGCTGTTCGAGCGCTTCCTGAACCCCGAGCGGGTCTCGATGCCCGACTTCGATATCGACTTCTGCCAGGACAACCGCGAACGCGTCATCGACTACGTCAAGGAAAAGTACGGCCGCGCCGCCGTGAGCCAGATCGCCACCTTCGGCACGCTGGGCGCCAAGGCCGTGGTGCGCGACGCCGGCCGGGTGCTGGACATGCCCTACATGTTCTGCGACGGCCTGTCCAAGCTGATCCCGTTCAATCCGATGGATCCGTGGACGCTCGAACGCACCCTGAAGGACGAGCCGGCCTTCAAGGACCGCTATGAGCAGGAAGAGGAAGTGCGCGCGCTGGTCGACCTGGCCAAGCCGCTCGAAGGCCTGACCCGCAACATCGGCATGCACGCCGGCGGCGTGCTGATCGCGCCCGGCAAGCTCACCGACTTCTGCCCGCTGTATTGCCAGCCGGGGCAGGAAAACAGCGCCGTCTCGCAGTTCGACAAGGACGACGTCGAAGCCGCCGGCCTGGTCAAGTTCGACTTCCTGGGGCTGCGCAACCTGACCATCCTGGACTGGGCCGTGCGCTACGTGCGCCAGTTCAACGAGGACAAGCGCGACTTCGATGTCATGGCGCTCAGCCTCGACGATCCGGCCGCCTACAAGATCCTGTGCGACGCCAACACCACCGCCGTATTCCAGCTGGAATCGCGCGGCATGAAGGAACTGCTCAAGAAGCTGCGGCCCAACACCTTCGAAGACATCATCGCCATGCTGGCCCTGTACCGTCCGGGGCCGCTGGAATCGGGCATGGTGGACGACTTCGTCAACCGCAAGCACGGCCGTGCCGCGGTGGACTACTTCCACAACGATCTGGAGAGCACGCTCAAGAGCACCTACGGGGTCATCGTCTACCAGGAACAGGTGATGCTGATCTCGCAGATCATCGGCGGCTACTCGCTGGGCGGCGCCGACCTGCTGCGCCGCGCCATGGGCAAGAAAAAGCCCGAGGAAATGGCCAAGCACCGCGAGCTGTTCGAGAAGGGCGCCAAGGAAAAGGGCCACGATCCGGATCTCGCGGTCAAGCTGTTCGACCTGATGGAGAAGTTCGCGGGCTACGGCTTCAACAAGTCGCACTCGGCCGCGTACGCGCTGATCTCGTACCAGACCGCCTGGCTCAAGGCCTACCATCCGACCGAGTTCCTGGCCGCCACCATGTCCTCCGACATGGACGACACCGACAAGGTCCAGATCTTCTGCCGTGACGCCCAGGACAACGGCGTCGAGGTGCTGCCGCCCGACGTCAACTTCTCGGGCTACCGCTTCGAGCCGGTGGCCGACCGGTACACCGAAAAGGGCAAGCCGCCGCGCACCATGCGTTACGGCCTGGGGGCGGTCAAGGGCACCGGCCAGGGCGCGGTCGAGGACATCCTGCGCGCCCGCAAGGAAGGCGGCCCGTTCCAGAACCTGTTCGACTTCTGCCGCCGCGTCAGCAAGCACGCGGTCAACCGCCGCACCATCGAGGCCCTGATCAAGGCCGGCGCGTTCGACACCATCGAACCCAACCGCGCCGCCATGCTGGCTTCGGTGCCGACCGCCATGGAAGCGGCCGAGCAGGCCGCCCGCAGCGCCAACCAGTCCTCGCTGTTCGGCGACGACAGCAGCGACGTGGTGGCCGGCGAGCTGGCCAAGGTGGCGCCGTGGGACCTGCACAAGAAGCTCACCGAGGAAAAATCGGCGCTGGGCTATTACTACAGCGGCCACCTGTTCGACGCCTGGCGCGACGAAGTGCGCCAGATCGTGCCGATGCAGCTGGCGCGGGTCGAGCCGCAGCGCGACCTGCAATGGATGTGCGGGGTGCTGGCCAGCGTGCGCGTCATGATGACGCGCCGGGGCAAGATGGTGTTCGCGGTGCTGGACGACGGCACCGCGCAGGTCGAGATCTCGGTTTTCAACGAACTCTACGAAAAGCACCGCAACCGCCTGCGCGAAGACCAGCTGGTCATCGTCCAGGGCAAGGTCAGCAACGATGACTATTCGGGCGGCATGCGCATCGTCGCCGAGCAACTGTACGACCTGCAACTGGCGCGCGAGGCGCGCGCCAAGTCGCTGCGCGTCAAGCTCAATGGCGGCGCCGACGCCGCGCGCCTGCGACAGATGCTCAACCCGTTCCGCGCCGAGCCCGAGAACGGCATCCCCGGCGTGCCGGTGGACATCGTCTACACCAAGAACAATTTCCTCTGCACGGTGCGGCTGGGCGAGGAATGGCGCGTGCGCATGGCCGACACGCTGCTCGAGAACCTGAACGCCTGGACCAAGCCGAATGGCGTGGAGGTCACGTACTGATGCGCATCGTCCACTCGGAAGCCGCCACCAGTTTCGGCGGCCAGGAAGGCCGCATCTTCAAGGAGATGAACGCCATGCGCGCGCGTGGCCATCACCTGGAAGCCATCTGCCAGCCGACCGCGCTGCTGGCCGAGCGCCTGTCGGACGCCGGCTTCACCGTCCACACGCTGGAGATGGACGGGCCGGTCAACTACCTGAAGGGCGTCGCCGCCATCCGCCGCATCCTGCGCGAAGGGCGCTTCGACGTGCTCAACACCCATAGCCGGCGCGACACCGTGATCGCCGCGGCGGCCGGCCGCCTGGCGGGCACGCCGCTGATCGTGCGCACCCGCCACCTGTCCAACAAGGTCGGCTCGCTCTGGTCGTACACGCGCCTGCCGCATCGCGTCACCACCGTCAGCGACCACGTGCGCGAGCACCTGATCGAACGCGGCGTGCCGGCCGATCGCGTCGCCACGGTCTATTCGCCGATCGTGCTGCCGCCGCCGGTCGAGCATTCGACCCTGCGCGAGGAACTCGGGCTGGCGCCGGACGATCTGGTGGTCGGCTGTGTCGCCGTGATGCGCGCCACCAAGGGCCACAAGGACCTTATCGACGCCATCGCGCCGCTGATGGCCACCCGGCCCAAGCTGCACCTGGTGTTCGTGGGCGGCGGCTCGCCGGTGTTCGAGCAGACCCAGGCCTACGTGGCCGAACGCGGCCTGGCCGATCGCATCCACCTGATGGGCACGCGCCGCGACGTGCCCAATCTGCTGGCCGGCTGCGACCTGTTCGCGCTGGCGACCCAGCAGGAGGCCTCCGGCACCGTCTACGTCGAAGCCCAGGCCAGCGGCCTGCCGGTCATCGGCACCGACGTCGGCGGCGTGTCCGAGATGTTCCGCGACGGCGAAACCGGCATCCTGGTGCCGCCCAAGGACCCGGCCGCGCTCACCGCCGCGCTCGAAAGGCTGATCGACGACGCCGCCTTGCGCCAGCGCATGGGCGAGGCTGGCCGCAAGATGGTCTGGGAAGAGGGCGTGTTCTCGCCCGCCCGCCTGGCCGAAACCACCGAGGCCGTCTACACCCGCTGGCTGGCGGAGCGGCGCCGATGAATGCGCCCAACGTCCCGGTGCTGATGTACCACCACGTCACGCCGGCCGGCGGCATGATCAACGCCATGCCCGACGTGTTCGAGGCCCAGATCGCGCGCCTGGCGCGCGCCGGCTACCAGTCGCTGTCGGCCGACCAGTTCGCCGCCTACCTGGCCGGCGCGCCGGCGCCCGAGCGCTCGGTGCTGATCACCTTCGACGACGGCTATCTCAACAACTGGGTCCACGCCCATCCGGTGCTGGCGCGCCATGGCATGCGCGCCGTGCTGTTCACCATCACCGGCTGGATCGGCGACGGCCCGGTGCGTCCGCATGCCGGCCAGGGCCTGCCGCTGCCGGCCACGCCCGACCACGACGCCAGCAAGAAGCTGATCGCCGACGGCCGCGCCGACGATGTCATGCTGCGCTGGAGCGAAATCGAAGCAATGCGGGCCGCCGGCACCTTCGAATTCCATTCGCATACCCACACCCACACGCGCTGGGACAAGGTCTGCGGCGCTGATGTCGAGGCCAAGAAGGCCCACATTGCGCAGGAACTGTCCGATTCACGAGAGACACTGACGCGGCGCCTGGGCGCGGTCAGCGATCATCTGTGCTGGCCGCAGGGCTATTTCGACGCCGACTACGTGGCGGCCGCCCGGCAGGCGGGCTTTCGCCACTTGTACACTACCGACCCTTTCGGCCAGAACACCCCTGGCGCCGACCCCGGCCACATCTACCGCTTCGCGGTGCGCAATCAGGGCGGCTCCTGGTTGAACCGGCGCATCTGGCTGTCGCGCGATCCCTTCTGGGGACCGCGCTATCACGCCTGGAAGGCCTGGAAAAAGCGTCTTAGGAATCGCGGATGAAGTTATCAGTCATAGTCATCACCAAGAACGAAGCGGCCAATATCGCCGAGTGCCTCAAGTCGGTCGCCTTCGCCGATGAGTTCATCGTGGTGGATTCGGGCAGCACCGACGGCACGGTGGAGCTGGCGCGGGCCTTGGGCGCGCGGGTCGAGGTGACGTCCGACTGGCCCGGTTTCGGCCCGCAGAAGAACCGCGCGCTCGATCTGGCCAGCGGCGACTGGGTGCTGTCGATCGACGCCGACGAACGCGTCACGCCCGAGCTGGCCCGCGAGATCCAGGACACCCTGGCCGCGCCGCGCGCCGACACCTACGAGATCGCCCGCCTGTCGAATTTCTGCGGGCGCGATATCCGCCACAGCGGCTGGTGGCCCGACTACGTGCTGCGCCTGTTCAAGCGCGGCGCGGCGCGCTTCAACGACGCCGCCGTGCATGAACGCGTGGTGCCGGCCAACGGCCAGCCGCCGCTGCAGCTCAAGGGCCATTTCCATCATTACCCGTACGACAACCTGGACGCGCTGGTCACCAAGATCAACCGCTATTCGTCGGACGCCGCCGCCATGATGTACGCCAAGGGCAAGCGCACCTCGGTGTTCGGCGCGCTGGGCCACAGCTTCTGGACCTTCGTGCGCATCTACCTGATCCGGCGCGGCTTTCTCGACGGCCGCCATGGGCTGGTGCTGGCCGTGACCGCGGCGGCGGGCAGTTTCTTCCGTTATTCGAAGCTGATGTTCCTGGCCGAGAAGAACAAGTGAAGATCCTCTACACCAATTTCCACGCCGGCAACGGCGGTGGACACGTCACCTACATCATCAACCTGTGTCGCGCCCTGGCGGCCGATCACCAGATCACGGTGGCCGCGCCGGCCAGCAGCCGGCTGTACCGCTACGCCAAGGCGATTCCCGGCGTCACGGTGGTGGACATGCGCTACACCACGCGGCCGTCATCCTGGTTCGGCGACCGGGCGCGGCTGCGCCGCCTGATCAAGCAGGGCCGCTTCGACATCATCCACGCCAACGGCTCGGCCGACCACAAGCAGGTCATGCTGGCCACGCTGGCGATGGCGCGCCGCCCGCGCATCGTGTTCACCAAGCACAACGACCACCCGGTCTCCAGCTTCGGCCACAAGCTGCGCGTGGCGCTGGCCACCGACCACAGCATCGCGGTCAGCGACTACATCCATCGGCTGCTGGCCGATTCGCCCTACCGCAAGCGGCCGATCACCACGATCCGCCATGGCATCGACACGCGCTTTTTCGCGCCGCCGCCGCCCGACAGCCTGGACAAGCTGCGCGAGATTTTCTTCGGCCCGGACTGGCGCGGCAAGCTGCTTCTGGGCAGCGCCGGCGGCACCGACTACGACAAGGGCTGGCTCGACCTGGTGGCCGCCGTGGCGGCGCTGCCGCCGGGCGACAGGGAGCGCGTGCTGCTGCTGGTGGCCGGCGACCCGCCGTCCGAGGCCAAGCTCGAGCGCGTGCGCGAACTCGGCATGCTCGACCAGGTGCGCTTTCCCGGCCTGCTCGACGACGTGCGCGCGGCGCTGGCCTCGTGCCACGCCGGCTTCGTGCTGTCGTACCGCGAGGCCCTGTCGTTCGCCTGCCGCGAGATCATGGGTCTGGGCCTGCCGGCGCTGGTGACCGACGCCGGCGGCCTGCCCGAGAACGTCACCGACGGCGTCGACGGCTGGATCGTGCCGGTGCGCGACGTGGCCGCCATGACCGCGCGCCTGCGCCGCATGCTGGACGACCCGGCGCAGGTCCGCGCCATGGGCGTCCATGCGCGCCAGACCGCCGAGCGCGACTTCAACCTGGCGCGTTTCGCGCAAGCCACGGTCGACGTCTACCAGCGGACATTGGGTGGACACTGAGCCTCTATAATCGCGCCATGTCTATCCCAATTCTCATGTACCACCAGATCGGCGAGCCCAACCCCAAGGGCACGCCGTTTCGCGGCCTGACGGTGCACCCGGATGATTTCGCGCGTCAGATGCGCTGGATGCGCTTCCTGGGCTACCGCGGCCTGTCGATGCGCGACATCATGCCGTACGTGCGCGGCGAGCGCCACGGCAAGGTGTTCGGCCTGACGTTCGACGACGGCTACCGCAACGTGGTCCAGAACGCGATGCCGGTACTGGACAAGCTGGGATTCACCGCCACCAACTACCTGGTGGCCAACCAATTCGACGGCGGCAACGTCTGGGACGCCAAGATCGGCATCCCGTTCTCGCCGCTCATGACGGTCGACGAGATGCGCCAGTGGGCCGCGTCCGGCCACGAGGTCGGCTCGCACACGCTGGACCACGTCCATCTGCCCGAGATGACGCCCGAAGAGGCCCGCCGCCAGATGGTCGAATCCAAGGACGTGCTGGAACAGGCCCTGGGCGCGCCCGTCACCGCCTTCTGTTATCCCTATGGCGATCACGGCCCGGAACACCTGGTCATGGCGCGCGAGGCGGGCTACGACAACGCCACCCTGACCAAGCGCGGCCTGGCCAGCGCCAGCGACGACCCCTTCGGTTTGCCGCGCGTGACGGTGTCGCGCTCGACCGGCATTTTCCGTTTCCTGCAGAAGTGCCTGACCCGCTATGAAGACAAGCGCGGGCGCGGCTGAGCGGCGGCTGCGCATCGCACTGCTGGTCGACCGCTTCGGCAACCGCTTCGGCGGCGCCGAGGCCTACGGGGTCGAGCTGATGCGCGTGCTGGGCCAGCGCCACGACGTTTCCGTGGTGGCGCGCGACTTCGACAGCGACCTGCCTTTTCCCTTCCTGCCGGTGCGCTTTCCTGGCTGGTTGCCCAGCTGGATGCGGGTGTTGTATTTCGCCTGGAAGGCCGACCGCCTGACCCGCGGCCGCTATGACATCGTGCACTCGCACATGAACGGCTGGGCCGGTGAAATCCAGGTCATGCACGTCACGCCGGTGCGCTACAACCGCCTGACGCGCGTCAAGCCGCTCAAGCGCGCGCTCGCTTGGCTCAGCCCGCGCCTGGCCACCTACCTGTTGCTGGAGAAATCGCGCGTGCGCCGCGCGCCCGCGCGGCGCGTGGTGGCGGTGTCCGGCCTGATCATGGACCAGCTGCACCGCAGCTACGGCCCGCGGCTGCCGGTCGAGATCATCGCGCCCGGGGTCAAGCTGCCGGCGCCCGAGTCCGCCGCCGCGCGCGCCGCCACCCGGGCGCAGGTCGGCTGGGATGCCGACACCATCGGCTGCCTGCTGGTGGCGCGCAATCCGCTGCGCAAGGGCCTGCCGGCGCTGCTCGATGCGCTGGCGCTGCTGCCGCCCAGGTACCGCCTGCTGGTGGTGGGCGCCGACCAGGCCACCCGCGACCGGGTGCGCGCGGCAGGCGCCGTTGCCAGCCGCGTGTCGCTGGTCGACCCGACGCCCGAGGTCGCGCGCTATTTCGCGGCGGCCGACATCTACGCCCATCCGACGCTCAACGACAGCTACGCCATGGCGCCGCTGGAAGCCATGTCGCACGGCCTGCCGGTGGTAGTCAGTTCGCCCGCCTATTGCGGCTTCGCCCAGTACCTGTCGGCGGGCAAGGACGCCCTGATCCTGCAGGACCCGCGCGATGGCGCCCAACTGGCGCAGGCTCTGCAGCGGCTGGGCGACGAGCCCGAACTGCGCGCGGCCCTGTCCGAGCGCGGTCTGGCCATCGCCCGCGACCAGAGCTGGGAGGCCGTGGCGGCGCGCTACGAGGCGCTGTACCAGGACGTGCTGGCCGAGCGCGGCTGACCCCCGCCGCGCCGCGGCCCAAAAACAACAACGGGACCGCCAGGGTCCCGTTTTCATGCAATGCGATCGATACGTCCGCGATTCAATGCGTCGCCGGCGCGGTGGCCCGCTCCAGCTCGCCCAGCCAGCGGATCGCGTATTCGCGATCGCCACCGCACATGTCGGCCTGCGCCTGCAGCCCGCCACAGAAATCCGGCCGCGACGGCTGGCCGAAGATCGCGCAGCGCATGTCCGGCAGCAGTTGGATACAGGGGACGCCGGCCGGCTTGCCATCGGGCATGCCGGGGATCGGCCGGGTGATCGACGGCGCGATGCAGCAGGCGCCGCAGCCCGGCCGGCAGGCCAGCGTTGCCGTCATGCTCAGACCCACCCGCGCAGCCAGTAGACGAACAGCCCGGCGTATTCCTTGATGATGGAACGGCTGGCGTCGAAGGTGCGCTGGTCGGGCAGCCACGGATTCAGGGAACCGTCGGCCGGCGCCACGATCTGCGGCGGAGCAGGGGCGGCGATGGCCACCACGCCCTGCTTGGAAAACGCCGCCATGGCGCGCGGCATGTGCAGGGCCGACGTCACCAGCAGCACCTTGCCGATGCCGCGGGTCTTGAGCTGGTCTTCGGTCAGGGCCGCGTTCTCGTAGGTGGTGCGGCTGGCGTTCTCAAGGATCAGCGCCGATTCCGGCACGCCTTGCTGGCGGATGGCGTGGGCCATGCCGCGGGCCTCGCTGACGTCGCCTTCCAGCGCGCCGCCGGACAGCACCACCTTCGGCGCGCGGCCCGCCAGGTACAGCTGGGCCGCGGTGTCGACGCGCACCACGGCGGTGTCCTTGTCATAGGGCAGGAACCAGTTGGCGCGGCCATTGGCGGTGTTGCCGCCCAGCACCACGATGGCGTCGGCGGTGGGGGATTCGGCGGGCGGCAGGTGCGGGTAGCGGCTTTCCAGCGCGCCTCCGAGCCACAGCGAGGTCGCCGGCAGCGACCATGCCAGCGCCCAGAGCAGGCCGGCGACGATCAGGGCGCCGCCGGTCTTGCGCAGCCGGAACAGGCCCAGGACCAGACCGACCACCACCAGGGTCAGGCACAGGTTGTAGGGAATGATCAGATTCGTGAGATAGCTGGACATGGTCATTTCAAGACAAACTGTTTACTGCGCATCGTCCAGCATCGCGTTGGCCCGCTGTTCCACCACTTCGCTGGATGGCCACGCCGTTTCCGAACCGACGCATACCGCGCGGGGCGACCACGGGCCGGTGCGGCCGGGCCGCGTGACGCCGAACAGCGTCAGCTCCCGCGCGCCCGCCGCCGCCGCGACGTGCGACACGCCGGAGTCGTTGCAAATCACCAACGCGGCCCGCGCCGTCAGGGCGGCAAACGCACCCAGGGGCAACGGGGGCAGCAACTGTGCCGTGGGGGCGTTGCGCCGGGCTTCGTCGGTTTCCGCTGGAGGGGGGCACATTACCACGGTATGGCCCCGTGCCTGCAGCGCGCGGGTAAGTGTATCGAATCCGGGCCAGACCTTGACCTTGCCTTTGTGCAGGCCGGTCGCCGTGGGGGCGATCAGCACGAAGCGCTGTCCGGCCAGGCCGGCCGCTTCCAGCGCCAGCGCGGCGGCGTTCTCGTGGGCCGGCGTCAAGGGCAGATCGAGCGTGGGGGCCGGCTCGGCGGGGCCGGTCGGCAGTCCCCAGCGGCCCAGCGCTTGGCGCGTCAGGTGGTGCCAGGACTGCACCGCATGCAGCGCCGCCTCCGGCTTGGCGACCGGCCAGCGTAGCAGGAAGCTGCGCCCGTCGTCGCGGTAGCCGGCCGACGGCACGCCCGCCAGGCGGAACACCAGCGCGCTGGACAACGAATCCGGCAGCAGCAGCCCCCGGGCATGGCGGCCCGCGGCGCCCAGGGAGCGGCGGTGGGCGCCGACCGTCGCGCGATCCGGCCCCACTTTTCCCAGCATCGGCAGGAACTCCCGTTTGTCGACGCCATCCAACAGGTCCCGGGCCCAGGGGCGGGCGCAGATCACCAGGGGCAGGCCGGCCGCCTGCAAGGTGCGCAGGCTGGGCAGGCTCATGCAGACATCTCCCACCCAATTGGGCAGGCGAACGTAGAGGCAACTGATTTCGGACATGGACAGGCGCACCGCGCGATAGGATCTGAAAGGGGGGACGCCCGGCCCCGCGCGGCAACGCGTAGCCAGTACAATCCGGGGCACAATTGTATAAAAGCGAGTGATTCCATTGAATTCTGCCGCACGCAACACGCCCGCGGGCTCCCAGCCCGTCAGAGCCGAACTCTGGAGCCGTATCTACAGCCGGGTTGGCTCCTACTGGAAGGGGCTGGTGCTGGCGACCCTGCTGATGGCCGGCGCCGCCGCCACGCAGCCCACGCTGGCCGTCATTATGAAGCCCCTGCTGGACGACGGCTTCTCGGGCGCCAAACCCTACTACGTCTGGGCATTGCCGCTGGCGGTGGTGGGCCTGATCTTCCTGCGCGGGGTCTGTAACTTCTTCAGCGATTACCTGCTGGCCTGGGTGGCCAACAACGTCCTGCTGGGCATGCGGCGCGACATGTTCGAACGCCTGCTGGGCCTGCCGGACGCCGATTTCAAGCGCGGCGACACCGGCCGCCTGCTGAACCGCTTCACCATCGACGCGGGCAACGTCACCGGCTACGCCACCGACGTCATCACCGTGCTGGTGCGAGAAACCCTGGTGGTCATCGCCCTGATCTGCGTGCTGCTGTACACCTCGTGGGTGCTGACCCTGATCATCCTGGTCATGCTGCCCGTTTCGGTGCTGATCGCGCGCACCTTCATCAAGCGCCTGCGCCGCATCAACCGCGACACCGTCAACATGAACGCCGAACTGACCCGGGTGGTCAGCGAGGGCATCGACGGCCAGCGCGTCATCAAGCTGTTCGACGGCTACGAGGTCGAACGCGGCCGCTTCGATTTCGTCAGCGGCCGCCTGCGCCGCTTCGCCATGCGCACCGCCACCGCCGACGCCGCCCTGACGCCCCTGACGCAGGTATGCATCTCGATCTCGGTGGGCGCGGTCATCGCCGTCGCCCTGGGGCAGGCCAACAACGGCTCGCTCACGGTCGGCAGCTTCGCCTCCTTCATGGCCGCGCTGGCGCAGATCTTCGACCCCATCAAACGCCTGACCAACCTGGCCGCCCGCATGCAGAAGATGCTGGTGTCGGCCGAAAGCGTGTTCACCCTGATCGACCAGGTGCCCGAAAGCGACACCGGCACGCGCGAGCTGCCCGAGCCCGTGCGCGGCAAGGTCGAATTCCGCAACGTCACCCATCGCTTTTCCGACGCCGACCGCGACACCGTCAACGACGTGTCGTTCGTGGTCGAACCCGGCCAGACCGTGGCGCTGGTGGGACGCTCCGGCAGCGGCAAGACCACGCTGGTCAACATGCTGCCGCGCTTCGTGCTGGCCGACAGCGGCGCCATCTACGTCGACGACGTGCCGATCAACGACCTGAAGCTGCGCAGCCTGCGTTCGCACCTGTCGCTGGTCAGCCAGGACGTGGTGCTGTTCGACGACACCATCGCCGCCAACGTCGGCTACGGCGCCCTGGGCGAGGCCAGCGAACAGCAAGTGCGTGACGCGCTCGCCGCCGCCAACCTGCTGGACTTCGTCGAAGGCCTGCCGCAGGGCATCAACACCCCCGTTGGCGAAAACGCCGCGCGCCTGTCCGGCGGCCAGCGCCAGCGCCTGGCGATCGCCCGCGCCCTGATCAAGAACGCGCCCATCCTCATCCTCGACGAAGCCACCTCGGCGCTCGATAACGAGTCCGAACGCCAGGTGCAGGCTTCGCTCGAACGCCTGATGAAGGGCCGCACCACGCTGGTCATCGCGCACCGCCTGTCGACCGTGCAGAACGCCGACCGCATCATCGTGCTGGACGCCGGCAAGATCGTCGAACAGGGCCCGCATGCCGAGCTGCTGGCCGCCGACGGCCTGTACGCCTCGCTCTACAACATGCAGTTCCGCGAAGACTGATCGCGCGCGGCGCCGCGCGCGCCGCGCCAGGCCACCCAGGAGCCGCCCATGTCCCTGCCCGCAGAAGGCAACCAGCTCGTCAACGTCGTCGTTCTGCTGGGGGCGGCGGTCATCGCGGTGCCCCTGTTCAAGCGCCTGGGACTCGGTTCCGTCCTCGGCTACCTGGCTGCCGGCCTGGCCATCGGTCCGTTCGGCATCGGCTGGTTCTCCGATCCCCGCTCCATCCTGCACGTGGCCGAACTGGGCGTGGTGATGTTCCTCTTCATCATCGGCCTGGAGATGCAGCCGTCGCGGCTGTGGAAGCTGCGCGGCGAAATCTTCGGCCTGGGCGTGGCCCAGGTGGTGGCCTGCGGCGCATTGCTGACCGCGGTCGGCCTGGCCGCCGGCCTGTCGGGCCCGGCGGCCTTCATGGCGGCAATGGGCTTCGTGCTGTCGTCCACCGCCATCGTCATGCAGATCCTGGCCGAGCGCGACGAGACCGCCAGCGCCCAGGGCCAGCGCATCGTTTCCATCCTGTTGCTCGAAGACCTGGCCATCGTGCCGCTGCTGGCCCTGGTGGCGCTGCTGGCGCCGGCCGGCACCGGCGAGCATGGCGATCCGTGGCTGCAGGCGGGCATTGCCATCGGCTGCGTGCTGGCGCTGCTGGCGGCCGGCCGCTGGCTGCTCAATCCCTTGTTCCGCCTGCTGGCCGCGGCGCACGCGCGCGAAGTCATGACGGCCGCCGCGCTGCTGGTGGTGCTGGGCGCGGCGCTGCTGATGGAGCTGGGCGGCCTGTCCATGGCCATGGGCGCGTTCCTGGCGGGCGTGCTGTTGTCCGAGTCCACCTTTCGCCACCAGCTGGAAGCCGAGATCGAGCCGTTCCGCGGCATTCTGCTGGGCCTGTTCTTCCTCGGCGTCGGTATGTCACTGGACCTGGCCGCCGTGGCGCGCGAATGGCAACTGATCCTGGCGGGCGTGGTCGTGTTCATGCTGGTCAAGTCCATCGGCGTCTACCTGGTCGCGCGCCTGCTGCGCGCCAGCCATGCCGAAGCGTTGACCCGCGCCGCGCTGCTGGCGCAGGGCGGCGAATTCGCCTTCGTGCTGTATGGCGCCGCCGCTGCCGCCGGCATTTTCGACGCGCACCTGGCCGCGGTGCTGATCGCGGTTGTCATCATTTCCATGGCGTTCACGCCGCTGTGCGTGCTGGCGCTGCGCTGGCTGCTGCCCAAACCCGTGCCGTCGATGGAGGGGGTGGACGTGGCGCAGGACCTGGAAGGCTGCGCCCTGATCGTCGGCTTTGGCCGTTTCGGCCAGATCGTGACCCAGGCAATGCTGGCGCGCGACATGAAGGTATCGATCCTGGATACCGACACCGACGCCATCCGCGCGGCGGCCAAATGGGGCGTCAAGGTGTATTACGGGGACGGTACGCGTATCGACATGCTGCGCACCGCCGGCGCCGAAACCGCCAAGGCCATCCTCATCTGTATCGACAATCCGCAGTCGGTCGACCACATGGTCAAGCTGATCAAGGCCGAATTTCCGCTGGTGCAATTGGTGGTGCGCGCCTACGACCGTATCCATTCGCTGGCCCTGGCCAAGGAAGGGGTCGATTATCAGGTGCGTGAAACCTTTGAATCGGCCCTGGTCTTCGGCGAAGCCGCGCTGCGCGCCGTCGGCGTGCCGCCGGACGAGGCCGCCGAAGTCGTGGCCGATGTGCGCAGGCGCGACAGCGACCGCTTCGACCTGGAGGTGGCCGGCGGGCTGTTCGCCGGACGGTCGCTGCTGTACGGCAACATGACCGGCCCGGCCGATGGGAGGAATGACCAACCGGACCGCGAAACGGTGGCGCCGGCGGGTCACGCCGACCCTGGCGCGCCGGCATGACCGGCGTGTGACAGTCCGATCGATTTACGTATTACAGCCTCTTTGCATTACTTTACGCATCATTTCACGCGCAAGCCCCGGCGGCTGAGGTAGATTTATCTCCAACCGCGCTTCACTTCCGAAGCGTCTCTGCCAGGAGGCTGCCATGCTGCAATCGGATCGGATTTCCACGACCCCGCACGCTGTCGGGTTTGAGCTGGCAAGGCGCCAGGCGTTGACCCTGCGTTGCGGCTTTTCCGCCAGCACCATGCGCCAGCTGGTCCAGGCGGCGGGCAGCGCCGGTCAGGCCTGGGCCATCAATGCCCACCGCGAAACCGACAAGGTCCGCAGCGCCAAGGCCTTTCCCTTCCGCATCGCCGCCACGGCGACCTGACGCCGGTCCGGGCGCGTGGTCGTGGGGGGCGCGCGCCCGGCTACCGGTCAGAGTTGGGCCATCGCCGCCCGGCTCTTGCCGGCCGACTTGGCCAGGTACAGCGCCCGGTCGGCCGCGTGCAGCACCGCCGCGGTGTCGGCGCCGTGCCGCGGAATCAGCGCGATACCGATGCTGCCACCGATGTAGATCGGCATTTCCTGTTGAAGATCATAGGGTTGCCGGACCCTGTCGATGATGCGCTCGGCAAACCGACGGATGTCCTCCGCGCTGTCCAGCCGCATCAGCAACACGAATTCATCGCCGCCGATGCGCCCCGCCTCGGCATCGGATGGCTTGAGCGCTAGCAGCCGCTCCGAAACCTGCCTGAGCAGCGCGTCGCCGGTGCCGTGGCCATACGTGTCGTTGACCGACTTGAAGCCGTCCAGGTCCAGGTACAGCACCGCGAACTCGGCCTTGCCCTGGCCCGCGCGGCCCACGGCCAGATCCAGCGCCCGCAGCAGTCCATATCGGTTCAGCAAACCGGTCAGTGAATCCTGCCGCGCCTGGCGCTCGTTTTCGCGCTCGGCCAGCATGGTCGACACCAGCATGGCGTTCAGGCGATACGAAGCCATCGACATCGTCGCCATATAGAGCGGCACCTGCACCAGCACCAGCCAGAAAATGGGTTCCCTGGTAAACAGGGCGGCCAGCGCGCACGGCCCCACGCTTAGCGCAACCATCGTGGCAGACAAGCGTGGCGCGCCGAAATTGCGCACGCAGATCCCGCCGACCATCGATGCGGCGGACAGGCAGGCCAGCGTCGCCGCGATCCAGTCGCCGCTGATGAGGCTGATGAAGGTGCCGTAGCCGACGCTGCCGGCCCAGAGTAGCGCCAGCACGACGTACAGATCGGTCGGTGTCGGTCGGCCGGCCAGCGCCGAGCGGCGGGCGGACACCAGTACCGCGATGCGCGAGGCGCAGATCATCAATTCCAACGCCAGCCATATCAGGAACGGCGGGTCGGGACGGCGCAGCGTGATCAACGCGGCCACCAGCAGCGTATTGATGATGCCGCCAAAGAAAATCGGCAGCGAACCGAACAGCCCGCGGACCAGCGCGACCCGGATATCGGGCGGCACATTGCGGCCCGGATCGATCAGCCACCGCGTGAACCGCAGGGTGGGCACGCTGTAAATCCTGTCCGTGCTATTCATAGATTTTTTAAATGGGATAGGAAAACGTCACGCCGACGCGCCATGGTAGCGCCGCGTACGCGTGCTTGCCTGCGCGGGTAGGCTTGCGGCATTATGACCCGTAAAAAATGCACGACACCCCACCGCGATAGCGAAGGAGCGCCGTCTTGAAGTCCCACGGGTTATTACACCGCAGTCTGTATGCCCTGGCGGGGCTGATCGCCATCGGTATCTGCGCCGCCGCCGTCGCGTTGCTGTGGATGGACAGGCGCATCACCTGGAACCTGGCATACGTGGCCGCCAGCAATCTGGCGGAAGTTCTCTCGGCCGATATCGGCCGTACCATCCGCGTCTACGACCTGTCGCTGCAGGGCGTCATCGAGCGACTGCACGAGCCCGACATCGAAAGCCTGCCCCGCGCCACCCTGCAGCGCTTCCTGTTCGACCGCGCCGCCAGCGCCGAGTATCTGGGCACCATCCTCATCCTGGACAGGGATGGCAATATCCGCTATGACTCGCAGAGCCTGCTGCCGTCGAACGTGAATTTCGCCGATCGTGATTTCTTCCAGATCCATCGCGACAATGCCGATGTCGGCATGTACATCAGCCGCCCCTATCTCAGCCGCCTGCGCGGCGGCGACGAAAGCATCGGCATCAGCCGCCGGATCTCCAATCCGGATGGCAGCTTCGCGGGCGTGGTCTCCGGCTCGTTGCGCCTGGCGTATTTTCGCGAGCGCTTCGCCAGCCTGTCGATCGGCCCCCGCGACGCCATCACCATCTACCGTAACGATGGCGTCGTGATCGCGCGGACGCCTTATTCATCGCGGGATCTCGGCTCGGACATTGGCCAGGCGCTCGATTTCCAGCAGTTCGTGGCACGGCGGGAGGGCGTGTTCGTCGGCGTGCTGGCGCCCGACGGTGTCAACCGCCTCTACACGTTTGACAGCGTGCCTGGCGCGCCCTTGATCATCGATGTGGCGATGGCGGTCGACGAGGTGCTCGAGCCCTGGGTGCGTCGCGCAATGCTGATCATCCCCGTCACGCTCGCGCTATTCGCCTCGGTGATGGCGCAGATCGTCCTATACCGGCGCGAGACCCGCTTGCGGCGGGAGGTCGAGAGCCAACTCGAGAAAGAGGCCCAGACCGACGGCCTGACCGGTATCGCCAATCGCCGCACGTTCGACGAAGCCCTGGCGCGCGAATGGGCCAGCGCCGCGCGCGAAGGCCAGCCGCTGTCGTTGCTGTTTCTCGACGCCGACCGCTTCAAGCTCTACAACGATCGCTATGGGCACCAGGAAGGCGACCAGTTGCTCAAGATGCTGGCGCTGACGGTGCGCGGCAAGGCGCGACGCCCGCGTGACCTGCCGGCGCGTTATGGCGGCGAGGAGTTTGTCGCGCTGCTGCCCGATACCCCGAAGGAGCGAGCGCTGGAAGTCGCCGAACGCATCCGCGAGGCCGTGGTTGGCCTGCGCGCGCAGCATGAGGACAACGAGGGCGGCATCGTGACGGTCAGCATTGGCGTGGCCACGGTGATACCCGGACCGGACGACGATGTCGCCACCCTGGTCGAGGCGGCTGATGCCGCGGTCTATCGGGCCAAGGAGATGGGGCGGAACCGGGTGGTGATGGCGGACGACCCCGCCGCTGCCGGCTGACCCCCGTGCTGGCAAAAAAAAGGACGGCCGCGTCGGGCCGTCCTGTCGTCGATCAACGACGGGGGATCAGCGTCCGCCCAGCATCACCGCCTGCAGGCGGGTCTGCGCCTGCTGCACCTTCTGCGCCTGCGCGCTCAGCTCCTGCAGCAGCTTGTTCAGCTCGGCCAGCACGGTCGGATCCTGCACGCGCGGGGCCGGGCCCGACAGGTCGATCTGGGTCTTGTGGGCTTCCACGTACTCCGCGACCTTCAGGCTGCTGTCCAGCGTGCCGCTGATTTGCGGCAGCACTTCGCGGAACGTGTTGGCCGGCACGGTCACGGTCTTGTCATAGGCCTTGTCGTACACCGCCTTCAGGTCGTCGGGCTGCTTGAGCTGCGCATGCGCGGCGTCGGCCTTGCCCTGTTCCTTGGTCAGGGCCTCGCCCATGTCCTTGAGCGCGGTCTGCACCGTCTTGATGTCGTCGCGGCGAGCAATCACATCGTTCAGCGAACGCACGGCGCCTTTCTGCATCAGGCTGCCCATCGGCTTGACCGAAGCATCCATGCCGGCATTGAAATCGGTGATAACCGCATACTGGGCAGCGTAGTCGCCGAACGACTTCTTTTCTTCGTCCGTCAGCTGCGGCACGCGCACGCCGGGCTTGTCGACGATGCGGGTCTGCAGGAACTGCATGAACGCGGCGCGTTGCTCGGGTTCTTTGTTGCCGCAGGCGGCCAGCACCAGCGGCAGGGCCAGGGCCAGCAGCAGGAATGGACGGAACAGGGTTTTCATTACGTGATTCTCCGGAAAACATGGGAAATGGCGCAGCCCTCTGACTTCTGGGGCCAGCCAGCCGGTGGCGAGCTTATCGGGTCATCGTCGCCGTCGCCATCGGTTTCAAACTTCATTTCAATCGAAGTGTCGCGATACAAAATTCACACACATTGACGTGAAAGTTTGCGCCGCAACTGATAACGGCGATGATCCAAAGGGGGGCGCCAACGGCAGGAAAGCCGCGATGGCGGCTTTCCTGTATCACGCATCATGCGGAACCTGCCGCGTAGCGGCAAGGCAGCGAGCATCAAACTAGGATGATGTCGTATTTTTCCTGCGAGTATGTGTTCTCCACTTCCAGCGACACGCGCTTGCCCACGAAGTCGCCCAGCATCGCCAGGTGCTGGCTTTCCTCCTCCAGGAACAGATCCACGACGTCCTGCGACGCCAGGATGCGGAATTCCTTGGGATTGAACTGGCGCGCTTCGCGCAGGATCTCGCGCAGGATCTCGTAGCAGACCGTGCGCGGCGTGCGCACGTTGCCGCGCGACTCGCACATGGGGCAGGGCTCGCACAACTGATGCGCCAGCGAATCGCGGGTGCGCTTGCGCGTCATCTCCACCAGGCCAAGCTGGGTGAAGCCGTTGACCGTCATGCGGGTACGGTCGCGCGCCAGCGCCTTTTTCAGTTCGGCCAGCACGGTCTCGCGATGCTCCTGTTCCTCCATGTCGATGAAGTCGAGGATCACGATGCCGCCCAGGTTGCGCAGCCGCAGCTGGCGGGCGATGGCCTGCGCCGCTTCCAGATTGGTCTTGAAGATGGTGTCGTCGAAGTTGCGGCCGCCAACGAAGCCCCCTGTGTTGACGTCGACCGTGGTCAGCGCCTCGGTCTGGTCGATGATCAGGTAGCCGCCCGACTTCAGATCGACCCGGCGCGACAATGCCCGCGCGATCTCTTCATCGACATTGGCCGTATCGAACAGGGGGCGCTCGCCGCTGTAGTGCTGGATGCGATCAACCACGGATGGCGTATAGATGCGCGCCCATTCCAGCATTGCCGCGGTCGTGGTGCGGGAATCCACCAGGATCGCGCCGGTGCTCGGGCCGACCATGTCGCGCAGCACCCGCTGCGCCAGCGTCAGATCCTGGTGCAGCAGTGCCGGCGCAGGCTGGGTGCGGGCGGCCGCCTGTACGCTGGTCCACAGCTTGCGCAGGTATTCCAGGTCGGCCGCAAGCTCCTCGTCATTGGCGCCCTCGGCCTGCGTGCGCACGATGAAGCCGCCTTTCTCTTCGGCCGGCATCAGCGCCTGCAGGCGCTCCCGCAGTTGGATGCGCTCGGACTCCGAATCGATCTTCTGCGAAATACCGATGTGCGGATCATGTGGCAGGTACACCAGCATGCGGCCAGCCATGCTTATCTGCGTCGACAGCCGCGCGCCCTTGGTGCCCAGGGGATCCTTGACCACCTGGACCATGATGGTCTGCCCCTCGAACAGCAGCTTCTCGATGGGCGTGGGCGTCAGGCCCTGGCTGCGCTCGCTCCGGTTCTCGCGCAGGTCCGCGATATGGATGAAGGCGGCCCGCTCCAGGCCGATGTCGATAAAGGCGCTCTGCATGCCCGGCAGCACCCGGACCACCCGTCCCAGATAGATATTGCCGACATGTCCGCGCTGGATGCTGCGCTCCACGTGCAGCTCCTGCACCGATCCCTGCTCGACCAGCGCGACGCGGGTCTCGAAGGGCGTGACGTTGATCAGGATATCTTCGCTTAACGCGATGGTGGGGGGCATGGGGGCATCATCTCCAGGGTAAGGGCAGTGCAAGGCGAATAGTAAACGTAGCGGAGCGCCGGGCAAGCATTGCGATAGCCCACGGGCAAGACGACCTATCTATATATATAGACAGGCGGACACCGCATGGATTCCGGTGACCGCGCGGTGGAGCAGGCGGGCATAGCGCTATCTATATAGAGAGACGCACCATTGGGCAAGTGCCGCGGCGGGGAAGAGGGCGGCCCGTGGAAATCAGATATCGGGGCGGCCCGCAAAATTCATCAGACTTTTTGCGTCCGGCGTGTGACAGCCCAAATTTCTGTGCTATAGTCTCGCTCCTTCGCAGTTCACGCAGTTTTGTGAGCCGCGAAGCCAGGCAAGTGCAACGGATTTGGCGCTACGGCGACGAATCTGCCGCAAGGCAGCAAGGCGGTGAGTCAGTGATGATTCTCTCGAACCGGCGGTCAGCGAATTTTGCGTAAGTCGGTGCAAATCAGGCAGAAGCCAGTTGCACGATCTGCAAAAATTGTGCTATAGTCTTGGGCTTGGCTGGTGACGGCGAATCAGGGTTTACCCGATAGGGTGGTCTGAATGGCGTTGCAAGCCGACTGGGCGGTAACCAACCTCTGGAGCGATCTGGGGCTGCTGCGAAGTGAAGCGATTCACGAAGCGGCGGGGTTGCAAGATAGGATGCAAATTAGGCAAAAGCCGGTTGCATAATCTGCAAAAGTTGTGTTATAGTTTCAGGCTTGGCAGTTACCGAAAACTTAGGGTTAACCCTGCTATTTCGATAGCTGCTAAAGAGAAAGCCGGGCGCGAGCCTGGTGAGGCCTGAAGAGGTCGTAGGCAAGGCAGCGAAGTGAAGCAAGCAACGCTGACTTGACAAACGATAAAAACTTCTTCATAATCTCGTTTCTCTGCTGCTGACACAGCGATCGACGCGAAAGCGAAATCGCCGAAAAAAGCAGAAGATGTAGTAAGTAGTTTGGTAGTACAGAATTTAGCAGTACCGCTCTTTAACAATTAAACAACCGATAAGTGTGGGCGCTTGATGCGAGTGCACAGTGACTGGTTTTTAAAACCTGTCACAAGCACAATGAAATCAAGTGCTCACTAGAAGTGAAGTACCTTAGATGTCAAGTCTAAGCACATACCTCACTTCCTTTGAGTAGCGACGTATGACTCGGTTCTTCGGAACTAAGAAATACGAAACAAATACAGAGATTAAACTGAAGAGTTTGATCCTGGCTCAGATTGAACGCTAGCGGGATGCCTTACACATGCAAGTCGAACGGCAGCACGGACTTCGGTCTGGTGGCGAGTGGCGAACGGGTGAGTAATGTATCGGAACGTGCCCAGTAGCGGGGGATAACTACGCGAAAGCGTAGCTAATACCGCATACGCCCTACGGGGGAAAGCAGGGGATCGCAAGACCTTGCACTATTGGAGCGGCCGATATCGGATTAGCTAGTTGGTGGGGTAACGGCTCACCAAGGCGACGATCCGTAGCTGGTTTGAGAGGACGACCAGCCACACTGGGACTGAGACACGGCCCAGACTCCTACGGGAGGCAGCAGTGGGGAATTTTGGACAATGGGGGAAACCCTGATCCAGCCATCCCGCGTGTGCGATGAAGGCCTTCGGGTTGTAAAGCACTTTTGGCAGGAAAGAAACGTCGTGGGTTAATACCCCGCGAAACTGACGGTACCTGCAGAATAAGCACCGGCTAACTACGTGCCAGCAGCCGCGGTAATACGTAGGGTGCAAGCGTTAATCGGAATTACTGGGCGTAAAGCGTGCGCAGGCGGTTCGGAAAGAAAGATGTGAAATCCCAGAGCTTAACTTTGGAACTGCATTTTTAACTACCGGGCTAGAGTGTGTCAGAGGGAGGTGGAATTCCGCGTGTAGCAGTGAAATGCGTAGATATGCGGAGGAACACCGATGGCGAAGGCAGCCTCCTGGGATAACACTGACGCTCATGCACGAAAGCGTGGGGAGCAAACAGGATTAGATACCCTGGTAGTCCACGCCCTAAACGATGTCAACTAGCTGTTGGGGCCTTCGGGCCTTGGTAGCGCAGCTAACGCGTGAAGTTGACCGCCTGGGGAGTACGGTCGCAAGATTAAAACTCAAAGGAATTGACGGGGACCCGCACAAGCGGTGGATGATGTGGATTAATTCGATGCAACGCGAAAAACCTTACCTACCCTTGACATGTCTGGAATGCCGAAGAGATTTGGCAGTGCTCGCAAGAGAACCGGAACACAGGTGCTGCATGGCTGTCGTCAGCTCGTGTCGTGAGATGTTGGGTTAAGTCCCGCAACGAGCGCAACCCTTGTCATTAGTTGCTACGAAAGGGCACTCTAATGAGACTGCCGGTGACAAACCGGAGGAAGGTGGGGATGACGTCAAGTCCTCATGGCCCTTATGGGTAGGGCTTCACACGTCATACAATGGTCGGGACAGAGGGTCGCCAACCCGCGAGGGGGAGCCAATCCCAGAAACCCGATCGTAGTCCGGATCGCAGTCTGCAACTCGACTGCGTGAAGTCGGAATCGCTAGTAATCGCGGATCAGCATGTCGCGGTGAATACGTTCCCGGGTCTTGTACACACCGCCCGTCACACCATGGGAGTGGGTTTTACCAGAAGTAGTTAGCCTAACCGCAAGGGGGGCGATTACCACGGTAGGATTCATGACTGGGGTGAAGTCGTAACAAGGTAGCCGTATCGGAAGGTGCGGCTGGATCACCTCCTTTCAGAGCTTAGTGCTCGTGTTAAGCGTCCACTCTTATCGGTTGTTTGATATAGCTGGGATCGGTTGTGGGCTTGGGTAGAGGGACTCCTCCCTGTGTCCATGACTTCTGACTACTGATCCGAGAAGGTTTTGGGTCTGTAGCTCAGTCGGTTAGAGCACCGTCTTGATAAGGCGGGGGTCGTTGGTTCGAATCCAACCAGACCCACCAAGTATTCGCAGGTAGAGATGCTGTGGATATGGGGGTGTAGCTCAGCTGGGAGAGCGCCTGCTTTGCAAGCAGGATGTCATCGGTTCGATCCCGTTCACCTCCACCAAGACCTGTGCCTGGTGGGATGTAGAGGCTAACTCATAGCGTCGTGCGGATAATGTCTGCCCGGTCTTATGAGTTAGGTTTTACCTGACAGCTATATTCGTTCTTTAACAATCTGGAAGAAGCACAACGAAATGTGCTCATCGAGTAATCAGCTTGCTGATGAAGATGGGTACGGGTTGTGATTGCATTAATTTTGTTCCAAGTTCTCAAGACTGGGGTGAATAACCTCAGACTGCTTTGAAACTTATGAACGGCACAAACGCTAATACTCAGGTCCTATAGCCTACAGCGTTATAGGATCAAGCGACTAAGTGCATATGGTGGATGCCTTGGCGATCACAGGCGATGAAGGACGTAGTAGCCTGCGAAAAGCTGCGGGGAGCTGGCAAACAAGCTTTGATCCGCAGATGTCCGAATGGGGAAACCCACTCCGTAAGGAGTATCCCTGACTGAATACATAGGTCAGTGGAAGCGAACCGGGTGAACTGAAACATCTCAGTAGCTCGAGGAAAAGAAATCAACCGAGATTCCGAAAGTAGTGGCGAGCGAAATCGGAAGAGCCTTCACGTTTTAGCATGCAAGATAGTCGAACGGAATGGAAAGTCCGGCCGTAGCAGGTGATAGCCCTGTAGACGAAATTTTGTGTGTGGAACTAAGCGTGAGAAAAGTAGGGCGGGACACGTGAAATCCTGTTTGAAGATGGGGGGACCATCCTCCAAGGCTAAATACTCGTGATCGACCGATAGTGAACCAGTACCGTGAGGGAAAGGCGAAAAGAACCCCGGAAGGGGAGTGAAATAGATCCTGAAACCGTATGCATACAAACAGTAGGAGCCTCCTTGTGGGGTGACTGCGTACCTTTTGTATAATGGGTCAGCGACTTACATTCAGTGGCAAGGTTAACCGAATAGGGAAGCCGTAGCGAAAGCGAGTCCGAATAGGGCGATTCAGTCGCTGGGTGTAGACCCGAAACCAGATGATCTATCCATGGCCAGGTTGAAGGCACGGTAACACGTGCTGGAGGACCGAACCCACTAATGTTGAAAAATTAGGGGATGAGCTGTGGATAGGGGTGAAAGGCTAAACAAATCTGGAAATAGCTGGTTCTCTCCGAAAACTATTTAGGTAGTGCCTCAAGTATTACTGCGGGGGGTAGAGCACTGTTATAGCTAGGGGGTCATGGCGACTTACCAAACTATGGCAAACTCCGAATACCCGCAAGTACAGCTTGGGAGACAGAGCACCGGGTGCTAACGTCCGGACTCAAGAGGGAAACAACCCAGACCGCCAGCTAAGGTCCCAAATTATCGCTAAGTGGGAAACGAAGTGGGAAGGCATAGACAGTCAGGAGGTTGGCTTAGAAGCAGCCATCCTTTAAAGAAAGCGTAATAGCTCACTGATCGAGTCGTCCTGCGCGGAAGATGTAACGGGGCTAAGCGATAAACCGAAGCTGCGGGTGTGCACTTTGTGCACGCGGTAGGAGAGCGTTCTGTAAGCCTGCGAAGGTGGCTTGTAAAGGCTGCTGGAGGTATCAGAAGTGCGAATGCTGACATGAGTAGCGATAAAGGGGGTGAAAAGCCCCCTCGCCGTAAGTCCAAGGTTTCCTGCGCAACGTTCATCGGCGCAGGGTGAGTCGGCCCCTAAGGCGAGGCAGAGATGCGTAGCTGATGGGAAGCTGGTTAATATTCCAGCACCGTCGTACAGTGCGATGGGGGGACGGATCGCGGAAGATCATCAGGGTGTTGGATGTCCCTGTTGACGTATCGAAGATGGCGCTTAGGCAAATCCGGGCGCGTAAATCAAGGGTACGGCACGAGCGAGCATTGCTTGCGAAGTGATTGGAAGTGGTTCCAAGAAAAGCCTCTAAGCTTCAGCTGTACGAGACCGTACCGCAAACCGACACAGGTGGACGGGATGAATATTCCAAGGCGCTTGAGAGAACTCAGGAGAAGGAACTCGGCAAATTGATACCGTAACTTCGGGAGAAGGTATACCCCGGTAGTGTGAAGCGCCTGCGCGCTTAGCATGATGGGGTCGCAGAGAATCGGTGGCTGCGACTGTTTATTAAAAACACAGCACTCTGCAAAGACGAAAGTCGACGTATAGGGTGTGACGCCTGCCCGGTGCCGGAAGGTTAAGTGATGGGGTGCAAGCTCTTGATCGAAGCCCCGGTAAACGGCGGCCGTAACTATAACGGTCCTAAGGTAGCGAAATTCCTTGTCGGGTAAGTTCCGACCTGCACGAATGGCGTAACGATGGCCACACTGTCTCCTCCTGAGACTCAGCGAAGTTGAAGTGTTTGTGATGATGCAATCTACCCGCGGCTAGACGGAAAGACCCCATGAACCTTTACTGTAGCTTTGCATTGGACTGTGAACCGGCCTGTGTAGGATAGGTGGGAGGCTTTGAAGCGTGGTCGCTAGATCACGTGGAGCCATCCTTGAAATACCACCCTGGTTTGTTTGCGGTTCTAACCTTGGTCCGTTATCCGGATCGGGGACAGTGCATGGTGGGCAGTTTGACTGGGGCGGTCTCCTCCCAAAGTGTAACGGAGGAGTTCGAAGGTACGCTAGGTACGGTCGGAAATCGTGCTGATAGTGCAATGGCATAAGCGTGCTTGACTGTGAGACTGACAAGTCGAACAGGTGCGAAAGCAGGACATAGTGATCCGGTGGTTCTGAATGGAAGGGCCATCGCTCAACGGATAAAAGGTACTCTGGGGATAACAGGCTGATACCGCCCAAGAGTTCATATCGACGGCGGTGTTTGGCACCTCGATGTCGGCTCATCTCATCCTGGGGCTGTAGCCGGTCCCAAGGGTATGGCTGTTCGCCATTTAAAGAGGTACGTGAGCTGGGTTTAAAACGTCGTGAGACAGTTTGGTCCCTATCTGCCGTGGGCGTTGGATACTTGACGGAGCCTGCTCCTAGTACGAGAGGACCGGAGTGGACGTACCTCTGGTGTACCGGTTGTCATGCCAATGGCATTGCCGGGTAGCTAAGTACGGAAGAGATAACCGCTGAAGGCATCTAAGCGGGAAACTCGTCTGAAGATTAGGTATCCCGGGGACTTGATCCCCCTAAAGAGTCGTTCGAGACCAGGACGTTGATAGGTCGGGTGTGGAAGCGCAGTAATGCGTTAAGCTAACCGATACTAATTGCTCGTGAGGCTTGATCCTATAACACTGATGGTTATGACCTGGTGATATAGCGTTCCAAGTGTCGTTCAATACAAAATCTGGCTGCCCCGTCAGCAGCCAGCCAACACCAATTACACCCACTGTGCGGGATCATCGAGCCAGTCTCTGATCCCCCACACGTTGCGCTTCTTCCAAGATTGGAGCGGTTGTCCCCCAAAGACAATCTCTCAACCAGTTACGCCTGACGACCATAGCAAGGTGGTACCACTCCTTCCCATCCCGAACAGGACAGTGAAACGCCTTTGCGCCGATGATAGTGGACGGACGTCTGTGAAAGTAGGTCATCGTCAGGCTTTTATTGCTCAAAACCCCATAGGCTCGCGCCTGTGGGGTTTTGTTTTTGGTGCGCCTCAAAACCGCGCGAGCTTCGCCTCCGGGGCTGAATCGGGATCGGCGCGCTGTCCCTGGCGGTAGGCGCGTCTTGGGCCCTCATCGCCCGCGCACGGCGCCGCGAACCCCAAAAAGAAACCCCCGTGCGGCTGGCGCCGCACGGGGGTTTTTGTTTGACGGCGTCGATCCCGCGCGGATCGGTCACCCCGGCGTGCCCGTGTATTCCTGGCGGTCGATGCCGTGGCGCTGCAGTTTGTCGTAGAAGGTCTTGCGGGGGATGCCCAGCGCTTCGATCGTGGCGCGTACGTCCCCTTGGTGGGCGGCGAGCGCTTCGCGGATCAGTTGCGCTTCAAAGCGTTCCATCTTCTCGGGCAGTGTGCCTGGCGCGATTTCCTGCGTGGGCGGCACAGTGGCAGAGGTATTGAGCACGCCCAGCACGAAGCGTTCGGCGAAATGAGCCAGCTCACGGACGTTGCCGGGCCAATCGTGTGTCAACAGATGGCGCTTGAGGTCGGCAGGCATGTCGGGGATGTCGCGCTGGAAGCGGCGCGAGGCGTGGCCCAGGTAGTGCGCCAGCAGCAGCGGGATGTCTTCGCGGCGTTCGCGTAGCGGCGGAATGCGGATAGTGACGACGTTGAGACGGTAGAACAGGTCTTCGCGGAACTTGGCACGAATGGCGGGGCTGCCCAGATCTTCCTTGGTGGCGGCGACGACCCGCAAGTCCAGGCTGCGGACCTCGTTGCTGCCCAGCGGCGTGATCTGGCGGGATTCCAGCACCCGCAGCAGCTTGACCTGCACGGCCAGAGGCATGCTTTCGATCTCGTCCAGGAACAAGGTGCCGCCGCTGGCATGCTCGATGCGGCCGATACGGCGCTTCTGCGCGCCGGTGAAGGCGCCTGCCTCGTGGCCGAACAATTCGCTTTCGATCACGCTCTCGGGCAATGCGCCGCAGTTGATCGCGACCAGGGCGCGGTGGCGCCGCCGGCTCAGGCGATGCAGGGCAGTGGCGACCACCTCTTTGCCCGTGCCTGTTTCGCCTTCCACCAGGACATCGACATCGGCGTCGGCGATATGGCGCAGCGTCTGCTTGATGCGTTGCATCGCCGGGGTGGTGCCGATGAAGGGCACTTCGTCGGCATCGACCGCGAAGGCGGCGTCGCGCAGGCGCCGATTCTCGAGCACCAGATGGCGCTTTTCGGCGGCATGGGTGACCGCAGTGACCAGGCGATCGGGCGGATAGGGCTTGGCCAGGAAATCGTAGGCGCCGTCGCGCATGCATTGCACCGCCGTGGCGATGTCGCCGTGGCCGGTGATGAGGATCACGGGGATTTCCGGATCGATCGCACGCAGGCGCTGGAACAGTTGCAGGCCGTCGATGTCGGGCATGCGGATGTCCGTGACCACCACCCCGTCGAAATCGCGGTTCAGGGTGGCCAGGGCGCTACGCGCGCTGGCATGGGCGTCGACGGTGAGGCCATGCAGCTTGAGCGTCTGGACGTTGGCGCGGCGCAGGTCTTCGTCATCGTCGATGAAGGCGACTCGCACCGTCGGCGGTGTGCCGGATTTGTCGCCGAGCAGGGGTAGGTCCGCTGGCGTCGCGATCGCCGTGGAGCCGGCGGTCGACGCGAAGGACGTGGATGGCGCGGCCGGACTGGACGGCGCGGCGGATCCGGGCTTGGACGGTGAAGGGGGGGAATCAGGTACGCGGGTCATGGATCGTGGGCGGCGACTTGCGCAGCGTCAGCGTGAACATCGCGCCGCGGCCGGGGCCGTGGGGCGCGGGGAAAATGGCGTCGCCGGGGTGGGCGGCGCGCAGGTCGCCGCCGAATTCGGCGATGATGTCGCGAGAGATCACCAGGCCGAGGCCGAGGCCTTCCGCCTTGGTGGTATGAAAGGGCGTGAATAGGCGCGCGCTGGCCTGGGGCGACAGGCCGGGACCATTGTCGTTGACGAACAATTGCACCGAGGCGCCCAAGTCCTGCACGGCGATGATGATGCGGCCGTCGGCCTGGCCCTCGAGCGCGTCCAGTCCGTTCTGCAGCAGGTTCACCAGCACCTGCTCGAGCCGGATGCGATTGGCCTGTACCAGGTAGTCCTGTTCGACGGGAGGACGTTGCAGCGCCACGCCCTGGCGCCTGGCGCGTGGCCCCACCAACAGCAGCGCGCCATCCAGCGCTTCCTTCAGGCTGGTGGGGCCGACCGTGGCGCCCGCCTTGCGCGAAAAGGCGCGCAACTCGCCGGTGATGTGGCCGATGCGCTCGGTCAAGGCGGCAATGGTGCCAAGATTCTCCGCGGCCGAGCCGCTGTCCTGGCGGCGCAGGAATTCGGCGGCGTTGTCGGCATAGGTGCGTATCGCGGCCACGGGCTGGTTGATTTCGTGCGCGACGCCGGCGGCAACTTGCCCCAGCAGGGCGAGTTTGCTGGCTTGCACCAATTCATCCTGCATGGTGTGCAAGCGTGCCTCGGTGCGCTGGCGTTCGTCCATCTGTGCGAGCAGCTGCTGGTTTACCTCGCGCAGCTGCGCGGTGCGTTCCTCGACCTGGTCAGCCAGTTGCTGGCGTACGGCCAATTGCTGCGCGGTCCGTTCGCGGCTGCGATGGCGGCGATAGAGCAGGATGCCGATGATGGCTGCAAGCACGCCTTGCGCCAGCAGTGCGCCCAGCTGGGCGTTGGCGGTGGCGCGGTTCAGAGCGGATTGCACGGGTGACAGCAGATGCAGCGTCCAGCCGGGGGATTCGACGATGGGCAGCGTGGTGTGCAGCAGCGGGGAGCCGGCGGGAATCTGCGGCAGGGCCTCCCCGGCTCGCACGATTTGGCCGCCCGTGACGGTTTTCAGGGGCGGTTGCAGCGGCAGGGGCTGGAACATGGCGTCGCCGAATTGCAGGCTGGTGCGCAGGGTCTGCGCCAGGTCGGGCGTCAGCGGCGCCAGCACGCGGAAGCGCCAGTCGGGCAAGCTGCCCAGCAGCACCACGCCATGTTCGTCGGTGACGAAGATGGGCGCGTTCGACTGGCGCCAGTCGGCCTCGAGGTCGCGGAAGTCCACCTTCAGCACCACCACGCCCAGCATGGCGCCGTTGGTGTCGTCGACCCGTCGGGACAGGTACAGGCCGGCTTCGTGGCTGATGGTGCCCAGCGCGAAATGCTCGGCCGAACCGTGCGTCACGGCGCCGCGGAAGTAGGGTCGGAATTGGTAGTCGACGCCGACGAACGTCGCGGGCTCGCGCCAATTGCTGGCGGCGATGGCGTAGCCGCTTTGGTCCAGCACATAGATGGCCGAGGCGCCGACGCCGTGACTCAAGGCATCGAGCTTTTCGTCCAGCGATTCGATCAGGGCCGGGGTGGGGTTCTGCAGGGTGGCGCGCAAGTCTACGTCGCGGGTCAGGACGAAGGGCAGCGCGCGGAATTTGTCCAGGTTGTTGCGCAGCAGGGCGGCGTTGATCTGGCCGGCGCTGCGGGCCTGGAGATAGGCCTCTTTGAGCGCGCCTTCACGCGCCCATTCGCTGGCGGCGTGCAGCACGCCGAAGACGATCGCCACCGCCGCCAGGACCAGCAATGCCCAGGGCCAGGCCGGGCGGCGCCGGAGCGCGGCGGCGCCAGGGTAAGGCTCCTCCGTGGAGGCCGCCTTTGGAGAAGGAGGACAGGTAGGCATGGGTTGTGCGGTTTTTCGCACATTTTATCCGTTTTCTGTGTGATATTTCGCCAATGTTTTCGGCGCGATGCCATCGCTGCGGATGGAAATCACCATTGAATCAAGGGCTTGAACCCCAACGCCAGGGCAGGCATGGGTTGGCACGACATTTGCATCTACCGGGATAAGCCTGGCGGCATCGCGCACCGGGTGAAATCGGCCCGCGGAGATACGCAAGGCCCTAAAAGAGATAACGCCCCGACAACCACTGTGCATCGTCGCAGGGAACATGGGGCCCCTGGTGGGGACAAATCCCAATGATCGAAGTAGATCAAAGCGCGCCTGCGCGCAAGCTCAAGTTCTATCAAATTCTGTATGTGCAGGTGCTGTTCGCCATCGTGGTCGGCATCCTGTTGGGCTATTTCAAGCCCGACCTCGGCCAGGCGATGCAGCCGCTCGGCGATGGCTTCATCAAGCTGGTGAAGATGATCATCGCCCCGGTGATCTTCCTGACGGTAGCAACCGGCATCGCGGCCATGAGCGACCTGAAGAAGGTCGGGCGCGTGGCGGGCAAGGCCATGTTGTACTTCCTGGTGTTCTCGACGCTGGCCCTGATCGTGGGCATGGTGGTGAGCCATATCGTGCAGCCGGGCGCCGGCATGCACATCAATCCGGCCACGCTGGACCAGAAGGCGGTGTCGGGCTATGTCGCCAAGGCGCATGACTCGACCATCACGGGCTTCCTGCTGAACGTCATCCCCACCACCATCTTCAGTCCGTTCGTCGGCGGCGACATCCTGCAGGTGCTGTTCGTGGCGGTGCTGTTCGGCATCGCGCTGGCGCAGGTCGGCGAGCGCGGCAAGCCGGTGCTGGACTTCCTGACGGCGCTGGCCCAGCCGATTTTCAAGCTGGTCGCCATTCTGATGAAGGCCGCGCCCATCGGCGCCTTCGGCGCGATGGCCTTCACCATCGGCAAGTACGGCATCAAGTCGATCATCAACCTGGCGATGCTGGTGGGCACCTTCTACGCCACCTCGGTGCTGTTCGTGGTCGTGGTGCTGGGCCTGGTGGCGCGCTACAACGGCTTCTCGATCCTGAAGCTGGTGCGCTACATCCGCGAAGAGCTGCTGCTGGTGCTGGGCACGAGCTCGTCGGAGGCCGCGCTGCCGACGTTGATGCAGAAGATGGAACGCGCCGGCTGCTCGAAGTCGGTGGTCGGCCTGGTGGTGCCCACCGGTTATTCGTTCAACCTGGACGGCACCAACATCTACATGACGATGGCGGCGCTGTTCATCGCGCAGGCCTGCGACATTCCGCTGTCGCTGGGCGACCAGATCCTGTTGCTGCTGGTGGCGATGCTGAGCTCCAAGGGCGCCGCGGGCGTGACGGGCGCCGGATTCATCACCTTGGCCGCGACGTTGTCGGTGGTGCCGACGGTGCCGGTGGCCGGCATGGCGCTGATCCTGGGCGTGGACCGTTTCATGTCCGAATGCCGCGCGCTGACCAACCTGGTTGGCAACGCCACCGCCGCGGTCGTGGTGGCGCGTTGGGAAGGCGAGCTGGACAAGGACCAGCTGCATGCCGCGCTGGAAGGCGAGGCGCCGGCCGCGCAGCCGCAGGCAATGGCGCGGGTCTCGACGTCGCAAAGCTGATCGCCGGCTGACCACGTCAAAAAGCCCCCGGGACCGCAAGGCCCGGGGGCTTTTTTCATGGGATTGCGCGGAATCAGGGAATCGCGATGCCCGCGGCCCGCAACAGGTTGGCGGTCTCGAATAGCGGCAGGCCCATGACGCCGGTGTAGCTGCCGTCGATGCGCGCGATGAAAGTGCCCGCCAGGCCCTGGATGCCATAGGCGCCGGCTTTGCCGTAAGGCTCGCCGCTGTCGCAGTAGCGCGCGATTTCGTCGGGTTGCAAGGGGCGCATCTGCACCTGGGTGATCGAAACCGCTTCCAGCAGGCGATCGCCCGTCCATAGCGCGACGGCGGTGTGGACCTGGTGCGTCTGGCCCGACAACGCCTGCAGGATGCGGATGGCGTCGTCGCGGTCGGCGGGCTTGCCCAGCACCTGGCCGTCGAGGATGACGGTGGTGTCGGCGGCCAGCAGCGGCAAGACCGGCAGGGCTTGCGCGCGCAGCCAATCGCGGCCGCGTTCGGCCTTGTCGCGCGCGGTGCGCTGGACATAGTCGGCGGCGCTTTCGCCGGGGTGCTGGGGTTCGTCTTCACCGGGCGGCGCCGGCACGCGCAGCACGTCGTGCGCGAGGCCGATCTGCGTCAGCAGTTCGCGCCGGCGCGGGCTGGCGGAGGCGAGGTACAGGCGTGCGGGAGAGGGAGCGTCAGTCATGGGAAGCGGCGCGCGCCAGGCCGGCGTCCGGCGTCCTGCCTCAGGCGCGATGGTAGGGATGGTTGGTCATGATGGCCCAGGCGCGGTAGAGCTGTTCGGCCAGCACCACGCGCACCATGGGGTGCGGCAGCGTCAGTGACGACAGGCGCAACTGGCCGCTGCACGAGGCCTTGAGCTCGGCATCCAGGCCGTCGGGGCCGCCGACCAGGAAGGCGACGTCCTGGCCACCGGCGCGCCATTGCTCCAGCTTTTGCGACAACGCCATGGTGGTGAGGTCGCGGCCGCGTTCGTCCAGCGCCAGGCGTAGCGCACCGGCCGGCAGCGCGGCCTCGATGCGCTTGGCCTCGGCGGCCATCATCTGGGCCGGGGTCTTGCCAGTGGTGCGAGGCTCGGGCTTGATCTCGCGCAGTTCCAGCGCGCAGTCGGGGGGCAGGCGCTTGGCGTAGTCATCCCAGGCGGTCTGCACCCAGTCCGGCATGCGCGTGCCCACGGCGGCGACGATCAGCTTCACGCCGCGCCTCAGTCGTCGGTGCTGTCGTAGGCGCTATCGCTGGCGATCGGCGCGACCCGGGTGGATTCGGGCAGCAGTTTGACGCGCACCGGCTTGCCGCCCCAGATCTCTTCCAGGTTGTAGTACTGGCGGATGGCGGGCTGCATGATGTGGACCACGACATCGCCAAGGTCGACCACGACCCATTCGCCGGTGTCTTCGCCTTCGATCGTGATGCCGGACAGGCCGAGCGCGCGGCCGCGGTCCGACACGCTGGAGGCCAGCGCGCGGGTCTGCCGGTTGGAAGTGGCGCTTGCAATCACGACGCGATCGAACAGGCTGGTCAGATGCGTGGTGTTGAAGACCTTGATGTCTTGCGCCTTGACGTCTTCGAGGGCGTCGATGACGGCGCGTTGGAGTTTCTGTATATCCATAGCTGCAAATATAACCCGCTGACGGACGGCGAGTGCCGGTTTCCGTGGCGCTGCGCGCCAGGGCGGGATGGGTTTATCGGTAAAGATGGTGCGCCGCAATATAGGCAGCGACGGGCGCGGCCAGCAGGCCGTCGGTCGATTCGCCCCGGGCCAGGCGCTCGCGGATCTGCGAGGCCGAGACCGGCATCGGGGCGAAAGGCAATTCTTCGAGCTGGCGTCCCTGGCCGCGCAGCCAGTCGGCCAGTTCCGCGGGCGGCGCCAGCGGCGTGCCTGGGCGTGTGGCCACCGCCAGGTCGACCAGGCTGGCGATTTCGCGCCATGACTGCCAGGTGCAGAAATTGGCCAACTGGTCGGCGCCCAGCAGCCAGACATAGCGGGCATCCGCGGGCAGGGCGCGCAGGGTGTCGATAGTGTAGGTGGCGCCGCCGCGTTCGAGTTCGATCGGGTTGACCGCCAAGCCATCGTGGCCGGCGATGGCCAGCTCCAGCATGGCGCGGCGCTGGTCCGCGGTGGCGTGCAAGGCGGCGCGCTGCCAGGGGTTGGCCGCCGGGATCAGTTGCACTTGCGCCAGGCCGAGCGCGCGCAGCGCGTTTTCGGCCAGCGCGACATGCGCGACGTGGACGGGGTCGAAACTGCCGCCCAGAAGACCGATGCGCTTCACACCCAGTCCCGCGGCGTCAGGTAGGCAGCCAGCTCGGCCTCGGGCGTGCCCGCCTCCGGTTGCCAGTCGTAGCGCCATTGCGCCAGCGGCGGCATGGACAGCAGGATCGACTCGGTGCGGCCGCCGGACTGCAGGCCGAACAGCGTGCCGCGGTCGAACACCAGGTTGAATTCGACGTAGCGGCCGCGGCGGTAGGCCTGGAAGTCGCGTTCGCGTTCGCCGTAGGGCGTGTGGCGGCGACGTTCGACGATCGGCAGGTAGCTGTCGAGGAAGGCGTCGCCGACCGAGCGCGTCAGGGCGAACGAGGCGTCGAAGCCGGGAGCGTTCAGGTCATCGAAGAAAATGCCGCCGATGCCCCGGGTTTCGTTGCGGTGCTTGAGGAAGAAATACTCATCGCACCAGCGCTTGTAGCGCGGGTAGTAGTCGGCGCCATGCCCGGCCAGGGCGTCGCGGCACACCGTGTGGAAGTGACGCGCGTCTTCCTCGAAAGGGTAGTAAGGCGTCAGGTCGATGCCGCCGCCGAACCAGAACACGTCGGCCTCGTCATGGCCGGGACGGGCCGCGGCGACGAACATGCGCACGTTCATGTGCGTGGTGGGCACGTACGGGTTGCGCGGGTGCAGCACCATCGACACCCCCATGGCTTCCCAGGAGCGGCCGGCCAGCTCGGGCCGGTGCGCACTGGCCGACGGCGGCAGCTTCGAACCCTGGACGTGGCTGAACAGCACGCCGGCGCGCTCGAACAACTGGCCGCCTTCGAGCAGGCGCGACAGGCCGCCGCCGCCTTCGGGCCGGACCCATTCGTCGCTGCGGAAGGGACCGCCTTCGGCGGCCTCCAGCGCGGCGACGATGCGGGACTGCAGGCCGGTGAGGTAGCCGCGGACGTCGGCGACGGGCAAGGCGTTCATCGGCGCTTCCGGTTACGCGTTGGACTTGGGCTTCTGCTGCGACGGCTTGAGCGCGCGCCAGCCGATGTCGCTGCGGTACTGGCGGCCGTCGAAGTGGATGCCGTCGATGGCTTCGTACACGCGGTCGCGCGCCATCTTGACCGAGTCGCCCAGCGCCGTGACGCACAGCACGCGGCCGCCGGTGGTCTGGGTTTCGTCGCCTTCCAGGCGGGTGGCCGCGTGGAACACCATGCAGTCGTCGGCGTCGGCGGGCAGGCCGCGGATGACGTCGCCGGTGCGCGGGGTGTTGGGATAGTTGTGCGAGGCCAGCACCACGCCCAGGGCGGTGCGGCGGTCCCAGGTGATGTCGGCCTGGTCCAGCGTGCCCTCGACGGCGTGCTCGAGCGCGTCCAGCAGGTCGCTCTTGACGCGCATCATGATCGGCTGGGTTTCCGGGTCGCCCATGCGGCAGTTGAATTCCAGCGTCTTGATGTCGCGGTCGGGATCATCGCCGGGGGCGATCATCAGGCCGGCGTACAGGAAGCCGGTGTAGGGGATGCCGTCGCGCGTCATGCCCTGCACGGTCGGCAGGATGATTTCGCGCATGATGCGGTGGTGCAGCTCGGGCGTGACGATCGGGGCGGGCGAGTAGGCGCCCATGCCGCCGGTGTTCGGGCCCTGGTCGCCGTCCTGCAGGCGCTTGTGGTCCTGGCTGGTGGCCAGCGCCAGCACGTTGCGGCCGTCGCACATGACGATGAAGCTGGCTTCCTCGCCGACCAGGCATTCCTCGATGACGACGCGCGCGCCGGCTTCGCCCATGGAGCCGTCGCCCAGCATGGCGTCAACGGCGGCGTGGGCCTCTTCGAGCGTGGCGGCGACCACCACGCCCTTGCCGGCGGCCAGGCCGTCGGCCTTGATCACGATGGGGGCGCCTTCCTGGTCGATGTAGGCATGCGCCTGGGCCGGGTCGGTGAAGGTGGCATAGCGCGCGGTCGGGATATTGTGCCGGACCATGAAGGCCTTGGCGTAGTCCTTGGAGCTTTCCAGTTGCGCGGCGGCCTTGGTCGGGCCAAAGATCTTCAGGCCGCGGGCGCGGAAGACGTCGACCACGCCGGCGGCCAGCGGCGCCTCGGGGCCGACGACCGTCAGGGCGATGCCTTCGCGCTGGACGAAATCGGCCAATTCCTCGGCATTGGTGAGCGGGATGTTTTCCATCTGCTCGGCCCGTTGCGTGCCGCCGTTGCCCGGCGCCACATACACCTTGTGTACGCGCGGGGAGCGGGCCAGTCGCCAGGCGAGGGCATGTTCGCGGCCGCCCGAGCCAATTACCAGGAGTTTCATTGTTGCGTGATTCTTAAGGTTGCCAGTCGAGTGTCGTCAGACACCTGCCCGAGAGATAGGCCACGGATCCGGGCGGGCCCGGATCCGGTGACAGCGTGGCGCGAGGAGGCGAGGCCTGCCGCGCGCCGGGTAATGGAAAAACCGCGCGGAAAACCGCGTGGAAATTACTGCGCTTCGTCGAAAATGACGGTGGTATAGACTTCCTGCACGTCGTCCAGGCCTTCCAGGGCGTCGAGCAGCTTCTGCATCTTGATGGCGTCTTCGCCGGCCAGTTCGGTTTCGTTCAGGGCCTTCATGACAATGCCGTCGACCTCGGCCTTCAGGCCGGCCTCGTCGAACGCCTTGCGCACGGCGGCGTAGTCGGCCGGGGCGCAGATGACTTCGATCACGCCTTCCTCGTCGGTGGCGACGTCTTCGGCGCCGGCCTCGAGGGCGGCTTCCATGACTTTGTCTTCCGGCGTGCCGGGAGCGAACACGAATTGGCCGCAGTGCTTGAACATGAAGGCGACCGAGCCTTCCTGGCCCAGGTTGCCGCCGTTCTTGGCGAAGGCGTGGCGCACTTCGGCCACGGTGCGGGTGCGGTTGTCGGTCATGCAGTCGACGATGACCGCCGCGCCGCCGATGCCGTAGCCTTCGTAGCGCACTTCTTCGTACGCTTCGCCGTCCGCGCCGCCCGCGCCGCGCTGGATGGCGCGCTGGATGTTGTCCTTGGGCATGTTGGCGTCGGTGGCCTTGTCCCAGGCCATGCGCAAGCGCGGGTTGCTGTCCGGGTCGGGGCCGCCGGCGCGCGCCGCCACGGTGATTTCACGAATGATCTTGGTCCAGAGCTTTCCGCGTTTGGCGTCTTGGCGGCCTTTGCGGTGCTGAATATTGGCCCATTTGCTGTGTCCGGCCATGGCTTCCCAGGATAAATTGTCTGCAAAAACGGCATTTTACCGTGCCGGCGGCCGACGCGCCCGGGAGTGCGCCGCCTGTGTCCATATTGCCACGCGCACAACCGCCATCGCAGGCTCTACACTTGGGCATCTGAGTCATTCCGGTCCGGAGAGCTGTCCATGCCCAATCCCATCGTCATCGCCAAGAACGCGCAGACCGAATTGGCCCTCTTGCCCGCCCTGGCCAACCGCCACGGCTGCATCACTGGCGCCACCGGTACCGGCAAGACCGTCACCCTGCAGGTGCTGGCCGAATCCTTCTCCCGCATCGGCACGCCGGTCTTCATGGCCGACGTCAAGGGCGACCTGACCGGCATTTCGCAGGCCGGGACGGCCAGTCCCAAGCTGCAGGAGCGGCTCAAGAACCTGGGCCTGGATGAGCCGGCCTGGGGCGCCAGCCCGGTCGCGCTGTGGGACGTGTTCGGCGAGCAGGGCACGCCGGTGCGAGCCACCATCACTGACATGGGGCCGCTGCTGCTGGCGCGCATCCTGGAGTTGAACGATACCCAGGAAGGGGTGCTGACCCTGGTTTTCAAGGTGGCCGACGACGAGGGCCAGTTGCTGCTGGATCTGAAAGACCTGCGCGCGATGCTGCAGAACGTCGCCGACCGCGCCGCCGAGCTCAAGACCCGCTATGGCAACGTGTCCGCCGCCAGCGTCGGCGCGATCCAGCGCGGCCTGCTGGCGCTGGAGTCGCAGGGCGCCGAGAAATTCTTCGGTGAGCCGATGCTGGACGTGGCCGACCTGATGCGCACCGACGCCCAGGGCCGTGGCATCGTCAACGTGCTGGCCGCCGACAAGCTGATGCAGGCCCCCCGGCTGTACGCGATCTTCCTGCTGTGGCTGCTGGCCGACCTGTACGAGAAGCTGCCCGAGGTGGGGGATCCGGACCAGCCCAAGCTGGTGTTCTTCTTCGACGAGGCGCATCTGCTGTTCAACGACGCGCCGCCGGCGCTGCTGAACAAGATCGAGCAGGTGGTGCGCCTGGTGCGTTCCAAGGGCGTGGGCGTGTATTTCGTCACGCAGAATCCGCTGGATATTCCGGACACGGTGCTGGGGCAACTGGGCAACCGGGTGCAGCACGCGCTGCGGGCCTTCACGCCGCGCGACCAGAAGGCCGTCAAGACCGCGGCCCAGACCATGCGGCCCAATCCGGGGCTGGACATCGAAGCCGCCATCACCGAACTGGGCGTGGGCGAGGCGCTGGTGTCGCTGCTGGACGCCAAGGGGCGACCGATGCCGACCGAACGCGCCTGGATCGTGCCGCCAGCGAGCCGTATCGGCCCGGCCACCGACGCGGAGCGCCAGGCCTTGCGCCAGGGCAGCCCCATGTCGGCCAAATATGACAAGGCCATCGACCGCGAATCTGCGTACGAGGTGTTGGCCGGACGCGCCGCGGCGCCGGCCGATCAGGCCCCCGGAAGGGCCGCGCCGACGCCGACGGCGGGGGGCGCGCCGGCCGGGGCGCAGGGCGGGGGGCTCATGGACAGCCTGAATGACGTGCTGTTCGGCTCGACCGGGCCGCGCGGCGGCAAGCGCGACGGCGTGGTGCAGACCTTCGCCAAAAGCACGGCCCGGTCGATCGCGACGCAACTGGCGCGCGGTATTCTCGGATCGCTGCTGGGATCCAAGACGCGTCGCTGAATTCTGTGTTCCATTAACGGAACAAATTTGTGCTCGGTTTGTTGTAACGCAGGGTAGTACGTTGTTTGTAACTTGGGGTATTGCGTTGCCGTCATTTATGCCTATGATTCTGGGCGATGCAATCCAGGATACAAAGGAAGCGGACGGTGGTAAAAAAGCACAAAATTGCGGTGATCCCAGGGGACGGAATTGGCAAGGAAGTCGTTCCAGAGGGCCTGAAAGTACTCGACGCCGTGGCGTCACGCTTCGGCATTGAGTTCCAGTGGGACCACTTCGACTGGAGCTGCGATTACTACGCCCAGCACGGCAAGATGATGCCGGACGATTGGCAACGGCAGATCGGCCAGCATGAAGCGATTTTCTTCGGCGCCATCGGTTGGCCAGCCACGGTGCCCGACCACGAGGCGCTATGGGGCTCCCTGTTCAAGTTTCGCCGTGAATTCGATCAATACATCAATCTGCGTCCGGTGCGTCTGATGCCGGGGGTGCCGTCGCCGCTGGCCGGCCGCCAGCCCGGCGAGATCGATTTCTTCATCGTGCGCGAAAACACCGAGGGAGAATATTCCAACAGTGGCGGCGTCCTGTTTGGCGGCACCGAGCGCGAAGTCGTCATTCAGGAAAGCGTATTTACCCGCATCGGTGCCGAGCGCGTGTTGAAATTCGCCTTCGAATTGGCCCGCAAGCGCGGCAAGCACCTGACGGCTGCGACCAAGTCCAACGGTATTTCGATTTCGATGCCCTGGTGGGATCAGCGCGTGGTGGATATGGCCGGGAACTATCCGGATGTTCGTTGGGACAAATATCACATCGATATCCTCTGCGCGCACTTCGTGCAACACCCTGACTGGTTCGACGTGGTTGTAGCTTCCAATCTTTTCGGCGATATTCTCTCCGACCTTGGCCCCGCCTGCACCGGAACCATTGGTATCGCGCCGTCTGCCAATCTGAATCCCGAGCGAAGATTCCCCTCGCTGTTCGAGCCCGTGCACGGTTCTGCACCCGATATTTACGGCCAGGGCATCGCCAACCCGATCGGCCAGATCTGGAGCGGCGCGCTGATGCTGGACTTTCTCGGGTATCCGGATGCCTCGGGGACCGTGGTCCGCGCCATTGAGTCGGTGCTGGCTGACGGCCCACGTACGCGCGACATGAAGGGCTCCGCATCAACAGCCGAGGTGGGCGACGCTATCGCGTCGCTTATCGAGTCGGTGTAGCGCTGTATGAGGACCGATACTATGGTCGAACCCATTGCCGCCCCCACTGTTCGGGTGGGCGGCAGTCGTGCGGACCGCTTCGTTCGGAAGCTTTTCCGGATGATGCGGTCGCGCACGCAGCGCCACAATCAGCATCTGTGGCCCTTCGTGCGTATCTGGCGCAATCCGGCCGGAGTGATCTGTGGTTTCCGGGCGCTAGGTCGTTCTATTCCGATTACGCCGTTGGAGCAGGGATACGACCCCAGCGACGACGAGATGCATCTGATTCTGAGCGGCCCCTCGATTGCCGAGATTCCTTATGACCGCCTGAATATCCGGGCCGCCATGGGAGTGAATGGATCGATCACACTGAAGCGCAAGTTCGATCTGCAGTTCAAGTATTACTGCATTATCGATCAGAACTTCGTGCGGGACCGCATTGATCTGGTGCGCGAGATCGTCGCTTGTGACCTAACGCTGTATGTGCTGCCGGATGTGCTGCGCTACATCATGCAGGGGATTGCGCAGGAATACATTCGTTGCCGCATTTGTATCATCGAATTCATTTCAGAGCGCGCCTACCAGCGCAGCGCAGCGCCCGCAGTGCTCAAGCGCATCGTGGCGGCGTCGCCAGACCTGCGGTTATTGGATGCCAAGCAGGGCCTGGGATACAGCTTCGACGCGTCACTTGGGGTGTTCGACGCCGATACGGTGGCCTATGTGGCGCTGCAGGTGATGATTTCCGGTGGGGCGCGCAAGGTTTACGTGCACGGGCTGGACCTGACGCTGCAGCATGGCATGCGGTTCTATGACGAGGGTGACACGCCTCAGACCAGCCGGCTGGCGCGCAATTTCGCCCACCTTATCGAACCCTCGTTTCGTTTCGCCGCGCAGCAGTGGCGTGCGCGCGGTGTGTCGGTGATCAATCTGTCGTCGGTAAGCGCGCTGCCGCCGGAGGTGATCGAGCGGCAGGACTGGCGCGCGTTGCTGAAAAATTGAATTAGGGCTCGGCAGATTCTGCCGGGCCCTATTCTTTGGCCCCTCTGTCGTGAGAGGTTTAGTGGGCGCCCGCGGCTGCTTCCGCGGCGCCGCCACCGCCGCCCGCCTTGGCCGAGCGCGGCCGCGCGAACCAGACCAGCCCGGTCAGCAGCAGGAAGATGACCGCCGAGGCGTAGAACACATCCACCGCCGACATGGTGAATGCCTGGGCGTTGATCAGCCTGTCGACCGTGCTCAGCGCCTGCTGGTGCGACATGCCGACGCCGTTTTGCAGTGCGCTCAAGGTCTGGTCGAAGGCCTGCTGGCCCGGCTTGGCGACCTCGGTCAGCTGGGCATGGTGCAGGGTGGCGCGGTTTTCCCACAGCGTGGTCGCGATCGAGGTGCCGAAGGCGCCGGCGGTCAACCGCAGGAAGTTCGACAGGCCCGAAGCGGCCGGTATGCGCCAGGGCTCGATGCTGGACAGGGTGATCGAGGTCAGCGGCACGAAGAACGCCGCCATGGCCGCGCCCTGGATGATCGTCGGGATCATCAACGTGCGCACGTCGGTCTGGGTGTTGAAGCCCGAACGCATGAAGCACACCAGCGCGAAGATCAGGAACGCCACCGTCACGATCTGGCGCGGATCACGGGTGGCCAGCATCTTGCCCACCATCGGCGTGAGCAGGATGGCCAGCAGGCCCACCGGCGCGGTCACCAGGCCGGCATAGGTGGCCGTGTAGCCCATGTAGCTTTGCAGCCACAAGGGCAGCAGCACCACATTGCCGAAGAACACGCCGTAGGCCACCGCCAGCGTCAGTGCGCCGACCGTGAAGTTGCGGATCTTGAACAGGCGCAGGTCGACCACCGGATGCGCGTCGGTCAGTTCCCAGATCAGGAAGAAGACGAAGGCGACGAAGGCGATGGCCGCCAGGGCGATGATGGTGGGGCTGGCGAACCAGTCCAGTTCCTTGCCCTTGTCGAGCATGATCTGCAGCGAGCCGACCCACACCACCAGCAGCACCAGGCCGAGTTTGTCGATCGGCAGCTTGCGGGTCAGCGATTCGCGGTTGCCGTAGATGCGCCAGCTGATCCACGCCGCCAGCAGGCCCACCGGCACGTTGATGTAGAAGATCCAGGGCCAGGTGTAGTTGTCGGAGATCCAGCCGCCCAGCAGGGGGCCGGCCACCGGCGCCACCAGTGTCGTCATGGACCAGACCGCCAGCGCCATGCCCGCCTTGGACTTGGGGAAGCTGGCCAGCATCAGGGTCTGCGACAGCGGGATCATGGGCCCGGCCACCGCGCCTTGCAGCACGCGGAATGCGATCAGGGCTTCCAGCGACGGCGAGAAACCGCACAGCCACGAGGCCAGCACGAACAGCAGGGTGGAGATCAGGAAAAGCCGCACCTGGCCGAACCGCTGCGTCAGCCAGCCGGTCAACGGCACGGTGATGGCATTGGCCACGGCGAACGAGGTGATGACCCAGGTGCCCTGGCTGGAGCTGACACCCAGGTCGCCGGAAATCGTGGGAATGGACACGTTCGCGATCGAGGTGTCCAGCACATTCATGAACACCGCCGTGGACAGCGCGATCGACCCGATGATGCGGGTAGCGCCCTCCAGCGGCGGATAGGTTCCCGGCGGAAGTACGGTGGATTCGGCGGGGGCGCCGCCGGCCGCGGGCTGCGCGGTGGTGCTCATGGGAACGCTCCCTTACTTGGCGCCGCGCGCCAAGCCCTCTTTGGTCGCGGGCGTTGCGGCCGCCTGCGGGGTGAATTCGTCGGAGGCGAGGTTGGCCTGGATGATCTTCTCGATCGTGGCGTCGATCTCGTCATGGGCAGGTTCGAAGGCGCGCGTCGACCAGGCCGGTTCCTTGCGGGCGGCCGCGGTCAGCGCTTCGCCGTCCTGCTTGCCGACGTCGACTTCCACGTCCATCGACAGGCCCACGCGCAGCGGGTGCGTCTTCAGGTCCTCGGGATCGAGCTTGATGCGCACGGGCACGCGCTGCACCACCTTGATCCAGTTGCCGGTGGCGTTCTGGGCCGGCAGCAGGGCGAAGGCGGCGCCGGTGCCGGCATCCAGGCCCTCGACGGTGCCGTGGTAGGTGATCGAGCTGCCGTACAGGTCGGCGGTCATCTTGACCGGTTGGCCGACGCGCATCTTGCGCAGCTGGCCTTCCTTGAAGTTGGCTTCGACCCAGACCTGGTCCAGCGGCACCACGGTCATGAGCGCGGCGCCGGGCGCCACCCGCTGGCCAACCTGGACGCTGCGGCGGGCGATGACGCCGCCGACGGGCGCCGGCAGCACCGTGCGCGATTGCGCCAGCCAGGCGTTGCGCAGACCGGCCACGGCCTGGCGCACGTCGGGGTGGTCGGCCACCGTGGTGCCTTGGGTCAGGGCCTGGTTGGTCGCCAGCTTGGCGCGCGAGGCGGCCAGCGCCGCGCGCGCCTGCGCCAGGCCGGACTGCGCGGTCTTGAGCGCCGCTTCGGCGTGCAGGATTTCCTCGCCGCTGACGCCGCCCGACTTGGCCAGTTGCTGGCGCCGGCTGACGTCGCTCTGGGCGCGCGTCAGTTCGGCCTGGGCGCGTTGGATGTCGGCCTGGCGCAGGTCGACGTCCGCGGCCAGCGCGTCGTTCTGGACATAGTAGGTGCGGACCTGGCGCACGGTCTGCGCCAGCTTGGCCTCGGCCTGCTGCAGGGCGACCTGCGTGTCGGCGGGATCGATGCGCACCAGCGGCTGGCCGGCGGTGACGGTCTCGGTGTCGTCGGCCTCGATGGCCACCACGGTGCCGGGCACCTGCGGGGTGATCTGCACCAGGTTGCCGTGCACGTAGGCGTCATCGGTGCTTTCGAAGTGGGCGCCGAACAGGACCCACCAGATGCCGTAGGCGATCGCGATGAGGATGAAAACGCCGGTGGCGATCAGCAGCAGGCGTTTGCGGGCGGGATTGGTCGTGGGAGTGGCTGCGTTCATGACGTCTGAATCCGGAGCGTTCAATGAGTGGGGTTCGTGGCGGGCGCGGGCTGCTGCGCGGGGGCGGGGACGTAGCCGCCGCCCAGTGCGTTGGCCAGGTTGGCGTCCAGCTGGTAGGCGCGGATGCGCAGGTCGGTGTCGAGCCGGGCCTGGGTCAGCACGCCGGTCTGCGCGACCAGCACGGTCAGGTAGTTGCCCATGCCGGCCTTGTAGCGGTTGACGGCCAGCTCGTAGGCGGCCTCGATGGCTTCGCGCGCCTGGCGCTGCTGCGCCCGTTCCTGCTCCAGCAGGCGCAGCCCGTCGAGCGCGTCGGCGACCTGATGCACGGCGTCCAGCACGGTCTGGTTGTAGTCGGACACGGCCAGGTCGGCGTCGGCGCGGCGGCTGGCCAGGTTGGCGTTCAGCTCGCCGCCGTGGAAGATCGGCAGGGTGACGGCGGGGCCGATGCCGGCGGTGCGGGCGGCGGCGCTGAGCAGGTTGCCCGTGCCGATCGCCTGGAAGCCGGCGAAGGCGACGAGGTTGATGTTGGGATAGAACTCGGCGCGGGCGCTGTCGATCTGGTGGCGGGCGGCCTCGGCGCGCCAGCGCGCCGCGACCACGTCGGGGCGGTGGCCCAGTAATTCCAGCGGCACGCTGGCCGGCACGCCGCCGCCGGGGGCGGTCAGTGTGGTCGCCACCAGCGACTGGCCGCGCTGCGGACCGGCGCCGGCCAGCGCCGCGACCTGGTTGCGAAGCTGCGCCAACGTGGTTTCGGTCTGGGTCAGTTCGACCTGGCCGGCGGCCAGTGAGGATTCGGCCTGCTTCACCTCGACCTGGGTGTCCAGGCCGGCCGAATAGCGGCCGCGGGTCAGAGACAGGACTTCCTCGCGCTGGGCCAGCACCCGCTTGAGGACCTCGCGCTGGGCGAACGCGTCCTGCAGGTTGAGGTAGGCGCGCACGGTGGCGCTGGCCAATACGTTGCGCGCGGCCTGGGCGTCGGCTTCGGCGGCGGCCTGTTGCGACACCGCTGCCTTCAGGTGCGAACGGTTCTTGCCCCAGAAGTCGAGTTCATAGCTGAAGTCCAGCGCCAGGCGGTTGTCGCTGACCACCGACCCGCCCAACGGGGCCGGGTAGATGTAGTCGCTGGACAGGTGTTCGCGGTTCAGCGTGTAGTTGGCGTCCACGCGCGGCATCAGCGGCGCGCGGGCCGTGCTGACGGCGGCATTGGCCTTGGCCAGGCGCGCCTGCGCGGCGGTCATGGACGGGCTGTTGGCCAGCGCTTCGTCCATCAGCGTGTCGAGCTGGCTGTCGCCGTAGCGTTGCCACCATTTCGTCTCGGGCCAGGTCACGGCCTGGCTCGTCAATCCCAGCTTGGCTTCATTCAGGGCGGCCACCGGCTCGGGGCCGGGTTCCATCAGGGCGCAACCGCTCAAGGCCAGCACTAATGCGGTAGAAAGAAGGCGTTTCATCCTGACAATCTGCTGAAAGTAATTGATTAATCTGTATTTGCCTAGGCAAATATTACGTCAAATAAAGCCCCTTTTGCAGGGGCGGGTCGGCTTGGGTGGACGTCGTCAGCGCTCGGGCGCGGAGGCGGAACCGTTGGCGATCATGCGGCGCAGAAAGTGCATCAACTGCGTCACTTCGTCGGTGGAGAAACCACGCAGGTGGTGGTTCAGCACGTGGGCGATATTGGGCGGAATTTCGCGCGCCTTGGCCTCGCCGAGCTCCGTCAGCTCGATCTTCACGACGCGCCGGTCCTGCTGGCTGCGCGCCCGCCGCAGCAGGCCCTTGGCCTCGAGCCGGTCGAGCGTGCGGGTCATGGCGCCGGTGTCGACGCCATTAAGCCGGGCCAGTTCGGCGGGCGTGTCGGCCCGGCCCAGGGAGACCATGGCGATGGGACGCCATTGCATGGCGGTGAGATCGAGCGGCGCCATTTCCTGGTCCAGCATCCGGTTCAGGGAATTGGCGACGAGCTTGATCAGGTAGCCGGCGTTCTCTTCCATCATGCAGCGGGTGTCCCCGCGATAATGAATCGGATTTTCGGAAGAATCAGGGCGTGACGAGGCATTCATGGCCCAGATTTTACTGCCTAGTCAGTAATTGTCAAGGCTGCTTTTGAGGGATGCTTTCCGAAGCCGATGACGGCGCCTTGCGCAACCCGGACCAGACGATCGCGGCCACGATCAGCGCCGCGCCCGCCATCATCCGCACCGTGGGCTGCTGGCTGAACAGGAGCCAGGCGAAGGCGATGGCGTAGACCGGTTCCAGCGCGATCACCAGGCCGGCGCTGCGGGCGTTCAGGCGGGTCAGGCTGGACACGAACAGGAAGTGCGACAGGCCGGTGCAGAACACGCCCAGCAGCGCCAGCCAGAACCAGTCCGTGGCGGGCAGGGCGGGCAGTTGGCCGACGGCGAACGGCAACATCACCAGCGCCACCACCAGGTTCTGCCAGCAGGCCACCTGCATCGGGTCCATGCCCGAGGCCGAGCGGCGGTTGCTCAGGGCCAGCAGGGCGAAGGTCAGGCCCGACAACAGGCCCCAGGCCAGGCCGATGGTGCCCTGGTCGGCCAGGTCGAACGACGGCGTGACCAGCACCAGTCCGGCCGTGACCAGGCCCAGCAGCAGCCATTCGGCCAGCCGTACCCGTTCGCGGAAGATCAGGCCTTCGAACAACGTGATGAACGCCGGGAAGCTGGCGAAGCCCAGGGTGGCGATGGCGATGCCTCCCACCTTGACCGAGATGAAGAAGGTGACCCAGTGGGCCGCCAGCAGCGCGCCCGCGATCACCAGCACGAACAGCTGGGCCGGCGTCAGGGCGCCGAGCAGGGGGCGGCGCCGCATGCGGGCGAACAGGCCCAGCGAGATGACGGCGAAGACCGCCCGGCCCAGCGTGATGACCGCCGCGCTGGCCTGGATCAGTTCACCGAAGACGCCGGTCAGGCCGAACAGGACGGCGGCGATATGGATATAGGCGAGGGCGCGGTGTCGGGTCATTCGCTGTGGGACGGCAAGGGCGGCGGCATGGCCGGGGGCGGGACAAGTGGCTAAAAAAGCGCGGCGCGCACGTGCAAATCGCGTTGCGCTGAATCTAAAATCATCGCATGAATCGTATTGCCAAGCTTTTGCCGGTCTCCCGTCCCTCCAGCCGCGCGGCCGGGTTCATCATGGCCGCGCTTGGCGCCATCCTGTTTTCGGCCAAGGCCATCGTCGTCAAGTTCACCTACCGCTACGGCATCGACGCGGTCACCCTCATCGCTTTCCGCATGTTGTTCGCCATGCCGTTTTTCGCGGCCGTGGCCTGGCACCAGTCGCGCCTGGCGGCGCGCGGCGAGATCGTCGTCATGACCTGGAAGGAACGGGTCCAGGTCTGCCTGCTGGGGCTGCTGGGCTACTACCTGTCCAGCTTCCTGGATTTCCTCGGGCTGCGCTATATCACCGCCAGCCTGGAACGACTGATCCTGTTCCTGTCGCCGTCGCTGGTGGTGCTGATTTCCGCGTTCTGGTTCAAGCGTCCGGTCGAGCGCCGCCAATGGCTCGCAATGACGTTGTCGTATGCCGGCGTCGTGCTGGTTTTTGCCCATGATTTGAGCTTCGGCGGCTCCGCCGAGGTGCTGTTAGGGTCTTTGTTCGTTTTCGGTTCGGCGCTCAGCTATTCTGTGTACCTGATTTGCTCCGGGGAACTGATCAAGCGCATCGGGCCGACCCGGCTGGTGGCGTACGCCATGCTGGTGTCGTGCGTGGCCTGCATCGTGCAGTTCTTCGTGATCCATCCCGCCTCCGTGCTGGTGCAGTCGCCAGGCGTGTACGGCTATTCGATCATCCACGCCACGCTGAACACCGTGGTGCCCGTCTTCATGCTGATGTGGGCGGTGGCGCTGATCGGCGCGCCGACCGCGTCGCTGCTGGGCATGTTGGGGCCGGTGTCGGTGTTGTTCCTGGCGTCGTGGTTCCTGCACGAGCCCGTCACGGTGTGGCAGATGGCCGGGACCGCGCTGGTCCTGGCCGGGGTGTTCGTATTGATGGGGGGCGGCGCCGCCAAGGCGCCGCCCGCCGCGCCGGGCGGCAGCGCGCCCGCGCGGTGACATCCGGTTTTCTCGCTTGAATCGCAACATTTCAATGAAAGGAGGCCAGCATGGCCAGCAATCTCGTCAAGGCAATCCGTATCGAGCAGCATGGCGGTCCCGAAGTCCTGAAACTGGTCGAGGTCGAAGTGCCGCCGCCGGCCGCCAATGAGGTCACCATCGACCAGCACGCGGCCGGGCTGAACTTCATCGATATCTATTTCCGCACGGGCTTGTATCCCCATCCGCTGCCCCACGGCCTGGGCTTCGAGGGCGCGGGCGTGGTCAGCGCCGTGGGCGCCGACGTCAAGCACCTGAAGAAGGGCGACCGCGTGGCCTACGGCCAAAGCCCGATCGGCGCCTACGCCAAGGCCCGCAACGTGCCGGCCAACCAGGTCGTCAAGCTGCCCAAGGGCATCGGCTTCGACGAGGCGGCCGCCGTGATGCTCAAGGGCCTGACGGTGCAATACCTGTTCCGCCAGACCTACCGCCTGCAGGGCACCGAGACCATCCTGTTCCACGCGGCCGCGGGCGGCGTGGGCCTGATCGCCTGCCAATGGGCGCGCGCGCTGGGCGTGAAGCTGATCGGCACCGTCTCCAGCCCTGAAAAGGCCGAACTGGCCCGCGCCAACGGCGCCTGGGAAACCATCGACTATTCGCGCGAGAACGTCGCCGAGCGCGTGCTGGCGCTGACCGGCGGCAAGAAGGTGCCCGTGGTGTACGACGGCGTCGGCAAGGACACCTGGGAAACCTCGCTGGACTGCATCGAGCCGCGCGGCCTGATGGTCAGCTTCGGCAATGCCTCCGGTCCGGTGGCGGGCGTCAATCTGGGCATCCTGAACCAGAAGGGCAGCCTGTACGTGACGCGGCCGTCGCTGGGTGTGCATGTCAACACGCTGGAAAAACTGCAGGCCGCCTCGGACGAGCTGTTCGATCTGGTCCTGAAGAAAAAGATCAAGGTCCGCATCGACCAGCGCTACAACCTGGAGCAGGCCGGCGAAGCCCAGACCGCGCTGGCCTCGCGCAAGACCACCGGCGCCACCGTGCTGATGCTGGATTGATCCGGCGCGTCGTGGACGCCACCGGCAAGGCGGGACGCGGCGAGCGTCCCGCTTTTTTTTGGCCCGTGCGCACCGGGACAAATCGCCATGCACGCGCGGACAAGCCAGCGCGCCGGGCCGTTGCTATGCTGGCCCGACCCTATCCGTTGGAGCCTTCCGCATGTCGTCCGTCCGCCCCACCGCCAGCGCTTCCGCCTCCGACCGCCCGGAATTGGCCGCCATCCGGCAGCACATGATCGTCGACGGCGAGCCGCTGCGCCAGGGGCAGGGTGATCCTATTGACGTGCACGACCCGGCCACCGGCGAGGTCATCGCCACGCAGCTGGATGCGGGGCCCGCGCAGATCGACCTGGCAGTGCAGGCCGCGCGCCGCGCGTTCGCCAGCGGGCCATGGCGGGCCTTGCTGCCGGCCGGGCGCGAACGCCTGCTGCTGAACCTGGCCGACCTGGTGGAACGCCACGGCGAGGAACTGGCGCGGCTCGAGACCCTGAACAACGGCAAGCTGCTGGGCGTGTCCCAGGGACTGGAGGTCGGCTCGGGCGCGCAATGGCTGCGCTACATGGCGGGCTGGGCGACCAAGCTGAGCGGCGACACGCTGTCGCTGTCGATTCCGTTCCCGCCCGGTGTCCAGTACAGCGCCTACACCCTGCCGCAGCCGGTGGGGGTGGTGGCGGCGATCATTCCGTGGAATTTCCCGCTGCTGATGGCGATCTGGAAGATCGCCCCGGCGCTGGCCGCCGGGTGCACGGTGGTGCTCAAGCCCGCCGAGGAAACGCCGCTGACCGCCCTGCGCCTGGCCGAACTGGTGCTGGAGGCAGGATTTCCCCCTGGCGTGGTCAACGTGGTGACAGGGCGTGGCGAGACCGCCGGCGCGGCACTGGTGGCCCATCCGGGCGTGGACAAGATCGCCTTCACCGGCTCGACCGAGGTCGGCAAGCTCATCGGCCGCGCCGCCATGGACGACATGAAGCGCGTGTCGCTGGAGCTGGGCGGCAAGTCGCCCGTGATTGTGCTGGATGACTGCGACCCCGATGTGGCCGCGCACGGGGCGGCCGCCGCCATCTTCTTCAACCAGGGGCAGGTCTGCACCGCCGGTTCACGGCTGTATGTGCAAAAGGGCCTGTACGCCAAGGTGGTGGAGCGGCTGGCCGACCTGGCCGCCGGCATGAAGCTGGGTTCCGGTTTTGCCGCGGATACGCAGGTGGGGCCGCTGGTGTCGGCGCGTCACCGGCAGCGCGTGATGGACTACATCGGCATCGGCCGCGCCGAGGGCGGCAAGGTGCTGGCGGGCGGCGCCGCGGGCGAGGGCGCCGGCTATTTCGTGCGGCCGACGGTGTTCGCCGACGTGGCGCCCGACGCCCGCATTGCCCGCGAGGAGATCTTCGGGCCGGTGGTGGTGGCCCAGTCCTTCGACACCCTGGACGACGCCGTGCGGCTGGCCAACGACAGCGCCTTCGGCCTGGGGGCCAGCCTCTGGAGCAACGACCTGACGCGGGTCCAGCGCCTGATCCCGCGCATCGACGCGGGCACGCTCTGGATCAACACCCACAACATGCTGGACCCGAACATGCCGTTCGGGGGTTTCAAGCAGTCCGGCATCGGCCGTGAGCACGGCCGCGCCGTACTGGACATGTACCTGGAGAAGAAGTCCGTTTGTATCGCTTACTAGACTGACGGCCGCGCCAGACAAGCCGGGAAATACCGGCGCGCGCGGCCGCGCAACCAAGGGGAAGTGCATGGCAGGCAAGACCAATTGCCGGGCTGGGGCGCGCACAGCATTGCTGCTGGCGGGCCTGGCCCTGGCGCAGGCGGCATGGGCCGGGGACCCCAGCGCGCGCGACTGGATACCCGCGCCGGTGGGCACGAACATCATCGCCGGCTACCTGGCCGGGCTGCGCTCGTCGGGGCTGTATTCGGCCGGCAAGCGCATCGACGGCGCCTCGGTGGACGTGGACGCGCTGATCTACCGCCAGATGCATTACCGGGAGCTGTTCGGCAAGACCGTGCAGCTGGAGTTCATCGTGCCGATGTCGCGCACCACGATGGAACTGCCGGGCGCCCCGCGCGACCGCCAGACCGGCATCGGCGACGTGACGCTGGGGTCGGCCATCTGGCTCTACAACAACGAGCAGACCAAGACGTGGTTCGCCTGGGAGCCGTTCGTGGTGGTGCCGGTGGGCCGCTACGACGGTTCGCGCCCCGACACATCGCCGGGCAAGAACCGCTGGTCCACCATCCAGGACTTCTCGTTCGTCAAGGGCGTGGGCGAGTCCACCTTTCTCGAGGCCATCGGCGAAGTGGAGATCTACGGCCGCAACAGCGACTGGATGAGCCAGACGCTCAAGAAGGACCCGTCCTTTCGCTTCTTCGCGCTGGCCTCCACCAATATCACGGACAACACCTACACCGGCATCCGCTACCGCTACGAGACCGGCGGCCGCGAGCGCGCGGCGGGCGAGACGGTGACCAGCCGCGCCCGCAACCACCAGCTGGCGCTGGAACTGACGCACCAGATCAACGACGCCAACCAGATCCAGATGCAGTACATCCACGACCTGAAGGTCGAGAACGGTCCGCGCATGCGGGGCGTGCAGATGCGCTACGTCTATGCCTTCTAGGAGCAACGCACATGACAGCAGGAGAGATCGAATGATTGCGCTTTGTGCCAACGGGAGGGCCGCCCGGGCCGGCAAATGGGCGCTGTGCGCGGCCCTGGCCGCGGCCGCCGGGCTTGCCCGCGCCGACCTGCCGGTCGAGGAGCTCAAGGGCGGCACCCGCCTGCCCCCCGCCACCCCGCACCGGCTGTACGTGATGGACGCGGTGTTCAACCACCTGGTCGACAGCCGCGTCAACATCTACGACGGCGACACCCTGAAATTCCTGGGGCTGGTGCCCTCGTCGTTCAACGGCCACATGACGGTGTCGGCGGACGGCAAGGACATCTACATCATGACCACCTATTACGAGCGCCTGAACCGCGGCAAGCGCACCGACGTGGTCGAGGCCTGGGACGCCGAGACGTTGACGCCGAAATACGAGGTGCCGATTCCCGAGAAGCGTGCCCAGGCGCTGAATTACCGCAACTACCTGCAGCAGAGCTCGGATGGCGGCCTGCTGTTCGTGCAGAACGCCACGCCGGCCTCGTCGGTGACGGTGGTCGATCTGAAGACGCGCAAGTTCGCCGACGAAGTGACCGCATCTGCGGGCTGCTGGAGCATCATCGTGCCGCCGTCGCGGCCGCGCAGCTTCGCCAGCATTTGCGGCGACGGCTCGTTCGTCACGGTCGACCTAGACGCCGCCGGCAAGCCCTCGGGCCAGCAGCGCAGCAAGCCCATGTTCGAGGTCGAGAAGGACCCGATCTTCACCCATACCGACCGGTTGGGCGACACCTTCTACTTCGTTTCGTACAACGGCAACGTCTACAGCGCCGATTTCAGCGGTGCCGAGGCGCGCTTCGGCGAGCGCTGGTCGCTGCTGGACGCCTCCGGCAAGGATCGCGGCTGGCGGCCCGGCGGCTACAACCTGCTGGCGGTGAATCGCGCCAGCAAGCGGCTGTACGTAGGCATGCATCCGAACGGCGCCGAGGGGTCGCACAAGACGCCGGCCGCCGAAATCTGGGTCTATGACCTGGCCACGCACAAGCGGCTGGCGCGCATTCCCGGCAAGAACGCGCTGTCGATGTCGGTATCGCAGGACGACAAGCCGCGCCTGTTCACCATCGACGGCGGCAACGTCAACATCTACGACGCGGCGCCCGCCGCGCCGGTGTTCAAGGGCGCGATCCAGGGCGCGGGTGAAACCGCCTTGCAGGTGGAACCACAGCCGGGAGGCGCGCCATGACCGATCCCGTCCTGCTCTATGCCGCCAGCGCGGCGCTGGCCTGCGTGCTGCTGCTCGGCGCGCTGGAGAAACTCAAGGACATGGCGGCGTTCAGCGCCGCCGTGCACGCCTACGACATTCTGCCGGCCGGGTTGGCCAGTCTTTTCTCCTGGGGCTATGTGTTGGCCGAGGCGCTGGCGGGCGCCTTGTTGCTGGCGCCGGGCCTGCGTGCGACGGGGGCCGGCCTGGCTTTGCTGGTGTTGGCGCTGGCCACGGCCGGCGTGGCCCTGAACCTGGCGCGCGGCCGCCGCGACATCGATTGCGGCTGCGGCGGTCCCGCCTTCCGGGGCGCCGCGGCGCGCGGCGCCGGGCTGTCCTGGTGGATGGTGCTGCGCAATGCCCTGCTGGCGTCGTGGACGCTGCCGGTGTTCGCCGCCGCGCAGGGCGCGTCACGCAGCCTCCAATGGACCGACGCCGCCTCGGTCTTCGGCCTGGCGATGAGCGCCGTGGCCCTGTATTTCACCGCCAACCACCTGCTGGCTTCGCACCTGAAGCTGCGTCACCTGCACATCTAGGAACAACGGAGCGACACGATATGGAAGCCTTGATCATTTCCAATTTTCTGCTGTGGGCGGTGGTGTTGTGCCTGCTGCTGGTCATCCTGGCGCTGTCGCGTCAGATCGGCGTGCTGTACGAGCGCGTCGCGCCGATGGGGGCGCTGACCATGGACAAGGGGCCGGCGGTGGGCGAAGCCGCACCGCGCTTCGAACTGGCCGACCTGCTGGGCCGGCGCCTGACGATCGGCGAGCGCGGCCAGCACAGCCAACTGCTGTTCTTCCTGTCGCCGACCTGCCCGGTGTGCAAGAAGCTCTTGCCGATCCTCAAGTCGGTGGCCGGCACGGAAAGCGCGTGGTTGCGCATCGTCCTGGCCAGCGACGGCGAGATGCCGGAGCATCTGGCGTTCTACCGCCAGGCCGGGCTGGAGCGCTTTCCCTACCTGCTGTCGACCGAGCTGGGCATGAAGTTCCAGATTAGCAAGCTGCCGTACGCGGTGTTGATCGACGAGTCCGGCGTGATCCGCGCCAAGGGCCTGATCAATTCGCGCGAACAGTTGGAAAGCCTGTTCACGGCCAAGGAGCTGGGCGTGGCCTCGGTGCAGGAATTCCTGGCCGGCGGCGCGCTGGAAGAGACCCGCATTTCACGCAAGGAGAACGGCAATGCGCTGGTTGGATAAGCTTGGAGAGCGCGCCACGCGCTCCGTCGCTCACACCACGTCGCGTCGCAGCGTGCTCAACCGCATTGGCCGTGTGCTGGTCGGCACCGCCTTCCTGGTGCCGGTGCTGCCGGTGGCGCGCTCGGCGCCCGCCGCGGCCAAGAAGCCGCAGACCGACGAGACCGCCTGCGACTACTGGCGTTATTGCGCGGTGGATGGCTTCCTGTGCTCGTGCTGCGGCGGCAGCATGACCTCGTGCCCGCCCGGCACCGCGCCGTCGGCGGTGTCGTGGGTGGGGACCTGCCACAACCCGCTGGACGGCAAGGACTACCTCATCAGCTACAACGACTGCTGCGGCAAGACGGCCTGCGGCAAGTGCATGTGCGCCTCGGCCGAACGCGAGCGGCCGGGCTACCAGATGTTCCTGCACAACGACGTCAACTGGTGCATGTCCAACGAGTCGTCGATCTTCCACTGCACCACCTCCGTGATCGTGGGGTTGGCCAAGAAGAAGCCATGATGGACACGCCGGAACGGGGCGGCGGGCGAGGGCGGTGGCGCGGGGCCGCTGCCGGGCTGGCCTGCGCGGCAATCGGGGCGGCGGTCGTGGGGGCGGCAGCGCTCGCCGACGAAGCGGTGCCTGCGGCCGCGCAGGCCGCCGCGGGGCCGCAGGCAGCGGCGAATGGCGTGCCCGGCGCCGACACGCTGTGGCAGGCCGCGCGCGCGGACTACGTATTGCAATGCGCCGGCTGCCACCGGGTCGACGGCCGCGGCAGCACGCCGCACGGCATTCCCGATTTCCGCAATTCGGTGGGCGCCTTCACGCACCTGCCGGCCGGACGCGAATACCTGGTCCGGGTCCCGGGCGCGGCCTACTCGCAGTTGAGCAATGCCGAGTTGGCCAATGTGTTGAACTGGCTGTTGCGCACGTTCAGCCCGGCGCAGTTGCCGACGGGCTTCCAGCCGTATACCGAAAGCGAGGTGGCCGCCGCCCGGCCGCACCGCTACGACGATGTGGTGCCGGTGCGCCACGGCCTGGCGCGCGAGCTGGCGGCGCTGGGATTTGCCTTGTCCGACTATTCGTATGGCAGCGCCCGCGCCCCCTGAGGCCGGGCGTCGCCTGGGGCCATGAACGGGCGATGGGGGACCTCGCATCGCCGCGTAGGGGTTGTCACCGATACTCCGCGCCCGGGGCTCGGTGATAGAAAGAAGATCGCCACCTGTTCCATGCCGCGCGCCGGAGTCGCCATGTCACCCCCCCTCGTACGCAGCGCGCCCCAGCAGTTCCTGGATTGCGCCAGCTGGCAGGAAAACATCAGCAACACGTTCGTGCCGCTGGAAGTGTCGGCGGCCGATCCCAGTCACTTTCGCAGCAGCGTGGCGGTCGATGCGCTGGGGTGGATGCAGATCTGCGAAATGCGCACCGGCGCGCAGCGCGTGCGGCGCACCAAGACGCTGGCCGAACGCGCCGAGGCGTCCGGCTACAAGGTGACCTTGCAGCTGGACGGCCGCAGCGAAATCCGCCAGGCCGCGCGCACCGCCCTGCTGATGCCGGGTGAGTGGGGCATCTACGACACCACCCGTCCTTATGAGGTCGATGTCGACGACAACGCGCATTTCCTGGTGATGCAGGTGCCGGGCAAGCAGTCCGAGGCCTGGTTGCCCGCCATGCGCAACGCGGTGGCGCGCAGCTTCAGCGCCCGCCACGGCTGCGGCCGCATGGCCATGGACCTGTTGCGGGTGGCCTTGAGCGAACACGCGCATCTGTCAGACAGCGCGGCGCGCGACGCCGCCAATGCGGTGATGCAGATGATGGGGCTGGACATCAGCGAGCGGGCCGGCGGGGGCGGACCGCAGGATCCTGCCGAACTGCGGCAGGCGCAGTTGCGCCGCGTCCAGCAGTACCTGATCGAGAACCTGCATGATCCCGAGCTGTCGCCGGCGACGGCGGCCGTGGCGTTGCGCGTGTCGCGGCGCTATCTGTACAACCTGTTCGCGCAGGCGGCCACCACGCCGGCCGATTTCATCCTGGGCGCGCGCCTGGAACGCTGCCGCGACATGCTGGCCGATACCGCGCAGACCGCGCGGCAGATCGGCGAGATCGCCTTCCGTCATGGATTCTCGGACGCGGCGCGCTTCAGCCACGCGTTCCGCAACCGCTATGGGGTGTCGCCATCGGAATACCGGCGCCAGGGACGCCAGCCGGACGATGAATCGGCCTGATGGCCGGGCCACGCGCGGTACGGGCCCGCGCGGGCCTTAAAGCTCTTCCGCGTTGATCAGGTCTTCCTTGCCGTAGAACTTCACGCCGATGTGGATGCGCTCGCGGCCCTGCGCGCGGCGGTGGCGGTTGGTGTCGCGCAGCGAGTAGACGCAGCCGCAGTATTCCTGCTGGTAGAAGTTCTCGCGCTTGCTGATCTCGATCATGCGCGACGAACCGCCGCCCTTGCGCCAGTTGTAGGTCCAGTAGATCAGATCGTCGTAGCGCGCGGCGGCGCGCTCGCCGCAGCCGTTGATCTGGTTCATGTCTTTCCAGCGCGAGATGCCGAGCGAACTGGTGATGGTGTCGAAGCCATGTTCGTGGGCGTACAGCGCGGTGCGTTCGAAGCGCATGTCGAAGCACGCGGTGCAACGCTCGCCGCGTTCGGGGGCGTTTTCCATGCCCTTGACGCGCTCGAACCAGTTGTCCATGTCGTAGTCGGCGTCGATGAATTCGATGCCGTGCTGCTCGGCGAAGCGGATGTTCTCCTGCTTGCGGATTTCGTACTCTTTGACCGGATGGATGTTCGGGTTGTAGAAGTAGATCGCGTAGTCGATCCCGGAAGCCGTCATGGCTTCCATGACCTCGCCGGAACAGGGCGCGCAGCACGAGTGCATCAGCACCTTGCGGCGGCCGGCGGGCAGGTCGAGTTTGGGGCGCACGAATTCGGACATGGTGAAAAACCGGCGGTAAGGCGCGGCGGTAAGGCGGAAAACTCCTTATTTTACGCTGAGTTGCCGCCCTGGCCAGTACGCCCGCCGGGAGGCGCCGGCAAGCGTCCCCCGTTGTTCAGCCCAACACCGCGTTCCACAGTTCCCGCACGGCGGCGCGCTCGGCCTGCAACTGGTCCGGCGCCACGCGCGCCTTTTCCACGCCCTGCATGCGCATCTGGTGCTGCACGCGCCGCAGCGTGCGGTAGGCGTCGCCGGCGCGGGTGGCCAATGACGGGTCGATCAGCCCGGCCTCGCCGGCCAGCCGCAGCAGAGTGATATTGCCCAGGTTGCGCACCAGCTGAGGGTGGGTGCCGGCATGGCTCAGCACCAGGTACTGCGTCACGAATTCGACGTCGACCATACCGCCGGCGTCGTGCTTCAGATCGAACTTGTCGGTGCTGTTCGGGTGTCCGGCGTTGATCTTCTCGCGCATCGCCAGCACTTCCTCGCGCAGCTTGGCGGTATCGCGCGGCATCACCAGGATGGCTTCGCGGATCCGCTCGAAACGCTGGCCGACCTCGCTGTCGCCCGAGGCGTAGCGGGCGCGGGTCAGGGCCTGGTGCTCCCAGGCCCAGGCGTGTTTCTGCTGGTATTGCTCGAAGGCCTCGACCGACACCGCCAGCAGACCGGCGTCGCCATCGGGACGCAGGCGCAGGTCGACTTCGTACAGGCGTCCCGACGAGGTCATGGTGGACAGCCACGAGGTCATGCGGCGGCCCAGCTTGGCGTAGACCTCCGACGCGTCCTCGCGCGCATCGTCATACAGGAACACCAGGTCCAGGTCCGAGGCGTAGCCCAGTTCCTTGCCGCCCAGCTTGCCATAGGCGATGACGGCGAAGCGCGGCGTGGCGCCGGCGACCTTGTTCACCAGCGGCCAGGTGCGGCGGATGGTTTCCGTCAGCAGCAGGTCGGCCAGCGCCGACAGTTGGTCGGCGAGCTTTTCAACGGTCAGCTCGCCTTCCAGGTCCTGCGCCAGCAACTGGAAGCTGGCCTGGCGCTGCACGTCGCGCATCAGGTTCATCTGGCGCTCGATGTCGGGATCGCCATCGGGCAGGCGGCAGGCGTCGAGGTCGGCGGACAGCTGGCGCGCGATCTGGGCGAAATCCAGCGGCTCGAACAGGGTGCGCCAGTCGATCAGGCTGTCCAGCAGCAGCGGGTGCTGCGTCAGGTACTGGGCCGCCCAGGGACTGGCGGCGACCATGCGCGCGACCCGCGCCAGGGTGTCCGGGTATTCGGCCAGCAGGGCCAGGTAGGCGCTGCGCTGGGCGATCTTCTCGATCAGGTCGAACAGGCGCACCGCCGCGTCCAGCGGCGCACTGGTCTGGCGGGCCGCGCGCAGCGCGGCGGGCAGCAGCGTTTCCATGCGGCGCCGACTGCTTTCCGGCAGGCTGCGCACGCGATGGCTGCCCAGCAGCGTTTCGGTGCGGCGCAGCAGGTCATCGGCCTGTTCGCCGAAGGCCTGGCGGATCTGCTCGGCCAATTCGCATTGTTCGTCGACTTCGGCGTCGGCGGACGCGTCGCCGCCGGCATCGGCCGTGTCTTCCTTGTCCATGCCCACCATGCGGAACACGTTGCGGAAGGTGCGGGAGACGAACTGGCGATGGGCGGCCAGCGTGCTTTCGAAGTCCTGCGCGCTCATGCCCAGGGCCGCGGCCAGCCCCGCCCGCAGCGCGGGGTCGCCCGGCAGCAGGTGGGTCTGTTCGTCTTCGCGGTACTGCAGCGCGTGCTCGGTGCGGCGCAGGAAGCGGTAGGCCGCCTCCAGTTGCCTGGCATCGTCTTCGGACACCAGGCCGGCGACCTGTTCGGCGTGCAGCGCTTCCAGCAGGCCGCGCTTCTGCAGCGCCGGCATGCGGCCGCCGCGGATCAGTTGCGCCAACTGCACCACGAATTCGATTTCGCGGATGCCGCCATCGCCCAGCTTGATGTTGTTGGCGCTGTCGATGCCGTTGCGGGCGGTGGCGCGGCGTTGCCAATCCTGGCGGATGCGCTCGCGCAGGGCGCGCAGCGCGGCCAGCGCGTCGAAGTCGAAATACTTGCGGTAGACGAAGGGCACGCGCAGGCTTTCCAGCTGGCGCGCCTGGGCGTCGCTGTCGCTGCCCTCGAATGCCCGCGCCGGCATCAGGCGCGCCTTGAGCCAGGCGTAGCGTTCCCATTCGCGGCCCTGGCCGATCAGGTAGTGCTCCAGCGCGTCCAGGCTCCAGGCCAGCGGGCCGGCGTCGCCATCGGGGCGCAGGCGCAAGTCTGTGCGGAAGACCTGGCCGTTGGCGTCGACCTCGGACAGCACCGGCATCATGCGGCGGGTCAGGCGGCCGTAGAACTCGTGGTGGCTGATGCGGCGCGGGCCGTCGGTGTCGCCTTCCTCGCCATACAGCATGATCAGGTCGATGTCGGACGAGACATTCAGCTCGCCCCCGCCCAGCTTGCCCATGCCGACGATCAGCATTTCCTGCGGCAGGCCGGTGGCCGGGTCGCGCGGCACGCCATGCACCGCGGCCAACTCCGCGGCCACGCTGCGATAGGCCGCGGCGACCGCGGCGTCCGCCAGCGCCGTCATCGCGCCCACCACTTCTTCGAGCGGCGCCAGGCCGGCCAGGTCGCGCACGATCAGGGTGCTGAAGACGCGCTCGCGCAATTTGCGCAGCACCTGGCGGCACAGCTCCACCGGCAGGATGTCCGGCGCGCCGGCGCCGGCCAGCTCCGCCTGCCATTGCGCCAGCCGCTCACGTGTGACCGGTTGTTGCACGGCATCTGCCAGCCAGGCGGCCAGATCCGGGTGGGCATCGAGTCGGCGGCGCAGGTGGCCGGACCAGGCAAGGGCGGGGGCGAACAGGGGGGGCGTGGACATGGTGATCGGACGGAGACGAATGGGCGCGTTTCAGGTATAAGTGGGGACGATACCGCAAGACTATTCTCCTGCCCACCGATCCGTGTCTGTTTCAAAGAAAGTGCTCTGCTGCCTGTTCTGGGCGGTACTGACCGTGTACGGCGTCGTGGCCATCGGGCTCCTGGGCGTCCGCTATTGGGTCTTGCCGCGCGTGGATCAGTGGCGTCCCCAGATCGAAGCCTACGCCAGCCAGGCGCTGGGCGCGCGCGTCACGATCGGCGCGATCCAGGCCAATTGGCAAGGCCTCAATCCCAGGCTGGAACTGGCCTCGGTCCAAGTCTACGACGACCAGCCGCAACCGGTGCTGACGCTGCCCTCGGTCTCGGCGGTGCTGGCCTGGCGCAGCCTGCTGACGCTGTCGCCCAAGCTGGTGCGGCTGCGGGTGGAACAGCCGGAGCTGACCTTGCGGCGCGATGCCGACAATCGCCTCTGGGTGGCGGGGCAGGGCATCGACCTGAACGCCGGCGATCACCAATCCGACCTGAACCATCCCGCGCTGCGCTGGTTGACCGCGCAGCGCGAAGTGCTCATCCACGGCGCCCGCATCCGCTGGCAGGACGAACTGCGCCAGGCGCCCGAACTGGTGTTGAGCAATGTCGATTTCCTGGTGCGCAACGGCAGCCTGTCGCATCGCTTCGCTCTGCGCGCCGATGGCGATCCCGCCCTGGCCCGCAAGCTGGATCTGCGCGGCGAGTTCAATCGCAGCCTGTTCTCGGGCAATGCCGCCAGCCCCGCCAACTGGAGCGGCCAGATCTACGCCGCGCTGGACGACGCCGAGCCGCTGGCCTGGGCGCCCTGGATGCCGCCGCCGGCCATCAAGGGGCGCGTCACCGCCCGCGCCTGGCTGCAACTGGATCACGGCAAGTTCACCACCCTGACGGCCGACGTGGCCGCGCGCGGGGTCGATTGGGCCGCGGCCGCCGACGGGCCGGCGGTGCGCGGCGGCTATGCGCAAGCGCGCATCGAAGGCACGCCGGGCGATTTCATCGACAGCGAGCGCGTGCCGCTGGCGCGCAGCGCGGGGGCGGCGAACCTGGCGGTCAATGGCCGCATCGAGCAATTGCGCGTGACCTTGCCGGGCATCTTCGAGCAGCCCGAACTGGCCGCCAACGAGGTCGTGCTGGATGCCGGCATCAAGGGCGTCGACGCCCGCGACTGGTTTCTCGACGTGAGCCAGCTGCGCGTCACCAATGACGACCTGGACGTGCGCCTGCAGGGCCAGTGGCGCAAGGAAGGCAAGAGCGCGGCCGGCAGCGTCGACATGCGCGGCACTCTGGTGCGCGGCGCCATGAACGCGATTCACCGCTATCTGCCGCTGGAGGTCAACGCCGACGCGCGTGAATGGCTGGCGACCGGCCTGCCGGCCGGCCAGATGGAATCGGCGGCCATCACCCTCAAGGGCGACCTGGACGAATTCCCGTTCGGCGCGGCGGGATCCACGGGCGAATTCGTCATCGCGGGCGCCTATACCGGCGCCCGGGTCGACTATGCGCCGGCACGCCGGGACCGCAAGGCCTGGCCGATGGTGCAGAACCTGTCGGGCAATTTCCGGGTCGACAAGGTCGGGCTGGTGCTCGACAGTCCGGGCGGCGGCGTGTTCCAGACCGGCCCCGACCAGACGGTGACCCTGGGCGCGGTGACCGCCAGCATCCCCGACATGGAGCACCAGGCCGAGTTGACGGTCGTCGGCGAGACCAGCGGCACGGTGCCGGCCTATCTGGCGCTGGCCGGCAGTTCGCCGCTCGGGCAACTGCTGGACGGCGCCCTGGACGAGGCGCGCGGCACCGGCAACTGGCGCATGCCGCTCAAGCTGAAGGTGCCGTTGATGAACACCGACGACACCCAGGTGGAGGGCAAGATCCAGTTCGCCGACAATACCTTCACTTTCATGCCGGAAATGCCCTTGCTCAGCCAGATGCACGGCGACCTGGATTTCTCGGAAAAGGGCGTACATACCAAGGAAATCCGCGCGCAGTTCCTGGGCGGGCCGGTCAAGATCAGCGGCAGCCTGACCCAGCCGAACGACGCCCTGCGCTTCGAGGGCGTGCTGGCGGGGGCGGGGCTCACGCAGATCAGCAACGTGCCGGCGATGGCGCGTTTCTCGGGCAGGACCGCCTACAAGGGCAAGGTCGGCTACCAGCGCGGTGGTTCGGTGGAACTGTCGCTGGACTCGGATCTGGCCGGCCTGGCGATCGACATGCCGGCACCGGTGGGCAAGCCGGCGGCATCCAGCCGTCCGCTCAAGCTGCAATGGGGCGCCGCGCAGGATCGTGGCAACAAGGGGCGGCGCTGGCTGACCGCCAGCCTGGGCGACAACATCAATGCATTGTTCGAGCGTGACCCGGCCGATGCCGCGCCGTCCTATTTTGCGCGCGGGGCGCTGGGCATCGAGCGGCCCGCCAGTCTGCCCGATCGCGGCCTGAGCCTGAACGCCAGCCTGCCGCAGCTGGACATGGATGCCTGGGAAGCCGTGTCCGACGGCTTCAGCGCGCCAGCGGTCAAAGGACGCCCGGCGCCCCGGCCCCTGCTGCCGCCGGCCGAGCGCGTCAGCCTGGCGACCGGGATGCTGCGCACCAGTGGCTATACGCTGAACGACCTGACCTTGTACGCCACCCGCCCGGCGCCAGCGCAGTGGCGCGTCGATATCGAGTCGCGCCAGGCCGCGGGCTCGCTGTCATGGCGCGAGGCCTCCGGCGCGATCGCCGGCCAGATCACGGCCCGCCTCAAGCACCTGGCGCTGGGGGGCGCCGATGACAGCAACGAGGCCGACAAGGCGCTGTCGTCCGGCAACGATCTGTCGGACATCCCCGCGATCGACCTGCAGGCCAAGGAATTCCGTCTCTATGGCAAGAACCTGGGCGAGCTGCAGGTGCTGGGTACCAACCTGGAGCGCGGCCGGCAGTGGCGCCTGGACAAACTATCGATCACCAATGACGCGGCCGCGCTGAACGCGACCGGCGCGTGGCGCCTGGAGGGGCCCGACCGGGGCCTGACGGTGGACGCCACCGCCAAGTTCGAGAACGTGGGCAGTTTCATGGATCGAATCGGCCTAGAGCACGTGGTGTCGGGAGGCTCCGGCGGCATCAAGGCCAAGGTGACCTGGCGCAACCTGCCCTGGACCCACAACATCGCCGACGTCATCGGCGATGCCGAGATCACCCTGGACAAGGGGCGCTTCATGCATGTGAATTCGCGTACGGCGCGCCTGCTGGAGCTGCTCTCACTGCAATCGTTGCAGCGCCTGGCGCGGCTCGACGTCAATCCGACCAACCTGTTGCGCGACGGCTTCCCGTTCGACACCGTGCGCGGGCAGGTCAAGCTGGCCGATGGCTCGCTCAGGACCGAGGGCTACAAGATCAACGGCCCGGTCGCCGCCATCGTGCTGGCCGGCGACGTCAACATCGTGCTGGAGCGCTGGAACCTGAAGGCAGTGGTGATTCCCAACCTGGACGCCAGCGGCGCGGCGATGGTCACGGCGCTGGCGGTCAACCCTCTGATCGGCCTGGGCGCGTTTGTCACGCAATGGCTGCTCAAGCAGCCCCTGGCGCGCGCCATGACCATGGAATACGCGGTCACGGGTAGTTGGGACGATCCGCAGATCGACCCGATCGACGCCTCGGGCAAGCCTGCGCCCAAGCAGACGCCCAAGCCCCGCAGCCTGGAAGAGTTCATCGAGCACTGATCCGGTCGCGCCTCTTCCTGACATTGGGATACAGACCGTACAGACAGCAACGCATGCGGGCCATTAAGCTCCCGTCAGTCCTGATACTGCTTGGAGTCGACGCATGGCCAAGTCCCGCATCCGCCTGGCAACGGTGGTCGCATTGATGAGTGTTTCCGCCTGGGTCCAGGCCCAGGACCTGGTCCTGCCCACCATTCCCGAGGCGACGGATGCGATCGTCGACATGCTCGCGGGCACCGGCCTGTCGCGCCCGTCCGAGGTCAAACTGGGCACCTGTGTGGCCGCAGAGCAGGCCAGCCACCCGGGGCAGGTCGCCTGCACGGTGGCGGTGACGATGGGCGCCGCGGTCAACGAAAACCAGATGGACTTCTACAGGCAGGGCAAGACGTGGAAGGCCCAGCCCAGCATGTCCCAGGACAAGCTGCCGTTCCCCGATCCCAAGTTGCACTGAACGACGGCCGGGCGGCGGATCGGTTGCGGGCTGGCCGTGAGCGCCGCCGCGGATAGTGTGCGGGCCGACGGGCCCCTCTGGGTGGATTCAATGCGGGCCGGCTCGAAACGCCGCCCCTGAAAGCATTTGGCGAGGACCGCCGTGGGGCAATCCTCGCCAAATCGATGCGTGCGCCCGGCGCGCCGGGCGGCGACGGCTTACTTCTTCTTCATCATGTCGAAGAATTCGGCGTTGGTCTTGGTGGCGCGCATCTTGTCCAGGATGAATTCCATGGACTGGACTTCGTCCATGTCGTGGATGAACTTGCGCAGCACCCAGACCTTCTGCAGCAGGTCCGGCGCGATCAGCAGTTCCTCGCGGCGGGTGCCCGACTTGTTCAGGTTGATGGACGGGTAGACGCGCTTTTCCGCCAGGCGGCGTTCCAGGTGCACTTCGGAGTTGCCGGTGCCCTTGAATTCTTCGTAGATGACTTCGTCCATGCGGCTGCCGGTCTCGATCAGCGCGGTGCCCAGGATGGTCAGCGAACCGCCTTCCTCGAGGTTGCGCGCGGCGCCGAAGAAGCGCTTGGGACGTTGCAGGGCGTTGGCGTCGACACCGCCGGTCAGCACCTTGCCGGAGGCCGGCACCACGGTGTTGTAGGCGCGGGCCAGACGGGTGATCGAGTCCAGCAGGATCACCACGTCCTTCTTCATTTCGACCAGTCGCTTGGCCTTTTCGATGACCATTTCGGCGACCTGCACGTGGCGGGTGGCGGGCTCATCGAAGGTCGAGGCGACCACTTCGCCGCGCACGGTGCGCTGCATTTCGGTCACTTCCTCGGGGCGCTCGTCCACCAGCAGGACGATCATGACCGCGTCGGGGTAGTTGGTGGTGATGGCGTGCGCGATGTGCTGCATCATCACCGTCTTGCCGGACTTGGGGCTGGCGACGATCAGGCCGCGCTGGCCCATGCCGATGGGGGCGAAGACGTCCAGGATGCGGCCCGTCAGGTTCTCTTCGCTCTTGATGTCGCGTTCCAGGCGCATGGTCCGGTTCGGATGCAACGGCGTCAGGTTCTCGAACATGATGCGATGCTTGATCGCCTCGGGCGCCACGCCGTTGACCTTGTCCACCTTGACCAGCGCGAAATAACGCTCGCCATCCTTGGGCGTGCGCACTTCGCCTTCGATCGAGTCGCCGGTGTGCAGGTTGAAGCGGCGGATCTGGGACGGCGAGATGTAGATGTCGTCCGTGCTGGCCAGATACGAGGTCTCGGGCGAGCGCAGGAAACCGAAGCCATCGGGCAGGACTTCCAGCACGCCGTCGCCAAAGATCTGCTCGCCCTGCTTGGCGCGCCGTTTCATGATGGCGAACATCAGCTCCTGCTTGCGCAGGCGGTTGGCGTTCTCGATTTCCAGGCCAGCGGCCATTTCCAGCAGCTGCGAGACATGCAGCGCCTTCAGTTCGTTGAGGTGCATCGCGGTGAGTGTTGGGGGAAAAGTAAAGGAGGGTTCTGGCGGCGCGCCACGGACGGGCTCGCGCGGTATTGAATGCGCGCCGCCCCCAGGGCGGCGCCTTCGTTCACAGCACGCAGTTTACAACGCGCCGTCCAGGAATGCGGTGAGTTGCGACTTCGACAGCGCGCCAACCTTGGTGGCGGCAGCCTGGCCGTCTTTAAAGAGCATGAGGGTGGGGATGCCACGGATGCCGTACTTGGCGGCGGTGCCCTGGTTTTCGTCCACGTTGAGCTTGGCGATCGTCAGGCGACCGGCGTATTCGGTGGCGACTTCTTCCAGGATCGGGGCGATCATCTTGCAGGGGCCGCACCAGGCAGCCCAGTAGTCCACCAGCACCGGCTGGCCGGACTTCAACACATCGGCATCGAAGCTCGCGTCACTGACGTTCTTGATTTGGTCGCTCATGATGGTGATTCTCGGGTTCGGCAGCAAAAGGCGAAAAGAGGGACGCCTTGCCGTTGTTCTTGTATGTGGAATGGATTAAAGCATACCACTGTCAAAAACAACAGGCATACCACTGTTTATAACAACAGTATTCGCCGCTTTTGTGTAGGATATCGCGGCGCAGTTATCGCGACCCGGGGCATTGAACCCGGATCCGCTGGCTGTGTCTCTATCGTCATCCTACCGAATTCGGAGCTGGTCAGGTCGTGCGCATCCCACCCGGAGCCGCGCAGAATCTGGGCTTATCCGTAAAATGTCGGTTTTTTTCCACAGATGTTGGGGATAACTTGGCCACTCCACGTTACAACGAGGCGTCCATCCGCGTCCTGAAAGGGCTGGAGCCCGTGCGGCAGCGCCCGGGCATGTACACCCGCACCGAAAACCCCCTGCACATCGTGCAGGAAGTCATCGACAACGCCGCGGACGAGGCCTTGGCCGGCCACGGCAAGCAGATCCTGGTCACGCTGCACATCGACGGCAGCGTCTCCGTCGAGGACGACGGCCGCGGCATTCCCGTGGGCCTGCACCCCGAGGAAAACGCCCCCGTGGTCGAGCTGGTCTTCACCCGGCTGCACGCGGGCGGCAAGTTCGACAAGGCCGGCGGCGGCGCGTACGCCTTTTCCGGCGGCCTGCACGGCGTCGGTGTATCCGTCACCAACGCCCTGGCCACCCGCCTCGAAGTGGTGGTCTGGCGCGACGGCACCGTCAACCGCCTGGTGTTCAAGGGCGGCGACGTCGCCGAACCGCTGGCGCCCTACGACCAAGGCGGCCGCAAGAAATCCGGCACCCGCGTGCGGGTCTGGCCGGACGCCAAATATTTCGACAGCCCCAATATCCCGCTGGGCGAGCTGACCCACCTGCTGCGCAGCAAGGCCGTGCTGCTGCCGGGCGTGAAGGTCTCGCTGGTCAACGAAAAGACCGGCGACACCAAGACCTGGCAGTATCAGGACGGCCTGCGCGGCTACCTGTCCGAGGCGCTGGCGGGCGCCGAACTGATGGTGCCGTTCTTCGAAGGCCAGCAATATGCCGGCGCCGACCACGAAACCTTCGCCGAAGGCGAGGGCGCCCAATGGGTGGTGGCCTGGACCGAAGATGGCAACGCGGTGCGCGAGTCGTACGTCAACCTGATCCCGACGCCGGCCGGCGGCACCCACGAGTCGGGCCTGCGCGAAGGCCTGTTCGGCGCCGTCAAGGGCTTTGCCGAGCTGCACAGCCTGCTGCCCAAGGGCGTGAAGCTGCTGCCCGAGGACGTGTTCGCCCGCGCCAGTTTCGTGCTGTCCGCCAAGGTGTTGGACCCGCAATTCCAGGGCCAGATCAAGGAACGCCTGAACAGCCGCGACGCCGTGCGCCTGGTGGGCGGGTTCGCCAAGAGCGCGCTCGACCTGTGGCTGCACAGCAATGTCGAATACGGCAAGAAGCTGGCCGAACTGGCCATCCGCCAGGCGCAGGCGCGCCAGCGTTCGGCGCAGAAGGTCGAAAAGCGCAAGAGTTCCGGCGTGGCAGTGCTGCCCGGCAAGCTGACCGACTGCGAATCCAGCGACGCCACCCGCACCGAGGTCTTCCTGGTCGAGGGCGACTCGGCCGGCGGCTCGGCCAAGATGGGCCGCGACAAGGAATTCCAGGCCATCCTGCCGCTGCGCGGCAAGGTGCTCAATTCCTGGGAGGTCGACCGCGACCGCCTGTTCGCCAACAACGAGATCCACGACATCTCCGTCGCCATCGGCGTCGATCCGCACGGCCCGGGCGATTCGCCCGACCTGTCGGGATTGCGCTACGGCCGCATCTGCATCCTGTCGGACGCCGACGTCGACGGCTCGCACATCCAGGTGCTGCTGCTGACGCTGTTCTACAAGCACTTTCCCAAGCTGGTCGAGGCCGGCCACGTCTACGTCGCCAAGCCGCCGCTGTTCCGCCTGGACGTGCCGGCGCAGGGCAAGCGCCCGGCGCGCAAGATCTACTGCCTGGACGAAGGCGAGCTGGAAGCCGCGCAGGACAAGCTGCGCAAGGAAGGCTCGCGCGAAAGCAGCTGGTCGGTCAGCCGCTTCAAGGGCCTGGGCGAAATGAACCCCGAGCAGCTGTGGGAAACCACCATGAATCCGGACACGCGCCGGCTGCTGCCGGTGGGCTATGGCGACCAGACCCCTGAAGACACCACCCGCATGTTCGACATGCTGATGGGCAAGGGCGAGTCCTCGCAACGCCGCGCCTGGATCGAAGAAAAGGGCAACCTGGCGGAGCTGGATATCTGATGACGCCGTCCGCGTCCCCGCCGCCGTCCGCCGCCATGGCGGTGGACCTGACCGCCGACGACTACGCCGAATTCGCGGCCTACGTGTACAAGCGGCCGGAACTGCGCCGCCGCCGCTACCTGTCGCACCTGCGTTTCGCGGTGTTGATGGTGGTGGTCCTGCTGGGCTATCTGGTCTGGCAGACCTGGGACGGGCACGGCCCCAACTGGGGCGCGCTGTTGCCGGTGTACTTCGAGGGGCTGGCGGTGGGCCTGGGCATCCTGGCGCTGCTGGCGCTGGCCTACGAGTTCGTGCTGCCTGGACTGGTGCGCATGAACACGCGCCGCATGCTGGCCAAGCGGCCCGACGGCTTGTTCCTGGGGCGCCACCAGCTGGTGTTCGGCGCCGACGGCATCGAGGACAGCATTGCCGACGCCTCGGGGCGCATCGACTGGGGCGACGTGCGGCGGGTCGAGGAAACGCCGCAGCATCTGTATGTCATCCTGGGGACGCTGCAAGGCGTGATCATTCCCAAGCGCGGGCAGGACGCCGCCACCCTGGACGCGGTGCGCGCCCAGTTGCGCGAGCACGTGGCCGATGCCCAGCTGCTGGGCGCCGCGCGTCCCCAATGACGCCGTTTCAATGAATTTGTCTACCTGAAACCATCATGACCGACAGCAATCAACAAGGTTTGTTCGACGCCGCGCCCGACGAGGGCGGCGATGCCGCCATCACCCTGGCGCGCTACGCCGAACAGGCCTATCTGGACTACGCAGTGTCCGTGGTGCGGGGCCGCGCCCTGCCGGACGTGGGTGACGGGCAGAAGCCCGTGCAGCGCCGCATCCTGTTCGCGATGCAGGCCATGGGACTGGGCGCGGGCGCCAAGCCCGTCAAGTCGGCCCGCGTCGTCGGCGACGTGCTGGGCAAGTACCACCCGCACGGCGACCAGGCCGCCTATGACGCCATGGTGCGCATGGCGCAGGACTTCTCCCTGCGCTATCCGCTGATCGACGGCCAGGGCAACTTCGGTTCGCGCGACGGCGACAACGCCGCCGCCATGCGCTACACCGAAGCGCGCCTGACGCCGATCGCCAAGCTGCTGCTGGACGAACTGGACGAAGGCACGGTCGATTTCGTGCCCAACTACGACGGCAGCCAGCAGGAGCCGCAGATGCTGCCGGCGCGCCTGCCGGTGATGCTGCTGAACGGCGCCTCAGGCATTGCGGTCGGCATGGCCACCGAGATCCCGCCGCACAACCTGCGCGAAGTGGCGCAGGCCTGCGTGGCGCTGATCAAGCAGCCGCAACTGCCGGACGCCGAGCTGTTCGGCATGATCCCCGGCCCGGACTTCGCCGGCGGCGGCCAGATCATCACGCCGGCCGCCGACATCGCGCAGATCTACGCCGGCGGGCGCGGCTCGCTCAAGGTGCGGGCGCGCTGGCAGTTCGAGGAAATGGCGCGCGGCCAGTGGCAATTGGTGGTCACCGAGCTGCCGCCGGGCACCTCCTGCCAGAAGGTGCTCGAAGAGATCGAGGAAATCACCAACCCCAAGGTCAAGAGCGGCAAGAAGAGCCTGACGCCGGAGCAGACGCAGGCCAAGGCCGTCATGCTGAACCTGCTGGACGCAGTGCGCGACGAATCCGGCAAGGACGCCGCCGTGCGCCTCGTGTTTGAACCCAAGACCTCGCGCGTCGACCGCGACGAGTTCGTCAACACGCTGCTGGCGCAGACCAGCATGGAAAGCAGCGCCTCGGTCAACCTGGTCTGCATCGGCACCGACGGCCGCCCGCGCCAGAAGGGCCTGCGCGACATCCTCACCGAATGGCTGGCGTTCCGCACCAACACCGTGATGCGCCGCACCCGCTTCCGCCTGGACAAGGTCATCGACCGTATCCACGTGCTGGAAGGCCGCATGGTGGTCTACCTGAATGTGGACGAGGTGATCCAGACCATCCGCGAATCGGACGAGCCGCGCGCGGCGCTGATGGAGCGCTTCAAGCTGTCCGAGCGCCAGGCCGAGGACATCCTCGAAATGCGCCTGCGTCAGCTGGCGCGCCTGGAAGGCTTCAAGATCGAGCAGGAGCTCGCGGACAAGTGCAAGGAACAGGTTGCGTTGCAGGAACTGCTGGACAATCCCAACGCGCTCAAGCGCCTGCTGGTCAAGGAAATCGAGGCCGACGCCAAGCAGTATGGCGACGATCGCCGCACCCTGATCGAGACCGCCGAACGCGCCGTGCTCGAGACCAAGGTGCTGGACGAGCCCGTTACGGTGATCGTGTCGCAGAAGGGCTGGCTGCGCGCCCGCCAGGGCCACGGCCACGACGCCTCGCAATTCGCCTTCAAGCAGGGCGACGATCTCTACGGCGCCTTCGAATGCCGCACCACCGACACGCTGATCGCCATGGGCGACAACGGCCGCGTCTATTCGGTGCCGGTGTCCGGCCTGCCGTCGGCGCGCGGCGACGGCCAGCCGGTCACCACCATGATCGACCTGGAAAGCGGTACCCGCATCGTCCACACCATCGCGGCGGCGGCCGACAGCCGCTGGTTGCTGGCCACGCGCGGCGGCTACGGCTTTGCCGCCAGGCTGTCGGATATGACCAGCCGCCAGCGCGCCGGCAAGCAGTTCATCACGCTGGAGGCGGGCGACGAACTGTTGCGTCCGGTGCCGCTGTTCGAGGGCGCCACGCAACTGGCGCTGCTGTCGCAGAAGGGCAAGTTCCTGGTGTTCGGGCTGGACGAGGTCAAATCGTTGTCCGGCGGCGGACGCGGCACCATCCTGATGGGGCTGGACGGCGCCGACAAGCTGGATCAGACCGTGCCGATCGGCGCGCTCGGCCTGCGCGCGGCGGGCATCTACCGCAACAAGCACACCGAAGACATCCTGGCGGGCGCGGCGCTGGCGGTGTACGTCGGCAAGCGCGCGCGCAAAGGGCGGGCGCTGGACGTGCGGCCCAAGCAGCCGCTGCTGTCGCCGGTATTGGGCTGATCGCGGTCCGGTTGGCGATGTCCCTCAACGGCGGACCCCGCAAGGTCCGCCGTTTTGGTTTCCGGAACCGCGACTTGACGTTGTCCGGGAGCCCGATATTTAATAGATAGATCAATCAGTCTATTAATTGATCTCTGACGCAGTATGCGCAAAATCGACCCCGCCCGGCAGCAGGAGCGGCGCCGCCAGATCCTGGCCGCCGCCGCCGAGTGTTTCGCCGAAAACGGCTTCCATGCCACCTCGACCGCGCAGATCTGCGCGCGCGCGGGGATGAGTCCCGGCAACCTGTTCCATTACTACGCCAGCAAGGCCGAGATCATCGAGGCGCTGATCGCGTCCGACACCGACGCGTTGCGCGCACGCCGCCAGGCCGGCGCCGTCGCGGGCGATGCGCGCGCCGCGTTGATCGGCTGGATCGACGAGAACCTCGCGCAGTACCGCGATCCGGGTTTCGCGCGGTTGGGTATGGAGATCCTGGCCGAGGCAGTGCGCAACCCCCGTGTGCACACGTTGGTCATGGCCAACGAAGACGAGCGCAAGGCATCGCTGGCGGCGCTGCTGGCGGCGGTATGGCAGGACGCGCCGCCGGACGCCATGCCGCGCCCCGTGTCCGAAATGACCGACCTGCTGTTGCTGCTGCTGGACGGCATCTACAGCCGATCGGTGGTGGACCCGCGGTTCGACGCGGCGGCCGGCGGGCGGCTGCTCGAGGCGGCATTGCAGGGTTGCCTGCCGCCGGCGCCCGACACGGCGGGCGGGCGGTCATGAACGTCCCCCTGAACGCTCCTGTCAGCGCCGTTGCGGGCGCCGCCACGGTGGCCCCGCCGCGCCTTGCCCACGTCGACGCGCTGCGCGGCTTCGCGCTGTTCGGCATCCTGGTCGTCAACATTGGCGTGTTCGCCTCGCCGTTCTACGCCAACGGCATTACCGACCCCGCCTTCTCGCGGCCGTGGGACCTAGCGATGCGATGGCTGGTGGCGTGGTTGTTCGAGACCAAGTTCTACCTGCTGTTTTCGTTTCTGTTCGGCTATAGCTTCACCTTGCAGATGAGCGCGGCCGAGCGCGGCGGCGCCGCCTTCGGGCCGCGCTTCCTGCGGCGCCTGCTCGGTCTGGCGTTGCTGGGGCTGGCGCACGCGGTGCTGTTCTACCAGGGCGACATCCTGCTGACCTACGCGGCGTTGGGCGTGGTGCTGATGGCGTGCCGCCGCATGGCTCCGGGGCGCGCCTTGCGCCGCGCGCTGTGGCTGATCGGGTTGGTGTCGCTGGCCTGGACGCTGCTGGGCGCGCTGAGCCTGCTCGATCCCGCCGGCACCGTCGAATTGAGCCGCGCCGCCAATGGGGTTGCGGTGGCCGATTCGCAGGCCGCCATCGAGGCCTATCGCGGCACCATCGGCAGCACTGTGGCCCGCCATTGGCATGAGCTGACCACCAGCATCTGGGGCGTCATCCTGCTGGTGCAGGGGCCTTTTGTCTTCGCCATGTTCCTGGTCGGCTACGCGCTGGGCCGGCGCCAGGCGCTGGCCGATCCGTGGCGCCAGCCGCGCGCGTTGTGGCTGTTGTGCGCGCTGGGGGCGTTGCCCGGGCTGGCCGGGTCCGCCGCCTATGCGACCACCGCCTTGCCGTCGATGTCCCCGTTGTGGGAAACCCCGGGCCTGGCCATGGACCTGTTCACGGCGCCGCTGTTGAGCATGTCGTACGCCGCGGCGCTGCTGCTGGCGATGCGCACGCGACCGGGCGCCGCGCTGGCGCGTACGCTGGCGCCGGCCGGCCGCATGGCGCTGAGCAACTACCTGATGCAATCGGTGGTGTGCGCGTTCCTCTTCACTGGCTGGGGCCTGCGCCTGACGGGCAGCGTGTCGCCGGGCGCGGGCCTGGCGATCGCCGTGGGGATCTTTCTGGCGCAGCTGCCGCTGTCGGCGTGGTGGCTGCGCCGCCACGCCTACGGCCCGGTCGAATGGCTGCTGCGCGCGCTGACCGTCGGCGCCTGGCCCGCGTGGCGCCGCCAGCCGACGCCGCCGGCCGGCTAGGCCGCCTGCGGTTCAGCGGCCGCTGTCGGCAATGGCGGCGTCGATAGCGCCGGCCAGGCGTTCGGTCAGTTGGTCCAGCTCGTCGTCCGTGATGATGAAGGGCGGGGCCAGCAGCACGTGGTCGCCCTGGCGGCCATCGATGGTGCCGCCCATCGGATAGACCATCAGGCCGCGCGCCATGGCTTCGCGCTTGATGCGCGCATGCAGCGACAGGGCCGGGTCGAAGGTCGCTTTGCTGGCGCGGTCCCGCACCAGTTCCACGCCCATGAACAGCCCGCGGCCGCGGATATCGCCGACGTGCGGATGGTCGCCCAGCGCCTGCCGCAGGCGCTGGCGCAGTCCCTCGCCCTGGGCGCGCACGCGCGCCAGCAGGTTGTCGCGCTTGATCACCTGCTGCACCGCCAGCGAGGCCGCGCACGCGGTGGCGTGGCCCAGGTAGGTGTGGCCGTGCTGGAAGAAGCCGCTGCCCTGCTGCATCGCCTGCACGATGCGTTCCTGCGCCATGACCGCGCCGATCGGCTGGTAGCCGCCGCCCAGGCCTTTGGCGATGGTGATCAGGTCGGGCGTGATGCCTTCCTGCTCGACGGCGTACAAGGTGCCGGTGCGGCCCATGCCGCACATGACCTCGTCGGCGATCAGCAGCACGCCGTGGCGATCGCAGACCTCGCGGATGCGGCGGAAGTAGCCCGGCACGGCGGTCACCGCGCCCGAGGTCGCGCCCACCACTGGCTCGGCAACAAAGGCCATCACGCTGTCGGGGCCGAGACGCTGGAAGGTCTGCTCCAGCTCCTGCGCCAGCCGTTCGGCGTATTGATCATCGGTTTCGCCAGCCGCTTGGTCGCGGTAGGCATAGCATGGCGACACGTGCGCCACGTCGATCAGCAGCGGCGCGAACTGCGCCCGGCGCCAGGCGTTGCCGCCCACCGCCAGCGCGCCCAGCGTGTTGCCGTGATAGCTCTGGCGCCGCGCCACGATGTGGCGGCGCTGCGGCTGGCCAATCTCGACGTAGTACTGGCGCGCCATCTTCAACGCGGCCTCGATCGCCTCCGAGCCGCCCGAGACGAAGTACGCATGCGAGGTGCCGGCCGGCGCGTCGGCCACCAGGGTGGCGGCCAACTGCTCGGCGACCTCGGTGGTGAAGAAGCTGGTGTGGGCATAGGCCAGCGCATCGATCTGCGCGTGCATCGCGGCCTGCACGTCGGGGTGGTTGTGCCCCAGGCACGAGACCGCGGCGCCTCCCGAACCGTCCAGATAGGCGCGGCCCTCCTGGTCATAGAGCCAGGCGCCCTGGCCGCGGACCGCGACCGGGGGCGTGCTGCGCAGGGAACGATGAAGGACTCGGGTGTGGGTCATGATGAGGAACTCCGGAGCGGGAAGGGCGGGTGACGGATGGCGAAAAGGTGGGAAGCGGCGCGCGGCGGGGTCATTCCGGAGCCGGCGCCGCGCCGCGCCCGCGCGGCGGGTCGCGCCAATAGGCGCCGTCGGCTCGCAGCCGCGCCTCGATCTCGTCCAGGCGTTGCAGCACCGCCTCGCCGCCGCGGGCCGCGAGCCGCGCGATCAGGTGTTCGGCCAGGCCCAGCAGACCCGCGGTGCTGTGGAAGAAGGACGCGGGATCCCGCGCCTCGCCGTCATCCGGCCCGGTGTCGGCGGGACGGGTGAAGCGCAACACATGGCGGGCGGCCCGCGCCACCGGGCTGGTGTCGCTGTCGGTCAGCGCCAGCACGGCGACGCCGCGGGCGGCGATCTCGCGGGTCAGGCGCACCGTCGCGGTCGGATAGGGGGCCTGCGATATCACCACGAGGGCGTCGCCGGCCTGCAGGCTGTCGGCATCCTCGGCCGCCGCGCCGCCCAGTCCATCGATCAGGATGCCGTTGCGGCGCAGCAGGTGGTAGGCATAGCGCATCTGGAAGGCGACGCCGAAGGCCGAGCGCGTCCCCAGGAAGCCGACCTGGCGCGCCCGTAGCAGGGTATCGACGGCGGCGTCGAACGCCACCGCGTCGTTGGTTTGCCAGACCGAGGCCAGAGCCGCCGTCTGCCATTGCGTCAGCGCATCCTGCCCCGCGCCGCCGGCCGGGTGGGCGTGCGCGGCCTGCAGACGCGCCGCGCGCTCGCGCAAGCCGTTGTCGGCGGCGCCGGCCAAAGCGCGTTGGAAGGGCGCGCGGAAGGCCTCGTAGCTGTCATGCCCGGCAGCGCGCGCCAGGCGCAGCATGGTGGCGGGGGAGACGCCCACTGCCTGCGCCTGCCGGCGCATCGACCACAGTCCCACTTCGGCCGGATTGGCCAGCACCCAATGCGCCGCGCGCTGTAATTCGGCGGGCAGGGTGGCGCTGAGGCGGCGCAGGTGGTCTTGCAGGGGCGCGATCATGGCGGAATAAGCGAAAGCAATAAAACAAATGCTACCGCTGTCTGGATAAAAATAAAACAGATGTTTTATTTGCGAAATATAGAACGATTCCGGCAAATCGTAACGACCGCCGTTCCCGGGGACGCCCCCGGCGACTTGACGACGGAATGCGCGGAAATGATTACAAAATGAGGGTCGATCCGGTTTGACACAGGGATAGGTCACCCATATCATTCGTATAGAAATCAATTTAGCTGAACTAATTCAGTCATGAATAAACAGACCGTAACCGACCCCGCGCAGCAATATGACCTGCGCATCCTGCGGGCACTGCGCCGGATCACACGATCCATCGCGTTGCATTCGCGCCAGCTGTCCGCGGTGAGCCATATCACCGCGCCGCAGCTGATGTGCCTGCGCACGGTCATTGCCAATGGGCCGATGACGGCCACGGCGATCAGCCGCGAGATCCACGTCAGCCCCAGCACGGTCGTCGGCATTCTCGACCGCCTGGAAGACAAGGGCCTGATCCGCCGCGAACGCGGCCGTGAAGACCGCCGCATTGTTTTCGTGACTGCCACCGACGCCGGCCGCGAGGTCGCGCAGCAGGCGCCGTCGCCGCTGCAAAAGCACCTGGCCGACGCGCTCAACGCGTTGCCGGAGCTGGAGCAGGCCACCATCACCCTGTCGCTCGAGCGCATCGTCGCGCTCATGGAAGAAGAGAGCGGGGTGGCGACGGAACCCCAGGGCGACGCGTCGTCGCCCATCCTCGAGGTGCCCACCGGTGGCGCGCCTCCCGAATCAGGATTGGTTGTATGAGAGCAAACGAACTGCACGACCCTACGAACTCAAGTGCCGTGGCGCCGGCGGCGGGCAGCAAAACGCATCTGTTGCGTGAGCCCCGCCGCAAGGACGGCGCCGCGATCCACCAGCTCATTTCCGAGTGCCCGCCACTCGACCTCAATTCCCTATACGCGTATCTGCTCCTGTGCGAGCACAACCGCGGCACCTGCGTCCTGGCCGAAAGCGCCGGAGGACGCATCGATGGATTTATCTCCGCTTACGTGCTTGCCGACCGGCCCGACGTGTTGTTCGTCTGGCAGGTCGCCGTGCACACCCGCGCACGCGGCCAACGGTTAGGCCGCGCCATGCTTCGGGCGCTCTTGCAACGCGAGGGGCTCGCGCATGTTCGTCATCTTGAAACCACGGTGGCGCCTGACAACCAGGCCTCGCGCCGCACCTTCGCCGGCCTGGCCGGCGAACTGGGCGCCCACGTCTCCGAGCAGCCGTTCTTCGACCGGCAACTGTTCGGCGGCGCGGACCATGACGACGAGATGTTGTTGAGGATAGGCCCGTTCACCTTGCCCGCTCCCTAGGCGGCAACGCGGTCCTGTCGAAAACCGGGATGGCTTTGACGCATCCGGATGCGCCTGGCGCGCATGCGGAAGGGATCTGGCCGTCTGTCAACTTATGAGATGAAAGGGAGGAATAATCACATGGACTTGAAAATCTTCGACCGGATGGAGTCGGAAGTACGGGGCTATATCCGGTCTTTTCCCGTGATCTTCAGCCAGGCCAGGGGATCGACGCTGGTGGATGAGGACGGTGGCGAGTACATCGACTTCTTCAGCGGCGCCGGCACGTTGAACTACGGCCACAACAATCCCATCTTCAAGGAAAAGCTGCTCGAGTACGTGCAGGCGGACGGCGTGGTGCATGGCCTGGACATGGCCACCAGCGCCAAGAAAAGCTTCCTCGAGGCGGTCGACCGCGTGCTGCTCAAGCCGCGCAACTGGCAATACACCCTGCAGTTCACCGGCCCCACCGGCACCAATGCGGTCGAGGCGGCGCTCAAGATCGCGCGCCAGGTGAAGGGGCGTCCCAATGTGATTTCCTTCACGCACGGCTTTCACGGCGTCAGCGGCGGCTCGCTGGCGGTGACCGCGAACATGAAGTTCCGCGATGCCTCCGGCTACCCGCTGGGCAACACCACGTTCATGCCCTATGACGGCTACTTCGGCCCGGACGTGGACACCATGGCCTACCTGGAGCGCATGCTGGAAGATCCCAGCAGCGGCATGGACAAGCCCGCCGCCGTCATCGTCGAGACGGTGCAGGGCGAGGGCGGCGTCAACGTCGCCACGCTGCGCTGGCTCAAGGAACTGGACAAGCTCTGCAAGCGCCACGACATGCTGCTGATCGTGGACGACATCCAGGTCGGCTGCGGCCGCACCGGCACCTTCTTCAGCTTCGAGGCCGCCGGCATCCGCCCCGACATCATCACGTTGTCCAAGTCGCTGTCGGGCTTTGGCCTGCCGATGTCGCTGGTGCTGATGAAGCCCGAGCTGGACGTCTGGAAGCCCGGCGCCCATAGCGGCACTTTCCGCGGCAACAACCTGGCCTTCGTCACCGCCACCCAGGCGCTGGAAACCTACTGGACCAACACCGCGTTCACCGCCGAGATCCAGCGCAAGGAGCGCATGGTGCGCGACTGGCTGGAAAACCTGGTGCACAGCTATCCCAACGCCGGCCTGTCGGTGCGTGGCCGCGGCCTGATCCAGGGCCTGGTCAGCAATGCCACCCCGGCGCTGTCCAACCGCATCGCCGCCAACGCCTTCAAGCGCGGCGTGGTCATCGAGACCTCGGGCGCGCATGACGAAGTGCTCAAGCTGCTGCCGGCGCTGACCATCGAGGAAGACCTGCTGTCCAAGGGCCTGGAAGTGATCGAGGCCAGCGTGGCCGACGCGCTGGCCGAAGAGGGGCAGTCCGCCCGCATCCTGAAATTTGGAGGAAAACGTCAATGATCGTACGCAATGTCAAAGATGTGATCGGCACCGCCGACGAAGTCCGCACCGATACCTGGGTCAGCCGCCGCGTGCTGCTCAAGAAGGACGGCATGGGCTTCTCCTTCCACGAAACCACCATCTTCCCGGGCGGGCGCACCCACATTCACTACAAGAATCACCTTGAAGCGGTGTGGTGCATCGAGGGCGACGGCTCCATCGAGACGATTGCCGACGGCAAGAAGTATGAACTCGGCCCGGGCGTGGTCTACGCGCTGAACGAGCACGACGAGCACTGGCTGTGCGGCGGCAAGGAGCCGCTGCGCGTCATCTGCGTCTTCAACCCGCCGCTGACCGGCCAGGAAGTGCACGATAAAGAGGGCGTCTACGCCCTGCCTGAAGCCGAAGCCCAAGCGGCCTGATACAAGGAGGTTCGCATGATCTCACCTGCGCAGGATCCGTACGCCTCCCGTACGGATCGCAGTTCCGCCATCATTTCCCGCCAGGATCCGGTGGTCTATGGAGAAGGCAAGTACGCCAACGCCCTGAGCGGCGAACAGATCGGCAGCTACGAGCGCGATGGCTTCCTGCTGCTGGAGGACGTGTTCTCCGAAGCCGAAGTGCGGGCGCTGTCGGCCGAGGTCGAGCGCATGACGCGCGACCCGTCGATCATCCGCCGCGAAGAGTCGATCACCGAGCCCGGCAGCAACGCCGTGCGCTCGATTTTCATGGTGCACGTGCTCAACCCCGTGCTGGCGCGCCTGGTGCGCGATCCGCGGCTGGTCAACGTGGCGCGCCAGATCCTGGGTTCCGAGGTCTACATCCACCAGTCCCGCGCCAACATGAAGCCCGGCTTCAAGGGCAAGGAGTTCTACTGGCACTCGGATTTCGAGACCTGGCACGTGGAAGACGGCATGCCGTCGATGCGCGCGCTCAGTTGCTCGGTGCTGCTGACCGAGAACAATGACTGCAACGGCCCGCTGATGCTGGTGCCGGGCTCGCATCGGCAGTTCATCTCGTGCGTCGGCGAAACCCCCAACGACCACTACAAGCAGTCGCTCAAGAAGCAGGAGTACGGCGTGCCGGATCCGGTCAGCCTGCAGTTGCTGGTCGAGCAGGGCGGCATCCGCACCATGACGGCCAAGGCCGGCTCGGTGGTGTTCTTCGACTGCAACACCATGCACGGCTCCAACAGCAACATCTCGCCGTGGCCGCGCGCCAACGTGTTCATGGTCTACAACAGCATGGAAAACACGCTGGAGCCGCCCAAGTACGGACTGACCCCGCGTCCCGAGCACATCGCCACCCGCAAGGCGTTCAAGGCCGTCACGCCGCTCGATACCTTGAAGCTGGTCGGCAGCTAGCGCGGCATGTTGTCCGCGGCGGATGCTTGCCGGCGCTGGTCGGGGCGTGGCCTGGCCGGCCGCGCGCGGGGGCGACCCATGCCGTTTCCGCTGCGCGCTTTCCCGTGAGGGAAAGAACGCCCGCGTCGCTTGCATGCGCCGCAGCCCAGGCCGTTCGGCCTGGGCTTTTTTTCGTCGTTCCGCTATGCTCTGCCGTCTTTCCCTGCCGGAAGTCGCATCATGTCCGCCCGCATCCTCAGCCTGCATATCTACCCGGTCAAATCCTGTGCCGGTATCGACCTGTCCGAGTCGCCCGTGGACCGCGCCGGGTTGGCCCACGACCGTCGCTGGATGCTGGTCGGGGCGGACGGCCATTTCATGACGCAGCGCCAGTGGGCGGCCATGGCCTTGATCCGCACGGCGCTCACGGCCGACACGCTGCGGCTTTCGGCGCCCGGCATGCCCGACCTGGACGTGCCGCTGGACGGCTCGGCGCTGCAGCCCGGGGTCGAAAGCGTGGGCGTCTGGAAGGACACGCTCGACGCGCGCCGCGAAAGCGAGGCCGCGGCGCAGTGGTGTTCGGATTTCCTCAAGACGCCTTGCCGCCTGTACAAGGTCGACACCGGAGCGACGCGGCCCGCCAAACCGGAATGGGTGGATAAGTGGGCCGAAAGCCATCCAGACCTGGCGCAGACGTTCGGGGGGGATCACTTCTTCGGCTTCGCCGATGGCTTCCCGTTGCTGGTGGCGAACCAGGCGTCGCTCGATGACCTGAACGCACGCCTGCAGGCCAAGGGCGTGGCCCCGGTGCCGATGGATCGGTTCCGTCCCAACATCGTGGTGCAGGGCGAGTGGGAGGCCTTCGAGGAAGACCATACCGCCATGATCACCACGGGCGCGGTCAGCATGGCATTGGTCAAGCCGTGCACGCGCTGCTCTATTCCCGACATCGACCAGCGCACCGCCGTGCAGCACGACGAGCCGGGCCGCACACTGGCGGGTTATCGCAACCTGGAGATCGGGGTGGTGTTTGGCCAGAATGCGATTGTCGATGCGCCGGCCGGCGCGCGCCTGAAAGTGGGCGACGCGGTCGAGATCGAATTGGATTTCTAGCGCGTCACGTCCCGGCGCGAGGCCGGGTCTTGCGCGATCAGGCCGACGTCAGCTTCAGGCCGATCAGGCCCAGCACAATCAGCGCGACGCTGGCGATGCGCAACCAGCTGATGGATTCACCGAACAGGATGATGCCGGCCACGAAGGCGCCGATGGTGCCGATGCCGACCCACACCGCGTAGGCGGTGCCCAGCGGCAGCGTCTTCATCGCCACGGCCAGCAGCCAGAAACTGATGAGCATGCCGCCAACGGTGACGAGCGACGGCGTCAGGCGGGTGAAGCCATGGGTGTATTTGAGGCCGACGGCCCAGACGATTTCGAACAGGCCAGCGAGGATGAGGATGATCCAGGTCATGACGACTCCTACTTGAGAGGGGTCGTCCCCGGATTGATGCGTTGCCGGCAATGGCCAATGCCGTCGTTGCCGATGGCAAATGCCGCCATGTGCGGGCGGGCGCAGCAACGGGCCGTCCCGTCGCGGCAAAAATTATAGAATACCGGCTTCCGACGGCAAAACCGGGTGCCGTTCGGTGCATGCCCGCGGATTCGCAACCGTCGCGGGTGTTTTCGCATTCATCGCATCACTTCGCGTTCCGGCACGCGAAACCAGGATATTTCCATCATGCAACGCATCATGTTGCGGGCAAAGCTGCACCGCGTCACGGTCACCGAAGCCGACCTTCACTATGAAGGCTCTTGCGGCATCGACGAAGACCTGCTGGACGCCGCCGGCATGCGCGAGTTCGAGCGCATCGAGCTCTACAACATCAACAATGGCGAGCGCTTTGACACCTACATCATCAAGGCGGCCCGCGGCAGCGGCATCATTTCGCTCAACGGCGCGGCCGCGCGTCGCGCCCAGGTCGGCGACCTGATGATCATCTGCACCTACGGTCCCATGTCCGAAGAAGAATCCGCCACCCACAAGCCGCAGGTCGTGCTGGTGGACGACGCCAACCGCGTCAAGGAAATCCGCAAGTTCCCGGCCTGAGGCCGGGCCGGGCGGCGCCTCGTGGGGTGTGTACCATGGGCGCCGTCAACCCTGATCCCCCCTGATACGTTTCATCATGAGCTTCCAGGTCATCATCCAACCCAGCAAGCATCAATTCCCGGTCGAGCCCGGCCAGACCGTGCTCGACGGCGCCCTGGCCGCGGGCATCGTGCTGCCCTACAGCTGCCGCAATGGCGCCTGCTCCACCTGCAAGGGCAAAGTGGTGTCCGGGGAATTCGACGCCGGCCAGTACCCCGCGCAGATCCTGTCGCCCGAGGAACTGGCCGATGGCTACACCCTGTTCTGTCAGGCCCGGCCCGCCTCCGACCTGGTGGTCGAGTCGACCGAAGTGCGCCTGGCCAGCGACATCCAGATCCGCAAGCTGCCTTCGCGCGTGCAGACCATGGAGCGCGCGGCGCCGGACGTGACCGTGCTCAAGCTGCAATTGCCGGCCTCGGAGCAGTTCCGTTACTACGCCGGCCAGTACATCGAGGTCATCCTCAAGGACGGCCGTCGCCGCAGCTATTCCATGGCCGGCGCGCCGCACACCGGCAGCCCGCTGGAACTGCACATCCGCCACCTGCCGGGCGGGGTCTTCACCGACCACGTGTTCGGCGCCGGCGACACGCAGATGAAAGAGCGCGAGATCCTGCGCCTGGAAGGCCCCTTCGGTTCGTTCTTCCTGCGCGAAGACAGCGACAAGCCGATCATCCTGCTGGCCAGCGGCACCGGTTTCGCGCCGGTCAAGGCCATCGTCGAACACATGATCCACAAGAACATCCGCCGTCCGGTGTCGCTGTACTGGGGCGGCCGCCGCCCGCGCGACCTCTACATGGACGAACTGGCGCAGTCGTGGGCCCGCGACCTGCCGGATTTCCGCTACGTGCCGGTGGTGTCCAATGCGCTCGAGGAAGACGGCTGGAGCGGCCGCGACGGCTTCGTGCACGAGGCCGTGCTGCAGGACATCCCCGACATGTCCGGTCACCAGGTCTACGCCTGCGGCGCGCCGCCGATGGTCGACGCCGCGCGGCGCGAATTCAGCGCCCAGTGCGGCCTGCCGCCCGAGGAGTTTTACGCGGACGCCTTTACTTCCGAGGCCGACCTGGCCAAAGCCGCGACCTGATTGAAATCCGCTCGCCGCCCATAGCGAAGGGGAGGGATCCGGCACGGGCGGGTTCCTCCCCTTTTTTTGATGAGGGCGGGCGTAGGCGAGGGCGGGGCGCCGGGGTAAACTGCGGTGTCATCTTGGCAGCGGCTTGCCGCGGGGGGCGGACATCGTGTCCGCGGGCCCGGCGGATACGCAGGGAGCAATGCGGGCATGAAAGTAGCGGTATTGGGTAGCGGCATCATCGGAATCTCCAGCGCCTGGTGGTTGAGCCAGGCCGGCCACGACGTCGTGGTCATCGACCGCTGCACCGGACCCGCCCAGGAGACCAGCCTCGCCAACGGCGCGCAGATTTCGGTTTCCTATGCGGAGCCCTGGGCCAATCCGCAGGCGCCCCTGAAGCTGCTCAAGTGGATGTTCCAGGACAACGCGCCGCTGCTGTTCCGTCCGCAGCTGGACTGGCGCCAGTGGATGTGGGGCCTGGCCTTCCTGCGCGAGTGCCTGCCCGGCCGCCTGGCGCCGAACATCCGCGCCATGGTCCGCATGGCCGAATACAGCCGCGCCACGCTGCGCGGCATGCGCGCCGAACTCGGCATCGAGTACGATCACCTCGAGCGCGGCATCCTGAATTTCTACCGCGACCAGCACGAATTCGAGAACTCGCAGCGCGCCGCCGGCCTGATGCGCGATTTCGGCGTCGAACGCCGCGTCGTCTCGACCGACGAGGTCATCGCCATCGAACCGGCCCTGGCGCCGCATCGCAACACCATCGTCGGGGGCGACTACACCCCCGAGGACGAAAGCGGCGACGTGCATCTGTTCACCGTCGCGCTGGCCGAGCGCTGCGCGCGCGCCGGGGTCGAATTCCGCTACAGCACCCGCGTCACCCGGCTCATCACCCAGGCCGGCGCCGTCAGCGGCGTCGAACTGATCGAGCCCGACGGCCGCTACGGCGCCCTGGCGGCCGACGCCTACGTGGTGGCCATGGGCAGCTTCAGCCCGTCGCTGCTGCGCCCGCTCGGCATCCCGTGCAATGTCTACCCGGCCAAGGGCTACTCGGCCACCTTCCCGGTCCTGAAACCCGACGGCGCGCCCACGGTCAGCCTGACCGACAGCAGCCACAAGGTGGTGTTCTCCCGCCTGGGCGACCGCCTGCGCATGGCCGGCACGGCCGAGCTGTCCGGCTATTCGCGCGGCCTGAACACCGGCCGCTGCGAAGCCATGACGCGGCTGGCCCGCGAACTCTTTCCCGACGCGCTCGATTTCGAGCGTGTCAGCTATTGGTCGGGCCTGCGCCCGTCCACTCCCTCGAACGTGCCCATCATCGGCCGCAGTCACATCCCGAATTTGTATATCAATACCGGACACGGTACTCTCGGCTGGACGATGGGCGTTGGCTCGGGCCGGGCACTGGCCGACCTGCTGAGCGGACGTCGTCCAGAACCGGAATTCCCTTTTCTTGGTCTATGAACCTATGAAGAAATTGCAATTGGCGGGCATTGCCCGCGCGATGTTCGCCAGCCGGCGCACATGGGTCTTTGGCGCCGCCATGGCGGTCGCGGGCGCGGTCCATGCCGCTCCCGTGGAAATCCAGGTCTGGCACACGCTGCCGGACGCCAACAAGGCCGAGTTCGAAAAGCTCGCCAAGCAGTACAACAAGGAGCAGGACCAGGTCAAAGTGACCCTGCGCGCCTTCCCGACGCAGGCGCAACTGCAACAGGAGGCCGCCGCCGCGGTCAAGGCCAAGAAGGCCCCCAACCTGGTGCAACTGAACGACAATCACTCGCCGGAAGTCGTGGCCGAACACAAGGCCATCCTGCCGATGTACGAATTGCTGGCCAAGTATCCGATCAAGGACCTGAACTGGTTCGTGCCGGCCACCAGCAGCTTCATCCGCGACGGCAAGGGCCGCCTGCTGGCCTTCCCGTGGATGGCCGAAGTGCCGGTGATGTTCTACAACACCGCCGCCTACAAGAAGGCCGGCCTCGACCCCAACAAGCCCGCCCGCACCTGGACCGGCCTGCAGGCCGAGTTGCTGAAGCTGCGTGACGTGGCTGACCTCGACTGTCCCTACGCCTCCAGCGACCAGGTTTCGATTCACCTGGAAAACCTGGCGCCGGTGAACAACCAGCAATACACCAGCAACAACAACGGCCTGGATGCGGTCACCAAGAAGAGCGCGGCGCCGGCGATGCAGTTCGACACGCTCTACATGCGTCACATCTCGCTGATGGTCAGCTGGAAGCGTTCGCTGCTGTTCATGGCGCACACCGCCGACAACAGCGCCGACAAGCTGTTCGCCAAGGGCGAATGCGCGGTGCTGACCGGCAACTCGGGTTCGTTCGGCCAGTTCCTGAACACCAAGTCGCTGTCGTTCGGCGTGGCGCCGCTGCCTTACTACGACCAGGTCACCCAGAACGGCGGCCAGCCGTTCGTGAGCGGCTCGGCCCTGTGGGCGCTCGAAGGCCGTCCCAAGGATGAGGAAAAGGCCACGGCGCAGTTCCTCGCCTGGCTGTCCAAGCCCGTCATCGCGGCGGAATGGCACCAGCGCACTGGCTACCTGCCGCTGACCGAAGCCGCGTTCCGCGCCTCGGATGTGTCGTTCTACAAGAGCATCCCCGGCGCGCAAGCCGTGGTGGCCTCGATGAGCGCTCGCCCGGTCGCCAACAGCCGCGGTTTCCGCATGGCCAACTACGACCGCATCGAGCCGGTGTTCAACCAGCAGCTCAACGACGCGCTGGAAGGCAAGACGCCGCCGGTGTCGGCGCTGAACAACGCCGCCAACCAGGCGCGTTCCATCGCCACGCAGCGTTAAGACAGTCCGCCGGCGGCGCCCGCGCGCCGTTTGGCAGCCGTCCGCAAGCCCGGTTTCCGAACCGGGCTTTTTTTCGGGCCACGCCCATGCCATCGGACGGGATATATCGGTCCATGCGTACATGCCGGTCTGTCGTTGCCGCCGGCTTGGGCTCACCATGCCTGGCGTGATGCGATCCGCTCCCGGGTCGCCGTTTCAGGCAGGGTGGAGCATGTTCAGAATCCTTTTTTTCGCCGGCGCGCTGTCGAGCCTGGCCGCTTGCGCGTGGTCGCCCGCCGGCACTCCGATGGCGCGGCCGGGCTGGCGGGCATCGGCCATCGCCGCGCCCGGGTTCCACTTCGATTGGCTGCTGTCCGGCGATCCCGCCGTGGCGCCGATGCAGGTGTTCGACGACGGCCGCGAGACCTGGCTGCAGTTCGCGCCTGGCCAGGCGCTGCCCGCCATCCTGGGCGTGGCGGCCGACGGCGAGCGCGTCCTGCCCCTTGCGCACCGCGATCCGTACGTGGTGGTGGCGGGTCGCTGGCAGGCCCTGGTATTCCGTGGCGGCAGGCTGGCTGCCCAGGCGCGCCGGGCCTCGCCAGGGGACGGTTCGGACGAGGCGGGACGCGCTGGGGTGGCCCCCAGGGTGCAAGCGGGCGACAACCCTCTATAATCAACGATTCGCCTAAATCCTGCTTCATCCACGATGAAATCCTCCGAGATTCGCCAGCAGTTCCTGCAATTCTTCAAGTCCAAGGGACACACCATCGTTCCTTCGTCGTCGCTCGTGCCGGGCAACGATCCGACCCTGCTTTTCACCAATTCGGGCATGGTCCAGTTCAAGGACGTCTTCACGGGCAAGGAATCGCGGTCGTACACGCGTGCCACGTCGTCGCAGCGCAGCGTGCGCGCCGGCGGCAAGCACAACGACCTGGAGAACGTGGGCTACACCGCCCGCCACCACACGTTCTTCGAAATGCTGGGCAATTTCAGCTTCGGCGACTACTTCAAGCGCGACGCCATCCAGTACGCCTGGGAACTGCTGACGCAGGTCTACAAGCTGCCGGCCGAGAAGCTCTGGGTCACCGTCTACCAGGAAGACGACGAGGCCTATGACATCTGGGCCAAGGAAGTCGGCGTGCCGGCCGAGCGCATTATCCGCATCGGCGACAACAAGGGCGCGCGCTACGCGTCGGACAACTTCTGGCAGATGGCCGACACCGGTCCCTGCGGCCCGTGCTCGGAAATCTTCTACGACCACGGCCCCGAGATCTGGGGCGGCCCCCCGGGATCGCCCGAGGAAGACGGCGACCGCTACATCGAGATCTGGAACCTGGTGTTCATGCAGTTCGAGCGCGACGCCGCCGGCAACATGCCGCGCCTGCCGCGTCCCTGTGTCGATACCGGCATGGGCCTGGAGCGCATCGCGGCCGTGCTGCAGCACGTCCACTCCAACTACGAAATCGACCTGTTCCAGAACCTGATCGCCGCCGCCGCGCGCGAAACCGGCGTCAAGGACCTGGCGAACAATTCGCTCAAGGTCATCGCCGACCACATCCGCGCCTGCTCGTTCCTGATCGTCGACGGCGTCATCCCCAGCAACGAAGGCCGTGGCTACGTGCTGCGCCGCATCGTCCGCCGCGCGCTGCGCCACGGCTACAAGCTGGGCCAGACCAAGCCGTTCTTCCACCGCCTGGTGCCCGACCTGGTCGCCGAGATGGGCGAAGCCTATCCCGAGCTGGCCGCCACCGCCGAGCGCGTGGCCCAGGTGCTCAAGCAGGAAGAAGAGCGCTTCGGCGAAACGCTGGAACACGGCATGCGCATCCTCGACGGCGCGCTGGCCAACGTGCCCAAGGGCGGCCAGCTGGATGGCACCACGCTGTTCACGCTGTACGACACCTACGGCTTCCCGGTGGACCTGACCGCCGACATCTGCCGCGAACGCGAAGTCGACGTCGACATGGCCGGCTTCGAAGTCGCCATGGAACGCCAGCGCGACCAGGCGCGCGCCGCCGGCAAGTTCAAGATGGCCGAAGGCCTGAGCTACGAAGGCGCGGAAACGCGTTTCGAAGGCTACGAAAAGCTCGAACTCGACAACGTCAAGGTCACGGCCCTGTACGTCGACGGCACCCAGGTGCAGCAGGTGCAGGCCGGCCAGAGCGCCGTGGTGGTGCTGGATGCCACCCCGTTCTACGCCGAGTCCGGCGGCCAGGTCGGTGACACCGGCCTGCTCGAAGCGGTCGGCGTGCGTTTCGCCGTGGGCGACACGCTCAAGATCCAGTCCGGCGTGTTCGGCCATCACGGCACGCTGGAAGAGGGCAAGCTGGCGGTGGGCGACACCGTGCTGGCGCGCGTGGACGCGGTGCGCCGCGCCCGCACCGTGCGCAACCACTCGGCCACCCATTTGATGCACAAGGCCCTGCGCCAGGTGCTGGGCGCGCATGTGCAGCAGCGCGGCTCGCTGGTCGACCCCGACAAGACCCGTTTCGACTTCGCGCAGGACGCGCCCCTGACGGCCGAGCAGATCGCCCGCGTCGAGGCCATCGTCAACGCCGAGATCCTCGCCAACCAGCCCACCGTGGCCCAGGTCATGGCCTACGACGACGCCGTCAAGGGCGGCGCCATGGCGCTGTTCGGCGAAAAGTACGGCGACACCGTGCGCGTGCTCGACATCGGTTTCTCGCGCGAACTGTGCGGCGGCACCCACGTCAGCCGCACCGGCGACATCGGCCTGTTCAAGATCGTGTCCGAAGGCGGCGTGGCCGCCGGCGTGCGCCGTATCGAGGCCATCACGGGCGACAACGCCCTGGCCTGGGTGCAGAACCAGAGCGCCTTGCTGGCCCAGGTGGCCGGCATGCTGCGCAGCACGCCCGCCGACCTGCCGGCCCGCATCGCGCAGGTGCAGGACCAGGTCAAGCAGCTCGAGAAAGACCTGGAACAATCGCGCAGCAAGCTCGCCGCCAGCGCCGGCAATGACCTGGCCAGCTCCGCGGCCGTCGAGGTCAAGGGCATCAAGCTGCTGGCCGCCAGCATCGGCGACGTCGATCCCAAGGCCCTGCGCGGCATGGTCGACAACCTGAAGGACCGCCTCAAGCCCGCGGTGGTGCTGCTGGCCACCGGCTCGGCCGACGGCAAGATCAGCGTCGTCGGCGGCGTCACGGCCGACCTGACCAACCGCATCAAGGCCGGCGACCTGGTGGGCTTCGTCGCCAGCCAGGTGGGCGGCAAGGGCGGCGGCCGTCCGGACATGGCCATGGGTGGCGGCACCGATCTGGCGGCGCTGCCCGCCGCGATCGCCAGCGTGCAGAAGTGGGTCGATGAGCGCCTCTGACATGGACAACGCGTCCGGCGCGCCAGCGCCGTCGTTCGACCAGGAAGTGGATGCCAGCGGCCTGACCTGCCCCTTGCCCATCCTGCGCGCCAAGAAAGCCCTGGCGCAGATGGAAAGCGGGCAGGTGCTGCGCGTCGTCACCACCGACCGCAACGCCATTCGTGACTTCCAGGCCTTCTCGCGCCAGACCGGCAACGTGCTGGTCGCGCAACACGAGGCCGATGGCCGCGGCGTGCATTTCCTGCGTCGCCGCTGATCCGGCGTTCCATGACAAAGGCCAGCCTTTACGGGCTGGCCTTTTTGTTTGGCGTGCCGTGGCGCGCGTCTGCGCGTCGCGCCGTCTATTTATGGATGGCCGCCGCCACGGCTTGCGTGATGGTGAAGTCCACCAGGTCGCCTTCCTTCAGTGTCGCCAGGCGCGCCTGCATTGCCGGGTCCTGCACCTGGATCGTGCGCAGCGCGCCTTGCGGGCCCTTCAGAGTGACAAGATTGGCGCTCTTGTTGATGTGCCAGATCTCGGCGGTGATGGTGGTCTGCCGGCCGACCGCGCCGCCTGGCTTGGCTCCCTTGGCGCTGCGCGTGCCGGCGGTCTGGGTGACCACTTCGGGAGCGCCGGAGCCGGCCGGGCGCACGTCGACGGCCACCGACTCGTAATAGTCCAGCGTCAACGAATCGCCTGGTTTGATCTGCTTGAAATTGCGCACTTCCGGGCCCGCCTGGATATCCACCACATTGCCATTGGCGCCCTGCAGCGTGATTGTGCGGGTGGCGGGATCCACCGCCGTGACCTTGCCGGTGGCGGTGGTCAGTGCCGCGCCGACCACTCGGGCCTGGGCCGCCATCGGCAGCGCCAGCATGCCCGCCAGCAAACCTGTTGCCGCCAGGCGCGCGACAGGGGTGAAGACAGTTTTACGGTTCTTCATGGTGCAGCACCCTCCGGTAGAGGAAGTTGTGGGAAAACGGTGGGGAGAAACAGGGCGCGATCAGCCCCTGCGAAAACGGGGACGTTCGCGCGGGCATGCGGTGCGTAAGAGCAGGGAAGGGCGACGCCGTTGCGGCGCGGCCGGGGGGAGCGGGCTTGAGGATGTGGCGTAGGGTGACATTCCGATCTCTCCAATCGGGGAAATGCTTCACACGCACTTGCCAAGGGCGCCGGTCGGGCGGCGCGTCCCGGATGGCAACGCCGCCGGGCGATTTTCATGCGCCCCGGCGCGGCACAGCGGCGCGTGACGGGCTACACTCTGTCTGCGGCGGGCTCCGGCCCGGATTTTGTAGAATACCCGTACGCGGTGCATATGTGGTGTTTTCGCGTATAAATCGCGCCGCGACTTCCGATGTTCAGCACCTGCATTTGCCAGCTGGCTTGTTTAAGTGCTAGAATTTCCCGTTTTTCACAACTAATTCAAGGGATTACCTATGGTGGTGATTCGCCTGGCCCGCGGTGGGTCCAAGAAGCGTCCGTTCTACAACCTGGTGGCCACCGATTCGCGTAACCGTCGCGACGGCCGTTTCATCGAGCGCGTGGGTTTCTACAACCCCGTCGGCAACGAAGGCGCGGAAAACCTGCGCATCGCGCTGGATCGCGTGCAACACTGGACCAGCAACGGCGCCCAGCTGTCGCCGGCCGTCGAGCGTCTGGTCAAGGACTACTCGGCCAAGGTTTCCGCCGCGGCTTAATGCCCGCGTCGCACGCCTGAACCCTGCTAGTTTCTAGCTACGCTGTACGAAACCGATAGCCCGATACATGTCTGATGCCGCACATTCCAACGCGGCGCCTGCGGACTTGATCGAGTTGGGCCGCATCAGTGCGGCCTACGGTGTGAAAGGCTGGGTCAAGGTGCAGCCGCATTCGGCCAATGCCGAAGTGCTGCTCTCAGCTTCTCAATGGTGGTTGACTCGCCCTGTGCCTGAATTGGCGCGGGGCGCTGTCGCGTCTGCGCCTGTCGCATACAAGGTCGTGCAAGTCCGTTCGCAGGGCGCCACCGTGGTGGCCCAGCTGGCCGGCATCGCCGACCGTGACCAGGCCGAAGCGCTGCGCGGTTATTCCGTGCAGGCGCCGCGGGGTTCCTTCCCCGCGCCCGAAGAAGACGAATACTACTGGGTCGATCTCATTGGCTGTTCGCTGTATACCACGGCGGACGGCGATGCCGCGCTCATCGGCGTGGTGGACGAGGTCCTGGATAACGGCGCTCACGCCGTCTTGAAGGTCTTGCGCCAGAAGGTCGGAGCCGACGGCCCCGAAACCTTGCTGAACGCCAAGGGAAAGCCCGCCGAAATGCTCGTTCCGTTCGTGCGCGCGCACATCCAAGCCGTCGATCTGGCCGCGCGCCGCATCGACAGCGACTGGCCCGCGGATCTCTGATGCGCATCGATGTCGTGACACTCTTTCCCGAGATGTTCGGGGTGGTGCGCGACCTGGGCGTCACCGGCCGGGCTCATGCCCAGGGCCGGTGGGCCCTGCATGCCTGGAATCCGCGAGATTTCACCAGTGATCCCCACCGTACCGTGGACGACCGCCCCTATGGCGGCGGCCCCGGCATGGTGATGATGGCGGCGCCGCTGGAGGCCGCCGTCAATGCCGCTCAGGCGGCGCGCGCGGCCCAAGGCCTGGGGCCGGCCCCGGTGGCGCTGCTCGCGCCCGTGGGCAAGCGCTACGACCAGGCCGGCGCCGAGGCGCTGGCGGCCAGCGACGGCCTGATCCTCATCTGCGGTCGCTACGAAGGGGTCGACCAGCGCTTCATCGAGCGCTGCGTCACGCATGAAATCTCGCTGGGCGACTTCGTCTTGTCCGGCGGCGAGATCGCGGCGCTGGCCGTGATCGACGCCGCGGTGCGCCTGTTGCCGGGCGTGCTGAACGACGGCGACTCCGCGCTGCAGGACTCCTTCAATGACACGCTGTCCGGCCTGCTGGACAGCCCGCATTACACGCGCCCCGAAGTCTACGAGGGCGCGCCCGTGCCGGCGCCGCTGCTCAGCGGCCACCATGCCAACATCTCGCGCTGGCGCCGGGAACGTTCGCTGGCGCTGACCGTCGCGCGGCGCCCCGAGCTGATCGAGTCGGCCCGCGCCCAGGGCTGGCTGTCGCTGACCGACGAGCGCTTCCTGGCCGAACTGGCCGGCGAGCCGTTGCCGCCGCTGCCCGCCAAGCGCCGCCGCGGATCCAAGTCCAAGGCTTCCTGAGTCGGCAGGCGCATTCCCTGGCCTTGCGCCATTACGCGCTCCTGTCGGTTTCGCGACGCGCGCATCCCTCCCGATTCTGGGCCGAGGCGCATCTTTCGGTGGTGCGCCAGGATGCGGGCATCCTGGTTTCATGCGGACGCTCCGGCCTTCATTCGTCCTCGTTCCTGCAGCCTGGCCGGCTGGCCGCCGTTCATCGCGCGGGATTCGTCCGCAAGCTTTTTCCCCTTTTCCAAGACCCGATCAGCCTAGGGATGCTCCTAGGTTGTAGTGACTCGGCTCGCTCCTTAGTATTGAAAATTACATAAAAATGAAATTTTCATATGAGCCGATCCTCTCCCGTGCCGCGTGATGCCGCCGCGCTGTCCAGGCCAGCGCTGGCGGCGGGTCGCCCTGAGTCCGCCGTCGACATGTGGCTGGGCCAGCAGTTGCGCCAATTGCGCAAGCAGCACGGCCGCTCGCTGGCGGACGTGGCGCAGGCCTGCGGCATGTCGCTGGGCCTGCTCAGCCAGATCGAGCGCGGCCTGAGCTCGGCGTCGGTCAAGACGCTGCACCAGCTGGCGCGCGAGTTCGGCGTGTCGGTCAACGCCTTGCTGCGCAACGCCGAGCACACCGAAGGCGAGGACGGTGGCCGCGTCGCCCGCGCCGGCACGCACCGCTATATCGACCTGCGCGAGAAGGGCATCGTCAAGGAGATGTACACGCCGCCGGCCTGCCGCAGCATGGACCTGTGCCGCGCCACCATCGAGCCCGGCGGCTCGACCGGCAACGAACTGTTCGTGACCGGGCAGGGCGAGCAGATCGGCGTGGTGCTCAAGGGCACGCTCGAACTCTGGGTGGGTGACCGCGTCGTGCTGCTCAAGGAGGGCGACAGTTTCTGCTATGCCAGCAGCACGCCGCGGCGCTGGCGCAATCCCGGCTCGCAGGTGACCGAAGTCATCTGGGCCATCTCGAATATCAATCAAGCCGCGGGGGATGTGACGTAACCGCCGCCTTGAGCGCGCGGGCAGTGAATCGGCGCGATGACACTGGGGATCATCCGCCGTCCGGGCACGCTCCGGAACGCTTTGCCTAGATGAGGAAATGTCATGAAATTCAAGACTCTGGTTGTCTCTGTATTCGCAGCATTGTCCACGGCCACGGCCGCGCAGGCCCAGACGGTGTTGAAGGTGGGGTCCACGCCCACCGGCAGTCCGTTCACTTTTCTTGACACCAAGACCAACTCCATCGAGGGGGTGATGGTCGATATTGTGAAAGCGGTCGGCAAGGAGGCTGGCTTCGAGGTGCAGATCGAGCCCATGGCGTTTTCGGCGCTGATCGGTTCGCTGACTTCCAAGCGCATCGACATCGTCTCGGCGGCCATGTTCATCACGCCGCAGCGCCAGCAGGTGGTGAGTTTCTCGGAGCCGGTCTATCGCTATGGCGAAGGCCTGATGGTGCTCAAGAGCGACAACAAGGAATACAAGTCCTTCGCCGACATGCAAGGCATGACGGTCGGCGTGCAGGTCGGCACCGCCTTCGTCGAGCCGATCCAGAAGAGCGGCGTGTTCAAGGAGGTGAAGCTCTACGACAACCCGCCGGACATGATGCGCGACGCCAATGCCGGCCGCATCCAGGGCGGCTTCATGGACTATCCCATTGCCGCCTACATCCTGACCCAGGGCAACTATCCCAACCTGAAGATGGCGCAGTCCTACCAGCCCACCGTCATGGGCAGCCTGGGCCTGGCCACGCGCAAGGACGACACCGCCTTGCTCGAACGCATCAACAAGGCGCTGGCCAAGCTGAAGGCCGATGGCGCCATCGACCAGATCCTGAAGAAGTGGGGGCTGGGCGGCTGACGCCCGTTTGATGGCGGGCGCGGCGCCACGGCAGGTGTCCGCCCGGACTGCGCGCCCTGGCGCGCGGACCGGCCGCGACCGGGCTTCCCGGATGCGGCCCAGTTGGGGTGAATCGAGTCATGACGGAATTCTTCAAAGACGCGGCGGAATATCTGCCGATCCTGTTGCAGGGCGCCAAGCTCACCATCCTGGTGACGCTCGGGTCGCTGGTCCTGTCCACGCTGCTGGGACTGGTGTGGGCGCTGATGCGGGTCTCCGGCAACAAGTACCTGTCCAAGTTCAGCGCGGGCGTGATCAACCTGCTGCGCGGCATCCCGATCATCGTGCTGCTGTTCTACATCTACTTCGTGATGCCGGACATGGGCATCGCGCTGACGGCGGTGCAGGCGGCCATCATCGGGCTGGGCATTGCCTACTCGGCCTACCAGGCCGAGAACTTCCGCGCGGGGATTGAAGCCATCGACCGCGGCCAGATCGAAGCGGCCATGGCGATGGGCATGAGCTGGAGCATGACCATGCGCCGCGTGGTGCTGCCGCAGGCCGTCAAGATCGTGCTGCCGCCTTACGGCAACATCATGATCATGATGCTCAAGGACTCGTCGCAGGCGTCCACCATCACGGTGGCCGAGCTCGCCCTGCAGGGCAAGCTGATCGCCGTGTCGACGTTCAAGAACGCCACCGTGTTCTCGCTGGTGGCGCTGATGTACCTGGTGATGTGCGTGCCGCTGATCCTGCTGGTGCGGCATCTGGAAAAGAGGAGTGCCGCCAAATGATCGAACTCAAGGGCGTGCGCAAGAGCTTTGGGTCGCTGGAAGTGCTTAAGGGCATCGATGCCGAGGTCAGCAAGGGGGAAGTCGTGTGCGTGATCGGGCCGTCCGGCTCGGGCAAGTCCACCATCCTGCGCTGCATCAACGGGCTGGAGCGCTACAACGCCGGCCGCATCACCGTGGATGGCGAGCTGGTGGACTGCGATGCGGCGTCCATCGTTTCCATCCGCACACAGGTGGCGATGGTGTTCCAGCGCTTCAACCTTTTTCCCCATCGCACCGCGCTGGAGAACGTGGTGGAAGGACCGATCTACGTGAAGGGCGAGCCGCGCGCGCAGGCGCTGGAGCGCGGCCGCGAACTGCTCGCCAGCGTCGGCCTGGCCGACAAGGCCGACGCCCATCCGCCACAGCTGTCCGGCGGCCAGCAGCAGCGCGTGGCGATCGCGCGGGCCCTGGCCATGCAGCCCAAGGCGATCCTGTTCGACGAACCGACCTCGGCGCTCGACCCCGAACTGGTGGGCGACGTGCTGGGCGTGATGCGCAAGCTGGCCGAGGCCGGCATGACCATGGTCGTCGTGACGCACGAGATGAGCTTCGCGCGCGAGGTTGCCGACCGCGTCATGTTCTTTGACGGCGGCGTGATGGTGGAGCAGGGCGCCGCCCGTGAAGTGCTGAATCAGCCGCGGCACCCGCGCACGCAGGATTTCCTGCGCCGCGTGCTGCATCCCATGTGAGGAACCATCATGTCGCAGACGCCGTTTCCGCTTTCCCCGTCGCTCTGGGCCGCCACCGCGGCGCCGCCGCCGGACACGCAGCCGCTGACGCAGTCCGCGCAGGCCGACGTGCTGGTAGTGGGCGGCGGCTATGCCGGCCTGAGCACCGCGCTGCACCTGGCCGAGCAGGGCGTGCGGGTGGTGGTGCTGGAGGCGCGCGAGATCGGTTTCGGCGGTTCAGGGCGCAACGGGGGGCAGGTCATTCCGGGCCTCAAGTACGATCCCGATGCGCTGGTCTCGATGTTCGGCGGCGAGCGCGGTGAACGCCTGGTGCGCTTCGCCGGCGCCACCGCCGATTCGGTGTTCAACCTGATCGAGCGGCACGCGATGGACGTGCCGCACGTGCGCAGCGGCTGGATCCAGGGCGCCCACACCCCCGCGGCGCTGGAACTGGCGCACGCCAGAGCCGCGCAATGGGCGCGCCACGGCGCCGACGCGCAACCGCTGGACAAGGCGCAGGTGGCGCGCCTGATCGGCACCGACCGCTATCTGGGCGGCTGGATCGACCGGCGCGCGGGCGCGGTGCAGCCGCTGAGCTATGCGCGCGGCCTGGCGCGGGCCGCCCTGAATGCGGGGGCGGTGATCCATACCGACACGCCCGTCACCGGGCTCAAGCGCGACGGCGGCAAGTGGACCGCCACGACCGCCGGCGGCGCCAGCGTGACTGCCGACCGCGTGGTGATGTGCACCAACGCCTACGGCGCCGATCTGCTGCCGGGCCTGAAGACCTCGATCATCGACGCCAATACCTTCCAGGTCGCCACCGCGCCGCTGCCGGAGCGCCTGCGCGCAGGCATCTTTCCGGAAGGGCAGGTCACCTCCGATACCCGCAATTTGCTGCTCTATTTCCGGCTGGACCACCAGGGCCGCCTGCTGATGGGCGGGCGCGGGCCGTTCCGAGAGCCCAAGGGGCCGCAGGACTGGGCCCACCTGGAACGGGTGATGGTGAAGATGTTCCCGCAGGTGGCCGGCACGCCGTTCGAGTACCGCTGGTGCGGCCGCGTGGCCATCACCCGCGACTACCTGCCGCACCTGCACGAGCCGCAGCCCGGCCTGCTGGTGGACATCGGCTGCCAGGGGCGCGGCGTGGGCCTGCAGACCAGCATGGGTCGCGCCATGGCGCAGTACCTCGTCAGCGGCGACGCACAGGCGCTGCCGGTGCCGCTGTCGCCGGTGAAGTCGTTCCCGCTTTATGGGCTGCGGCGCCTGTACGTCAATGCGGTGGTCACGTGGTACCGCATGACGGACGGCGGCGTGTAGGCCGGCGCCCAATCCGCGGACGCGGCAGGCATCGGCAAGATACCCGCGAAAAAAAGCCCCGGACGGGTCCGGGGCTTTGCGCGCGGCGGGTCAGGCGATCAGTTGCCCAGCTTGCCGCGCTGTTCGCGCACCGTCCGCAGCGTCTCGCCGAATTGCGCCACGCGGGCCTTTTCCTGCTCGACCACGGCGGCCGGAGCGCGTTCGACGAAACTGGCGTTGGACAGCTTGCCGTTGGCCTTGGCGATCTCGCCTTCCAGGCGGGCGATTTCCTTGTCCAGGCGCACGCGCTCGGCAGCCACGTCGATCTCGACGCGCAGCATCAGCCGGCTGGTGCCCACCACCTGCACCGGCGCGCCAGCGTCGGGCAGGGCGTCCAGCACGTCGACCTGGCTGAGCTTGGCCAGCGCGGCCAGGTAGGGCGCGTTGCGCGTCAGCGTGGGCGCGTCGCCCTGGGCGCACAGCGGCACTTTCTGCGCCGGCGACAGATTCATCTCGCCGCGCAGGGCGCGCACGGCCTCGACCTGGGCCTTCAGTTCGGCCACGTCGGCTTCGGCGGCGGTGTCCACGGCGGCCGGGTTGGCCTGCGGGTAGGGCTGCACGCTGACGCTGTCGGCCACGCCTTGCTGGCGCTTGCCGGCCACCACCGAGACCTTCTGCCACAGTTCTTCCGTGATGAACGGAATGATCGGGTGGGCCAGGCGCAGCACGCCTTCGAGCACGCGGATCAGCGTGCGGCGCGTGCCCAGCTGCTGGGCCGGCGTGCCGGTCTGGATCTGCACCTTGGCCAGTTCCAGGTACCAGTCGCAGTATTCGTCCCAGACGTAGCGGTACAGCGCATTGGCGATGTTGTCGAAGCGGTAGTCGGCAAAGCCGCGCGCCACGTCGGCTTCCAGCGCCTGCAGCTGGCTGACGATCCAGCGGTCGACGAACGAGGTTTCGCCCGCGTCCGGACCGGTCAGGTCGTGGCCTTCGGTGTTCATCAGCACGAAACGGGTGGCGTTCCAGAGCTTGTTGCAGAAGTTGCGATAGCCCTCGCAGCGCTTCAGGTCGAAGTTGATGTTGCGGCCCAGGGTCGCGTAGGCGGCCATGGTGAAGCGCAGCGCGTCGGTGCCGAAGGCGGGGATGCCATCCGGGTACTGGCGGCGCGTGGCCTTCTCGATGGCGCCGGCCTGCTTGGGGTTCATCAGGCCGTAGGTGCGCTTGGCCACCAGGCCGTCCAGGTCGATACCGTCGATCAGGTCGACCGGGTCGAGCGTGTTGCCCTTGGACTTGCTCATCTTCTGGCCGTCGGCGTCGCGGATCAGGCCGTGCACGTAGACGTGCTTGAACGGGATCTGGCCGGTCAGGTGCGTGGTCAGCATGACCATGCGCGCGACCCAGAAGAAGATGATGTCGAAACCGGTGACCAGCACGCTGGACGGCAGGTAGCGTTCCAGGTCGGCCGTCTTGTCGGGCCAGCCGAGCGTGGTGAAGGGCACGAGGCCCGACGAGAACCACGTGTCGAGCACGTCCGGATCGCGCTTGAGTTCGCCGGTGACGCCGGCGGCGCGGGCCTGCTGGATGGCTTCGGCCTCATCGTGCGCGACGAACACCTGGCCGTCATCCGAGTACCAGGCGGGAATCTGGTGGCCCCACCACAGCTGGCGCGAAATGCACCAGTCCTGGATGTTGTTGAGCCACTGGTTGTAGATGGTGGTCCAGTTGTCCGGGTAGAACTGGATGCGGCCGTCGGCCACCACTTCCAGCGCCACTTCGGTGATGCTCTTGCCCGGGTTGAGCGTGCCCTCGGGGGCCGGCTTGCTCATGGCGACGAACCACTGGTCGGTCAGCATGGGCTCGAGCACGACGCCGGTGCGGTCGCCCTTGGGCTGCATCATCTTGTGCGGTTCGACCTTGACCAGGTAGCCTTCGGCTTCCAGTTGGGCCACCACGGCCTTGCGGGCCTCGTAGCGCTCCATGCCCTGGAACTGCTTGGGGCCGTTCTCGTTGATGTGCGCGTCGAGCGTGAAGATCACGATCAGCGGCAGGTCGTGGCGCATCGCGCAGGCGTAGTCGTTGAAGTCGTGCGCGCCGGTGATCTTGACGCAACCGGTGCCGAATTCGGGGTCGACGAAGTCATCCGCGATGATGGGGATGTTGCGGTCGCACAGCGGCAGTTCGACTTCCTTGCCGACCAGGTGCTTGTAGCGCGGGTCTTCGGGGTGCACGCACAGCGCGCCGTCGGCCAGCATGGTCTCGGGGCGGGTGGTGGCGATGGTCATGCCGCGCAGAGTGACCGTCTGGCCGTCCTTGTCGACGATGGTCTGCGGACCGTCGACGAAGGGGTAGAGGATGTGCCACATGTGGCCGTCGGTCTCTTCCGACTGGACTTCCAGGTCGGACACGGCTGTCAGTAGCTTGGGATCCCAGTTGACCAGGCGCTTGCCGCGGTAGATCAGGCCCTGTTTATGCAGGCGCACGAAGGTCTCCACCACGCCGCGCGACATGCGGTCGTCCATGGTGAAGTATTCGCGCGGCCAGTCGGCCGAGGCGCCCAGGCGGCGCACCTGGCCGGTGATGGCGTTGCCCGACTTTTCCTTCCATTCCCACACTTTCTCGACGAATTTCTCGCGGCCGAGGTCGTGGCGCGAAACCTTCTGCGCGTCGAGCTGTCTTTCAACCACGATCTGCGTGGCGATGCCGGCGTGGTCCGTCCCCGGAATGAAGACAGTGTCGTCGCCCAGCATGCGGTGGTAGCGGATCAGGCCATCCATGATGGTCTGGTTGAACGCATGACCCATGTGCAGCGTGCCCGTCACGTTGGGCGGCGGGAACTGGATGACGTAAGGCTGGCCTTCGGTCCCCGTTTTTACGTGCGACCCCGCGGCGAAGTAGCCGCGCTTTTCCCACTCGGCGTACCAGCGGGATTCGAGTTCGGCGGGTTCGAAACTCTTGGAGAGTTCCGGGGAGTCGGTCGCGGCGGACGCGGCGTTCGGGGGAGCGGCTTGAGTCATTACAGGGTTCCGGCAGACAGGGCGCCCGGTCGATGGAAACGGGCAAGCAAACCGCTCATTTTAAGATGTAATGCGGTCGTATCGGCGTGTTAGAATACCGGGTTACTGTAAACCTTTTAGAAGTCCCTGAATTCATTGGGATTTCGCCAAAAGTTCATTGAAAAAACGCTGAGGATTTCAGCACAATGAACCGAGCGAACATTCAATGCGGGATCACTCCGAAGGGTTGTCAGTGTCGAATCCCCGCCTTGGCACAGGCGGCCGGGACGGCCCGGAACACGCTGTCGTGACGCAGCGGGTCCGAGTCGCTTGCGCGCCCATGGCGCGCTGCCGCTTGAAGGGTGACACCAACAAGCGCAGGCCACGCCAGGCAATCATAGAAACCAGTCAGTATCCGTTTTTGGAGTTCTCATGTCCGTCCAACGCACTCTCTCGATCATCAAGCCCGACGCCGTCGCCAAGAACGTCATCGGCCAGATCGTCGCCCGCTTCGAGCAAGCCGGCCTGAAGGTCATCGCCGCCCGCCTGGCCCAGCTGTCGCGCGCCGACGCCGAGCGTTTCTACGCCGTCCACAAAGAGCGCCCCTTCTTCAAGGACCTGGTTGACTTCATGGTCTCGGGCCCCGTGTTCGTGCAAGTGCTGGAAGGCGAAGACGCCATCCAGAAGAACCGCGACCTGATGGGCGCCACCGATCCCAAGAAGGCCGCCCCGGGCACCATCCGCGCCGACTTCGCCGACAGCATCGACGCCAACGCCGTGCACGGCTCGGACGCGCCGGAAACGGCCGCTGTCGAAGTGGCTTTCTTCTTCCCCGAAATCAACATCCACAGCCGTTGATTTCCCGGAAATTCCTTTAGCGTCATAGCAATACCCTGGTCATGGAATCCGTCGAACGAATCAACCTGTTGGGGCTGGATGGCTCCGCCCTGTCCGAACTCGTCGGGCAGTGGGGCGGCAAGCCGTTTCGCGCCCGTCAGTTGCAGCGCTGGATGCACCAGCGCGGCGCCGATTCGTTCGACGCCATGACCGACCTGGCCCGCGATTTCCGCGGCCAGCTGGCGTCCCGTTGCGTCATCGAGGCGCTGGCGGTCAACACCGAGCAGCGCTCGTCGGACGGCACCCGCAAGTGGCTGTTCGACGTGGGGCAGGGCAACGCCATCGAAACCGTGTTCATCCCCGAGGACGACCGCGGCACGCTGTGCATCTCCAGCCAGGCGGGCTGCGTGGTGAACTGCCGTTTCTGCTCGACCGGCCACCAGGGGTTCAACCGCAACCTCAAGACCAGCGAGATCATCGGCCAGCTGTGGTGGGCCAAGCGCGTGCTGGAAGCCGACGTCGGCACCGCGCGCCTGGAAGGCGCCCGCGCCACCGAAGACACCCGCGTCATCAGCAACGTGGTCATGATGGGCATGGGCGAGCCTCTGCTCAACTACGACCAGGTGCTGCCGGCCCTGCGCCTGATGCTCGACGACAACGCCTATGGCCTGTCGCGTCGCCGCGTCACCGTGTCCACGTCGGGCGTGGTGCCCATGATGGACCGCCTGTCTCAGGACTGTCCGGTGGCGCTGGCCGTGTCGCTGCATGCGCCCAACGATGCGCTGCGCGACGAGCTGGTGCCGCTGAACAAGAAATACCCGTTGAAGGAGTTGCTGGCCGCGTGCGAACGCTACCTGGCTTTCGCGCCGCGCGACTTCATCACGTTTGAATACTGCATGCTGGATGGCATCAACGATACCGACCAGCATGCCAAGGAATTGATACACATTGCACGCCAGATCCGCTGCAAGCTCAATCTGATCCCGTTCAATCCCTTCCCCGCGTCCGGCCTGAAGCGTTCGCCTTCGGCCCGCGTCAAGGTGTTCGCCCAGCGCCTGATGGACGCCGGCATCATCACGACGGTGCGCAAGACCCGGGGGGACGATATCGATGCCGCTTGTGGTCAACTGGCCGGAGAAGTGCGCGACCGTACCCGGATCACCGAACGGAACGCCGCGCAGCGCCAGACCATACCAATTAGACAGGTGCATGCATGACGCAGGATATCGCTTCTGCAGTTTCAGAGACGCCCGCGAGCGCGGGCGGTTCGGGCAATGTGGGCTCGGCGTTGCGCACGCTGCGCCAATCCAAGGGCTGGTCGCTCGACGAAGTGTCCAGCCGCATCAAGTTTTCGGCCAAGCAGATCGAGGCCCTCGAGAACGAACAGTGGGGCGATCTGCCCACCGGCGTCTCGCTGCGCGGCCTGATCCGCAACTACGCCCGCATGCTGGGCGCCGATTCGCAGGCGATCGTTGATTCGCTCGACCCCAAGGCCCGCGTCACCGGCCCGGTCAAGCTGAGTCCGGGAGCGCTGCATTCGGCCCATTCCATTCCCCAGTCCGGCGCCGACGATGATCGCGCGTCCTCGACCTCCTGGGGCTGGCTGATCGCCATCGTGCTGGTGCTTGCCGCCGGTGTCGCCTATGCCTTCTGGCAGGGCTGGCTGCCGCAGCAGTGGCTGGCGTTCGACTGGCTTCCCAAGCTGTCCAAGTAAATACCGGTTTCGCCGATGCAAGATTCCTCTCTGCCTTGCCAGGATGCGCCGCCGCCCGCCGTGGGCGCGGCTCCCCGCCGCGCCACGCGTTCGGTGGCGGTGAAGTGGGGCGACCGCACGGTCATGATCGGCGGCGACGCGCCGGTGGTGGTCCAGTCCATGACCAACACCGACACCGCCGATGCCATCGCCACGGCGATCCAGGTCAAGGAATTGGCGCTGGCCGGCTCCGAGATGGTGCGCATCACCGTCAACACGCCCGAAGCCGCCAAGGAAGTCATGGCGATCCGCGAGCAGCTCGACCGCATGGGCGTGGACGTGCCGCTGGTGGGCGACTTTCACTACAACGGCCACAAGCTGCTGACGCAATTCCCGGACTGCGCCCAGGCGCTGTCCAAGTACCGCATCAATCCCGGCAACATGGGCGGCGGCAAGCGCCGTGACGACAATTTCGCCCAGATGATCGAAGTGGCGTGCCGCTACGACAAGCCGGTGCGCATCGGCGTGAACTGGGGCAGCCTGGATCACGAGCTGATGGCGCGCAAGATGGACGAAAACAGCCGCCGCGCCCAGCCCTGGGAAGCGCAGGCGGTGATGCGCGACGCGCTGGTGGTGTCCGCCATCAGCAACGCCCAGCGCGCCGAGGAACTCGGCCTGCGCCGCGATGCCATCATCCTGTCGTGCAAGGTCAGCCACGTGCAGGACCTGATCGCGGTCTACCGCGACCTGTCGGCGCGTTGCGACTATCCGCTGCACCTGGGCCTGACCGAAGCCGGCATGGGCAGCAAGGGCATCGTCGCCTCGACCGCCGCGCTGGCCGTGCTGCTGCAGCAGGGCATTGGCGACACCATCCGCATCTCGCTGACGCCGGAACCGGGCGGCGACCGCGGTCGCGAGGCCGTGGTGGCGCAGGAGATCCTGCAGACCATGGGCCTGCGCGCGTTCACGCCCATGGTGGTGGCCTGCCCCGGTTGCGGCCGCACCAGCAGCACGTTCTTCCAGGAACTGGCCGATAGCATCCAGTCCTACCTGCGCCGGCAGATGCCGGTGTGGCGCGCCCAGTACCCCGGCGTCGAAAGCATGAACGTCGCGGTCATGGGCTGTGTGGTCAACGGGCCTGGCGAAAGCCGCCACGCGGACATCGGCATCAGCCTGCCGGGCACCGGCGAGGTGCCGGCCGCGCCGGTGTTCGTCGACGGCGAGCGCACGGTCACCCTGAAGGGCGACCACATCGCCGAAGAATTCCAGGCCATCGTTGAAGACTACGTTGCGCGTCGCTACGGCGCGCTCGCCTCTCATTAAAAGAAAGGGTGTGGCCGCGAGGCGCGCTTGCCGGCGCGCGGGGCGGCATGATCAAGATGACTCAAGCTTTCCAGAAAGTCGCCGCCATCCGCGGCATGAATGACCTGTTGCCAGGGGCCAGCGCCCGCTGGGAGCAATTCGAGGAAATCGTGCGCGGCTGGCTGCGCGGCTACGGCTATCGCAACGTGCGTACGCCCGTGCTTGAGCATACGCGCCTGTTCACGCGCGGCATCGGCGAAGTGACCGACATCGTCGAAAAAGAGATGTACACGTTCACCGACGCGCTCAACGGCGAATCGCTGACCATGCGGCCCGAGATGACCGCCGGCATCGTGCGCGCCTCGATCGAGCACAACCTGCTGTACGACCGCCCGCAGCGCGTCTACTCGATCGGCCCGGTGTTCCGCCACGAGCGTCCGCAGCGCGGCCGCTACCGCCAGTTCCACCAGATCGACGTCGAGGCGCTGGGTTTCGCCGGTCCCGATGTGGACGCCGAACTGATCGTCATGCTGGCCCGCCTGTGGAAGCTGCTGGGCCTGACCGACGTGCGCCTCGAACTGAATTCGCTGGGCCAGCCGGCCGAGCGCGCCGCGCACCGCGCCGCCCTGATCGCGCACCTTGAAAAGCACGTCGACATCCTCGACGAAGATGGCAAGCGCCGCCTGTATACCAATCCGCTGCGCGTGCTGGACACCAAGAACCCCGCCATGCAGGAAATGGCCGACAGCGCCCCGCGCCTGTTCGACTTCCTGGGCGAAGAATCGCGCGCGCACTTCGAGGGCGTGTGCCAGCGCCTGACCGACGCCGGCATCGAATACCGCCTCAACCCGCGCCTGGTGCGCGGGCTGGACTACTACAACCTGACCGTCTTCGAATGGGTGACCGACCGCCTCGGCTCCCAGGGCACGGTGTGCGGCGGTGGCCGCTACGACGGCCTGATCGAACTGCTGGGCGGCAAGCCCGCGCCGGCCGTCGGTTTCGCCATCGGCATGGAACGCCTGCTGGACCTGTGGGAGCAGAGCGTGCAGGTCGAGGCGCCGGCCGAATGCGAGGTCTATGTCGTGCACCAGGGCGAAGCGGCGCAGCGCTTGGCCGCCCGGGTCGGCGAAGACCTGCGCGACGCCGGCCTGTCGGTGCTGGTGCATGCCGGCGCCGCCAGCTTCAAGTCCCAATTCAAGCGCGCGGACGCCAGCGGCGCCCGGGTTGCGGTTATCCTTGGCGCCGATGAAGTGGCTTCGCAGACCGCCAGCATCAAATTCCTGCGCGCCGACGCCCAAGGCGACGCCGCGCAGCAGCAAGTCCCGTTGGCGGGCTTGGCCGACGTATTGAATCTCAAGGGTTAGCATGGCATACGATCTGGAAGAACAGGAAAAACTCGACGCGATCAAGGCGTGGTGGGCCCGCTACGGCACGCTGGTGGCGGCGCTGGTGGCGGCCGTGGCGCTGGCCTGGGGCGGCTGGTGGGGCGCCAAGGCCTACCAATCGCACAAGGCGAACCAGGCCATGGGTTATTTCGAAGCGCTCGAAGACGCGGCCCGCCTGGGCGGCGCCGATTCCTCCGTGCGCATCAAGGCCGCGGCGGCGACGCTGCGCGACCAGTACGGTTCGACCGGCTACGCCGCCCGTGGCGCGCTGGTGGCGGCCCAGGCGCTGCAGGCCCAGAATGATGTCGATGGCGCCCGCCAGCAGCTCGAATGGCTGGCCGGCCAGTCCAAGAATCCCTCGATGCAGGCCGTGGCCCGGCTGCGCCTGGCGGGCCTGCTGCTCGACCAGAAGCAGTACGACGCCGCCCTGGGGCAGCTGAACAATGCGCCGGCCGCCTTCGCCGCCTTGTTCGCCGACCGCCGTGGCGATATCCTCGCGGCGCAAGGCAAGCGCGATGAGGCGCGTGCCGCATGGCAAAGCGCCATCGATGGTCTGGGCACGGCGAATCCGCTGACCCAGGTCGTGCAACTGAAACTGGATGCCCTGAGCGGAGCGTGACTGGAATGCGTAAATTTGCCTTTGGCCGTACGTGGCGTGGCGCGGTTTGCCTGACGGGCCTGCTGGCCCTGGGGGGCTGCGGCCTGTTTTCCCATGACGATGGCCGTTACGACCCCGCTCCCCTGACCGAATACAAGGCCGGCATGTCGGTGCGCCAGGTCTGGTCGACGTCGATCGGCAGCGGTTCCGGCCTGGGCTTCGCGCCCACCGTGCTGAACAATGCGGTCTACGCCGCCACGCCCGACGGTTCGGTCGGCAAGTTCGACCTGCAAAGCGGCCGTCCCATCTGGAAGTCGCAGGCGGGCGTGAAGCTGACGGCGGGCGCCGGCAGCGACGGCACCACCACCGCGGTGGCCTCGCCCGACGGCGACGTGGTCGCGTTCGACGATAGCGGCAAGGTCAAGTGGAAAGTGCGCGCCACCAGCGACGTCAATATCCCGCCGGTGGTGGGCTACGGCATCGTCGTGGTCCGCAGCGGCGACTACCGCATCCAGGCCTTCGACGCCAACAACGGCGAGCGCCTCTGGAGCGTGCAGCGTCCCGGCCCGGCGCTGGCCCTGCGCAGCGCCGCGCAAATGGTGCTGGCCGAAGGCCTTGTCATCACCGGCCTGCCGGGCGGCAAGCTGATGGCCATCGCCTCCGACAGCGGCAACGTGCAATGGGAAGGCACTGTCGCCACCCCGCGCGGCGCCAGCGACCTGGAACGCCTGACCGACGTGGTCGGCGCCCCGCAGATCGCGGGCAACCTGCTTTGCGCGGTGGCCTACCAAGGGCGTATCGTATGCTTTGACGTCACGGCCGGCGGCCGTCCGATCTGGGCCAAGGACTTCTCCAGCGTCAGCGGCATGACCCTGGACCAGCGCTTCGCCTACTCGGCCGACCAGAACAGCGTGGTCAACGCCTTCGCGCTGGACAACGGCGGCAACGTCTGGAAGCAGGCCGCGCTGAAGAACCGCCAGCTGACCTCGCCGGCCCTGCTGGGCGGCGCGCTCGCCGTCGGCGACCTGGACGGTTACGTGCATTTCCTGTCGCGCAGCGATGGCAGCCTGATGGCGCGCCTGTCCGTCGGGGGTGGCGCTGTCGTGTCGCCGCCGCAGACGACTTCCCAAGGTGTGCTGGTTCAGACGGGCAATGGCAATCTCGTCCTGATCGGCACCAACTAAACCCTCAAGAACAAAGCCTTACACCGTGTCTTTCAAGCCTGTCGTTGCCCTGGTCGGCCGCCCCAATGTGGGGAAATCGACCCTTTTCAATCGCCTGACGCGATCGCGCGCCGCGCTGGTGGCCGATTTTTCCGGCCTGACCCGCGATCGCCACTACGGCGAGGGCAGGGTGGGCGATATCCCCTTCATCGTCATCGACACGGGCGGTTTCGAGCCGGTCGCCAAGGATGGCATCCTGCTGGAAATGGCCCGCCAGACCCGGCAGGCCATCGCCGAGGCGGACGTGGTGGTGTTCCTGGTGGACGCCCGCGCCGGCCTGAACGCGCATGACCACGAGATCGCCACGCTGCTGCGCAAGTCGGGACAGCAGCGCGTGCTGCTCGCGGTGAACAAGGCCGAAGGCATGGGGGCGGGAGCCGCCATCGCCGAATTCCACGAGCTGGGTCTGGGGCAACCCTATCCCATCTCGGCGGCGCACGGCGACGGCATCGTCGACCTGATCGAACTCGCGCTGCAGGACCTGGCCGAGCCGCCCGCCGAGGAAGAGGAACCGGCCGAAGAGGGCGAGCACGACCACCGCATCAAGCTGGCCATCGTCGGCCGCCCCAACGTCGGCAAGTCGACGCTGATCAACACGCTGATGGGCGAAGAGCGCGTGATCGCGTTCGACATGCCCGGCACCACCCGCGACGCCATCGAGATCGACTTCGAACGCGATGGCCGCCGCTACACGCTGATCGACACCGCCGGCCTGCGCAAGCGCGGCAAGGTGTTCGAGGCGGTCGAGAAGTTCTCGGTCATCAAGACGCTGCAGGCCATCGAGGCCAGCAACGTCGTGCTGCTGATGCTGGACGCGCAGACCGAAATCTCCGAGCAGGACGCCCACATCGCCGGCTTCGTGCTGGAAACCGGCCGCGCCGTGGTTGTTGCCGTCAACAAGTGGGATGGCCTGGACGGCGAGGAAAAGGAACGCATCGAACGCGAATTCATGCGCAAGCTGCGCTTCCTGTCGTTCGCCCGCGTGCACACCATCTCGGCCTTGCGCGGCCAGGGCATCAAGCCGCTGCTCAAGTCGGTCAACGCCGCCCACGCCGCCGCCTTCGCCAAGCTGTCCACGCCCAAGCTGACGCGCGAGCTGCAGGCTGCCGTCGAGCAGCAGCCGCCGCCCCGCAAGGGCATCTTCCGTCCCAAGATGCGCTATGCGCACCAGGGCGGGCAGAATCCCCCCTTGGTGGTGATCCACGGCAACGCGCTGGACGCGGTGCCCGATTCGTACCGCCGCTACCTGGAAACCCGTTTCCGCAACGCTTTCGATCTGGCCGGCACGCCGTTGCGGATCGAATTCAAGTCTTCGCACAACCCCTACGCGCAGGAAAGCTGATCCATGAGCCGTTTCTGGAGTCCCGTGGTCGGGACGCTCAGTCCGTATGTGCCGGGCGAGCAGCCCAAGCTTCAGAACCTGGTCAAGCTGAACACCAACGAGCACCCCTACGGGCCGTCGCCCAAGGTGCTCGAGGCGATCCGCGCGGCGTGCGACGACACGCTCAAGCTCTATCCGGATCCGTCGTCCGACAGGTTGCGCCAGGCGGTGGCGACGGCCGTCGGCGTGGCGCCGGCCCGCGTGTTCGTGGGCAATGGCTCGGACGAAGTGCTGGCGCATGCCTTCCTGGCCCTGCTCAAGCATGAGCGTCCGCTGCGCTTTCCGGACATCACCTACAGTTTCTATCCGGTCTATTGCGGCCTGTACGGCATCGATTACGAGACCCTGCCACTGACGGAAGATTTCCGCATCGACGTCGAAGACTACCTGCCGGGCCGTCATGGCCAGGCCGGCGCCATCATCTTCCCCAATCCGAACGCGCCCACGGGCCGCGCCTTGAGCGTGGCCGAAATCGAGCGCATCGTGGCCGGCAATCCGGACACCGTGGTGGTGGTTGACGAGGCCTATGTCGACTTCGGCGCCGAATCCGTGATTGCGCTGACCGAGCGCCACGACAACCTGCTGGTCATCCAGACGCTGTCCAAGTCGCGTTCCCTGGCAGGCCTGCGGGTCGGTTTCGCGGTTGGCAGTCCGGAACTGATCGATGGCCTGGAGCGCGTCAAGAACAGCTTCAATTCCTACCCCGTGGATCGCCTGGCCTCGGCCGGCGCGGTCGCCGCGCTCGAGGACGTCGAGTATTTCGAACAGACCCGCCAGGCAGTGATCCAGACTCGCGGTCGGATGACCGCCGGCCTGCAGGCCCTGGGCTTCGAGGTGCTGCCGTCCAGCGCCAACTTCGTGTTCGCCCGGCACCCGTCGCGCGATGCCGGCGAACTGGCGGCCGGCCTGCGCGAACGCAGCATCATCGTGCGCCATTTCCGCCTGCCGCGCATCGACCAGTTTCTGCGTATTACAGTGGGCACGGACGCGCAGTGCGACCTGCTTCTGAAAGCGCTTGGCGAGGTCGTCTGAACCCCAGCTGAAGGGCCTTTCCGGCGGAAAACTCTGGTGTCATCTTTTGCATCCGACACAAGTAGCACGGGCCGGGAAAACCCTGTAGAGTACATGTTTCGGCGTGCCCCACCTGTAAAAAGCGCGTCACCACTCAATAACAAACAAATGGAGCCTGGCCAATGAGCAATAAAGGGCAAACTCTGCAAGATCCGTTCCTGAACACGCTGCGCAAGGATCATGTGCCGGTGTCGATCTACCTGGTGAACGGTATCAAGCTTCAAGGGCAAATCGAATCTTTCGACCAATACGTGGTGCTGCTGCGTAACACGGTCACGCAAATGGTCTACAAGCACGCCATTTCCACCGTCGTTCCCGCGCGCGCCGTGAATTTCCAGGTGGAAGTCCCTGCTGAGTAATCTCGCTCCCGCAGTACCTTTTATTGCCCGCCGAACGGTCTACGTCGGCGGGCATTTTCGCTTTGGCTCCAAAATGGTGCATGTATGCGCGCACTGATCATCAGCGTGGATCTGGGTGATCCCGACTTCGCCGCCCACGCGGAGGAATTCGCCATGCTGGCCAAGGGTGCCGGCGCGGAAATCGTCGGCACGCTCACGGCCCGCCGCGACCGGCCCGACGCCAAGTTCTTCATCGGTTCCGGCAAGGCCGACGAAGGCGTGGGCATGGCGCAGGCGCTGCTGGCCGACATCGTGCTGTTCGACCAGCCGCTGTCGCCGGCCCAGCAGCGCAACCTGGAACGGGTCTTCAACCTGCGCGTGGTGGATCGCGTGGCGTTGATCCTGGACATCTTCGCGCTGCGCGCCAAGAGCCATGAAGGCAAGCTGCAGGTCGAACTGGCCCAGTTGCAGCATCTGGCCACGCGCCTGACCCGCATGTGGAGCCACCTGGAGCGTCAGCGCGGCGGCATCGGCATGCGCGGCCCCGGCGAATCGCAGCTCGAAATGGACCGTCGCATGATCGGCGCCAAGGTCAAGACGCTGCGCGAGCGCCTTGACCGTGTCGAGCGCCAGCGCGTCACGCAACGGCGCGCGCGGGCTCGCGGCGGCGCCTTGTCGGTGTCGCTGGTGGGGTATACCAACGCCGGCAAGTCGACGCTGTTCAACGCCTTGACCCGCGCCGATACCTACGCGGCGGACCAGTTGTTCGCCACGCTTGACACCACCACCCGCCGTATCTGGATCGAAGGCGCGGGCAATGTCGTGGTGTCGGATACCGTTGGCTTCATCCGCGACCTGCCTCACGACCTGATCGCGGCGTTCCGCGCCACGCTCGAAGAGACCGTGCATGCCGACCTGCTGCTGCATGTGGTCGACGCCGCCAGTCCGCAGCGCGACGAGCAGATCTTCGAGGTCAACAAGGTGTTGGCGGAAATCGGGGCCGCCGCGATTCCCACCATTCTGGTATACAACAAGATCGACCGCGCTGGCCTGGAACCCCGGGCGGAGCGCGACGCCCATGGTACGATTGCGCGAGTATTTGTAAGCGCCACCGAGCGCGCCGGTTTGGACGCGTTGCGCGGGGCAATTGCGGAGACCGGACAGATTGTGGGAAACAATGCCGCGAATTATCAAACTCTTCAATCTGAATGACCCCGGCTGGGGTCGTGGAAACAATAATGGCTCCGAGCCGCCGCCCAAGCGGCCCCAAGGCAACGGAGACGGTCCGCCCGACCTCGACGAGGTCTGGCGCGATTTCAATAATCGCATCGGATCGTTGTTCGGCCGCAAGGGCGGGGGGGGCAACAACCGCCCCGGCGGCAATCGCGGCGGCATGACGCCGCCGTCGCCGCGCGGCGCCCGCATCGGACTGGGGGTGATCGCCCTGGTCGCGGTCGGCATCTGGGCGGCCAGCGGCTTCTATATCGTCCAGGAAGGCCAGGTCGCGGTTGTTACGCAGTTCGGCAAATACAAGAGCACATCGCAAGCCGGCTTCCAGTGGCGCCTGCCGTACCCCATCCAGAGCCATGAAATGGTCAACGTGTCGCAACTGCGCACGTTCGAAGTCGGTTTCCGTGGCGGCGCCCGCAACAAGGTGCTGCCCGAGGCGCTGATGCTCACGACGGACGAGAACATCGTCGACATGCAGTTCGTCGTGCAGTACCGCCTGCGTGCCGATGGCGCGCCGGACTACCTCTTCATGACCCGCGACCCTGACGATTCCGTGCGCCAGGCATCCGAAACCGCCATGCGGGAAGTGGTGGGCAAGCAGTCCATGGACTTCGTGCTGTACGAGGGCCGTACCGCCGTCGCCAGCCAGGTCCAGACGCTGATGCAGCAGATCCTCGACCGCTACCAGACCGGTGTGCAGGTCAGTACCGTCGCCATCCAGAACGTGCAGCCGCCCGAGCAGGTGCAGGCCGCGTTCGACGATGCCGTCAAGGCGGGCCAGGATCGCGAACGCCAGATCAACGAGGGCCAGGCCTATGCCAACCAGGTCGTGCCGCTCGCCAGCGGTCAGGCCTCGCGCATGACCGAGCAGGCCGAAGGGTACCGCGCCAAGGTGGTGGGCGACGCGCAGGGTAATACGGCGCGCTTCACCAGCATCCTGGGCGAATACGAGAAGTCCCCGCAGGTGATGCGCCAGCGCATGTATCTCGAAAGCATGCAGGAGATCTTCACCCGGGCCAGCAAGGTCATGGTCGACACCAAGAGCAACAACAACATGTTGTACCTGCCCTTGGACAAGATCATGCATCTGGCCGCGCAAGACGCCAGCAAGTCCACGGCCGGCAGCGCCGGTTCGTCGACCCTGATCAATCCGCCCGCCCAGACGCCGCTCCGCGGCAACGTGGCGCCGGCCCCGCAACCCTCCGGCAGCAGCAATAGCAACGCGCTGCCCCGCGACCGCCAGTCGCGCTAACCCGGAGGATTCTTGATCATGCAACGTCTTATGCCCATCCTGGTCGGCCTGCTCATCGTGCTGGCTGCCCTTTCTTCCTGCGTGTTCGTGGTGCGCGAGCGCGACTACGCCCTGGTGTTCTCACTGGGTGAAGTGCGCAAGGTCATCAACGAGCCCGGCCTGTACTTCAAGGCGCCGCCGCCGTTCCAGAACGTGGTGACGCTGGACAAGCGCATCCTGACCATCGAAACCAACGAAGCCGAGCGCATCCAGACTTCCGAAAAGAAGAACCTGCTGATCGATTCGTACGTCAAGTGGCGCATTGCCGATCCGCGCCAGTACTACGTGTCGACCGGCGGCAATGAGCGCGTGGCGCAGGAGCGCCTGCAAGCCTTGATCCGCGATGCGCTCAACGCCTCGGTCAACGTGCGCACGGTTCGCGACGTGGTCTCGACCGAACGCGACAAGATCATGGCCGAAATCCTGACCAACGTCGCCAAGCGCGCCGAGCCGTTGGGCGTGCAGATCGTCGACGTGCGTCTGCGCCGCATCGAGTTCGCGCCCGAGATCTCGGAGTCGGTGTATCGCCGCATGGAAGCCGAACGTACCCGCGTCGCCAACGAGCTACGCTCGATCGGTGCCGCCGAGGGCGAGAAGATCCGCGCCGAAGCCGATCGCCAACGCGAAGTGATCGTGGCCCAGGCCTATGCCAAGGCCCAGACGATCATGGGCGAGGGCGATGCCGCGGCCGCCGCGATCTATTCGCAGGCCTACGGCAAGAACCCGCAGTTCTACACGTACTACAAGAGCCTGGAGGCCTACCGCGCTTCGTTCTCGAAGCCGGGCGACGTGCTGGTGGTCGACCCCAGTTCCAGCTTCTTCCAGTTCATGAAGGACCCCACCGGTCAGGCCCTGGCCCCGGTGACCGTGCCCGCCAAATAAGGCGGCGCCGCAGGCGGTATCCCCAAGCCCCTTGGCCTGCGCCAAGGGGCTTTTTCCTGGCGGCCAGGCCGGGTCGCCCGCGGTCGTTCGGCAATCGGGGACGGTGTTGCGCCGCTGGCTTTCCCGGCTGGCGCTGTCGGCTGAACCATGTACAATACCCCGTAAGCTAGAAAACATTCCGCAGCGGCTGAGCGGGCTTACGCCCCCTCAGCCGCTTTTTCGTTTGGGCGACGCCCACGCATCTCTAGGCGTTATTCAGGTAAACATTCATGGGTAACTGGTTGCTGCCCGAGAGCCTTGCCGACGTACTCCCGGCAGAGGCCCGGCGCATCGAGGAAGTGCGCCGCGAACTTCTCGATCTGTACCGCACTTACGGTTTCGAGCTGGTCGCGCCGCCGTTGGTCGAATACATCGATTCATTGCTGTCCGGCACCGGCAGCGATCTGGATCTGCGTACCTGCAAGCTGGTGGATCAATTGTCGGGCCGCACGCTGGGCGTGCGTGCCGACATGACGCCCCAGGTCACGCGCATCGACGCGCACTTGTTGAACCGCGCTGGCGTAACCCGCCTGTGTTACTGCGGCAACGTGCTGCATGCGCGCCCGGCGGACCTGCTGTCCAGCCGCGAGCTGCTGCAGATCGGCGCCGAAATCTACGGTCATGCCGGTTTCGAGGCCGACCTCGAGATCATCCAGCTGGTGCTGGAAACCGTGGCCATTGCCGGCGTGCGCAATCCGCGCCTGGTGTTGTGCCATCCGGGCGTGCTGCGCGGCATCGTCGAAGCCGATCCGGCCGCTGCCGCGGTCTCGCAGGACGTCATCCGCCTGATGCGCGAGAAAGACGTGCCTGGCCTGACCGAACTGGCCGCGCGCACCCCCGGCATGCGCGCTGAAACGCTCAAGGCGTTGCAGCTGCTGCCCAAGCTTTACGGCGGTCCCGAGGTGCTGAAGCGGGCCCGCCACGACCTGCCGCTGCTGCCTGGCGTCGTCGCCGCGCTGGATGCGCTGCAGGTGCTGGTGGATGGCCAGCCGAACGTTGACTTCGGTGTCGACCTGGCGGACGTGGACGGCTACGGCTACCACTCCGGCATCAAGTTCGCGCTGTACGCCGAAGGCTGGCGTGACGCGCTGGTGCGCGGCGGCCGCTATGACGACGTCAGCCTGGCGTTCGGGCGCGCCCGTCCGGCCACCGGCTTCAGTCTGGATTTACGCAAGCTGGCGGCGGGTTTGCCGCCGGCGGAACGGGCGCGTGCGGTTCGCGCGCCCTGGGGGCAAGCCCCCGCCCTGGTCGAGGCGGTCCGCCGCCTGCGCCGGTCAGGGGAAATCGTCGTTCAGGTATTGCCCGGTCACGAGCAGGATCAGGACGAATTCGTTTGCGATCGCGAGCTGGCGCTGCAGGATGGCGCCTGGACGGTCAGAACGCTGTGACTAACTCCCTCTCGGCAACGAGAGGGCCGCGGGGAGATTTCCGGATTTCCCGAGAAACTCGATATTGATTCGTAACATGAGCAAGAACGTAGTCGTAATCGGCACCCAGTGGGGTGACGAGGGCAAGGGTAAGATCGTCGATTGGCTGGCGGAATCCGTCCAGGGCGTGGTCCGCTTCCAGGGCGGCCACAACGCCGGCCACACGCTGTGGATCAATGGCAAGAAGACCATTCTTCGCCTGATCCCGTCGGGCATCATGCATCCCGGCGTCACCTGCTTCATCGGCAACGGCGTGGTGCTGTCGCCGGAGGCCCTGCTCAAGGAAATCGAAGAGCTCGAGGCCGCCGGCCTGGACGTGCGCTCGCGTCTGCGCATTTCCGAGATCTGCCCGCTGATCCTGCCGTACCACGTGGCCGTCGACAAGGCCCGCGAAGCGCGCAAGGGCGATGGCAAGATCGGCACGACCGGCCGCGGCATCGGCCCGGCCTACGAAGACAAGGTCGCGCGCCGCGCGCTGCGTGTGCAGGATCTGTTCAACCCCGCGTTGTTCGACGAAAAGCTCGCCGAAGTGCTGGACTACCACAACTTCGTGCTGACCCAGTACCTGGGCGCCGAAGCCGTTTCGGCCAACGAAGTGCGTGATCAGGCCATGGCGCTGGCGCCGGCGATCGCCCCGATGGTCGCGGACGTCTCCAGCACGCTGTTCACCATGCAGCAGGAAGGCAAGCGCCTGCTGTTCGAAGGCGCGCAGGGCGCGCTGCTGGACGTCGATCACGGCACCTATCCGTTCGTCACCAGCAGCAACTGCGTCGCCGGCGCCGCTTCGGCGGGCGCGGGCGTCGGTCCGCAGTCGCTGGACTACGTTCTGGGCATCACCAAGGCCTACACCACGCGCGTCGGCTCGGGCCCGTTCCCCACGGAACTGGTCGACGAGATCGGCACCCGCCTGGCCACCATCGGCAAGGAATTCGGCTCGGTCACCGGCCGTCCGCGCCGCTGCGGCTGGTTCGACGGCGCCGCGCTCAAGCGCTCGGTCCGCCTGAACGGCATCACCGGCCTGTGCATCACCAAGCTGGACGTGCTCGACGGCCTGGAAACCATCCAGTTGGGCGTGGGCTACCGCGTCAACGGTGAATTCCGCGACGTGCTGCCCTACGGCGCCCATGCCGTGGCGCAAGCCCAGCCGGTGCTGGAAGAGCTGCCGGGCTGGAGCGAATCCACCGTCGGCATCACCGAGTACGACAAGCTGCCCGAGGCCGCCCGTCGCTACCTGGAGCGCGTGGCCGAAGTCTGCGGTGTGCCGATCGACCTGGTGTCCACCGGTCCCGACCGCAACGAAACCATTGTGCTGCGTCATCCCCTGAAGGGCTGACATCGGGTTATCATTCGCAAGGCCGCCGCCGGCTCATACCGGCGGCGGCCTTTTCGTATTTTCACGCAGGAGATCCTTGCCTATGAGCGCGCCAACCAGTGACGATAGCCATCTGTGGGTGACGTGGGACGACTACAACCGCTTGATCGAGCGCCTGGCCTTGCAGGTGCATCAGTCCGGTTGGGAGTTCGACAAGATTTTGTGCCTGGCGCGTGGCGGCATGCGCGTTGGCGACGTTATGTCCCGTATTTTTGATGTGCCGTTGGGCATTCTGGCGACCAGCAGCTACCGCGAAGCCGCGGGCACCAAGCAGGGCGATATGGATATCGCGCAGTTCATCACTATCACGCGCGGCACGCTGTCCGGGCGGGTGTTGCTGGTGGACGACATGGTGGATACCGGCAAGACGTTCATGAAGGTGTACGACCACCTCAAGAGCCAGTTCGCCGACATCACCGAATTGCGCAGCGCCGTGCTGTGGTGGAAGGGGCATTCCCAGGCGCAGCCCGATTATTACGTCGACAAGTTGCCGACCAACCCCTGGATCCATCAGCCGTTCGAGGATTACGACAGCCTGCGTCCGCACCAGCTGGAAGCCTGGATTCGCAAGGGTTCGAAGGGCTGAAATCATAGGGGGGCGGATGGTCTGGCGATCCCCGCCGCCAATGCGCGGCACGATCGTGCGAGGTCAGGGTGCCAGACTGTTCCCCCGGTAGTCAAAATAGCCATGACCATGCTAGAATCGCTGGTTATCGCTAAACCGAACTTGGCTTGTTACTCTTTAGGTAGTCTTTGGGTAACGCAACCGGCCCTGGAGACTTTTGCCAGTCAGCAGCCAGCCGGCCCTAGAGCCAGCCGATTTTAGGACTTTAGCGCTGCAAGGCTCTTGGCGCTGGCGCCTGGAAGCGAAGGGGCCGGCGGGCAGGGAATCCTGTGCGCGGGGCTCTTGAACTCTTGGTCCGGACAGCATGCGCGATTACTATTGTTGCGTGCGTAGTCTGCGGCCTGAGCTTACAGGCGGTTCGCCGTCCGGAACCACGTGGCGTTGCTGGTAAGCAAGCCAGGTTTGTCATCAACTTTTGTTACCCTACAAGCAGGCCAATCACTTTATGCCTATCGTTCGACTGAAGGAAAACGAACCGTTTGAAGCCGCTCTGCGTCGCTTCAAGCGCACCATCGAAAAGACCGGTTTGCTCACCGAACTGCGCTCGCGCGAGTTCTATGAGAAGCCCACGGCCGAGCGCAAGCGCAAGCACGCCGCCGCTGTGAAGCGCCACTACAAGCGCATCCGTAGCCAGCAACTGCCCCCGCGCCTGTATTGATTTCTGATTCCCGAATCTATTGATTCCAGAATCATTCATCCAGGAACTACTCGCCCGGGTCGACGTTGTCGATGTTGTCGGGCGATACGTGCAGTTGCGAAAGGGTGGGGCCAACTTGCTTGGCCTGTGCCCCTTTCATAACGAAAAAAGTCCGTCGTTCACTGTCAGCCCCACCAAGCAGTTCTATCACTGCTTCGGTTGCGGCGCCCACGGCAGTGCCATCACCTTCCTGATGGAACATACGGGCGCCAGTTTCCCCGAGGCCGTGCGCACGCTCGCGGCTTCGGCGGGAATGACGGTCCCCGAAGAAAATCGCAGTCCCCGCCAGCAGCAGGAAACCGCACGCCGCAAGGCCGAGGAGTCCCGCCATACGCAGGTGCTGGACGCCGCTCAAGCCCATTACCTGAAGCAGTTGCGCGCATCGCCCGCCGCGATCCGCTATCTGAAGCAACGTGGCCTGACCGGCGAGATCGCGGCGCATTTCGGCCTGGGCTGGTCCGGCACGGACCGGCATGGGCTGTCGCAGGTTTTTCCGAATTACGAAGATCCGACTCTGGTGGAGTCGGGCCTGGTCATCGAGTCCGAGGACGGCCGGCGCTACGACCGCTTCCGCGAACGGATCATGTTCCCGATCCGCAATGCGCGCGGCAGCCTGATCGGCTTTGGCGGCCGCATCATCGGCAAGGGCGAGCCCAAGTACCTGAATTCGCCCGAGACCCCGCTGTTTTCCAAGGGTCAGGAGCTGTACGGGCTGTGGGAAGCGCGTCAGGCGATCCGCCAGGAAGGTCAGGTCATCGTGGTCGAAGGCTACATGGATGTGGTCGGCCTGGCGCAGCAGGGTATCGCCAATGCCGTTGCCACGCTAGGCACCGCGACCACCCCGGATCACGTCAAGAAGCTGCTGCGCACCAGCGACAAGGTGATCTTCAGCTTCGACGGTGATGGCGCCGGCCGCCGGGCCGCGTGGCGCGCGCTGCAGGCGTGCCTGCCGGTGCTGCGCGACGACATCGCCATCCGCTTCCTGTTCCTGCCAACCGAGCATGACCCGGATTCGTATGTGCGCGAACTGGGCGCCGAAGCGTTCCGCGCTTGCCTGGGCGAGGCGGTGGCGTTGTCGCGCTTCCTGCTGGACGAGCTGGCATCGCGCCATAACATGGACGAAGCCGAAGGGCGCGCCAGCTGCCTGCATGAGGCCAAGCCCCTGCTGGCGTCGATTCCGGAATGCGCGCTGCGCGTGCAGATCGAACGCGAGATGGCCAAGCTGGTGCAGCTGACGCCGGAGGAAATGGCGCAGGTGCTGGCGCAGCAACCCGCCAAGCCGTTCGGCGCGCCGGCCAGGCCGGCCGCGGGCGAGGCGGGCATCGCCGGCGCACCGGCGCCGCAAGAGGGTAGCGTGCCACACGAAGGCGGCTACGACTTCGCAGGCCACGATTTCCACGACATTCCCGCCGACGATGGCGAGTACGTGGACTATGGCCAATTCTCGTCGCCAGGCGGCGAATCGGGCGGCTGGAGTGGCGGCGGTGGCAAGCAGGACTGGAAAGGCAAGGGCGATTGGAAGGGCAAGAGCGACTGGAAGGGCAAAAGCGACTGGAAAGGCGGCAAGGGCAACTGGAAGGGCAGGCGCGATGACGTCGGCGGCTTCGAAGGGCGCCGCACCATGCCTTCGCTGGCCAAGCGCCTGTTGAGTCTGTTGCTGGCCCACCCGGAACTGGTCGACTCGATGGGCGACCAGCAGCTTGAAGTCATCGACCACGGCCCCCATCTAGGACTGGTAAGGGATCTGATCATGCTGGCCCAATCCAGCGGTGCGCGCCATGTGGGCGCCCTGCTGGAAGCGGCGGAGCCGGACTCGGATCTTGCGACAGTGCTCAAGGGGCTGCGGGTCGACATTTTGTCCCAGGAAGATCTGCCGGATCCGCAAACCGAATGGGACGATGCGCTGCGGCGCATCGAATTCGATTCGGCGAAGGCGGAAATGGCCAAGCTGGCTGCGGCCGGCCTGGCAACCGAGGAGGCGCGCAAGCGCTACCTGGAGCTGTCGAGCCGGATGCTGGTGCTCAAAGGTGCCGGCATACGCTAAATGCGGTAAAATCAAGGGTTTTCCCGCCGCGGCATTGCCGCAAACCGTTGTGTGGCGGTAGTTGTTGGCTGTATGGCGATGACCTGGCGGCGCCAGGATCCCGCGATGTTGAATGCAGGCTGAAAGCCGGTTGAATGAATCGGCCTTGAATCTGTGCCGGCGGGATGCAGGGCGCGCAGGCGCGGTATTTGTAGGCGCGCAGGCGCGCAGGCGCGGTATTGCGATGAATCCTTCGTTATCGCGCCAGTGTTGGGGCACGGTTGCGCGAAAACGATTGCGCAAGCGGCAGGAAAAAGAACGGCGGACGGAATCTATTTCCGCTGCTGGAATCTAATAGTTTTAGGGTTTGATGGGCAGGTCGGCTGAAGCGATGCCGGGCTGGCGGGCAAGGCGGATACCGGTTGAACGGGTCGGTCTGGGGTGGATAAGCCCCGAGCGCCAGCGCGAAAAAAAGCGGACGTGCGCATCAAATTTGTTACATAGTTAATTACTATAGCTGAGTGGTGAATCACGCAGTTCGGCGGCGGTTATCTTCGCGTCGCGTCTGAGGTTTGGGTGCTGTGTCTATTTAGCTGCCAAGGGCAAGGCCCGCCAGGCAAGCAACGCCTATTTATAGGCAGACAGCCCCCCTCGATGCCGGGAGTCCGCGGCTGGATGAAACCATGCACGCCAGGCGTTCAGCCGGTCACGGACCGCAATGACGCCAGGCGGGCTCGCAAGAGCTTGTGCCGCGAACAACGCAGCCGCAGGGCTTCCGCCGATTCACCAGTTTTACCCGCACGGATACCGCGATGGGCCTTTGCCCGGCAGCGGTTTCATGCGGTGCACATGCCCGAACGGGTTGCGACGACCACGGAAGCGACTATGACCAAATCCACCGGCAAATCCTCCTCTGCAATTGATGCGACCGACACCCAGGCCACCAAGGCCAAGCGTGTCGTCAGCATGGCGGCGGAAAAAGCGCCCGCCAAGACGGCGGTGAAGGTCGCCAAGCCTGCCGCTAAGACGGCCGCCAAGAAGGCGGCTGCCAAGACGGCGGCGGCAGACAAGCCCGAGAAGGTGACCAAGGCGCGTGCCAAGAAGGCCGAGGACAAGCTGGCCGATCTGGTCGGCAGCGCGCGTCCGGCCCCCAGCGGCCGCCGCCCGGGTCGCCCGGCCAAGAACGCCAACAACGATTCCGACGGTTTCGACGACACCATGGACGGCGAAGGCGAGGTCCTGCCGGACCTGAAGCCGCCCAAGCGCGGTGGCAAGCGCGGCAAGGCGGATCCCAAGGATCTGATCGCCCGCGGCCCCGTCTCGGCCGAAGAATACGAAGCCCGCCGCAACCGCCTCAAGCAGCTGATCAAGCTGGGCAAGGATCGCGGCTACCTGACCTACGGCGAAATCAACGACCATCTGCCTGATGACCTGGTCGACGCCGAAGCCATCGACGGCATCATCAGCACGTTCAGCGACATGGGCATCGCGGTCTATGACCAGGCGCCCGATGCCGAAACGCTGCTGATGAGCGAAAACGCGCCGGTCGCGTCCAACGACGATGACGTCGAAGACGAAGCCGAAGCCGCGCTGACCACCGTGGACTCCGACTTCGGCCGCACCACCGACCCCGTGCGTATGTACATGCGCGAAATGGGCTCGGTGGAACTGCTGACGCGCGAGGGCGAAATCGAGATCGCCAAGCGCATCGAAGACGGCCTGAAGCACATGGTCATGGCCATCTCGGCCTGCCCGACCACCATCAACGAAATCCTCGCTCACGTCATGCGCGTGCGTGAAGGCCAGGCGCAGATCGACGAAGTGGTCGACGGCCTGGTCGATCCGGAAGACGGCGAAGAGTATGCCGGCGCCGGCGTCACCGCCGATGAAGACGAGAGCGATGACGGCCCCGCTGGCGGCATGTCCAGCAAGCAGCTGGAAGACCTGCGCGTGAAGGCGTTGGCCAAATTCGACGAGGTCGGCAAGCAGTTCGACAAGATGCGCCTGTCGTACGAAAAGGACGGCTACAAGTCGGACGTCTACGTGCGCGCGCAGGAGTCGATCCAGAACGAACTGATGGGCATCCGCTTCACCGCCAAGATGGTCGAGAAGCTGGCCGACACGCTGCGCAACCAGGTGGAAGAAGTGCGCCAGCTCGAGCGCGCCGTCCTGCACACGTGTGTGGACCGTGCCGGCATGCCGCGCACGCATTTCATCAAGGTGTTCCCGGGCAACGAAACCAATCTGCAGTGGGTCGTCGACGAAGTGGCCGCCGGCCATCCGTACGCCGAAACGCTGGAGCGCCAGATCCCCGCCGTGCAGGAACTGCAGCAGAAGCTGATCGACCTGCAGACCCGCGTGGTGCTGCCGCTCAAGGACCTCAAGGACGTCAACAAGCGCATGGCCACTGGCGAAGCCAAGGCCCGCAAGGCCAAGCGCGAAATGACCGAGGCCAACCTGCGCCTGGTGATCTCGATCGCCAAGAAGTACACGAACCGTGGCCTGCAGTTCCTGGACCTGATCCAGGAAGGCAACATCGGCCTGATGAAGGCGGTGGACAAGTTCGAGTACCGTCGCGGCTACAAGTTCTCGACCTACGCGACGTGGTGGATCCGTCAGGCCATCACCCGCTCCATCGCCGACCAGGCGCGCACCATCCGTATTCCGGTCCACATGATCGAAACGATCAACAAGATGAACCGGATCAGCCGCCAGATCCTGCAGGAAACCGGCGCCGAGCCGGATCCCGCGACCCTGGCGCAGAAGATGGACATGCCCGAGGACAAGATCCGCAAGATCCTGAAGATCGCCAAGGAGCCGATCTCCATGGAAACGCCGATCGGCGACGACGACGACTCGCACCTGGGCGATTTCATCGAAGACACCTCGACCCTGGCGCCTTCGGACGCCGCGCTGCATGGTTCCATGCGCGACGTGGTCAAGGAAGTGCTAGACTCCCTGACCCCGCGGGAAGCCAAGGTGCTGCGCATGCGTTTCGGTATCGAAATGAGCACCGACCAGACCCTGGAAGAAGTGGGCAAGCAGTTCGACGTCACGCGTGAGCGCATCCGCCAAATAGAGGCTAAAGCGCTGCGCAAGCTGCGCCACCCGAGCCGGGCCGACAAGCTGAAGAGCTTCCTGGAAGGGCAATAAGTTTCCTGGGCCTCTAGCTCATGCCTGGTTAGAGCAGCGGACTCATAATCCGTTGGTGCCGAGTTCGACTCTCGGGGGGCCTACCAAAAAATACCCGGTAAATCAGGTATTTACAGCCGCCAGCAATGGCGGCTGTTTCGTTTCTGCCGCCCGCTGTGACCAAAACGTGACCGTCTCAGCGTGTGCGGCCAGGTGCGTCGGGGCAAGGTGGGCGTACTGTAGCGCGGCGCGTCGTTTGAGACGGATCGGTGCGTCATTTGATACCGCTGAGACCCGCCAAAACGCCCCAGGACGCGCGATCAGGGGGCAAGGCAGGCATCCCCCCACCACCTTGGCCCTCAACCCGGCCTGCGGCTGGGGCGGTAAATCGGGGATACTGCCCGGTTATAACGCCCCTGCCGACCCATGAAACCCTGGTCCCGCCGTCAGCCTCGCCGAAAGCCCGCCCCGACCCTTGCCGACGCGCTCACGTGCTATCTGGCCGAGGTTTCCGCCACCAAGAAGGGCCACGTCTCCGAACAATCCATCGCGCGTAAATCCATCGCGCGTATCTGGCGCGCCACGCGCCTGGCCATCCGCCCGGTCGACCGCATCCGTAGCTCCGACCTGACGGAGTTGCGCGACGAATGGCTCAAGGACCGAGCGCCGGCCACCGTGGTGCGGCGCATGGCCTTCCTGTCACATGTCTACAAGGTGATTCGCAAGGACTGGGGTTTCGACCAGCCTCCTGCTTCTTCTGCGCAACAGCGGATACAGCCTGAGCGGCGTCACGGCTGCCCCGGTCGCTGACGACGATCTCAAGGGCAGCCTTCATGTTGGTATTGGACACGGTGGACCTCTTGCTACATGGTCTGCGACGACGACCTGGCGGCGTGCGTCGGTCTGCCCCGCTTCTTGGGTTTGATACGCCGCTGGCTGACGATGCGGCGAGTGGTCGAATTGCCGGAATCCCTGGCTGTCCCGTTCAGTTCAGCCTGGGATTCCAGGTAGCCTTGCACCTGTTCAAAGGTCAGGCTACGGACGCGGTCCTCTGAGATGCCGTGTTTTCCGAGGACGAGGATGAGTTTTCGGAAGGTTCGCAGGCGACGTTCGGCAACAGCAGCTTTTTTTTGCCTCGCTCATCTCCGCATAGATCACGTCCAGGTCCGTGGGGACCATCGTGGCCAGCAGCTCAAAGGTGATGTCATCCTCGGGGATGTCACCCAGGCGCTGCATGCACGCGGCGAACATGGCCAAGTCGATGCGCGCGACCGATGCGTCCGGGTGGGTCTCCAGCGCGTCGATGTTGTCGCCCATGGTCGGCAGGCGCATAGCGAAGTTGTAGTGCCGGCGGCCTTGTTACGGCACGCCGTAGACCAGCGTGCCGGTAGCCAGGACTTCCTTGTCCGGTTGCGTGACAGCGCGCGTCTGCGCTTGATGGTTGGCATTGGTCATTCATCCACCTTCTTGACGGCGAACATGGTGAGGGTACGGCGCGCTTCGTTGTCGACCGTGTATTGCTTGCCAACTTCGGACGTGCAGCAGTCCAGGTAGGTTTCGCGCTTGCCGCCGGGCGAGGACGGAAACACCGTGATGGTCGCGCCGAAGATTTCGGCCCACTTGATGTCATCGTCAAAGGGAATCGGCCCGGTCACGCGCAGGGAATACTCCTTGATTCCCTTGGCCACACCGCCGATGTTGCGGCTACGGTTCATATAAATGGCTCCTGCTCAATGAGATACGATCGCGATTGCGCCAGAGAGGGCGCCCGCGAGGGGGGCGATATGAAAGATGTGAAGTTCGAAGACTGGCGATTAACGGTCTTCTGGGTAGCCGTGGCAGCAGCAACTGCAATTGCTGGGTTTGTATTTGGCTGGAGTTGGCGCGATAGAACCGGGGCGCTGGCAAACGTCAGCTTGCTTGCGGCTATGACCGCGATTGGTACTGTCGGAGCCACGGTCGCCGCCGTCGCCATTGCTAGTTGGCAGTATCGGACGCAGCGTATGGAGCGATACGCGGAGGCTGTACTTGTGATTGGCGAGGCCTATCCAAGATTGGCAGGCTTCCATGCCGTGCTCATCGAATGTTCCAACACCTTCGATGGTGTGGAAAAAGTTGATCTGAGTGTCAAAGACATCAGGGCAGTCATATCCGATATTCAGGACGCTTACCGAATGGCAGACTTGCCCGCGCCTAAGCAACTCCTTCCACTAAGGGAATCGCTTGCCCACGAAATGGCACTTGTTATTTCGCAATTGCACCCAACGGTGAGCTTTGCGGTGGATGAAGCGCTAGAGACTCGGGCGGGGCGACTTGAGGTTGTCCAATTCATGCAACAGGGAATTAAAGTTGCAATGCCGCTGATTGAGTCTTTATCGGAGAGGGGCTATCAGTTGCTAAAGCGAGAGGTCAGCTCCACTGCCTAATCCCTACGGGATATGGGTGCCAGCAACAGGGATTATGCTATGGCACCGTCTTCTGCCCCTAGCACCCAGCGCAAAGCCGCAGCGTAGTCTCCCTGCGCCAGCTCCAGCGCCGCCAGGATTTGTTTGCGGGATTTCACGCGGGGGCGCTCGCCCATGACTGCGGCCTGCTGGCGGTTGCGCTGGTGGGGCGTCGCGTCCTTGCCAGCTGCGACCAGTTCGGCCACCTTGGCGCGCTGATCTTCTGGATTGAGCTTCGCCAGGGCTTTGGCATGGGTAAGGGTGATTTGCCCGGCCTCGATGGCATCCTGCACGACCTTGGGGCTATCCAGCAGGACCAGCGTGTCGCGTACCGTGGCGACGCTGCAGTTGTAGATGACGGCAATCTGGTCTTCACCTTTGCCCAGTGCCAGGTGCCGACGCATTTTCTCGGCGCGGCCGAGCGGACTGTCGGCCGTGCGGGCTTCGTTCTCGCTGGCGATGGCGTCCAGAGCTGATTGCCACTTCCCTGGGTACACGACTGCCGGAATTTGTCGCTCGGGCTCGCCGCGGTGGTGCCGCCATTCGTTGGCAAGTCGGGCCGCCTTGACGCGTTGGCGCCCGAACACCACCTCGGTTTCGCCGGTCTCGGGATTCTTGGAGACTGCGATGGGTTCCTGCACGCCTTGGTAGTCGATATTGCGGGCCAGCGCTTCGTCCACCGGCAGATGGACACGTGCGTCGTGGAGCGGGCCATTTTCGTCGGTGACGAGGGTCAGCTTGGCGGGGTCGAAGTTGAGGAGGTTGCTTTGGCCTTCTGCGCCATAAACGTCTTTCGATTTTTTGCCATGGTCTGTTCAGATTGAAGTGAGTGGACAAAGGGGAGCGGGCCGCCCGGGGCGGGACGGCTGACACCCTTGGAGGGTTGGGATACGATGCGCGGCAGAATTCCAACGGGAGCTGCAATTGAAGAACTTCAAGTGGTATGAGTGGGCAATACTTGCCTTACTGATGGGAATGCTCCTTATCGGTGGCGCGCTTTCCCCATGGGGTCAAGCTCTGTTTCATAGTGAGGGAGCGCCAGCATGGATTCAGGCCATCTTCTCAGTCGTGGCAATTGTGTCGGGAGCGGGCTTTGTCCTGTGGCAGCACACTTTGCAAATGAGGCGCGACTCACAGATTAGGATTGAGGAGCGAATTGACGCTTTCGAGCCGATTTGCAGCCTCATCGGCCAAGCGCATTGGTTGATGGCTTACATACAAGATGTCCTTGATGGCTATGTGCCTGCTGAAGAGGTCTTGCGAACGGACGTGATCATTGATGACGTGGGCGCACTGCTGGGTGCTATGGACCGTGTCAACGTTCATCAGCTACCCACTGGATATCTCTGTGCATACTTCATCGACGTATGCCGTGTATTGCGGAAGATGGAGGTTCAACTGCGTCACGCTGCTAATAGGTGGCGCAACGATCTGCAGGGTACTAAGTGGCGCCATGAGCTACTCGCGGCAAAGTTGGCGAAGGAATCTGTCGCCCAAACGCTGCAAATCTTTCGGCACGCTCTCACGTCAATCGAGCGCGGCGAAAGGCCGAAGTTACCTATCTGAGTAGTTCAAGGTTCATTGGGCATGGTCCCCTGGCGGCGCCATATATTGCTAATGGTCTGCGGAGACACGCCGTAGCATTGGCCAGGTCGTAAGTGGCCGGTCGCCCGCGTGTGGTCTGGAAAATCCCGATTTTCTCGGCCTGTACCGCCGGTTCGGCCTTTGGGTCTTCCCACTGCACCCGACGCCGAGGCAATGGCACGGGCGGAATCCACCCAGCGCGGTCACGCGGGATGAGTCAATTCCGTTCATAAGACGCTGCGCAGGATCCAGCCCAACGGCTGCGGGCCGAAGAGGAAAAACGCGGCCAAGACCGCGGCGGCGGGCCATGCCCACCACGGGATATCCGCATCCTGGCTCCAGTTGCCTTTGCCGGCGTGGTCCCGCGGTGCGATGAGGTCGCCCAGCTTGCGGGGCGCCTTGGCGGCGATGCGCAGGGGGCGGATGCGCGCCGGGGGCGCGCTTGCGCTGATGGTGTTCATTGGGTGGCGCTCCAGGGATCGGCCGCGACGTAGCGGCGTGAGAGGTAGTCGCCGAGGGGCGCCAGCACCAGCCGCGCGAACGCGAACAGGCCCAGGCCCCAGGCGAGGGTTTCGATGTAGGTCATGGGGATTTGCGCGAATGCGCGGTGGTGAGGCCTCGGAGAGCAGGCCGGAGGCCCGATCAGTTCACTTCCAGGGGAAGGTCACTTTTTGCGCCGGGGGCGAAGCGGCGCCGGCCTGCTCTCCGAAGCCGCCCCAGCGTGCGGGGACTGGCAAAGCTATACTTGCCCGCACTCTTCCATAGTGGAAATCGCTGGGCAAAACCGGCTTCGATTTTGTTCTCATATGAAGACACCCGAAAACTGGTTGCTCAATTTCTCCGTAAATCGTGCGATGGGCGAAGGAGTCGCTGCCCAGCTCATGGGACCATGTGCCGCACATCCGTCCGTCTGCCGGGTTTCAGCGCAGCTTCTAATCGGTGATTGGATGCAGCCCGATCCATGGGGCACGCCGGGACAGGCATTCCCAACTATCGACCTTGAGCTTGCTTCCGGGCTTGAGCTTTACGAACTATTGGCAAAGGCATCCGTGCAAGTAGTGTCGCCTGTCGTCGCGGGCGTCGACGGCGAGACCTATTCTCTGGAATTCACTAGCGGTTTCAACGTTGTCAGCTTTCGCTGGTTCTGCGAGCTTCCTATCGAATGGCAATCGCTTCAGGCCGTCGCCAGGCGGATGGAAGAGCTTGGCAAGCAATGCCTGGCGTCGGTCTCGTAATGCTGGTAGTCGGCGCTGCGCGCTGGGCATGAGCCGGGGCTGTCAGGTGCCGAAGTGCAGATCGGCGACAACGTCGCTGAGGTCCATGCGAAGCAGTTCGCGGGCCCGTTCTTCCGGCACGCCTGCATTGCCCATAATTTCCAGCAAGTCGCTATCGCTGCAATCGTCGCGGCAGTCACCGATCAGAACGTCGAAATGCACACCGTGGCGCATCATGATGCGGCCGGTGGCGGCGAGTAGCGCGCCCGCTTCGTGAATGGTCACTTCTTCCATGGTTGTGTTCTTCCAATATCGAGGGAATTACAGCTTCCCGTTGCGGTCCAGCACGCTGAGAATGGGCGCGAGGATGTCGAGCAGGGCCTCGATGAACTTGATCATGAGAACTCCGGATTTATTTAGTACAACTTTGATTCATAAGTTACATTTACATCTCCCCTCTTAATTCTGGAGTTATGAGATGGCCCATGAAGTCAGCATGAACATCAATGACAAGCTTGTCTTGCACAAAGATGTGGAAATTGAGGTTCGCAAAGATAAAAAGAAGTTGGGAACCGTGTTGGTCAGTAAGGGCAATGTGGAATGGCTTCCTGCGGGCAACTCCGTCAACAAGCGCCGCATGTCGTGGGAAAAGTTCGCGGAGCTGATGGAGTCTGAAGGGCGCCAAGTTAAGGTGAAGTAACACCAGCCCAGATCTCTGGGCCGCCGAGCCTCAGCGGCCCGGTGCTGGTCTGCGATCAAGTGCGCGAATCCGGCCTACCAACTTGGATTGCGCTTCCGTTAAAGCTTGCTCTGCGTTCGCATCGCCTCCCACTTCGGCGTAGAACTCGCCGAACAACTGTTCCAGATCCATCGCTTCAACCAGCGCGGCGGCGTTGAGAATCGCTTGTCGCATGGCTTCACGCTTCTTTACGGGCATGGTCATTCCTTCGGGGTGTTGTCGGCGAGGCGCGCATTCAAGCGGCGCTTGAGGATGGGCCGGACTGCGTTGTCGACTGCGACGCGCATTTCGTCATCGAGGGGGATATCGCCGTGGCTGGTGTTGATGGCGACGGCGGCGGCGAGTTGTACGGAGATTGCCCGGGACAGGGCTTCGGTGTTCTCCATGGTGGTCTCCTTGCCCCGGCACTCGGGGCCGGTGGGGAAGGTCAGGCGGGGGTCTTGAACGTCCAGCCTACGTGTTGGTCGGCATAGGCGCGGGCAGTCACGCACGCCAGCCGCGGCGGCGTGTGGGGCGTGTTCCTGCACCCGGCCAGCAAGGACCGCCTGGCGGCCATCTGCAAGGCCCGCAGTGTGTCCTGCGACCCGGATGTGATCTACGCGGCGCTGGAGTATGACGACGTGCTGGCGGCCGGTGTGGCGCGCTGCTGCTCTGGACGGACCCGAAGGCGCTGCCGCCGGTCGGTGATGCAGACGCCGGCTGGGCGCTGTACCTGCGCACCTGGCGGCCGGGCAAGCCCAAGCCCGATAGCTGGCCGGTTCTCTACCGCCAGGCCGTCGCAGGTGCGGCCATGAACCCTTTCTGGAAGATGGCCGCGCCCTGGATCGGCGGCGCGGCGGTGCTGATGGCGATCGGCGCTGGCGTTTTGCTGTACGGATCCAGTCGCTATGACGCCGGCGTGGACAAGACCAACGCCGATCACGCGCTGGCCGAGCTCAACGAGTTCAAGACTCAGACCGGCCGGCTGGCCGGCATCGCCACCACGTTCGAGGCGAGCGTCGCTGAGCTGCGCCGCGCCGAGCCCAGGGTTATCGAGAGGTACACCCGTGTCGAAGTCCAAAGCCCTTTGCCTGCTGGCTGTCGTATTGACGCTGGCCGGCTGCAGCACATCAACGAAGCCGGCCGCGTGGCCAATTCTGCCGGCCAACCTGGCCCAGCCGTGCCCGCCGGTGCCAGAGGTGACCAGCGTTAGCTGGGACGACTTTGCCCGCAGCTACATGGCGCTGGCGGTGCAGTATGGGCAGTGCGCGGCGCGGCACCTTGCCACAGTCGAGGGATGGCCCAAGCCCTAAAACGAGTAGGTTGCGCGCGCATTGAAAGCCTTTTGCTACATCCTGTGCAGCGATCCAACGTCCTGCGACACGGCAGAATCGACCCGAGGCGCGGCCGTCGATACCATGAAGTTTCCATAACTATGTAGATTGAGGATACTTTCCATGGCACTGCAATTGACCGAAATCTCGTTTGACCCCGGGGCCCCGGAAGGCTACCGCGTGACGGGCACGATGGTGAACTATCTGAACGGTACCGGCGCGAAGTTCACTGTCCCGGCGGGGTATCCCTCGGAAGTGGCGGCTGATGCGCTGACGCTCGGTCAGATCAAGGCCGACATTCTGGCCAGGTTTCAGCAAGACTTTCCATCGCTGAACACTTAAGCCGACTGGCTGCGGTGGGGCGCATACCGCGTATCGCCCCACCGCATTAGTGCGACGGCGCCGTCTACCTCGGCGCCATGCCCTTGCGCAGCTTGCGCGGCTCTTCCAGCAGCTCGGCCGTGTCTCGGTCGCGCTCGATCACACAGGGCTCGGCGGCCAGGCCTTCCATCAGGTCGTCGTAGATCTGGCCCATCAGGCTGGGCGGCCGCTTCAGGTCGCCTGATACCTGATGCAGGCGCAGCAGCACCGAGCGCAGGCGCTTGACCTCCCAGAGCAGGGCGATCACATCGGGGTTCCAGGGCTGGCGCTCGCGGATGGCGCGCAGCTGTTCGGCGGAGAGAGGGTTGCGGAAAGGTATGGCTAAAATACTGTATTAAAATACAGTTTAATCAAGCCTGGATTTCGCGCAATTCGGCCCGGATTTCGCCATTCGGGGACGCTACAAAGATATCGCTCCATTCGGGGCCTTGGTGACGGCGCTAATGCTGTAGGGGCAGTTGGCCAGCCTTCCAGCCATCCTCCCACGCCCGCACGTTGGCCAACCAACGCCCCAGCGGTTCGTGGGTATAGGTGGGCAGTTTGTCCCTTCGAAGATACGGGCAACCTAGCTTCCAGATACCTTGTGCTGCCGCTAGCCTGCCTTCTTGCCGGATATCGTCATACATTGGATCCTCCCAAAAGCTGAGCCTCTCGTTATTCTGGTGAATTCGCGCTTGTGTTCCTGCCCGCAGGTAGAATGGTCCGCGGCAGGAGATTGACCGCCTCTACGCGGTCATCGCCTGCGGTGATGCGACTTCTTATCCCTCACGGATTCTCTTTCCATCCATGCCCACCGCCGTACCCGCGCGCGCCGACAACCGATCGACCCTGCTCATCCTCGGGATTCTGCTTGCCGTGGCGTTGCTGTTGCTGTGGAACGACTGGCTGACGGTGGGGCTGGGGCCGGTTTTTCCTGCTTATTGGGCCTTGGTGCTGGTGTGGTTCGTCAGCGTCGTGCTTGCCGTTCGCCGCCACCGGCGCTGGTGGGTGTTGCTGACGGCGGCGGTCGTGTTGTATCCGGCTGCCAGGGTGGCGCTTTTCCTGATCGAGTGTTCGCAGAAGGCCTGTCTGTTCTGAGCAGGGCCTCTTCCTGATTGCGGCGGATCGCCTGTTTGGCTGCGGGTCCTGATGTTCGGCTACAGGTTCTGATATGAAGTGCCTGTCGATCTGAGCAACCCTGCAGTCCGCGCCTTAGCCCTTTCCCCTTTTTGCCATTTTGGGCCGCGTGGCCGCGCTCTGAACGCCCGCGCGCGGCGTCCGGCCGTCGTTCATCTTCATCGTTTAAGGCGCCTGTTCGGGGCACATACAGATGCGGTATCTGCGTTGGGATCGATCTTCTGCGGGTTGGCGCAGAGTCTGACGCAGTTGACGATTGCACGCGTGGTGCAGGGCGTGGGGGGCTCGATGCTGCTGCCGATCGGACGCCTCGCGGTGCTGCGGCGGGTGCCGGGCGACCAGTACATTTCCGCGCTGGCGTTTGTCTCCATCGCGGGCCAGGTCGGGCCGATCTTCGGGCCGACGCTGGGCGGCCTGCTGGTACAGGCGGCCAGCTGGCATTGGATCTTCATGATCAACGTGCCGATCGGCCTGGCGGGCCTGTTTGCCGTGCGTCGCTATCTGCCCGAGGATGCGCTGGCCGATGTCGCGCCGTTCGATGTGCTCGGCTGCGGGCTGCTGTCGCTGTGCATGGTGGCGTTCTCGCTGGCGCTGGATCTGCCCGCTGGCGAGGGGCGCATGGCCTGGTCGGCCGCCTTGTTCGCGCTGAGCGGGTTGACGGTGCTGCTGTATGTTGTGCATGCGCGGCGGCGCGAGAACCCCTTGTTCCAGCTGCGGTTGTTCCGTGAACCGAATTTCAGCGTTGGCCTGGTCGGGAACCTGGTGTGCCGCGTCGGCAGCAGCGCGGTGCCGTTCCTGCTGCCGCTGTTGCTGCAACTGCAGCTGGGCTACACGCCGCTGCAATCGGGGCTGATGATGCTCCCCGCCGCGATCGCGGGCACGATCTCCAAGCCCTGGATCGCGCCGCTGGTGCGGCGGTTTGGCTACGACACGTTCCTGTTGGCCAATACGGTTCTGGTGGGTGCCGCCATCATGTCGTTCGCGGTGATCGGGCACGGTTGGCCGCTGTCTTGGCAGATCGCGCAATTGGCGGTGTTCGGCGCGGCCAACTCGATGCAGTTCGCGGCCATGAACAGCGTCACCCTCAAAGGCTTGAGCACGCGCGACGCCGGCAGCGGCAACAGCCTGTTCTCCATGGTGCAGATGCTGGCCATTGGCCTGGGCGTGACCATCGGCGGCGGGCTGGTCGGCGTGTTCGGGGGGGCCGACAACGCGCTGCCGGGCCGCGCTTTCACGCTGACCTTCCTGTGCGTCGGCGCCATTACCTTGCTGTCGGCGCTGGTGTTCCGGCGCCTGGATGCCGATCGCCTCAATGGCGCGAGCGGGCGCGCGGCGGCTGGCTGACCCGATCACCGGCGGGCTCGGCCCGGCCCCGCCAGCCAGCGCCGCATGGGCGTTGAATAATAGCGGGCCACCAGTCCGCCCAGCATGACGGACAGCAGGATCGTCAACACGCTGGCGGCGGTCAATGCCCCCGCGCGCCACCAGGTCGATATCGCGCCGCCGGAATTACGGCAGGAGGCCGTGGCCAACAGCAGCACGGGGAACATGTGCGTCAGGTAGATTTCGTAGCTGTTGCGTCCGGCCCATCGCAATGCGGCCAGGAGCGGGGTCTGGCGTAGAGGACGCGAGCGCCGGGTCCAGCCGATCAGCAGGCAGGCCACGCCGATCTCCAGCAGCGTGACGTTCAGGCCCAACGCCGTCAGCCCCAGCATGGCAGTGGCCTTGCGCAGGAAGAACACCAGCACGAAGAGCAGTGTTCCCGCCAGCAGCAGTGGACGGCTCGGGGAGCGCGAGGGCGCGGCATACAGTGCCGCCAGGCAGCCGATGGCGATGCCGTCCATGCCGGACAGGTAGGCGTGGTCGGCCCAGATCTCGTTGTCGCTGAAGGCGACGCGTGCGAACGGTCCGAGCACCACGAACAGCAACAAGGCCAGGACCAGGACGCGTCGGCCCGCCATCAAGGACAGCAGGCAGAGCAGCGGGAACGCCAGGTAGAACGCTTCTTCGATGGACAGGGACCACAGTACGTTCCATGCCGCTGGCAGGTAGCCGACCTGCGCCTCCAGCCAGTTCAGGTGCAGCGCCAGTGCGCCGGCCACGGCGCGTCCGAGGCTGGCGTTGTCGATGACGAAGCCGGGCACCCCGGCCCAATGCAGGCAGGCCAGCAGAGACACCACTAGCAACAGGCTGGGATAGATGCGGGCGAAGCGGCGCCGCAGGAAGGCGCGCCAGGGCACGGCCTCGAGAGCGCCCCAACGCACGATGGACGCGCGCGTGACCAGAAACCCGGAAATCACGAAGAAAATGATGACGCCGTAGTAGCCGCTGCGAAACACGATATTGAAGAGGGCGGCGGGCAGCACCTTGCCCAGGAGGCTCTGTTCCTGGGGAATGTGGATCTGCACATGCAGCAGCACGACGCACAAGATTGCCAGTCCTCGCAGGGCGTCGATGGCGGGAGTATGGGCAGGGCCCTGCTCGGGGCGGGCGGCCCACGGCGGTTGGGCTTGGACAAGCATGGGTCGGTCAGTCCTGGCACGGAAAGACGCAATACTAGCCAGCGTGCTGTGAGGGGATTGGGCGACTCTGTATGGATTTTGTTAATGCCGCCACCGCGCCGCGCCGGTGCCTGGCGGGTCGCAAAATGGAAGAGCGCCCCAGCTCTAGATGAGTCTGAGGCGCTCCTGCCCGGCTTCGCACGCGATGGGTGTCAGACAGCCCGGCAATTCCAATCTACTGCCGGTCCAGAGGGCGGGCAATAGGGAAAACCCGATAGATATTAGGGGGTTACAACATTTTCCCGTGCCGCGTGCCGGGCTTGCGGATCGTGTCGTGCCCATGCCGGGAGGCCGCCGTCAAGGTGATGTGACGCATTTATCCAGCTCGGTATCCGCGAATTGGCGCGCGGTGTGGGAGCGCGGACACTGGATCCTCGTTTCATCGTGTGGGGAGAGCGGCAGTGTCGGGATATCTGAGGCGTCAGGCCGGACAGGGCATGACGGAATATGTTGTGATCGTGGCCCTGGTGGCGGTGGCGGCGATCGCCGTTTACCAATACCTTGGCCAGGTCGTGCGTTCGCAGACCGCCGCCATGGCTCGGGAATTGGCGGGCGAAGACGGCAGCGCGCAATCGCGTGCCGCCCAAGCGGCGGTGCGCAAGGCCGCGGGACAGACGGGCGCGCGTTCGCTCAAGTCCTTCACTGGCAACGCGGTGGTCGAGCCATGACGCGGCACGTCCCCGGTCTCACGTGGCAAGCCGGACAGCGCGGGCAGGTGTTGGCGCCGGGCCTGCTGTTGCTGGGCGTGCTTGCGGCCGTGCTGGCCATGCTGCATGGCCTGGGGCGGATGGTCGAGGCGCGGGCGCGACTGACCCACGCGGCGGATGCGGCGGCCTACAGCGGCGCGCTGGAACAGGCGCGCCGGCTCAATTTCCTGGCCTATGCCAATCGCGCGCAGGTCGCCCACCAGATCGCGATGGCACACATGGTGACGCTGGGCGCGTCGATGGCCTTCACGGACACGCTCGCCGGCCAGCGGCGGCGCAACAATCCTCCTGGGAACCTGCTCGCCACCCTGTTTGGCCGCGACGTGGGGCAGGCCTATCGCGCGGCGCGTGCCGATCCCCAGACGCAAGTTGGCCTGGCACAGGCGTATGCCGAACACGACCGGGTGGTGCACGAAGTGCTCGCGGCGGCGTCTGCCGCCGCCGTGGCCGGGCTGCCGGCCGCGCGCGAGCGGCTGATGCGGGCGGTGCTGCAAGACAACTATGGGGATGGCACGTCGGCCGCGCAACCGATGCCGCGGGTACTGCGCGACGCGTGGCCGGGCTACGTGCGGCGGCGCGCCGCGACACCCGGCATCGGCCTTTGGTCGGCGGTCGAACAGGCGGTGGACCGCTACGGCTTTCTCGGCCGGCGCGACGGGACGCGGCGCAATGCGCTGCCGGCCAACGCGCGGTGCCCGAAATCGCCGCATGTCTTGCGGCGCCGGGGCTCGACCTGGCTGGGCACCGACGGACGTTGGGGGGCGCTGGACACGCAGTCGTTCCATTCCTCGCGCTGGAATCGTTGGACGGGTTGCTACTACCGCGAATACAGCATGGGCTGGGGCGCCGTGCTCGGACCCGATGGCAAGCCACCGGCCGAGGTGGAATATGCAGTGGGTCCGCCTGTCGATTTCACCGCGCTGGATTTCTGGCGCTGGGTGAAGGAGTCGACCACGTGGGACCTGGGTACCGGCATACAGACGCCACTAGCCAATTCCTACGCCCTGGCACACGCGCGGCGTTGGCCCGGAAGGGGAGTGCCGGACGATTACGAGGTGACGAACGGTGCCGTGTCGCTGCGCTTTACGCTGGCCGTGAGCCTGCAATCGCGCACGGCGCCGCTTGCACGACCGCGCAATGTAGGGATGGCGCCTGGCGCCAGCGCCGCCGGGGGCACGGCGATCACCGTCACCAGTGCCGCCGAGACCTATTTCGCAAGACCGTTGCCGCGGCCCGATGGCCAAGACGAATTGGCCACGCTGTTTCGTCCTTACTGGCAGGCACGGTTGTCGGCGCGGACGCAGGCATCCGCGCCGTCGGATGGGGAAGCACCATGAGGCGTCGCATCCTTGGACAGCATGGGCAGGCCATGGTCGAGGCGCTACTCCTGCTGCCGATCCTGATCCTGATGCTCCTGGCGATCGCCTGGGTGGGCAAGACGCAGTACACCGCGCTGACACTGCTCCAAGACAGCCGCGCAGCTGCGATGTTGATCGCCATGGGCGCGGGCGCGGAAGCGCATGACGTCCCGCGCGGGGTGCGTCTCCAGCTCATGGCCGGTGCCGGCGATGAAGAAGGGCAAGGCGAATGGTCGGCCGCGGATGCGCGCCGGGTGTCGGCCATGTCCTCCGCGGACGTATCCGGCGGGGCGGGCTGGGGCGATGTGCGCCTGGTGCGTCGCATCGCTGTCGCGGCGGGCGCGGGCAATGCGCGGGACGACGACGAGGTACAGCGGCGTATAGGCGCCGCCATGACGATGTGGAACCGGGCAGCCGCGAACTCGGTATCCCTGGCGCGTGTTGTCGCGCCGGTGATCGAAGCGGTGGACGCACCATGGCACCGGTCTTCGTTGTCCCTCGATTGGCTGTCGTCCTGGGCGGACGTGGTGCCTGCCGACAAGCGCATGAACGACGACAAGCGGGGACATCCATGAACGCGCGGTCGGTGATGAGATGGCGCCGTCATCATCGTGCCAGGTATGGCTGGGGCCGTGCCCTGGCTGGGAGGCTGGCCGTTTGCGGATTGGCGATGACAGCCGTCGTGTGGCCGGATCCGGCGAGCGCGACCACGCCAGCCACTTCCCAGTCGACGGCGATGACCCCGGCGGCAATGCGTTTCCCGGCCGGGTCGCGGGTTGAGCCCTTGGCGGATCGATTGTGGCTGTATGGCTTGCCGCTGCAGGCGGTGGTGTTCGATGCGCCCGTCGACGTCCCGGAATTGATCCGCACCCTGTCGCGCCAGCAACCCGCATTGCGCGATCTCATGGTGCTGCCCGGCGTGGCGATCCTGTCCGGGCGCCTGGGTGATGCGCTCTGGATGGCCGTGTTGGCAAGTCCCGTGGCGGGGCGCAGCGTGGGCAGCGTGTCATCGTTGCTGGTGTCGACGACGCGCCAGGATGCGCCACTGCCGGCCTGGTTGCCGCCCGCGGCGCGCTTGGAGCTTGATGTCGTCGTGGCAGACGGCGGGGTGCGCATGTCTGAGCGCATCTGGCAACATCCACTCCCCCCGGCGCGCCTGGCGTCGGTCATACGCAAAGGAATTGCGGCGCCACGGTTGGGAGGACGATGGCAAGCGTGCCGATGCTGGCGACTGGCAGTCGTGGCGCCGCCACGGTGAGCGGTTGGACTGGCTGCTGTTGCCGTTGGATGCTGGCAGCGGTTTGTGGATCCGGCGGAGGGTCCCATGACGCGCGTCGTTTTCCCGGGCCTGCGCAAGCTGGCGGTCCCGTTGTTGGCGCTGGCAGCCGGGCTGGTGTCGGCCTGGGCCGTCCGAGAGCACGTGCGGCAGCGGATAGCGCGCCTGGAGGCCGCGGCCAGCACGCCGCTGGTCAGCCGCCTGGTGGCGGCGCGCGACTTGCCGGCGGGCACCGTGCTGGAGGCGTCGCAGTTGGCGGTACGCGAAGTTCCGGCGATATGGGCGCCCGCGGCCAGCATCGATCCGCAGGCGGTTGACGGGGTACTGGGCACCCGACTGGCGGCCGACCTGGCGGGCGGCGAACTGTTGCTCAGTGCGTGCCTGGGTGCGGCCGATCCCACGTCATCACGTTCGCTGGCCGCGCGGATCGCGCCAGGACAGCGTGCGTTCGTGGTGGCGGCTGCCGATCTGGGGGGCCTGGCGGGCATGTTGAAGGCGGGCGATGCCATTGATATCTACGTCTCCCGGACAATCCGGGGACGAGAGGCGACCGTGCCGGTGTTGCAAGGCATGCGGGTACTGACCGCTACCGATACCGGCGACGGCGGTGGCCACGGCCAGATCACGCTGGCGGCTCGTCCCGACGAGGCCATGCGGTACCTCTCGGCCAGACAGTCGGGAACGCTGACCGCGGTGCTGCGCAACCGGAACGACCCGGGGGACATCGACGCCGGCCCCGCGCACGATCCGCTGCCTCCGGTTGGCCCGGCGCAGACACCGCAGAGCTCTCCGGGGGTGGTCATCCTGTACGGCGACCGGCCGGACGAACGCGCCCAAACCCTTTCGCCGACCTCGGCGCTGGCGGATTTCGAATCGGAGCACCCATGAGGATCGGACGGATTGAGTCTATCGAGGTCCTGGCCGCGCTGTGCCTGGCACTGGCGTGCCCGCCGGCGTGGTCGGGGGTCGAGACGCTCGAGATGCAGGTCGGCGAGAGCCGCGTACTGGCGCAGCCTGGCGTCACACGCGTGGCTATCGGCAACAGCCAGGTGCTGAGCGCGGTGGCAACCGACGATCGCGAGGTCGTGGTGTCGGCGCGCGCCGAAGGCGTGTCCTCGATGCATGTGTGGGCGGAGGCGGGCCTTGCGAGCTATGACGTGCGCGTGGTGGCGGCCGGCACGCCGCGTCTGCTGGCCGAAGTCGACTCCCTGTTGGCGCGTATTCCCGGCACGCGCAGCACCCTGGTGGGCGGCCAGGTCGTCATAGAGGGGGAGGGTCTGTCCGACGATGACCGCGCCCGGGTGGCGGCGCTGGCACAGCGGTATCCCGAGGTCGTGGACTTCACCGGACAGGTGGGCTGGGACAGCATGGTGTTACTGGACGTGCAGGTGGTTGAAATCCCCAGTTCGCGATTGCGCGAGTTCGGCGTCCGTTGGGATGGCGTGACGCAAGGGGGGCTGAACGCGGCGCTGGCCTGGGACGCCGGCTCGCGGGGCAGGATGAGCCGGCCCGGCGAGCAACCAGTAGACACCCCCTTGCCGGTCTCGTCCGCGGCAGGCTATTTCGGCGTCAATGCGCTGCTGTCGGCCCGCATCGCGGCGCTGGCCCAGCGTGGCGAAGCCGTGATGCTGGCCCAGCCGCAATTGCTGGCGCGCAGCGGCGCCAGCGCGACCTTTCTTGCGGGGGGCGAAGTGCCTTACGTCTCGACCGATTCGCGTGGCAATCCCACGACGTTGTTCAAGCCCTATGGGGTGTCGTTGCGGATCACGCCGCGTATCGATCGCAACGGCGTCATCCGTTCGCAGATCGAGGTCGAGGCCAGCTCCGTCGACATGGCCTTGACCGCGGCCGGCGGGCCGGCGCTGCGTACCCGTCGGGCGTCGACGGAATTCAACGTGCGGTCCGGTGACACGCTGGTCATCGGCGGCTTCCTGTCGCGAGAGCGTTCCGACGAGGTCACCGGCCTGCCCGGGCTGAAGGACATCCCGATCCTCGGCGCGCTGTTTTCGTCACACCGCTACCAGTTGCGCGAGACCGAATTGGCGATCTTCGTGACGCCAAGGATCGTGTCGCGCAATGAGCCGGCCATGGCCGACCAGCTGCGGCGCGGGCGTGAGCTGGTCGATGCGGCTTTTCCGCAGGCGCCGCGGTTGGGCGGGGCCGTGCCTGCGTCGGGTTGGAGCGTCTACGCGGGAGCGGGATCGCAATGGCTCCGCGATACCGGGGCCCCCATTTCTGCTGACAAGGAGTAGTGCCATGCTTGATATCGAGATGACTTTTGAAGATGCCGTCACACGCAGGATCAGGGCAACCGCGCCGACGCTGATCGGTCGGGGTGTCCATTGCGACCTGCGCATCGCCAATTGGCGGGTGGGGCGCCAGCATGCGTGGCTGCGGCGCGAGGCCTCGGGAATCGTGCTCGAGGATCTTGGCGCCTTGGGCGGGACGTTCGTCAATGGCTTGCGCGTCACACGTCATGCGCCCGTGCGGCCCGATGACGAGATTCTCATCGGACCTTGCCGCCTGCGGGTCGCGCCGGCGCGTCCGGAGGGGCACATCGGCATAGTGGCTCGGCTGTCGATGCCCGCGTCCGCCGACCAGCGCACGGATTCCGCGGCGGACGCACCGGTGTCGTCGTTGGCCAACCTGGACCTGCGCCGCCGCCTGCACACCGCGCTGTTGGCCGCGCTGGACCTGCGCCGACGCGATGTGGCCGGCATGAGTGATGCCGTGCTGCGCGCCGAGGCGGCCCGGTTGCTGACACGCATCCTGGCCGACGACGAGGCGCTGCCGTCAGGGGCGGATCGGGCGTCGCTGTGTCGCGAGGTGCTGGATGAGGCGGTGGGGCTGGGACCGCTGGAACCGCTGCTGGCGGCGCCCGATATCACCGAGATCATGGTCAACCGGCACGATGAGATCTATGTCGAGCGCGATGGCCGGCTCTGGCGCCACGCCGCCGCGTTCACCGGCGAGCAGTCCGTGCGCCGGGTCATCGAGCGCATCGTGATGCCGTTGGGACGCCGCATCGACGAAAGTTCGCCAATGGTCGACGCGCGGTTGCCGGATGGCTCGCGGGTACACGCCGTCATCCCGCCGGTCGCGCTCAAGGGGGCCAGCCTGACGATCCGCAAGTTTCCCGCGCATCGGCCGGACATGTCCGACCTGCTGGCGGCGGGTTCGCTCAGCGCCGCCATGGCGCAATTCCTTGCCCATTGCGTGCGGCTGCGCAAGAACCTGGTGGTTTCGGGAGGGACCGGAGCGGGCAAGACCACGTTGCTGAATGTCCTCTCCAATGAAATCCCGGAGGGGGAACGCGTCGTCACGGTCGAGGATGCGGCGGAATTGCGACTCAACCATGCGCACTTGGTGGCGCTGGAAGCGCGGCCGGCCAACCAGGAAGGACGCGGACGCATCGACATTCGCGAATTGGTGCGCAATGCGCTGCGCATGCGACCGGATCGGATCGTGGTGGGCGAGTGCCGCGGGGCGGAGGCCTTCGACATGCTGACCGCGATGAATACCGGGCACGAGGGTTCCCTGACCACGCTGCACGCCAATTCCGCGCGGGATGCCCTGTCGCGGTTGGAGTCGATGGTGCTGATGGCGGGGCTGGACTTGCCACTGGCCGCGATCCGCGAGCAGATCGCGGCCAGCGTCGACATCATCGTGCAGCAAGCCCGGCTGTCCGACGGGCGGCGCGTTGTCGTGTCCATCGTGGAAGTCACCGGCATGGAAAGCGGTCGGATCCAGTTGCAGGAGTTGTTCCGGCATGAGCGCTCGGGAGGTTTCGTCGGCTGCGGCATCGTGCCTGGTTTCGCGCAGGAATGGCTGGAGGCTGGAGCGGACCTGGACATGGCGTGGTTTGGCATCGATGGGGCGACTGCCGGGGCCGGTGGCGAGGCGACGCTGCCATGACCTGGCTGGCCATGCTGGCGGCGCTGGCCTGCGCCACGCTCCTGGCTTGGCAGGCGCAGCGCTGGCTGGCGCCGATGTTGCGGCGTCATCGCGAACGCTATACGCGGGAGGCAGGCAGCCGGCTCGACGCATTGTTCGTGTTCATCGAGCCAGCCCGGCTGTGGGTGGGAACCGTGGCGCTGGCGGGATTGGCGGCGGCGCTGGTTTTCGCGGCGACTGCCAGCGGCATTGGCGCCGCGTTGGCCAGCGCGGCGGCGTGGCGCCTGCCGCGATTCCTGGTCCACGCCATGCATCGCCGACGCGTGCGGCGCTTCGAGCAACAGTTGCCGTTGGCTTTGCTGATGCTGGCGTCGGCGCTGCGCGCGGGGGTTTCCCTGATGCCCGCCTTGCGCCAGGTCGCGGCCCTGGGCGGCGGGCCCGTGGCCCAGGAATTCGGCCTGATGCTGCGCGAGCAACGTCTGGGCGTGCCCTGGGACGAGGCGCTGGAGCGCCTGAATGTCCGGATGGCGGGAGAGTCGACGACCCTGATGGTGGTGGCAATGCGGATATCGGCGCGGACGGGGGGTAATCTGGCCGAGGCGCTCGACAGCATTGCGCAGACCCTGCGCGCGAGGCTGCAGCTGCAGGACCGGGTCCGGGCATTGACGGCACAGGGACGCTTGCAGGCCTGGATCGTGGGGGCGTTGCCATTGCTGTTGCTGGTCGTGCTGGACTGGCTCGAGCCCGACAGCATGGCGCCGCTCTGGCATACGCCACGGGGGTGGCTGGTGCTGGCGTTGGTGGCGACGCTGGAAACCCTGGGCATCCTGTTGATCCGGCGCATCGTCCGGATCGACGCCTGAGCAGGAGGTCGGCATGTGGCTTGTGCTGGCGATGGCGGGCGCGGGGTCGGGGGTGGGATGGCTGGCGTGGCGGCTGTTGCGGCACGCATCGCGGGAGGCCCCGGGCATGGATGTCCTGCCGTGGTGGTGGCGCGTGGGGGCGCCGTGGGCGGAGCGGATCGCACCGCGCCTGGCGCCGCTTTGCCCTCGTCACGGATATGCATGGCTGTGTGGGATGGCCGCGCGCGCAGGCTTGCCCGCGGCGGTTCGCGCCGAGCACCTCGTGGCCGCGAGCCTGCTGGCGGCGATTGGCGGCGCGGCGGTGGCGGGCGCGGGGCTGTGGGTAGTACCAGGTGTCGGCCCGAACGGAGCCCTTGCTGGCCTGGCGCGCACAAGTGACTGGTCGGACGCGCTGTCGTGGTCGCTGGCCGGTGCCGGCTTGGCCGGTCCGTTGCCGGCGTTGTGGCTGCGGGCGCGGGTGGTCGAACGGCGCCGGCGTATCGAGCGGGAACTGCCGTTCGTGCTCGACATGATGATCCTGTGCGTCGAGGCCGGCCTGAGCGTGCAGGCGGCGTTGCAGCAGGCGACGTCGAGCGGGCCGGGCGGGCCGCTGCGAGAGGGCGTCGCGGGCGCGCTGGCGCAGATGCGGGCGGGCGTGACCCGGTCCACGGCATTGCGCGCGATGGCGGATCATTGCGGCAGTCCGCTGGTGCACGATTGGATTGCCGCCCTGGTCCAGGCGGACGCCCTGGGCATCGGCCTGGCGCCCGTGTTGCGGGCGCAGGTCGCCCAGTGTCGTCATGCCCGCCAGCAGCGGGCCGAGCAATTGGCGCTGCAGGCGCCGGTCAGGATGCTGCTGCCCCTGGTCGGCTGCATCTTTCCCTGCACGTTCATCGTGCTGGCGTTCCCCATCGCCGTCCAGCTGCTGCGGGGGGGAGGGTGAGCGCCCGCCCGGCCCTGCCGCGCGGGCGGCTCAGGCTATTGCGGGTCAAGGGCTGGATGGGGCGGCTGCGGGGGTTGCTGGGCCGGCCGCCGCCAGGGCCACGATCGGGGATCTTGCTGGCGCCATGCCGGGCGGTGCATACCTTCGGCATGCGATACGCCATCGACGTGGCGTTCGTGTCGCGAGATGGCTGCGTGCTGAAGGTGTGCAGGGCGTTGCCGCCCCGCCGGATCGCGTCATGCCTCGGCGCTGTGGCCGTTGTCGAAGTTCGGGCTGGCGCTGTTGATGCCGAACACGGAGGTGTACGACGGATAGAAGCTGCAATAGAACACGCCCGCCGCCGCGATCGTGAACGGGATCTGCAACGTGCTGGCCAATTGCGGCGACAGCCCCAGCGCGACCAGCAACCCCGAGCACAGGTCCAGGAACAGCGCGATCAGGACCCAGGTGGCGGCGTACACCAGGAAGGCCCACTTGTTGCGCCAGCAGGCGATGCCAGAGAAGAACAGGGCCTGGGTCAGGCGCAGTCCATGCCAAGCCACCAGCACCGGCGCATACCAGAACAGGGCTGCGATCACGATGTAGATGATCGTGAAGATGATGAGCGGCGCGCGTAGCGCCATCAGGATGGGCTCCATGCTGTTCTCGATGGATGCGATGCGCATGCCTTCGGAGAACGCGGCCGAGAAGGGCAGGAACGTTGCCAGGCCGGCCGCCAGGCTGACCGCCGCGTACAGCAGGCCCATCAGGAACAGCTTGCGGAATACGCCGGGCTGCTTCAGGGGCTTGGCCCACATCGAGGGCAGCATCACGCGATCCGCTTCGACGTGTTTGCAGGCGGCCAGGCTCATCAAGGTGACCGACGGCATCAGCGCGATGAACAGGATCGGACCCACGATCTGCGCGGCGAAGGCGAAAATGACCAGAAGGCTGTTGATCAGCGCCCAGGTGTACATGGCCAGGGGTTGCTTGCGGAACAGACGGAAGCCGTCTCGGACCCATTGCCAGCCGGAAGACGCGGGGAGGAATGCTGCTTGCATGGCTCTCTTGGGGGTGATCTCTCAAAAAGGGACGTGCTACCCCCAATTATGGGGGGCGTAACGATTACGGCAATACCGGCAGGCCCGGGCGGTGGCGTGCCTGCAACACTCGCTCGAAATGTCGGGGATCGTGCGGCTTGAGCGTCTGGGCCGGACGCGGCAGGAAAAAGTCGTACAGGCGCGACAGCCAGAAGCGCAGGGCGGCGGCGCGCAGCATCAACGGCCAGGCCTGGCGTTCAGCGTCGGTGAATGGCCGCACCTGGGCGTAAGCAGCCAGCCAGGACTCGACCAGTTCGGGGATGAATTCGCCGGTATCGCGCTCGATGCACCAGTCATTGACGCTGACGGCCACGTCGAACAGCCAGGTATCGCAGCCGGCGAAATAGAAGTCGATGATGCCGCCCATGAGCGGATCCTCGAAGGTGCCGGCAAACAGCACGTTGTCGCGGAACAGGTCGCAATGGGCCGGGCCAGCGGGCAGCGCCTGCCAGGCCGGGCTGGCGGCCGCTGCCTGCTGGGCGGCCAGCTCCGATTGCAGCAACTGCGCCTGGCCCGGTTCCAGGAAGGGCAGGACCTTGGGCGCGGTTTCGACCCACCAGGACAGGCCGCGCAGGTTGGGCTGCTGGATCGGAAAGTCCCGTGCCGCCATGTGGGCGCGGGCCAGCGTGGCGCCGGCCAGGGCGCAATGGGCGGCTCCCGGTGCCGGTTCGTAGCCGCCGGGCAGGCGCGAGACGATGGCGCAAGGCTTGCCGTGCAGGGTGGTCAGGCGGGTGCCGTCGCGCAGCGTCTGCGGTTGCGGCACGGGGATGCCGCGGCTGGCCAGGTGGTACATCAGCTCGATGTAGAACGGCAGCTGGGCATGCGTGAGCACCTCGAACAGCGTCAGCACGTACTCGCCGCGGCTGGTGTAGAGGAAATAGTTGGTGTTTTCGATGCCCGCCGTGATCCCCCGCAGCGAGACGAACTCGCCCAGGTCGAAATGCGCCAGCAGGGCGCGCGCGTCGTCGTCGGATACGGGGGTGAAAACGGCCATTGATGTCAGGGAAATAGGGGTTAACGGACGCGGGGTGAGGCACGCCTGGATAGGCGTGCGCGCGGCGGCGGCGCAATTTTAGACCACATGGCCGGCAGGGTCAGGACGATTACCAGCCGGACCCGCCGGGCAGAATCCCGCCAAGCACCGTAAAATACCGCATCCCCTTGTTTTGCTGAGTGATTCTTGGACTCCCCCGACTGGCGGCTGTGTGTCGCCCCGATGATCGACGTGACCGACCGGCATTGCCGCTATTTCCACCGGCTGCTGGCGCCGCGCGCGCGTCTTTACACCGAAATGATCACCACCGGCGCGCTGCTGTATGGCAACGTGGCGCGCCATCTCGACTTCGACGAAGCCGAGCATCCGGTTGCGCTGCAACTGGGCGGCAGCGAGCCGGACGCGCTGGCGCAGTCGGCCAGGCTGGGGCGGCAGTGGGGCTATGACGAAATCAACCTGAACTGCGGTTGCCCGTCGGAACGGGTGCAGAAGGGCGCGTTCGGCGCCTGCCTGATGGCCGAGCCCGACCTGGTTGCCGATTGCATCAAGGCGATGCAGGACGCGGTCGATATCCCCGTGACGGTCAAGCATCGCCTGGGACTGGACTATGACGAGTCCTACGCCTTCGTGCGCGATTTCGTCGGCAAGATCCACGACACCGGCTGCCGGGTGTTCATCGCCCATGCGCGCAACGCGGTGCTCAAGGGCCTGTCGCCCAAGGACAATCGCGAGATTCCGCCGCTGCGCTACGACGTGGTGAGCCAGCTCAAGCGGGATTTCCCCGACTGCGTGTTCGTGCTGAACGGGGGGCTGGCCGATGCGGCGCAGTCGGTGCGCGCGGCTGCCGACTTCGACGGCGTCATGCTGGGCCGCGCGGCCTGGCACACGCCGCGAGTGCTGTCGGAGGTGTCACTGCAATTGTGGCCTTCGGTGCGCTTGCCCAGCGATGCCCAGGTGGTCGACGCGATGATGGAATACGCCACGCGCCAGGTGGCGCAGGGCGTGCCGCTACGAGTGATGACGCGGCCGATGCTGGGCCTGGTGAACGGCCAGTCGGGCGCGCGGCGCTGGCGCCGCATGTTGTCGGATCCGGCGCTGCTGGCCGCGAACGATCCCGCCCTGATCTACGATGCCTGGCGCAGCCAGCGCCATGCGCCGCCGGAACGCGATGCCGCGTTGACGGCCACGCCGGCGAGCGCCTGAATCCAGGCGCAACGGCAACGCCTGAATGCAACAACGCCCGGGTGGCCGCAAGGCCACCCGGGCGTTTTCGATGCATGACGGTTGCCGGCCGGCGGACCGCGCCGCCGCCGAGCAATCGCCCAAGGCTCAGGACTGGGGCGACTCCGCGCTTTCCGCGGGCCAGTCGCGGATGTAGGCCTTGAGCATGTTGTTTTCGAATTGCTGGGCCGCCACGATGGCCTGGGCCATGTCGTAGAACGAAATCACGCCCATCAGCGTGGGGCCGTCCATGACGGGAATGTAGCGCGCGTGCTTTTCGAGCATCAGGCGCTGCACTTCGTCGGCGCTGGTGTTGGGCGATACGCTGACCGGCGCGTCGTCCATGATGGAACGGATGGTGGTTTCGCCCGCGCCGCCATGCGCGTGCATGTGGCGGATGATCTCGCGGAACGTCAGCATGCCGACCAGCGTGCCGAATTCCATGATGACGAGCGAGCCGATATCCTGCTCGCTCATGGTTTGCACGGCCTGGGACACGGGCATGTCCGGCGATGCCGTGTAAAGCGTGTCTCCCTTGACGCGCAGAATCTCGCTGACCTTCAACATCGGTTTCTCCTGGGCGGTGGCGCCCTGATTGCTATTTCTTGCTCGCTTCCAGTTGCAGGACCGGGGCGACGCCATTTCCGGTATTTTGCGCTTCTCCGCAGAGTTCTTCCAGCACCGGCGCGTTTTCCTGGGAAATCACGGCCCCGGCAACCCGCAGGATTTCGCTGTCTTTGCGTACCCGCGGTTGGGTACGGTCCAGCAGGAAGCGGTCCACCAGGGGCGCCAACGAGGTTTCGCGGGCATCGCAGGTCAGGACCCACAAGTCGTCGGGCGTACGGGTCACCAGATTCATGTCGCAGAGGGTTTCCAGGACATCGTTCAGTTCATCCTGGTGCAATTTCAGCTTCGAGGCGAGCCGATTGGCCGGCAGGCCCGGCGGCATGCGGGACTGAGCCCGCCGCAGCGCGCGCAGCACGTCCAGCGCGTCGACGAAGGGGGCGCCGGCGTAGCGATTGAACTCCCAGCGTCCCAGGCGGATCAGCGGGGCGCTGGCGGCCAGGGTGGCGCCCAGCAGGACCGCCAGCCAGGACAGGTAGATCCACAAGAGGAAGATCGGCAGTGTGGCGAACGCGCCGTAGATGACCGTATAGGTGGGGAACCGCGTCAGGTAATAGGCGAAGGCCGACTTCATGACTTCCAGCGCGATCGCCGTGACGCAACCGCCAATGAGGGCATCGCGCCACAGCACCTGGCGGTTCGGCACCACCACGAACAGGGCGGCGAAGCCCAGGGCGGTCAGCACCAGCGGAATGAACGAGATGGCCATGCTGACGATTTCCGGCACGTCGCGCACCAGTCCCAGCGATTCGCGCGCCACGAACGAGGTGGCCCAGAGGCTGGCGCCGGCCACCACCGGGCCCAGGGTGATGACGGCCCAGTAGACCAGCGCCCGCTGCGGCAGCGGGCGCTGCCGGGTGACATGCCAGATGTCGTTGAAAGCCGTGTCGATCGTCATGATCAGCAGCAGCGAGGTCACCAGCAGGAACGCGCCGCCAATCGCGGTCAGGCGCGAGGCCTGGCGGGCGAACTGGTTCAGGTATTCCATGATGTTGTCCGAGACGGACGGCGGCATCAGGCTGTTGGCGAGGAAGTCCTCGAGCGCTACCCGGAATTCCTGGAACACCGGGAAGGCCGTGAACAGCGACAGCACCACGGCCAGCATCGGCACGATCGCCAGCACCGTGGTGAAGGTGAGGCTGGAGGCGACCTGCAGCAGCTTTTCCTCGTCGGCGCGCTGCGCGGTGAAGACAAAGGCGCGCCCGACCCGCGCCGCCCACGATGCGCGCGGGGGCGGGGGCTCGGGGGCCGCCGGCGAGGCGGCGGCAGGCTCGGCGGGGCGGTTCATCAGGCGATAATAGCAGCATGAACCCTGAACTCAACCCCCGCTTGCGCCTGGCGGCCTCGGTGTCGCTGTTCGCCCTGATCGTGCTGTGCGTCACTTGGGAAACCGTGGTGGCGCCGCTGCGTCCGGGCGGTTCCTGGATGCTGCTCAAGGCCTTGCCGCTGGTGCTGCCGCTGCGCGGCATTGTGCGCGGCAACCTCTATACGTATCAGTGGGCATCGATGCTGTCGCTGCTCTACCTGATGGAGGGCGTGGTGCGGGCCATGTCGGATCCGGCGCCGCTGTCGGTGCTGATGGCGTGGGGCGAGATCCTGCTGTCGACGCTGTTCTTCGTCAGCGCCATTTTCTACGTGCGGCCGGCCAAGCGGGCCGCCAGGAGCCAACGCGCATGAGCGCCCATTCCCTGTCCGAACTGCATGCCGTCAACTCGTTCGCGGCGCTGCCGGCCGCGTTCCATACGCGGCTTGCGCCGCAACCGCTGAACAACCCGCGGCTGCTGCATGCCAATGCCGAGGCGGCCGCGCTGATCGGGTTGGATCCGGCCGTGCTGCGGACGCCGGAATTCCTGCGGGTGTTTTCCGGGGCGGAGCCGCTGCCGGGCGGCGACAGCCTGGCTGCCGTGTATAGCGGCCACCAGTTCGGAGTCTGGGCAGGACAGTTGGGTGACGGCCGTGCCCATCTGCTGGGCGAGGTCGAGGGGCCGTCCGGCGCCTGGGAGCTGCAGCTCAAGGGCTCCGGCCTGACGCCGTATTCGCGCATGGGCGATGGCCGCGCGGTGCTGCGCTCGTCAGTGCGCGAATACCTGGCCAGCGAGGCCATGCACGGCCTGGGCATCCCCACCACGCGCGCCCTGGCGCTGGTGGCGTCGGAGGATCCGGTGTGGCGCGAAACCGTGGAAACCGCCGCCATCGTGACCCGCATGTCGCCCAGTTTCGTGCGCTTCGGGTCGTTCGAGCATTGGTCCTCGCGACGCCAGCCGGACCTGCTCAAGACGCTGGCCGACTATGTCATCGACCGCTACTACCCCGAATGCCGGGCCGCGCCCGCCGGCGAGGCGCACAGCGACGCCGCGCCCTACGTGCGCCTGCTGCGCGAGGTCACCCGGCGCACCGCCTTGCTGATGGCGGACTGGCAGGCGGTGGGCTTCTGCCACGGCGTCATGAACACGGACAACATGTCCATCCTCGGCCTGACCCTGGACTACGGCCCCTATGGCTTCATGGACGGTTTCCGGCTCGGCCATGTCTGCAACCATTCGGATTCCGAAGGCCGGTATTCCTGGGATCGCCAGCCGTCGGTGGCGCTATGGAATCTGTATCGGCTGGGGGGCAGCCTGCACACCCTGGTCCAGGACGTGGATGCCTTGCGCGCGGTGCTCGATGAGTTCGAAGGCGTCTTCACCCGCGCCTTCCATGACCGCATGGGGGCCAAGCTGGGCCTGGCCGCATGGCGGCCGGCGGACGAGCCGCTACTGGACGATCTGCTCAAGCTGATGGATGCCAATCAGGCGGATTTCACCCTGACCTGGCGGCGGCTGGCGGACGCGGCGCTGGGCCGGCGCGCGCCGTTCCAGGACCTGTTCATCGATCGCGGCGCCGCTTCGGACTGGCTCGACCGTCTGCTGGCGCGCCAGGCCGAGGACGGGCGCCCGGCGACCGAGGTGGCTACGTCCATGAACCGCGTCAACCCCCTATATGTATTGCGCAACCACTTGGCCGAAGAGGCGATCCGTGCCGCCAAGGCCGGCGACGCCAGCGAAATCGACACCTTGATGATGTTGTTGCGCGATCCCTTCACAGCGCGAGACGGCTACGAAAAGTATGCCGGCCTGCCGCCGGACTGGGCCAATGGCATCGAAGTCAGCTGTTCGTCTTGATGTTCGTTTTGCGCGTTTTTTGGCGACAAAACGGCATTTTGAGCGGGGAAGGCAAGGAAAATTGGCGCAATGAGACGAAAAATCGCGGTTTTTTTCTCTGCAATCATTCGTTTCCATTGTAAAAGTCGTAAGATTGTCGCCTGCGGGACACTCAGGTGGCATGCCTGTCACTGGGGCATTTGTCGACAATTTTCAATATAAAAGCACTCTGAATATGCCTGGCGCAGATGGTTTGCTGTGTATCGGCCTGCTTGAGGATGACGCGGACTTCCGGGAGGAGTTGGCGTTGGGCCTGGGCGGGTACGGTTTCCGTGTGGCGTTCGCCTGTGACAATGCCGCGGCGTTCTACCGCCGCTTGCAGGAACAACCTTGCGATATCGTCATTCTCGATGCCCATCTTCCGGGAGAAGACGGTTTTTCGGTGGCGACGCGCCTGCGCGCGCTCAGTCCGGTCGGCATTGTCATGCTGACCGGGCGCAGCGCGCTCGAAGACCGGGTGCGCGGCCTGGAAGGCGGCGCCGATGTCTACATGACCAAGCCGGTCGACCTGCTTGAACTCAGTTCGGTAATTCGCAGCCTGGCGCGGCGCATGCGCCTGGCCAAGTCGCCGCGACCGGCCGACGCCGAGACGCGCGCGGCCGCCGACACGTCGTGGTCGCTGCAGGATGGTGGCTGGATCCTGGTGGCCCCCGATGGCGCCTCGCTGCACCTGAGCGCCCAGGAACGCACGTTCCTGGTGGCCCTGATGGACGCGGCCGGTTCCGCGGTCAGCCGCCAGGCGCTGGCCGAGCTGTTCCTGCCCGACAGCCCGGGCGGTTTCGAGTTGCGCCGCATCGACGTGCTGGTCAGCCGCCTGCGCGCCAAGGCGCAGAGCGCGGGCCTGAAACTGCCCGTGCTGTCCGTGCGCGGCCAGGGCTACGTGTTCGCCGCCTGATCCTTCGCCGCCTGAGCGGGCGTATCCGGCTCGGGGGGCCGGGCGGGCAGGGTGATGACGAAGCGCGTGCCCACGCCCACTTCGCTCTGCATCGTGAGCGAGCCGCCCTGGCTCTGGCAGATGCGGCGGGCCAGGTACAGCCCGATTCCCATGCCTTGCGTTTCGCGGTGCGCCGCGCGCCGGAAGCGCGGTTCGAAGATGCGGGCCTGCTCTTCCGGGCCGATGCCCGGGCCACGATCCGTGACCGCCACCCACGCCATCGGCGCGCCGTTTGCTTCGGCGTGGCCGGTCTCGATGCGGATCGGTTCGCTGGCCGGTGAATACTTGACCGCGTTGTGGATCAGGTTGCGCACCACCACACCCGTGAGCGCGCGGTCGCAATAGACCGGCAGCGAGCCGCTGCCCGCTTGCAGCCGCAGCGCGTGGGCGGTGTCGGGCTGCATGGCGGCGACGGCGTCGCGGGCCAGCTCGGTCATGTCGGTCAGTTCGGCCCGCGGCGTCCAGGCTTGCTCGCCCAGTCGGTCCTGGTTCAGCAGTTGTTCCATCAGTTCGGTCATCCGGCTGACCGAACGGTGAATGCGCGCCAGGCGGCTGTCCACGGTTTCGCCGCTGCCCGACAAAATCATGTCGAGCGACTGGGCCGCCGCGCTGATCGTGGCCAGCGGCGCGCGCAGTTCGTGCGAGATCAGGGCATTCATCTGGCGCTGGGTATCGAGGGCGCCAGCCATTTCCACCAGTCGCAATTCCCCTTCGACCCATTGCTCGGCATCGTTGGCATTCCGCTGCGTGGCTGCCTGCCGCGAGCGCGGTTCCAACCCGGCCAGCAGGAGAGCGGCCAGTACCAGCAGCAGCCGCGCCAGCGGCGCCGCCAGCGCGCCATCGCCCGGCGCGGACCAGGCGTCATGGCCCAGGATCCAGACCGATGCCAGGTGCGCCGCGCCCAGGGCCAAGGCGGCGGCTCGGCGCGGCATGGGGCCGGCGGCGGCGGCCAGGAACCATACCGCCAGTACCGCGCTGGCGGCGGCGCCGGCGCCGGCGACCAGCGTTGGCATCAGGCGGCCGCTGGCGTCGTAGACGAAGATCAGCGCCAGCGCCGCCAGGCCGGTCAGCGCGATGCCGGCCCAGCGACACGCCATCGCCAGGCGCGCGGCGGCCGGGCGGCCGGCGATCAGGGGAATGGACAGGGCCAGCAGGGCGGCGTAGGAGCCCGCCTGCAACGCGCCGGCGGGAAACAGCGCGGACTGGGCGCGCAGCACGCCCTCCACCAGGACGAAGGCCAGGCCGGCGCCGTAGATCGGCGCGCGGGTATAGAGCCAGCTGATCGCGCAGGCTACCGCGCAAGCCAGGGCGGTGCCGGCGGCCAGGCCGATCTGCAGATCGGGGAGGTGAAGAAGCAATCCTTCCGTCAACGAGAAATCCACTGTTGGTCAGGCGCAAGGTCGTGTGCGCGGGCGAAGTTTACGCCAGCGCCGCGAAGCGCGTGGACACCGATTTTCTCCAGGATGGAACGCGCGGCATCGTCGGGCACGTCTTCGGCGTACACCGCCATGCCGAGCGAAGCGGCGGTGGCCACGACGGTCGCGGCCAGGTGCTGGCTGCCAGGGCTGTGCGCGATGCCGGTGATGAAGCTGCCGCACAGTTTCACGTATGACAGGGGGTAGGCGTGCAGGTGTTCCATCGCGCCGAACTGTTGCGACAGGCGCGACAGGCCGACGCGGCCGCCGGCGGCGGTGACGGTCTGGCACAACTGGTCCATGTCGGCGCCGTGTTCCATCAGGGCGGCCGCGTCCACCTCGATGATCAGGCGGCTGGCCAGGGCCGGCCGATCGGCCAGCATGCGTTCCAGCCGCGACAGGAAAGCGCCCTGGGCCAGCGAGGCTTGCGAGATATGGACCGCCAGCGCGTCGGGGTGGGTGTACAGCCAGTCCAGCCCGAGGCGGACCGCCTGGATGTCGCATTCGGCCGAGAGCCCCAGGCGCACCGCCGGCGGCATGAAGATGGCGGCCGGCACGGGATCGGCGCCGCTGGTGTCGTGCAGGGTCAGGCTGGCTTCGTAGTGCAGCAGGGCGCCCGCGACATCGGCCAAGGGCTGGGTCGAGAGCGAGAACCGATGCTGCTCCAGCGCGGTGGCCAGGGCATCGTGCCAGCTGTATTCACCGATGCGCGTGCTGTCGGCCGCCTGGCTGGCCGGCGCGATCTGGTCGTCGTCGGCGCTTTCCGCGCACATCAGGGCGTGGTCCAGCCGCGCCAGTGTGTCGCTCATGTTGTCGCCCGGCGTGAACGCGGTCATCGCCAGCGCCCAGCGGCACCAGCCCTGCTTGTCCATCGGCACCCGCAAGGAGCGCAGTTCGCGTCGCACGCGTTCGGCCAGCATGCCGGCCTGGGGGGCCGAGGTGCGCGGCATCAGCAGTGCGAAGTCCGAGCCGCCGATGCGCGCCAGCGTCATGTGCGGGTCGCCGCTACCGTCGACCAGCTTGCGCAGGCGGTCGGACGATGAGCGCAGCCACTGGTCGGTAAAGGCGCGCGACAGGTGGCGGTTGATCTGGGCCAGGTCGCGCTGGCGGAACATCAGGAGATGGCCGCCGGCCTCGGGCTCCTGGCTGGCCAGCGCCTGGCGGAAGTGGTCGATGAAGAACTTGCGGTTCGGCAGGCGGGTGACGGCGTCGCGCTGGATCTCGCTTTGCAGCGATTCGATGCGGGCGTTCTGCTCCTGCACGGTCGCGGCGACCTGGCGCTGGGCGTCGACCAAGGCCTGGTCCACGTCCGCCAGTTCACCGGCGCGGCCGGACGCGCCCGCGGCGCCCGGCGCCAGCGCGCGTACCCGTTCGCAGAAATCCCGGGAGGCCCGCGTTTCGATCCAGCGCAACAGATTGGTGGCGAACAAGAGCCAGAAAACACCGGCGGCCAGCGTCAGGCCGATGACCCGGACCCCGCCTTGCCAGAGCGTCTCGCGCGCCAGCCGGGCATCGGCCTGGACCGTGACGGTACCCAGGCGCCGGCCATCCGTGCCGACATACGGCCGGGTCGCCGCAGGCGCTTCGAGCCCCAGCCAGGCGGGGCGCCAGTCGCGCGCGGCCTCGGTTTGTCCGGCCGCCGGATCGCGGCGCTCGATTTGTGTGTCCCCGTTTTCTCCGGCAATGCGCACCAGGGTGTACATGCCGGCGCCGAACAGGTCATCGGCCAGCTTGCGCGGGTCGCGCGCGCCGTCGGGGTTGTGCGACAAGGCCCAGGCCAGCGCGCTGGCGCCGGCCTGACCCTGCTGGGCCAGTTGCGAATTCAGATAGCGGTGGGCGGCCAGCATCCCCAGGGCCTGCGCGCCGAGCAGGATGAAGGCAATCAGGAGAGCGGTACAGAGGATCAGCCGGCGTAGTGTGAACATGGGTCAGGGATTCCCTTCGTGGCCCGTATTGTTGCCGGTGCCGCGCCAGGCCGGCATGCCAGTGAAAGGGGGAACATCAGGCAGCGCAAGCGCCCGTAAGCGAAAAAGGCTGGATAAGAAACGTGACACACGTTACTAATACCTCAGTGTCGTCGCCTGCGCTGTAATTCGGCATGTCACAGAACATACAGAATATTACGAAATGACCTGCGATATCAGACAGCCTGTGCAATTATTTCGATCGTGATAATTGCCCGGATGATAACTATTGAGACAGGCCGTATTAATTTTCCGGTTCAGGCTGTCGTAGTAAGAACACGGCATGGCGCAAAGGACCGGCCAGCGACTGCTATCCAAGGACCGTCATGACCCCTCGCGAGCAACCAGATCAGGGCAGGAATCGAAGGAAAGGGAGCGCGTTGCTCCTGAAGTGTGGCGTTTTTTTGCGAAAATAATGCATAATTTAAAAAATGTTACAGCCCTTGGGTTTCTTTCCGGACCGCAACGCCAAGGGTTTCTAGATAGGGGGCTCCGTGCGTGAGAGTTACCTGCTCGCACTGTGCCTGACGCTCGCGGGCGCACTTGCAGCGATATGTTTGTTTTTCGTCCGCCGGGAACGCGTCCTGCGCGGCCGGCTGACGCGTGACGAATTGACCGGCGTCCTGAGCCAGCGGGAGCTGCAGCGTCGCGCCCGCGCATGGCTGAACCAGGCCGAACGGCAGTCGGGCCGGGGGGTGTTCGGACCCCGCGGACCGGCCCCGGAAGACCGGGAATCCCTCGGCATCGCGCGCACTCGCCCTGGCACCCGCGGCATCGGCGCGTTCTTCCTGGTCAGTTTCGACCAGTACGCCGAGATCAGCGCGATGCTGCGCGCCGGCGAGGACCAGACCCTGCTGGTGATGGTGGCCGACCGGCTCAGCCTCGTGACCCGTGCGCTGGGCGGCATGGTGGCCCGCACCGGCACCGATGCCTTCACCGTATGCATTCCCGACGTGGACGAGCAGGGCGCCGCGCAGGTGTCCGCCAAGCTGCTTGAAGACTTGTCCGTGCCCTATGAACTGGGTGGCCGACCCCTGATCGCGGTGTTTCGCGTGGGGGCGGCGTTGTATCCAGACCACGGTCGCAGCGTGGAAGAACTGCAGCGCTGCGTGCAGGTCGCCATGGTGCCCCTCAAGGAGCGCGGCGGACCGGGCTGGAACATGTTCGATTTCCGCATGCTGGCGCGCCAGCGCGACCAGCAGGGGTTGGAAAACGACCTGCGGCTGGCGCTGACCACCGCGTCGATGGACCAGTTCGAGCTGTACTACCAGCCGGTGTGCGACAGCGGCACCGGTGTGGTGCAGGGCTGCGAGGCCCTGCTGCGCTGGCACCACCCCGAACTGGGCAGTGTGTCTCCGGCCGTGACCATCGAGCTGGCCGAGCGCAGCGGCCTGATCGTGCCGCTGGGCGCCTGGATCCTGGAGCGCGCCTGCTCGCAGGCCGCGCTGTGGCCGCCAGCCTGGCGCGTGCACGTGAATCTGTCGGTCAAGCAGATGAACGAGGACGGCCTGGTGCAGCTGGTTTCCGACGTGCTGGCCACGACCAAGCTGGCGCCGCGCAAGCTGGTGCTGGAGATCACCGAGTCGCTTTTCATCCTGCACTACGAGCGCCACGTGAAGATCTTGAACACGCTGCGGGCCAAGGGCATCGGCGTGGCGCTGGATGACTTCGGTTGCGGCTACTCCAGCCTGAACCACCTGCGACACCTGCCCATCGATTGGGTCAAGATCGACCGCAGCTTCATTTCCGCGCTTGAATCCGACGCCGGCAGCCGCGAGGTGGTGTCGGCGCTTTTCGGACTGTGTCAGGCGATGCACCTGCCGGTGGTGGCCGAGGGCGTCGAAACCGAAGGTCAACGCGAGATCCTCAAGTCGCTGGGCTGCCGCGTGATGCAGGGCTTCCTGCTGGGACGCCCGGCGCCGGCCGCGGAAATTCAGGCTTTGGCGTCGGCGGTGTCATAATCTGGGTTGCTTGCAAACCCACTGTTGACTTCCTATGCCCGGCAATACCCTCGGTACTCTGTTCACCGTCACGAATTTTGGCGAATCCCACGGGCCGGCCATCGGTTGCGTCATCGATGGCTGCCCGCCGGGCATGCCCCTGGAAGCGGCCGACATCCAGCGCGAACTGGACCGCCGCCGCCCTGGCACGTCGCGCCACGTCACCCAGCGCCAGGAAGCGGACCAGGTCGAAATCCTGTCGGGCGTCTACGAGGGCCTGACCACGGGCACGCCCATCGGCCTGCTGATCCGCAACACCGATGCGCGCAGCAAGGACTACTCCAACATCACCGACACCTTCCGGCCGGGCCATGCCGACTACGCCTACTGGCGCAAGTTCGGCCTGCGCGATCCGCGCGGCGGCGGCCGTTCGTCGGCGCGCCTGACGGCGCCCACGGTGGCCGCCGGCGCCGTGGCCAAGAAGTGGCTGGCCGAGCAGTACGGCGTGAAGGTGCGCGGCTACATGAGCCAGCTGGGCCCCATCGCGATTCCGTTCGTGTCTTGGGATGAAGTGCCGAACAATCCGTTCTACGCGCCCAACGCCGAGGTCGTGCCCGAACTGGAAGCCTATATGGACCAGCTGCGGCGCGATGGCGATTCGGTCGGCGCGCGCATCGAGGTGGTGGCCGAGAACCTGCCGGCCGGGTGGGGCGAGCCCATTTATGATCGCCTGGATGCCGACATCGCCCACGTGATGATGGGCCTGAACGCGGTCAAGGGCGTCTCGATCGGCGCCGGCTTCGATTGCATCGCGCAGCGCGGCTCCGAGCATGGCGACGAGATCACGCCCGATGGCTTCCTGACCAACCACGCCGGCGGCGTGCTGGGCGGCATTTCGACCGGCCAGCCGGTCACGGTTTCGCTGGCCATCAAGCCCACCTCCAGCATCCGGGTCGAGCGCCGCTCGGTCAACCGCGCCAACGAACCCGTCATGGTGCAGACGCTGGGCCGTCACGATCCCTGTGTCGGCATCCGCGCCACGCCCATCGCCGAGGCCATGCTGGCCCTGGTGCTGATCGACCACGCGCTGCGCCATCGCGGCCAGTGCGGCGAGCCGGGCTGAGGCCGGATTCCATCGTTCCTGACCGTTGTAGGAGGCTGGCATGAGCCTGAACCGTTATCCGTTGCGCCGCATGGCGGCCGCGCTGTCCCTGGTGGCCCTGGCGGGGTGCACCGGGATGAACACCACCCAGTCCGGCGCCATCGGCGTCAATCGCACCCAGTACATGTCCAGCATGGTGCCGTCGCAGGCCCTGGAGCAGGAGGCGAACCAGCAATACGCCGATATCATCAAGCAGGCGCAGGCCAAGAACCTGCTGGATCGCGACGCGCAGCAGGTGGCGCGGGTGCGCGCCATTTCGCAGCGCCTGATCGCGCAGACCGGCGTGTTCCGCCCCGACGCGTCCGCGTGGAAGTGGGAAGTGCACGTGCTGACCAGCGACGAGGTCAACGCCTGGTGCATGCCGGGGGGCAAGATCGCCGTCTATACCGGCCTGATCAACAAGATCAAGCCCACTGACGACGAGCTGGCGGCGGTGCTGGGCCATGAGATCTCCCATGCCTTGCGCGAACATGCGCGCGAGCGCGTGTCGCAGCAGATGGCCACCAACCTCGGCTTGCAGGTGTTGTCCATCGCCACGGGGTCGAGCGCCGCGTCGGACCTGGGCGGCAAGCTCAGCGACGTGATGTTCACGCTGCCCAACAGCCGCACGCATGAAACCGAGGCCGACCGCATGGGCGTCGAGCTGGCCGCGCGCGCGGGTTTCGATCCGCGCGCCGCGGTCACGCTATGGCAGAAGATGGGCGCCGCCGACAATGGCAGCGCCCCGCCCGAGATCCTGTCGACCCATCCGTCGGCGGCCTCGCGCATCACCGACCTGCAGGGCGCGGCCCAGCAGGTGCTGCCGCTGTACCAGCAATCCAAGGCCGGCGCGGCGCGCTAGCGCGCCGCCAGGCGGGGCGGGCGCAACGTCTGGACCGCCGGCCCCCTTCAGGCGCGGGATCCCCCGCAGCGGGACTGCCGCAAGCCCCTCCTGCCGATTCGAAGACTGCCGGCCTCAGGCCGGCAGTTTCACGCCCGGGCCGCGCATCACGCTGATGCCCAGGTCGGCCAGGATGCGGCGCGTTTCGCTGTCCGGCACGTCTTCCGCGTAGACCGCGATATCGAGCTTGCGCGCGGTTTCCAGCACAGATGCGGTCAATTGCTGGCTGCCGGGGCTTTGCGACATGCCGCCGATGAAGCCGCCGCCCAGTTTCACGTAGGACAGCGGCAGCGTGTGCAGTTGCGCCACCGCGCCGAACTGCTGCGCCAGGCGGCGCACGCCGATATGGGCGCCGAATTCCGACGCCACCCGGGCCAGCGTGGCGATCTGCTCGTGACACTCGACCAGCCCGTGGGCATCGATTTCCAGGAACAGGCGCCGCGCCAGTGCCTTGCGTTCGGTCAGCAGCAGCGCCAGCTGCCGGAAATATTTCTGGCCGCGCAGCGAGGGCAGGGCGACGCGCAGGGTCAGCTCGCCGTCGTGGGCGGCCAGCCAGTCCAACCCCAGGCTCACGGCCTGCAGGTCGCAGTCGGCCACCAGGTCGAGCCGCACCGCGGGCGGAATGAACAGAGTGGCGGGAATCGGCGCCTGGTCGGCGGCGGTGCGCAGCATCAGCATCGCCTCGGTACGGATGGGAACGCCGGCGGCGTCGCGCAGCGGCTCGGTGGCCAGCTCGAAGCGGTGGTCTTCCAGCGCCGACAGGATCGCGTCCTTCCAGGCGCGCTCGCCGGATTCGGAGGGCGATTGCGCGTCGGCGGCGCCCGCGATCACGACCTGGTCGTTGCCGGCGCTCTCGGCCCGCATCAGGCCGAAGTCCAGTCGTGACAGCACGGGGCCGGCCTGGTTGCCGCGGCTATAGTCGGCCATGGCCTGGGCCCAGCGGCACAGGTGGCCCTCGCCGACCGGAATGCGCGAGGCGTGCAGGTCGGCGCGCAGTTGTTCGGCGATCATCATCGCCTGCGGCGCCGCGCAGCCCGGCAGCAGCAGGGCGAAATCGGAACCGTTCAGGCGCGCCAGCAGCGGATCGGCCACGTGCAGCGACTTGAGCGAGGCCTGGATGCGTTCGCAGGCGGCGCGCAGCCACTGGTCGATGAACTCGCGCGGCATGTGGCGGTTCAGGTCGGCCAGGTCGCGCTGGCGGAACACCAGCACATGGCCGCCGTCCGTGCCGGCGCGGGCCGGTGCGTGACCGGCGGCCGGGCCGGTTTCGAGCGCGCGGCGGAATTCGTTGACGAAGTACTTGCGGTTGGGCAGGCGGGTGACCGGGTCCTGGTTCAGCTCCAGCTCCAGGGATTCGATCTTGGCGTTCTGTTCCTCGGCGCTGGCGTAGACGCGTTCGCGGGTCTGGTTGAGCGCCTGCACCACGTCGGACAGTTCCGGCACGCGCGCTTCCATCTGCCGCGGCGGCGTGTCCTGGCCGATGCTGCGGACGTGGTCGCTGACCTCGCGCAGCAGCCGGTTCTTGATCCAGCCGACCAGCGCGAAGGCGAACAGCGCCCATATCAGGCCCGCGCCCAGCACCAGCGCGATCATGCGCAGGCTGCTGCGCCACAGGGCTTCCCAGGCGTAGGCGTCGTTGGCCACCAGCGTCACCTCGCCGATCTGGCGCCAGCCGTCGCTGACGGCGTGCGAGGCCGAGCGCGCGTCCAGCGGCGCCAGGGCGCGGAACCAGGCGGGCACCGAGGCGGCGGTGGCGGTCGATTGGCGTTCGATCAGCACCTTGCCTTCCGGATCGGCCAGGCGCACCAGCGAGAAGTGGCCGCCGTCGTACAGCGCCGACACCAGCAGCTCCTGCACCACCGGGTCGTTGTTGGCCGGCTGCGACAACGACAGCGCCAGCGACACGGCGGCGTCGGTGGCCTGCACCTGCAATTGGCCCGACAGGTATTCGCGGGCGGCGTTGACGCTGAGCGCCAGGGTGCCCAGCAGGATGACGCCGATCGCGAGGGTGACGCTGAGCAGGAGCTGTCGAAGTATGGACATAGTCTTGTGGTTCCGGACGTCAGGGGCGTATGCCTTCCCGTTCCATGCGTTGGAGTAGATCGCGCCAGCGGCTGAGGCGGTCAACCGGTGCGGCGGGTTTGCCGTCGACGTAGACGCCGTCGGCATTGAAGCTGAAGACCGGCGTCAGGTCGCGCCGTTGCGACGCCGGCAGGATGGTCGAGACCAGGCTGTCCAGCACCAGCGGTACTGCATTGGGTGTTTCGTAGTAGCCCAGCACCATGTGGGCGATCTGGCTGCTGCTGGCCGGGCCGCCCACCCGCGCGCGGACATAGATGAAGCGCAGCTTGCTGGCCGGCACGCCCATCGACAGCAGGGTGAAATACTTGCCGATGACGTAGTCTTCGCAATCGCCCGCGCCCTTGCCCAGCGATTCGAGCGGCGTGGCCCAGTAGTCGTCCTTGCCCCAGATCGTGATGTCGTCGCCCGACAGCAGCGCGCGGTTCCAGAAATCGTTCGCCACCACCAGCCGGTCCTTTTCCAGCGCGGGGGGCGTGGCGCGCAGCAATTGCAGCCAATTCGACACCGCCTTGGCGCCCTTGGCGCCATAGCGGCTGGCCGACAGGCTTTGCAACTTGTCGGCGTTGACCTCCAGGGCGGAACTGCCGCCCCAGCCGCAAGCCAGGCAGAGCAAAACCAGTCGGCACAGATTCAGCGTGGCGCGGAAACGGCGGGTTGATCGCATGAAACGGATTTTCACATTTTTCCGGGTGATCCAGTCGACATCCGGAAAAAATCCCGCGCACGTCGTCCGCGTGCCGCGCTGGTCCTGCCTTGTTCGACCGGACAGGGCCGTTGCGCGGCCCTGTCCGGGGACTGCTTAGCTGTGGTCGACGTTCAGTTTGCCCTTCTGCAACAGGTCATTGATGATGGCCTGGTTGTTCAGCTGGCCGCCCTGCGTCAGGTCGACGTTCTCCAGCACGATCTTCTGGTCCGCGCCCTGGGCACCGAGCTTGCCCTGGGTGTTGACGTCGATGACCGTGTTGTTGCCTTCCTTGTGGAAGTTCAGGTACTGGGTCAGCGTGCCGTCCTTCTCGCCAACCAGCAGGTCCTTCAGGTCCAGGATGTCGCCGCCATCGGCCGGCTTGTCCAGCGAGAAGTCCTTGATCGTGTCGACAGCCGGCTTGGCGGTGGTGCCCTGGTCGCCCAGTTCCCACTTGAAGGTATCGCTGCCGGCGCCGCCGATCAGCGTGTCGTCGCCCTTGCCGCCGATCAGCAGGTCGTTGCCGTTGCCGCCTTCCAGCACGTCGTTGCCCGACCCCCCGTGCAGTACGTCATTGCCGTCGCCGCCGTACAGCTTGTCGTCGCCGGCGCCACCGTAAATGATGTCGTTGCCATCATCGCCATACAGGGTGTCGTTGCCGCCCTGGCCGTAGATGATGTCGTCGCCGGTGCCGCCGTGGATCGTGTCATCGCCGCCGCGCGGGTCGTCGGCGAGGTTGAAGTCGGCGTGGTGGTCCTTGATGTACTGGTACAGGTCGCCGCTGGTCGGCGCGTGTCCGTCGCGCATTTCCAGGAACACCTGCAGCGCCTTCAGGCCCGAGCCCTGCGCCAGATCGGCGGGGCGGCCGCCCACCGAGGCCCAGTTCAGCACGTTGCCATCGGTGTTGAGCGTGTCGCCGAAGATGATGTCATTACCGGCACCACCGTTGATGATGTCGTTGCCGACAGCAGCCGGATCGGTGCTGGACGAGCCGCCCTGCAGCGCGGCGGCCAGGTCCTTGGCGGTGTTGACGATCTGCGGCTGGCCGACAGCGCCGGTGATGTTGGTGCCCTCGATCTTGACCGTACCGGTGCCAGTCGTGCTCGAGTTGTCAAAGAACTTCAGGTAGGCCTCGTTGACCCCCGTGCCGATGCCGATGGCGTGCACGGTGCTCTTGCCGCTCAGGCCCTTGAACTTGTCGACGGCGTCCTTCATGTCGTAGTAGTTCGTGGTGCTGCCGCCCGACCACCAGTCGCCGTTGCTGCCACGGTTGCTGAAGGTCGGATCGCCGTCCGTCAGGAAGTACGTGACGTTCTCGAAGGCCTGGCCGTTGGACGAGGTAGGCTGCTTGTTGAACCACTTCACGGCTTCGTCGAACGCGCCTTCGTAGTTGGTGCCGCCGCTGGCGCTGAGCTTCTCGATGGCCTTGATGAGGTCGCCGACGTTGCTCGCGTTCAAGCCGTTGATCGTGTACTTGGTGCTGGCCGTCGATTCGAAGCCGATCAGCGCCACGTTGACGATACCGTCATGGCCCTTGAGGGTGTTAGCCAGGTTCTTGAGCGCGTCGATGGTCAGCTGCATGCGCGTCAGGCCCTTGGTGCCGGAGGCTTCCGACATACTGCCCGACGTGTCCACCACGATCGCGATGTTGTAGTTCTTGCCCGGCTCGACCGTGGTGACCGTGCCACCCTTGTCGCCAAGGATGACGTCGTCGCCGCTGCCGCCGTTGATGGGCGGTTTGGTGCCCGTGCCGCTGCCGTCGTTGTCGCCCGAGATGAAGTTGTTGGTCTTGATGGCGAAGTTGTAGTCGCCCGAGGTGTCCTTGCCACCGTTGGCGGTGCCACCGTTGTCCCGCACCTGGAAGCCAAACGAGGTGTCCTGGCCGGCCGCCGACGGCGTGTAGACCAGCTTGCCCGCGGCGATGTCCGCGGCCGAGACCACGGTGTTGATCGAGACCGCCTGGCCATTCAGCGTCAGCGTGCCGTCGGTCGGCAGGCGCGTGATGATGACGCTGTCGAGCTGGTTGCCTTCGGCGCCGTCATTGAAGTTGAACTCGGCGGCGGTGAAGGTGTGGTTGCCGCCCGCGTCCACGGTGGTGGCGTTGTCGGCGGCCACCGGCGCGTCGTTGGTGCCGATCACGTCGACCGTTATCACTTGCTTGGCGGAGCCGTCGGCCGAGACGACCTCGAAGCTCTCTTTCAGCACGGCGCCGGCGGGCAGGTCCTGGACGGCCTTCAGGCTGTTGTTCAGCGTGTAAGTCCAGTTGCCGTTGGCGTCGATCGAGAACGTGCCGTACTTGCCCGCCACGTTGGCTTGGGCGACCAGCGTGCTCTGGCCGGCGTCGGCATCCGAGACCGTCAGCTTGCCGGAGGTCACCAGCGTCTTGTCCTCGATCACGGCGCCGGTGGACTGGCCGGTGATCTTGGCGATGTCATTGGTGCCGGTGACGGTGACCGTGATTTCCTTGAACGCGGTGCCGCCATGGCCGTCATCCACCGTGACCTTGATGGTGTCGGTAACGGTTTCGCCTTCCTTCAGCGCCTGCACCTTGGTGCTGGCGTTGTCCAGCGTGTAGGTCCACTTGCCGTTCTGATCGACGGTGAAAGTGCCGTACTGGCCCTTGCCCTCGTTGCTGACGGACCAGGTGTGGGTGTCGTTGGTGTCGACATCGGTCTTGGTCAACTGGCCGGTCGTGACCAGCGTACCGTCTTCCTTGACCGCGCCAGTGGCCGTGCCGCCGATGGTCGGGGCGTCGTTGGTGCCGGTGATGTCGATGGTGATGACCTGGGTGGCCTTGCCGCCGTTGCCGTCGTCCACCGTTACCGTGATGGAGTCGGTGGCCTTCTGGCCTTCGGCCAGGGCCTGGACCTTGGCGCTGTTGTTGTCCAGCACGTAGGTCCACTTGCCGCTCTGGTCGAGCGTGAAGGTGCCGTACTGGCCCTTGCCGTCATTATTCAGCGACCAGGTGTGCTTGTCGTTGACGTCGACGTCGGCCTTGGCCAGCTGGCCCGTCACCGTCTGGGTGCCGTCTTCCTTGACGGCGCCGGTGGCCGCGCCGCTGATGGTCGGGGCGTCGTTGGTGCCGTTGATGGTGATGGTGACCTTGCCGGTGGTGCCGTCGGCGGTGGTGACGGTGAACGTCTCGGTCAGGTGTTCCTTGGCGCCCAGCTGCTGGACGGCCTTGGCGTCGTTGTCGAGCTTGAAGGTCCAGTTGCCGTTGGCGTCGATCGAGAACGTGCCGTACTTGCCGGCGAAGTCGGTCTGCGGCTGGAAGGTGGCCTGGCCGGCGTCCTTGTCGGCGACATCGAGCTTGCCGTTGGCTGTGTAGATCTTGTCTTCCTGGACCGTGCCGGCGTCATCGCCCGGCTTGCTGGGGGTGATGACGGCGGCATCGTTGGTGCCGGTGATGTCGACGGTGATGGTCTTGGTCGCGGTTCCGCCGTTGCCGTCGTCGACGGTTACGGTGATGGTGTCGGTGACCTTCTGGCCTTCGGTCAGGGCCTGGACCTTGGCGCTGTCGTTGTCCAGCACGTAGGTCCACTTGCCGCTCTGGTCGACGGTGAAGGTGCCGTACTGGCCCTTGCCGTCGTTGTTGACGGACCAGGTGTGCTTGTCGTTGACGTCGACGTCGGTCTGGGTCAGCTGGCCGGACGCGGTGGTCGTGCCATCTTCCTTGACGGCGCCGGTGGCCGCGCCGCTGATGGTCGGGGCGTCGTTGGTGCCGTTGATGGTGATGGTGACCTTGCCGGTGGTGCCGTCGGCGGTGGTGACGGTGAACGTCTCGGTCAGGTGCTCCTTGGCGCCCAGCTGCTGGACGGCCTTGGCGTCGTTGTCGAGCTTGAAGGTCCAGTTGCCGTTGGCGTCGATCGAGAATGTGCCGTACTTGCCGGCGAAGTCGGTCTGCGGCTGGAAGGTGGCCTGGCCGGCGTCCTTGTCGGTGACATCGAGCTTGCCGTTGGCCGTGTAGATCTTGTCTTCCTGGACCGTGCCGGCGTCATCGCCCGGCTTGCTGGGGGTGATGACGGCGGCATCGTTGGTGCCGGTGATGTCGACGGTGATGGTCTTGGTCGCGGTTCCGCCGTTGCCGTCGTCGACGGTCACGGTGATGGTGTCGGTGACCTTCTGGCCTTCGGTCAGGGCCTGGACCTTGGCGCTGTCGTTGTCCAGCACGTAGGTCCACTTGCCGTTCTGGTCGACGGTGAAGGTGCCGTACTGGCCCTTGCCGTCGTTGTTGACGGACCAGGTGTGCTTGTCGTTGACGTCGACGTCGGTCTGGGTCAGTTGGCCGGACGCGGTGGTCGTGCCATCTTCCTTGACGGCGCCGGTGGCCGCGCCGCTGATGGTCGGGGCGTCGTTGGTGCCGTTGATGGTGATGGTGACCTTGCCGGTGGTGCCGTCGGCGGTGGTGACGGTGAACGTCTCGGTCAGGTGCTCCTTGGCGCCCAGCTGCTGGACGGCCTTGGCGTCGTTGTCGAGCTTGAAGGTCCAGTTGCCGTTGGCGTCGATCGAGAACGTGCCGTACTTGCCCACGAAGTCGGTCTGCGGACGGAATACGGCTTCGCCGGCGTCGGGGTCGGTGACGTCGAGCTTGCCGCTGGCCGTGTAGACCTTGTCTTCCTGGACCGTGCCCGCGTCATCACCCGGCTTGCTCGGGGTGATGATGGCGCCGTCGCTGGTGCCATCGACGGTGATGGTGATCACCTGCGTGGCCGTGCCGCCATGGCCGTCATCGACGGTCACGGTGATGGTGTCGGTCAGGTGCTCGCCGTCCTTGAGCGCCTTGACGTCCGGGTTGGCGTTGTCGAGCTTATAGGTCCACTTGCCATTCTGGTCGAGCGAGAAGGTGCCGTACTGACCCTTGCCGTCGTTGTTCAGCGACCACGTGTGCGTGTCGTTGGTGTCGACGTCATGCTGGGTCAGCTGGCCAGTGACTTCCTGGTTGCTGCCTTCCTTGATCTGGCCGGTGGCCGTGCCGGTGATGGTGGGGGCATCGTTGGTGCCGGTGACCGTCACGGTGACGACCTGGGTCGCCTTGCCGCCGTTGCCGTCGTCGACGGTTACGGTGATGGTGTCGGTGACCTTCTGGCCTTCGGCCAGGGCCTGGACCTTGGCGCTGTCGTTGTCCAGCGTGTAGGTCCACTTGCCACTGGCGTCGATGGTGAACGAGCCGTACTGGCCCTTGCCATCGTTGTTCAGCGACCAGGTGTGCTTGTCGTTGACGTCGACGTCGTGCTGGGTCAGTTGGCCGGAGACTTCCTTGGCGCCGTCTTCCTCGACGTTGCCGGCGGCCGCGCCGGTGATGGTCGGCGCGTCGTTGGTGCCGTTGATGGTGATCACGACCTGCCCGGTGGTGCCATCGGCGGTGGTGACGGTGAAGGTCTCGGTCAGGCTTTCCTTGGCGCCCAGCTGCTGGACGGCCTTGGCGTCGTTGTCGAGCTTGAAGGTCCAGTTGCCGTTGGCATCGATCGAGAACGTGCCGTACTTGCCGGCGGCGTCGGTCTGCGGCGTGAACTTGGCTTCGCCGGCATCCTTGTCGGCGACATCGAGCTTGCCGTTGGCCGTGTAGACCTTGTCTTCCTGGACCGTGCCCGCGTCGTCGCCCGGCTTGCTCGGGGTGATGACGGCGGCGTCGTTGGTGCCGGTGATGGTGACCGTGATGGTCTTGGTCGCGGTTCCGCCGTGGCCGTCGTCGACGGTCACGGTGATGGTGTCGGTGACCTTTTCGCCGTCCTTCAGGGCCTGGACCTTGTCGCTGGCGTTGTCCAGTTCGAACTTCCAGTTGCCGCTCTGGTCGACGGTGAAGGTGCCGTACTGGCCCTTGCCATCGTTGCTGACGGTCCAGGTGTGCTTGTCGCTGGTGTCGACGTCGCTGACGTCGAGCTTGCCGGTGGCGGTGGTGGCGCCATCCTCGGTCACGGCGCCGTCGGTCTTGCCGCTGAGCTTCGGATCGTCGTTGGTGCCGTCGATGGTGACGGTGATGGTGCTGGAGGTGCCGTCGGCGGTGGTGACGGTGAAGGTCTCGACCAGCTTTTCGCCCACGGCCAGGGCCTGGACCTTGGGGTCGTTGTTGTCGAGCTCGTACTTCCAGTTGCCGTTGGCGTCGATGGAGAACTTGCCGTGCTCGCCCTTGGCGTCGGTCTGCGGGTTGAAGGTGGCTTCGCCCGCGTCCTTGTCGGTCACGTCCAGCTTGCCGCCGGTGGTCAGGTTGCCGTCTTCCTGGACCGTGCCGGCGTCGTCGCCCGGCTTGCTCGGGGTGATGACGGCGGCGTCGTTGGTGCCGGTGATGGTGACCGTGATGGTTTCGGTGGCGGTGCCGCCGTGGCCGTCGTCAACCGTGACGGTGATGGTGTCGGTGACCGTCTCGCCGTCCTTGAGGGCCTGGACCTTGTCGCTGCCATTGTCCAGCTCGAACTTCCAGTTGCCGCTCTGGTCGACGGTGAAGGTGCCGTACTGGCCCTTGCCATCGTTGCTGACGGTCCAGGTGTGCGTGTCGCTGGCGTCGACGTCGCTGACGTCGAGCTTGCCGGTGGCGGTGGTGGTGCCATCCTCGGTCACGGCGCCATCGGTCTTGCCGCTGAGCTTCGGATCGTCGTTGGTGCCGTCGATGGTGACGGTGATGGTGCTGGAGGTGCCGTCGGCGGTGGTGACGGTGAAGGTCTCGACCAGCTTCTCGCCCACGGCCAGGGCCTGGACCTTGGGATCGTTGTTGTCGAGCTCGTACTTCCAGTTGCCGTTGGCGTCGATGGAGAACTTGCCGTGCTCGCCCTTGGCGTCGGTCTGCGGGTTGAAGGTGGCTTCGCCCGCGTCCTTGTCGGTCACGTCCAGCTTGCCGCCGGTGGTCAGGTTGCCGTCTTCCTGGACCGTGCCCGCGTCGTCGCCCGGCTTGCTCGGGGTGATGACGGCGGCGTCGTTGGTGCCGGTGATGATGACCGTGATGGTCTTGGTCGCGGTTCCGCCGTTGCCGTCGTCGACGGTCACGGTGATGGTGTCGGTGACCTTCTCGCCGTCCTTCAGGGCCTGGACCTTGTCGCTGGCGTTGTCCAGTTCGAACTTCCAGTTGCCGCTCTGGTCGACGGTGAAGGTGCCGTACTGGCCCTTGCCATCGTTGCTGACGGTCCAGGTGTGCTTGTCGCTGGCGTCGACGTCGGTCACGTCGAGCTTGCCGGTGGCGGTGGCGGTGCCATCCTCGGTCACGGCGCCATCGGTCTTGCCGCTGAGCTTCGGATCGTCGTTGGTGCCGTCGATGGTGACGGTGATGGTGCTGGAGGTGCCGTCGGCGGTGGTGACGGTGAAGGTCTCGACCAGCTTCTCGCCCACGGCCAGGGCCTGGACCTTGGGATCGTTGTTGTCGAGCTCGTACTTCCAGTTGCCGTTGGCGTCGATGGAGAACTTGCCGTGCTCGCCCTTGGCGTCGGTCTGCGGGTTGAAGGTGGCTTCGCCCGCGTCCTTGTCGGTCACGTCCAGCTTGCCGCCGGTGGTCAGGTTGCCGTCTTCCTGGACCGTGCCTGCGTCGTCGCCCGGCTTGCTCGGGGTGATGACGGCGGCGTCGTTGGTGCCGGTGATGGTGACCGTGATGGTTTTGGTCGCCGTTCCGCCGTGGCCGTCGTCAACCGTGACGGTGATGGTGTCGGTGACCTTTTCGCCGTCCTTCAGGGCCTGGACCTTGTCGCTGGCGTTGTCCAGTTCGAACTTCCAGTTGCCGCTCTGGTCGACGGTGAAGGTGCCGTACTGGCCCTTGCCATCGTTGCTGACGGTCCAGGTGTGCTTGTCGCTGGTGTCGACGTCGCTGACGTCGAGCTTGCCGGTGGCGGTGGTGGCGCCATCCTCGGTCACGGCGCCGTCGGTCTTGCCGCTGAGCTTCGGATCGTCGTTGGTGCCGTCGATGGTGACGGTGATGGTGCTGGAGGTGCCGTCGGCGGTGGTGACGGTGAAGGTCTCGACCAGCTTTTCGCCCACGGCCAGGGCCTGGACCTTGGGATCGTTGTTGTCGAGCTCGTACTTCCAGTTGCCGTTGGCGTCGATGGAGAACTTGCCGTGCTCGCCCTTGGCGTCGGTCTGCGGGTTGAAGGTGGCTTCGCCCGCGTCCTTGTCGGTCACGTCCAGCTTGCCGCCGGTGGTCAGGTTGCCGTCTTCCTCGACGTTGCCCGCGTCGTCGCCCGGCTTGCTCGGGGTGATGACGGCGGCGTCGTTGGTGCCGGTGATGGTGACCGTGATGGTTTCGGTGGCGGTGCCGCCGTGGCCGTCGTCAACCGTGACGGTGATGGTGTCGGTGACCGTCTCGCCGTCCTTGAGGGCCTGGACCTTGTCGCTGCCATTGTCCAGCGTGTAGGTCCACTTGCCGGTGCCATCCACCGTGAACGAGCCGTACTGGCCCTTGCCGCCGTCGTTGACGGTCCAGGTGTGCGTGTCGTTGGTGTCGACGTCGTGCTGGGTCAACTGGCCGGACACGGTGTCGCTGGTGTCGTCCTCGCGGATTTCGCCGATGGTGGTGCCGCTGATGGTCGGCGCGTCGTTGGTGCCGGTGACGGTGACCGTGATGACCTGGGTGGCCTTGCCGCCGTGGCCGTCGTCGACGGTAACCGTGATGGTGTCGGTCACCTGCTGGCCTTCGGCCAGGGCCTGCACCTTGTCGCTGCCGTTGTCCAGCACGTAGGTCCACTTGCCGTTCTGGTCGACCGTGAGGGTGCCGTACTGACCCTTGCCGCCGTCGTTGGCGGACCAGGTGTGCGTGTCGCTGGTGTCGACGTCGGCCTTGGTCAGTTGGCCCGTCACTTCCTGCGTGCCGTCTTCCTTGACGGCGCCGGCGGCTTCGCCGCTGATGGTCGGGGCGTCGTTGGTGCCGTTGATGGTGATGGTGACCGTGCCAGTGGTGCCATCGGCGGTGGTGACGGTGAAGGTCTCGGTCAGCTTCTCGCCCACGGCCAGCGACTGTACGCGCGCGTCGGTCTGGTTCAGGTTGTAGACCCAGTTGCCGTTGGCGTCGATCGAGAAGGTGCCGTACACGCCCGGGCGGTCCGCCACGGCCACGAAGAAGGATTGACCGTCGTCGGCGTCGACCACGTTGAGCTTGCCGTTGGCGGTGGACTTTTCGTCCTCGACCACGGTGCCGGCATCGTCGCCCGGCTGGGCGGCGGTGATCTGGGCCGGGTCATTGACGCCGACCACGGTCACTTCCACGGTGGCGGTGGAGGTGGCGCCGCTCGGGTCGGTGACGACGTAGGTGATCGTGGTGGTAGCCGTCTGGCCTTCGGGCAGATGCTGGAAGCTGTTGCCGGGAACGAAGGTGTAGCTGCCGTCCGGCAGCACGGTGAAGGTGCCGCCGTTGGAACCGGTGACGCTGACGCCGCCCGGGCTCATCGGGCGGCCGCTGATCGAGACCAGGGTCAGCGGATCGCCGTCGGGATCGCTGTCGTTGACCAGCAGGTTGCCGCGCACGACGCTCTTTTCGTCGGTGCGGGCGGTGTCATTGACGGCCAGGGGCGCGTTATTGTTGTCGCCCGCGGCGCCACCGTCGCCGCCCGCGCCGCTGGAAGCGCGGTCGATCGCGTCGGCGCCCCGGCCCGGGTTGGGATAGGCCAGGTCCAGCGGGCTGGTGGTTTCCAGGATGCGGGCCAGGCGCACGAAGCTGCCGCCGCCGTCGTCACCGCCGCCGCCCGTCAGCGTCGCGGCGGTCGGATCCAGCACTTCGAACGGATCCTGGCCGGCCTGCAGGGCCGCCAGCAGGCGGTCGGAATCGGTGCCCTTGGGCGGCGCCACCGCGGCTTCGGTAGGATCGGCCAGCGGGCCGGCCATGTCGCCGGTGACGGCCACCTCGCGGCCTTCGCCGATCACGATCGGCATGCCATTCTCCACCTGCAGCGCCACGCTGGCGCCCGATGCCGTGACGACGTCGCTGCCGGCGGGCACGTTGCTGCCCTGATGCAGTTCGGTCAGCGAGCCATCGCTGTTGCGTATCCAGGCGCGACCGGTGATTTCAGTGACGACGGCGGGGGAGGAGTTGGCCATGTTGGTTCCGTTTCAGGGAGTTATCCAAGATGGCCAGATACTAGAGGGAGCCGCGGCGCGGCGGTATTGTCCTCAAGGACAGGTTCAGGAAAGGATTTTGCCGCGGGCGTCGGCCGGCGCCGAAATGCCGTGCACCCGCAGCGCCAGCTGCAGCCGGTCGGTCACTTCGAGTTTGTCGAAGACGGCCGACAGATGCGCCTTGACGGTGCGCTCGGTGATGCCGAGCGCGTCGGCGATCTGGGCATTGGATTGGCCGCTGGCGGCATAGCGCGCCACGGTGATCTCGCGTTCGGTCAGCAGGCCGTTGTCCCAGGAGCGGGAATCCTGGGCCCGCTCCGTCACCAGCCGGAGCAGGCGCGTGACCAGCGAGCGCCCCATCCAGATGCCGCCGGAGGCTACCACTTCCAGGGCCTGCGCCAGGGCGGTGGCCGGGGCGTAACTGTGGCAATAACCCAACGCGCCGGCGCCCAGGGCCTGAGTGCCTTGTTCGTCGTTGGGGCTGGGGCTGGCCACCACCACCTGCAGTCCGGAGAACTGGGCATGCCAGGCGGGATCCTGCCAGGACGGCAGACGCGGCAGGTCGGTATCCAGCACCGCCAGGGCGCGGCCCTGCTCGCGCCAGCGCTGCAGGTCGGCCAGACCGCGCCCGCGGGCGGCGAGCCAGCGCGCCGGATCCAGCGCGCGCCAGTGCTGCCACAACAGGTCGTCGTGCGTAATCAACAGGACGGGAACGGATTTCATAACGCCTTCTCGCTCTCCTCTAACGCTCGGTAAAGGCGTTGGCCTTCGCGCGCAGCACCGGCTTGAGCAGGTACTGCAACACGGTGCGCTTGCCGGTCAGGATGTGGACTTCGGCCACCATCCCGGGAATGATGGGCAGGTTCTTGTCGCCCACCGTGCTGCGGTCCGTGCGGACCCGCACCACGTAATAGGAATTGCCTTTCTCGTCGGTCACCGTGTCGGCGCCGATCTGTTCGACCTTGCCTTCCAGCCCGCCGTAGATGGCGAAGTCGTAGGCGGTGAACTTGACCTCGGCCTTCTGGTCGGCGTGCAGGAAACCGATGTCGCGCGGCAGGATGCGCACTTCCAGCAGCAGGGTGTCGTCCTTGGGCACGATCTCGATGATGTCCTTGCCCGGCTGCACCACGCCGCCCACGGTATTGTTGAACAGCGTCTTGACCGTGCCGCGCACCGGGGCGCGCACTTCCGCCAGCTTGACCCGGTCGGCCAGGGCCAGCTTGCCCTCGCGCAGCGTGGCCAGCTTGGTGTTGGTTTCGGACAGTTCGTTGCGGGCCTGGTTGCGGATGTTCAGCTCGGATTCCTCGAGCTTGCTCTGGGCTTCCTTGATCGATGCCTGGATCCGGTCGATCTGGGCCTCGGCGCCTTTCTGTTCGCCGCAGTAGCGGGCCACGTCGCGCTGCAGGCGCAACAGGTCCACCTCGGACACCGCGCCGCTCTTGAGCAGCGGCCGGGTCACCTGCAGTTCGCGCGAGGTCAGGCCGCAGCTGGCCGAGGCCTGGTCGCGCTTGGCGATGGTCTCGCGCAGTTCTTCCTGGCGTTGCTTGAGCTGTTCGCGGGCTACGTTGACGGTGGCGTTCAGTTCCGTGGTGCGCGCCTGCCAGGCGTTGCGTTCCATCTCGACCAATCCCGGCGCCTGGGTCAGCACTTCCTCGGGCGCCACGAACGGTTCGCCGGTGGCCAGCGCCTTCAGGCGCGCGGACTTGGCCAGCAGCGACAGGTATTCGGCATTGTTTTCGCCCAGCGACGAGGCGAAGCGGGTGGAATCGATCTTCAGCAGGACCTGGCCGGCCTCGACCTCCTGGCCGGGCTTGACCAGGATTTCCTCGACGATGCCGCCGTCCAGGCTCTGGATGATCTGCACCTGGCGCGACGGCACGACCTTGCCCTCGCCGCGCACGACTTCGTCGATATAGCCGAAGGCGGCCCACAGCAGCAGCAGGAAGACGGCCAGCAGGCTGGTCCACAGCAGCACGCGGGCGCCACGCGCCTGCGACTCGTGGATCACCCATTCGGCGTTGCCGACATAGTCGGTGCGCGCCTGCGGCTTGCCTTTTTCGGCGCCGTCGAGCAGGCGGTCGAAGATGTGGATGAAGACGCCGCGCACCCGCAGCCACAGACGGGTGAGCAGGCCGGGCCGCGATACGGCGGATTTCTGGATGGCGGTGGTATTGTCCATGCGGCTCTCAGCTTCCGCGTCCGACGCGCCCCTGGCGCAGGGCTTCGACGACCTGTTCCTTGGGGCCATCGGCCACGATATGGCCGTTATCGATGACGATCAGGCGATCGACCAGTTCCAGCAGGGCGGTGCGGTGCGTCACCAGCAGGATGGTCTTGTTGGCGCTGGCTTCGCCCAGGCGGCGGCGCAGCTGGGCCTCGCTCTGGTGATCCATGTTGCTGCTGGGCTCGTCCAGCAGCAGGATGGGCGGATCGTTGATCAGCGCGCGCGCCACGGCCACCGACTGGCGCTGGCCGCCCGACAGCGACTCGCCGCGCTCGCCGATGAGCATGTCGAAGCCGTTCGGGTGCAGATTGGCGAACTCGGTCACGCCGGCCATGTTGGCGGCCGCCAGGATGCTGGCGTCGTCGGCGTAGGGCGCGCCCATGGCCAGGTTGTGCTTGAGGCTGCCGTAGAACAGCAGCGGATCCTGCGGCACGTGGCCGATGGCGCGGCGCACGTCGGCCGGGTCGATCTGGCGCACGTCCACGCCATCCAGCAGCACCGCGCCCTCGGTCGGCTGGAACAGCGCCAGGGCCAGCTTTTCCAGCGTGGTCTTGCCCGAGCCGATGCGGCCGATGATGCCGACCTTTTCGCCCGGCTTGAGCTTGAAGGACACCTTTTTGAGGACCGGCTGGGTGCTGCCCGGGTAAGTGAAGCTGACGTCGCGGAACTCCAGGCCGCCATGGAACACCGGGCGGTGCAGGAACTCGGCCTCGGCCGGGCGCTCGATCGGCAGCTTCATGTAGTTGTCGATCGAACCCAGCGAGGTGCGGGCGTTCTGGTATTGCATCAGCAGGCCGGCCACCTGGCCCAGCGGCGCCAGGCAGCGGCCGGCGATCATCGAGGCGGCGATGATGCCGCCCATCGACAGGGCCGAGTCCTGCGCCAGGTACACGCCGATGATCACCACCGAGATCGACACCAGCTGCTGCACCGCCTGCACGAAGCCGACGGTGGACGACGAGATCAGCTTGAGCTTGCCGCCGGTCTGCGCGATGAACTCGGTGGAACGCTCCCAGTTACGCTGGATCGCGCCCTGGGCGTTGAGGGTCTTGACCGCCTCCAGCCCGGTCAGGGCCTCGACCAGGGTGGCATTGCGCTGCGACGAAGCCTGGAACGACGCCATCGTCAGCGCTTCCATGCGCGCCTGCGCGGCCAGCGACACCACCAGGATCAGCACGATCGCGACCATCGGGGGCAGCACCATCCAGGGCGAGATCCAGGCCAGCGCGGCCAGGAACAGCAGAATGAAGGGCAAGTCCACCAGGGTGGTGATGGTGGCCGAGGCGATGAAGTCGCGGATCGATTCGAACGAGCGCAGGTTGGCGGCGAACGAGCCGACCGACACCGGACGGCCCTCCATCCGCAGGTCCAGCACCCGCTCCATGATCTGCGCGGACAGCCGCACGTCGACGCGCTTGCTGGCGCTGTCGACCACGTGCGAGCGCGCCGTGCTCAGGATCATGTTGAAGATCACCACCAGAGTGATGCCCAGCGCCAGCACCCAGAGCGTCTCGACGGCGTTGTTGGGCACCACGCGGTCGTACACGTTCATGGTGAACAACGGCATCGCCATGGCGAAGATGTTGATCAGCAGGGCGGCGATGAGGGCATCGCGGTACAGGCGCCGGTTTTCCATGATGGCGGCCCAGAACCAGTGGCGCTCGCGCACCTTGGCCACTTCCGGGGCGCGCGCGTCGAAGCGGAACTGTGGCCGCACGAAACAGACCAGGCCGGTGTATTGCGCGTCCAGTTCGGCCGCGCTCATCTCGACCGCGCTGCCGCCCAGCTCGGGATGGCTGATCACGTACTTGTCGCCATCCTTCCTGAGCAACAGGCAGGCCCGCTCGCCATTGAGCAGCAGGATCGCCGGCAACAGGTCGGACGGCAGTCCGTCCAGCGGGCGCTTGACCACCCGCGCCGACAGCTGCGCGCGCGCCGCCGCCCGGGGCAGCAGCGCTGGCGTCAGCCGGTGCGCTTCCAGCGGCAGGCCGGCCGACAGCGCCTGGGCGGTCGCCGTCACGCCATGCAATCGGGTGATCTCGACCAGGCAGTCCAGCAACGGGTCATCGTGCGCGGCGCGCGCGTCGGCGCGCCATTCCCGCGCGGGCGCGTCAGATAACTTGTCCATCATCGTCATCCAGCAGGTCCAGATGCTCCGAGAGTCGCGCGCGCTGTTGCTTGCGCTGGGTGAGTTTTTGCTGGGCCTGTATTGGCAGGTCCGTCATGCGCAAGGTGCCATTGGCGATCAAGGCGTCGATCAAGTCTTCCAACACGCGGACGAAGTCCGCATCCAACCGTGAAAAGTCGTTGTCCTCAGTAGCCATATGGCCTCCTTGCGCGCGCCTCGTCAGGGACGGGCCTGGGCGGCGGGCGCGTTCAGCGGCACCAGCGTGGGCGGCAGGGTGCCTTCGTTGTATTGCACACGCACTGGCGTCAGCCGGGCCGAGTCGGGCACCGTGGAATTGCACAGGCGGATGACGTCGTCGGACACCACCAGCTTGCCGTTTTCCTCGGGCATCTCGTTGCGCGCGGGCTGCAGCGTCAGCGCCGGCAGCAGCTTATGCGAAAGCGCCAGCCAGCGATACTGCGCCAGCCTCAGGTCATAGACGGCGTTGGTCAGGGCGCGGCGCGATTCGAACAGTTCGTTTTCGGTGTTGAGCAGGTCGAGCAGGGTGCGCTGGCCGATCTGGAACTGCTGGCGGTAGGCGTCGCGCACCTTGGCCGTGGCCATTTCGTGGTCGCGCAGGAAGGGCAGCTTTTCCTGCAGGCTGGTGATGTTGTTCCAGGCCACGGCCAGATCCTGCTGCACATTGCGGCAGGTGTAGTCGCGCACGTCGCGCGCGGCATACGACTGGGCCGCCGTCTGGCGCACCCGCGCCGAATCGGCGCCGCCGCGGTACAGGTTGTAGTTCATGACCACCTGGACGCTGGAGCTGCGGATGTTGCGGTTTTCAGGCGTGGGGTCGTTCTGGTCGCGGCCGGTGGCGGCGACGAACTCGAACTTGGGTGAAAACGCGCCCTTGGACGAGGCCACGCCCGCTTCCGCCGCCTGCAGGGCCGCCTGCTTGGACAGGAAGCTGGGATTGCGGCGCAGCGACTCGTTGAAGTTGCCGGGCTTGGTCGGCAACTTGTCGGAGATGTCCGGCACCGGCTGCATCGACTCGGGCGGCAGGGCGCCAGTGACGCGCTGGAAGCGCTGCTGCACGTCCAGCAGGTTGGTGGTTTCGGTCATCAGGTTGGTTTGCGCCAGCGCCAGGCGGCCGCCGGCCTGTTCCAGGTCGACGCGTCGGCCGACCCCGGATTCCGTGCGCTGGCCGATCTGCTTGAGGGTTTCCTCGTGCAGGGAGTAATTCTGGCGGGCCAGCAGTTCCATGTCGCGATAGCGCTGCAGGTCGATGTAGGCCTGCACGGCGGCCAGGGCGGTGCTGTCGCTGGTGGCCAGCACGTCATAGAAGCGCGCCAGCTTGTCGAACCCGGCCTGCTTGACGTCGTTGCTGGTGCGGAAACCGTCGAAAATCAGCTGGCGCAGCTCGAAGTTGTAGCCCGGACGGTTCCAGTTCTGCGAGCCGACGCCGGGCACGTTGTTGCGGTATTCGCGGCCGGCGTAGCCCAGCGCATTGACCTGCGGGAAGAAGGCGCCGCGGGCCACGGCCTGGCCTTCCAGCGAAGCCTGGAAGTCGTGGTACTTGGCCTGGATCTCGGGATTGCTGAGCAGGGTCTGCTCGACAATCTGGTTCAGGGTGGTCGCGCCAGGGGCGGGCGGCGCATCGGTCGCGGCCGGCTGCGCATACAAGACAGGAACGAATGCCAACGCCAGGGCGGAAACCGTGGTCTTGAGCAGGAACGAAGACATAGGGATTATTCGCGAGTCAAGTGTGGGATTAGTGCCGGCATATTGTGTGCAAATGTCAGACTTGGCGAGTCAAGGTTTGTTAAGACTTGACAGAATTTGCCGGCCCGTCGGGATTTATTTCGCAAAAATCGATGAGAAATCATGCGATTTACGCGGAATTCAATATGGACGGATTAATCAAAAACCATTAATACGTTTTATGTCGTATTGTTGCGGTTTCTGCTTTGCCACATTGAAAAGTGATTATATCCGGTTGCGTCTTTTGTATCTAAATAGTTTTTTCGACCGTTGCTTTTTGATTATCTGGATATTGACCCCGCAACGATCATTCTCGGCGTGACCGGCGACCTGGATAAGCCTCACCATGGTAGTGTTGGTACTAGTATATTTGGTGTGGTTGTACTAGGTTCAGAGGCTGGGCATAATGCCCTCCATGCCGCAGCGGCCGGCGTGGGAAGCAACAGCACATCCCGCGCGAGGCACCAGCCGGATTGTCTATTTGCAGAGCGCATCCATGGCCCAAACCCTTTACGACAAACTCTGGGACGCCCATATCGTCCACCAGGAATCAGACGGCACCTGTCTGCTCTATATTGACCGCCACCTGCTGCACGAAGTGACCAGCCCGCAGGCGTTCGAGGGCCTGGCCATGGCCGGGCGCAAGCCGTGGCGCAACGGCGCCAACCTGGCGGTGGCCGACCACAACGTGCCCACGATGAATCGCGCCCAGGGCATCGACGATCCGATCTCGCGCCTGCAGGTCGACACGCTCGACGCCAACTGCGACAAGTACGGCATCACCGAATTCCGCATGAACGACCTGCGCCAGGGCATCGTCCACGTCATCGGGCCGGAGCAGGGCGCCACCCTGCCGGGCATGACCGTGGTCTGTGGCGACTCGCACACCAGCACGCACGGGGCGCTGGGCGCGCTGGCGTTCGGCATCGGCACGTCGGAAGTCGAACACGTGCTGGCCACGCAGACGCTGCTCATGAAGAAAGCCAAGAGCATGCTGATCAAGGTCGAAGGCGAACTGCCGTTCGGCTGTACGGCCAAGGACGTCGTCCTGCACATCATCGGCATCATCGGCACCGCCGGCGGCACCGGCCACGCCATCGAGTTCGCCGGCAGCACCATCCGCGCGCTGTCGGTGGAAGGCCGCATGACGGTCTGCAACATGGCCATCGAAGCCGGCGCCCGCTCCGGCATGGTCGCCGTCGACGACAAGACCATCGAATACTTCCGCGGCCGTCCGTTCGCGCCGTCCGGCGTGCTGTGGGATCACGCCGTGGCCTACTGGCGCACGCTGCACACCGACGCAGGCGCCAAGTTCGACACCGTGGTCGACGTCAACGCCCGCGACATCAAGCCGCAGGTCACCTGGGGCACCTCGCCCGAAATGGTGCTGCCGGTCGATTCGCGCGTGCCGGATCCCGACCGCGAAAAAGACGACGTGCGCCGCAGCGGCATGGAGCGCGCGCTGGAATACATGGGCCTCAAGCCCAACACGCCGTTGACCGACATCCGCGTGGACCGCGTCTTCATCGGTTCCTGCACCAACTCGCGCATCGAGGACCTGCGCGCCGCCGCCGTCGTGGCGCGCGGCAAGCGCGTCGCATCCAACGTGCGCCAGGCCATGGTGGTGCCGGGTTCCGGGCTGGTCAAGCAGCAGGCCGAGCGCGAAGGCCTGGACAAGATCTTCATCGAGGCGGGCTTCGAATGGCGCGAGCCGGGCTGCTCGATGTGCCTGGCCATGAACGCCGACCGGCTCGAGCCGGGCGAGCGCTGCGCCTCGACCTCGAACCGCAACTTCGAAGGCCGCCAGGGCCAGGGTGGCCGCACCCACCTGGTCAGCCCGGCGATGGCCGCCGCCGCCGCCGTGGCCGGTCATTTCGTCGACGTCCGCACGTTCCGTTAAGCGCCCACCGAGTACCGACATCATGCAAGCATTCACCACTCACGAAGGCCTGGTGGCTCCGCTCGACCGCGAAAACGTCGACACGGACCTCATCATCCCCAAGCAGTTCCTCAAGTCCATCAAGCGCACCGGCTTCGGCCCCAATCTGTTCGACGAACTGCGCTACCTGGATCACGGCGAGCCGGGCATGGACAACAGCAAGCGTCCGCTCAACCCCGATTTCGTGCTGAACCAGCAGCGTTACCAGGGCGCCTCGGTGCTGCTGGCGCGCAAGAACTTCGGCTGCGGTTCGAGCCGCGAGCACGCGCCCTGGGCGCTGACGCAGTTCGGTTTTCGCGCCATCATCGCGCCGTCGTACGCCGACATCTTCTTCAACAACAGCTTCAAGAATGGTCTGCTGCCGATCGTGCTGTCCGAGCTCGAAGTGGCGCGCCTGTTCGACGAAGTGAAGGCCTTCCCGGGCTACAAGCTCAACATCGACCTGGATCGCCAGGTGGTGGTGGCCGCCGACGGCCGCGCCATGAAGTTCGACATCGAGCCGTTCCGCAAGTACTGCCTGCTGAACGGTTTTGACGACATCGGCCTGACCCTGCGCCATTCGGACAAGATCCGCGCCTTCGAAGCCGAGCGCCTGGCCCGCCATCCCTGGCTGGAAAGCCGTCCGATCGCCTGACCCGACTCATCCCATCGACCACAGGACCGTTTTTTCCATGACTCATAACATCGCAGTCTTGCCGGGTGACGGCATCGGCCCCGAAATCATCGAACAGGCCGTGCGCGTCCTGAAGGCGCTGGACGTGCCGTTCGACATCAAGCAGGCCGCCGTTGGCGGCGCCGCGTTCGACGCGTTCGAGCATCCGCTGCCGCCGGCCACGCTGAAGCTGGCCAAGGAATCGCACGCCGTGCTGTTCGGCGCCGTCGGCGACTGGAAGTACGACAGCCTGCCGCGCGAATTCCGCCCCGAGCAGGCCATCCTGGGCCTGCGCAAGGCGCTCGGCCTGTTCGCCAACCTGCGTCCGGCGATTCTCTATCCCGAGCTGGCAAGCGCTTCGTCGCTCAAGCCCGAGATCGTGTCCGGCCTGGACATCCTGATCATCCGCGAACTGACCGGCGACATCTATTTCGGCACGCCGCGCGGCGTGCGCTCGTCGCCGGACGGCGCCTTCAGCGGCGAACGCGAGGGCTACGACACGATGCGCTACGCTGAATCGGAAGTGCGCCGCATCGCCCGCATCGGCTTCGAATCCGCCAGGAAGCGCAACAAGAAGCTGTGCAGCGTCGACAAGGCCAACGTGCTCGAGACCTCGCAGTTCTGGCGCGACATCGTCATCGAAGTGGCGCGCGAGTATCCGGACGTCGAGCTGTCGCACATGTACGTCGACAACGCCGCCATGCAGCTGGTGCGCAACCCGCGCCAGTTCGACGTGATCGTCACCGGCAACCTGTTCGGCGACATCCTGTCGGACGAGGCCGCCATGCTGACCGGCTCCATCGGCATGCTGCCGTCGGCTTCGCTGAACGCCGGCGGCCAGGGCCTGTACGAGCCCAGCCACGGTTCGGCGCCCGACATTGCCGGCCAGGGCATCGCCAATCCGCTGGCGACCATCCTGTCGGCCGCGATGCTGCTGCGCTACTCGCTGAACCTGGCGCCCCAGGCCGACCGCATCGAAGCCGCCGTGCGCCGCGTGCTGGCCGATGGCCTGCGCACCGCCGACATCTTCGAACCCGGCACCACCAAGGTCAGCACCTCGGGCATGGGCGACGCCGTCCTCAAAGCCCTGGCCTGATGCCTGCAAGGGACGCGCCCTTGCGGCGCGGTCCCGATTCCAGGGGCCGCCCGCGGGGCGGCCCTTTTTCATGCCGATGTTGCCGCGGCGCCGCGAAAGCGGGGTGGCTTTGATTGCGGCCCCGTTTTTTCAAGCTGCGCCGCAACATCCCTGCGTGCATTCTGATAAATTGTTGGGTTCTTGCACGTTTTTTCACCACACCTTGTCCCCACCTTTAAAGAGCGATTGAAATGAATCAAGCAGTAGGCCTTGTCGGCTGGCGCGGTATGGTCGGCTCGGTGCTCATGCAACGCATGCGCGACGAGAACGACTTCGCACTGATCGAACCGGTGTTTTTCTCCACCAGCAACGCTGGCGGCGCCGCCCCCACTTGGGCGACTGGCGCGGGTCCGCTGCAAGACGCCTACAACATTGACGCTCTGAAAAAACTGCCGATCATCGTGACGGCGCAAGGCGGCGACTACACCTCCGAGGTCTACCCGAAGCTGCGCGGCGCGGGCTGGAACGGCATCTGGATCGACGCCGCCAGCACGCTGCGCATGGCCGATGACGCCATCATCGTGCTGGACCCGGTCAACCGTCCCGTGATCGACGCGGCGCTCAAGCGCGGCGTGCGCAACTTCATCGGCGGCAATTGCACGGTCAGCTGCATGTTGATGGGCCTGGCCGGCCTGTTCAACAACGACCTGGTCGAGTGGATGACCACCATGACCTACCAGGCCGCATCCGGCGGCGGCGCGCAGCACATGCGCGAGCTGCTGACCCAGTTCGGCGAGCTGAACCACGCCGTCAAGCCGCTGCTGGACGATCCGGCCTCGGCCATCCTGGAAATCGACCGCGGCATTCTGGCCAAGCAGAAGGACGCGGCGCTGCCCCACGAGCACTTCGGCGTGCCGCTGGGCGGCAGCCTGATCCCCTGGATCGACAAGGACCTGGGCAACGGCATGTCCAAGGAAGAGTGGAAGGGCGAGGTCGAGACCAACAAGATCCTCGGCCGTGGCGCCGCCTTCGGCACCGCCGCCACCCCGATCGACGGCCTGTGCGTGCGCATCGGCGCGATGCGCTGCCACAGCCAGGCGCTGACCATCAAGCTCAAGCGCGACCTGCCGCTGGACGAGATCGAAGCGCTGATCGCGCAGGGCACGCAATGGGCCAAGGTGATCCCCAACACCAAGGAAGAGACCATCCGTGAACTGACCCCGGTCGCGGTCACGGGCACGCTGGACATTCCGGTGGGCCGCCTGCGCAAGATGTCGATGGGTCCGCAATACCTCAGCGCCTTCACCGTCGGTGACCAACTGCTGTGGGGCGCGGCCGAACCGCTGCGCCGCATGCTGCGCATCGCGCTGGCCGAAGCCTGAGGCCCGGCGGGCGGCGCAGGCCGCGCGCTCGCGACAAGGTCGTAACCGCAAAGGCACCTTCGGGTGCCTTTGTCATTTGCGCGGGGCGCCGTGGTCATCGGACATGGCTGGCAATGTGCCCGCCAGCCAACGCCGATGCGCCTTTCAGGTTTGTGAAACGCGCTCGATCCATTACACTTTTCGGGTCAATTGAGGCTTGTTCTCACGCGATCCCCACGAACAGCCTCCGCCCGATCATTCGACCGACAAGAACGGAATTCCAGCTTATGACCCAGCGTTCGCGCCAAGTGAAGCATGCCCGCCGTTTGAAGGCCCTCCAGTGGGCGATCGCGCTGGCGCTAGGCGCGAGCGCTTGCAGCCCGGCCTTGGCGATGCGGGTTGGGCATTCGCGGGTGGTGTCGGCGCCGGGTGCGCCCCTGCAGGCGCTGGTTGGCCTGCAGGAATTGACGCCGGACGAAGTGTCCTCGCTGCGGGTGTCCGTGGCGGACGAGGCGGCGTGGCAGCGCGCGGGCCTGAAACCGCCCGCGCCGCTGGCCAGCCTGGTGGTGCGGGTCGAAGACGGCATGGACCCGACCCGCAAGAACCTGCGGGTGCGGTCGACCCAGGCGCCGGCCGGCGGCGCGGTCGATCTGCTGCTGGATATCAGTTCCAGTTCCGGCCAGCGACAGGTCCAGGTCAGCATCCTGGTGCCGCTGCGCGGCGCTGGCGCCGATGTCACGCCGGCTGCCGTGGGCGCCCCGGGCCGGGCCGGCGGCACGTCCGGCTCGGTCAACGTCAAGTCGGGCGATACGCTGTTCGCCATCGCCCAGCGTAATGCCGTGCCCAACGCCTCGGTCTACCAGATGCTGGTGGCGCTGTGGCGCGCCAATCCCGACGCCTTCATCCAGAACAACATGAACCTGGTGCGGGCGGGGCAGAAGCTGGCGATCCCCGACGCGGCCACGGTGCGCGCGGTCGATCCGGCCGAGGCGCGCCGCATTTTCAATGAACACGCCGAGGCATTCGCCCGTTACCGCGCCCGCCTGGGCGCGGCGACCGGCGCCAATCCCGCGGTGGTCAAGGGCCAGGACGCGGCCTCGGGCACGGTGGCGCGGCCTGGCGACACCGGCGCGGCCACGGCCTCGCAGCCGCAGGATCGCGTGCGCCTGTCATCCGGACAGGCGCAGGGCGGCGCCGCGGCACAGGCCGAGGCCCAGGCCGATCAGCGCGTCTCCAATGAACGCGCCATGGCCGACGTGCAGGGACGTGTCAACCAGTTGGAAAGCAATGTCAATGAGTTGAACAAGGCCGTGGCCGAGCAAGGTGCGGGTGCGGGCGCTGGCACGCCGGGCGTCGCAGGTGCCGCTGGCGCCGCGGGCGCATCGGGAGCCGCTGGCGCGACGGGGGCTTCGGGGGCAACCGGCTCGACGGGCGCAACGGGCGCCGCAGGCGCGGCCGGCTCCTCGGGCGCCGCCGGTCCCACGGGCGCAGTGGGTGCCGCGGGCGCTGCCGGTTCCACGGGTGCTGCGGATGTCGCGGGTACTGCCGGTTCGACAGGCGCGGCCGGATCGCCGGGCGCGGCGGGTGCCGCAGGCGCGGCTGGCTCGACGGGCGCGGCGGGTGCCGCAGGCGCGGCCGGCTCGACGGGCGCGGCGGGTGCCGCAGGCGCGGCCGGCTCGACGGGCGCGGCGGGTGCCGCAGGCGCGGCCGGCTCGACGGGCGCGGCGGGTGCCGCAGGCGCGGCTGGCTCGACGGGCGCAGCGGGTACCGCAGGCGCGGCCGGCTCGACGGGCGCAGCGGGTGCCGCGGGCGCGGCCGGCTCCACAGGCGCAGCGGGCGCTCCCGGCGTGGCCGGTACGCCAGGCGGTGCAGGAACCCCCGGGGCAGCCGGCGCGCCGGGCGCCACCGGCGCGACTGGCCCCGCCGGCGCATCGACCGCCGCCACGCAACAAGACAAGGCCGCCGCGGATGCGGCGGCGAGCAACAACAAGGATAAGGATTTGACTTCTTCGATGCCGGCCTGGTTGGCCGACAACCTGCTCGTTATCGTCACCGCCGTGCTGGCGCTGATCGCTTTCGCCATCGCCTGGGTGTTGCGGCGCGCGGGCGCCCGCCGCGGCGACGACGACGAGGAAACCTATGCCTACAACGAACCGGCGCTGGATACAGCGGCGCTGAACCGCAAGCTCGACTCCATCAGCCTCGACCTGGACGAACCGCCCACGGACGAACCGCGCCCGGCGGGCAGTTCTTCCCGGATCTGAACGATGTCCAGAGTTGCATTGGGGCTGGCATACGACGGCTCCGCCTGGCAGGGCTGGCAGACCCAGCCGCACCGGCAGACGGTGCAGGACACCCTGGAAGCCGCGCTGGCGCGGTTCTGTGGCGTGGCCGATCCGGTTGCCACGGTCTGCGCCGGCCGCACCGACACCGGCGTGCATGGCGCGATGCAGGTGATCCACCTGGACACGGTATTGGATCGGCGCATGGAATCGTGGGTGCGGGGCGTGAACGCATTCCTGCCTCCCAGCATTTCCGTGCACTGGGCCCAGGCGGTGCCGGACGATTTCCATGCCCGGTTTTCCGCCCGGGCCCGCACCTACGTTTACCTGCTGTGGCGCGGCCGCGTGCGTCCCGCGCTGTGGGCCGGCCGCGCCGGCTGGTGCCACCACCCCCTGGATGTCGCGGCCATGCGCGCGGCGGCGGGCGCCTTGCTGGGCGAACACGATTTCTCCAGCTTCCGCTCCTCGCAGTGCCAGGCCAGGCACCCGGTGCGCATCATGCACCGGCTCGACATCGAAGAGCGGGGGCCGTTCCTGGTGTTCACGCTGCGCGCCAATGCCTTCCTGCATCACATGGTGCGCAATATCATGGGGGCGCTGCTGCAGATCGGGCAGGGCCGCGAACCGGTGGACTGGATGGCGCAACTGCTGTCCTGGCGCGACCGCAAGCGCGGCGCGCCGACGTTTTCTCCCGACGGCCTGTATCTGTCGGCCATCGACTATCCGGATGAGTTCGGCCTGGACCAGCTGGACGGCGGCGCGCTGCTGTTGTCGCCATTCACCCAGCCGCCGGGCAACCCGTCCTAGCCGGACGCCTGCCGGCGCCCAATGGAGGCCTGTCTCATGCAACGCCGCGCGTTTTTGAAACGAACCGCCCTGGGCGCCGCCGCCGGCGCCGCGATCGCCGCGCCCGCCTATGCGCAGGAAGCGCCGACTGTGTCCTGGCGGCTGGCTTCCAGTTTTCCCAATGAGTCGCCGACCCTGTTCGCCGGCGCCGAGGACGTGGCACGTTATGTCAGCGATGTCACCGACGGCAAGTTCCGCATCGAGATCTTCTCGGCCGGCGACCTGGTGGATGCCGGCGAGGTGCTGGACGCCGTGCAGCATCGCATCGTCGATTGTGGCCACACGGCTTCGACCCGCTTTTTCGATACCGACCCCGCGCTGTGCTTTGACGCGGGCGTGCCGTTCGGGCTGAACACGCGGCAGATGAACGCCTGGATGCTGCAGGGCGAAGGCCTGGCGCTGACGCGCGTGCTGTTCGGCAAGTACAACATCCTGAACTTCCCCTGTGGCCTCACGGGCGCGCAGATGGGCGGCTGGTTCCGCGGCGAGGTCAAGACCGTGGACGACCTGCGCGGCCTGAAGATCAAGGCCGGCGGCTTCGCGCGCCAGGTGCTGGCCCGCATGGGCGCCGCGCCCGTCGACCTGCCCATCGCCGACACCTATGCGGCGCTGGAGCAGGGCGGCGTCGACGCCGTGGCCTGGATCGGCCCGCATGATGACGAAAACCTGGCCTTGTACAAAGTCGCGCGTAACTACTACTTTCCGGGCTGGTGGGCGGGCACGCTGCAGTTGTCACTCTACGTGAACCAGCAGGCGCACGACGAACTGCCCAAGTCCTATCAGGCGGCGCTGGAATTGGCGAGCCGGATGGCCACCGCCAACATGATCGCCAAGTATGACGCCGGCAATCCCGACGCCCTGCGCCGGCTGGTGCAGCGCGGCGCGCAGCTCAAGGCGTTTCCGCGGCCGATGCTGCAGGCCGCTCACGAGGCGGCGCTCAAGCTGTACCAGGAACTCGCCGCCAAGGATCCGATGTTCAAGAAGTTGTACGAGAGCATGAAGGCCTTCCGTGACAAGGAAATCCCCTGGTTCCGCGTGGCCGAAGGCAGTTTCGATTCCTTCATGGCGACAGTCGGTCAACCCGGCGCCTGAGTCCGCGCCCCGCCGGCGCGCCGGCAAGGCTCCCCTTATACTGGTCACATTCGTCGCGCCGCGCGACGCAAGCAATCAACGCCATGCGCACACGCATCAAGATCTGCGGCCTGACCCGCGAAGAAGACATCGACGCCGCCGTTGCGGCCGGCGTCGATGCGATCGGTTTCGTCTTCTACCCCAAGAGCAAGCGCTACGTCACGCCGACCCGCGCCGCGCAATTGCGCCGCGTGGTGCCGGCATTCGTCGACGTGGTGGCATTGTTCGTGAATCCGTCGCCGGACGAGGTGCGGGCCGTGCTGGACGAGGTCGGCCCCGAACTGCTGCAGTTCCATGGCGATGAAACCCCGCAGGACTGCGCGCGCCACGGCCATCGCTACCTGCGCGCCTTCCGCGCTGGCGCGCCCGGCCTGGAAACGGCGGAAGGCCTGGCCACGTATTGCCGCGCCTTTGGCGAGGCCGCCGGCTGGCTGTTCGACAGCTACAGCGCCGGTTTCGGCGGCAGCGGCCATGGCTTCGATCACGCCTTGCTGGCGGACGTGAAGGCCGATCCGGTGTCGCGGCCGTTGATTCTCTCCGGGGGGCTGAACCCCGACAACGTCGCCGCCGCCGTGCAATCCGTGCGTCCCTGGGCGGTCGATGTGAGCAGTGGCGTCGAGGTCGAGCAAGGAATAAAAAGTTCTGATAGAATCTCGTTCTTCGTTGCTGCGGTGGATGCCGCAGACGCGAAGAAATAGAAGGAAAAAGTAGTGCGGTGCCGGCGGGAGCGGTTGAAAAAACCAAACCAGCCGTTGTGTTGAGGAATGTTCGAGTCGAACGGTGTGGCAGGTATATGCCAAGCAATTCACACTACATCCGAAGCGCAATGAAAACAGCAAAAAATCTGAAAAGACGATTTGCATAGTTTAAAAAAGCACTATATAATTCTTCTTCTTTGCAGGCGGTTAGCTCAGCTGGTTAGAGCGCCACGTTGACATCGTGGAGGTCGTTGGTTCGATTCCAATACCGCCTACCAAATTCCTGCAAAGTGAGTGTTTGATAGAGCTAGTCAAGCACCACCCCGAAAGCCGCGACAGTCTTTGACTTCGCGGCTTTTTGCTTTGTGTGCTGCCAAGTAGCGCCAGCGGTTTAAGGGTAGGCATGAGGTAGGGCCAAAAATAATAAGGGTAGGCCCGTTGGCCTTCATTTTTCCGCCTTGACTGCGCAGCGATCGAGATAATCCGACCACCACTGCATCAACTGCCGGCGCTCGTCCAGATACTCGGCGTGGTTGTACGCGCGACGCACCGTGTTGCCCCTGCTGATAGGGCCTCGTTGATCTACGGGGAAGCCTGGGGATACTGATGACCACCTATCATTTTCTCGCCCAGCCGGTTGGCGTTCTATCCGGACAGCTTGCGTGACGTGTACGAGGCCAGCCCCCAGGGTTGGCCGGACGATGGTGTCGAGGTCAGTCCCGAGCTTTACGAACGACTGTATTCCGGACACCTGCAGGGACGCGTGTTCTGCGCTGGGCCCGACGGCGAGCCGATGACGAAGGAGCCTGATCCGCCGTCGAGTAATCGCCAGGTCCGCCGGATATAACGCCGCGCCGCCCGCGCGGTAAACCGACTCAAATCCTTTCGACAGAAATTTCCGCGCCTGCCGGTATCCGTCATATTGGACGTGATGGACGTCATCGTTCCGTGAGAATTCATGAAACTTCGGCTCTTTTCATTTTGTAGGATTTTCCTGAAAGAAAAATGAAAGGTGAGAAGCGATGAACGATTGCGATGAGTGCAGAGACATCGTGCAGGGCCAAGCCGGCGCGCAAGGGCATGCCCGTCTTATCAGCCTGGGAGACGTTCGCAGCCTGGCGGTCGTGAAAGGGCGGGCCCGGCAGGAAGCGTTCGTGTGCTCGACCTGCGCGGCCGAGTGGGACTACATCCATGCCACGCGCGGCGAGCGCGCGGGGTGGTTCCGGCAATAGCGGCGTGTCACCCGTCGTCACAAGGGTGGGGGTGTGGCACTATGACTATCGACGCCTGCGCGGCGGGGCCTGCCCTGTTCCTGGCCGCGCGGCCCCACTGAAACGTGAGGACGCCACATGGCCATCGAACTGGAGCGAGACGTACGCGATACCGCCATCGCTTCCCTGCGCCGGTATTTCGATCAGCACATGGAAGAACCGATCGGCAACATCACGGCGGGGGCGTTGCTGGGATTCATTCTTGAGGAAATCGGGCCGACCATCTACAACCGCGCGGTTGCCGATGTACAGGAGCGGCTGCAGCTGCGTGTTTCCGAGTTGGATCTGGAGGTCCACGAGGAAGAGTTCGCCTACTGGCGCAAGTACGACAAGGACGAGCGTGGCCGTCGGAAGTGACTCGGGCCGCGCACGTTTCAGGGCAGGGGCGAGTTCCCGGACGACAGCGTTGCCGCCAGCAGCATGTTGGCATTGCGGATCCAACCGGGAATCAGGAAAGCGTCGATGATTGCCCAGATGCCCACCGACGACAGCAGCGCAAAGCCCAAGCCGACGGCGCTGAAGGCGAAGCCGAGAGCCGTGAGGATGAGCATGGCGATGGCCGAGCCGGTCTTGCCGGTGTAGAAACGGTGTCCGCCCAGGCTGCCGAGGAAGAACCACAGGAGGTAGGCCACGCCGACGCTTTTGCGATGGGCGTCGTACATCATGGCTTGCATGGCGGGACTGTTCACGATATCTCCGAAAGGAACCCGATGCCTGGCCGGCGGGCGCCGGCTCCAAGGCGGCCAACGTGCTTTCCGCCGCGTCAGATGATTGGTTCTTTCCGGGCACCCGGCTAGATGGCCGCGCCAAATCTCGGACTGCTGAACAGTGCTGAAAAACGGGCGCGCCATTCCGCGCGCGGCGCACCGTCCGGATTCACGCCGCCCGCAGACAGCGGCGGGCCATATCCATGTAGTGCGCCAGCGGCGGGGTGGGCAGGCCGACCACTTTGGCCAGGTCGTCATAGCGGCGCAGCCGCACCGCCGCCAGCGCGTGCGATTGCGCGGCAAAGGTATCGGCCTGCGTCGGGGTGAACACGCCGCCCTGCAGGGCCAGGCTCTGCACCGAGGCGGGCGACAGGGTGTCCAGATAGGCGGGCTCGATCGCGCCCAGGTAGCGCTTGGCGGCGACGTGCAGGCGCACCGGGGCCGTGACTTCGTCATCGAACAGCGCGGCGAGCGCTGCGGCGGCCACTTCCTGGTGGCGCATGTCGTTGGTGATGCTTTCGGCGAGCATCAGGTGGCCGATGTCGTGCAGCAACGCGGCGACGATCAGGGCTTCGGACTCGCCGGCCTGTTCGGCCAGTTGCGCGCATTGCAACGCGTGTTCGGTCTGGCTGATGGCCTCGCCGCCATAGTAGGCGGCGCCATGATGGGCGAAGAGGTCTTGGATGCGGGGCAGGGTGAGCATGAGGGGATGCCTTCGGGACGGGGATCGGCAGAGACGATATGCCTTCATGGTGACATCTAGATGACTAGAACATGAGGGGCGGCCGTTCCGCGCCCCGCCGCGCGCGGCGGGGCCGGAGGGAGCGCGCTTTCGGAGACAGTCTTCGATACTCGACAGGCAGTCTTCATGCCCGCCGTTCATCTCAAGCCTGCCCTGGTGAGTGCTTGCCTGATGCTGGCGGCATGCCCGGCCGCCGCGCCGGTGACGCCGCCGTGGACGGATGAGATACCCATGTGCGGCGGACAGGACCGTTCCACGCCGACCGTGAAGGCCGCGGACGAGCGGCTGGCCGCGGACGCGGCGATTGCTTTCGGGGGGCGTGCCGATGCGGCGCGGGCCTAGCTGCAGGTCAGGATATTGAGCCAGGCGATGGCGCTGGCCAGCAGGCCGGCGGCCTGCACGCGTTCGGGGGTCTGGCGGCCGGCCTGTAATTGGGCCAGCGCTTTTTTCATGTGCAGCAACGGCGTGGTTTCGGTTTCGGCGACGGGCGTGACCGCGAGCGAAGCACGGGGGCGGCGGGTCTTGGCGTTGAGCGGTTCGGTGGTCAAGGGAGCCTCCTGGGCGGGCGCCGGCGCGGCGGGAGGAGGTCTGACCGCAGGCGTGTGCGAATGTTCCGGACAGGCAACTGCGTTATCCTGCACTCCATCATGATGAGAGCACTGTGGCTGATCCTGGGTTGCGCGATGCTGGCGCTGGGCGTGATCGGCGCCTTCCTGCCGGTGATGCCGACGACGATTTTCCTGATCCTGGCGGTGGGCTGCTTTTCGCGTTCGTCCCCGCGCCTGGAGCGCTGGCTGCTGGACAGCCCCACCTATGGCCCCTCGCTGCGCGCCTGGCGCGAACAGGGGGCGGTGTCGCGCAAGGGCAAGCTGTATGCGTCGCTGGGTATGGCGGTGGGCTACGGCCTGTTCTGGTGGGGCGCGCATCCCTCGCTGCTGCTTGCATCAGGCGTCGGCCTGTTCTTCCTTGCAAGCGCCGCCTATGTGCTGAGCCGTCCCAATCCGCGAGCGCTTGATTCGCAAGGGAAAACGCCCGACGAAACCGGCGGCCCGGCGGCAGGCGCGTAAAGCACGGTCGAAAGCCTGCGCGCGCCGTAACGCGCCGAAACCGGCGCCTTTCATCGGCTGGGTCTGCCTGCCGGATTTCTCTGCTTAAATGGCCCGCAGCGTGGCTGGGCTGGCGGGCGTGTGGTTCCGCCGGCATGGCGCGCCCGCGAGGAAGATCCATGCATATCAAGCGACGAGAACTGCTGTTGGCCGGCCTGTCGGGCGCGGCGCTGGGGCTCTTGACGGAACCGGCGGTGGCGGTTGCCGCGCCGGCGGGTCAGCAGGCCATCGATCTCTGGCCGGGCAGCCGCGCGCCGGGCGGGCCCGGACCGGGCGAAGCCGAGCAGGTCAGCGCCAAGGGGTCGGTCACGCGGGTGTCGCGGCCACGGCTGGTGGTGTACCGGCCCGAGCGTCCCAATGGCAGCGCGATGCTGGTGATCGCCGGGGGCGGTTATGCCCACATCGAGCGCGGCGCCGAGAGCACGCCCGCCTGCCTGTGGCTGCAATCCCTGGGCGTCACGGCGTTCGAACTGGTGTATCGCCTGCCGGGCGAGCACTGGCCCGCCGTGGCGCCGTTGCAGGACGGCCAGCGCGCCATGCGCGTGATCCGCGCCTCGGCACAGTCGTTCGGCCTGGATACCGGCCGCATCGGCGTACTGGGGTTTTCCGCGGGCGGACACCTGGCGGGCATGACCGCGGCCACGCCCGGCCTGGCGCGCTACCAGCCGGTGGACGAGGCCGACAGGCTGTCGTCACGGCCGGATTTCGCCGGGCTGATCTATCCGGTGTTAACCTTCATGCCGCCGTTCGACCATACCCACGCTCGCCGTTCGATCGTCGGCCAGCATCCGACGGCCGAGCAAAGCGCGGCGTTTTCCGTGGACCTTCTGGCCACGGCGCAGATGCCGCCCACTTTCCTGGCGCAGGCGCAGGACGACCCGATCGCGCCGGTCGACAACAGCCTGCTGATGTTCGCGGCCTTGCGGCGCCTGGGCGTGCCGGCCGAGATGCACATCTTCGCGGCTGGCAAACATGGCTGGGGCATGGGCAAGCCGGATTCGCTAGTGCATGCGTGGCCCGGCCTGTTCACGCAGTGGGCCGCCTTCAACCAGTTTTTCAAGGCCTGAACCCGACCCTCCGTGTCAGTGCGAGTGGCGCGGATCGCCGCGGGTCTCGACCACCTTCAGGTACAGCGTCGCCGGTTCGAGGCAGCCGCCGGTGGACAGTTGGCCCACCAGTTGGCGATACAGTTCCTGCCAGGGGGTCTGCGCCGGCGGCGGCTGGTACGGCGGCTCCTGCCGGCGCCGCGCCAGTTCGGCTTCGTCCACCAGCGCGATGACGCTGCGCTGGTTCAGGTCGACGCGGATGCGGTCGCCGGTGCGCAGCAGCGCCAGCCCGCCGCCGACGGCGGCTTCGGGCGACATGTTCAGGATCGACGGGCTGGCGGAGGTGCCGCTCTGGCGGCCGTCGCCCAGGCAGGGCAGCGAGTCGATGCCGCGCTTGATCAGGTGCGAGGGCGGCGCCATGTTGACGACCTCCGCGCTGCCCGGATAGCCGACGGTGCCGGCGCCGCGGATGACCAGGATGCAGTGTTCGTCGATGTTCAGCGCGGGGTCCTCGATGCGCGCGTGGTAATCCTCCGGGCCCTCGAACACGATGGCGCGCGCCTCGAAGGCGTTCTCGTCGCCGGGCGCGGACAGATAGGCGCGGCGGAACGCCTCGCCCACCACCGACATCTTGATGACCGCGCTGTCGAAGAAATTGCCCGATAGCACGATGAAGCCGGCGCGATGCTTGAGCGGCGCGTCGCAGGCGCGGATGACGTCCGCATCGTGCGTCTTGGCGCCGGTGGCGATCTGGCCGATGGTCTTGCCGGACACGGTGGCGCATTCGGCGTGCAGGCGGCCGGCAACCAACAATTCATGCATCACCGCGGGGACGCCGCCGGCGCGGTGGAAGCCTTCGCCCAGGTGCTCGCCCGCAGGCACGCAGTTCACCAGGAGCGGTACGTCCTCTCCCAACCGCTGCCAGTCGTCCAGGCTCAGGTCGATGCCGGCATGGCGCGCCATGGCGATCAGGTGCGGCGGACAGTTGCTGGACGCGCCCAGCGCCGAGGCCACGACGATGGCGTTCTCGAAGGCCTCGCGCGTCAGGATATGGGACGGGCGCAGGTCCTCGCGCACCATGTCGCAGATGCGCAGGCCGGTGGCGTAGGCCATCTGACCGCGTTCGCGGTAGGGCGCCGGGATGCTGGCGCAGGTAGGCAGCGACATGCCCAGCGCCTCGGCCAGCGAGTTCATGGACAGCGCGGTGCCCATGGTGTTGCAGTGGCCCACCGACGGCGAGGAGGCCGTGGCCAGCGTCATGAAGCCCTCGTAGTCCAGCTTGCCCGCCGCCATGAGGTTGCGGGCGTGCCAGATGACCGTGCCGGAGCCGACCCGCTGGCCGTCGTGCCAGCCGTCCAGCATGGGGCCGCCCGACAGCACGATGGCGGGGATGTCGACGGTGGCCGCCGCCATCAGGCAGGCGGGCGTGGTCTTGTCGCAGCCGGTGGTCAGCACCACGCCGTCCAGCGGGTAGCCGTGCAGGATCTCGACCAGGCCCAGGTAGGCCAGGTTGCGGTCCAGCGCCGCGGTCGGGCGGCGGCCCTGTTCGGCCAGCGGATGCACCGGGAACTCCATCGGGATGCCGCCGGCGTCGCGGATGCCGGCCTTGACGCGCTCGGCCAGCGCCAGGTGGTGGCGGTTGCAGGGCGCCAGGTCGCTGCCGGTCTGGGCGATGCCGATGATGGGGCGGCCCGATTGCAGTTCCTGGCGCGTCAGGCCGTAGTTCAGGTAGCGCTCGACGTAGATCGCCGTCATGTCGGCGTGGGCGGGATCGTCGAACCATTTCTGGCTGCGCAGCTTGCGGGGGGTGTCGGTCATGGGGTGCCTCGTGTGCTTCTGTGATGCGTGGCGCGCCAGCGGGCGCGCCGGGGACCTAATTGCGCGCCTTGCTGATTTCGGCGTTCAGTTGCCGGATCAGGTCGGGACCCAGTTCCTGGGTGTACTTGTCGACCACCGGCTGTACCTTTTCGCGCATCCGCGCCACCTCCTCGGGCGACACGGTATTGATCTTCATGCCGGCCTGCTCCAGCGTGCCCATCGCCTTGAGCGAATCGGCGCGGCTGTCCTTGCGCTCGAAATCGCGCGATGCCTCGGCGGCCTGGCGCACCAGCTTTTGTTCGTCGGGCGACAGCTTGTCCCACCATTTTTTCGAGGCCATCACCACCCAGGGCGTATAGACGTGGCGGGTGATGGTCAGGTAGGGCTGCACCTCGTAGAACTTGCTGCTCTGAATGGTGGTGATGGGATTTTCCTGGCCATCGACCGTGCGCGTTTCCAATGCCGTGAACAATTCCGAGAACGGCATCGGCACGGCATTCGCGCCCAGCGTGTTGAAGACGCCCAGCGCGATCTGGTTCTGCATCACGCGCAGTTTGATGCCCTGCATGTCCTCGGCGCGCACGATGGGGTGCTTGGAATTGGTCATGTTGCGAAAGCCGTTTTCCCAATACACCAGCCCCACCAGGCCCTTGGCCTCCAGCTTCTTGAGCAGGTCCTGCCCCAGCTGCCCATCCAGCACCGCGTCGGCTTCCTTTTCGCTGTTGAACAGGAACGGCAGGTCGAACACGCCGAATTCCTTGACCATGCCAGCCAGCGGCGCGGTGGAGCCGACCATCATCTCCTGCGCGCCGCCGACCAGCGCGCCCTGCATCTGTTCGTCCGAGCCGAGGTTGGCCGAGCCGAAGGTCTTCATCTTGAGCTTGCCGCCGCTGATTTTCTCGAGCTCCTGCGCCAGGTGGCGCGCGGCGCGGCCCTGCACGCTGTCTTCATTCAGGCCGTAGCCGAAGCGGATCAGGCGCGGCTTGACGTCGGCGGCCGCGGCGGCCCCGGCGAAGGCGCAGGACAGCGCCGTGGCCAGCATGACGAGGCGGGTCTTGAAACGGATGTTCATGGTTGTTCCTCCTTGGCTTCTTCTAGGTGGCGCCGGATCGGCGCGCTTGTTCACGGGCCTCAGTGCATCCAGCTCGCGGGGACGGTGATCAGTTCGGGGAAGATCACCAGCAGTACCAGCAGCAGCGTGTAGGCCACGACATAGCGCCACACGCCCCTGCAGATGGTTTCCATGTTGATGCGGGCGACGCCGCAGACCACGTTGAGCACGGTGCCGACCGGCGGCGTGAGCAGGCCGACGCAGCCCACCATGACGAACATGACGCCGAAATACACCGGGTCGATGCCGGCCTGGGTGACGACCGGCATGAGCACCGGCGCCAGGATCAGGATGGTGGGCGTCAGGTCCATGACCGTGCCGACCAGTGTCAGCAGCACCAGCAGCGCGAACATCAGCAGCTTGGGATGATCCAGCACCGGTTCCAGCAGCGCGATCAGGTCCTGCGGCATGTCGGCCAGGGTGATCATGTAGGACGAGACCATGGCGGCGGCCACCAGGAACATGACCACGGCGGTGGTGCGGGCGGCGTTGATGAACAGCGGCAGCAGGTGGCGCAGGCCAATCTCGCGATAGACGAACAGGCTGATCAGCAGCGCGTAGACGGCAGCCACCACCGCCGCTTCGGTGGGGGTGAAGATGCCGCCGCGCAGGCCGCCGATGATGATGACGGGCAGCAGCAGCGCCCAGGCCGATTCGCGCAGCGCCCGCAGCCGGGCGCCCCAGGGCTGGCGCGGCGCGGGCTTGATGGCGCCGTGCTTGCGCGCCACCCAGGTCCACACCGCCACCAATGTCATGCCCATCATCAGCCCGGGGGCGATGCCGGCGAAGAACAGCTTGGTGATGGAGACGTTGGTGGCGACGCCGAAGATGATGAACGAGATCGACGGCGGAATGATCGGCGCGATGATGCCGCCCGCGGCGATCAGGCCGGATGCCTGGCCGGCGTCGTAGCCTTTCTCGCGCAGCATCGGGATCAGCAGCGATCCGAGCGCGGCCGCGTCGGCCACGGCCGAGCCGGAAAGCGCCGCCAGCAGCACGCTGGCGAAGATGGCGACGTAGCCCAGCCCGCCCTGGATATGGCCGACGAACATGCTGGCCAGGTTGACAATGCGGCGCGAGATGCCGCCGGCGTTCATCAGTTCGCCGGCCAGCATGAACAGCGGCACCGCCATCAGCGTGAAGCTGTTGGCGCCGGACAGCATGTTCTGCGCCAGGATCTGGGTGTCGAAGAAATCAAGTTGGAACATCATGGCGATCGCGCTCAATAGCAGCGCGAACGCGATCGGCATGCCCAGGGCGATGAAGCCCAGCAGCACCAGCAGGAAGAGGGTCAGGATCATGGGGGGCGGGTCCGAACGTGGGAGGCGAGGAGGCCGGGGTCAGACCAGCGGGTCTTCGGGACTGGATTCCGCGGGCAGCGGGCCGCCGGCCAGCACGCGAATCAAGTCGAACAGGGTCAGCAGGCCCATCGCGACGGCGGCGTAGAGCGCGGCGGCGTTGAATACCGCCAGCGGCATCGCGGTCACCGGCAGGCGGGTGTCCAGGCCGATCAGCGTCTGTGCCCAGCTGCCATCGGCCAGCAGCCACAGCATCCACAGCACCAGCAATTGGCAGACGATGTGCGAGACGCGGCGGGCGGCGGGACCGAAGCGTTCCACCAGCATCGTGACGCCGATGTGCTGGTGGTCGCGCAACGCCAGCACCGAACCCAGGAAGATCATCCAGACGAAGGCCAGGCGGGAGATCTCGTCGGACACGTTGATGCCGGAATTGAACAGGTAGCGCATGGCGACATTGCCGAACAGCAACACCACCATCACCACCAGGCAGGCGGCCATCAGCCAGGTCTGCAACCGGGCGCACCAGTCGGCGGCGCGCGCCAGCGGGGTGGCGCCAGGCCGCCCCTTGGGGGAACCATGCATGCTTGTCTCCTCTCCGTTTTCCGGAATTCTTATGGATATCGCGAGGCTGATGTTAGCGCTAACATTTTTGGTTTGGCAAGCCCCGATCTTTAGGTCAGACTACGTGCTCGCCAACCGCTCAGAACGGCCGATGTCCATCCGAAAGCCCCGCAGCACCCGCGCCGGGCGCGTGACCATGCAAGAGGTCGCGCGCCGCGCCGGGGTCAGCGCGATCACCGTGTCGCGCGCCCTGCGCACCCCCGACAAGGTGGCCGAGGCCGTGCGCCTGCGCATCGCCGAGGTCTGCCAGGAACTCGGTTACGTGCCCAACCACGCGGCCAGCGCGCTGGCGTCGGCGCGCTCGCAGACTATCGTGGTGCTGATTCCATCGCTGAGCAACGTGGTGTTCGTCGACATCATCAACGGCATCAAGGAAGTGCTGGACGAGCAGGGCTACCACCTGCTGATCGGCGTCACCGGGTATTCGCCCGATGCCGAGGAGGCGTTGCTGCGCAAGTACCTGCAGCACCTGCCCGATGGCCTCATCCTGACCGGCATCGACCACAACCCGGGGGTCTGGGAGCTGCTGCGGGCGCAGGGGATGCCCACGGTCCACACCATCGAGACGCTCGAGGGCAGCGACGGCATGAGCGTCGGGTTTTCTCAGTTCGAGTCTGGCTATGCCGCCGGCCGCCACCTGGTCGAACGCGGCCGCAAGCGCATCGGCATCGTCGGCGCCCAGCTCGATCCACGCTCGTTGCGGCGTTGCGAAGGTTGCCGCCAGGCGCTGCGCGACGCCGGCCTGTACGATCCGGCGCTGGAGATCATGACGCCCGAGAAGTCGTCGATCGCGCTGGGGGCGGCGCTGCTGGAAACCCTGCTGGCAGGGCATCCCGATTGCGACGCGCTGTTTTTCTGCAATGACGACCTGGCGCAGGGCGCGGTGTTCCAGTGCGGGCGGCTGGGCGTGCGCGTGCCGGGCCAGATGGCGCTGGTGGGCTTCCATGACTTTGCGGGCACGGCCTGGACCACGCCGCCGCTGTCGACCATCGCCACGCCGCGCTACGAGATCGGCCGCGAGGCGGCGCTCTTGCTGATGCGCCACCTGGCCGGCCAGCCCATCGCGCAGCGCCACATCGACCTGGGTTTCACGCTGGTGCGGCGCGAAACCACCTGATCCCGCGTCAGCCGGCACGGCGCAACGCCAGGAACACGCCGGACGCCATGATCATGGCGATGCCGGTCAGCGCCAGCCCGTCAGGCGGACGCTGGAACCAGAACGTGCTAAAGGCCACCGCCAGCAGCAGCTGGAAGTAGTTCAGCGGCGCCAGCGTGGCCGCCGCGACGCGTTGGAAGGCGGCAATGAGCAGGATCTGCGCCAGTCCGCTGCAGGCGCCCAGGCCCACGATCAAGGCCATGTCCGTCAGGTCGGGCCAGGGATCCGGCAGGAAGAAGGGCGCGGGCAGGGCAGTGACGATCAGGCAGATGAAGGCGGTGTAAGCGTATTGCACCGGGCCGGCCACCTTGCCCGACAGCTTGCGGGTCAGCACCTGGAAGATGGCGTAGCTGATCGCCGACACCGCCATCAGCAGCGTGCCCAACGCCGGCAGGTCGGCGCCCGGCCGCACGATCAGCAGCATGCCGGCGAAGCCGGCCGCCACCGCCATCCATTGCACCGGCCGCACCCGTTCGCCCAGCAGCCAGGGCGACAGCGCGACCATGATGAGGGGCGAGGTGAAGTAGATCGCCGTGGCCTCGGACAGCGGCATCCAGATCAGTGCCGTCATGAAGCAGGTGCCGACGGTGGCCAGCATCAGGCCGCGCAGGATCAGCAGGGGCTTTTGCGGCGCGGCGCGCAGGTCGGGCCAGCCATGGCGCCACAGCAGCCCCAGCGCCAGCGTCGCCACGGCGAGATAGCGCATGATGTTCAGGAACGGCGCCGGGTAGCGCATCAGCATCTGCTTGGAGCCGGCGTCGAAAGTGGCGAAGGCCACCAACGCCGCGAAGAACAGCAGGATACCGGCCCGCCGTGAACCGGCGGCCGGGATGGCGCCGGGCGCCGTGGCGGAGGTGATGGCCATGGCGGGGTTCAGGCGCGGGCCAGGCCTTGCAGGAACTCGTCCAGCGCCGGGCCGATGGCCTGCACCATGTAGCCGCCTTCCTGCACCACCACCGTGGGCAGGCCCAGGCTGGCCACGCGCGCGCCGATGTCGCGGTAGGCGTCGATGTCCAGTTTCAGGACGCTGATGGGATCGTCCTTGTAAGTGTCGAACCCCAGCGCCAGTACCAGGGCCTGCGGCCCGTAGCCGGCCAGCGCCGCCAGCGCCGTGTCCAGCGCCCGCAGGAACGGGTCGTTGCCGGCGCCGTGCGGCAGCGGCAGGTTGAGATTGCAGCCCTCGCTGGCGCCGTGGCCGCGCTCGTGCGCGTAGCCGGTGTAGAACGGGTAGTAGCCGGCAGGGTCGGCGTGCAGCGATACCGTCATCACGTCGGCGCGCTGGTAGAAGATGTTCTGGGTGCCGTCGCCATGGTGCGCATCCACGTCCAGCACCGCCACCTTGGACCAGGTCTGCAACAGCCGCGCGGCGGCGGCCGCGCTGCTGTTCAGGTAGCAGAAGCCGCCAGCGCGGTCGCGGTGGGCGTGGTGGCCCGACGGGCGGCACAGCGCATAGGCCGATCCGCCGAAGACTGCCACGTGCTCGGCCGCGGCCACCGCGCTGTGGGCCGAGCGCAGCGCCGAACGCCAGGTATGCGCGCCGATGGGGCAGGACAGGTCGCTCAGGTAATAGCCGGTCTGCGCCACGATCGACGGCGACGGGCAGGGACCGCGCCCGGCCGTTTCGACGCGGCCGCTGTAGTAGGGCGACAGGTTCGGCAGCACTTCCGGGCCGGGGTCGACGCCCGGGGCCTTGAGCGCCTGCCAGCGGGCGAACGCGGTTTCCAGGTAGTCCAGGTAGTCCGTGCTGTGGACGGCTTCCAGCGGCTGGCGGCCGTAGTCGGGTGGCGCCTCGATCGCGATGCCGCGGGCGGCCAGCGCGCCTTGCAGGCTGTGGGCGCGAGAGGGCAGGTCGGTGGGGGCGCTGATGCGTCCCAGCCGCATAAACTGCTGGGGGGTGTGTAGCAGTTGTTCTTCCGAGAAAAACGCCTTCATGGTGGTCCTTTGCGTGTCGGCGGGAACGGGCCCGCCGACCGGCGGGTGGATGCGTGGCTCAGGGCGCGACGGTCGATGCGTGGCCGTCCGCCCAGGGCTGCCGGTCAGTGCGAACAGCCGGCGTCCGGGGCCTGTCCCGGCTGCTTGATCTCGATCTCGACGAAGACGAACTCGGTGTCGCCCGGGTTGATGACATTGTGCTCCACGCCCACCGGCCGGTAGTAGGACACGCCAGTGGTGAGCTGGCTGGTGACCTGGCCGTTGGGCGTGTCCAGCAGCAGCGGGCCGGTGGTCTGCGGCACCACCACGTAGTTCATGCCGTGGCGGTGCCAGCCGGTTTCTCCGCCGGGCGGAAAACGCCATTCGGTGACGGTGACCTGCTCGTTGTCGATCTGGACGGTGGGCACGGCGGGCGGGCGTTGCATGCGAGTCTCCTGGTTGGGGTGCCGCGGGCGTCGCGGCGGGTCATGCGCTTCACGCCGCGGCCTGCGCCTGGGTCGGATCCCAGTGCTGGCCGGGCACGGCGGCGATGAGTTGTTGCGTATAGGCGTGCTGCGGGTTGTCGAAAATCTGGCTGGGCGATCCGTATTCCACCACCTTGCCCCGGTGCATGACCAGCACCGAATTGCAGATCTGCGCGGCCACGCGCAGGTCGTGGGTGATGAACACCAGCGCGATCTTCAGGCGCTGCTGCAGGTCGTGTAGCAGTTGCAGCACCTGCGCCTGCACCGACACGTCCAGCGCCGATACCGATTCGTCGGCCACCAGCACCTTGGGCTCCAGCGCCAGGGCGCGGGCGATGCCGATGCGCTGGCGCTGGCCGCCGGAGAACTGGTTGGGGTAGCGGTCGAACGCCGACGGATCCAGACCCACCAGCGACAGCAGCTCGCGCACGCGGGCCTCGGCCTGGGCGCGCGGCACGCCGTTGGCGACCGGGCCGTCGCTGATGATGCGGCCCACGGTATGGCGCGGGTTGAGCGAGGCGAACGGATCCTGGAAGATCATCTGGATGTCCTTGCGCAGCGGCCGGAAGCGCGACTCCGGCATGGCGGCGATGTCCTGACCATTGAAGATCAACTGGCCGCCGTTGATGCCGACCAGCTTGAGCAGGCACTTGCCGATGGTCGACTTGCCCGAGCCGGACTCGCCGACGATGCCCAGCGTCTCGCCGCGCCGCACGTTGAAGCTGACGCCGTCGACCGCATGCACCTCGCGCTTGCCGCCCAGCCAGCCATGGCCGACGACGTAGGTCTTTCTCAAATCCTTCACTTCCAGCACCGGTTGTTCCGGCGTGGCGGTGGCGCGTTCCTCGCCGCGGCGGTGCGGCACCGCCGCGATCAGGCGCTGGGTGTAGGGATGGCGTGGGCGGTTCAGCACCTCCTCGGCCGGGCCCTGTTCGACCAGCACGCCTTTTTCCATCACCGCCACCCGGTGCGCGATCTCGGCGACCACGCCGAAATCATGAGTGACGAACATCACGCCCATGCCCTTTTCCTTCTGGATGCGGGCAATCAGCGCCAGGATCTGGGCCTGGGTGGTGACGTCCAGCGCCGTGGTCGGCTCGTCGGCGATCAGCAGTGCCGGTTCCAGCGCCAGCGCCATGGCGATCATGACGCGCTGGCGCTGGCCGCCCGACAGGCGGAACGGATATACGTGGTAGAGCGTGGCCGGATCGGGCAGGCCGACGAAGGCCAGCAGTTCCAGCGTGCGCCGCATGCGTTCCGGGCCGGGATAGACGTTGTGGACCCGCATGACCTCATTGATCTGTTCGCCCACCGTCATCAGCGGGTTCAGCGCCGACAGCGGTTCCTGGAAGATCATGGCCATGTCCTTGCCGCGCATGCCCTGCAGCGTGGCCTCGTCCTGGCGCAGCAGGTCGGTGCCACGGAACAGAATGCGGCCCTGTTGCGGCGTCAGGTAGTCGGGCAGCAGGCCCATGATGGCGTTGGCGCTCATGGACTTGCCCGAGCCGGATTCGCCGACGATGCAAAGGATCTCGCCGGCGTGGATGTCGTATGACACGTCCTGCACCGCGAACGGACGGTCGCCGCCGCGGGGCAGGGCGATGCTGAGGTGCTGGATGGACAGCAGGGGCGGGGAAGCGTTCATGCCGGTCTCCTATTCGCCGCGCTTGCGCAGTTGCGGGTTGAGGGCGTCGTTCAGGCCTTCGCCGATCAGGTTGATGGCCAGCACGGTCAGCAGGATGGCCACGCCCGGCCACACGCTCATCCACCAGGCTTCGCGGATCATGGTGCGGGCCGCGCCGATCATGAAGCCCCAGCTCATCTCGTTGCGGTCGCCCAGTCCCAGGAAGGACAGCGACGATTCGGTCAGGATGGCGGTGGCCACCATGAACGAGGCCGAGACGATGATGGGCGACATGGCGTTCGGCAGGATCTGCGTGCCGACGATGCGCGCCGGGGTCTGGCCGATGACAATGGCGGCCTGCACGAATTCGCGCTGCTTGAGCGTCATGAACTCGGACCGTACCAGCCGCGCCGCCGGCGGCCAGGACACCACCGCGATCGCGCCCATGATGGAATACATCGAGGGCCCGAGAATCGCCACCAGCACCACCGCCATCGCCAGTTGCGGGATGGTCTGGAAGAACTCGGTAAAGCGCATCAGCGCGTCATCGACGCGGCCGCCGCAGTAGCCGGCGATGGCGCCCACGACGATGCCGAACACCAAGGCCACGGCGGTCGACAACAGGCCCACCATCAGCGAGACCCGCGCGCCCCACACCAGGCCGGCGGTGATGTCGCGGCCCAGCATGTCGGTGCCGAACGGGTAGGCGGCGTCGGTGAAGGGCGGAATCAGCGGATCGGCCACCATCATCCAGGGCGAATCCTCGTACAGCAGCGGCGCGGCCAGGGCCACGATGACCACGGCCAGCACGATGGCCAGTCCGGCCACCGCGCCGTAGTTGCGCATATAGCGTCGGGCGAATTGCTTCATGCCGCGGCTCCTTGTTGCGCGCCCGCGCTGATGCGCGGATCGATCAGGCGGTACAGCACGTCGGTCAACAGGTTGAACACCACCACCATGATCGAGGTCACCAGGAAAATGCCCAGCAGCAGCTGGTAGTCGCGTTGCAGCAGCGCGTCGAACATCAGCCGGCCGATGCCGGGCCAGGCGAACACGGTCTCGGTCAGCACCGCGCCGCCGGCCATCTGGCCGAGCTGGATGCCGGCGAAGGTGATCACCGGCAAGAGCGCGTTGCGCAGCACGTGGGCGCGGATCACGCGGCCGGGGCTGACGCCCTTGGCGCGCGCCGTCTTGACGAAGTCCATGCCGATCACCTCCAGCATCGAGGCGCGCGTCAGGCGCACGTACACCGCCATGAAGAAGCAGCCCAGCGTCACCGTCGGCAGGATCAGGTGCTGCGCGATGTCGGCGGCGCGGGCCCAGCCGGTCAGGCCGGCGCCCACGGTTTCCATGCCGAAGGCCGGCAGCCAGCCCAGCACCACCGAGAACAGCAGGATGCCCATCAGCGACAGCCAGAACAGCGGCGTGGCATACAGCAGCAGGGCGCCGGTCATGACCGAGCTGTCGATCCAGCGGCGCTTGTTGCGGTAGCGCGCCTTGGCCGCGATCACGCCTAGCAGCACGCCCAGCACGATCGAGAAGACGAAGGCGCACGACATCAGCAGAAAGGTGGCGGGCAGGCGTTCGACGATCAGGTCCAGTACCGGCACGTGGTTGCGGTAGGAAAAGCCCAGGTCGAGCTGGACCACGCCCTTCAGATACAGGAACAACTGCGTCAGCACCGGCTTGTCCAGCCCGAATGCGACGCGCAGTTGCTCGACGTAGGCGGCATCGCCCGCGCCGGCCTGGCCGGCCAGCACGGCGGCAGGGTCGCCGGGCGCCAGGCGGATCAGGAAGAAATTGATGATGACCACGCCCAGCACGACCACCAGGGCCTTGCCGATGCGCGAAACCAGGAAAGACAGGAATTTCATGCTCTGGGTCCTCCGTGGACGGGCGCGGACGTCCGTCGCGCGGCCGGGCGCCGCAAGCGAGCCGGGGTTGGCTGCGCTTGCGGCTTGCGGCGCTTACTTCTCGATGTAGACGTCGTCGAACGACTCGTTCAGGCCGATAGCCGTCTTGACCAGGTTCTTGACGTTGGCGCGATACAGCGTGGGGAACTCCATGTCCACCAGGAAGCCGTTGGCGACGTCATTGACCAGTGTGGTCTGCAGCTGCGTGTAGAGCGCCTGGCGCTTGGCCGGGTCGACCTCGGACGCGGCGGCTTCCCACTGCTTGTCGGTCTCGGGGTTGCTGTAGCCCTGCACGTTGGCGAACGGCGATCCCTTGACGATGTTCGACGAGATGTACAGGCGCTGCACGCCCAGCGCCGGGTCGCCGTACTGGTAGGTGAAGTTGGTGGTCAGGTCGAAGTCCCAGTTGCCGGTGCGGCTGGCCCAGCCGCCGGCGTCGGTCGATTCCAGGTTGACCTTGAAGCCCAACTGCTCCAGGGCCTGCTTGGTGTATTCGCCCAGGCGGTCCCAGGTCGAACCGTACGGGAAGCTCAGCTGGCGGATGGTGTAGTCGCCGGGCTTGATGCCCGATTCCTTGATCAGCGCGCGCGCCTTCTTCATGTCGAAGGGCATCGGCGGCATGTTCTTGTCATAGAACATCTCGGTGGTCACGAACGGGCTGGTCGAGACCTTGCCCAGGCCGAAGAAGATGTTGTTGACCACCATGTTGCGGTTGATCGCGGCCATCACCGCCTGGCGCACCTTCAGGTTGTCGAAGGGCGGCTTGCGCATGTTGAAGATCAGGTAGGCCTGGGGCGAGAACATCTCCCAGCCGGCGGTGGTGTATTCGACCTTGGGCAGGGCGCGCAGGCGCTTGATGTCGACGTTGTCGACATCGCCGCCGCGCAGTACGTCGACGCTGCCGCGCTCGAACGCCACCGCGCGCGAGGCCGCGTCGGGGATCACGTTGAACACCAGCTCATCCAGGTAGGGCTTGCCGGGTTTCCAGTAATCGGGGTTGCGCGCCAGCTTGATGTATTCGCCGCGCTTCCATTCCTTGAACATGAACGGGCCCGTGCCGATCGGTTTCTGGTTGGCCGGGTTGGTCATGTAGTCGGTGCCGGCATAGATGTGCTTGGGCATCATCGGCGCGAAGCCGGGTTCGAACATCAGCATGAAGGCCGGGAACGGCGACTTCAGCTTGATGACCACCGTCTTCGGGTCGGTGGCCTGCACCGAATCGACGAACTTGTTCAGGATCACGCGGGCCCGCGCATGGGTCTTGGGCAGCATGTCCGACAGCGTGAAGACCACGTCGTCGGCGGTGAACGGCTTGCCGTCGTGCCACTTGACGTTGTCCTGCAGGTGGAAGGTGTAGGTCAGGCCGTCGCTTGAGGACTCCCACGACTTGGCCAGGCCCGGTTGCGGCTTGAGGTCGGTGGTGTAGGTCAGCAGGCTTTCATAGATCTTGCCGGCGACGAACTGGGTGGGACCCTGCTGGTTGATGGCCGTGACGATCACGGGCGGCTCGGGCTGGACGATCATGTTGAGCGTGCCGCCCTTGGTCTGGGCCAGCGCCTGCGTGGCGGGCAAGGCGGCCGCCAGGATCAGGGCGCCGATGCTGAGGGAGAACCAAGTCTTCGATTTCACTGCGAGCCTCCGGGCTGGAAGAGGGTTATCAGGTGGCCGCGCGTCACGCGGCATGTGCCGGCTATGACAAGCAAACCTCGTGCCACCTGTTTCTCGGGGAACTGCGGGGTGGAGCTGCTACAACAATGCTGCGTATGGGTGCAGAGACGGCGCCGCGCACCAATGCGGCGATAGACGAGGTGCACGGCGGCCGCGCTATTGGGTGATGTCGATCCAGGTGGTTTTCAGGTCGCTGTACTTGTCCAGCGCGTGCAGCGATTTGTCGCGGCCGAAGCCCGATTGCTTGACGCCGCCGAACGGGACCGTGATGTCGCCATCGGCATAGCAATTGACCCACACCAGGCCAGCGCGCAGGCGGCGCGACAGGCGATGCGCGCGGCCCAGGTTGGCGGTCCACAGGCCGGCGCCCAGGCCGTACGAGGAATCGTTGGCCAATGCGATGGCTTCGTCTTCCGTGTGGAAGCGCTGCGCCGCCAGCACCGGGCCGAAGATCTCCTCGCGGATCAACGCGCTGGAGGCGTCGGCGCAATCGAAGATGGTGGGCTCGATGTAGAAGCCGCCGCTGTCCGTGTGCAACTGGCGTCCGCCGATGCGCAGCGTCGCGCCCTCGGCCTGGCCGGCCGCGATGCGCGCCATGACCGAGCGCGTCTGGCGTTCGTCAACCATGGCGCCCAGCGCCGTGGCCGGATCCAGCGGATTGCCCGGCCGCATCTCGGCGGCATGCCTGGCCACCTTCTCCATGAAGGTGTCGTAGATGGCGTCGTGCACGTACAGGCGCGAGCCGGCGATACACACTTCGCCCTGGTTCGAGAAGATCGCCAGCGCGGCGATCAGCGCGGCGCGGTCCAGGTCGGGGCAGTCCTCGAAGACGATATGGGGCGACTTGCCGCCGCATTCGAGCCACACGCGCTTCAGATTCGATTCGCCCGAATAGCTCATGAAGCGCTTGCCGGTGGCGGTGGAACCGGTGAATGCCACGCAGTCCACGTCCGGATGCAGGCCCAGCGCGCTGCCGGCGACCGGACCGGTGCCGGGCACCACGTTGAACACGCCGGCGGGAATGCCGGCCTGCTCGGCCAGCGCCGCCAGCCGCAATGCGCTCAACGACGACTGCTCGGCCGGCTTGAGGATCACGCTGTTGCCGGCGGCCAGTGCCGGCGCGACCTTCCAGGCCGCCATCAGCAGCGGATAGTTCCACGGCACCACGGCGGCCACCACGCCGAGCGGTTCGCGCGTGACCGTGGCCAGGGCATTGCCGCCCGTCGGCGCGATCTCGTCGTAGCGCTTGTCGATGGCCTCGCCATACCAGGCGTAGCAATGCGCGGTCTCGGGCAGGTCGAAGGCCAGCGCGTCACGGATCGGCTTGCCCATGTCCAGGGTCTCGATCAGTGCCAGCTCCTCGCTGTGCTCGGTGATGAGCTGCGCCAGCCGCACCAGGCGCGTCTTGCGCTCGCGCGGCGCCAGGCCGGACCAGACGCCGGCTTCGAAGGCGCGGCGGGCGGCCGCCACGGCGCGGTCGACGTCGGCCTGGCCGCAGGCGGCCACGTCGGCCAGCTTGCGGCCGTCGATCGGGCTGGTGGCCGCGAAGGTGGCGCCGTCGGCGGCGTCGGCGTAGGCGCCATCGATGTAGGCCTGGCCGCGCAGCGTCAGCGCGTCGGCGCGGGCTTGCCAGTAGTCGAGGGTATGCAGGGTCATGACGAGGTCCTCGGTTCAGCGCGCGGCGTTGGCGCGGGCCACCATGGCGTCCAGCAGCACGTTGCAGCCGGCTTCCAGGTGCGCGGGCTGCGCGTCTTCGATTTCGTTGTGGCTGATGCCGTCCTTGCACGGCACGAAGATCATGGCGGTGGGCGCCACCGCCGCCATGTAGACGGCGTCGTGGCCCGCGCCGGTGACGATGTCCATGGCCGGCAGGCCGCGACGCGCGGCGCCCTGGCGCACCTTCTCCACCAGATCGGGATCGAACGGGGTGGGGCGGAAGTACTGCACGTCCTTCACGTCCACCTGCACGCCGTGTTTCTCGGCGATCTCGCGGCAGGCGTCGCGCCACAGCTGGTCCATGCGCGTGAGCGTGGCCTCGTCCTCATGGCGCAGGTCGGTGGTGAAGCGCACCTGGCCCGGGATCACGTTGCGCGAGCCGGGGTGGGCATGGATCTCGCCCACCGTGCCGCGCCCGTGCGGCTGGTGCGCGTTGGCGATGTTGACCACGGCCTGCAGCAGATAGCTGGCGGCGAACAGCGCGTCGCGGCGGATGCCCATGGGCGTGGGGCCCGCGTGCATTTCCATGCCGGTCACGGTGACGTCGTACCAGCGCAGGCCGAGCGAGCCGGTCACCGCGCCGATCACTTTCTCTTCGTGTTCGAGGATCGGGCCTTGTTCAATGTGGGCCTCGAAATAGGCATCCACCGGACGGCCGCCGACCGGCTCCGTGCCGGCGTAGCCGATGGCCCGCAGTTCGTCACGCACCGCCAGGCCCTTGGCGTCGCGCGCGCTCAGCGCCGTCTCCAGCGAGAACTTGCCGGCGAACACGCCCGAGCCCATCATCACCGGCACGAAGCGCGAACCTTCCTCGTTGGTCCAGATGGCCAGCTCCAGCGGCGCCTCTGTCTGCACGCCGGCATCGTTCAGCGTGCGCATCACTTCCAGCCCGGCCAGCACGCCGAAGCAGCCGTCGAACTTGCCGCCGGTGGGCTGCGTGTCGATGTGGCTGCCGGTCATCACCGGGGGCAGCGCGTTGTTGCGGCCGGCGCGGCGCGCGAAGATATTGCCCACCTGGTCCACGCGGATCGTCAGGCCGGCATCGCGCATCCAGCCGGTGACCAGATCGCGGCCCTGGCCGTCGAGCGCGGTCAGGGCGAGGCGGCAGTTGCCGCCCTTGGGCGTGGCGCCGATCTCGGCCAGATCCATCAGGGATTGCCAGAGCCGGTTGCCGTTGACGGACAGGGATGAAGTCATGGTGATCCTCGTTCGGTGTTAGTGGGTGGAGGCGGCGGCCTGGCGCGCCAGCGCGGCCTCGCGGATGGCGGTGAGCGTCTGGCCGGGGGCGATGCCGTCGGCGTCGTAGCGGATTTCCAGCAGCGCGGGCCGGCGTTCGCGCTCGGCGTAGGCCAGCGCGCGGTCGAATGCCGCGGCGAAGTCCTCGGTGCGTTCGACCGCCTCGCCGTAGCCGCCATAGCCGCGCACGATCTGGGTGAAATCGGGATTGTCGAAATCCAGCGCGATCGGACGGCCCGGGAATTCGCGCTCCTGATGCGCGCGGATCGTGCCCCACATGCCGTTGTTGAACACCAGCACCACGATGCCCAGCCGGTACTGCTGGGCCACGCCCAGTTCCTGCAGGTTCATCTGGAAGCACCCGTCGCCGGCGTAGCAGACCACGGTCTTGTCCGGGTGCTCCAGCTTGGCGGACACGGCCGCCGGCAGCCCGTAGCCCATTGACCCCACGGTCGGCGCCAGGCTGGTGCCCGGGCCGGTGAACTGGCGATAGCGGTGCGGATACAGCGCGTAGTTACCCGCGCCCACCGTGATGCAGGCGTCCGGCGCCAGGCGTTGGTTGACCAGCGCGGCCACGGCGTCCAGGCCCAGCGGGCCGGGTGACGGCAACGGTTCGAGCGAATCCAGGTATTCGGCGTGGGCCGCGCGCACCGCGGCGCCGCGCGGCGTGGCGTGGGCCGGTTGCAGCGTGGCCAGCGCCTGCGCGAAGCCGGCGACGCTGGCGACGATCGCCTGCGTCGGCGCGTAGACGCGGCCCAGCTCCTGCGGGTCCGGATAGACATGGATCAGCGCCTGGCGCGGCAAGGGGCTCTCGACGAGTTGATAGCCCTCGGTGGTGGCTTCGCCCAGGCGCGTGCCGACCGCGAGGATCAGGTCGGCCGTCCTGATGCGGGCGCGCAACGCCTCGGTCATGCCCCAGCCCATCTGGCCGGCGGCATTGGGATGGCGCTGGTCGAAGCACTCGAGCCGGCGCCAGGCGGTCGCCACCGGCAATTCGAAGCGTTCGGCGAAGGCGGCGATCTGCTGGATCGCGTCCGGATTCCAACCGCTGCCGCCCAGTACCATGACCGGCCGTTCGGCCTGGTCGAGCAACTGGCGCATGCGTTCCAGGTCGGGCTGGCCGGGGCTGGCGACGACGCGCGGGTAGCGCGGCATGTCGGCCACCGTCGCCGTGCCCCACAGCGTGTCTTCCGGCAGGGCCAGCACCACCGGGCCGGGGCGGCCGCTGGTGGCGGTGGCGTAGGCGCGCGCCACGAATTCCGGAATGCGGTCGGTGCGATCGATCTGCGCCACCCATTTGGCCATCTGGCCGAACATGCGCCGGTAGTCGATTTCCTGGAAGGCCTCGCGTTCGTAGAAGTCGTTGCCGACCTGGCCGACGAACAGGATCATCGGCGTCGAATCCTGGAACGCGGTGTGCACGCCGATGCTGGCATTGGTGGCGCCCGGGCCGCGGGTGACGAAGCACACGCCGGGCTCGCCGGTCAGCTTGCCATGGGCCTCGGCCATGTAGGCGGCGCCGCTTTCCTGGCGGCACACCACCGGCTCGATGGCGCCGCGGTGCTCATTGAGCGCGTCGATGCAGGGCAGGTAACTCTCGCCGGGGATCATGAAGATCCGGCGCGTGCCGTGGATGCGCAGTTGCTGCATCAGGATCTGGCCGCCATTGCGCGGCAGGGGGGGGACAACCGTCATGCAAACACTCCCGGAATGGGCGCCCCGCGCCGGGCGCGGGCTTGGGGTTCGTGGCAAGAGGCAGGCGTTGCCGCCGGCGCGGTGGCGAAGCGGGGCCTAGATATCGGGCCGGATGCTTCCATCGTCATCGCCGAAATCTTCCCGCAGGCGGGCGAGAATGCCGATCAGGTGCGCGTGCATGGCATGGCGCGCGCGGATCGGATCCCGCGCCAGGATGGCGGTCAGGATGCGCTGGTGCTCGGCGTGGGCGACCGCCCACACCTTGGTGTTGACGAAGTAGTCCTGCATGCGGCTGAACACCGGGCTCGCCAGGCTCAGGTTCCATAGATGGGCCACGGAAGCCGCCAGCGCCGCGTTGCCGCAAGCGGCTGCGATGGCGCTGTGAAATTCACGGTCGTGCCAGCCCGGCGATTCGGTCAGCGACATGGCGTCGTGGGCCGCGCGGATCGCGGCGATCTGCGCCGGCGTGCCTTGCTGCGCGGCCAGCGCGGCGCACTCGGGTTCGATCAGCATGCGCGCTTCGAGCAGGTCGAAGGGGCCGATGTCGTCCTGGGCGGCCGCCGGGGCGGGGGCCGCCTCGCGGGTTGCGGTCACGAATACGCCGGTGCCCACGCGCACTTCCACATAGCCTTCGATTTCCAGGGCGATCAGGGCTTCCCGGATCGAGGCCCGGCTGACCTGCAGTTGCTCGGCCAGCTCCCGTTCGGACGGCAGCCGCCCGCCGCGCGGGAAATCGCCCGCGCGGATGCGTCCGGCAATCTGGTCGGCAATCATGCGATAGAGGCGGGTGACGGCAACGGCTTGGAAGGTGTTCATCGTGGCACTGCGAAATTTTGGTCTGGTGGTCAGGCCACCAATATAGGTAGGTTGCCCTTGAAATAAAAGTAAAAAACGCACGATAGAGGGAAAACGATCAGAGGGATTTCCCGTCTTCCTATCTGGTGGTCAGGCCAGTTGGCGTATGCCCTCTCGCGCCCGCGCTTTACAGTTTTCGAACAAATGGCGAACAAATCCCGCGCCGTTGTGACGTCACCCGACCCCGATAATCGCTGCGCCTCGCGTCGAGGCCGACAGGGCGGGGCATTGCGTACGCCGACATTGGGAGAGTGGCGTGCAAGGGAGTGGCAACATGGCGTGGGCGCCGAAGCCCTGGCGAGTCGGCATCGGCATGGCGCTGTTTGCCCTGGCGTGGCTGTGGTTGTCGGATCGGGCCGTGCTGGCGCCGCCCACCGACAACATCGAACAGCTGATCTGGGTGCGCAGCCTGGAATGGGGCTACTACAAACATCCGCCGCTGCCGACCTGGCTGCTCTGGCCCGTCGTGCAGGTGCTGGGCTGGAGCGCCTGGGTTACCTACCTCCTCGGGGCGCTCTGCACCCTGGGGGCGTTTGCGCTGATGTGGAACATGCTGCGCGGCATGCGTGGCGAGGCCTATGCCGCGACCGCCGCGCTGGCCGGCCTGTGCATCACGTTCTACAACGGCCGCCTGTATTTCTATAACCACGAGATCGTCCTGATCCCGCTGGTGGCAGGGTGCGCGGCGGCCTGCTGGAAAGCCTATGCCAGCCGCAAGATCGGCTGGTGGATCGTGCTGGGCGTTTGCCTGGGGCTGGGGGCGCTGGCCAAGTACCAGATCGCCGTCGCGGGCCTGGCGGTGCTGGTGTTCTGGTGCGGCCGCAAGGCCTGGCGCGATCCCATGCACCTGTTCGGTTTGCAGGTGGCGGGGCTGACCGCGCTGGCGGTGTTCGCGCCGCACATGGTCTGGCTGGTCAACCACGATTTCGAGCCGCTGCGCTATGCGATGTCGTCGTCGCTGGCCGCTGGCCTGCCGTGGGGCGCGCGGGGCTACGAAGTGGCGCGCTGGTGGGGCGATCAACTGCTGAACCGCGCTTTGCCCGCCTGGGCCTTCCTGGCGTCGCTCTGGCTGTTCACCCGCCGCCAGCGGCGGGCGCCTGCCGTCTCCGCGGCCGCCGCGCCGGTCCGGGACGATGCGGCGCGCGCGCTGCTGTTGTCCTTCGGACTGGTGCCGCTGCTGTTCGTCAGCGCCATGGCGCTGATCTCGGGCTCGCACATCCAGTTGCATTGGGGCACGCCATTCCTGCTGTTCATCGTGCCGGCGGCGATGGAGCTGGCGCGCGGGCCCTGGCGCGCGCCGTTTGCGCCGCGCCGCGCCCTGGCGGTGTTTCTCGTCATCCAGTCGCTGCTGATGTTGCGGGTGGAACTCACCGCGCCGAATGGCGCCGGCCTGTGGCGGCGCGCGACCGATTGGCGCTATTTCGACGCGAAAGGGCTGGCCTCGGTGCTGCATGGGCCCGCCGTCGCGGCGCTGGGCGGGCCGGTCCGGGTCGTGTCAGGCCCGTGGGAAGAGTCAGGCGCGCTGGCGTTATGGCTGCCGGAAAGACCCGTGGTGCTGATCGACGGCCAGGCTCGCTTCAGCCCCTGGGTCGGCGCCGGCCTGGTGGCCGAGCGCGGTGCCCTGGAATTGCGCAGGGCCAAAACCCCGCCGCACGGCTTTCAGGCCGTCGGGCCGGATTTCCCTTTGCTGTATTGGCGCGTGTCGCGCCCTGCCGCGGCGCGCGCCGGTGTCGCCGCGGAGTGATGCCGCGCGTTGGGCGTGGGCCTGGCCAGCCCTCAGGCCCCGCTATCCGGTTCCGGCGTCTGGGTAAAGGCGCGCACCAGGCGAGCGATGCCGTCCAGTTCGTCGTGCGCGCCGCTCACCCATTCGGGTTTATCGAAGGGGCTGTCCGCGGGGGCATCGTCCAGATTGGCCTTCAGGTCGCCCAGCAATTCCAGCGCCATGTCGGTGGCCTGCGGGCTGCCGCGGGTGGAAAGGGCGATGGCGATCGCCAGCGCCTGGCGCAGCGCGAGCAGGCGGCCGTCGAGTTCGGTGTCCACGGGGAATGTCCTTGTAATGGAGGAATCCCGCCATTTTACGGGCGCCGGCGTCCCCCGCTCCTGGCTGGAGCGCGACGTCGCGCGGCAGGACCGCCCGCCGCGGGGGGCGCCCATCCCCGTATCGCCCGCCGCCGCATTCGCCCTGGCCGGCTTTGCTGCGCGGTGGCGGGAGGAGCCAGGCTAGAAGCAAGCGCCTCGTGCGCGCGCGAGGTTCTCGCGGGTTGCGCCTTCGTTGCTGCGGGATGCCGCGTTTGCGCAAGATCAAGGCGGGTAGGGCGGCGCGGGCGAATAATTCGAGGTATGCAAGCCGCCCTACGCCCAGCCCCCGCCGAACCCCCGGCCGCCGCCGAACCTTTCTTTCCGCCGCAGCTGCTGGCTCGCCTGGACAAGAACGGACCCCGCTACACCTCCTATCCCACGGCCGACCGCTATAGCGGCGATTTCGACGCCGAGCAATATCGGCAGGCCCTGCGCCAGCGGCGCGCTTCCTGTACCACGGAGCCTCTGTCGCTCTACGTACATATCCCGTTCTGCGATTCGGTCTGCTATTACTGCGCCTGTAATAAGGTCGTGACCCGCCATCACGACCGCGCCGCCCGCTACCTCGATGCGCTGGCGCGCGAAATCGCGCTGCACGTGGCCGAACTGGGGCAGGGCGTGCCGGTATCGCAACTGCATTTCGGTGGCGGCACCCCGACCTTCCTGTCCGACGAGGAGCTCGACCGCCTCATGGCGGATCTGCGCGACGCCTTCCGTTTCGAACCCGACGCCGAGATTTCCATCGAAGTGGATCCGCGTACCGCCACGCCGCAGCGCCTCGAAAAGCTGCGCAAGCTGGGCTTCAATCGTCTCAGTTTCGGTGTGCAGGATTTCGACGCGCGGGTACAGGTGGCGGTCCATCGCGTACAGTCCTTCGAAGAGGTCCGCGACCTGATGCAAAGCGCCCGGGCGCTCGGCTACGCCTCGGTCAACGTCGACCTGATCTACGGCTTGCCTCTGCAGACCACGGAATCGTTCGCGCGCACCATCGCCCAGGTCAGCGCACTGCGGCCCGACCGCATCGCGCTCTATGCCTACGCCCACCTGCCGGAACGCTTCAAGCCGCAACGTCGCATCGATGTGGCGGACCTGCCGGACCGCGCCACCCGGGTCGGCCTGCTCAGCGCCGCCATCGAAGGCTTTCTGAAGCAGGGCTACACCTACATTGGCATGGATCATTTCGCGCTGAACACCGACGCCCTGGCCATCGCCAAGCAGCGCGGGGAACTGCATCGCAATTTCCAGGGCTACAGCACCCAGCCCGACCGCGACCTGGTCGCGCTGGGGGTGTCGGCCATCGGTCGCATCGGCGATACCTACAGCCAGAACGCCAAGGACCTGGACGCCTACTACGCCGCCATCGAGTCCGGCCGTTTCGCGGTCGAGCGCGGACTGGCGCTCAGCGCCGACGATCTGGCGCGGCGTGACGTCATCATGGACATCATGTGCCAGGGCAAGGTGGACTTCGCCCGCGTCGAGGCGCGCCATGGCTTGCGGTTTGGTGATTATTTCGGGCCGGAGTTGTCGCAGGCGGCCAACCTGGCCGAGCTGGGTCTGGTCAACCTGCGCGCGGGCGAGCTGCGGGTCACCGGCTTGGGTTGGTATTTCGTCAGGGCCGTTGCCATGACGTTCGATGGCTATTTGCGCACGGTCAGCACCGGCGCCAGCTACTCGCGCATCATCTGACGGGCGCCGGCCGCCCCGCGGGCAGCCGGTGCGCGCGTGTGGGCTACTCGGCGAATTTCTCGCGCAGGAACAGGGCAAGCGCCAGGTCGTCGGACAACTGCAGCTTGCGCATGGCGCGACGCTTGTGGGTGCTGACGGTCTTTTTGCTGCGTTTCAGGCGCGTGGCGATCTGGGTGACCGACAGTCCCTGGCTGATGTGGCGCAGGACCTCGACTTCGGAGGTGGTCAGCAACGCATGGGGCGGGCGCGGCGACAGCGGGCGGATCTTGCCGTCCTGCACCGACAGGAAGGGATCCTTCTTGCTGAGGACGCCGTGGATCATCTCGGGCAGCAGCAGCATGCCCCATTGCTTGGCCAGGTAGCCGTTGGCGCCGGCGCGGTAGGCCGCGTACTGGGTTTCCTGGCGGTTGCCGGCCGAAAAGGTGATGATGGCCAGGTTCGGGTGGTAGCGCCGCAAGCGGCGCAGGTAGTTGACGCCGTCCCAGGGTTCCTGGGGCAGATAGAAGTCGATCAGGGCGACGTCGCAGGGCATGCTGGCGAGCTTGTCGAGCAACCGGCTGGCCGAGGTCTCCTGGTGGATGACGCGGAAGCCGGGGCGGGCGTCGAGGTAGGCGCCCAGGCCGAGCGCCACGACGGGGTGGTCGTCGAGGATCGCCACCCGGATGACGGGAGGCGGCCGCGACAGCAGCAGGTGCTTGCGGGAATTGGGGCGGTCACCTGCATCGTGGGAGCGCGGTTCGGTAGAAGCGGCATCCGGCGCTGAGGCAGTATTCATCAGGACTCCACAGAATGGACGGGAAAACGTCGGTAAAGAGGGTGTGCGCCCGAAGGCAGCTGGGACTGCACACTCGCGTAACCAGTCCGAAATTCGAGTGTGAAGCTTATGGTCTTACGGCTCAGCCCTGGCGAAAACTAAACACGAATAAGACAAAACTACATTTGTGATACCGTGATGCGACGTTAGTCCCGGCCACGTCGCACGTTGCATGGCAGGGATAAAATCAATTGCATGTCCCGGGACGGCATGTCGCCGGCCCGAGGCACGAGACAGGCAAGGCGGCGGACAGCACATGTCCAAGAAGATTCTGGTGATAGGCAGGGATGGCCAATTGGGCTTCGAGTTGCGGCGCAGCCTTGCGCCGCTGGGCGCCGTGGTCGCGGTCGGACGCGGCGAGTGCGACCTGACTTATCCGCTGCAGATCGCGCGGCTGGTGCGGCGCGAAAAGCCGGACATCATCGTGAACGCGGCAGCCTATACCGCCGTCGAGCGCGCCGAAGAGGACACGGTGCGCGCCATGCGCGTCAATGCGGAAGCCGCGGGCGAACTGGCGGCGCTGGCGGCCGACCGCGGCGCGCTCATCGTCCACTACTCGTCTGACTACGTGTTCGACGGCGCCAAGGCCGGCGCCTACGACGAGCAGGATGCGCCGGCGCCGCTGAACGCCTATGGCCGCAGCAAGCTGGCCGGCGAGCAGGCGGTGCGCGCCCTGAACCCGGCGCATCTGGTGTTCCGTACCTCGTGGGTCTACGGGGTGTTCGGCAACAGCTTCCTGAAGACCATGCTGATGGCGTTGCGCCAGCCGGAGGCGTTGCGGGTGGTGAGTGACCAGCGCGGCGCGCCGACCGGCGCCGCCTATATTGCCGATGCCACCGCGCTGGTGCTGGCGCGCTACCTGGCGCTGCCGGCCGACTCGCACTTCCCCTTCGGCCTGTACCACCTGGCGGCCACCGGCAATGCCAGTTGGCACGAGTACGCTTGTTTCATCGCGCAGCAGGCGCGCCGCGCCGGCCTGGCGGTGACGCTGACGCCGGGTGACATCCGGGCGGTGCCGTCCGACCAATATCCCACCACGGCGCGCCGCCCCGCCAATTCGCGGCTCGATTGCCGGCTGCTGGCGCGCACCTTCGGCATCCGCGCGCCGCATTGGGAGGAGGGCGTGACCCACGCCCTGGCCGCGATCGCCGACAGCCGCAACCTGGCATGAACGCCGGGGCCAAGCGCCGTTCCTGTCGCGTAAATGTCACGAAATGGGCGCAAAGGGTGCTACAATCGGCAACGATAAGCACTGCCAGCCATGGGTTGGCGGCGCGGCACTTACCCCCCTGAAGGCCCAGGCACCATGTCTTTCCCGCTGGCACGAACTACGACCCGGAACTTTCGCCCTATGTCGCGTTAGTTTTTCGTGCGTCGGGTTTCACCGTGTCAGGTCAGCGGTAAGACTCAGCAAGACAACCAAATGAACGCGGCTACCAGCCGCGTTTGTCGTTTCTGAATTTCGTATTTTTCCCAAGAACCCCAGGAAGCACTCCCGATGGTACAGATCACATTGCCCGATGGTTCGCAGCGCCAATACCCGGGGCCGGTCACGGTCGCCGAAGTGGCGCAATCGATCGGCGCGGGATTGGCCAAAGCCGCCTTGGGCGGCCGCGTGACCTTTGACGGCGCCGACTCCACGCTGGTCGACACCAGCTACCGCATCGAGGGCGACGCCCGCCTGGCCATCGTGACCGCCAAGGACGCCGACGGCCTGGACATGATCCGCCATTCCACGGCCCACTTGCTGGCCTACGCCGTCAAGGAGCTGTTCCCGGACGCGCAGGTCACCATCGGCCCCGTGATCGACAACGGCTTCTACTACGACTTCTCGTACAAGCGCCCCTTCACGCCCGAAGACCTGACGGCCATCGAGAAGAAGATGGCCGAACTGGCCAAGAAAGACGAAGTGGTGACGCGCGAAGTCTGGTCGCGCGACGACGCCGTCGAGTTCTTCAAGGGCATTGGCGAGAAGTACAAGGCCGAGATCATCGCCTCGATCCCTTCGAACGAGCCGCTCAGTCTGTACCGCGAAGGCGATTTCATCGACCTGTGCCGCGGCCCGCACGTGCCGTCCACGGGCAAGCTGAAGGTCTTCAAGCTGATGAAAGTGGCCGGCGCCTATTGGCGCGGCGACAGCAAGAACGAGATGCTCCAGCGCATCTACGGCACGGCCTGGGCCACCAAGGAAGAACAGGAAGCCTACCTGCACATGCTGGAAGAGGCCGAGCGCCGCGACCACCGCAAGATCGGCCGCGAACTCGACCTGTTCCACTTCCAGGACGAAGCGCCGGGTCTGATTTTCTGGCATCCCAAGGGCTGGGCCCTGTGGCAGCAGGTGGAGCAGTACATGCGCTCCGTCTATCGCGACAACGGCTACCAGGAAGTGAAGGCGCCGCAGATCCTCGACATCTCGCTCTGGAAGAAGACGGGCCACTGGGACAACTACCGTGAAAACATGTTCACGACGGAGTCCGAGAACCGCGTCTATGGCCTCAAGCCCATGAACTGCCCGGGCCACGTGCAGATCTTCAACGCCGGCCTGCACTCGTACCGCGAACTGCCGTTGCGCTACGGTGAATTCGGCCAGTGCCACCGCAACGAACCGTCCGGCTCGCTGCACGGCATGATGCGCGTGCGCGGTTTCACGCAGGACGACGGCCACATCTTCTGTACCGAAGAACAGTTGCAGGACGAATGCGCCGACTTCACGGCCCTGCTGCAGAAGGTCTACCGCGACTTCGGCTTCACCGAAGTGCTCTACAAGGTCGCCACGCGTCCGGAAAAGCGCATCGGCTCGGACGAGGTCTGGGACACGGCCGAACAGGCCCTGATGGAAAGCCTGCGCCGCACCGGCTGCGAATTCGAGATCTCCCCGGGAGAGGGCGCGTTCTATGGCCCGAAGGTCGAATACACGCTGAAGGACGCCATCGGCCGCCACTGGCAGTGCGGCACGATCCAGGTCGACTTCTCCATGCCCGTGCGCCTGGGCGCCGAGTACGTGGACCAGAACGACCAGCGCCGTCCGCCCGTGATGCTGCACCGCGCCATCCTGGGTTCGCTCGAGCGTTTCATCGGCATGCTGATCGAAAACCACGCCGGCGCGATGCCGCCCTGGCTGGCGCCGGTGCAGGCCGTGGTGTGCTGCATTTCCGAACCTTCGGCCGATTATGCGGCTGAAATCACGCAAAGCCTGAAAAAACAAGGCTTTAGAGTAGAGTCCGATTTGCGCGGTGAAAAAATCACTCGTAAAATTCGGGAGCACAGCCTGCAGAAGGTGCCGTACATCCTCGTCGTCGGCGACAAGGAGAAGCAAAACGGTACCGTCGCCGTACGCGGATTGGGCGGTCTGGACCTCGGCGCCATCGCGTTCGACGACTTCGTCGCCCGCCTGTCCGAAGACGTATCCACCCGCCGCGACGTCAATCAACCCGATGGCAGCGCTGCTTAACATTTCTAGGAGCTTTCAACATCGCCACTGAAAAAGCCAATCGCATCAACGGTGAAATCCGCGTCCCCGAGGTGCGCCTGATAGGTCTGGACGGAGAACAGCTGGGCATCGTCAAGATTGCCGACGCGTTCCGTCTTTCCGAGCAAAACGACGTGGATCTGGTGGAAATCGCGCCGAACGCCGAGCCGCCGGTCTGCCGTTTGATGGACTACGGTAAGTTCAAGTACCAAGAGCAGAAGCGTCAGGCCGAAGCTCGTTCGAAGCAAAAGGTCATCCAGGTCAAGGAAGTCAAATTCCGTCCGGCCACCGACGAGGGCGACTACCAGGTCAAGCTGCGCAACCTGCGCCGCTTCCTCGAGGAAGGCGACAAGGCCAAGGTGACGCTGCGGTTCCGTGGCCGTGAAATGGCTCACCAGGAACTGGGCATGCGGGTACTTGAGCGTGTGCGCGACGATCTGCTGGAATTGGCCCAGGTCGAAGCCATGCCGAAGCTCGAAGGCCGTCAGATGGTCATGGTGCTTGCGCCCAAGAAGAAGGCTGCCCCCGCGGGCAAGCCGGAATCGGCGGCATAAGGCTCCTGCCGGCCTTCCCGTCCGGGAAGGCCTGGCCGCTCCTGCCCCGCGACCCGCCGTCCAGCCCATGTTCGGCGGGTTCGCTTATTGGGCGGCTCTGCGCTACGATGTCATAGATAGCCGCCTTCCCGAAAGGGAAGGCGGTGTACGTTCGGGGTGTCGCGATGCATGTTTTGTTCGTTTTGGATCCCTTGCCGCTCTTGAAGGCGTACAAGGACAGTTCTGTCGCCATGATGCGTGCCCTGGTGGCGCGCGGCCATACGCTCAGCGTGGCCATGCAGGGCGACCTGTACATCGAGACCGGCACGGTCAAGGCCGTCACCACGCCGATCGAGCTGGTGGCAGACGCCGACCTGCACGGCCATGACTGGTGGCGCGAATCGGCACAGCAGGACCTGCCGCTGGCCGATTTCGGCGCGGTGGTGATGCGCAAAGACCCGCCTTTCGACATGGAATACGTGTATTCCACCCACCTGCTCGAATACGCCCAGGCGCAGGGCGCCAAGGTGTTCAACAGTGGCGCGGCGATCCGCAACCATCCCGAAAAGCTGGCCATCACCGAGATCAGCGAGTTCACCGCGCCGACGCTGGTGACGCGCAACATGGCGCGCCTGAAAGTCTTCCACGACACGCACCACGACGTCATCGCCAAGCCGCTGGACGGCATGGGCGGCACCGGCGTGTTCCGCCTGCAGCCCAAGGACCCGAACCTCAACGCCATCCTGGAAACGCTCACCGACAACGGCGCGCGCACCATCATGGCGCAGCGTTACATTCCCGAGATCGTCAAGGGCGACAAGCGCATCCTGCTGATCGGCGGCGAGCCGGTGCCGTATTCGCTGGCGCGCATTCCGCTGGCCGGCGAAACCCGCGGCAACCTGGCCGCCGGCGGCCGGGGCGTGGCGCAGCCGCTGTCGCCGCGCGACCGCGAGATCGCCGAGGCCGTCGCGCCCAAGCTGGCCGCGCGCGGCCTGCTGCTGGTCGGCCTGGACGTCATCGGCGACTACGTCACCGAGGTCAATGTCACCAGCCCCACCTGTTTCGTGGAAATCGCCGAGCAGACCGGTTTCGACGTCGCCGGCATGTTCGTCCAGGCGCTCGAAAAAGCGGTGGCGGCCGGCGCCTCGGCACCGGCTGCGGCCTGATTTTCCTGGATCCAGTCATGACCACGGGTATTGTCATCGTCGTGCACGCGCCCCTGGGCGCGGCCATGCGCGAATGCGCCAGCCACGTCATGGGCAACCTCGACGGCATGCTGGCGATTCACGACATCCAGCCCGAGGATCGGCCCGACGACCTGGCGCCCGCGGTGCTCAAGGACATCCTCGAGCAGGACCATGGCGGCGGGGTACTGGTGCTGACCGACCTGATCGGCGCCACCCCTGCCAATATCTCGAAGCGGGCCGTGGCTGACGCCCAGGCGCAGGGCATCCAGTGTTGTGTGCTGGCCGGCCTGAATACCCCCATGTTGCTGCGCGCGCTGACCTACCGCGGTCTCTCGCTGGCCGAGACGCGCGAGAAAGCGCTGGCGGGCGGGGTGCAAGGGGTATTGCGGGTAGACTGACGGGCAGGAACTTGTCCTATTATTTCGGCTAATATTTCAAGCCGACGAGCGCTTGGACAATTTGCTGCAATCACCAACTGCGGTGTGATGCCGCGGTCACCATAATTCCTATGCCTAATACAGACATTGTCATCAGCAATAAACTGGGTTTGCATGCGCGGGCGGCCGCCAAGTTGACGCAACTGGCCAGCAAGTTCTCCAGCGAGATCTTCATTTCGCGGGGCGCGCAACGCGTGAATGCCAAAAGCATCATGGGCGTCATGATGCTGGCCGCCGGGCTGGGCGTAACGGTCAAGCTGGAGGCGTCAGGCAGCGATGCCGAGCAGGCGCTCTCTGAAATTGAAACTCTGTTCGACAGCAAATTCGGTGAACAGGAATAGCAGCGCTTCCGAATCCGCCGGCCCGGACGTCGTCCGGGCCGGCATGTCCGCGGCTGATGCCGCGGCTCAGACGCATGACGGGGCTGGCTCTGCCAGCCCCGTTATTTGTTTGTACGGTAAGGGCGTGGCCCGCGGCTACGCCATCGGCCGCGCGGTGGTCATGGGCGCGGCGGCGCTGGAAGTCGCGCACTACCGTATCGCGCCCGAGGACGTGCCGGCCGAGAGCAGCCGCCTGACCGAGGCGCTGGCCTCGGCGCAGCAGGAACTGCGGCTGCTGGCCGACACCCTGCCGGCCGACGCGCCGCGCGAGCTGGGCGCCATGTTGAACGTGCACAGCCTGCTGCTTGGCGACCCGCTGCTGGCCGAGCAGACGCTGGCGCTGATCGCCGAGCGCCACTACAACGCCGAATGGGCGCTGACCACGCAGGGCCAGATTCTGGGCCAGCAGTTCGACGCCATGGAAGACGAGTACCTGCGCGAGCGCGGCGCCGATGTGCGCCAGGTGATCGAGCGGGTGCTGCACGTGCTGTCGGGCACCTCGGCCATCCTGCCGGACATGTCGCACATGGGCGGCGACGAGGCGCTGGTGGTGGTGGCGCACGACATCTCGCCGGCCGACATGCTGCGCCTGCGCGGCGGGCGCTTCGCCGCTTTCGTCACCGACCTGGGCGGGCCGACCTCGCACACCGCCATCGTGGCGCGCAGCATGGGCGTGCCGGCCGTGGTGGCCATGGGCAACGTGCGTGAGCTGGTGCGCGATGGCGACATGCTGATCATCGACGGCGCCGCCGGCGCCGTGGTGGTCAATCCGTCGGAACGCATCCTGCAGGAATACCGCCGCCGCCAGGCCGCCTACGCCGACGAGCGCGCCGAACTCAGCTTGCTGCGCGATGAGCCGTCGGTCACTCTCGATGGCATCGACATCGTGTTGCACGCCAACATCGAGCTGCCTGAAGAAGCCGCGCTGGCCTTGGCCGCCGGAGCGCACGGCATCGGCCTGTTCCGCAGCGAATTCCTGTTCATGGGACGTCCGGATCTGCCGGGCGAGGAAGAGCAGTACGAGGCCTATTCGTCCGTCGTGAAAGTGATGGCGGGCCGTCCCGTTACCATCCGCACGCTCGACATCGGCTCGGACAAGACGCTGGACGGCGAAGCCACGGTGGCCACCAATCCGGCGCTGGGGCAGCGCGCCATCCGTTACTGCCTGGCGCGTCCGGAGATGTTCGCGACGCAGCTGCGCGCCATCCTGAGGGCCTCGGCCCACGGGCCGGTGCGGTTGTTGATCCCGATGATCGCCCACATGCACGAGGTGGTGGCGACGCGGGCCGCCATCGAGTCGGCCCGGCGCGAGCTGGATGCGCGCGGCCAGGCCTACGCGGCGCACATGGAAGTGGGCGCCATGGTCGAGGTGCCGGCCATCGCCATCGCCATCGAACCCTTCGCGCAGGCGCTGGATTTCCTGTCGATCGGCACCAACGACCTGATCCAGTACACGCTGGCCATCGACCGCGGCGATCACGACGTGGCGTCGCTCTACGATCCGCTGCATCCGGCGGTGCTGCGGCTGGTGGCCCACACCATCAATGCCGGCGAGCGAGCCGGCAAGCCGGTTGCGGTATGCGGCGAAATGGCTGGCGATTCGCGCATGACGCGGTTGCTGCTGGGGCTCGGCCTGACCGAGTTTTCCATGCATCCACAGCAACTGCTGGACGTGAAACGGGAAGTGCGCCGGGCGCACACCAATGCGCTGCGCGTGAAGGTGGCCAGCGCCTTGAACCGGGCCTTGCCGGTGGATCTGGATACGCTCGATCTGGCCTGAGGGCCGCTGACGCCGGGGCATTGCCCCAACGAACGGAAAGCCCGGCGCATGCGCCGGGTTTTTTTTGCGCCGGCGGGCGCGGGGGGAGGAGCGCCTTGGGGGGGGGGGCAGGCCGCTTGCGTCTGGCCCGGCTCTCGAACCGGCATTGCCCGGACGAAAAAAAGCCCCCTGCAAAGAGGGGGCTTCCCATGGCCCCGCCCGGCAGTGGGCGGGGGTGACGATCAGCTGTGGTAGGCCGATTCGCCGTGGCTGGTGACGTCCAGCCCTTCGCGTTCCTGGTCTTCCGGCACGCGCAGGCCGCACAGGGCGTTGGCGATCTTGTAGGCGATCCAGGCGACCACGCCGGACCAGACGATGGTCAGCAGCACGCCTTCAAGCTGCACCCACAGTTGGCCCAGGATCATGCCGGGTTCCGCCAGGCCGGGGCCGCCCAGGACCTGGGCATTGAAGACGCCGGTCAGCAGGGCGCCGACAATGCCGCCCACGCCGTGCACGCCGAACACGTCCAGCGCGTCATCGGCGCGCAGCAGGCGCTTCAGGCCATTGACGCCCCACACGCAGACCACGCCGGCGACCACGCCGATGATCAGCGCGCCTACCGGGCCGACCAGGCCGGCCGCCGGGGTGATGCCCACCAAGCCGGCGACCGCGCCGGAGGCGGCGCCCAGCATCGAAGGCTTGCCCTTGATGGCCCATTCCGTGAACAGCCAGGCCAGCACGGCGCCAGCGGTGGCGATCATGGTGTTGAAGAAGGCCAGGGTGGCGTTTTCGTTGGCGGCCAGGGCGGAGCCGGCATTGAAGCCGAACCAGCCCACCCACAGCAGGGCGGCGCCGACGAAGGTCATCGGCAGGTTGTGCGGCTGCATGGCTTCGCGGCCGTAGCCGACACGCTTGCCGACCACGTAGGCGCCCACCAGACCGGCCACGCCAGCATTGATGTGCACCACGGTGCCGCCGGCGAAGTCCAGCGCGCCCTTGGCGTTGAGCAGGCCCGGGGCCGTTTCGGACGCGAACCAGACCATGTGCGCGATGGGAATATAGGCGAAGGTGAACCAGATCACCGTGAACACCAGCACCGCCGAGAAGCGGGCGCGCTCGGCGAAGCTGCCGACGATCAGCGCGCAGGTGATGCCGGCGAAGGTGGCCTGGAACGAGGCGAACAGCAGTTCGGTCAGCGAGTTCGACATGGCGTACTTGCCATCCGCCGGATTGAACATGCCCGAGAAGAAGGCGCGCGAGAGGCCGCCGAAGAACGCGTTGCCTTCGGTGAAGGCGAGGGAATAACCGTAGATGAACCAGAGGACCAGGCCCAGCACGAACGTGCACATCACTTGCAGCAGCACCGACAGCACGTTCTTGCTGCGTACCAGGCCGCCGTAGAACATCGCCAGACCGGGTACGGCCATCATCAATACGAGAAGGGTAGAGACGAGCAACCAGGAGATATCTGCTTTATCCATTTTCAGGCTCCAATGAGTCTTTCTTATTTGTCTACAGCGCAGCTTCGCCGGCTTCGCCCGTGCGGATACGGATCACTTGTTCAAGGGGGGCGGCGAAGATCTTGCCGTCGCCGATCTTGCCGGTGCGGGCGGCTTGTTCAATGGCTTCGATGACCTGGTCGACCAGGTGGTCGGGCACGGCGGCTTCGACGCGCAGCTTCGGCAGGAAGTCGACCGCGTATTCCGCGCCGCGATACAGCTCGGTGTGGCCCTTCTGGCGCCCGAACCCTTTCACTTCGGTAACGGTGAGGCCCTGGACGCCGATTCCGGATAGAGCCACCCGCACTTCGTCGAGCTTGAAGGGCTTGATGATGGCGATGATGAGTTTCATGGCATTTCCTCTCATGGTTGCACGTTGGCATCGTCCATCAAGCAAATTCCATGCCACCATGGGCGGCACCCGCAGGGCGGGAGGGCTGGCGCTTTTATTGTGCCTGTGCGCACCAATATAGTGCGTCGTGCACCATACGTCAGCCTCAATTCGGTGCATCGCGTGGTCCGTGAGGGATGCAACGGAATATGTTCCCACGCCGCCATTTGTTGCGAGTTGATGCCAGCCCTGTTGCGATTTGTCGTGTTGCTCCGTTGGCGCTCGGTCATCCGGTGGACAGGGCTCGCGGGCCGGGGAACCTTGCTGGCCGGGCTTCACGCGGCAGGAACGATATCTGTCAGGCGGTTGAAAGCAGGCCGCAACGATCCATAAAACGGGGGCGGGGCGTGATACGAGGGTTTACACGCATAAGCTTGTTGCCAAAGGTTGGGTGAAGAAGAATCAAGTCCAGCTCATGGCGGTATCTGGGCCTGATCGGGCCGCGGCAACAGGGTTCCGGCGTTGCGGCTCTCTGAATACCAAAAAGCAAGAAAGGAAAGAGGAATGATGACGACCCAACGCAAAACCTTTGCCGTGTTGGCCTTGACCGCCGCGCTGGCTGCCCTGGCCGGCTGCAACAAGAGCGACGAAAAAGTCGCGCCGCCCGCGGCTTCGACCACGCCAGCACCTTCGACCACGACGCCTGGCACGCCGCCCGCGGCGACCACGCCGCCGGCCACCACCGCGCCGTCCAGCTCGGGCGCGCCTGCTGGCGCCACCGCCGGCCTGCCTGCCGAATGCGATGCCTATCTGACCAAGGTCAGCGCATGCATGGACAAGCTCGGCGCCTCCAATCCCGCCGCGGCCAGCTTCAAGCAGCAGCTCGATGCGGCCAAGACCCAGTGGGCCACGATCAGCGACAAGACGCAGCTGGCGGCCCAGTGCAAGCAGTCGGCGGACCTGTTTGCGCAGTCCGCTTCGCAGATGGGCTGCAAGTAAAGATGTTGGTAGGGGGTCGCCCCCAAGGCGGCCCGGTTTTCTCCTGTGCTTTGATGGGCGGTCACCGCATGCGGCCCGCCCTCTTTTTTTGCCTGCGGGGCGCGCCGGGAAAGCACTACACTTGAGGCATCAAGAACACGTGAGGCCGCTATGAACAATCGCACCCAGTGGATGGAAGACATCCAGAAGAACATTTCCGACCTGATCGCCCGCAGCCCGGCCGCGGATGTCGAGCGCAACGTGCGCGCCATGATGACGCAGGCGTTTTCGAAGCTCGATCTGGTCACCCGCGAAGAGTTTGACGTGCAGGCCGACCTGCTGGCGCGCACCCGTGCCCGCGTCGACCAATTGGCCGCCACCGTCGAGCAACTGGAGTCGCGCCTGTCCGCCCTGGACAAGTAATCCGCGGGGGACACTTTTGCCACGGCCGCTTCCGCGGCCGTTTTCGTTTTCGGCATACTGGTCTTCGATCGCCACCGGAGACCGCCTTGACGCTTGCCGTAATCGCCAGCCGCACCCTCAGCGGCCTGCACGCCCACGCGGTGCGGGTCGAGACTCACCTGGGGCCGGGCCTGCCCAGCTTCAATGTGGTCGGGCTGCCCGACACCGAGGTCCGGGAAAGCCGCGAGCGCGTGCGCGCCGCCATCATCAACAGCGGCTTCAACTTTCCCGCTGGCCGCATCACGGTCAATCTGTCGCCGGCCGACATCCCCAAGGAATCCGGCCGCTTCGACCTGCCCATCGCCGTGGGCCTGCTGTTGGCCGCCGGGCAGTTGGCGCCGCAGGGTGAAGGCAGCTCGACTGACGGGGACCTGTCCCGGGCCGCGCCGGATCCGCTGCTGGCCGGCCTGGTGCTGGCGGGCGAACTGTCGCTGACGGGCGCGCTGGTACCCGTTGCCGCCGCCCTGGTGATTGCGCTGAGCGTGGCGCGGGAGTCGCCAGGGGCCACCCTGATCCTGCCGGCTGGCAGCGCCGAGCAGGCGGCCCGGGTCGAGGGTCTGCGGGTCTTGTCGGCCCGCAGCCTGGCGGACGTGGCGGCCCATGTGGCGGGCCTGTGCGGGTTGCCGGACGCCATTGCAGCCGCCTGGCCCGAGGCGCCGCCGGCGCCCTGCCTGTCGGATGTGCGGGGCCAGCCTGGGGCGCGGCGCGCCCTGGAGGTGGCGGCGGCGGGCGGCCACAGCCTGCTGATGGTCGGCCCCCCTGGGGCCGGCAAGAGCATGCTGGCCGCGCGCCTGCCTGGGCTGTTGCCGCCGCTGGCGCGGCCGCAGGCGCTCGAGGTCGCGGCCATCGCCGCGGTGGCGGGTGTGCCGGACACACGCATGGGCACGCCGCCGTTTCGCGCCCCGCATCACTCGGCGTCGGCCATCGCCATGGTGGGCGGCGGCGGCCGCCCGCGCCCGGGAGAGATCAGCCTGGCGCATCATGGCGTGCTGTTCCTGGACGAACTGCCCGAGTTCAGCCGGCGCACGCTCGAGGCGCTGCGCGAGCCGCTGGAGACGGGCAGGGTGGTCATCGCGCGCGCCCTGCATACCGCGCAGTTCCCCGCCCGCTTCCAATTGGTGGCGGCGATGAACCCCTGCCCCTGCGGTTGGCGCGGCCATCCTCGCCGCGCCTGCCAGTGCACGCCCGACCAGGTGGCGCGCTATGCAGGCAAGGTTTCGGGGCCGCTGCTCGACCGGATCGACCTGTATGTGACCCTGCCGCCGCCCGATCTGGACAGCCTGCAGGGCCCCCCCGGCGAGGCCTCGGCGCCGGTGCGGGCGCGAGTGGCGCGTTGCCGCGAACGCCAGCTGACACGGCAGGGCAAGCCCAATGCCGGCCTGACCGGCGCCGAACTGGAGCGTCATTGCCCCATGGACCCGTCCGCCCAGGCGCTGTTGCTACAGGCGATGCGGCGATTGGCGGGGTCCGGGCGGGCGCTGCATCGCGCCCTGCGGGTGGCACGGACCATCGCCGACCTGGACGAGGCCGATGCGCTGGAGGCCAGCCATGTGGCCCAGGCGGTGCAGTATCGACGGCCGGGGGTATGATCGCGAATCCTCCCCGGCGCGGGCGGGGCGCGTCCGCCTTGGTGCGTGGATCCGTTTCCCCTGGTTCCGTCCCTGGTTGCGCTGCCATGTCTTTGTCCGGCCCGGTGTCCCGGCTCGACAAAACCAGGGAAATCACCATATAATCAAAGGCTTTCCCGGATCCAGGCTACCTTTTTTGCCGCCGGTGCGGGAAAGACCGGGCCAAATGCCCTGGCGGCAGCCGGATGGCTGCAAGCCGGGATTCATGGCCCGGGGCGTATTCGAGTAATACGTCAGAAGTACCCCAGCAGTACCCCAGAAGTACCCCCAGCAGTACCCCCAGAAGTGGCAAGAGGTTCTCAAGTTTTGCCGCAATGGTGTAGGTCGAACGTTCCTGCCTTCGTGGTTCGGGGCGACGCCAACCGCCTTGCGACAAGCACCTCGCGTCATGTAAATCAACAATGCGTTCAGTTTAGGGAATCATCATGCCCAAGATGAAAACCAAGAAAAGCGCCGCAAAGCGCTTTCAGGTTCGCGGCAGCGGATCCATCAAGCGTGGTCAGGCGTTCAAGCGTCACATCCTGACCAAGAAGACCACCAAGAACAAGCGCCAGCTGCGCGGTTCGGCGGCGGTTCATGAAACCAACGTGGCCTCCGTCAAGGCCATGATGCCTTTCGCTTGATCTAAGGGAGATCTACTATGCCTCGCGTCAAACGCGGCGTTACCGCCCGCGCACGTCACAAGAAAGTCATTTCCGCCGCCAAGGGTTACCGTGGCCGCCGCGGTAATGTGTTCCGTATCGCCAAGCAAGCGGTCATGCGCGCTGGCCAATACGCCTACCGCGACCGCCGCAACAAGAAGCGCACGTTCCGCGCGCTGTGGATCACGCGTATCAACGCCGCCGTCCGCGAACATGGCGTCAGCTACAGCGTGTTCATCGCCGGCCTGAAGAAGGCTGCTATCGAACTCGACCGCAAGGTCCTGGCCGATCTGGCCGTGCGCGACAAGGCCGGCTTTGCCGCCATCGTGCAGCAAGCCAAGGCTGCCTTGGCTGCCTGATCGCGCGCTTTAACTCATCGCGCATCGCTGCAAACGGGGCTGTAATGGCCCCGTTTGCGTTTTGAAGGCTGGATTTCATGACTCAATCGGTTGACGACCTGGTTTCCCAGGCACAGGAACTGTTCGCCGCGGCCAGCAACGCCGCCGCGCTCGAAAACGCAAAGGCCCGCTTCCTGGGCAAGGACGGCGCGCTGACGGTCCTGCTCAAGGGGCTGGGCAAGCTCGATCCCGAGCAGAAGCGCGACATGGGCGCCCGCATCAATCAGGCCAAGCAGAAGGTCGAAGAGCTCCTGAACCTGCGCCGCGCGGCCCTGGTGCAAGCAGAACTGGATGCCCGCCTGGCGTCCGAAACCATTGATGTGTCGTTGCCGGGCCGTGGCCGTGTGCCGGGCGGCATCCACCCGGTCATCCGGACCTGGGAGCGTGTCGAAGAGATCTTCCGCTCCATCGGCTTTGACGTGGCCGACGGCCCCGAAGTCGAGAACGACTGGACCAATTTCACCGCGCTCAACAACCCGCTGGACCATCCGGCGCGTTCCATGCAGGACACGTTCTACGTCGACATGAAAGACGCCGACGGCCTGCCGCTGCTGCTGCGCACGCACACCAGCCCCATGCAGGTGCGTTACGCCCGCATGCACAAGCCGCCCATCAAGGTCATCGCGCCTGGGCGCACCTACCGCGTCGACAGCGACGCCACGCACTCGCCCATGTTCCACCAGGTGGAAGGGCTCTGGATCGCCGAGGACATCTCGTTCGCCGACCTGAAGGGCGTGTACACCGATTTCCTGCGTTGCTTCTTCGAAAGCGACGATCTCGTCGTGCGCTTCCGCCCGTCGTTCTTCCCGTTCACCGAACCGTCGGCCGAAATCGACATGATGTTCACGTCGGGCCCGAACCGCGGCCGCTGGCTGGAGATCTCCGGCTCGGGCCAGGTGCACCCGCAGGTGGTGCGCAACTTCGGCCTGGACCCCGAACGCTACATCGGCTTTGCCTTCGGTTCCGGCCTGGAGCGCCTGACGATGCTGCGCTACGGCGTCAACGACCTGCGCCAGTTCTACGAAGGCGATTTGCGCTTCCTGCGCCAGTTCAACGAATAACAGACGGCTAGATCATGCAATTTCCCGAATCCTGGCTGCGTACGCTGGTCAATCCTCCGATCGCAACCGACGAACTCGCGCACCGGCTCACCATGGCCGGCCTGGAAGTCGAAGACACCGTGCCGGCCGCGCCCGCGTTCACGGGCGTGGTGGTCGCGCACATCGTCGAGATCGCCCCGCACCCCGACGCCGACAAGCTGCGCGTCTGCCAAGTCGATGACGGCTCCGGCGCGCTGCTGCAGATCGTCTGCGGCGCGCCCAACGCGGCCGCCGGCCTGACGGTGCCGCTGGCCCGCGTTGGCGCGGAACTGCCCGGTGGCATGAAGATCGGCGTGGCCAAGATGCGCGGCGTGCAATCGTCGGGCATGCTGTGCTCGGCGCGCGAACTGGGCCTGTCGCAAGACCACGCCGGCCTGCTGGAGCTGCCGGCCGATATGGTGCCGGGCCAGTCGATCCGCGAAGCGCTGGATCTGGACGACACGCTCTTCACGCTGAAGATGACGCCCAACCGCGCCGACTGCCTGTCGATCCTGGGCGTGGCGCGCGAAGTCGCCGCGCTGACCGGCGCGCCGCTGTCGGTGCCGACCGCCAAGGCGGTGCCCGTGACCCTGGACGAGCGCCTGCCCGTCAAGGTCGAGGCGCCCGACCTGTGCGGCCGCTTCGGCGGCCGCGTGATCCGCGGCGTGAACGCCCGCGCGCAGACCCCCGCGTGGATGAAGACGCGCCTGGAGCGTGCCGGCCAGCGTTCGGTATCGGCGCTGGTGGACATCTCCAACTACGTCATGCTGGAACTGGGCCGTCCCTCGCACGTGTTCGACCTGGACAAGATCCATGGCGACCTGTCGGTGCGCTGGGCGCGCGAAGGCGAGACGCTCGAGCTGCTGAACGGCCAGACCGTCACGCTGGATTCGAAAGTCGGCGTGGTGGTGGCCGGCGATCAGGTCGAAAGCCTGGCGGGCATCATGGGCGGCGAGGCCACCTCGGTCACGCTCGACACGCAGAACATCTACCTGGAAGCCGCATTCTGGTGGCCGCAATCGCTGGCCGGCCGCGCGCGCCGCTTCAAGTTCAGTTCCGAGGCCAGCCATCGCGGCGAGCGCGGCGTGGACTTCGCCACGATCCCGCAGCACATCGAATTCATCACGCGCCTGATCGTCGACATCTGCGGCGGCCAGGCCGGTCCGCTGGACGACCAGATCGTCAACCTGCCCAAGCGCGAGCCGGTGCGCATGCGCCTGGCGCGCTGCCACCGCGTGCTGGGCGTGCCCGTCACGCAGGCCGAAGTCGCCAAGATCTTCGGCAGCCTGGGGCTGGAATTCACGCTCGATGGCGATGACTTCATCGTCACGCCGCCGTCGTATCGCTTCGACCTCGAGATCGAGGAAGACCTGATCGAAGAAGTGGCCCGCATCTACGGTTTCGAGAACATCCCCACGGTGCCGCCGCTGGCGCGCGCCAAGATGTTCTCGCAACCCGAAGTGCGCCGTGGTCCGCACGCGCTGCGCCGCCTGGCCGCCGCGCAGGACTACCAGGAAGTCGTCAACTACAGCTTCGTCGAAGCCGAGTGGGAGCGCGACTACGCCGGCAACGATACGCCGGTCAAGCTGGTCAACCCGATCGCCAGCCACCTGTCGGTGATGCGGTCTAGCCTGATTGCTGGCCTGGTGGCCAACATCCGCCACAACGCCAACCGCAAGCAGACGCGCGTGCGCCTGTTCGAGCTTGGCCGCGTCTTCGCTCGCGATGACGCCGCCCAGGACGGTCCGCTGGAAGTTGCCGGCGTGCGCCAGCCGCTCAAGCTGGCGGGCGCCGCCTGGGGCCCGTCGGTGGAAGAGCAGTGGGGCGTACCCACCCGACAGGTCGATTTCTTCGACGTGAAGATGGACGTCCAGGCGTTGTTCGGCGCTCGTGGCGCGCGCCTGCGCTTCGAAGCGGCGGCCCATCCCGCGCTGCATCCGGGCCGCAGCGCCCGCGTCACGCTGGACGGCAAGCTGGTCGGCTGGATGGGTGAACTGCATCCGCGCTGGGCGCAACAGGCCGATCTGGCACACGCGCCGGTGGTGTTCGAGCTGGACGTGGACGCCCTGTCCGAAGGCGAACTGCCGCAGGTGCGCGAACTGTCGCGCCAACCGGTGGTGGTGCGCGACCTGGCCCTGTGGGTCGACGCGCCCGTGACGGTGCAGTCCATGCTGGACACGGTGGCGGCGACGGTCAAGGCCGATCCGCAACTGGCCGTGGTGCAGGACGTGCGCCTGTTCGACGTCTGGCGCGAAAAGGCCCAGGGCGACCAGCCCGTGGCCGAGAAAAGCCTTGCGTTCCGTTTCTGGCTACAGGACACTGAGGTCACACTGGACGAAGCCCGGGTGGCCGATTGCCTGGCACGCATCAAGGACGCTTTGGTCCGTGCCCACGGCGCGCGCCAGCGCGCTTGAACCATGGGGAACAGTATGCTTGCCGAGCCGCGCACCCTGACCAAGGCCGAGCTGGCCGAGCTGCTCTTTGAGCGGGTCGGCCTGAACAAACGCGAAGCCAAGGACATCGTCGACACGTTCTTCGAGGAAATCCGCGACGCCCTGGCGCGCGGCGATTCCGTCAAGCTTTCGGGCTTCGGAAATTTCCAGGTGCGCGACAAGCCGCCCCGCCCGGGGCGCAACCCCAAGACCGGCGAGACCATCCCCATCGCCGCACGCCGCGTGGTCACGTTCCACGCGAGTCAGAAACTCAAGAGCGTGGTGGAGCAGGCCATTCCCGCAGCGCCCGACGCCGAGGAGTGATACGCTTTGTTGGTAATTGTTATCGGCACTCGACGCATCGCGGCATAGAATTCTCTTATGACACGTACCGAATCCACCGTTACCTTACCGCCCATTCCCGCCAAGCGTTACTTCACCATCGGTGAAGTCAGCGACCTGTGTGGCGTCAAGCCCCATGTCTTGCGGTACTGGGAACAGGAATTCACGCAGCTCAAGCCGGTGAAGCGGCGCGGCAACCGTCGCTACTACCAGCATCACGAAGTGCTGCTGATCCGTCGCATCCGTTCCTTGTTGTACGAACAAGGCTTCACCATCAGCGGCGCGCGCAACCGCCTGGGCGATGCCCGCGACACGCCGCACGACCAGGACGCCGCGGTGCGCCTGAGCGGCGCCGAGATGCAGGCCCTGCGCAACGAGTTGGGCAGTGTGTCGACGATGCTGGGCGAGGCGCTGGGTTCGGCCGCGCCGGCTTCAAGCGGCAGCGCGGTGAGCGTCAGCGCCACGGCTTGAACCGCGGCGGGGCATTGCAAATCCGTCTTTCCGAATTGATGCTTCGTGGCATGCGCGCTGTCGTTGATCGCGGCGCGCGTGAATCGCGGTGCCTCTAGTTCAGTCTGTCGCATCGCGCGGTCATGCGCGTGGTTCAGTCTGGCATTCAGTACCCTTGCGTGTCATGCGCGAGCCTTGCCTGCGAGGGTTGCGGGCATCGCGTGGGGCAGGCAAATTTTTTTGAGTATTCGGCACTTTTTTTGCACCAATGCGTGCAAACAATTTTTAGGTCTGCTATACTCTTTTTCTTTCGGGGCGTAGCGCAGCCTGGTAGCGCACTTGCATGGGGTGCAAGGGGTCGCGAGTTCGAATCCCGCCGTCCCGACCAGCAATACCCTAGGGGGTTAGTGATGAAAATCACTAACCCCCTTTCTCATTGGCCTGCGTGAATGCTGATGAGGGAATGCCCGGTCCGGCTGGCTGCGCCGGACTTCAATCCAATCGCCACGGCCAAATCAGAATCTGAACCCGCTGATGTATTCACCGCACGAGTTGTAGCTGATCTTGCCGTTGGTCTTCATGTCGTAGCGCAGCACCGTGCCGGCCTTGTCGGTGTAGAAGATCACGGCGCAGTCGGTGTACTCGGGCACGTAGGCGCTGTAGGACCCATACGTCGTGCCCATCGGGCCGTTGGTGGAATAGCCTCGGCCTTCGTAATGGCCGGGGTGGTAGCCATAGACGTAGGTGTAGCTCGTGGTTTCTTCGTCCACCTTGTTCACGAAAGGCTTGGCGCCGGTCTCGGGAGGCCAGGCCGGCAGCAGTTCCTTGATGTTCTTGCCCACCTGGGCGTCGAGCTTGTTGCGCGTGGGTGAATAGACTGACAGTCCCATGCATGCGGACAGCGTCAGGGGCAACATGACGGCGGGGACAACGCGGCAGATGCGTTTCAGCATTGGGAGGCCTTGGAGGGTGCGCACAGGTGCGCGAGTATATCCAGCGGCCGCGCGCTTTGAGAAGGCAACTACACGTGCTGAGCGCATCGGAAACGATTGGTTCCAACCGTCAGAGGAACGTCAGGCGATCGCGGATATTGTCATTGGTTTTTTCCCGCGAGCAGGCTGGCGGGCGCATGCTGCCGGGCCGCCATCGCCCGGCGTCATCAGTCGATGATTTCCGCGCACGCATCCGTCGGGGCGGCGGCGACGCCGCCAACCACGGGCACGATCTTGATGACGGCGGACGTGACGCGGCAGGGCGCGGCGGCCAGGCCGCAGCCCGTACAGGACAAGCAGAGCAGGGAGATCAACAGCCGCTTCATGGGGTACACCGGCAGGGGTTCGTCGCCATGGCGGGGCCGGGGCGCAACACCGCGATTCTGCCTCGCGCCCGGACCGCCGATAGTGGGGAATTGATGGGCGAATGTAATGAGGTTTGCTCGCGGTCGATCAGGATGTAACGCGGATCGGGAAGCGCTGGCCCGCGTGCGGATCGTGTGCGGTGACGTTCGCGGCGCGCCGGGGCCTGGGAACGGCAAAGCCCGCCCTACCGGTGTCGCGGGTCATGTCGGCGGTGTGAAGACCTGACTGTAGAAGCGCATGGCGCGTTCGAGGTTGGCGGCGGTGATTTCCACGGATTGGATCAGGTTCTTGGGCGCATCGGCAAAAGGCGTCGAGGCGCCGCGTTGACGCGCGGCGATGGCTGTGGGATGGTCGCAAAGGAGCCGCCGCCCATGCCGCCGTGATGCGAGACCGCCATGCCCCACTTTCCAAAACCGAATGCCGCCGTGCGTCGCTACCGCTTTGCCTGCCAGGACATCGAGGCGCGATACGGCCACGGCAATTTCGATGATGCCGGCGACCACGTGGCCGAGGCCTTGCGTGAGGTGTCGGCGGCAGGGAACCAGTACCCGCTGGCTTTCGAGTTCGACACCGCGCATGCCAATCCGTGGTACCACGCGTTCGTCGTGATGGTCACCGGCCTGCCGGATGACGTTGCGCGGCGCTTTGCCGCGCGCATGCAGGCGCTTGGCCTGCCGCCGCCGCGCTCGACCGATTGACCGGGATTCGCCCCGCGAGCTAGGATGCCGCGGCGCGTTCGCGCCTCAGTCATCCGCTATTGGAGCCTTCATGGTTACCTGCTATCTGCGTTACGTCATCGACCCCAGCCGCCTCAAGGAATTCGAAGCCTACGGCAAGATGTGGATTCCGCTGGTCGAGAAGTTCGGCGGCACGCACCATGGGTACTTTCTGCCGTCCGAAGGCGCCAACAACATCGCGCTGGCCTTGTTCACGTTCCCCAGCCTGGCCGAGTACGAGCGCTATCGCCAGCAGTCGATGCAGGACGCGCAATGCCAGGCGGCGTTCAAGTACGCCGAGGACACGCGCTGCATCCTGAGCTACGAGCGCAGCTTCTTCCGCCCCGTGTTCGACTGAGCATCGCGCGGCGCGTGGCGGGCCTGATCCGACCGCACGCCTGTTATGCCCGGATTTCGGCGGCTCTGTGTCTGTCGCGCGACGCGGGCGGCGCGGATAATTCTCCGCGTCCGCCATCCCTTTGAAGGAACCCGCATGCGCTACCGCTACGTCACCGCCGATGTCTTTACCGAGCACGCCTATCAGGGCAACCCACTGGCGGTGGTGCTGGAGGCCGAGGGTCTCGACACCGCACAGATGCAGCGCATCGCGCGCGAGTTCAATTATTCAGAGACCAGTTTCGTGCTGCCGGCGCGCGATGCCGCGCACACGGCCTGGGTGCGCATTTTCACGCCCGACCGCGAGGTGCCGTTCGCCGGCCACCCGAACGTGGGCACGGCGGTGGTGCTGGCGCGCGAGATGATCGCGGCCGGCCAGCCGGCGCCGACCCGCTTCGTGTTCGAGGAGGAGGCGGGCCTGGTGCGCATCGACCTGCGGTATGGCGATGACGGCCGCCTGCTGGGCGCCGAGCTGGCCGCGCCGCAACCGTTGACGCGCGCCAGCCAGGTGACGGCCGAGGCCGCGGCGCGCGCCCTGAGCCTGGCGCCCGGCGATATCCTGCTGTCCGAACACGCGCCGCAAGTGGCGTCGGTGGGCCTGATCTTCCTGGTGGTGCAACTGGCCAGCCGCGATGCGCTGCGCCGCGCCCGACCGGATCCGGCGGGCTATGCCGCATTGCTGCCGCTGGACGGCGCCCGGTCCATCTATGCGTACACCACCGATTGCGGCGCCGAGACGCCGCTGGGGGCGATCGACATCCAGGCGCGCATGTTCACCGGCCGTATGACCGAGGATCCCGCCACCGGCAGCGCCACCGGCGCCGCCACGGCATTGCGGGCGGCCCTGCGCGGCAAGGGCGAGTTGCGCCTGCGGGTGGCGCAGGGCGTCGACATGGGCCGCGCCAGCCTGTTGCTGGCGCACGCCGAGGTCCGCGATGACGGCGTGTGGGCCGGCGTGGCGGGCCAGGCGGTGGTGGTGATGGAAGGCACGCTGCCGGCGCCCGCCGCGGCCTGAGCGGCCGCTTGGCGCGGCGGGCCGGGGTCGTGTATGCTGCCCGCCATGAACCGCATTCTTATCGCCCCGCCGGCCGCGCCGGCCCGGGCAGACAACCGACGAATCACTCGACGCCTGCGTTGAGTGGCAAGCCGTGTTCGAACGCCGGATCCCCGGTGTTCCCTCCAGAAGGCCACGATACCCCTCGTGGCCTTTTTGTTTGCGCGGCATGCGCGCTTTGCTTTCCAGCCATCGAGGCGTAGCGCCCGGCCTTCGTTTTTCCCTCAAGAGGAACGAAGCATGAAGCATCCCGAACTGGCCATCCGGTCTTTTCATCCGGCGGACGAAGCCGCCATCATCCAGTTGTGGACCGATTGCGGGCTGACGCGCCCCTGGAACGATCCGCGCAAGGACGTGGCGCGCAAGCTGACCGTGCAAGCCGACCTGTTCCTGGTGGGCGAGGCGGACGGCGTCATCGTCGGCACGCTGATGGGTGGCTACGATGGCCACCGCGGCTGGGTCAATTACCTGGCGGTGTCGCCGGCGCATCAGCGCCGCGGCTATGCCTCGGCGTTGATGCGGGCGCTGGAGCGCAAGTTCCTGGAGATGGGCTGCCCCAAGATCAACCTGCTGATCCGCGCCAGTAACCTGGCGGTCAAGGACTTCTATGCCAGCCTGGGGTTCCAGCAGGACGAGGTGATCAGCCTGGGCAAGCGCCTGATTCCCGATCTGTGAGCCGGGCGGTGTCTAATGGGCGCCTTCGATTCCTTTCCGATGACGGGTTTTTCATGACGACACCAGACGAACAACTGCTGCAGGCGGCGACGGCCGGCGACGCGCCGGGCGTGGCGCAGGCGCTGGCGCTTGGCGCGGGGGTGGACACGCGCAATGCGTTCGGCGCCACGCCGCTGTTCTGCGCGGCAACCGCAGGCGCGGCCGAGGCGGCGCGCCTGCTGCTGGCGCAGGGCGCGGACACGGCCTGCCGGGCGGGGCATGGATTGACCGCGTTGCATCAGGCCGCGGGCTGGGAGCACCTGGAACTGGTGGCCTTGCTGCTGGAGGCGGGGGCACAGGTGGATGCCGCGTCCGACGACGGCGGCACGCCTTTGATGGCGGCCGCGGCGCGCGGCAATGCCGCCATCGCCGCGTTGCTGCTGGCGCATGGCGCCGAGGCAGACCGCCGCGACGACGAAGGCTGGAACGCCTGGGCCTGGGCCATCGAGAAGGGCGCGCAGGATGTGGCGGATCTGCTGGAGAAGGCGGGCGCCGAGCCAGCGTTCCCCGAGGCGTAGAGCCCTTCGCTCCGCGCGCTCAATCGACGCCGGGCGGCAGGCGCCACGCCGGCGGAAGGGCGGCGAACTGCCCCCAGGAGGTCCAGGGTTGTCCGGAGGCGTCCCGCCGTCGGGTCCACAGTCCCCACTCGGGCGGATCGGGAAAGCCATGCCAGAGCAGTTGGGTCAGCACCCAATGCTCGTCCTGCACGGTGGCATGGCAGACGGCTTCGGCCGAGCGCAGTTGATCCGCGGTCAGGCCGAACAGTCCCTCGGCCGGCAGGTCGCCGAACGGGATGCTTTGCCAGCCGACGGCCACTCTCCCGCGGACATGGAAACCCTGCCGCTGGATGTCAGCGGCGGCGTCGTCCAGGTCCCAGGGATGGGGCTCCCACATCTACATCGGCTCGGTCAGGTACACCGCTTCACGGCCGACGATGGGCATGCGGGTCGGCATGAAGATGGTGCAGTTGTCGCACGGCGAGCGGATTTCCTCGCCGGCGTTGATGGCGATGAGTTCGCCCTTGTTGAACACCTCGAAGCCTAGCAGCGGCCGCGTGAAGGTGAAGTCCTCGGACTTGACCATGTGCACCTCGAGCAGCCGGAACGGCTGCGCGGGCGCCGCGGGCGCGCTGTTGGCCGGAGCGTCGATCAGGCCCAGGTGCGCCAGGAACCGCAACGTGACGTCGGTGGCGAGCAGGGCGGCCGATTGCGCGAAGTGCTGGCCGCATTCGACCACCAGCGCGCCGCCGCTGTCCGAGGCGGGATCGCCATGACGGCCGTAGTTCAGCACGCCGGTGCCGGGGAAGCGGCCGGCCGGCATCACCAGTTGCACCGCCGGGGCGCCGACGGCGGCGGCCAGCGCGGTGTTGCGGTCCATCTCGGGGTAGACCCAGAACGGCTGCACTGGCGCCCGCGTCGAGTGGATATCGAGCACGTAGTCGGCGGCGTCCAGCACCGGGCGCAGTTCGCGCGCGCGCCGCAGTTCCGGGCTTTGCTCGTCGCCGTCCAGCCACTGCGGCGACCAGATGCGGTTCAGGTTGTGGACCAGCTGGCGGTTCTCGTACGGGTTGTCGATGTCGAACGCTTCGTAGGCCTCGATGTTGGCGAAGCTGACGGTGAGCGTGCCGATCTTCGGGCGCACGCCCGTATCGAGCAGATGGGTCGCCGCCACCATGCCGCAGATCTCGTTGCCGTGGGTCAGGGCGTTGACCAGCACGTGCGGGCCGGGCTTGCCCGATTCGAAGCGGTGCACATAGTCGATGCCGGTGTTGCCCTGGCGGTAGGCGGAAAGGTCGCGCGGCAGGACTTCGAGCGGCGCGGTGTCGGGGGCGAAAGCGGGGTTGGACATGGGTGGGAACCTATTCCGGACGGATGCCGGCGCGGTCGATCAGGTCTTTGTACAAGGCCAGGCGCTGCGACATCATGTCGGTGAATTGTTGAGGGGTCTGCAACTCGGGCGGCAGGGCGCCGCTTTTTTCCAGAGACTGCACGGTGCTTTCCTGGCGGGCGGCGGTCTGCACCGCCTCCAGCAGTTTTTGCACGATGGCGGGCGGGGTACCGGCCGGCGCGGCCAGTCCGATCCACGACATCGAGTTGAGCACGGGATAGCCGAGTTCGGCAAAGGTGGGCACGTCGGGCAGCGACGGCAGGCGCTCGGGCGCGGCCACCGCCAGCGCGCGCATCTTGCCGGTCTGGATGTGGGGCAGGAAGGGCGCCAGGTTGTCCAGCGCGAACTGGGCCTCGTTGGCCAGCAGCGCATTCAGCAGCGGCGCGCCGCCTCGATAGGGCACGTGCACCGCGCCGACCTGCAGGGTGTGCTTGAGCAGCTCGGCATTGAGCTGGCCCATGCTGCCGACGCCAGCGGTGGCGAAGTGGACTTCGTCGGGGTGCGCCTTCAGGTAGGCGATGAATCCGGCGAAGTCCTTGACGGGCAAGGCGGCGCTGGTCACCAGCACGTTGGGCGAACGCGCCAGCTGGGAGATCGAGGTGAAGTCCTTGATCGGGTCGTAGCCCAGGTTGGGATGCATCAGCGGGTTGGCCAGGTGCGAGCTTTGCGACGAGGCCACCAGCGTGTAGCCATCGGGCTTGGCGCGCGCCACGCGCTGGCTGCCGATCGCGCCGCCGGCGCCGTCGCGGTTCTCGACCACCAGGGTGACGCCCAGGATCTTGCCCAGCACTTCGGCGTAGAGGCGGCCGGCCAGGTCGACCGATCCGCCGGCGGGGAAGGGCACCACCAGGGTGATGGGACGGGACGGATAGGCGGCATCCGCGCGGGTGGGCAGGGGGAGCAAGGCGGCGGCCAGGCCCGCAATCAGCAGTTGGCGGCGGGCGGGCGACAGGGCCTCGGACGGGTGCTTCATGAAGCTCTCTTGTGGGGACGAACGGTTCGGTCTATTCTGCAAGGAACGTTGCAGAATCAAATATAGTCTGCAATGAATATTGTTGAATTTGGGGTTATCACCTAGCCGGGGCGCGCCCGGCACCTTGGAGTCCGCCCGCACCGTGAATCTGCACCAGCGCATCGCCGCCTACGACAAGAAACTCACCAAGACCGAACGGCGCCTGGTCGACGACATGCAGGCGCGTTATCCCCAGGGCCTGCTCGAATCCGCCACGGCGCTGGCGCGCAACGTGGGCACCAGCGCCTCCACCGTGGTGCGTCTCCTGGCCAAGCTGGGCTATGACAGCTATGCGCAGGCGCAGATGCAGGCGCGCGCCGAGCTGACGGCGCGGCTGGCATCGCCGGGCGAGCGCGCCGACGCGGTCGGACTCGACAATCCGTCGGCGCAGGCCTGCCTGCGCAATGCCTTGCTGCACGACCAGCACAACCTGGAAACGACCTTTGCCGCGATTGACGCGGCGGCGTTCGAGGCCGCGGTGCGCCTGCTGACGCAGCGCCGCGCGCGCGTGCATGTGCTGGGATTGCGGCAGGCGGCGCCGCTGGCCAGCCACATGGCGCTGTATCTGAATCTGTGCCTGCCCGGCGTGCGTGCCATGACCGCCGCGGGCCCGCTGTTCCTGGAAGACCAGTTGTTGTGGCTGGACGAGCAGGACGTGCTGCTGGCCTTCACGTTCCGGCGTTACTCGGTGGCGGCGGCGAATGCGGTCAAGGTCTTTCGCGAGCGCGGCGGCAAGGTGGTGCTGGTGACCGACTCGGCGGCCGCGCCGGCCGCGGCGCAGGCACACCACGTGCTGCTGGCGCGCACCTCCAGCGCCTCGCCGTTCGATTCGTATGTGGCGGCTTTGTCGGTCTGCAATGCGCTGCTGGCGGCGGTGGCATTGCGCCGCAAGAAGGAACTGGCCGCAACGCTCCAGCGCGGCGAGGCCTTGTGGGACGCGCAATGGATCCATCCGCCGGCGCGTTGAGATCCGACGCCCTGTGTCGTCGCGCCGGCATGGCCGGCGAGTGTTCGCGCGCGCGTGCGTGCCGGCAGCGGAAAAGGCCCGATTTCGAGGCCTTTTCGGGCTTGTCCAGATGCGTTGGCACCCCCCCTTCTAGTACGTCATAACCCCCTGAAAACTTCGCTTTTCAAGCCCGTTTTTTATTGGCATATTTCGGTCGGGAAAAACGGATTTCAGGAGTGGAGGACATGGAAGGGTGGCCACAGCGTCACATCGACGGCTTCGAAGTGCAGTGCGAAGTCGTCAGTCTCGACGCCGGTGTGCTGGCGATAGAAATCAGCGTGTCACGGCCTGGCGATGCGGCTTTCCGGCAGCGCTGGTCTTTGCCGCGCTTCGTGACCTTCGCCGATGTCGGCGTGGCGCGGCGGCATGCCGAACTGGTGTTGTCCGGCATCATGTCGGTCGATCCGGCGACGGGCGAGCCGCGTTATGGAATCCTGTGAAAAATGCGGCGGTCGCGGTCAGGTGTCGATCCGCTTGCGGACGAGTATCGAGACGCGGATTGCCCTACCAAATGTTGCTTCGGGCGACTGGGCGAAAGGCCGCGCTGTCTTGAGCTGTCCGTGACCGCCGGGCAGGTCGGCGGGTCATGCGCGCGCTAGGTTTTGTTTCGTTTATCACATCATGTGCCTTGCGCCGGCGCTTGGGGCCGGTAGAGTAACCAACGGAAGACAACAAAAAAGGAGAGTTCCATGTTTGACACTTTTCCTGTCCTGCGCCGCGTCGGTATGGCCGCCGCGACCATTAGCGTGGCCGGCCTGCTGTTCGCCGGTTGCACCACCACCACTCCGCAATCGAACGCCTCCGCCCAGGAGCAGCGGCAGTCGATCAACAGCGCGGCCAATGCGTCGTTGGGCAAGCTTTATGAAGCCGCGCCGCAGTCCAAGGACCTGGTCGCGCGCGCCAAGGGCGTGCTGATCTTCCCGGATGTGCTGAGCGGCAGCTTCTTCATCGGCGCGCAGCATGGCAAGGGTGTGCTGCGGGTGGGCGGCGCCAACGCCGGCTACTACAGCACCACGGCCGGTTCGATCGGCTTCCAGGCCGGCGCCCAGTCCAAGGCTATGTTCGTGCTGTTCATGACGGATGAGGCCCTGAACAAGTTCCGCAACAGCAATGGCTGGACGGTGGGCGCGGATGCCACCGTGGCGGTGGTCAATATCGGCGCCAACGGCCGTATCGACACCAACACGGCGCAGCAGCCGGTGGTGGGCTTCGTGCTCAACAACGGCGGCCTGATGGCGGGCGTGTCCCTGGAAGGCACCAAGATCGCGAAGATCGATATGTAAGGGCCATCGCGGCGGCCGGTCCGGCCGCCACGATGCGCACAGACAAACGCCGCGGCGCAAGCCGCGGCGTTTTGCGTTGGAGGCGGGCGCGTCAGCGCAGGATGTCGTCGCCGTGGGCGCGCACCGCGCTTTCACGTTCGATTTCGGCGGCTTCGATTTTCGGATCCAGGCCGCGCCAGCGCAGGATGCGGCCGCGGTCCTCGGCGGGCTCCCAGCCCAGGATGCCGTAGCGGGTGATTTCGGTCTCTCCGGTGTCGAATGCCACTTCGAAGTAGCCCTGACGATCGGGTAGCGTGCTGCCGGGGTACCAGTCGGTTTCAGGCATGGTGGACTCCTTGCTAAGCGATGAAGGGGCGCCGGCCTCCGAGGCCGGACGCTTTTTATTGTGGGCTTGGCGGCGGGATCCCGCAAGCGCAGCGACAGCGCGGGTGGCCATGGCACGCGACGGCGGCTAGCCCAGCGGCACGGCGGTGGTGTAGAGCACCTGTTTGAGCGCGAAGCTCGAGCGGATGCTGGCCACGCCGGGAATGCGCGTGATGTGTTCGACGATCAGGCGTTCGAGCGCGTCGACGTCGGGCACCAGCGCGCGGATCAGGTAGTCGGCATCCCCGGACATCAGATAGCACTCCATGATTTCCGGCAGCACGGCGATTTCGCGTTCGAACACATCGAGCGCCGCCTTGCGCTGCTTGTCCAGCGAAATCTGGATGAACACGTTGACCTTCAGGCCGAGCTTGCGCGCGTTGAGCAGCGTGACGCGACGGTCGATCAGGCCTTCGGTTTCCAGGCGGCGTACGCGCGCCAGGCAGGGCGAGGCCGATAGATTGACGCGCGCCGCGAGTTCGACGTTGGTCAGGCGCGCGTCGCGCTGGAGTTCGTTGAGGATACGGATGTCGGTGGCATCCAGGTTGATGTCCGGCATAACAGACCTGTGGTTCGTGGATGGGCAGTGCATTTGTGCCGAGTATGCCCGTTTCAACGGTGAATTGAGGTGAAATGTGCTGGGGTTTACCCTATAGACTATTCCTTTCTTTGGCGAATCGGCCAAGGCACGGAATATTCAAGCGGTAGATGTGGCAGTAATGATCAGGCAGAGCACCTTGCGCAACTTCTTGCCCCTGGCGGGGGCGGTCATGATCTGGGGCGGCAACTGGCCCGTCATGAAACTGGGGCTGGCGCACATGAGCCCGCTCTGGCTGGCGGCCAGCCGCTTCGGGTCGGCCGCGCTGATCAGTGTGTTGGTGCTGGCGTTGCTGGGCCGCCTGCGGCTGCCCACGCGCCAGGAATGGCCGTTGGTGCTGGGCGTGGCCCTGCTGCAGATGGGCGCGTTCACCGCGCTGGCGCTGTGGGCCTTGCAGTACGTTGCGCCGGGACGGGCGTCGGTGATCGCCTACGCCACCTCGATCTGGGTGATTCCACTGTCGTCGCTGGTGCTCAAGGAACGGTTGTCGGCGGCGCAGTGGCTCGCCACCGGGCTCAGCTATGCGGGCATTGGCGTGATCGTGGCGCCGGCGTTCAGCCCTTGGCAGGCGCAGGCGGCCGTTGGCCTGCTGATGCTGTTGGGCGCCTCGTTCGCCTGGGCTTGCAACATCATCCAGCTGCGCGGCAGCCGCCATGTGCGGCTGGGCGCCGACATGATTCCCTGGCAGACCGCGATCGCCACCGTGCCGCTGGCGGCCTTGGCCTGGCTGCGCGACGGCGCGCCGGCATTCCTGGCCGTGCCCGATGCCTGGCCGGTGATCCTGTATACCGGCCCGCTGGCCACCGCGCTGACGTTCATCGTGGTGCTTGGCATGACGCAGAAACTGCCGCCGGTGGCGACGTCGATCGCCATGCTGTGCGTGCCGGTGATCGGCCTGGTGGTGTCGTCAGTGGTGTTCCATGAACGCATCTCGCCGGACCTCGCGCTGGGCCTGGGGCTGATCGCCCTGAGCGTGGCGGCGTCGGCGGCGGCGGCGCGCCTGAAGCGTCCCCTGGCGCTGCGGCCGTCATAGGGGCGGCGCGCTATCGTGGCGTGCTATCGTTGAGGCATTCAATTGAGAGTCACGCATGGCATTGCATCGTTTCGAAAAGGGTGAACTGGGTCACTGGCTGCGCGTCGTTGCCGATAATTCGGAACCGGGCGCCGTCCAGACCGGCGTGCCCGCGCATGTGGCCGAGGCGCTGCAAACCTTGCGATGCATCGACCCCGGCCCCGACGGCGGCTGGCGTATCACCGAGAAAGGCAAGCTGGCGCTGCGCATGGAAGAACCCGGCGCCATCCATTTGCGCTAGGCCGTTTTTCTCTTTCTCCCCGCATTCCAAGTCAGGTTTGTGACGAACTGCTCGCATTACTGCGAAATTGCGCTCGTTTCTTGCGAATGTTCTCGCCGTGTGTCATCAAGCGGCGCCACGCGCGGGCGGGCTACGGGAATCTCCTGAGACGGTTTGTTCGATTTGGCAGCGTCCGGACGTATCGCGCGCCGCGCGCCGCCGGTAAGATGAACTTGCGTGACGGAATCAGGTCTATTCATTGCGCGGGAATTCTGCACCCGCTACGTCACGCGTGGTTCACGCGTTTAGGTAACCGACTGGGAGGTAGCACATGCAGCATCGTGACCAGGAAGTACTGATCGACGTTTCCACAGCGGCCATGGATACCGGCGGATATGGCGTATTGCTGACGGTAACGGCTGAGGGCGGCACCGAGGTGGATGCCGCGTTTTCCCACTTGGGCAACTGCGCCTCCTTGGACGAGGCACGCGATCGCGCGGAAATCTTCGCGCAGAACTGGGTCGAGGAAAACATCTTCCGCTAGGCGCAGGCGCGCCTGCAGGAAGTTGAACGGCTGTACCGGTCTGTGTGCGCATGACTTTCAGAATGGCGTTCCAGAGATGGCGGCGAAAATTTCGGTTATCGTCGCTGCTCCATAACAAGCGGTCCTCATCGGACCTGCGTCGTTCCAAGATGACTGCCGCACAGACCAACTCCGCGCTGGCCGAGCAAATCAACGCTTTGCGCGAGCATTTCGACTCCGTCATCCTGCCCATGTGGATGGGGCGGGGCTTCAATGACGCGCTGGGTCTGCCATTCGAATCCCTGGATGCCGCCACCGGCGAGCCGCTGCCGGTAGTGCGTTATCGCGCCATGGCGTGCGCGCGCCAGTTGTATGTCTATGCCGAAGCGCCGGGCGCGGCCGCCGGCGCGCATGCCGACCGCCTGTTCTCCTCGCTGCGCCGCGTATTCCGCGACGAGACGCATGGCGGCTGGCGCTACAGTGTCGACCCGCAAGGGCAGCCGCTGGACACCTCCCAGGACCTGTATACCCACGCATTCATCGTGTTCGCCTGCGCCGCCTATTTCCGGCGTTCGCGCAACGCCGACGCGCGCAAGCTGTTGCTGGCCACCGCCGAGACCATCGAGTCGCGCTTTCGCGGCGCCGACGGGCTGTACCACGCGGCGTTGAGCCCGGACTGGCGCCAGCCGCTGCGCGGGCCGGCGCAGAATCCCATGATGCACTTGACCGAGGCCTACCTGGCCGCGGCGCAGGTTGCCGAACCGGCCCGGTTCGCCACGCGCCTGCGGGGCCTGGCGCAAGCCATGACCCAATCGTTCCTGAGCGCGCCGACGCAGTGCATCGCGGAATTGCCGCAAGGCACGCCCGGCAATCGCATCGAGCCGGGCCACCAGTTCGAATGGCTGTCGCTGGTGCGCGAGTCGGCCGAGGTGTTCGACGGCCTGGACCTGGCCGAATCGCTGCCGCGCGGCGTTCACTGGGCCCGGGGGCATGGGGTCGACGCGGGCGGTGTCGTGGCGGCGTTGGACGAGCGCGGCGCGGTGCTGGACGATATCCGCCGGATCTGGGCTCAGACCGAGTACCTGCGGGTATTGGCGGTGCTGGGCGAGCGAGCGGCCCTGGCAGAGGCATTGGCCGGGTTCCGCGCCCGTTTCCTGCATGCCGCAGGCTGGCACGAGTGCCTGGACGGCAGCGGCGCCGTGGTGCGCGCGGACATGCCGTCGACCTCGCCCTACCACTTGGCGACGTGCCTGGCGGCGCTCCCCGCCGTTGTTTAATTGCGCCGTTAACAATTTTTGTTTAGCCGGGGATAGCTTTTAATAGAAAAACATTGGTGAAATCCCTTACAATTTAGTAACTATGTTTGTGGGGAAGCATCAATGAGCGTTATGTGCTTGGCTTGCCAACGCATCAACCCCGGGCTTGCGGGTGTGACACCGCACGCCCACCTGGGGCATCAGGGATTCACCAACCCGACTCAGAAAGGCCGCGAGGAAAGCCGCGAGGACCACTTCCGCTGCCTGAACTGCGGCGCCAAGTGGCTGCGCGAGACTGACAAGTGGGGCGTGGATCTGGGGTTCAAGCTGGCGCCTTGAGGCGTCGGAACGACGCGGCCGAACGGCCACAAGCGCCTGTCATGATCGGGCCCCTTTTTGGGGCCCGTTTTGTTTTGTAACGTACGGATGCAAGTTCAGGCCGCGGGCAGGGCGCCAGCCTCGGGATCCTGTCTGGCGGTGTCGAGAAGCCACTGGCGGAAACAGGCCAGGGCGTAGTGGTCGCGCCGTTGCGGTGGGGCGCACAGGTGATACCCGCGGGCGATGGCGATGCGCAGATCGGGGAAGGGGGCGGCCACGCGGCCGGCCTGCAGGTCGTCCTGCACCAGGCAGCGCTGCAGCACGGCGACGCCCATGTCGGCCATGACGGCGCGCACCAGGATGCTGACCTGGTCGAAGCCGCTGGCAAGCTTGAGCGGGGCGCGGCGCACGCCAGCGGCCTCGAACCAGCGGTCCCAATTGTCCTGGCCGTTGGCGTGGTACAGCAACGGCTCGCCGAGCAGGCCCGCGGGGCTGTCCCACAGGCCCGCGGCACGACGGGCGGCCAACCGGGCGGGGCTGCAGATGGCGATCATTTCGCGGCCGATCACGTAGTCGGCCTGCCAGCCGGGCCATTGGCCGGCCACGCCCGAGAGAATGCTGGCGTCGGGCGTGGCGCCCGAGAAATCCTCGTTGCGGCGATAGGCCGCGAAATCCAGCTGGATATCAGGATGGCGCCGATGGAAGTCGGGCAGGCGCGGCACCAGCCAGGCGCTGGCCAGGGTCGGCACGCTGGATAGCGTCAGCCGCAGGCGGCGGTCGTCGGCGCGCAGTTCGGCACTGAGCGCCTCGATGGCCTGCAGCGGCGCCAGGCCGCCTTCGTAGAGCTTGCGGCCGGTTTCGGTCAGGGTCAGCCCATGGGCGTTGCGGCGCATCAGGGGCTGGCCGAAATGGGCTTCGAGGCGGGCGATGGCACGGCTGACGGCGCCCTGGGTTACGCACAGGATCTCGGCCGCCTGCGTGAAGCTGCCTAGCCGCGCCGCCGTCATGAAGGCGTGCAGCTCGGACATGGACGGCGAATGCAGGCGCATGGCGCGGCGGGTTCCAGCAGGCCGCGAGCGCGGCCTAGCATGAGCGTTGGTAATGAAGGCGTGCAATATAGTCGTTTGAAAGCGGAACGTAAAGTTCGGACACTGGCGGCCTCGCAGCAAGCCCTGCACCTTTTCCGGAGTCGCTCCATGTCCCGCCGCTTTTTCGGCTGTTCCGCGCGCATCGCGCTTGCCGGCGTCTGCGCCGCGCTTTCCTTGGCTGGTCCGGCGCACGCCGCCGACTATCCTTCCCGCCCCATCAAGCTGGTGGTGCCGTTCGCCGCGGGCGGTTCGACCGACATCGTGGCGCGCCTGGTGGCCGAGTACGCCGGCCGCGACCTGAAGCAGACCATCGTGGTCGAGAACAAGGCCGGCGCGGGCGGTTCGCTCGGCATGGAGCAGGTGGCGCGTTCGACCGCCGACGGCTACACCATCGGCATGGCGACGATGAGCACGCACGGGTCGAATCCGGCGGTCTATCGCAAGATGAACTACGACCCGCTCAAGGACTTCGAGCCGGTGGCCAACGTGCTGGCGGTGCCCAGCATCTTCGCGATCAATCCGCAGGTCCCGGCCAAGAACATGGCCGAGTTCGTCGCGCTGGCCAAGGGCCAGGCGGACAAGTACAGCTTCGCCTCGCCGGGCGTGGGCTCGCTGGGGCACGTGAACATCGAGAACTTCATGATGCTGGCCGGCATCAAGCTGCTGCACGTGCCGTACCGCGGCGCGGGCCCGGCGCTCAATGACGTGATGGGCGGGCAGGTGGACGCCATCACCGACAACCTGTCCTCGACCTTGCCGCAGGTGCTGGGCGGCAAGCTGCGGCCGCTGGCGGTGTTGGGCGCCGAGCGTTCGCCGCTGCTGCCGGATGTGCCGACCTACATCGAGCTGGGCTATCCCGACATGGGCACGGGCGGCTGGTTCGGCCTGGTGGCGCCGGCCGGCACGCCGCCGGCGGTGGTCGAGCGCCTGAACCAGGCCGTGCGCGCGGCGATGCAGGATCCGGAGTTCCGCAAGAAGGCCGAGGACGTCGGTGGTACGCTGATGCCGACCACGCCGCAGGAATTCAAGGTCCAGATCGAACAGGCCCTGGCGCGCTACGCCAAAGTCGCCAAGGCCGCCAACATCCAGGCTGACTGACGATGACGAACGCCGACTTCCAAGCCGTTTCCGTGCATGCTCCGACCGCGCCGGCGCTGCCGCTGGTGTGTGATTCGCCGCACAGCGGCGAGCGATATCCCGCCGATTTCGGCGCCGCGGCCAGCCTGGCGCAGCTGCGCCAGGGCGAGGACACGCACGTGGACGCCTTGTGGTCGGCGGCGCCGGCATTGGGCGCCACGCTGGTGGCGGCGCACTTTCCGCGCGTCTACATCGATCCCAACCGCACGCTGCGCGATCTGGATCCGGAGCTGCTGGCCGAGCCCTGGCCGGAGCCGCTCGACCCCGGCGAAAAGACGCGGCTGGGCAAGGGCCTGATCTGGCGCCGCATGGACAAGGCCACGCCGATCTACGACCGCAAGCTGTCGCTGGCCGAAGTGCGCCACCGCATCCAGGCGTACTACGAGCCGTATCATGCGGCGCTGGCACAGGCCATCGAAACCGCGCAACGCGATTTCGGCGCGGTCTGGCATCTGAACCTGCACTCGATGCCCAACGATGCCTATGCGCGGCTGGGCCGCGAGAGCGCGCATCCACTGGCCGATTTCGTGCTGGGCGACCGTGACGGCACCACCTGCGAGCCCGAGTTCATCGCCCTGATCGAGACCGCGCTGCGCGACCGCGGCTATACCGTGGCGCGCAACGACCCCTACAAGGGCGTGCAGTTGATCGCGCAGATCGGCCAGCCGGCGTTGAACCGGCACAGTCTGCAGGTCGAGATCCGGCGTCCGCTGTACATGGACGAGGCGACGCGCGAGCGCAATGCGGGCTTTGAATCGCTGCGCGCCGATCTGTCGCAAGTGCTGGCGCAGGTGGCGCAATACGTGCGCGCCCGCCTTCCGGCGATATCGTCGACAAAATAAACGCGCGTGCATCGTTGCGATCCCACGGCCCCGATTGATGCGAATCAATCGGGGCCGTTTCACGCGTGCTTAAGTTTCCCGATGACGGGCCGTTGTCGCTAACAACATGCTGCGCCGTTCACTGGCGCGGCCTATAAGGAACCGGTATGGCCGAGAAGATCATCAATGGTTTTTCCGTCGTGGCGTACGCGACGCAACCCGAGGGACGTATTCCGGCGCGCGCTTTTCTGGAAACGCGGCGTCTGCCGGTGAAGGCGGACACGGCCGCCAAGGACGCGGGCGCGCGGGAGGCCTGTGACGAAGCCGAGGCCGAGGACGAGCCCGAAAGCCTGGCCTTCGAGATTTTCATCACGCGCCGCTTTCGCGGCGCGGTCGAAGCGATGTCGGCGGCGCGCAACGCGCTGGATCGCGTCAAGTCCGTGGACGAGCACGGCGTGCCCGACCACTTGCCGGACTAGCGGCGCTTGAGCGCGGCGGTCGCCGGAGGCGCCGCCGCCCATATTGTTATCCCCACTTTGTATTTGTCGAACGCCTGAGCACGGGCCGATGATGCCGCATGGCAAGCATCGCCATTCACAGTCTGCTCAAAAGGAAGGTTGATGAATACGAACGTCCAAACGCGCGCCCATGCGGCGCGCGGCATTTCGCGACGCGCATTGCTGCGCGCGGCAACCGCGGCGGGCCTTGCGGCACCGCTGGGCATGCTGGGATCGCGGGTGCTGGCGGCCAATGGCGCGCCACGCACCTACAAGATCGCATGGAGCCAGACCGCGGTGTGCCAGTCGCCGGTTTCGGTGGCGCTGGAACGCGGCTTTTTCGACAAGTACAACCTGAAGGTCGAGCGTATCAATTTCAGCGGCTCGACCGATCAATTGCTCGAAGCCATCGCCACCGGCCACGCCGACGGCGGCATCGGCATGGCGCTGCGCTGGCTCAAGCCGCTGGAGCAGGGCTTTGACGTGAAGCTGGCGGTGGGTACGCATGGCGGCTGCATGCGCCTGCTGACCGCGGCCGATTCGCCGATCAAGCGCGTGCAGGACCTGAAGGGTCGCCGCGTGGCGGTCTCGGACCAGGCCAGCCCGGTGAAGAACTTCTTCGCCATCCGGGTGGCGCAACTGGGTATCGATCCGGAGTCGGTGGACTGGCGCCAGTATCCGCAGGACCTGTTCGGCGAAGTGCTGCGCAAGGGAGAGGTCGATGCCATCGCCGGCGACGACCCGCTGATCTACACGCTGCGCGAGGACAACAAGCTGCGCGAGGTCGCCACCAACATCGAGGGCGACTATGAGAACCGTACCTGCTGCGTGCTGGGGCTGCGCGGCGATCTGGTGCGCAACGATCCCGAGTCGGCCGCCGCCATCACCCGCGCGGTGATCGACGCGCAGCGCTGGACCGCATCCAATCCCGATGAGACCGCGCGCATCTTCGCGCCCTATGTGCCGGGCAAGGTGCCGGCCGAGCGCGTGGCGGCGATCCTGCGCAGCCACAGCCATGGCCACGCGTCGACCGGCGGCGCGCTGCGCGAGGAGATCGTCGGTTACGCCAAGGACCTGAAGACCATCAAGGTGCTGAGCGCCAACCTGGACATCAACAAGTACGCGCAAGCGGTGGTGCCCAATGTCCTCGGCTGACACGCTGGCGGTTGGGGCGTTACGCGGCGCGCCGGCCGCCGCGCAACCCTGGCGCCTGTGGAAGACCGGCGTGGCCGCCGCCGCCCTGTGGGCGGTGGTGGGCGCGGTGACGCTGCGCTGGCCCAATGTGGAGGTGGGCTTTACTTCCTGGGGCTACACGCGCGAGTTTGGCGTGGCGACGCTGGTGCTGGCGGCCGTGCTGCTGCTGGCGGCGGTGGCCGGCGGGGCGCGCCGCCGCCCGGTGCGCGCGTTGCACCGGGCCGGGCCTTGGCTGCTGGCGCTGGCCGTGGCGGTGGGCCTGTGGGAAATCGCGACGGCCAAGCTGGCGTTGCTGCCCAGCCCGTTCTTCGCGCCGCCGCAGTCGCTGATCGAGGTCTACGCTAGCGACTACAAGCGGTTGGCCGACAGCCTGGCCAATTCGCTCTGGTTGTTGGCCAATGGCTTCGGCCTGGGGGCGGCGGCGGGTTTCCTGACGGGCGTGGCGATCGGTTGGTCGCGTGGCCTCGGGTATTGGGTGCACCCGGTGCTGCGCTTCCTGGGGCCCGTGCCTTCGACGGCGCTGCTGCCCATGGCGTTTTTCTTTTTCCCGTCGAGCTGGTCGGCGGCCGTGTTCCTGATCGCGCTGGCGACCTGGTTCCCGGTGACGGTGCTGACCTGGTCGGGGGTGGCGGGCGTCAACCGCGCCTACTACGACGTGGCCCGGACGATGGGCGCGAGCGAGTGGTTCCTGGTGCTGCGGGTGGCGATACCGGCGGCGTTGCCGCAGGTGTTCGTGGGCCTGTTCATGGGCCTGGGCGCTTCGTTTTCGGTATTGGTCGCGGCAGAGATGATGGGCGTGAAGTCCGGCCTGGGCTGGTATCTGTCGTGGGCCCAGGGGTGGGCCTCGTACGCCAACATGTACGGCGCGCTGATCGTGATGGCGCTGGTGTTCTCGGGTCTGATCACGCTGCTGTTCGCGGGGCGCGACCGCCTGCTGGCCTGGCAGAAGGGAGTGGTGAAATGGTAGCGGCGGCACGGGAAGGCACGGCGGCATCCGCGGCGCGCGGCGCGGCGCTGGCGGTGCGTGGCGTAAACCATCGCTTCGAGCTGGACGGCGCGGCGTTGCCGGTGCTGGATGACATTGACCTGGAGGTGCGGCCGGGCGAGTTCGTTGCGCTGCTGGGTCCGAGCGGCTGTGGCAAGTCGACCCTGCTGCGGCTGGTGGCGGGGCTGGAGCCGCCGGCGCAGGGGGATCTGCTGGCCGATGACGAGCCAATAGACGGGCCATCGCCATCGCGCATCGTGGTGTTCCAGGATCCGACGCTGTATCCATGGCGCACGGTCTGGCACAACGTGGCGCTCGGGCTGCAGGCGCGGGGTCTGTTGAAGACACAGCGCGCCCGCGTCGACGACGCGCTGCAGCGCGTGGGCCTGGCGGCCTTCGGCCAGGCTTATCCGCATCAACTGTCGGGCGGCATGGCGCAGCGCGCGGCATTGGCGCGCGCGCTGGTGAACGATCCGCGCATCCTGATCCTGGACGAGCCGCTGGGCAAGCTCGATTCGCTGACGCGGATCGCGATGCAGTCCGAGCTGGTGGAACTGTGGCAGCGCAGCGGTTTCACCGCCTTGCTGGTGACGCACGATGTGGAGGAGGCCTTGTTCATGGCGTCGCGCATCATCGTGCTGAGCGAGCGGCCGGCAAGGATCAAGGACGAGATCGTCAATGACCTGCCGTATCCGCGCCATCGCGGCGATCCGCGCCTGGCCGAGTTGCGGCGCCAGGCGCTGGCCTTGCTGGGACTGGATGCGACGTGGTGAGCAATGCGGCGTTGGCGCTGGCGGCCTTGGCGGCGCCGGCGGGCATGCTGGCGTGCCTGGCGGCCGCGCGCCGGCGCGGGCGGGAGATCACGGCCGGCCTGCCGCTGCCCTGGCTGGCGGCGCTGACCTTGGCGTCGGTGGGCGGCGTGCTGGCGTTGGCCTGGCAGCGGGCGCAGGGCGTGCCGGGCCTGCTCGGATCGCGGCTGGGGCATCTGGCCCTGGCCGTCGCGGCGCTGTTGTTGCTGACGGCGCTGGCGGCCGCCTGGTTGCACAGCCGCATGCCGGCGCCGGCGGCGCGCACGGCATCGCGCCGGGCTGGCGCCATGGTGCTGGGGGCGTTGGCATCGTTGGCGGCGTTGCTGGCCTTGGCGATTGCCTGGCAGCCGGAGGAGGCGCTGGCGATTGCGCACTGGCCGTTCGCCTGGCGCTATGACCCGGATCTGCCTGTCGGCACGCATACCTGGCGCCGCCTGGGATTGGCGGCGGGACTTACGGCGGTGGGCCTGGGGCTGCTGGTGGGCGCGCTGTTCGCGCGGCGCGGCAGGCTGGTGTGGCTGACGGCGGCCGCTGGCCTGCTGGCCAGCGCCAGTTGGCCAGCGCCGCGGATGCTGCTGACGGAGGCAACGGCCACCTCTTACCAGCGTTCGCCCCTGTTGTTCTCGGATCGCAATCTTTTACAGGGCGCGCAACTTTACCAGCGCCACTGCGCAGGCTGCCATGGCGAGCGGGCGGATGGCCGCGGGCCGCTCGCGGCCGGGTTGCCGGCCTGGCCCAGCGTGTTGGGGCCGGCCTTGTTCGACAACCGCCTGGAAGGGGAATTGCATTGGCGCCTGGCGCGGGAGGGCGCCCGCCATGGCAGTGGCGCATATGGCGGCGACGCCCGTAACGGGGAGGGGATCTCCAACAGCGCGCCAGCGGGCGGCAGGCAGTCCGGCGGCCGCGCGGCAGGCGCGCCGCCCGTTTCCGGTTCGTCCGAAACATTGACGGCCGACGATAGCTGGCGGGTGCTGGACTACCTGCGCGTGCACGCCTATGGGGTCGGCGGTGGCGCGGGCATGCCGGCGATTCCCGCGCCGGTGGTGGTGCTGACCTGCCGCGATGGACGCGCGGCCACGCTGTCCGGCCTGCGCGGCCTGCCCGTGCGGGTGGTGGCGGCCGCGCCCGGCGCGCCCCGGGAGCCGCAGGATCCGCGCCTCTTGACCGTGGCGCTGACGCGCGGCGGTCCGCCTCCGGAGGATGCCGATTGCGTGGCGCCGGACGATACCGCCTGGCGTGCCTACGCGCTGGCCGCGGGCCTGCCGCCGCAGGCGCTGGCGGGCGCGCAGTTCATGGTGGATCGCCGTGGCTGGCTGCGGGCCCGGCGCCTGCCGGGCGCGGCGCCCGCCTGGACCAGCGCGGACAACGTCTGCGGTCCCGGCGGTCGCATGGAGAACACGTCGGCCCAGGGACTGGGGGCGCTGTTGCTGGCGATGGATCGTTCCCCCATTGACATCCCGGATACGCGGCGCGGGCCATGAAGCGTTGGCGCGCGGCGTGGCGGCCGGGGTTTTTTTTCCACTTTTTCACGCAAGCGAGGCAGGCAAATGAGTACCTTGAACGAATACCTGGGCCAGAAGCGCGAGGCGGTGCTGGCGCGCAATGCGCGCGATCCGCGTACCGTGACACCGGTGAAGCTGCGCGCGCATGTCAGCGCGGAGGGCCGCAGCGGGGTGCGTCGCATCCGCATCCGCGACCACCAGGTGGTGAGCGACAGCCCGGCGGATTTCGCCGGCTACGACCTGGGACCGAGTTCGCCGGAACTGCTGCTGGGGTCGCTGGGCAGCTGCCTGACGCACATCTTCCTGATCAAGGCGGCAGAGCTGGAACTGCCGCTGGACTCGCTGGAGGTGGAGATCGAAGGCGACCTGGATCCGCGCGGCGGCAAACCGGGTTACGAGAAGGTGCCGTTCTTTCCGCACAATATCCGCTACACCGCGCACATCGTGTCGCCGGCCGACGAGGGGGCGGTACGTGCCGTGCATGAGGCGGTGGAGCAGTGGTGCCCGATCCTGAACCTGCTCAAGCAGCCGCAGCCGCTGGAAGGCAGCGTGCGGCACACGCGGCCGGCAGCGTGAACCATCGACGCGCTCGCCGGCCCGGTCGGGCGGAGGCTCAGGTCAGCGAACTGCGCATCAGGATCTCGGTCAGCGCCCGGGTCGGCTTGTTGGGGGCGGGCGCCGAGATGACGATGAACTCCACCTGCGGCAGCGCCGGCAGGGCCAGGGCGCCGGCCGGCGCCGCCAGGCCGGCGGTGGACAGGTGCGAGGGCTGCACGGTGATGCCCAGGCCGGCGCGGGCGGCCGCCTGGCAGCCGGCATAGCTGGTGCTGGTACAGACGATCTGCCAGCCGCGGCCGGCGCGGGCCAGCGCATCCAGCGCCAGGCTGCGGGTGACGCTGGGCTCGCGCAGCAGGATCAGCGGCAGCGGCGCCTCGGGCGCCAGGCGCAGGCCTTCGCGGGCGCGCCACAGCAACGCTTCCTTGTGCAGGGTCTGGCCGCGGCGGTCGCCGCGACGGCGCTTGCCGATCATCACGTCCAGGCCGTTGTCGTCCAGCAGTCGGTACAGATCGCTGGTGACGCCGATGGTGATGTCCAGCTCCACTTCGGGATGCGCCTGTCGGAACGCGGCCAGCACGTCGGGCAGTGGCCCCATCGCCAGGTCGTCGGAGGTGCCGAGCCGCACGCGGCCGCGCAACCGCGGGGCGTCGAACAGGCGCTCGGCGCGCTCGTGCGCGTCGAGGATGATCTCGGCATGCACCAAGAGGCTGCGGCCGTCGCTGGTCAGGGCCAGCGAATGGGTGTCGCGCAGGAACAGGCGGCGGTCCAGCGCCAGCTCCAGCTGGCGGATGTGTTCGCTGACCGTGGGCTGGGTCAGGCCGAGGCGGCGCGCCGCCTCGCTGAAGCTGGGCGCGCCCGCGGCGGTGGCGAAGGTCTTGAGCCAGAGCGGATTGAGCATGGCGGCCTGCCTATAGGAAATTCCGATAGCAGTTACAGTAACCAGTGGCCTTCACGATAGCAAGCAGCGCGCCTATAGTTTCCGCAACCTTCCCGGAAACCTCCCGCCATGCGCCGCTTCCTGCCCGACCCGTTCACCCTCATCCTGATTGCCACCGTGGCGTTCGCCAGCTTTTTCCCCGCGGTGGGCAAGGGCGCGTCCTTCATGATGGTGGCCAGCAACGTGGCGATTTCGCTGCTGTTCTTCCTGCACGGCGCGCGCCTGTCGACGGACGCGATCGTGGCCGGGGTCAAGGACGTGCGGCTGCATGCGCTGATCCTGGGCTGCACCTTCATCCTGTTCCCGGCGCTGGGGCTGGCGCTGCGGGCCGTGTTTCCCGGGCTGCTGACGCCGTCGCTGTGGCTGGGCGTGATCTTCGTGTGCACGCTGTCCTCCACGGTGCAGTCGTCGATCGCCTTCACCTCGATGGCGCGCGGCAACGTGCCGGGCGCCATTTGCGCGGCGACCGCGTCCAACCTGCTGGGCACGGTGCTGACGCCGCTGCTGGTGGCGGTGCTGCTGCATCGCCAAGGCGGCGGTCACGGCCTGGCCGATGCCGGCCGCATCCTGCTGCAGCTGCTGCTGCCGTTCGCGGTGGGCAGCCTGCTGCGGCCGTGGATCGGCGCCTGGGCGCAGCGCAACAGCCGCGTCCTGTCGAAAGTGGACCGCAGTTCGATCCTGCTGGCAGTCTATACCGCGTTCAACGAAGCGGTGGCGCAGGGCATTTGGCACGCGTTCCCGGCGATCGACCTGGCGACCATGGTGCTGGTCAATGCGTTGCTGCTGGGGGCGGTGCTGCTGATCACGACGTGGGGCAGCCGCAGGCTCGGGCTGTCCAAGGAGAACGAGATCACGCTGGTGTTCTGCGGCTCGAAGAAGTCGCTGGCGTCCGGCATTCCGCTGGCGACGGTGCTGTTCGGCACCTCGCAGATGGGCATTGTGGTGCTGCCGCTGATGATCTTCCACCAGATGCAGCTGATGGTTTGCGCGGTGCTGGCGCGCCGCTACGCCGATCGCGCCGAACCGGCGCAGGCGGCCGAACCGGCCCGCGCCTGAGGCCGCGCCGGCCCGCGCCTGACGGGTCAGCCGCCGCTGGCGAGCGGCTGGATCTTGCCGCTGGGCTGCCAGTAGACGGCGCCGTCGCGCTCCTGCACCGTCAGCACCGTGAGGCGGCCGTTCTTACAGGGGCCGCCCACGCACAGGCCGGTGTCGGGCTGATAGGTGGCGCCGTGGCGGGCGCACATGATCAGGTCGCCGGCGCGCGTGAAGAAGCTGCCTTCCCAATCGAGTTCGACGCCCACGTGGGCGCAGCGATTCAGATAGCCATGGACCCGGTCCTGGTAACGCACGAAGAACGCCGTGGTCTGCCCCGCGCTGTCGGAGACCGGCAGTTTGACGCCCAGTCCGCCATTGACCAGGTCGGTGGCGGCGCAGACGCGGACTTCGGGAGCGATGCGTGAATCCTGCATGGAAGGCCTTGGAATCAAAGGGTGCGATCTTGGGTCAGGGGGCGGGGCTTGTCAATCGGCCGGCGCGGCGGTGTTTTCCTGCTGCCGCGTCCACATCGCGGCATACAGGCCGCCCGCGGCCAGCAAGTACGTGTGGCGGCCGCGTTCGGCGATGCGGCCATCCTCCAGCACGATGATCTCGTCGGCATCGGCCACGGTGGACAGGCGGTGGGCGATGATGAGCGTGCTGCGGCCGCGGCTGACTTCGCGCAGGTTGGCCTGGATGTCGCGCTCGGTGCGGGTGTCGAGCGCGCTGGTGGCTTCGTCGAACAGGAAGATGGCCGGGTCCTTGAGCAGGGTGCGGGCGATGGCGACGCGCTGCTTTTCGCCGCCGGACAGCTTGAGGCCACGTTCGCCCACCATGGTCTGGTAGCCGTCGGGCATGGCCATGATCAGGTCGTGGATGTGCGCCAGCCGGGCGGCGTGCTCGATTTCGGCGTCGGTGGCGCCGGGACGGCCGTAGCCGATGTTGTAGCGGATGGTGTCGTTGAACAGCACGGTGTCCTGGGGCACCACGCCGATGGCGGCGCGCAGGCTGGCCTGGGTGACGTCGCGGATGTCCTGGCCGTCGACCAGGATGGCGCCGGCGTCGGCGTCGTAGAAGCGGAACAGCAGCCGCGCGATGGTGGACTTGCCCGCGCCCGAGGTGCCGACCACGGCCACGGTCTTGCCGGCCGGCAGCGTGAAGCTCACGCCCTTGAGGATGGGCCGGCGTTCGTCGTAGCCAAAGCGCACGTCGCGGAATTCGACCGCGCCGCCTTCCACGCGCAGCGGCTGCGCGCCGGGGCGGTCCGCCACTTCGCGGTCCTGTCCCAGCAGTTCGAACATGCGTTCCATGTCGATCATGGCCTGCTTGATTTCGCGGTAGATGAAGCCGAAGAAGCTGAGCGGCGAGTACAACTGCAGCAGGTAGGTGTTGACCAGCACGAAGTCGCCCAGGGTGTAGCGGCCCGCGGCGATGCCGCGCGCGGCCATCCACATCACCAGCGTGAGGCCGGCGGAGATGATGATGGCCTGGCCGACGTTCAGGATCGACAGGCTGACCTGGCTGCGCACCGCGGCGCGCTCGTAGCGGGTGAGCGAGGCGTCGTAGCGGCGCGCTTCGTGTTCCTCGTTGCCGAAGTACTTGACCGTCTCGTAGTTCAGAAGGCTCTCGATGGCCTTGGTGTTGGCCTCGGAGTCGGTTTCGTTCATGAGCCGGCGGAACTTGGCGCGCCATTCGGTGACGGCCAGCGTGTAGGCCATGTACAGGATCACCGTGGCGCCGGTGGCCAGCGCCAGCCAGGCGTCGAACATGCGCCACAGCACGATGCAGACCAGGCCGATCTCGAAGAAGGTCGGCAGGATGTTGAACAGCAGGAACGACAGCAGCGTCTGGATGCCCTTGGTGCCGCGCTCGATGGCGCGGGTCAGGCCGCCGGTCTGGCGTGTCAGGTGGAAACGCAGCGCCAGGCCGTGCAGGTGACGGAAGATGCGCAGGCCGACCGAACGGATGGCGTGCTGGCCGACGCGGGCGAAGAGGGCGTCGCGCAGTTCCGAGAACAGCAGGGACAGGACCCGCGCGCCGCCATAGGCCAGGATCAGGCCCAGCGGCACCGTCACCGCGCCCGGCGCGCCTTCGCCCAGGGCGTCGATGGCGTGCTTGTACAGCACCGGCACGTACACGGTGGCCGCCTTGGCGGCGAACAGGCAAAGCAGGGCGGCCACCACGCGCGCCTTGAGGCCTGCCTGGCCGGGCGGCCAGAGGTACGGAAACAGGGTGCGCAGGGTGGCGAAGCCACCGCGTCCGGGCGTGCGGGGATCAGGTGCGGTCATGGGAGGCTAGAGCGGCTCAGGCAGGGGCGGGCCAGGGTTCCATTGGGGGGTGACGAGCCCCGAAAAGGCCCATTATCCGGCACCAGCGCTATGATCTGGTTGAAAACCCCTGGGATGGACGTATCACTCCCGGGGGTTTTCCATCCGGTTTTCGCATTGTTTTTTTCCATACGGGCGCAGCAGGGCGGGCCCGTCATCAACAGTAGGCCAGGGGTACGCCCGGCAACATCCCTGGCTGCGCGACCTGGCGCGATTTCGCCGCGCGAGCGTCGCGTCGCAAGCTTCGGAGGGTCTTATGGCGAAGGTACCCACAGTGAAACTGAACGACGGCGGCAAGATTCCGCAATTGGGCCTGGGCGTGTGGCAGGTGCCCGATGACCAGGCCGCGGCCAGCGTCAAGGAAGCGCTGGCGGCCGGCTACCGTTCGGTGGACACCGCCGCGATCTACGGTAACGAATCCGGCGTGGGCGCCGGGCTGCGCGCGGCGGGCGTGGCGCGCAAGGATCTGTTCATCACCACCAAGCTGTGGAACGACAGGCACGGGTTCGATGCCGCCCACCAGGCGATGGATGAAAGCCTGGAAAAGCTCGGCCTGGCCTACGTGGACCTGTATCTGATCCACTGGCCGGTGGCGGGCAGCGACAAGTTCGTGGACGCCTGGCGCGCCATGATCGAGATGAAGGAAGATGGCCGCGCCCGTTCGATCGGCGTGTCCAATTTCACCCAGGCCAACCTGGAACGGCTGATCGATGCCACCGGCGTCACGCCGGCGGTCAACCAGATCGAACTGCATCCGGGCTTCGCGCAGCGCGAGTTGCGCGCCTTTCACGACAGGCATGGCATCGCCACCGAGTCCTGGAGTCCGCTGGCGCAAGGCAAGATCACCCAGGACAAGACCATCCTGGAGCTGGCGCGCAAGCATGGCAAGTCGCCGGCGCAAGTGACGCTGCGCTGGCATCTGCAGCACGGCCTGATCGTGATCCCCAAGTCGGTGACGCCGGCGCGCATCCGCGAGAACATCGACGTGTTCGATTTCGAGCTGTCGGGCGCGGAGATGGCGGCGATCGACGCCATCAAGGAAGGGCCCCGCCTGGGACCCGATCCGGAGAAGTTCGGCAAGTAGGACGGACGCGGGCGGCGGGCGCCGCCGGCGTGCCTGGGGCTTGCGCGAGGCGGATTCCCGTATCGACCGGCCCTACGCCTCGGGTTGCCTGGGCGGGAAGAACCAGTAGCGCACGATGACCACCAGCAGAATGGTCAGCGCCGTCCACGAGGCCCAGTGCCAGGCGCCGGTGCCCAGCAGCGCCGCCAGCAGGCCGAAGATGCTGAGCACACCCAGCAGGATCGGCACGCCCCAGACGAACAGGAAGCCGCGCGGGGATTTCTTGCTCATGCGGGACTCCGTTGCGGGGTGGCGGCGGCCTGGTGCTTGCGCACCAGTTCGGCGATGCGGGCTTCGGTGGCGCGGCGCCGCGCCAGCCACAGGTAGAGGCCGCTGACCAGCACCACGATGGTGATCAGATCGAGCACGGCCCAGATGATCTTCAGGGGCAGGCCGCCGTAGTCGCCGAAGTGCAGCGGACGCGACAATTCCAGCGCGGTCAGGTACCAGGGCATTTTCGCGATGGTGGTCAGCTCGCCGCTGCGGCCGTCGATCAGCACGGGCGTGTTCATCTTGGAGGTCAGGGGCGTGGCGCCGCGCATCCAGGTGATGTAGTGGTGCGGACTGCCGAAGGCGTTGCCGGGGAAGGCGATGAACGACACTTCGTTGCCGGGCAGGGCCTTGCGCGCGGTGTCCGCCGCGCTCTGGGCCGACGACAGTTCGGCCGGCACGCCCTGGCCCTTGTAGGGTTCGAGGATGCGCACCAGTTCGGTGGATTGCCACAGGCGGAACAGCGGCGTGGACAGTTCGTTGATGACGCCGGTCAGGCCCACCACGAAGGCCCACACCAGCGTCACGATGCCGAGCAGGTTGTGCAGGTCGAGCCATTTGAGGCGGGTGGAGCGGCCGGCGCGCACGGTGCCGAATTCCAGCTTCTTCATGAAGGGGCCGTACAGCACCACGCCGGAAACGATGGCGATGCAGAACAGCAGACCCATGAAACCCAGGAACAGCTCGCCCGGCAGGCTGGCGAACAGGTCGACGTGCAGGGACAGCATGATGCCCATGAAGGTGAAGCGGTCCTGGGTGTAGAGCGGGCCGTCGAGCAGCACGTCGCCGGTGCGGCCGTCCATGCGCACCGCGTGGCCGGAGACCTGGCCGTCGCCAGGCTTCTTGGCCATGCCGACGTAGACCTGGGGCTCGTCGGGATCGAAGAACAGGTAGTCGACCACTTCGCCCGGATACATGGACTTGGCGCGCTCGACCAGGGTGTCCAGATTGGCCGGCGGGGTCGAGGCGGGCACGTCCGACAAGGGCTTGGCATCGTCGAGCCAGTGCTCGATTTCGTGGTGGAACACCAGCGGCAGGCCGGTCAGGCAGATGATGAGCAGGAAGATCGTACAGACCAGACTGGTCCACTTGTGGACCAGGTACCAGGTTTTGATGGTGGAGGCGGCGGTCATGGCGACGGCGGGGCGGCTGGCGCGGCCCCCTTCAGGATGGATTTTGGGAAAGACGGAACATTATCACGAATAATAGCTATTCTCGTAACGCAATTTTGCGAATGCGCGTGTGAAAGCCAGGTGTAATCGGGGACGCATAAAAGCGGGTTAAAAAGAAACATGGGCCCGATTGGGCGGGCTGGATCATCATGCAGCAACGTTTTCTGAAAGTGCCGCGCAACGAGCTGGGCCGTGATTTCGCGGTGGGCGACGTGCACGGTTGTTTTACCCGCCTGCAGGACAGCCTGGGGCGGATGGGGTTCGACGCCAGCCGCGACCGGCTGTTTTCCGTGGGCGACCTGGTCGACCGGGGACCGGAGAGCGAGGCCGCGCTGGAGTGGCTGGCGCAGCCCTGGTTCTACGCGGTGCAGGGCAACCACGAGGACTATGCCGTGCGCCATGTGCGCACCGGGCAGGTGGACGTGGTGAACTGGCGCGGCTACGGCGGCGGCTGGTTCCTGGATCTGCCGGCCGACCGCCAGCAGGTCTATGCCGAAGCCTTCGACCAGTTGCCGATCGCGATCGAGGTGGAAACCGCGGCGGGCGCGGTCGGGTTGCTGCACGCCGACTGTCCGGTGCTGTTCTGGCCGCGCCTGGAATCGGCGCTGCAGGATCGCTACAAGCGCACCAGCGCTACCTGCCAGTGGTCACGCGAGCGGCTGCGGCAACTGGACCGCACCGGCGTGCTCGGGGTGCGCGCGGTGGTGGCGGGCCACACGCCGGTGGCCGCGCCGCTGGCGCTGGGCAACGTCTATCACATCGATACCGAGGGCTGGAAGGACGGCTACTTCACCTTCCTCGACCTGGCAACGCTGCAGGCCTGGCCGCGCGCGGTGGTGACCGAGCCGGATACGGAAGCGGTCCGCTGACGCGGGCCGCGCGCGCTCGATCCGGCCGCGCCTACCAGCGGTAGGTCGCGGTCGCCAGCACCGTGCGCTGATCGCCATAGCGGCAGGCGCCCGCGCTGCAATTGCTGAGATAGGTCTTGTTGCCCAGGTTGCGCACGTTCAGCGCCAGGTTCCAGCCCTGTACCTGGTAGCCGATCATCGCGTCGAACAGCGTGTAGCCCGGCAGCTTCTCCGCGGCCGACTCCTGGTAGCCCCAGTTCGGTCCGGTGTAGCGCGCGCCCAGGCCGATCTTGATGCCGGATGCGAAGCGGTAGTCGGTCCACAGCGCGATCTGGTTGCGCGACACCGCCTGCATCTGCTTGCCGACTTCGCTGGGCGTGCTGCTGGCCGTGACCTCGGCCTTGGGCGTGTACGTGTAGGCGGCTACCACGTTCATCTGCGGCAGCGGCCGGAACGCGGCCTCCAGCTCCAGGCCGCGCACCTGCACCTCGCCGGTCTGCTTGGGCAGGAACTCGGGCGTATAGGTGATGTAGTTGTGGCGCCGCAGGTCGAACACCGCCGCGCTGTAGCGGCTGCGCCCGCCGGGCGGCTCGTAGCGGATGCCGAGTTCGTACTGGCGCCCGGTTTCCGGCCGCATCGGGCTGTTGGTCACCGGGTCGATGGTGGCGGTGGGCGAGAACGATTCGGCGTAGCTGAAGTACGGCGCGATGCCGCTCGGATGCAGGTAGACCAGGCCGGCGCGCTTGCTGAAATGGTGCTCGGAGATCTTGGTGCGGGAGCCGTCGATGTTGCTGTCCACGTCCGCGCTGGCCTTGTCGTAGCGGCCGCCGAGCGTGGCCACCCAGTTGCCCCATTTGATCTGGTCCTGCAGGTAGAAGCCGGTCTGGGCCAGCCGGGTGGTGGCGTCGAACCAGGGCGCGGCGGTCTCGACCGGGCTGCCGTAGGACGGCGAATAGCCGTCGATGGGCGCGACCACGCCGTCGTTGTAGGTGCGCTGGTAATTGCGCGAACGCTGGTAGTCCAGTCCGAACAGGAAGGTGTGGGTCCAGTCGCCCAGGGCGACCTTGGCCTGCGCCTGGTTGTCGATGGTGAAGAGCCGCGCGTTTTCCTGGCTGCCGAACGGGAACCGTTCCAGGAGGCGGAAGTTGGCGGGGTCGTCCGGGTTGGCGGGGTTGACCGTGGCGAAGCCGCCGCGCACGTAGACCTGGCGGTAATCGACGCTGGTGTAGCCGTAGCGCGTGTTCTGGCGCACGGTCCAGGTGTCGTTCAGGCGGTGTTCCAGCAGATAGCCGACCATCCACTGTTCCTGGTTGAAGCGGTCGAAGCCCGGTTCGCCCACATAGGTATTGCGCGAGAATTTCCCGTTCGGATTGGGCAGCTGCGTGCCGATCTCGGGAAAGCTGCCGTAGGAACTGCCGTCGCGCACCCGCAGATAGTGCGACAGCAGGGTCAGGGTGGTGTCGCTCGACGGCTTGAGGGTCAGCGCCGGCGCGATGAAGAACCGGTCGTTGGGCAGGCCGCTGGCGGGCAGCTCGGCGTCGCGCGCCAGGCCCGTGATGCGGTAGAGCACCTTGCCGTTGTCATCCAGCGGGCCCGAGAAGTCGCCGGCCACCTGGCGCCGCGAATGGTCGCCGACCTGCGCTTCCAGTTCGTGCAGGGGGTCGTCGGTGGGACGCTTGCTGACGACGTTGATCATGCCGCCCGCGCCGTTCTGGCCGTACAACACCGAGGTCGGGCCGCGCAGCACCTCGATGCGCTCGGCGCCGTAGACCTCGGTCTGCCAGACCGCCCAGCTGTTGTTGTTGCGCAGCTGCAGGCCGTCCAGGTAGTAGCCCGGCGTCTGCGCGTCGAAGCCGCGGATGATGGTCCAGTCAAAGCGCGTGTCGGCGCCCCAGGGCAGGGTGTTGATGCCCGGGGTGTAGGCCAGGCTTTCCTTCAGGCGCGAGGCGCCGGTTTCGCGGATGAAGTCGGCGGTGACGACGGAGATCGACTGCGGCGTTTCGAGAATGCTGCTGTCGGTCTTGGTGCCGGTGGCGCTGCGGCTGGCCACATAGCCGTCCACCGGGCTCCAGGCCGTTTCGGGGCGGCCGGTGACGGTGACGGCCGGCAGCGTGGCGGGGCTGTCGGCGGTGGGCGCCGGACGCAGCGTATAGGCGCCGTTGGCGCCGCGCGCGACGCGCAGGCCCTGGCCCTGCAGCAGGGTGGCGAAGCCGTCCTGCACGGAATAGGCGCCATTCAGGCCGGGGCTGGTCTTGCCGCGGGTCAGGGCGCCGTCGGCCGACAGCTCGATCCCCGCCTCGCTGGCGTAGCGGGTCAGGGTCTGGTCCAGCGGACCGGATGGGATCTGGTAGGTGCGCACCGGTGTCTGCGCCCCGGCGGGCGCCGGCGCTACCTGGGCTGGCGCCGGCGAGGTGGCCAGGAGGGCGCCGCCCAGCGCCAGGCAGAGCGCGGCGCGGCGCGGGAGCAGGCGGGGGGCGGTGGGCCGCGCGGAGAGGGGCGCGGTGATGCGGAACGGAGAGGAAAGGTGGCGGCTCGCCATCGGGTCGATCCCAGAAAGTACGGAAGAAAGTGTTGCGACTGCTATGTCTTCCGGACGAGCGGGCGATTTCCTCAATGCCGCGCCAACAAAAACTGCAACAGGGGCCAGGGTTTGCGCGGGGCGCTTCTGGCGGTCGATGCGCCCTAGCGTGCCTCCCGGGGGCCGACGGTGACCCAATAGCGGCTGAGCGTGTGGATGTCGACTGGCACGCCCAGCGTCAGGTTGTGCAGGGCGCGGTCGGTGTCGCGCAGGGGGAAGACCCCGGTGACGCGGAGCTCGGCGACGGCCGGGTCGCAGCGCAGGAAGCCGCTGCGGTAGCGGGCCAGCCGCGCGGTGAAGTCCGCCAGCCGCATGTCCTCGGCCAGCAGCACGCCGCGCGTCCAGGCGGCGTCGGCCTCGCGCGCCGCGGCGGGCGGCTCGGCGCGCTGCGGGTCGAAGCGCGTGCGCTCGCCCTCATGCACCCGCAGGACCGCCTGGGTGGCCGCGCCGGGATAGACGTCGACCGCGCCCTGGTAGACCGCCAGGTGCGCCTGTGGACCGGCATCGCGCAGGGTGAAGCGGGTGCCCAGCGCCTGCACCACGCCTTGCCGGCTCTGAACGCGCAACGGCCTGCCCTGGGCATCGACAGCGGTCGACACCAGGATTTCCCCGGCCAGCAGCAGGATGCGGCGCTCGTGGCGGTCGAAGCGCACGTCGATGGCCGAGCCGCTGTCGAGCACGACGCGGGAGCCATCGGCCAGGGTGATGTCGCGGATCTCGCCGACGGCGCTGCGGTGGTCGGCGGTCAGCATGCCCCAGCGCCCGCTTTCGCGCCAGAGCAGGGTAACCCCGGCGGTGGCGGCCGCCGCGATGCCCAGTGTCCGCAGCGCTTTGCGGCGCGCGGCATAGGCCTGCGGACGGGCGTCGAGCAGCACCGTGCGGGAGACCGGCTCGGAGACCCCGGCCAGCTTGGCGTCCATGACCTGCAGGCGGCGCCAGGCGCGCAGGTGGTCGGGATGGGCGGCCAGCCAGGCGTCACAGGCCGCGCGGTCGGCCGCGCTGGCCTCGCCCGACCACAGCCGCGCCATCCAGGCCGAGGCGCGGCGCACGACCGCGGGATCGATCGCCGGCCCCTGGCCGGCGGCCGCGTCAGTGCGCGCCATCGTAGAGGGCCTGGTAGCACGCCAGCAGCGCCGCCGCGACGTACTTCTCGACCGAGGAAACGGACACGTGCAGCCGTTCGGCGATCTCGCGGTAGCTCAGGCCGTCGAGCTTGCACAGCAGCAGCGCCATGCGGGCCTTGGGCGGCAGCTTGTGCAGGATGGTGTCGACTTCGATCAGGGCCTCGACCGCCAGGGCGCGGACTTCCTCGGACGGCGCCAGCGCCACCGGCAGCGCGGCGATGGCCTCGAGGTAGGCGGCTTCGATGCCGCGGCGCCGATACAGGTCGATCAGCAGGCCGTTGGCGATCTGGGTCAGGTGGCGGCGGGACTGGTCCGGCTGCGGCGTGGCGCCGGAGGCCAGGATGCGGACGTAGGTGTCGTGCGCCAGATCGGCGGCGTCGAAGGCGTTGCCCAGCCGCTTGCGCAACCAGCCGCGCAGCCAGCCGTGGTGGTCACCGTAAAGCACTTCGATGGGCTGGGGGGAGGTCCCGGTCGCGGACATGATGGACTGGCGTGGCGTTGGCGCGGCGCATCCCATGATCCGGAATGCGAATTATTCCGGATCATAGTTGATCCGCGCGCGCGCCGGCAAGCCGGTCTTTCCCGGGCGGATCGGGGGGCTAGAGCGGCCGCGCGGCCAGCGGCCCGGTGCCGTTGACGGCGCTGGCGCTGGCGCGGGCCGGGATGTCGGCGTCGACGCGCGGCACCGGGATCGGCGGGATCGGGGTGTTGCCGCCGTCGCCGCCCGGGTTGCCCCCGGAACCGCCACCCAAGGCGCCGCCCAGCGTGCCGCTGCCCGCGGCCGGGATCGGAATCGGCTGCGCCACCGGCGCCTGCTGGCCCGGCGCCGGCTGCTGCTGCACGGGCGTCTGCTGCGGCGCGCCGGCCTGGGGCGTGGTGGCCGGCGGCAGCGTCGCGCCCGGCGCGGGCAGGGGCCGCACCGAGTTGTCGACGCCGTCGGTGGAGCGGTTGTTGTTGAGGAAGTCGGTCAACGGGTCGCCGCTGGACAGGTCGAGCGAGGCCACCGCCTGGCCCGGCGGGAATTCGTTGAAATAGTATTCGCCGTTGTCCACCAGCAGGCCGTCGGGACGCGGCGCCGGCTTGGCCTCGGGCACGCCCTTGAGCGCCGGCTGCATGTAGTCGAGCCAGGTGGTCAGGGCCAGGCCGCTGCCGAATTCGTTGGTGCCCAGCGACTTGGGCTGGTCAAACCCCATCCAGACCGTGGTGGCCAGGGTGGGGGTGAAGCCGGAGAACCAGACGTCGACCGCTTCGTTGGTGGTGCCGGTCTTGCCGCCGATGTCGTTGCGCTTGAGCACCTGGTGCGCGCGCGCCGCGGTGCCGCTGGTGGTGACGCCGCGCAGGATGTCATCCATGACCCAGGCGGTGCGCGGGTCGATGGCGCGCGCGGCGGCGTCGCCCGCCACCACCGGCTGCGCCTGCATCAGCACGTTGCCCGAGCGGTCGGTGACCTTGGCGATCAGGTAGGGCGTGACGCGGTAGCCGCCGTTGGCGAACACGCTGTAGCCGTTGACCACCTGCAGCGGCGTGGCGCCGCCGGCGCCCAGGCCCAGCGGCAGCACCGCCGGCCAGCGCGCCTTGTCGAAGCCGAAGCGGGTCAGGTAGTCCTGCGCGTACTGCGGGCCAATGGCCTGCAGGATGCGGATGGTGACCATGTTCTTGGACTTGTACAGGCCCTGGCGCAGCGTCAGCATCGGCTCGTAGCGGTTGCCGTCGTTCTTGGGCTGCCAGTCCTTGGAGCCGGTTTGCGCGGCGGTCAGCATGAAGGGCTGGTCGGAGATCTGCGTGGCGGGCGTCAGGCCGCGCTCCAGGGCGGCGGCGTAGACGAACGGTTTGATGTTCGAGCCCGGCTGGCGCCAGGCCTGCGTGACGCGGTTGAAGGTGCCGCGGTTGTAGTCGAAGCCGCCGATCATGGCGCGGATGGCGCCGTCCTGCGGCACCATCGACACCAGCGCCGCCTGCAGCGCCGGCATGTTGATGATTTCCCAGCCGTCGCCGTTCTTGTGGATGTAGACCACCGAGCCGCGCTGGATGCGCTGGCTGTCGCTGGCCTTGGGGTTGAGGGCGCGCGCCACCACGGCCAGCGCCTTCTTGTCGGAGATGGTGATGATGTCGCGCGCGCTGCGCGCCACGGTCACTTCCTGCGGGCTGGCGGCCAGCACCACGGCGGTGAGCAGGTCTTCGCTGTCGGGCGTCTTGTCCTGCACGCCGTCGAGGATGTCGTCGAATGCCGCGGCATCCTTTTCGACGCCGTCGGGCAGCTCGATCTGGTCTTCCGGCCCGGGGTAGGGCGCGCGGCGGGTGTAGTCCAGCACGCCGTCGCGCACGGCGCGGTAGGCGGCTTCCTGGTCCTTGGAATCGATCGTGGTGTAGACGTCGATGCCCTTGGAGTAGGTCTGCTCCTGGAACACGCCGTACATCAGCTGGCGCGCCAGTTCGGCCGGGTATTCGCCGTGGATGGCGAAGCCGCGCAGGCTGGCGCCGTCGGCGCCGCGGATCACCACGTGCTGCTTGAGGGCCTCTTCGGTCTGTTCCGGCGTCAGGTAGCCCAGCGTCTTCATGCGGCCCAGCACGTAGTGCTGGCGGATCTCGGCACGCGGGAAGTTGGTGATGGGGTTGAAGCGCGAAGGCGCCTTGGGAATGCCGGCCAGCATCGCGGCCTCGGCCGGCGTGACCTCGGACAGCGGCTTGCCGAGGTAGGTGCGCGAGGCGGCGGCGAAGCCGTAGGCGCGGTGGCCCAGGTAGATCTGGTTCATGTAGAGCTCGAGGATCTGGTCCTTGGTGAGCTCGGATTCAATCTTGTAGGTCAGCAGCAGTTCGTAGAACTTGCGCGAATAGGTCTTTTCGGACGACAGGTAGAAGTTGCGCGCCACCTGCATGGTGATCGTGCTGCCGCCCTGGGTCTTGGATTGCTTGACGAGGTTCACGAGCACGGCGCGCACCATGCCCATCCAGTCGACGCCGCCGTGCTGGTAGAAGCGGTCGTCCTCGGCCGCCAGCACCGCCTGGCGCATCACCGGCGGGATTTCGTCGAAGCGCAGCACGTTGCGGTGCTCTTCGCCGTATTCGCCGATCAGGACCTTGTCGGCGGTATAGATGCGCAGCGGCACCCGCGGCCGGTAGTCGGTCATGGCGTGCAGGTCCGGCAGGCTGGGCCAGGCGATCGCCAGCGCCAGGCCGACCAGCAGCGCCCCGCAGACGCCTAGGCCGGCGACGGCGACGCCGGCCTTGATCAGGAGTCGTTTCCAGGGAAAGCCCGATTTGCCGCCCGGGTTGGCGGAGGATTGCTGGGGGGTGCTCATTGCAGGCGATTCTAGGGCAGAACGCTATAGACCGGCGACCGCGCCGGAAGGTTTCAGTAACCAAACTTGCCCGCAGGGACGGTTCGGACCACGGACAAAGGATATAGGGACGGGTTTGAGCATACGCGCCGCGCGGGTTTCGCGTGGCGCCACACTGCAAGCGCGCGCTGAAATGTATTGCGCGCCGTGACAAACGGCAAGGCCGGTTGCAGATGTCATGCGGCCTGCGCCCGCAGATAGCGTTGCGGCGGCGCGCCCAGGGCGCGATGGAACATGGCGCTGAAGGCGCTGGCGCTGCGATAGCCCAGGTCGGCGGCGATGCGCGCCACCGGCTCGCCCAGCGACAGGCGGCAGACGGCGTCGGCCAGCCGCACCTGCTGCACCCATTGCCGATAATTCAGTCCCAGTTCAGCCTGGAACAGCCGGATCAGCGTGCGCGCGCTGGCGCCGACCTCGCTGCCCCAGTCCTCGATGCCGCGTTGCAGGCCGGGCCGGTCCAGGATCGCCTCGCAGACAATCTGCAGGCGGCGGTCGCGCGGCCAGGGAATCTGGATGGGCACCACGCGCGCGGCGGTCAGTTCGGACAGGATCAGCGCGGCGATCTGTTCGGCGCGGCCGCCCAGCGGATAGTCGATGGGCTCGGCGGTCAGGGCCAGGATCAGCTCGCGCAACAGGCCGCTGACCTCGATTACCTGGCACTGCGGCCAATACGCCCGCGCCGCGTCGGCCTGGATGTAGAGCGAGCGCATCGAGACCGCGCCGACCATGTCGACGCCGTGCGGCACGCCGGCCGGCACCCACAGCGCGCGCAACGGCGGCAGCGCCCAGAAGCCGCTGGGCGTGGTGACGCGCATCACGCCCTCGATGGCGTAGATGATCTGGGCGCGCGGATGAGAATGGGCGCCGGTGCGGGCGCCGGCGGGGAATTCCTTGGCCATCGCCGTCACCCCGCGAGGGCGGTGCTGGTAGTCCTGGGCGTCGATGCTGCGGGCCGGATCGAGGCGCGCGGGGCGGGTGGGCATGTTGTCACTTCCGACAAAGGGAGGAGGCCGGATTCATGGAGGAATACCGCTATTTTGTCACTTTGCCGACGAAAATTGTCAGCCGGGTGCGAGGCGTCCTTCCTACACTGGCAGGGTCCGGCGCCGCGCCGGGCTTTTCGTCATCCGACATCGCCTTTCGCCATGAACCCACCCCAGACCTCCGCCGCCGCGTTGCCCCCCGACGCCACGCCGCCCGCGCCGCGGCCCGCCGTTGCCGATCCCTCCACCGCGTTCGCGGTATTGGGCGCGATCAGCGTGGCGCACCTGATGAACGACATGATCCAGTCGATCCTGTTGGCCATCTATCCGATGCTGAAGGATTCGTTCAGCCTGTCGTTCGCGCAGATCGGCCTGATCACGCTGGTGTATCAGCTGGCCGCGTCGCTGCTGCAGCCGTTCATCGGCTTCTACACCGACCGCAATCCCAAGCCGTATTCGCTGCCGGTGGGCATGGGCTTCACGCTGGCGGGGCTGCTGTTGCTGTCGGTGGCGCCGTCGTTCGGCTGGCTGCTGGTGGCGGCGGTGCTGGTGGGCACGGGCTCGTCGGTGTTCCACCCCGAGTCGTCGCGGGTGGCGCGCATGGCCTCGGGCGGGCGCCACGGGCTGGCGCAGTCGCTGTTCCAGGTGGGCGGCAACGTCGGCTCGGCGCTGGGGCCGCTGCTGGCGGCGCTGTTCATCATTCCGCACGGCCAGCGCAGCGTGGCCTGGTTCTCGCTGGCGGCGCTGTTCGGCATCGTGGTGCTGACCGGCATCGGCCGCTGGTACAGCGCCAACCGCGTGCGCCTGAAGCCGCGCGCCCGGCGCGAGGGCAGCGGCCACGGCCTGACGCGCAACCAGGTGCTGGGCGCGCTGGGCGTGCTGGGCCTGCTGGTGTTCTCGAAGTACTTCTACCTGGCCAGCCTGAACAGCTATTTCACCTTCTACCTGATCGACAAGTTCGCGCTGTCGGTGCGCGAGGCGCAGCTTTACCTGTTCCTGTTCCTGGCCGCGGTGGCGGTGGGCACGGTGGTGGGCGGGCCGGTGGGCGACCGCATCGGCCGCAAGATCGTGATCTGGGTGTCGATCCTGGGCGTGGCGCCGTTCACGCTGCTGCTGCCGCACGCCAACCTGTTCTGGACCGGCGTGCTGGTGGTGATCATCGGCGTGGTGCTGGCGTCGGCGTTTTCGGCCATCGTGGTGTATGCGCAGGAACTGGTGCCGGGCAAGGTCGGCATGATCGCCGGCCTGTTCTTCGGCTTTGCCTTCGGCATGGGCGGGCTGGGCGCGGCGGCGCTGGGCAAGCTGGCCGATGCCACCAGCATCGGCTATGTGTACCAGGTGTGCGCCTATCTGCCGCTGCTGGGCGTCGTGGCGGTGCTGCTGCCGGACGTGGAGCGCAAGCGCGCCTGAAGGCGGGGTGCCTGGCGCCGCGTGACGGCCCGTGACGGCCGCCTGCGGGGTCTGGTCGCGACGCGCCCTCAGGCCGCTGGCACGGCGGCCAGGCGCGGACGGGCGGCCTCGATGGCCTGGATCTCGCCGTCGCCGCCGTGATGGATGATGGCGACGCGCGCGGCGCGCAATTGGGCAAGTTGGCGCGGCGTGACCGCGAAGCTCAGCGCCAGCCGGTGATCGTCCAGCGGCGCGATGGGCTGGCGCCGGTCCTTGCCGCCGAAGCGCAGGTGGTTGTAGGCCGCCCACAACACCAGCACCGCCGCATTCAGCAGCGCCAGCACGGCGTAGCTGCCGAGCGTCTGCAGCGTGGGCAGGAAGGTCGGCCAGAGCGGCGCCTGCGGCCCGCTGGCCGCGCCGCGCAGGATGGCGACGATGCCGGCGCCGAACAGGTAGACGAAGGCGAACCAGCCGACCGCGGTCAGCAGCAGGTCGAACAGATAGCCCGCGCGCGAGCGTTTGGTCGTGATGATCATGATGCGTCCGGTGATTTGATGCCGCGGTCGGGGCTGGTCCAGCGCGCGCGCTCGGCCTGCTTGCGCAGCATGACTTTGGGGAAACTGACCAGGGTGGTGAGCAGGCTCACCATCCAGTAGGCCAGCGGATACCAGATGACCCAGTAGAGCGCGCGCCACAGGCCCGGCTCGTAGCGGCGGTCGATCAGGATGCTGATGGCGAACTGCAGCAGGCACACCACCGCCAGCATCATGCCGGTGAAGGCGGGCGGCATCAGGCTGGCGATGTGCATGTTGTTGGGCAGCGTCACGACCTGGCTGATGAGCCACAGCAGCACCGAGACGCCGAAGGCGAAGGCCCAGGCGGTTGACAGGCAGAACTCCAGCATCAGCGGCCACAGGCGGCGGTGGCGCCAGTTCCAGATCGAGCGCAGGTTCTTCAGGAATACTTCGGCGCCGCCCTGGGCCCAGCGCAGGCGCTGCTTCCAGATGCCGCGCAGCGTCTCGGGCATCAGGATCCAGCACAGGCCGCGCGGTTCGTAGAAGATCGACCAGTGGTCGCGCTGCAGCTTCCAGCTGATGTCGATGTCTTCGGTGATCATGTCCAGGCTCCAGTAACCGACCCGGTCGAGCGCGGCGCGCCGGAAAGCGGCCACCACGCCAGAGACGGTGAAGACCTGGCCGTAGATGCGCTGGGTGCGCTTGATCAGGCCGATGATGGAGGAGAACTCGCCCACCTGGACACGGCCGATCAGGGTCGAGCGGGTGCGGATGCGCGGGTTGCCGGTGACCGCGCCCACGCGCGGGTTGTCGATCAGCGGCGCCACCAGGTAGGCGGCGGCGTCCGGATCGAGCACCGCGTCGCCGTCGATGCAGACCAGGTATTCGCTGCGCGCGGCCAGCGCGCCCATGCGCAGCGCCATGGCCTTGCCCTGGTTCTGCGCCAGGTGCACCACGCGCAGGCGCGGATGCTGTTCGGCCAGACGGTCCAGCATCGGCCCGGTGGCGTCGCTGGAGCCGTCGTTGATGGCGATGACCTCGATGTTCGGATAGCGCTGGTTGAGCGCCGCCAGCAGGGTCTCTTCGCCGTTGTTGGCCTCGTTGTAGCAGGGCACCAGGATCGACACCAGCGGATCGCCGGCCAGCGCCGGCGGCGCCGATCCGGGCCCCCACTGCCAGCGCCGTTCCCAATGCCACCAGAAGTACAGGCCGCCGGCCATCCACATGCCGGACATGAACAGCGGGTAGAAGAAGACGAAGCCCAGCAGCGCCTGGCCGGTCAGCATCATGGTGAAGCCGAACGGCGCGCCCAGCACCGCCAGCAGGATAATCAGGGCAATCAGACGGTCGATCATCGGAGGGGATACCAGGCTTCGGAGATGGCGGGCCGGATGCCTTGCAACCGGGGCTGGTCTTGCGAGAAATCGTCGGGGTAGTAGCCGAAGCTGCGCGCGCCGCGCAGTTGCAGGCGTTGCATCCAGCCGGCCAATACCGCGGTGTCGACGGGCGTGGCCTCGGGACGGCCGGGGCCGCTGCGCCAGTCGCGCGCCTGCAGCTCGAACACGGTCCGGTCGAGCGCGCCGGGGCGCCGCGCCACGGCGTCGACCAGCCTGTCGAGCCAGGCGTTTTCCTGGCCTTTGGGCACGTTCTCCATCAGCGGCATGGCCATGGGCGCGGTCCAGTCGTAGGCGCCCAGGAAGTCGTCCAGGTTCTGCGCGAACCAGGTCTCCGATTGCGGCTCCAGGATCGGCATGGCGAAGATGTTGCGGGCGGTCTTGATCTGCGGGCCGCGCACGGCGCGCACGCGGTCGGTCAGCTCGGCGGTGAAGTCCACGAGGGCGCGGCTCTTGAAGCGCGTCCAGCGTTGCAGCGTCTCCGGGTCGGCGCGCAGCTGGCCGATGTCGCCGGGCAGGCCGGCGGCGCGGTAGGCCGCCAGCGCGCCGGGGCTGGCGTCCTCGAAGTCGGACAGCACGGCGTCGTCGTGGAACAGGATGCCGTCGAAGATGGCGTGGCGCGCCAGGTCCTCGTACAGGTCGCCGATGCGGGCGCGCGCGGTGGCGTCGAACGGCGACAGGCGGCGGTACTGGTCCGGATCGGGCCGCGCCTCGGCCTGGCCGGGCTGCCAGCGCGTGACGCGCGGGATCGAGGCGTCCAGGTCGTAGGCCAGCACCGGCATCCAGGCGTACACCATGACGTTGGCGCGGTTGTGCAGCTGCCAGGCGGCGCGGTTGAACAGGTCGGCGCGCACCGGCAGCCAGCGGTTGGGGAAGTACACCGAGCGCACCAGGCCGTCGCCGGTGGGGTCGGAATACGCCTGCAGGAACACGGTGTTGATCTGCATGTCCAGGATGCGCTGCACCAGCTCGCCCAGGTTGCGGTCGGTCTGCGCCGGATCCGGGTCGTAGACGTAGTCCAGGTCCACGTGGGCCACGCGCATGAAGGGCGTGGCCTCCATGCCCACCACGCTGTTGGCGAACGGCCTGAGCGCCGGGTCGCTGGCCAGCAGCAGGCGCGGCGTGGACATCAGGCGGCCGAGGCGGCCGGGGCCGTCTTCCAGCGTCAGCGCCAGCTGGTAGCCGTTTTCCGCGGCGATGCGCAGCGTGCTGCCGCCCTCGGCGCCGTAGGGCCAGACCCAGACGCGCGGCTTTTTGCCGGTGACCTGTTCGATCTTGCGGCTGATGGCGCGCACGTCGCCGCCCATGCGGGCCTCGAATTGCGCCTCGGTCTCATAGCGGCCGGTCTTGGCGTCGTAGGCGCGGATCGCGGCGGCCGGCTCGGTGTTGCCCTGCGGGTTGGCCAGCGCGCCGTAGTGCGAGGCGTCGGTGTGGGCGGCGATCTCGACCAGCCCGGATTGCGAGATGGCGCGCACTTCGTCCCAGTTCAGGAAGCGCTGGCGCGGCTCGGGGCTGCCGCCGAAGTCGACGCGCTTGTCGGCCGGGGTGTCCATCCAGGTGCCCACCGGCGCCAGCAGCGCCGGCCAGCGGTAGGCCTTCAGGATCGGCAGCACGCGGGTGTAGAAGCTGCGGTAGCCGTCATCGAACGACAGCAGCACGGCGCGCTCGGGCAGCGGCTTGCCGCCCTGGCGCGCGGCCAGGATCTGGTCGACCGAAACGGCCTGGTAGCCGTTCTCGCGCAGCCAGGCCAGTTGGTCGACGAGGCGATCGGTGCGCACGCTGAGAAAGCCCTGGTCAGGGTCGTCGTCTTCGACGTCGTGGTACGCCAGGGCCAGGAAATTCCCGGGCGCCCAGGGTTTTTCGGCGGCCGCCACGGGCCGTTCGGATGGCGGCGTGTAGACCGGGATGTCCTTGGCGCAGGCGGTCAGCGCCAGGATGGCCAGCAGCAGCAGGGCCGCCAGCAGGAGTCGGGTGGGTAGCTTGAGCAACATGGCGGTCTCAGAAGCGGTAGGCAAGGTCGAACACGATGCGCAGTTCGCGCTCGCGCTGGCCGTCGTACGGGCGGCTGATGCCGGTGACCATCGCGCCCATGTCCAGCACGTCGTTGGCGCGGTAGCGCTGGCCATAGCCCAGGGCGATGACGCCGCCGGTGCCGTAGCCCTGCTGGGTGTAGCTGCCGGCGCCGACGGTGCCGATCTGTTCCCAGGCGGTTTCGTAGCGGCGGTACAGCGTGTGGGTCAGGCGCGCGCCGGGCAGCGCCATCAGGTCCGAGCGCGGGTTGTAGTAGGGCGCGCCGTCGCGGCTGTTGCGCTGGGTCGACAGGTCCAGCGTCAGGTCGGCCTTCAGGTGCGGCGCGGTGTAGACGCGCTCGCGCCCGTCCAGCCCCAGTTCCCAGCGCTGGTTGCCGTCGGAAAAGCGCGACGGCGACAGCGACAGGGTCCATTCGCGCCGCTCGTTGGCGCGCCAGCGCACGAAGCCGGTCAGGCGGTTGGCGGTGATGTCGTTGGTCAAGGCCCGCAGCGGGGTCTCGCGCGACAGCAGCTCGCCCGAGCCGCCCACCTGCCAGTGATCGTCGATGTCATAGGCGGCCGACAGGCGCAGGCCCGGTTTGATGCCGTGGCCGTAGCTGTGGGTCGAGACTTCGCCTTCGACCGTCAGGTCGCGGCCGCGCCATTCGACGCCGGTGCGCAGCCAGCGGTAGTTGCCGCGTCCTTCCTCGAAGTCGCCGGTGGCGTAGCCGCCGCCGCCAAAGGCGCGCCAGTTGTAGTCGATGGGCGGGGAATACAGCACCGCGTCGATGCCGAAGTCGCCATTGCCGTTGACCGGGCTGTCCGAGGCCAGGCCGCGGTAGCCGCTGATGCGCAGCTCGGCCTTGTTGTGGACTTCCCATTCGCGCGCCAGGCGGCGGCTGGTCAGGTTCTCGGGGGCGCGTTCCAGGGTGTCGGCGGACAGGGCCTCGGCCTGGCGCCATTCCTGCAGGTCCAGGGCGGTGAAGCCCTGGCCGTTTTCCACCGACAGCGCGCGCGGCGCCAGCGTTTCGGCCAGCTTCAGCTCGCGTTCGGAAGCGCGCGGCTGGTCGCGCCGCCGGTATACGGACGCCAGGTCGGCGCGCAGGGTGGAGTTGTTGGGCGCGTTGGCGACCATGCCGGCCAGCCGCTGCTCGGCGGCCACGGTGTCGTCGGCCTGCAGGCGCGCCGCGGCCACGGTCTGCTCGCTTTCCAGCTTGAGGTCGTTGGGGTTGCGGGTGGCCTGGCCCTTGTAATACAGCCAGGGCGCGTAGCCCGAGCCGATGGCGTCGGTGACGGCGCCGGTCTGGTCGAATTGCTCGGCCTCGGCCAGCGCGTAGTACAGGCCAGTTTCGGTGCTGAGGCGGTCCTGCGCGTCATCATTGCGGAAGGCGTCATCCGCCCCGACCTGGCGATAGAGGTCGCGCGCCTTTTCGGGCTGGCGCAGGTAGAGGTAGGCCGAGGCCACGTCGTTGAGTGCGTAGCGCGGCACGGCCACGCCTTCGGCCCGCAGCGCTTCGTACTCCCGTACCACGTCGGTCATGCGCGCCCGCGCGTGCAGCGCGTGCAGGCGGTCGATGCGGGCGCGCCGCGCGTCGTCGCGGGCCGCATCCCCCAGGGCCTGCCAGGCGGGGATCAGTTCGTCGTAGCGCGCCAGCGCGCGGTCGGCGATGACAAAGCGCTCGGCCTCGCCGCGCGTGGGCATGGACGCCAGGCGCACCTGCTGGGCCAGGGCGTCGCCTTCCAGGCGCCGCAGTTGCCTGGCGTCGAACAGGTCCGGGTGCTGCCGCGCCAGTTCCAGCGCGGGCTGCGCCAGGCGGGCGCGGCCTAGCGCGTCAATGTATTCGCGCAGCACGTAGGGCGTGCCCGGCGCGATGGCGAGCGCCTTGTCGGCCTGGTGCAGCGCCTCGTAGGGCTGGCCCAGGCGCGCGTGGACATAGCCGAGGGCCAGGCGCGCGTCGACGTTGCGCGGCGCGCGCGCCACCCAGTCCTGGCCGGCGCGCCGGGCGGCTTCGGTCTGGCCGGCGTCGGCAAGCGTCATGATTTCGCCGGCCGCGAACGCGGATTGGCCCGGATGGCGGCGCAGGCCGGCGCGATACGCCGCCAGCGCTTCGGGCCAGCGGCGCAGGTCGCGGTAGGCGCGCGCCACGGCCAGCTGGATGTCGGCGGGCGGGGCGCTGGCCGCCGGCAGGGTTTCGTACGCGGCCGCGGCTTCGGCGGGCCGGCCGGCCCAGCCGGCGATGACGATGTGGTCGTACACCGCCTGGCGGCCGGCCGCCGGCCCTTGCTGGCGCAGCATGGCCAGGGCCGGTTCGTAGTCGCCGGCGCGGGCGCGGGCGATCAGCGCGTCGTAGTCGGCGCCCGGGGCGGCCAGCGCCAGCGCCGGGGCAAGCAGGGCGCAGGCCGTCAGTGCCTGCAGTCTGGCGCCAGCTGCCCGCCGTCGCGGGGCTCCCGAGAAGGCGTGCGTCAGAGGGCGCTGCGCCATGCCCCTGGAGGGCGTTTTTCTTTTCAGCATCTGTAAGAACTTCCGCAGTTGCAACGAGGGCGCTCATGGCTCCGCCGGCCGGACGCGCGGGCGTCGCGTTGCCGAAGGCGCTGCGCGGGCGTGTGAACGCGCCGGCGGCGAAGGGGAGAGCGTTGGGTAGTGACTGCGCGGCGCCCGCTGCGGGGACCTTCGCACTCGCACGAGGGAGTGCATGGCTAGTACGCGCCACGCCCGTGGGGCGTGGTTGCGGCGCTTCTGGCGGCGCCGGCAACAGGCCGAACTTTATGGGTTTTTGGCGCATCCAACTGTCAATTAGTGCAAAGGAAGGGTTATGCGCCCGGGGCTTGGCGTATTCTTTGTTGCATATCGCACAACCGTCGTGGCGATATGGCCGGTATTGGGGATGCCCCGGTTCGGAACGTTTTGCGCGCGACGGAAATGGCCGGCGAGTCCGCCATGCAGGTAACAAAAAACGTCAAAAGTGCAGGTCTGTAACGTGTCCCCGACTCTGCATCCGGTGCAACAGATGTTCCACGCGACGGCGACGGCCCCACGAGGGCGCGAGCCGGCAACAACATGACGACTTCATTATTCTTTCTGGTGTGGGGCCTGGCGACGGCCCTGGCGCTGCCCTTGCTGCTGCCGTTTCACACGCGCGGCGGCGTGCCGGGCATCCAGGCGTTCACCGCGGCCAACGCGCTGGCGGTGTTGTCGCTGCTGGCCTATGCCTCGTCCGAGATCATGCCGCCGGGCGCCTATGTGATGGTGTCCAACGCTGCCTGGCTGGCCGCCGTGAGCGCGGTGTACGTGGGCGTGCGGCAGTTCTTCGGCCTGCGGCCGCACGCCGTGCGCGCGGCCGCGTTGACCGTGATCGGCATTGCGGCCATGGCGCTGATGCTGTACGGCGTTGACAACCTGGTCGGCCGCATGACGCTGTTCTCCGCCTACACGGCCGTGCTGATGGCGGCCACCGCCGCCGTGGCGTATCGCGAGCGCAAGCGCATTCAGACGCCGGGGGTAATGCTCTATGTGCTGCTGTCGCTGTTCAGCCTGATCGCGCTGCACCTGTTACGGGTCGGGGTCTACGGCGGCGGCTGGGTGCAGACTTCGTCGTTGCTGGACCCGGCGCCATGGGGCCTGTTCTTCATCGTCTGTGGCTCGGTGACGGTGCCGGCCCTGTTCCTGGCGCTGCTGCTGTTGATCCAGACATCCCTGTCCGAACAGATGCAGGCCGCGCTGACCTTCGACAGCCTGACAGGCGCCCATTCGCGCCGCAGCATCCTGGACGAGCTGGAGCACGAACTGCGACGCTGCGCGCGTAGCCAGGGCCGGCTGGCGGTGCTGGTGCTGGACATCGACCATTTCAAGTCGATCAACGACCGACACGGCCACGCCACCGGCGACATGGCGCTGCGCCACTTCGCGCAGGTGGTGCCCAAGGCCGTGCGCGCCAGCGACCGCTTTGGCCGCCTGGGCGGGGAGGAGTTCGTGCTGCTGATGTACGACTGTGACGCCGCCCGCGCGCTGGTGCAGGCGCAACGGGTATGCGATGCCCTGCGCGATTCGCCGATGTATCTGCAGGGACAGGAATTGCGCATGACCGCCAGCGGCGGCGTGGCCACTTTCCAGCCGGGCGATACCGCCGATGGCATCCTGGCCCGCGCCGACCTGGCCTTGTACAAGGCCAAGGAGCTGGGACGAGACCGCGTTGAAATGGCCTGGAGCGGACGCGCGCCGGGCCGCCCGCAGGCGGCCCGGGAGGAGGCGGCCGACCTGGCGGCCGGGGCCTGAGCCTACGGCTTGAGGTGTTCGACGAAGAACTTCTCCATGGCCGCGTAGAACTCGAATTTGTTTTCGTCGTTGTGGAAGCCGTGGCCTTCGTTGTCCTTGACCATGTATTCCACTTCGACGCCGCGCGCCTTGAGCGCCTTGACCATCTGGTCGCTCTCGTCCTTGTTCACGCGCGGGTCCTTGGCGCCCTGGGCGATGAACAGCGGCGTCTTGATGCGGTCGGCGTGCAGCGCCGGCGAGGTGGCGGCCAGGCGGTCCTTGTCGCGCACCGGGTCGCCGACCATGTCCTGCATCTTGTCCAGCATCGGCTTCCAGTAGGGCGGAATCGACTTCATGAACGTGAACAGGTTGGACACGCCGACGTAGTCGACGGCGGCGGCGTACAGGTCGGGCGTGAAGGTCACGCCGGCCAGCGTGGCATAGCCGCCGTAGCTGGCGCCGTAGATGCCGATGCGCTTGGGATCGGCGATGCCCTGCTTGACCAGCCATTGGACGCCATCGGTGATGTCGTCCTGCATCTTCAGGCCCCATTCGCCGAAGCTGGCTTCCCAGAAGGCGCGGCCGTAGCCGGTGGAGCCGCGGAAGTTCATCTGCAGCACGCAGAAGCCGCGGTTGGCCAGGAACTGCACTTCGGGGTTGTAGCCCCAGCCGTCGCGCGCCCACGGGCCGCCGTGCGGGTTGACGATGCACGCCAGGTTCTTGGGGTCGCGCCCGGCCGGCAGCGTCAGGTAGCCATGGATGGTGAGACCGTCGCGGCTCTGGTAGCTGATGGGCTGCACCCGCGACATGTCGGCCTCGGGGATGGCCGGGTTGATGTCGGCCAGCTTGCTGAGGGTGTCGGCGCGGGCGTCGTAGATGTAGCGCGAACCGGGCGTGCGGTCGTTGTAGGCGGCGACGATGAACTTGTCCTCATCGCGGTTGCCGCCCTGGATCGCGAACTGGTAGCCCTCGAGCTGGGCTGACAGCTTCTTGAACAGGGTTTCGGTCTCGGCGTCGAAGAACTTGTATTGCGGCTTGTCGGTCTGGTACGAGGCGACCGTCAGCACGCGGCGCTTGCGCGAGAAACCGGCCGCGTCCAGGTCGACCGTGTCCGGGGTGAAGATCTCGTCTTCCTTGTCGGGGCTGGCCGGGTCGATCACCACCAGCGCGAGCTTGTCGCGGCCGCGATTGGACAGGGCGTAGAACTTCTTGTCGTCGAAGGTGAAGAAGGCCGGGCTGACGCTGGTGCGATAGTCGGTGGTGAACAGCGGGCGAAACTCCGAGGCTTCGTTGTCGCGGTAGAGCAGGGTGGTGTTCAGGCCGTCGCTGGTGACGGCGGCGCGCACCTTGCCGGCGTGGTCGGTCTGCCAGCCGACGATGTTGCCGGGGTTCTGCGCCACCAGCACGCCGGCGCCGGTGTGCACGTTGACGCGGTAGACGTCGAACACCTGCGGATCGCGCTGGTTGTGGCTGATGAGGATGTGGTCGGGGTCGTCTTCGAGGTCGTCCTCGATGCTGGCGCGCACGCCGTCGTAGGGGGTCAGGTCGGTGACCTTGCCGGTCTTGGCGTCCACCGCCAGGACGTGGAAGTTCTCGTCGCCGCCGAAGTCCTTCTGGTACAGCACCACGTCGGGGCCCTTCCAGAAGAAATTGCTGATGTCGCGGGCCGATTCGCTGGTCAGCTTGCGCGGTTCGCCCACCGGCTTGCTGCCGTCCAGGGCCTGGACGTAGATGTTCATGCGCGGCGGCTTGCCGTCGACGCTGGTGGGCTGCATGAAACCCAGGGTTTTGCCGTCGTCGGCCAGGCGGAAGAAGCCGCGTTCCGGATTGCGGAAAAAGTCTTTCAGGGGGTAGGCCCGGGGCGGCTGCGCGGCGGCGCTGGCGCCCAGGGAGGCGCCGACGATACCGGCGGCCAGAATTGTGTGTTTCATGAATGAGAGCAAGGCATACCTCCGACGATTCCACCCGGCCGCGGGCGCCGCCGGACTCCTGATCGATAATGCCATAGCCTCGGGCGGGGTGTCGAACCGTCCCGGCCACTTATGCCGGTGGCCGGTTTGCGGGATAATCGCGGCTATCAATCTGGAGAAACACATGGTTCGGAATCTGGTCGCGGCATCGGCGCTGGCCTTGGGCCTGGCGGGCTGCTCGCTGGGCATTTCGCAGGACAGCGCGTCGCCGCACAGCGAATTCAAGGCGCCCGTGGCTTTCAAGGATGCCTATGCCACCACGCTGCGCCAGGCCAACGCCTGCCTGCGCAGCACCGACAACGCCTACCGCGTGGTGTCGAACCTGGACGAAAGCGCCCAGACCGCCGTGGTGCGGGTGCTGGCGCCGTACAGCGACAACGAAATGACCCGCGTCGACCTGAAGGCGGCCGGCCCCAAGACCACCGACACCCGCATCGTGATGTGGGGCAAGGGCACCTGGGACGCGGCGGCGCTGCGCGCCATGCAGGATGCGATCGTCTACGGCATGAGTTCATGCGCCAGCTACATGCCGCTGGATCCCCGGCCGCCGGTCAAGCCGTCGCGGGATCTGCAGAAGTAACGCGGCAATCCGGCCGCGGGGGATTGTGCCGGCGGAACGCCGGCCCGTCGCGGCGCCTTTCAGTCGCCGCCTGGGCGGCGGCGGATGATTTTGAAAGTGGCGGTTGCACGGGCCACCAGTTCGCCGTCGGCGCGGCGGATGTCGCCTTCACAGAAGGCGATTGACGTGCCGCGGCGCAGGCAGCGCGCCTCGATCACCAGGTTGCCGGTGGCGGGCGACAGAAAGGTGGTGTTCATGTCGATGGTGGCCATGCCTTCGGTGGCCTCGGCCGACCCGCGCGCCGCGGCGCTCAGGGTGAAGTCCAGCACGCTCATCAGGGTGCCGCCGTGCACGTCGCCGCGGCTGTTGGTCAGGTCCTGGCGCCAGGGCAGCGAGGTGCGGGCATAGGCTGGCCCGATCTGTTCGGGCACCAGGCCCAGGAAACTCATGAAGGGAATCGCCAGGCCGAAATACTCGCCCGGAGCGGGGGTTGCGGTTGCAGTCATGGAAGAGGGTAAGCGGGGAACGGGAAAGACGGAATTTGCCGGTCATAATATCCACTTTTACGCCGCGCGCCCGTCCTGCTCCGCGAGACGAGGCGTTTTTTCCGGTGACCGTACTTTTCGCGTCCGCTTGCGCGCCTTGCCGCGTCAGGCGGGCCCCGTTTTGCCACCGCCATGAGCGACGCCAGCCGCAAGATCGTACATATCGACATGGATGCCTTCTATGCATCCGTGGAACAGCGCGACAACCCCGAACTGCGCGGCCAGCCGGTGGTGGTGGCGTGGACCGGGCCGCGCTCGGTGGTGTGCGCGGCGTCGTACGAGGCGCGCCGCTTCGGCGTGCATTCGGCCATGTCGGCGGTGCGCGCGCAGCGGCTCTGTCCGCAGGCGGTCTACGTGCCGCCCGACTTCAACCGCTACCGCGAGGTCTCGCGCCAGATCCGCCAGATCTTCGCCCGCCACACCGACCTGATCGAGCCGCTGTCGCTGGATGAGGCCTACCTGGACGTCACCGTCAACAAACTGGGATTGCCGTCGGCCACCGAAGTGGCGCAGGTGATTCGCCAGCAGATCCGCGCCGAGACCGGCCTGACCGCGTCCGCCGGGGTGGCGCCCAACAAGTTCCTGGCCAAGATCGCGTCCGACTGGAACAAGCCGGACGGCCAGTTCGTGATCCGTCCGTCCAAGGTGTTGGAGTTCCTGCAGCCGCTGCCGGTGCGCAAGGTGCCGGGCGTGGGCAAGGTCACGCAGGCGCGCCTGGAACAGCTGGGCATCCAGACCGTGGGCGACCTGGCCACCCATGGCGTGCAGGAACTGGAGCACTACTTCGGCCGCTACGGCCGCCGCCTGTATGAGCTGGCGCGCGGCATCGACGAGCGCGAGGTGCAGACCGACCAGCCCTTGCAGCAGGTGTCGGCGGAAACCACTTTTTCGGAGGACGTGCGGCTGGAGGCCATCGGCGAGGCCATCGATCGCATGGCCGGCAAGGTCTGGGACCAGGCGCTGAAAAAGGGCGCGCTGGGGCGCACGGTGGTGCTCAAGCTCAAGACCGACCGCTTCCGCATCCTGACGCGCAGCCAGACCAGCCCGCATCCGCCGGCCTCGGCGGCCGAGCTGGCGACGGTGGCCCGGCTGCTGTGCGAGCGGGTCGACCTGCCGGCGCAGACGCTGTACCGGCTGGCGGGCGTGGGCATGAGCAACTTTGCCGATCCGCAGGAGCAATCGCGCCAGCCGGATCTGTTTGGCGGGGCGTTCTGAATCCCGGAGCCTAGCGTCCCGGCGGCTATCGTCCGGCGCGAGGGGCGAGTCGCTGTCCGGCGCGTTGCGCGCCGGACGATGCGGCTTCAGGCGAGCCGGGCCTTGACCTGCTGCGACAGCGCGGTCATGTCGGCGCGGCCGGCCAGCGACTGCTTGAGCAGGGCCATGACCTTGCCCATGGCGGGGGCGCCGGTGACGCCCTGGGCGGCGACTTCTGCCAGCGCGGCGTCGATGGCGGCGGCCACTTCCTCGGGCGTGGCTGCTTGCGGCAGGAATTCCTGCAGCACGACCAGTTCGGCCTTTTCCTGCTCGGCGGTCTCGGTGCGCCCGGCCTGTTCGAACGCGGCGATGGATTCGCGGCGTTGCTTGACCTGCTTTTCGATGATGGCGGTGATTTCGGCGTCGGTCAGGTCGCGGCGTTCGTCCACTTCCTTCTGCTTCACCGCGGCCAGCAGGAAGCGCAGGGTGGCGAGACGCTCGGTGGCCTTGGCGCGCATGGCGTCCTTGACGGCGTCGGAGAGGCGGGTCTTGAGCGTAGCGGTGCTCATGGTTGAACCTTTGTGGTGTTGCATCGAAGGGGCAGTGTAACCGTGGGACGGCCAACCGGGGACGGCCAACCGGGGACGGCCAACCAGGGACGGCCAACCAGGGACGGCCAACCATAGGCTGCCCCCTGGAGACTGCCAGCGGCTGCCGGCCCGTCGTGGACCAACCCGGTGGCCGCCTTACTTGACCTGGGCCAGGTCGCCGCGCAGGGCGACGCCGGCCACCATGGCGCCGGCATGGCATTCGTAGTCGGTCTTGCTGCTGTATTCGTTCTTGCGGTAGTAGCTGACGATGTTGGTGACGGCGTTGGCGCCGGCCTTCTTGGCGGCCTCGTGCAGGGCGATCACGGCCGATTGCGCCACCCACAGGCAGGCCTCGGCGTCTTTCTTGGCGAAGGCGTTGGTCTTGCGGTTGGTGACCACGCCGGCCTCCAGCACCTTGCCCTTGGGGCCGGTGCCCGCCAGGTAGAACTTGACGCTGCCGTCGATCTTGCCGGCGGCCTGGGCGGCCTCGATGGCCGGCTGCAGCGGCAGGAAGACGGTGCGGTCCGCGGCCAGCGCCGGGGCCGAGCAGGCGATCGACAAGGCCAGGGCGCCAAACAGCTTATGGGAGACGTTCATGGGATGCGTTCCAGGTGAGGGGTTGATAATGACTTCACGGCCAGCGGCGGAACACCAGCGAGGTGTTGATGCCGCCGAAGGCGAAGTTGTTGTTCATGACGTATTCGTGGCTCATGCGGCGGCCTTCGCGCAGGTAGTCCAGGTCGCCGCAGCGCGGATCGACGTTCCGCAGGTTGAGCGTGGGGGCATACCAGTCGCCGCGCAGCATCTCGATGCTGAACCAGGACTCCAGCACGCCGCAGGCGCCCAGGGTGTGGCCCAGGTAGCTCTTTTGCGAGCTGATCGGCATGCGGTCGCCGAACAGGCTGTGGGTGGCCTGGGTCTCGGCGATGTCGCCTTGTTCCGTGGCGGTGCCGTGGCCGTTGACGTAGCCGATGGCCTCGGGCGGCAGGCCGGCGTCGGCCAGCGCCATTTCCATGGCGATGCGCATGGTGGCGGCCTCGGGGCGGGTGATGTGGGTGCCGTCCGAATTGCTGCCGAAGCCGACGATCTCCGCATGGATGCGGGCGCCGCGCGCCTGCGCGTGTTCCAGCGATTCCAGCACCAGCATGCCGCCGCCTTCGCCGATGACCAGGCCGTCGCGGTCGCGGTCGTAGGGGCGCGGCGTCAGTTCCGGCGTGTCGTTCTTCTGGCTGGTGGCATACAGGGCGTCGAACACCAGCGCTTCGCTCGGGCACAGTTCCTCGGCGCCGCCGGCCAGCATCAGGGCCTGGCGGCCGTAGCGGATGGCCTCGTAGGCGTAGCCGATGCCCTGACTGCCCGAAGTGCAGGCGCTGGAGGTGGGGATGATGCGGCCCTTCAGTTCGAAGAAGATGCCGACGTTGGCCGCGGTGGTGTGCGGCATCATGCGCACGTATGAATTGGCGTTGAGGTCGTCGGTGACGCCGTTGAGCAGCATGTTGCCGAAGGCGCGGATCTCGGCGGTGCTGCCCACCGACGAACCGCAGGCCACGCCCATGCGGCCATCGCGGATGCTCGGGTCGCCCAGCAGGCCGGCGTCGTCCAGCGCCAGTTCGGCGGCGCGCACGCTCAGTTGCGAGACGCGGCCCATGCTGCGCAACTGCTTGCGGGTCCAGTGCGCGGGCGCGCGGAAATCCTCGATCGGGCCGGCCAGGCGCGTGTTCAGCTCCTGGTAGCGCGCCCAGTCGGGCATGACGCGGATGGCGCTGCGGCCGTCGGCGAAGGCCTGGCCGATGGTGGCCCAGTCGGAACCGAGCGCGCTGATGCCGGCCATGCCGGTAATGACGACGCGTTGCATCAGCACAGCCCTCCGTTGACCGCGATGACCTGGCGCGTGATGTAGGCGGCGCCGGGCGACATCAGGAAGGCGACCGTGGCCGCCACTTCCTCGGGCCGGCCCATGCGCTGGGCCGGGATGGCCTTGAGGATTTCCTCGACCGGCACGTGCTCGTCGATCATGTCGGTGTCGATCAGGCCGGGCGCCACGCAGTTGACGGTGATCTGGCGCTTGGCCAGTTCCACCGCCAGGGCCTTGGCGGCGCCGATCAGGCCGGCCTTGGAGGCGCTGTAGTTGACCTGGCCGCGATTGCCGACCAGCCCCGAGACCGAGGCCATGCAGACCACCCGGCCGGGCGCGCGGCGCCGGATCATGGGCATCGCCAGCGGGCTGAGCACGTTGTAGAAGCCGTCCAGGTTGGTGCGCAGCACCTGGTCCCAGTCGTCGCCGGTCAGGGCGGGAAAGGCGCCGTCGCGGGTCAGGCCGGCGTTGAGCACGACGCCGTAATAGGCGCCGTGCGCGTCGACGTCGGCCTGCAGCACGGCGGCGCATTGCGCGCGGTCGGCCACGTCGAATTGCAGCACGCGCGCCTGGCGGCCGCGGGCGGCGACTTCGGCCTGCACGGTTTCTGCCTGGGCGCGCTGCTGGCGGCAGTGCAGCACCAGGTCATGGCCGGCGTCGGCCAGGGCCAGCGCGATGGCGCGGCCGATGCCGCGGCTGGAGCCGGTGACGAGAATGGGAGCGGCGCTCATTGGGGCGAATCTTCCTGGATGAAAACGTTGGGGTCCTTGGGTTGATAGACGTTGAGCCGGGCGCTCGCCAGTTGGCGTTCGCCGTCGCGCAGTTCGCATTCGAATACGCTCATGCCGCTGTCGTCGATGAACCCGCGTTGCACGTGGACGGAGAGGACGGCGCCGGCCGGCAGCGCGTCGACCTGGCAGTCGTAGCGGCGCGTGCCCAGCAGGAAGCCGAGCTTGACCTCGGCGCCGGCCAGGCGCGCCTGGCAGCCGGCCCAGGCGCCGACGGCCTGGGCCATCAGTTCCAGGCCGAGCCAGGGCGGCAGCGCGCCGTCGGGCAGGGAGTAGGGGCCGGGGCGCACCACGGCGCGCGCCGTCAGGCTGTCGGCGTCGTGCGCCAGCACCTCGTCGATCAGAATCATGTCGCCGGCGTGCGGCAGCAGGCTGGCGATGGGCCATGGGCTCATGCGGCACCCCCCAGGATCAGGCTGGCGTTGTTGCCGCCGAAGGCAAAGGAATTGCTCATGGCGATGCGGCGGCGGCCCGCGGCGTAGCGGTGCGCCGGGGTACTGAAGTCCAGCGCCGGCAAGGCCGGATCGGGCTGGCCGTCCCAGACGTGCGGCAACAGCCGGCCGTCGGCGTTGGCGGGCGCCAGGGTGATCCAGGCGAGCGCCGCTTCCAGCGCGCCGGCCGCGCCCAGCGCGTGGCCGGTCAGCGGCTTGGTCGACGCGCACGGCACGCCCTGCGGGAACAGGGTGTGCACGGCCAGGCTTTCCATGGCGTCGTTGTGCGTAGTGCCGGTGCCGTGCAGGTTGATCCAGCCGATGTCGGCGGGTTCGAGCCGGGCGCCGTCCAAGGCGGCGCGCATGGCCTGCAGGGCGCCGGCGCCGCTCGGCTCGGGGGCCGACATGTGCCAGGCGTCGGAACTGGCGCCGCCGCCCAGCAGGGCCACGCCGGCCGCGTCGGCGGGTTCGCGCTGCATCAGGAACAGCACGCCGGCCTCGCCGATGTTGATGCCGCGGCGGTTGGCCGAGAACGGCAGGCACAGGGCCTCGTCCACCGCTTCCAGGGTGGCGAAGCCGTTGATGGTCAGTCGGCACAGCGTATCGGCGCCGCCGCAGACCACCGCGTCGCACAGTCCCAGCGCCAACAGGCGGCGCGCGGACAGCAGCGCGCGGGCGCTGGAGGTGCAGGCGGTGGACAGGGTGTAGGCCGGGCCGGCGGCGCCCAGCCACTCGGCCAGGAACCCGGCCGGCGACGACAGCGCCTGGCGGCGGTAGTCGTAGTCGGCGGGCCAGGCGCCGCTGGCGGCCAGGGCGCGGAACGCCGGCGCGTTGTCGTTCACGCCCGAGGTGCTGGTGCCTAGCACCACCGCCACGCGGTGGGCGCCGTGGCGGGCGATGGCGCCGCGCAGCTGGGGCTCGATCTGGGCGGCGGCGGCCAGCAGCAGCTGGTTGTTGCGGCTGTGATGATGCGCGGGGAAGGTCTCGGGGATGGCCGGCAGCGGCGCGGCGACGGCGCCGAGCGTGAGCGCGCGGTCCGCCACCCAGCCGGCCAGCGGGCGCATGCCCGCGGTGTCGCCAGCAAAGGCGGCATGGGCCACGGCATCGATGCCGGCGCCGAGCGCGCAGACCACGCCCGGGGGGCTCAGCCAGGTGGCGGTCATGGTTGCTCCTTCAATGGCGCGACGCGCCACACCGTGCCGGCGGCGTCGCGGATTTCAAGCGCGCCGTCCGGCGCGTCCGCCGGCCAGCGCACGGTCCAGCGCGGCAGGCCCCGTTGCAGCAACTCGCGCTGCGCCGAGCCGTCGGCGGCGCGGGTAGCGCGCCAGGCGCCGGCGCCATAGGCCGCGTCCAGCTCGGCCTGCGGGGTCCAGGCGAACAGCAGCGCGGCGAACAGGTCCCGCGCCTGGCCGTTGGGCCGCAGGAAGCCGTCGTTGCGCCAACGGCCATCTTCCAGCATCTGACGGGCCTGCGGCACGCCCATCGGGTCGAACAGCGACCAGCGCATGGCGGACGCTTCGCGCTGCACCACTAGCAGCGTGTCCTGCGTCGGCAGGCCAGGGCTGGACTGGATCACGTGCAGCTGGCGCGGCAGCGCGAAGCCGGCCGGCCGCGCCGGCACCGGCGGGGCGCTGGCGCATCCGGCCAGCACGGCCAGCGCCAGCGCGGCGCAGGCGGCGCGCAGGGCGGGCGGGAGCGAGGGCAGGACGGGCATCATGAGCGGCTCATCGGGCCGGTTGCGCCTGGGCGGCTGGCGCGCGGCACAGTTCGCCCAGCATGCGCAGGCGGCGCTGCGGGCTGGCCACGAAGGGGTTGTCGGTGTCCCAGGCGTAGCCGGCCAGGATCGAACTGATCATGCGGCGGATCTCCGGCTGGGCGTTCTGGTAGAAAACCACATCCTGGAATTCGCCGCTATACCAGCCCTGCACATAGGCGCGGAAGGTTTCCACGCCGACCATCAGCGGGTCGGCGAAATCGCGTTGCCAGTCGACCGCTTCGCCGCCCAGCTGCCGGTGCAGGGCATCGGCGGCCAGCTTGGACGAGCGCAGCGCGATGGTGACGCCGGACGAGAACACCGGGTCCAGGAATTCGGCGGCGTTGCCGAGCAGCGCGTAGCCCGGCCCGTGCAGCCGCGTGACGCTGGCGGAGTAGCCGCCGATGGTGTTGGCCGGCGTGTCCCAGACGGCGTTGCGCAGCACCCGCTTGAGGTTGGGAGCGGCGTCGGCCATGGCGCGCAGGGTGGTCATCAGGTCTTCGTCGGCGCCGCCGAACAGGTCCTGGCCGCCGACCACGCCGAACGAGCTGCGGCCATTGGAGAACGGAATCAGCCAGTACCAGATGCCGCTCTGCTCGGGGTGCACGCTGATCAGGATCTTGTCGCGGTCGAAGCCGGCATCGTCGATGCGGTCCTCGATGTGGGTGAAGATGGCCTTGCGCGGCGGCATCGACGACGGCCGTTCCAGGTCGAGCAGGCGCGCCAGCACGCGGCCATAGCCGCTGGCGTCCAGCACGAACCTGCCGCGCACCTGGTAGGGCTGGCCCTGCGGGCCGCGCACCGTGAGCAAGGGGCCGTCCGCGCCGGTGAAATCGGCGGCGATGACTTCCTGCTGGTAGCGCACCTCCACCCCCTGACGCGCGGCGTCGTCGGCCAGCACCTTGTCGAAGCGGGCGCGCTGCACCTGGAAGGTGCTGCCGGGGCCGGGGCTGAACTTGTCGCGGAAGTCGAAGTAGGTGTATTGGTCGCCGCGCGCGAAGGCGGCGCCGTTCTTGGTCTGGAAGCCGGCGGCCCGCACCGCCGGCATCATGCCGGCCTCTTCGATGAATTCCAGGCAATGGGCCAGCAGGCTTTCGCCGATCGAGAAGCGCGGGAACTGCTGCCGTTCCAGCACCAGCACATCGTGCCCCTGGCGCTTGAGCAGCGCGGCGGCGACGGCTCCGGCCGGGCCCGCTCCGATGACGACGACTTCCCGATGTTCCATGCTGGATGCTTCCTCGTATTGATCAATGGCAAGACAAAAAATCAGGCCTGGCGGGGCGGCCGGATCCACGGCGCCCACAACAGGGAAAAGCCCACGCCCAGCGCCACCGCCAGGCCAAAGTTGGCGATGGCCGGCGTCTGGCTGACGGCCAGCAGGCCGAAAGACAGCAGGGTGGTGAGCGCGCCCAGCACGATGCCCACCAGGCTGGCGGCCGCGCCGGCGACCCGCTCATACATGAAGATGGCGTAGTCCACGCCGATGGCCGAGACCAGCAACAGGCCGAACAGGCTGAACAGGGTCAGCGGCTGGCCCAGGTAGCCCAGCGCCGCCAGGCTGCACGCGGTGGCCGCCAGCGGCACCGCCAGGATGCGCCAGGCGGCGGCGCGTCCCAGCGTCAGGCACAGCAGCGCCGCCGCCACCAGATACGACAGCAGCTTGAGTTCGGCGGCCTCGACGCGGGTGGCGCTGAACATGCGGTTCAGTTCGCCGCTGCGGTCGACCAGCGTGACGCCGGGCGCGGCCTGGGCGATGGCGGCCAGGGCGGCGGGGTCGCGCAGGCCCAGCAGCGTGATCATGCCGGCGGCCTCGCCGTCGCGCTGGCCCAGCCACAGCGGGCGCCAGCGCTCGCCGGCCTGTCCCTGCATGGCGGCGTCGAGGGTGACGGGCGGCAGGGCCGCCAGCGCGCGCAGTTCCTGGCGCAGCGCGTCGAACGGCAGGCCGATGTCGGTCATGGCGCGCCAGGCCTCGGGGCGATCGGCCAGCGTGCCGAGCGCCGCCGCCAGGGCGCGCTGGTCGGCCTGCGGCGTCACGCGCTGGCTCAGGGCGTTATAGGCCTGCAGTTTGCCCGTGGCGACCTGGGCGTCCAATGCCTGGCTGACCTGTGCCTGGCGGCGCAGCAGTTCGTCCGGGTCCGGTGCGCGCACCAGGAAGAACTGGCTGGTCGGCATGAAACCGGTGATCTCGCCGATCTGGCGCGCCTGTTGCAATAGCGGCGCCGGCAGGCTCAGCCATTGGCGCAGATCGTCCTGGATGCCGAGGCGGCCGATGCCGCCGGCGGTGATGGCCGCCAGCAGCACGGCGCCGACCGCCAGCAGGGCGCGGCGGCCGGCCAGACGCTCGCGGGCGCGCAGCGCGGCCTCGGCGAATCGCAGCAGCGGCGGCCACGGGCGTGGACGGAAATATTCCATCCAGGCTGGCAACTGGCAGACGGTGCAGGCATAGGCGCCGAGCAGGCCGGCGGCGGAGAACACCGCCGTCTGTGTCAGGGCGGGGAAGGGCGTGAACGCCAGCGCCACGTAGCCGACCAGGCTGGCCGCCAGGCTGATGGTCAGGCCCGGCAGCACGCGGCGCAGGGCGGGCCAGGCGCGCCAGTCCGGCATGCCGTAACTCTTGCCCAGCCAGTGCATCGGAAAGTCGACCGCGACGCCGATCAGGCTGGCGCCGATCACCAGCGTCAGCACGTGGATGGAGCCGAACACCGCGACGCAGGCGACCGTGCCGGCCAGAAGGCCCACGGCCACTGGCGCCAGCGCCAGCAGCGCGCGCCAGCGGCGCAGCGCCAGGAGCAGCACCAGCACGATGCCAGCCATGGCGATTCCGCCGATCCAGCCGCTCTCGGCGACCGCCTGGGCGCGGCCTGCCGCCGCGTAGAGGGCGCCGCCGGCCACCAGCAGGTCCGCGCCGCTGGCGGCCAGGGCCCGGCGATCGGCGTCGATCTGCTCGGCCACGCGCGCCGGCGCGTCGCTGTCGAAGGCGTCATCGCGGGTGGTGGCGCGCACCAGCACCCAGGAGCGGCCCGCGCCCTCGGCCACCAACGTGCCGGTGCCCATGTCGTACTGCACCGCGCCGCCGGGCCGCAGCGCCTGTTCAGCCAGCCGCGCCAGGCCAAGCAAGTCCTGGTCGACCGGCACCACGCTGGAAGAGGAGAAAGGGTCGACCAGTTCGCGGGCGCGGCGTTGCGCGTAGGCGGCGGGGTCATCGAGCAACTGCTGGCGCTGCGCCGCCGGCAGCAAGGCGAGGCGGTTGGCCAGCAGCCGGGCGCGCAGGTCGGCCAGGTCGACGTCGACGTCGACCTGCGCCGTGGCGAACAGGCCGCTTTGCTGCCAGCGCTGGGCCAGCAGGCGCGCGGCGGCCGCGCTATCGCCGCCGGCGGGCGCGGCGACCAGCGCCACCAGCTGGCGGCTCAGCGGCTCCTGGATGCGCGCTTCGGCCAGTTGGCGGGTGGCGTCGGTCCGGGCCTGCGGCACCAGCTCCATCAGGTTGGCCGATACCGGCCAGCCGTCGCGGCACTGCCAGGCGCCCAGGCCCAGCAACAGCAGCAGCCCCAGCTTGAACAGCCGTGGCAGCCAGCGTTCAGTCGGCGAAGGCACGCTGCTCCTCGGGCGTCAGGGCGTCGGCCGAGGCGGCATCGACCATCTGCAGCACGCTGCGGTCGCCCTGGACTTCGCGCAGTTCGATACGGTCCACCAGCCTGCCGCCGTTGATCTGGATGTTCTCGAAGATCTGGCGCAGCAGCACCGAGCGCGGCAGTAGCGTCAGCTGCCAGGCGTCCGGGCCGCCCGACAGGCTCAGGTCGAAGTTCTCGCGCAGGCCGCTGGTGTCGCCGGCCAGCACCGACAGGAACAGGCGGTTCTCGCGGCCGGCGCCGCTGTGCTGCGGCAGCGCCTGCCAGGCGCCATCGGGGCCGCGGCGGGCGATGCCGTCGGCGCTGATGCGCAGGTCCTGGGCGATGGGGCTGCGCAGCAGCCACAGCAGGCCGCGGCCGGCGGCCAGGGTGAAGTCGCCGCGGCTGGTCAGCGGCTGCGGCAGCGAGCGCAGGAATTTCTGCTGCACGAAATGGCCGCGCACGATCGGCGTGGCGCGCAGTTGCTGTTGCAGGTCATCGAGGTTGAAGGCCCGCGCGCTCCAGGGCAGGACGGCCAGGGCCAGGCAGATCAGCAGGCGTTTCACGCGGCGTCCTCCGGGGCATCGAGCTTGCGCCGGACCGCGTCCAGCAGGACGGCCGGCGAAGCCAGCTGCATCTCGCGGGTGCGCATGCAGACCGCCACTTGCACGGAACTGGCCCGCGTCAGGCGCTGGCCGCTGGCGGCCTCGCGGATCAGGTAATTGATCTTGAGGCGGTTTTCCCATTCGACCAGCTCGGCGCGCACCACCAGGCGCTGGCCGAACTGCGCCGCCTGCGCGTAGCGCAGTTGCAGGTCGATCACCGGCCAGACATAGCCGCTGGCGCGCATTGCGTCATAGCCATAGCCCAGGCTGTCGAGCAGCGCGCAGCGGGCTTCTTCGAGGTATTTGACGTAGTGGCCGTGCCAGACGACGTTGATCGAATCGACGTCGTAGAAGGGCACGCGGATCTCGACTTGCGCGCCAAGCGCGCCGCGTTTACGCATCGTCTTTCCAGAAAGGGTAGAAGTTGAACCATTGCAGCGGCGCCTGGCGGCAGTGCGCGCCCAGGCGGTCGGCGTAGCGCTGTGTCCATTGCGCGATCTGCGCCTGGCGCGTGGCGCGGCTCCATTCGATGCCGTCGCTCAGGCGTTCCATCGACACGCGGTAGCGCTTGCCGTGGCGGGTGCAGAACAGCAGATTGACCGGGCAGCGCAGCAGGCCGGCCAGCAGCCATGGGCCTTGCGGCAGCGGCGCGAGGTCGCCCAGCAGCGCCACCTCGGTGCTGCGGTCGCCCTTGAGCGGCACGCGGTCGCCGGCGATGGCCAGCCATTCGCCGCGCTCCAGGCGCTGGGCCAGGTCGAGCATGACGCCGGCATCCAGTTCGCTGACCTGGATCATGCGCAGGCCGCCGCCGGCCTCGTCGAGCAGGCGGCCGAACTGTGCCGCGTGCTTGGTGTGCACCAGCACATTCAGCTTGAGCAGGCCGGATTGCTCCGCCAGCGCCCGGCAGACCTCGATATTGCCGAGGTGCGAGCCCACCAGGATCTGGCCGCGGCCGCTGCCCATCTGCGCGTGCAGGCCGTCGGGATCGTGGATGTCCAGGTCCGCCAGCGTGATCTTGCCCTGCCAGACGTCGAGCTTGTCCAGCAACGCCTGCGCGAATGCCAGGTATTGGCGGTAGACCGGGAACGAGCGCGGCAGCGGCGTGGCCGGGCCGCCGGCGCGCGCCAGGCGGCGCTGGTAGGCGCCGATGGCCCGGCGGGCGCGCGGGCCGAACGCATAGAAGTACAGGACCACCAGCCACACCACCGGCGCCACCGCGCGGCGGCCGACCCGGCGCGCGGCCCAGGCGGTCAGTCGCATCAGCACGGGGCTGCCGCGTTCGGGTTGGTCGGCCCAGTGGGAGTCGGCCGCGCTCATGGGCGCCCGCCAGCGGTGAGGCGGCGCAGTAACAGCGCCGGCGAGCGCGCCAGCATGCCGAAGAACAGGCGCGCGTGCATGCGGCTGATCAGCAGGTTGTCGCGCAGGGCCTTGAAGTGCGAGACGCCGCCTTCCGGGTAGACCACGCGCGTGGGCAGCCAGGCCATGGGCACGCCGCGCCAGTGCAGGCGCACCAGGATGGCGATGTCGAAGTCCATGCGGCGGCCGACCTGCGTGGTGTCGATCACCCGCAGCACGGGGGCGAGCGGATAGACGCGAAAGCCGCACATGGCGTCCGGAATGTCGAGCGACAGGGTGTTGATCCAGACCCACACGCGCGTCAGCCAGCGGCCGTAGAGGCGGCTGCGCGGCACGTCGTCGCCGTACAGCGGCGCGCCGCAGATGACCGCGTCGGGCCGCGCCCGCGAGGCCTGCGCGAAGCTGGCGGCGTCATCCAGGGCATGCTGGCCGTCGGCGTCCACCTGCAGCGCGTGGCTGTAGCCCAGGTCGCGCGCGGCGCGCAGCCCGTCCTGCACCGCCGCGCCCTTGCCGCCGTTGGCGGCGCGACGCACCAGGTGCGTATGCGGCAGCGCCGCCAGCCTGTCCAGGACGGCGGCGCAATCGGCGGCCGAGCCGTCGTCGACCAGCACGCAGGGCAGGCCCAGGGCCGCCAGCCGCGCATGCACCGCGGCCACGGTGGCGCCGTGGTTGTAGACGGGGATGACCGCGCACAGCCTATGCGGCGTCATGGCGGTCTCCGTGCAGCACGCGTCCGGATGAGCAGGGCGCCTCACCGAGGGTGTAGGTGAAATACAGCTTGCGCTTGCCGGCATCCCAGCGCAGCGCCAGTTCGGCCACGTCGCCGGGACGCAGCAGGCGCTGGAACTTCAGCGCCTCCATGCCGGCAAAGCGCAGGTCGGGCAGCAGGTCGCGTTGCGCCAGCGCAAGCGCCCAGCCGATCTGCGCCACGCCGGGCACCACCGGGGCGGTGGGGAAATGGCCGCCGAAATAGGCCAGGTCGCACGGGATTTCCATGCGGTAGCGGCGCTCGTCGGCGCTGGCGGCCGGCAGCGGTTCGGCCATGGGCTGCAGCGGGCGCGGGCCGGCGGCCGCCTCGAAATCGGCCTGGGTCATCTTGCCCTGGCTATTCCAGGGCAACTGCCGAGCCAGCCGCCAGCCGCGCGGAATCGCCAGCGATTCGAAGCCGGCCGCCAGGTGCCGGCGCAGCGCATCCACCACGGCGCGCCGGCCCTGGTTGCGCAGCGCGTGCAGGCCGGCGGGGTTCAGCGCCACCAGCGCAGTCAGGCGGGTGGCGCCGGCGGCGCGGCCGACGCGGGCCTCGGCCACATGGGCATGGCGCGCCAGCGCCTGTTCCAGCATGGGCAGCGCGATGCGCTTTTCCTCGATCTTGACGATGCGGTCCTGCCGGCCCAGCAACTGGAAGCGGCCGCCGGACAGCTCGGCGCCGTCGGCGGTCTGCGCGTCAGCGGCCTCGACCCAGGGCGAATCCACCCGCAGCGCGCCGTGCGCGTCCAGGCCGACCGTCACGCCGGGCAGGGGTTGCCACGGGTCGGCCCCGCCGCGCCAGGCCACGGCGCCGGTCTCGGAACTGCCGTAGATCTCGGTGGGGCGCAGGCCGAGCTGGCGCGCGATGGCGTCGGACACGTCGGGCGGCAGCGCGCCGCCCGATGAATAGATGCGGCCGAGCCTGCCGCGCAGTTGCGCCCAGTCCAGCCGGTCGCCCAGGCGGCGCAGCAGCGCCGGGCTGGCGATCCAGGTGAAGGCCGGATGGCGCAGGCTGGCCTGCTGCAAGTCTTCGGGGTAGAGCCGCTGGCGCCGGTCGAGCGCACGGCCGGCGCACAGCGGCCACAGCACGCGGAAGGGCAGGCCGTACATGTGTTGGGCCGAGACGCTGCCCAGCACCGGGCCGGTGGCGTCGGGCCATTGCGCCTGCAGGGCCTGGACCTCGCGCGCCAACTGGCCCCAGCGCTTGGCGATGCGCTTGGGCGTGCCGCTGGAGCCGGATGTGCACAGCACCAGCGCCTGGTCCGGATCGAGCGCCGCGGGCGCCAGCGGCGGCGCGTCGCGCAGCGCTTCCAGGCGCCAGCGCGGGCGGGCGGTGGGCGGCAGGTCGGTGTCGGAGAGCCAGGCGTCGACGTCGGGGTCGAGCAGGGCGCAGGTGTCGGGGCGCGCGTCGCCTGGTAGGATCGCGGTCACGCCGGCGCGCCAGCAGGCAAACAGGGCGATGGCGAGCGCGGCGGCGTCGTCGAACCAGAGCGCGGCGCGGCGAGTGGCGCGCGCCTGGAGCGCGCCGGCGGCGGCCAGGCAGTGCGCGGCGAAATCGGCGTGCGCCAGTGCGGGCTCGACGGCGACGGGCGCGTCGTTGGCGCCCGCGGCGCGCGGCAGCAGCAGATGCGTCAGGTCTGTCCAGGTCACCGCTCAGGCCGCCTTTGCCGCGGCCGGCCGCAGCAGCCATTCGCCGCCCGTCAACAGGCCCATCAGCGCGTAGCTGATGGCGCCGTTGTAGGCGGTCCACCAGCTCCAGGGGCCCCACGCGGCCAGCGCCGCCGCGACGGCGCCGTTGACGGCGAAGAAGCCGCACCAGACGCGCGTGACGTTGCGCGTGTAGCGCACGCCGGCGGCCGGCAGGTCGGGGTGGCGCAGGCGCGCCAGCCGTTCGACCACGGGGCGGCCGCGCCGCAGGCTGGCGCCGAAGATGGCCAGCAGCATGGCGTTGACCATCACGGGGTACCAGCGCAGCCACTCGCTTGAATTGGAGACAGCCAGCACCAGGCAGAACGCCACCGCGGCCAGCGGCAGCAGGCGCGCGCCGGGCTGCGTGTCGCGGCCGGCCAGCCCGCGGGCCAGCCACAGCACGGCCAGCGGCAGCGCCAGCCAGGCCGCGCTGACCCGGCCCAGCGTCGCGTACACGACGAAGGGGTAGGCCAGGCCGGCCACGGCCAGCGCGGGCGCCAGGCCGCGTTTCATGCGCCGGCGTCCTGCTGCTTCTGGCACATGGCCTGCACCACGTCTTCGACGGTGCGCACGCTGCGGAAATCGTTGGCGTCGAGCTTGCGCCCGGTCTGGCGGCGCACGTGGTCGATCAGGTCGATGGCGTCGATGCTGTCGATTTCCAGGTCGGTGTAGAGGTTGGCCTCGGGGGTGATGCGTTCGGGCTCGATCTCGAACAATTCGCTCAGCGTGTCGCGCAGCGTATTGAAGATTTCATCGCGGGTCTGCATGGTCAACTCCATTGCCTCAGTTGCGGCGCTGGGCCGCGACAAATTCGGCCAGGTTGGCGATGCTGGCGAAGTGCTCGCGCATGTTGCGCGTTTCGGGGTCGATGGCGATGCCATAGCGCTTTTGCAGCGCCAGGCCGAGTTCCAGGGCGTCGACCGAGTCCAGGCCCAGTCCGTCGCCGAACAGGCTGGCCTCGCGATCGATGTCGTCGGGGGCGATGTCTTCCAGGCCCAGGGATTCGATGACGAGCGTCTTGAGCTCAGTTTCCAGTTGATTCATCCAGCTTGGACTCCACTTGCGGCGCGATTCGCGCTTGTTCGTTGTCGGGGCCGGCGGCGGGCGCCGGGGCGCCGGCCGGCGCGTGGCGCGTCAGCTCGGCATCGAAATAGGCATGCAGGTAATCGTTCATGCGGCGGCCGGCAATCGGCAGCGGGTGCGCATTGGACCATGTGGCGGGATCGATGTCCTCGCCGACCTGGATCACGTAGCGCATGCGGCACGGCGGAATGCGGTACCAGGGCTCGCCTTTGGTCAGGCTGCGCGGGTTCATGCGGATGACCACCGGGGTCACCACCCGGGCGCCGCGCAGCGCAATGGCGCAGGCGCCGCGATGAAAGCGCGGCAGGCTGTCCTGGGGGGTGCGCGTGCCTTCCGGGAACACGATCAGGGTTTCGCCGTTGCGCAGCACGTCGGCGGCGCGATCGAACATGTCGAAGCTTTCATCGTTGGTGATGTAGGCGGCGTTGCTGACCGGCCCGCGCGTGAACGGATTGCGCGCCAGGCCGTGCTTGACGATGCAGTTGGCGTTCTTGACGTGGCCCACCAGGAACACCACGTCCAGCAGTGACGGGTGGTTGGCCAGGATCATCTGGCCGGGCCGGCCCAGGCGTTCGGCGCCCTTGAAATCCACCGTGAGGATGCCGACGCGCACCATGAAGCGGATGAAGAAGCGGAAGGTGCGGTTCAGCGCCCAGCGCGCGCGGCGCTGGCGGTCGGCGGCATTGCCGGGAATCAGGCGCTGCGGCGGGAACACCAGCAGGCGCAGCAGCAGCCCGCCGACGCCGAACATGGTGAAGGCCATGCCGGTGGCGACCAGGCGCCACAGCCAGAAATCCTGGCGGGGCGGGGGGGCGGCGGAGGGGGGGCTGGAAGGGGTCATGCCGAGCGGGTCCAGAGCCATTGGCGGGCGTGGTTGGCATGCCGCCAGCTGGGCGTTTGCAGGTTCAGGTGACGCAACAGGTTCAGCGCGTTGGGCCAGGGCCGCGGCGCGGCGCCGGCGCCAGGGGAGGTCTCGAGCCGCCAGTCGGCGCCGGCGCGCAGGCGGAACGCCGCCGCGTAGGAAAAGGGCACGTCGTCGATCCAGGGCGAGTAGGGCGCGGGCGGCCGCTCCTCGGCCAGCACCACCAGCACGTTGTCGTGGCCTTCGGCCAGCAGCAGCCCCGCTTCCAGGAAGGCGTGCTCCAGACCGTCGTCCTCGGCCGAGAGCGCGATCGATTCGGTGGTTTCGCGGCGTATGATCGACCACTGGCCGGCCAGGGCGTTGTGCACCGACAGGCCGAACGCGGTGGGCGACAGCGGTTCGCCGGCGGCCAGCGATTGCAGCAGGCCGAAATTGCGGGTGGTTTCGCCATGGCGCGAGGCGTAGACCAGCGGCATGGGTGGCTGGCCTTGGGCGACCGGCCAGGCGCATTCGAACACCGCGCGCGCCATCGGGCTGAGGCGGCGGCGCTGCATCGGGGGCAGGAATTCGAGGCGCGGCGGGCTGGGTTCTCCAACGGGACAATAAGGATGTTCAGCCCAGTACGACCAGCTGCTCGCGTCTTGCATACCCGATGTCCAACCCTGCCATTGCGCAATGGAAAAGGTCAGCATAGCGCGCGATCTTACACTGATCGCAAATTCATTAATTGTTTTTAGACGTTACTAAAACAGTGAAAACGCCCGATATTTTACATTTTGTTTTACCAAATTGTGACGTGAAGCCGTGATTCCTGGGGAACTTTCCTTGTGGTGGGCGGACCAAGGCGCGGCCGCTGATTATCAGCCAGATCTGCTCTCGGCGGCGGACGCGCGACGCGCGTCGGCGCTGCGCTCGGCCAAGGCGCGCGATGACTGGCAGGTCAGCCGCGCCTTGCTGCAGCAGGTGCGGGCGGACGCGCACCCGGCCCATGCCCTGTCGCTCAGCCATAGTGGCGGCCACGCCCTCTGCGCCCAGGCGCCGCGGGACTGGGCCGTGGGCGTGGACCTGGAGCGGGTGCGGGCGCGCGATACCGCCGCGCTGGCCGCCTGGGTCTGCAGCGAACCGGAACGGGCCTGGCTGGCGCAGGCCGCCGATACGGCCGCGCGGCTGGAGCGGTTCTATATGTTGTGGACACTCAAGGAAGCCTTCGTCAAGGCGGCCGGGCTGGATTTTCCGGCGGACATGGCGTCGATCGGCCTGACGCCGGCGGCCTCGGGCCGGCTGGCGCTGCGTCCGCCGGCGGGCCGCTGGCAGGCGATGTGCTGGGGGCTCGGCGGCGACTGGGTGATGGCGGCGGCCTGGCGCGGCGCGGACCCGGCGCCGGTCCGCATCGGCTGGCGCGCGGCGGCGGGATGTGCCTGGCCAGCGCGCCGCCTGCTGGGCGAATGGACGGGGCAGGCCGGTTGAGGGCAAGGATGGTTTTGTGCGCCGCACTTAAACATGTATTATTAATGCATGTTTAAAAAAGGGATGGCGCCGGCGCCGTCCGCAGCACAAGGAGCAGTCGATGTTGAGCCCGCAAATCCGCGCCATGGTCAAGGCCACGGCCCCGGTCCTGAAAACCCATGGCGTGGCCCTGACCCGTCACTTCTACGCCCGCATGTTCCAGCACAATCCGGAACTCAAGCACGTGTTCAACCAGGGCCACCAGGCGGGCGGCGAACAGCAGCAGGCGCTGGCCGGCGCGGTCGCGGCCTATGCCGAACACATCGACGATCCCTCGGTGCTGGCGCCGGTGGTGACCCGCATCGTCCACAAGCACGTCAGCCTGGGCATTCGCCCCGAGCACTATCCGATCGTGGGCAAGCATCTCTTGGCGTCGATCCGCGAGGTGCTGGGCGAGGCCGCCACCGACGCTCTGGTGGATGCCTGGGCCGCCGCCTATGGCCAGCTGGCCGACATGCTGATCGCCGAAGAGGCCCGGCTGTACCGGGATTCGGCCGCCAAGCCGGGCGGCTGGACTGGCTGGCGCGCCTTCCGCGTGGTCGGCAAGCAGCCCGAAAGCGCCGAGATCACCTCGTTCTACCTGGCGCCGGCCGATGGCGGCGCGGTGCCGGCCTATCTCCCCGGCCAGTATGTGTCGGTGCGCGTGTACGTGCCGGAGCTGGGCCTGATGCAGCCGCGTCAGTACAGCCTGTCGGACGCGCCGGGCCAGGACCGCCTGCGGATCTCGGTCAAGCGCGAATCGGGCGGCGCGCACGGGCCAGCCGGACGCGTGTCCAATGCGCTGCACGAGCGCCTGGAGGAAGGCGGCGTGCTGGATGTGGCGCCGCCGCAGGGCGACTTCCACCTGCGCCAAGACAGCGCCGCGCCGGTGGTGCTGCTGAGCGGCGGGGTGGGGCTGACGCCCATGGTGTCGATCCTGAATCATCTGGTGGCGACCGACGATCCGCGCCAGATCCGCTTCGTGCATGGCTGTCGCAACCAGGCGGTGCACGCCATGAAAGACCACGTCAATGCCATCGTCGCGAGCCGCGGCAACGTGCGCAAGGCGGTGTTCTACGAGGAAGTCGGCGGCGGCGACCGCCCGGGCCGCGACTACGACCATCATGGCCGGGTCGACCTGCGCGCCATCCGCGACGAGGCCATTATGCCGGATGCCGATTACTACCTGTGCGGCCCGTCCGGTTTCATGCGGGCGCAGCGCGAAACGCTGTTGGCGCTGGGCGTGGCGCCGGACCGCATTCACGCCGAGGCCTTCGGCAGCGGCGGCGCGCCGGCCTGACCGGTGTATCCTGGCGCCCATGCAACTGACCCGATTCACCGACTTCGGCCTGCGCGTCCTGATGTACCTGACGCAGTGCCGCGACCGGCCCGCGGCGGTCACCATTCCGGAGATCGCCACGCGCTTCGACCTGTCGCGCAACCACCTGGTCAAGGTGGTGCACTTCATGTCGCAGCGCGGCTGGGTCAGCACGGCGCGCGGCAAGGGCGGCGGCCTGGCGCTGGCGCGCCCGGCCGCCGAGTACCGGCTGGGCGACCTGGTGCGCGAACTGGAACAGCAGGGCCCGCTGATCGACTGCGGCGAGCCGCCCTGTGCGCTGGACGGCGCCTGCCGCCTGGCGGGGGTGCTGGCGCAGACCCTGCAGGCGTTCTACGACGCGCTCAATGGCTACACCCTGGCGGACCTGGTGCGCGATCCGACCGCCGCGGCCATCATCAGGCTGCATCGCGCCGCCTGATTCCCGTGCCGATCGCCCGCGCCGGTTGCCCGGGGCTGGTGGTCCAAGTCGGTCGTCCGGGCCGGGACCATGAGGCCGGGTTATGGGTGCTGGGGCTTTGGTGATTTGCGGTCATCCGTCCCCCGCTTCAGAATAAGACCGTTGCCATTTTCTTATTTGGAAGCAGGGTATGCGCGTTTGCGTAATCGGTGCCGGCGTGGTGGGCGTGACCTCCGCTTACTTCCTGGCGCGCCAGGGCCATGACGTCGTGTTGGTCGACAGCCACGCCCATCCGGCCGAGGTTTCCAGCTACGCCAACGGCGGCCAGCTCAGCTACAGCTACGTCGCGCCGCTGGCCGGGCCGGGCGTGTTGCCGAGCGTGCCGGGCTGGCTGCTGCGCGAGGATTCGCCGCTGCGTTTCCGGCCGCGGCTGGACCCGCATCAGTGGCGCTGGTGCCTGCGCTTCGCGCTGGCCTGTCGCGCCTCGGTGGCGCGCGAGTCCACCGCGCAATTGCAGGCGCTGTCCTTTCTCAGCCGCGACGCCATGCATGCCTTGCTGGAACAGGAAAACCTGGAATTCGGCCATCTGCGCAACGGCAAGCTGATCGCCTACCGCAGCGCGGCCCTGCTGGACAAGGCGCGCGCGCTGGTCGCCTACCAGGCGGCCCACGGCGCCGAGCAGCAGGTGCTGGACGCCGCCCAGACGTTGCAGCGCGAGCCGGCGCTGGCCGGCATGGGCGCCAGCCTGGCCGGCGCCATCTACACCCCGAGCGAAGAGGCGGGCGACTGCCGCCAATTCACGCAGGCGCTGTTCGAGCGGCTGCAAGCGCTGCCCAACGTGCAGTGCGCCATGTCCAATCCCGTCGCCGGCCTGCAGCGCGAGGGCAGGCGTATCGTCGCGGTGCGCGCCCAGGACGGCGACATCGGCGCGGACGCGGTGGTGCTGGCCACGGGCATCGGCACGCGCGCCTTGCTGCAACCGCTGGGCCACGATGTGCCGCTGTATCCGCTCAAGGGCTACAGCCTGACCGTGCCGCTGGCGGACGACGATACCGTGGCGCCGCGCATCAGCGTCACCGACTACGAGCGCCGCATCGTCTATGCGCGGGTCGGCGGGGTGCTGCGGATCGCGGCCATGGTGGACATCGGCAGCGCCAATGCCGACATCGATCCGGCTCGCATCGCGCTGCTCAAGCGCCAGGTGCGCGAGGCGTTTCCGGCGCTGGATTTGGCGCAGGCGATTCCCTGGGCCGGGCTGCGTCCGGCCACGCCCACCGGCAAGCCGCTGATCGGACGCAGTTCCGCCGCCGACAACCTGTGGCTGAACATCGGCCAGGGCGCGCTTGGCTTCACCCTGGCCTGCGGCAGCGCGGCGCTGCTGACGGCGCAGATGGGGGGGCTGGATACGCCGCTGGATCCGCTGCCGTTCAGACCCTGAGGGTGGGGCCGCGCCGCGGGGGGCTGCAACTCGCGGGCCGGCACTTCGCGGGCCGGCACTTCGCGGGCCTGTATTTCCCGGGCCTCCGCTGCCTGGGGCTCTGCTTCCCAGGCCTGCATTCGCCGCCCACGACGGCCTGGGATACGGCGGCCTCGGGAATGTCCATTTCAAGATAGTCCCTGCCTGTTCATCGGCAGACGGGCGCTCGCACGCTCAATAGGATACCGGTCATCCGCCACCTGCGCGGCGCCGCGCGCCGCGGCGGAGAGCCGATTCCCCTTCCGCGAGTGAACCCATCATGTCCTACCTGTTTCCATTGTTCGCCATCCTGTTCTGGGCGGGCAATGTCATCGTCTCGAAGATGGCGGCCAGCGCCATTTCGCCCACCGCCATCACGTTCTACCGGCTGATCCTGGCGCTGGCGATCATGGGCCTGTTCACCGCCGTGCCGGCCTGGCGCAACCGCCATGTGATCCTGCGCCACTGGCCCAAGCTGGCGCTGTACGGCGGACTGTCGTCGGCGCTGTTCCAGGCGCTGTCGTACCGCGCCGCCGAGACCACCACCGCCACCAACATGGCGATCCTGACCGCGTTGATCCCGCTGCTGAGCATGCTGCTGAGCGTGGTCATCCTGCGCGATCCGCTGACCCTGGGCATGGCGGTCGGCGGCGCGCTGTCATTCCTGGGCCTGCTGTACCTGGTGGGGCAGGGCGAGATGCTGAGCGTGTTTCAGCACGGCATCCACGTGGGCGACGGCCTGATGCTGATGGCGGCGTTTTCCTACGCGTTGTACGGCGTGCTGCTGCGCCACTGGAAAGTGCCGCTGCCGGCGTGGCAGTCGACCTTCGTGCAGTCGATTTTCGCGCTGCTGTACATGCTGCCGCTGTACCTGCGGGTGCCGCCCGCGCAGGCGGCGCTGGACATGAAGACGATTCCGCTGATCCTGTATGCCGGCATTTTCTCTTCGGTGCTGCTGTCGTTCCTGTGGATCGAGGGCGTGCACCGCCTGGGGCCGAACCGCTGCAGCATCTTCATCAACCTGCTGCCGTTGTTCACCGCGCTGGCCGCGTTCGTGTTGCTGCGCGAGCAACTGCATTCCTACCACCTGCTGGGCGGCGCGGTGACCTTGCTGGGCGTGCTGCTGGCGCAGACGGTGCAGCGGCCGCTGTTCGGCCGCGCCCGGGCCGCCGCGCTGGCAGCCGGCAAGGCGTGACGCGCGCCGGCGCGGTTCACTCCCGTTCAAGACGGGACGGGGCCGGCGCCGCATAGTGGCTCTCTTTGAACGGAGAGCCCATGAGCCTTTTCCAGAAAACCGCCATCGCCCTGGCGCGCAGCCCGGGCGCCGGGCGCGCCATGCGCGCATTGGCCGCGCGCACCTCGCTGGCGCGCCGCTTCGTCGGCGGCGCCGATGTCGAGGCGGCGGTGCGCACCGCCGCGCGGCTGCGCGAGGCGCACGGCATCCGCGCTTCGCTGTTCTACCTGGGCGAATACGTGGCCGACCCGGCGGCGATCGAACACAACACGCAGCAGGCCATGCAGGCCTGCGCCGCGCTGGGCCGGGCGGGGCTGGACGTGCACGTATCGATCGATCCCACCGCCATTGGCTACATGCGCGACGATGCGCTGGGGCGCGGCAATGCCCGGCGCATCGCGGCGGCGGCGCGCCAGGCCGCGGGCGGCGGGCGCGACTGGGTGGTGCTGGACATGGAGGACTCGGGCCTGCGCGAACGCACCTGCGCCTTGCACGCGGAACTGCTGGGCGCCGGCCTGCCCGCCGGCCTGACGCTGCAGGCGCGTCGACGCCGCACGCCGGTCGACCTGGTCTGGGCCATCGGCCAGCGCACCTCGCTGCGGCTGGTCAAGGGGGCGTTCCCGGAACGCGCGCTGGATCATGCCGGCCGCGCCCATATCGACCAGGCCTATCTGGACGCGGCCGCCATCATGCTGTCGCCCCAGGCGCGCGCGGCCGGCTTCCTTCCGGTCTTCGGCACCCATGACGACCGCCTGGCCGGCGCCATCATGGCCCTGGCGCGCGAGCGGGGGTGGGGGGCGGACGAGTTCGAGTTCGAGATGCTCTATGGCGTGCGGCCCGATTGGCAACTGGCGCTGCGGCGCCTGGGCTACGCCGTGCGGGTGTACCTGCCATTCGGGGCGGACTGGTGGCCCTATGCGGTCCGGCGGGTGGGCGAGCATCCGCGCAATGTGTGGCTGCTGGCGCGGTCGTTGGCCGCGGAAGGGGACTATTTCGGGTAGCCTGTCGCCAGTGGCCGGGCTTGCCGAGGCCGCGCCCGAGCGTTTTTCACTGGCGGTTTTCCAATGGCGGTTTCCCAACATATCTGGCATTGCGGCGCCGGCCTGCCCGGCGATGTGCTGATCGCCGACCTGCGCGCCTACCGGTATGACGCGCATTTCCACGACGCCTGGTCGATCGGCGCCATCGCGCGCGGGCGCTGCGCCTTCACGGTGCACGGCCGCCCCTTCGAGGCGGGCGAGGGCGATCTGGTGGTGATCGCGCCGGGCCAGGTGCATACCGGCGGCACGTCGGCCGGCCTGCTCGCCTACCGCATGGCGTACATCGAGCCGGCCTGGTTCCAGCAGCACGCCCTGGCGCTGCGCGAGGGCGGATTGGACCTGCCCGGGCCGGTGATCCGCGATGCCCCCCTGTGCGCGCAATGGCTGGCCGCGCTGGCGCCTGACCATACCGATGACGCGGCGCGCCGCGGCGACCTGTCGGCGGCGCTGTTCCGGCTGTTGGCGGCGCATGGGCGGGCGCCCGCCGAGGCGGCGCGAGATGGCGCCGACGTGTGCGAACTGCTGTGGCAAAGGATGCGCGCCGATCCCGCCTGCGCGCCCGACCTGGAGGCGCTGGCGCGGACCGATGGCCGCCACCGCAGCACCCTGGTCAAGCAGTTCGCGCGCCGCTACGGTCTGCCGCCGCAGGCCTGGCTGCGCAATTGGCGGGTGGCGCGCGCCCGCGCGCTGCTGCGCGGCGGGCTGCCGCTGGCCGAGGCGGCGCTGGCGGTGGGATTTGCCGACCAGGCGCACCTGACGCGGGTGTTCAAGCAGGTCTATGGCAGTCCGCCCGGCGTGCTGCGTCGATCGGCGGCCCGCAAACCGGCCGAATGACATTCCTACGGATCATGTAATGAGCGATGAATGATCGGTTGAATTCACAGTTTTTACCGGATTTAATCGCTTCATGTGGCGTCCGTTGACGCCGTATTGATTGATTCATGGGAATGTGAAGATGGACTCGCAACGCATCACGCTGCGCGCCGCGGACGGCGTGCCGCTGGGAGGCTACGTGTGGCGCCACGCCGACCCCGATCCGGCCGGCCCGCGTCCGGTGGTGGTCATCAATGCCGCCACCTCGGTGCGCTGCCGCTATTACGCGCGCTTCGCGGCCTACCTGCACCAACACGGTTTCGATGTGCTGACCTACGACTATCGCGGCATCGGCGAGTCGCGTCCGGCGTCGCTGCGCGGTTTCCGGGCGTCCTGGATGGATTGGGGCGAGAAGGATTTCGAGGCGGTGCTGGGGTATGTGCGCCACCATTTTCCGGGCCAGCCGGTGGACGTGGTGGCCCACAGCATCGGCGGCTTCGTCACCGGGCTGGCGCCGTCGGCCAGCGGGTTGCGGCGGATTTTCACCATGGGGGCGCAATATGCCTACTGGCGCGACTACGCCGCCGGCCAGCGCCTGCGCATGCTGGCCAAGTGGCATGTGGTGATGCCGCTGCTGGCCGCCTGCCTGGGTTACTTCCCCGGGCGTCGGCTGGGCTGGCTGGAGGACACGCCGCGCGGGGTGGTGCGTGACTGGAGTTTCATGGGCGCGCGCTTCGAGGGGCGCGGCGGGCCGGATCGCCGCGTCGCCGCGATGGCGGCGGTGACCGCCCCGATCCTGGCGCTCAGCGTCACCGATGACGAATTCGGCACCGAGGCTGCCATCGCCCGGCTGCTGGCGTATTTCACCGGCAGCGCCCGCACCCACCTGCGCCTGGCGCCGGCCTCGCTGGGGTTGGACGCGATCGGCCATTTCGCCTTTTTCCATGACCGCTTTCGCGACACGCTGTGGCCGATCGCCCTGGGCTGGCTCAGCCGCGGGGAGCGGCGGCTGGCGGGGGCGACGCCCATACGTTGTGACTGCGTGGCGTCTCTAGCCGATAGTCCGAGTATTTCCGCGTGAAGAATTCGGCGCCCAGTGTTTCGGCCGCCAGCAACGGATTGCGGGGATCCGCCGCGATCTCGCCGCGGCTGTTGCCGGCGCCGTGAACCACCCCGACGAAATCGGCGTGGGTGTAGCGCGCGAATTCCTGCACCTGGTGCACCACGCCCAGGATCGCGCCGGGATAGGTTTCCTCGGACGCCACCGCCAGGGCCAGGCGCTTGCCGGCCATGCGCGCCTTGACCGCCTCGGGTTCGGGGCCGGTGCCGGCGTAATGCGTGAACGAGCGGTCGAAGAATGCCTTGGTCTGCGCCGACATGCCGTACCAGTAGAGCGGGGTGCAGAACAGCACGCCGTCGGCGGGCAGGAAGTGTTCCAGGAACAGCTCGGCGTAGCGGTCGTCCGGCGCCGAGGCATGGCGCAGGTCCGGCAGGAAACCCTTGATGTAGTCGTCCAGGAACAGCAGGCTGGCGTGGCTGCCGGCAGCCTGCGCGCCGCGTTGTGCCGCGGCGCCGAGCGCGGCGCTGTTGCCGTCGCGGCGAGGGCTGCCGGCCAGGATCAGCAGGCGCTTGGATTGATGAGATGGATTCATGTTTGGATGCCTCGATGAGTGAAACGAAAAGGGAAGCTACGAGGCAAAATTTACGCAGCGGCGCGCATCGGGACAAACGAGGATTTCTTGGCTAAGATGAGTTGAATTCATCTGGATGGCACGCCATGTTTGCTTCCCTGCCGGTCACCGCCCTGCGCGCCTTCGAGGCCGCCGCGCGCTTGCGCAGCTTCAAGGCGGCCGCGGCCGAGCTGGCCGTGACGCCCACGGCGGTTTCGCATCAGATCAAGGCGCTGGAGCGCCACGCCGGCGTGGCCTTGTTCGACCGGGTGCCGCAGGGCGTGCGCCTGACCGACGCCGGGGCGCGGCTGTTCGCCAGCGCGCACGGCGCCTTGTTGGACATCGCCCAGACGCTGGATGCGCTGCGGCCGGCCAGCGCGGCCGGCGCGCTGACGCTGTCCACCACGCATTCGTTCGCGGCGCTCTGGCTGGTGCCGCGGCTGGGCCGCTTCTACCAGGCCTATCCGCAGTACCAATTGCGCCTGCAGGCGCAGGCCGAGACGATCGACCTGCTGCAGGACGCCAGCGTCGACGTGGCGATCCGCTACAGCCGCCAGCGCTATCCCCTGCTGCACGCGGCGTGCACGCTGCAGGAGCGGTTCGGGGTCTACGGCGCGCCCGCGGTGGTGGCGCAGGCGCGGCGGGCGCGCCCCGCGCTGGTGACCGTGCGTTGGCGCGATTCGGCGCTGTATGACGAGGGCTGGCTGCAGTGGTGCGAGGCGGCCGGGCTGCCGGCCTGGCGCAAACCGGCGGCGCTGCACGCCTATGCGGAAGAGCACTACGCGTTGCAGGCGGCCATCGCGGGGCAGGGACTGGTGCTGGCCAGTTCGGTCATGGTTTCGGATAGTGTCGCGGCCGGCACGCTGGTGCCGCTGCGTCCCGAGGTCAGCGTGGCCGGCGCGGCCTACACCGCGCTGTGCGCGCCGGGGCGCGAGCGCCATCCGCCGGTCAAGGCGTTCCTGGCGTGGCTGCGGCAGGAATTCAAGGACTAGCGGCGGCGTTGGTCGATGCGTGCCGGTCGACGCGCATTCACGGCCGTGCCGGTCGCGGCAACAGCGGCAAGATTGCCAGCATGGCGCCGCCGGCGGCCAGCCAGGCCAGCGGCCAGGACGCGGCCGCCACCAGCCGCGGCAGCGCCAGCGGCGTCAGGAACAATCCCAGGTAGCCGCAGGTGTTGGCCAGCCCCAGCGCGGTGCCGGCGCGGGCGGCGCCGGCCAGCGTGACCAGTTCGGTGTAGGCCACGCCGTGCCAGGCCGAGGCGCAGATGCCGGCGGCGGCCAGCAGCACCGGCACGGCAAGCAGCGCCGCGCGGTTGCCGGGGACCGTGCCCTGGAGCCAGGCCGCGGCCGCCAGCGCCACGAACAACACACAGCCCAGCCAGACGCAGCCGCGCAGGTAGGCGCGGCGATTGCCGTGGCGGTCGGTCCAGCGGCCGCTGGCGATGCGCGCCACCATGGCGCCCAGTTGCACCGCCACCATCACGGCGGTCAGCGTGGCGATGCCGGCGCCGCTGAAGTCATGCAGGAATACGGTGGCGAACGTCAGCACCGCGAATTGCGGGCAGCAGAGCAGGCCGATCGCCACCGCCGCGCGCCATACCCTGGCGTCGCGCAGGGGGCTCGACGCGGCGGCGATCGGCGTGTGGGTGGCGGCTCGGGAGGGCGGGGTGGTTGTCGGGGTGTTGCCGCCGGCGTGGGAGGCGGCGGCGGAGCCGGCCGCCGTGGCGGGGTGCGCCCGATCCGGCTCGCGCAGCCATCCCAGCGTCAGCAGCGCGGCGCCCGCACACAGGCCGGCCAGCAGGCCGAAGACCGCGCCGAAACCGGCCCGCGACGCCAGCCAGGGCAGCACCAGCGCGCCCAGTCCGCCGCCGAGCGGCACGGCGGTCTGGCGGATGCTCATCGCCAGGCCGCGCTCGCCTTCGTCGAACCACGCCATCACCGCGCGACCGCTGGCGCCGTTGACGCTGCCGCCCATCACGCCCACCAGCAGCAGGCCCAGCGCCAGCAGCCACAAGGCGGGCGCGACGCCGTGGGCCGGCGCGGCGAACAGACTCATCCAGGCCAGCGCCGCGGCCGTCGCGCCCAGGCCGCCCAGCAGCACCGGCCGGTCGCCCCATCGGTCGGCCAGCAGGCCCCAGGGCAGCTCGAACAACGCCACGCCCAGGCCGAGCACGCCGAGCGCCAGGCCCAGGGCGTCGTTGTCCAGTTGATAGTCCGCGCGCAGGAAGACGGCGGTGGCGGGCAGGCCGGCCGCCGCCGCGGAGAAGGCAGCATTGGCGGCCACCCCCACCGACAGCACCTTCCAGCGGTGGGCGGGACGCACGGCAGGGGTTGGGGCGGAAAGCACGGAGGCGGGCAGGGACATGACGGTTCCAGATGGGATTGACGCGGCAAAGTCTGCGCCCGTAACATCATTCTGAAAATCGGGAAATTTTTAATTAAAGGTTTTGAAAAACAGGATGATCAGGCCTGTCACCTTTGACCTGGACGTGCTGCGCAGCTTCGTCGCGGGGGTGGAGCTGGGCAGCTTCGGCCGCGCGGCCGACCGCCTCGGGCGTTCGACTTCGGCCGTCAGCGCGCAGTTGAAAAAACTCGAGGAACAGGCCGGCGTGCCGCTGCTGCGCAAGGCCGGCCGGGGCCTGGCGCTGACCGACGCGGGCGAGACCATGCTGGCGTACGCGCGCCGGCTGCTGGATCTGAACGATCAGGCTTCGGTGGCGGTGCGCGGCACGCGCCTGCAGGGGCGGGTGCGCCTGGGGCTGCAGGAGGATTTCGGTGAGATCCTGCTGCCGCGCGTGCTGGGCCAGTTCGCCCGCGCCCATCCGCAGGTGCGGATCGAAGCGCGGGTGGCGCGCAATGCCGAGCTGCTCGAACGCGTGGCGGCGGGCGAACTGGACCTGGCGCTGGCCTGGGACCATGACGCGGCGCGGCCGCATGGCCAGCGGCTGGCTGAACTGCCGCTGTGCTGGATCGGTCCGGCCGCGACGGGCCCGGCGCGCGATGCCGATGGCGCCTGGCCGCTGGTGGCGTTCGAGGCGCCCTGCCTGTTCCGCAGCCGCGCCACCGATGCCCTGGACCGCGCCGGCATCGCCTGGACCTCGGCTTTCATCAGCCCCAGCCTGGCGGGCCTGTGGGCGGCGGTCAGCGCGGGGCTGGGGCTGATGGTCCGCACGCCGCTGGGGCTGCCCGCCGGGTTGCGGGTGATGGCGCCGGGCGAGCAGGGCCTGCCGTCGTTGCCGCCGTTGTCGCTGTCGCTGTATCACGCGCAAGGCCGGCCCGGTCCGGTGGCCGCGGCCCTGGCCGATATCGTGCGGCGCTGCGTGCGCGACAGCGTCGCGGCGCTGCCGGCCATGTCGGGCCTGCCGGCGCGCGTCCCTTCCGAGGAGGCCGAGCGCCTTGAACCGATTCCATGAAATGACTGTCTTCCTGGCGGTGGCCGAGGCCCAGAGCTTCGCCGCCGCCGCGCGCCGGCTGGCGATGTCGGCGCCGAGCGTGACGCGCAGCGTCGCGGCGCTGGAGCGCCGGCTGGGCACGCTGCTGCTGGTGCGCACCACCCGCAGCCTGCGCCTGACCGAAGCCGGCCAGCGCTACGCGGCCGACTGCCGCGCCATTCTTGAAGCCGTGGAGCAGGCCGACGACGCCGCCGCCGGGGCGATGGCGGCGCCGCGCGGATCGCTGCACATCACCGCGCCGGCGCGCTTCGGTGAACTGCACGTGATGCCGGCGGTGCTGGGCTACCTGCGCCAGCACCGCGAGGTATCGGTGAACGCCCTGCTGGTGGACCGCGTGGTGAACCTGCTGGACGAGGGCGTGGACGTGGCGGTGCGCATCGGCGCCTTGCCCGACTCCACCCTGACGGCGGTGCCGGTGGGGCAGGTGCGGCGGGTGGTGTGCGCCTCGCCCGACTTCCTGCAGCGCCACGGCACGCCCGACAGTCCCGACGCGCTGGCGCGCTTTTGCACCATCACGGCGGCGATGGAAGGGCGCGGCGCGCAATGGCGTTTCCTGCAGGACGGCCAGCCGCGGCGCCTGCCGCTGGCATCGCAGTTGACCGTGACTTCGTTCCAGGCTGCGGTGGCGGCGGCCTGCGAGGGCTGGGGGCTGACCCAGGTGGTGTCCTACCAGGTGGCGCGCGACCTGGCCAGCGGCGCTTTGCAGGTGGTGCTGCGCGACTACGAAATGGCGCCGTTGCCGGTGCACGTGGTGTATCCGGAAGGGCGCAAGAGTTCGGCCAAGGTGCGCAGCTTCGTCGACTTCTGCGTCGACGCGCTGCGCCGCGACCTGGCGGCCCTGCCGGCGTGATCCTTTCACTGGCGGCAATGGTGTCTTGCGCGCCATGGCCGTTCCCCGGCGGGCACGGGCGGTTCAAGATGGAGGCCTGTTTCCGCTATCCGAGATACCCCATGTCCGCCGCTCCCCTGACGTTCTACAGTTTTCCCCTGTCCGGCCATTCGCACCGCGTGGCCCTGATGCTGTCGCTGCTGGATGTGCCGCACCGCAATGTCGAAGTCGATCTGCGCAGCGGCGCGCAGAAGCGGCCCGAGTTCCTGGCGCTGAACGCGTTCGGCCAGGTGCCGGTGATCGACGACAACGGCGTGGTGGTGGCCGATTCCACCGCGATCCTGGTGTACCTGTGCAAGCGCTACAACGGCCAGGCCTGGCTGCCCGAGGACGCGGTGGGCGCGGCGGCGGTGCAGCGCTGGCTGTCGGCCGCCTCCGGCCCGCTGGCGGCCGGCCCGGCCGCGGCGCGGCTGGTGACGGTGTTCGGCGCCCCGTATGACGTGCCGGCCACGCTGGCGCGCGCGCATGCCTTGCTGGCGGTGATGGAGCGGGAGCTCGCGGCCACCGGCTACCTGGCCGGCGCCGCGCCGACGCTGGCCGACGTGGCCTGCTACACCTACGTGGCGCATGCGCCGGAAGGCAACGTGTCGCTGGCGGATTATCCGCGGGTGCGCGACTGGCTGGCGCGGATCGAGGCGCTGCCGCGCTTCGTGCCGATGGTGGCGTCTCCCGTGGGATTGCGGGCGGCGTGAACGCAAGCGTCCGCGCGCAAGGAGCCTGACATGAATACGACCACGACGAGTCCGCTTGGCGCCGCGCCGGCCGGCGGTTCGACGGCCGCCACGACGGCGACCGGCCAGCCGGCCGCGGCCGCGGCGCCCTGGCACGCGGGCGAACTGCGGTTGCAGGCGCATATCGGCATGGCCGAGCGCATGGCGCAGGTGGGCGCCAAAGTGATCCGCCCGTACATGCCGGACCAGCACCGCGCTTTCTTCGCGCAACTGCCGTTCCTGGTGGCCGGCGCGGTCGATGGCCAGGGCGATCCCTGGGCCGGCGTGCTGGAGGGCGAGCCGGGCTTCGCCGTGTCGCCCGACCCACGGACCCTGCAGGTGACCGCGCTGCCGGATGCCGATGATCCGCTGCGCGCCGGCCTGGGGCCGGACCGGCCGGTGGGCCTGCTGGGCATCGAACTGCACACGCGCCGCCGCAACCGCATGAACGGCCGCATCATCGCGTGGGACGGCAGGCGTTTCGCGGTCACGGTGGCCGAGTCGTTCGGCAACTGCCCGCAGTACATCCAGGCGCGCGATTTTCATTTCTCGCGCTCGCCGGCGCTGCGCTTTCCGGGGGCGGCGCGCGAGCGGACCGGTCTGGCCGAGGCCGACCGGGCGCTGATCGCGCGCGCCGACACGCTGTTCGTGGCGACCTATGCAGATACCGACGAGGCCGGCCGCCGGATCGATGTCTCGCACCGTGGCGGCATGCCGGGGTTCGTGCGCGTCGACGGCGACACGCTGACGATCCCGGATTTCTCCGGCAACCGCTTTTTCAATACGCTGGGCAACATGGTGCTCAATCCGCGCGCCGGGCTGCTGTTCATCGATTTCGAGCGCGGCGACGTGTTGCAGGTGTCGGGGCGCGCCGAGGTGATCCTGGACAGTCCGGAGATCGCCACCTTCGCGGGGGCCGAGCGGTTGTGGCGCGTCCACGTGCGGCGGGTGCGGGCCAGGCCGGGCGCGCTGGCGCTGCGGTGGCGCTTTGGCGGCTATTCGCCGACCGCGCTGGCCACGGGGCAGTGGCCGCAGGCCGCCACGGCCTGACGCGGGCCGCTCGCCGGCCGCCGCGCGCGGCGACTGCCTGAGCGGCCAATGGCAGGGGGCGTGCGCCAGGGTCAGGCGCGGTCGGCGCCGACCTTGCGCACCACGGTGTCGTCCGGCGCCAGCGCGCGGCCGTCCTGGGCGCGGATCTCCAGGCGCCGCACCGGCTGGCCGCGCTTGCGGTCGATGAGCGTGGAGTGCGGCTCGTCGGGGCCGTAGTAATGGTCTTCGCCCCATTGGCGCAGGCCGACGATGACGGGAAACAGCGCCTGGCCTTTTTCCGTCAGCACGTATTCCTGGTAGGCGCTGCCGTCGGACGCCGGCGCGGCCGCCAGGATGTCGTGCGCGACCAGGGTGCGCAGGCGGTCGCTGAGGATGTTCTTGGCCACGCCGAGGCTTTTCTGGAATTCGCCGAAGCGGCGCACGCCGTCGAAGGCGTCGCGCACGATCAATAGCGACCACCAGTCGCCGATGGCGTCCAGCGCGCGCGCCACCGGGCAGGCGGCGCCTTCGAGACTGGTGCGTTTGACCATGTCGTCCTGACCTTTGCCGCGCATCGCGGCGGGGAGAGATGTCGAATGTTTGGTTGCATTATAAAACCTAAAGGTCTAGCATTCTGGTTTTGTAATGAAACTACCTTAGGCCGTCATGCCAGACCAGACCGATCCTGCCCCTGCTGCTCCGCCATCTCCTTCATCTCCTTCATCTCCTTCATCTCCTTCATCTCCTTCATCGCCTTCATCGCCGGCATCCACGGCGTCCAACGAATCCACAGCATCCGCGGCATTCGCGGCCTCTGCGGCATCCGGGGCATCCGCTGCATCCACGGCATCTGCTGCATCTGCGCCCGCCACGCCATCCGCCGATCGCCTGCCCGCCGCCCTGGTGCTGCTGCTGGCCGTGGCCTGCGCCTTGAGCGTGGCCAACGTCTACTACGCGCAACCGCTACTGGACGCCATGGGCCGCGAGTTCCGCCTGCACGAGGGCGCGGTGGGCATCGTCGTCACCGCGACGCAGCTGGGCTGCGCGCTGGCGCTGGTGCTGGTGGTGCCGCTGGGCGACCTGCTCGACCGGCGCCGCCTGATGCTGGCGCAACTGGGGCTGCTGGTGCTGGCGCTGGCCGCGGTGGCGCTGGCGTCCGCCGCGCCGTGGCTGCTGGCCGGGATGCTGGCGCTGGGCTTGCTCGGCACCGCCATGACGCAGGGCCTGCTGGCGCTGTCGGCGGCGCTGGCCGCGCCGGGCGAACGCGGGCGGGTGGTGGGCGCGGTGCAGGGGGGCGTGGTGATCGGCCTGCTGCTGGCGCGGACCCTGGCGGGCGCCGTGGCCGACCTGTGGGGATGGCGCGCGGTCTACCTGGTGTCCGCCGGCCTGGCCGCGTTGCTGGCGCTGGCGCTGGCCCGCTGGCTGCCGCGCCGCGCCTTGCCGACCGCGGGACTGGGCTACGGCGCGCTGCTGCGCTCGATGTTCACCTTGCTGGCGAGTGAACGGGTGCTGCGGGTGCGCGGCATGATCGCGCTGTTGATGTTCGCCGTCTTCAGCGCGTTCTGGACGGCGCTGGTGCTGCCGCTGAGCGCGCCGCCGTATTCGCTGACGCACACCGCGGTGGGCGCGTTCGGGCTGGTGGGCGTGGCCGGGGTGCTGGTGGCGGCGCGGGCGGGGCGGCTGGCCGATCGCGGCCATGGGCAACTGACCACCGGCGCGGGCCTGGCGCTGCTGTGCCTGGCCTGGGCGCCGATCGCCTTCCTGGACCGCAGCCTGTGGGCGCTGGCGCTGGGCGTGCTGGTGCTGGACATCGCGGCGCAGGCGCTGCACGTGACCAACCAGGCCATGATCTTTTCCATCAGCGCGCAGGCGCACAGCCGGCTGGTCGGCGGCTACATGATGTTTTATGCGGTGGGCAGCGGACTCGGGTCGATCGCCTCGACCTTCGTCTATGCGCGCGCGGGCTGGCTGGGCGTCTGCGCGCTGGGCCTGGGGCTGAGCCTGGCGGCGACGCTGTTCTGGGCACTGACGCTGCCACGCAAGGCGGCGCCGGACTGCGCGGTTGCGCGGCGGGCGTGAGGGGACGCCGGCGCGTTCCGCTCAGTGATGTTCGAGCGTATGGGCGATGGCCGCCACCTGCCGCGCGAACGCCGGATCGGCGCGGTCGCGCTGCCGCGGCAGGTCGATGTCGTAGTGGCCCGCGATGTTGGCCGGGCGGCCGCCCAGCACCACCACCTTGTCGGCCAGGAACACCGCTTCCTCGATGTCGTGGGTGACGAACAGCACCGCCGCGCCGGAGGCCCGCCACACGCGGATCAGCTCCTGCTGCAGGTTGCGGCGGGTGATGGCGTCGACCGCGCTGAAGGGTTCGTCCATCAGCAGCAGGTCGGGCTTGACGGCCAAGGCGCGGGCGATGCCGACGCGCTGCGCCTGGCCGCCGGACAACTGATGCGGCCAGCGGCGGCCGTAGTCGCCCAGGCCGGTCAGTTGCAGCGCGGCATCGATGCGCTGTTGGCGTTCCTGGCGGTCCAGCCCCAATCCTTCCAGGCCATAGCCGACGTTGCCGCCGACCGTGCGCCACGGCATCAGGCGGCTGTCCTGGAACACCACCGCGCGGCTGCGGCGCCCGGGGCGCGCGGGCGCCTGGAAGCGCACTTCGCCGCTGGCGGGATCAGCCAGGCCGGCCGCCGCGCGCAGCAGCGTGGATTTGCCCACGCCCGAGCCGCCCACCACGGCCACGAAGCTGCCCGCCTCGATCGCCAGCGACAGGCCCTGGATCACCGGCGCGTCGGCGCCCGGATGTTGGTACGAGAGTTTCGAGAATTCGATCACGGACGCCATTGCAGCACCTTGCTTTCGACCATCGAGAACGCCAGGTCGCACAGCGTGTAGACCAGCGAGATGATCAGCATGTAGACCACCACCGCGTCGTAGGCGCCAACGCCGGCGGCGGCATTCATTTCCTGGCCCATGCCGGGCACGCCCAGCAGTTCGGCGGCGATCAGTGTCATCCAGGCCTGGCCGATGCCGGTGCGCACGCCCGACAGCGCGCCAGGCGCGATGGCCGGCAGCGTCACGCCCAGCGCGCGCGCCAGGTAGCCGCCGTGGCCGAAGGCGCGCGCCAGTTCGTAGTAGCGCGGATCGACGTTGCGCACCGCGCTGTAGGTGGCGAAGTAGTTGACCCAGAACACGCCGATGGCGATGACGAAGGCGGCGCCGGCATGGCTGACCTTGAACCAGGCGATGGCGAACACCACCCAGGCCAGCGGCGGGATCGGCCGCAGGATGCGCGCCAGATAGGCTTGCGCCAGGTCGAAGCGCGGCAGCGTCGCGGCCGCCAGGCCCACGCCGAAGCCGAGCGCGGTGCCCGCGGCCAGGCCCCAGAAGTAATGCACCAGGCTGGAGCCTATGGCCGGCAGGAGCCGGCCCGACTGCCATTCCTGGACCAGCGTGGCGGGCAGCGCGAAGGGATCGGGCAGGGTGCCCGCGGGCGCCCATTGCCAGATCAGCGCGGCCTTCCAGATGGCGATGAAGAGGGCCAGTCCGCCGATGCCGTAAGCCGCGCGGCGCACTGCGGCGAACCCCGGCGGCGCGCCCTTGCGGGCTTGCGGCGCGGGCGCGGCCAGGGCGGGGGCGGTCTGGCTCATGGCTTCCCGGCCTTGTCGTAGAAGCGGGTGTCGAACAACTGCTTGACGTCGACCTTGGCGGCCTCGACCGTGCCCAGGCTGGCCTGGAAGGTCTGCAGCTCGGCGGTGGCGTCGACGATGGCGTGCGGATCGGCCACGAACTGGTCATGCGAATTGCGGATGGCCTTCTCGACCAGCGCGCGGTCCAGGCGGCCGCCGCCGACGTATTTCTGCACGTGGCCCGCGGCGCGGGCCGGATCGTTCTTGAGCAGGGCGGTGGCGGCGAGCTGGGCGTCGACCAGTTGCTGCACGGCCTCGGGGTGCTCGGCGATCAGCTTGTCGCGCACCAGCAGCACGGCGCCGGGCTGGTTCGGGAATAGTTGCGAGCCGCGCGCCACCACGCGCGAATCGGGCGCGCGGGTCAGCACGGTGGTGACGGTGGGTTCGAGGATGGCGGCGCCGTCGATGGCGCCGGTCAGCAGCGACTGCTGGATCTGCGCCTCGCCCTGGTAGATCAGTTCCAGGCTGGCCGGGTCGGCCTTGAGGCGGTTGCGCAGCCAGTATTGCAGCGCGGCCTCGGGCACGGCGCCCTTGGGGTAGCTGGCGATGACGGGCTTTCTGCCCTTGTCCTTGGCGAAGCGGGCGAACGCGGTGGCCGCATCGCCCGAGGCGAAATACGGCGCCAGCGCGCCCAGCGCGACCACGTTGACCTGCTCGACGATGTTGGAAGCCACCACCTTGATGCCGGCGCCCTTGGCGCTGGCCACCAGCGCCGGGCCGATGCCGACGTAGGCCACGTCCAACTGGCCGGCCAGCAGCGCCTGGGTCAGCGCGGGGCCGCTCTGGAACTGCACCAGCTTGGGCGCGGGCGCGCCCTTGGCCTGCAAGGTGCCTTCTTCCAGCGCCACGAACAATTGCGCGTCCGGCAGGATCGGCAGGTAGCCGATTTCCAGCGCGGGCGGCGCGGCGTGGGCGGGGGCAACGGCGAAAGCGGTGGCGATGAGCGCGGCGGAAAGCAGCTTGCGAAGCATGGGGGAAGGGTCCTGAACTACGCCTTGGTACGGCTGGCGTCTTGCCCGCGGGCAGGATTTCCGATGTCCGCTTAATAATTTTAGATATGTTTATTTCTTTTATTTATTCTTTTTGGTTATATGTTTAACCGCGCCGCCAACCGGGGTTCGACAGCGCAACAGCGCCGCGCGGTCAGGAAAAAAGGATGCGCGGGCCCCCGCCAGGCTCAAGGCGCCAGCGCGCGCCGGTCGATGCTGGCGATTGTCCGCGTCAGCCAATCCCGATGCGTCGGGACGTGGCCCGGCGGGTCTTCGAATGCCTCGCGCGCGGCCAGGTAGGCCTCGACGTGGCGGAATTGCACCGCGCCGGCGGCGGCCCGCAAGTCGTCCAGCGGCGCATCGGTTTCATAGAGGAAGTCGAAGCGGTGCGCCCAGAATCCCTGTTCCGTCAGGGCCAGCACGTCGACGGATTGCGGGTCTTCGATACTGAACCGGATGAACTCGCGGCCGGTCGCCGTGCCTCGCAGGGCGTAGACGTGGTCGCCATCGTCCCACAGCGGCGCCCCTTGCGGCGCGCGGGCGCCGTGATAGGAGTGGAACGGCGGACCCAGGCACGCGCCGCGCAGCAACGGATGCACGCAGTCGCCGCTGGCCAGCCGGACCAGCGGCGCCGACGCGCCCAGCGCCACCAGCGCGTCGATGCGCGATCCGGCGTCGACCACGCTCATGGCTGCACGGCGTACTCGTTCGACCCCGCCACCACCGCCGCCAGGCCGGGCGCCTGGGTCAGCTTGTGCAGCGCGTAGGTCTGGGCCGTGGCGATCTTGGCCTGGTGGAAGGCCGGGTCCTCGTCCAGGTGGTCCAGCGACGCGAGCAGCGCGCGCGCCATCTGCCAGCCGGCCAGCACCGTGCCGGCCAGCAGCAGGTAGGGCACGGCCGAGCCGAACACCGCGTTGGGATGGGCGGCGGCGTTGGCCACCACGAAGTCGACCGTGTTGGCCAGCGCCAGGCGGCCCTGGCGCAGCGGCGTCAGCACCAGGCGCGCGGCCGGTTCGCTGCGCGCCTGCAGCGCTTCCTCGGTCTTGCGGATCTCCTCGATCAGCGCCTGCGCCACCGCGCCGCCATCGCGCAGCGTCTTGCGGCCGACCAGGTCGTTGGCCTGGATCGCGGTGGTGCCTTCGTAGATGGTGAGGATGCGGGCGTCGCGGTAGTACTGGGCGGCGCCGGTTTCCTCGATGAAGCCCATGCCGCCGTGCACCTGCACGCCCAGGCTGGCGACGTCGATGGAGGCTTCGGTGCACCAGCCCTTGACGATCGGTACCAGGAATTCCTGCACCGCCAGGTGGCGGGCGCGCGCCGCCGGATCGGCGCTGGCGTGCGCCAGGTCGGCGTGGCCGGCGGTGTAGTAGGCCAGCGCGCGGCCGGCCTCGGTCAGGGCGCGCATGGTGCCCAGCATGCGGCGCACGTCCGGGTGCTGGATGATCGGCACGGCCTCGCGCGAGGAGCCGTCCACCGGGCGGCTCTGCACGCGTTCGGCGGCGTAGGCCAGCGCGTGCTGGTAGGCGCGGTCGGCCACCGCGATGCCCTGCACGCCGACGGCGAAGCGGGCCGCGTTCATCATGATGAACATGGCGTCCAGGCCGCGGTTTTCCTGGCCCACCAGGTAGCCGATGGCGCCGCCCGCGTCGCCGAACTGCAGCGTGGCGGTGGGGCTGGCCTTGATGCCCAGCTTGTGCTCGATCGACACGCAGGTAACGTCGTTGCGCGCGCCCAGCGAGCCGTCGTCGTTGACCAGGAACTTGGGTACCAGGAACAGCGAGATGCCCTTCACGCCCTCGGGCGCGTCCGGCAGGCGCGCCAGCACCAGGTGGACGATGTTCTCGGCCAGGTCGTGCTCGCCGTAGGTGATGAAGATCTTGGTGCCCGAGATGCGGTAGGTGCCGTCGCCGACCGGCTGGGCGCGGGTGCGCAGCAGCGCCAGGTCGGAGCCGGCCTGCGGCTCGGTCAGGTTCATGGTGCCGGTCCACCGGCCCGACAGCATCGGACCGATGAAGCGCTCGCGCAGTTCGGGCGAGCCGGCCGTCAGCAGCGCCTCGACCGCGCCGTTGGTCAAGAGCGGACACAGGGCGAACGACAGGTTGGCGGCGTTGAGCATTTCGGAGCAGGGCGCGCCCAGTAGGCCGGGCAGGCCCTGGCCGCCGTATTCGACCGGGTGCGTCATGCCCTGCCAGCCGGCTTCGGCGTATTGGCGGAAGGCCTGCTTGAAGCCGGGCGAGGTGGTGACGGCGCCGTCGCGCCAGGCGCTGGGCTCGCGGTCGGCGGGGTGGTTCAGCGGCGCCAGCACGTCGCCGGCGAAGGTGGCGGCTTCCTCCAGTACCGCCTGGGCGGTGTCGGGCGTGGCTTCGGCATATTGCGGCAGCGCCGCCACCTGCGGCAGGCCGGCCAGGTGGTTCAGCACGAACAGCATGTCTTTCACGGGGGCTTGGTACGTCATGGCGTCGGAGCTCCGGGTAGGAAGGGAATCAGGTGGCGTCGATGGCGCGGGTGGAACCCACCGCGGCGCGCAGTTCGAATTTCTGGATCTTGCCGGTCGAGGTCTTGGGCAGTTCGCCAAAGCGCACCGCGCGCGGCACCTTGAAGCCGGGCAGCAGCAGCTTGCAGTGCGCGATGATCTCTTCGGCGGTGGCGTTGTGGCCGGGCTTGAGCTCGACGAAGGCGCAGGGCGTTTCGCCCCATTTCGGGTCGGGCATGGCCACCACCGCCACGGCGGCCACGGCCGGATGGCGATAGAGGGCGTCCTCGACCTCGATGCTGGAGATGTTCTCGCCGCCGGAGATGATGATGTCCTTGCTGCGGTCCTTGATGCGGATGTAGCCGTCGGGCGTCATCACGCCCAGGTCGCCGGTGTGGAACCAGCCGCCGCTGAAGGCCTCGTCAGTGGCGCGTTCGTTCTTCAGGTAGCCCTTCATGCAGATGTTGCCGCGGAACATGATCTCGCCCACGGTCTGCTCGTCGGCCGGCACTTCCTCCATGGTGTCGGGGTTGCGCACCGAGACGCCGGCCTGCAGGTGGTAGCGCACGCCCTGGCGCGCGGTCAGCAGCGCGCGCTGCTCGTCTTCCAGGTCGTTCCAGGCTTCCTGCGGGGCGCACACGGCGGCCGGGCCGTAGACCTCGGTCAGGCCATAGACGTGGGTCAGCTCGAAGCCGATTTCCTTCATCTTGGCGATCACCGCCGGCGCGGGCGCGGCGCCGGCCACCATGGTGCGCACGGTGTGGCGGATGCCGGCGCGCAGCTCGGCCGGCGCGTTGGCCAGCGCGCTTTGCACGATGGGCGCGCCGCAGTAGTGGGTCACGCCCTCGGCGCGGATCAGGTCGAACACGATCTTGGGATCGAACTTGCGCAGGCAGACGTTGACGCCGGCGCGCGCCGCCACGGTCCAGGCGAAGCACCAGCCGTTGCAGTGGAACAGCGGCAGCGTCCACAGGTAGACCGGATGCTTGGGCATGTCCCATTCGAGGATGTTGCTGACGGCGTTCAGGTAGGCGCCGCGGTAGTGGTAGACCACGCCCTTGGGATCGCCGGTGGTGCCGGAGGTGTAGTTCAGCGCGATCGCGTCCCATTCGTCGGCCGGCGGGCGCCAGTCGAAGGTCGCGGGGGCGGCGGCCAGGAAGGCCTCGTAGTCGGTAGCGCCGGGCAGGGTGGCCGGGGCGCCGTCCAGGTCGTGCACCGAAATCACTTTCAGGTGCGGGAATTCGGCGCGGGCGCGCTGCGCGAGCTCGGCGTATTCGGTGTCGACGATCAGCGCGCGGGCCTCGCCGTGGCCCAGCATGAACAGGACGCTGGGCGTATCCAGGCGCGTGTTGAGGGTGTTGAGCACCGCGCCCAGCATCGGCACGCCGAAGTGCGCCTCGATCATGGCGGGGATGTTCGGCAGCATCACCGCCACCGTGTCGCCGCGCTGGATGCCGGCGGCGGCCAGCGCGCCGGCCAGGCGTTGCGCGCGCTCGTAGGTCTGGGCCCAGGTGCGGCGCACGGCGCCGTGCACCACGGCCAGGCGGTTGCCATAGACCTGCGCGGCGCGGGCGATGAAGTCGACCGGGGTGAGGGGTTCGTAGTTGGCGTCACGGCGTGCCAGGCCGTGGTCGAACAGGCTGCTCATGCTTGTCTCCTGTGGGGCGCGGGGGCGCCCGGATATGCTTTTATGCGGGAAACTTGATCTGGATCGCCTGGGTTGATCGTGGATGCGAATCCCGCTGCTTGCCAGGGGGTACCAACCTTCAAAGGAGCCTCGCATGAGTGCCAAAATGAGCGACTATCAAGGCGCGAAGCGCAGTCGTGGCGGGACCACGGCGAGCATTCGCAACGTAGAGAGGCGCTCATTTTGGCGCTCACCCTACGGGCAGGCAGGTAATCGGCCGCCAGGCGTGGTCGCCGCCGCGTGGCTTTGCCACGCAAGGTGAGCGCAACGACGCCTGGCGGCCGATTACCTGCCTGTGCGAGGCTCCTTTGAAGGTTGGTACCCCCTAGCTTATCGGCCGCCGGAAAATGGTGTCTGTCGCCTGCATGACAGACCTTTTTTCGGGCGCCCAACCCGCAGTTTTACACGGTTCTTTCCATGTCCGATGTTTCAAACATTGTTTCCCCGGCCGAGCTGGCCGGACTGCTGCGCGGCTGCGCCTGGTTCGCCACGCTGGACGCGCCGCACCAGGATTTGGTGCTGGCCACGGCGCGTGCCGAACATGTGGCCAGCGGCGCCTGGATCGCGCGCCGCAATGCGCCGTCGGATTACTGGCTGGGGGTGCACAGCGGCCTGCTGAAGCTGGCGATCTACAACGAGTCGGGACGCAGCTGCACGTTCTCGGGAGTGCCGCCGGGCGGCTGGTTCGGCGAGGGCAGCGTCATCAAGCGGGAGCTGCGCAAGTACGACGTGGTGGCGATCCAGCCGTCGCTGGTGCTGCTGGTGCCGGCCGCCACCTTCCATGCGCTGCTGGCGGCCAGCCTGCCGTTCTCGCATTTCGTCATCGGCCAGCTGAACGACCGCATGGGCGAGTTCATCGCCTCGATCCAGAACCATCGCCTGCTGGACGCCGATGCGCGCGTGGCGCAGTCGCTGGCGCAACTGTTCAACCCGCAGCTGTATCCGTCCACCGACCTGACGCTGGCGATTTCACAGGAAGAACTCGGCTACCTGACCGGCCTGTCGCGCCAGCGGGTCAACCAGGCGCTGCAGACGCTGGCGGACCAAGGGGTGCTGGCGCTGTCGTACAACCAGATCAAGGTGCTGGACCTGGATCGCCTGCGCCAGTACGGGCTGGACCAGCTCTGACCGCGGGCGGGGCCCGGAGGGGGGGGGACGCCGGTTCAGGCGTCAGGCCAGCGCGCGGTCCAGGGCGGCGCGCGCCAGGATGCGGGTCGAGTCCAGCGTCGGCAAGACGCAGTTGGCGTCGTTCAGCACCAGCGGCAGTTCGGTGCAGCCCAGCACCACCGCGTCGCAGCCGGCATCGCGCAGCCGCGCCACCACGCCTTGCAGCAAGGCGACCGATTCGGGCTTGAAGACGCCGTAGACCAGTTCGTCCATGATGACGCGCGCCAGCAGATCGCGGTCGGCCGGCGCGGGACGCACGTAGTCCAGGCCGCGCGCCTGCAGTTTGTCGGGGTAGACCGGACTGTCGACCAGCCAGCGCGTCCCCAGGATGCCGATGCGGCGCAGCCCGCGCGCGGCGGCCTGGGCGGCGACTTCCTCGGCGATGTGCAGCCACGGCAGCGGCGATTGCGGCAGCACGTGGCCCAGGGCCTGGTGGATGGTGTTGTCGGGGCAGATCAGAAAATCCGCGCCGGCGCGCGCCAGCCGATCGGCGGAGGTCAGCATCAGCGCGCCGACGCCGGCCAGGTCATCGCGCTCCAGGCAGGCCACGTAGTCCGCCAGCGACAGGCTGTGCAGCGACACCTCGGGGTGCGCGTGCGGCCCCAGGCGCTGCGCGCCTTCGGCGCAGATCGTGCGGTAGCAGAGCGCGGCGCCCTCGGCCGAGCAGGCGACGATGCCGATGTGCAGGGGCGGACGGACGGGCATGCGGACTCCGTGGCGGTCAGGTCAAGCCGGGGTTCTGGACAAGGCCCGCACATGGCGGGCGATCTGGCGGAACTGCTCGGCCATGGCGTCCTGCTGCGCCGGCGGCAGTTGCGACAGGAACAGTTCGTCAATGGCCGGGCCATACACCTTCCACATCTTGCGGCGCAGCGCCAGGCCTTCCGGCGTGATGCGGGCATAGGTGGCGCGGCGGTCCTCGTCGGAACGGAAGCGCTCGACCAGCCCGGCGGCCTCGATGCGGTCCATCAGGCGCGTCAGGTTGTAGCGCGCGATGACCATGCGCTCGGCCATCTCGAACATGCGCGCGGTGCCGTCGGGCGCGCGTTCCAGCGCCCACAGCGCGTCGTACCACGCCAGCGGCGGCAGGCCGGCGGCGGACAGTCGTTTTTCGATCTCTTCCACCACCAGCGCATGCGCGGTGAGAAAGAGGCTCCACGCGTCGGGCTTGCCCGTGGCCATGCGGTCGCTTCCTTTTCCAGGGATTTCGTTGTCCCGGATTGTAGAGGCCCGGCGGCCGCGGCGCGCGGCGGGCGGGCCGTCACGCGCATTCAAGCCGCGCGCGAGCCGCCATTTTCCTTAATAGTTGCACTTGCAATTGTTCGAAAACCTCCCTACGATTGCAATTGCACATTATGCAAATGCAATTCACGATGTGAAATGATGGCGCCGGCCTTTCCGTGTCCAGGCGCCGCTTGCGCACCACAAGGAGGATGCCCATGGAACCCGAGATCGACTGCGTCGACATCGACCCCGAAGAAACCAGCGAGTGGCTGGACGCGATGCAGGCGGTGCTGGCGCACGAAGGCCTGCCGCGCACGCACTACCTGCTGGACCGCCTGATCGAGCAGGACCGCGCCCGCAGCGGCGGCTATGCCGCGGCCGGCGTCACGCCCTACGTCAACACCATCGGCCTGCCGGCCCAGGCGCCGTTCCCCGGCGACACCCGCATCGAGGCGCGGCTGGATGCCTACCTGCGCTGGAACGCCATGGCCATGGTGCTGCGCGCCGGCAAGCATTCGGGCGTGGGCGGGCACATCGCCACCTACGCCTCGGCCACCACGCTGTACGAAACCGGCTACCGCCATTTCTTCCGCGCCGCCACGCCGGACTACCTGGGCGACATGCTCTACATCCAGGGCCATTCGGCGCCCGGCATCTACGCCCGCGCCTACCTGGAAGGGCGCCTGTCCGAAGCGGAGCTGGACCGCTTCCGCCGCGAGATCGGCGGCGGGCTGGCGTCGTATCCGCACCCGCGCACCATGCCCGGCTTCTGGCAGTTCCCGACCGTGTCGATGGGCCTGGGCCCGTTGATGGCGGCCTACCAGGCGCGCTACATGCGCTACCTGGAAGACCGCGGCCTGATCGCGGCGCAGGACCGGCGCGTGTGGGGCTTCCTGGGCGACGGCGAGCAGGACCAGCCCGAGACGCTGGCGGCCGTCGCCATGGCCGGCCGCGAAAAACTCGACAACCTGATCTTCGTGGTCAACTGCAACCTGCAGCGCCTGGACGGCCCGGTGCGCGGCAACGCCAAGATCATCCAGGAGCTGGAAAGCGTCTATCGCGGCGCCGGCTGGAACGTCATCAAGGTGATCTGGGGCGGCGGCTGGGACGCGTTGCTGGCGCAGGACCACGACGGCCGCCTGCGGCGCCGCATGATGGAATGCGTGGACGGCGAATACCAGGTCTTCAAGGCGCGCGGCGGGGCCTATGTGCGCGAACACTTCTTCGGCGCCGACCCGGTGCTGCTGGAACGTGTGGCGCACCTGAGCGACGAGGAGATCGGCGCGCTCAATCGCGGCGGCCACGATCCGGTCAAGATGCACGCCGCCTACGCCGCGGCGCTGGCGCATCGCGGCCAGCCCACGGTGATCCTGGCCAAGACGGTCAAGGGCTACGGCATGGGCGCGGCCGGCGAGGCCGCCAACACCAACCACCAGCAGAAGAAGATGGCCGACCCGGCGGTGCGCGCCTACCGCGACCGCTTCGACCTGCCGGTGCCGGACGAGCGCCTGGAGGAGATCCCTTACATCAAGCCGGAACCCGGCAGCCCCGAACAGGCCTACCTGGAAGCCGCCATCCGCCGCGCCGGCGGCCACCTGCCGCTGCGTCCGGCCGGCCCCGGCCCGCAGGCCACGCCGGGCCTGGAAGCCTTTGCCGCGCACCTGAAAGGCAGCGACGGCCGCGAATTCTCCACCACCATGGCGTTCGTGCGCATCCTGGCGCAGCTGCTCAAGGACCCGCAGATCGGGGCGCGCGTGGTGCCCATCGTGCCGGATGAATCGCGCACCTTCGGCATGGACGGCATGTTCCGCCAGGTCGGCATCTATTCACACGTGGGCCAGCTGTACACGCCGCAGGACGCCGACCAGCTCAGCGTCTACCGCGAGGACCGGCGCGGCCAGATCCTGCAGGAAGGCATCAACGAGTCGGGCGCCATGGCCTCGTGGATCGCCGCCGCCACCGCCTACAGCACCCACGGCGTGGCGACGATTCCGTTCTACATCTTCTATTCGATGTTCGGCTTCCAGCGCGTGGGCGACCTGGCCTGGGCGGCCGGCGACATCCGCGCGCGCGGCTTCCTGCTGGGCGCGACCTCGGGCCGCACCACGCTGGAAGGCGAGGGCCTGCAGCACGACGACGGCCACAGCCACGTGCTGGCCTCGGTGATCCCGTCGTGCATTGCCTACGACCCGGCCTATGCCTACGAGATCGCCGTGATCGTGCAGGATGGCATGCGCCGCATGTACCAGGAGGAAGAAGACATCTTCTACTACCTGACGCTGATCAACGAGAAGACCGCGCATCCGCCGATGCCGGAAGGCGCCCAGGCCGGCATCCTCAAGGGCATGTACCGGCTGCGCGAGGGCGCGCCGGGCGAGCTGCGCGCGCAACTGCTGGGCAGCGGCGCCATCCTGGGCGAGACCCTGGCCGCCGCCGACCTGCTGCAACAGGACTTCGGCGTGGCGGCCGACGTCTGGAGCGTCACCAGCTATTCCGAGCTGCGCCGCGATGGCCAGGAGACCGAGCGCTGGAATCGCCTGCATCCGCTGGACGCGGCGCGCCAGGGCTTCGTCCAGACGAGCCTGGCCGATACGCGGGGGCCGGTGATCGCGGCCACCGACTACATGAAGACGGTGGCCGAGCAGATCCGGCCTTTCGTGGGGCGCCGTTATGTGACGCTGGGCACCGACGGCTTCGGCCGCTCGGACACGCGCCAGGCGCTGCGGGCGTTCTTCGAGGTGGACCGGCACCATATCGTGCTGGCCACGCTCAAGGCCTTGGCGGACGAGGGCGCATTGCCGGCCGAGCGGGCGGCCGAGGCGATCCGGCGTTACGGCCTGGATCCGGAAGCGGCGTCGGCGGCCTTGCCTTGAAGTAGGTGTCAGGCGCGGCGTGCCAGCAGTGCCCAGACTCCGGCGGCCGACAACAGCGCGCCGCCGCCCAGGTTGAAGCCGCGCTGCGCGCGCGGCGATGCCAGCAGGCGGCGCGCCGAGCCGGCGAACAGCGCGTAGGCGGTGGCGTTGATGCCGGCGCAGGTCACGAAAGTGGCCGACAGCATCCACAGCTGGCGCGTGACGTCGCCGGCCGGGTCGATGAACTGCGGCAGGAAGGCCACGAAGAAGATGATGCCCTTGGGGTTCAGCGCCGTCACCAGGTAGGTGTTGGCGAACAGTTTCCAGCGCGATCCGGCCGCGCCGGCCTGCGGCAGCGTGGCGGGCGAAACGCCGGCGCGCAGCAGCTTGAAGCCCAGGTACAGCAGGTACAGGCCGCCCACGGTCTTGACCACGGTGAACCAGAAGGCCGACGCCGACAGCAGCGCGCCCAGGCCCAGCAGCGACAGCGCCAGGGCGGTGGAGTCGCCCAGCGCCACCGCCAGCACCAACGGCAGGCGGGCGCGCTTGCCATGGGTCAGGGAATAGCTGATGACGGTCAGGATGGTGGGGCCGGGCAGCATCAGCAGCAGGGCGGATGCGCCGAGGAAGGCCAGCCAGGTTTCAAGCGACATCGGGACGACTCCAGGGAGAGGGAGGGGCGGCGACCGCGCCCCGGGCGATTACTGTAGCCCAAGGTGGCGCGCGCCAGGGAGGATTGCGGCCGCCCGAGCGGGCGCGTCTGCGCAACGTGGGCCCGCTTCCGGCGCTGCCCCACCGGCCGGCGACCGCCGGTTGGCCGTGGGGGCAAGCCGGCGGTCGCCGGCGCACTGGTGCAAAATAGCGCTTCTCCCGACAGTGAACGCGTCCCGGCAGCGGGACGGCGAAGGAAACACCATGGCATTCGATTTCGACCTGTTTGTGATCGGCGCGGGCTCCGGCGGCGTGCGCGCGGCCCGCTTCGCGGCCGGCTTCGGCGCGCGCGTGGCGGTGGCCGAAAGCCGCTACCTGGGCGGCACCTGCGTCAACGTGGGCTGCGTGCCCAAGAAGCTGCTGGTCTACGGCGCGCACTACAGCGAGGACTTCGAGCAGGCCCACGGCTTCGGCTGGAGCGTGGACGAACCCCGCTTCGACTGGCCCACGCTGATCGCCAACAAGAACCGCGAGATCGAGCGTCTTAATGGCATTTACCGCAACTTGCTGGTCAATAGCGGCGTGACGCTGCTGGAAGCCCACGCCCGCATCAAGGATCCGCACACGGTCGAGGTGGACGGCAAGTCCCACACCGCCGCGCATATCCTGGTGGCCACCGGCGGCTGGCCGCAGGTGCCGGACATCCCCGGCAAGGAACACGCCATCACCTCGAACGAGGCCTTCTTCCTGAAGACGCTGCCGCGCCGCGTGCTGGTGGTGGGCGGCGGCTACATCGCGGTCGAATTCGCCTCCATCTTCAACGGCATGGGCGCCCAGACCACCCAGGTCTACCGCGGCCCGCTGTTCCTGCGCGGCTTCGACCAGGCGGTGCGCGAGCACCTGCGCGATGAGCTGGTCAAGAAGGGCATCGACCTGAAGTTCGACGCCGACGTGGCGCGCATCGACAAGCGCGCCGACGGCACCCTGGCCGCCACCCTCAAGGACGGCAGCGTGATCGAGACCGATTGCGTGTTCTACGCCACCGGCCGCCGCCCGATGCTGGACAACCTGGGCCTGGAGAACACCGGCGTCAAGCTCGACGAGAAGGGCTTCATCGCGGTGGACGACGAATACCGCACCAGCGAGCCGTCGATCCTGGCGCTGGGCGACGTCATCGGCCGCGTGCCGCTGACGCCGGTGGCGCTGGCCGAGGGCATGGCGGTGGCGCGCCGCCTGTTCCGCCCCGAGGAATACCGCAAGGTCGACTACAAGCTGATCCCGACCGCCGTGTTCAGCCTGCCCAACATCGGCACCGTCGGCATGACGACCGAAGAGGCGCGCGCCGCCGGCCACAGGATCAAGCTGTTCGAAAGCCGCTTCCGCCCCATGAAGCTGACGCTGACCGAATCGCAGGAAAAGACCCTGATGAAGCTGATCGTCGACGCCGAGACCGACAAGGTGCTGGGCGTGCACATGGTCGGCCCCGAGGCCGGCGAGATCGTGCAGGGCATCGCCATCGCGCTCAAGGCCGGCGCCACCAAGCGCGTGTTCGACGACACCATCGGCATCCACCCGACCGCGGCCGAAGAGTTCGTGACGCTGCGCACGCCGGTCGCCGATTGAGGCGGTTGCCGGCCCTCTCCCGGGGGCGGCCTTGCCGCCAAAGGCCAGGCCGGCGCGTCGGCTACAGTCGTTCGATCATGGCGCGCGCTGCCGCCGGCGCGCGTTCCTTGGCGCCATTGATGAAAAACGCGAACACATCGCGCGGGTGCGTCGCGCCAGCGGGCTTGCGCGGGTCCACCCGCGGCAGGTCGGCCGGGTCGCCGCCGCGCGCCCAGGTGCGTAGCCGGTCGGCCCACGCATCGAGCACCTTGGGCGCATAGCCGGCCTTGAAGGCGGTGCTGGCCCGCATCAGCCGGGCATAGACGAAATCGGCGCTGCGATCGGCCAGCGACGGGAAGTCCTCGCTGTCGGTGTAGACCGTGGCCACGCCGTGGCGCCGCGCCAGGTCCAGGTAGGCCTGGCAGGCGAAACTGGCGTGACGCACGTCCATCACGTGGCGCAGCGGCAGGCCGTCGACCTGGTCCGGCAGCAGCGCCAGGAAGGCGCCGAAGTCCCCGGCGTCGAACGCCTTGGTGGGCGCGAACTGCCACACGATCGGCCCCAGCTTGGGACCCAGTTCGGCGATGCCGCCGTGCACGAAGCGGTGCACGGATTCGCCGGCGCCGGCCAGTTCGCGGCGGTTGGTGGCGTAGCGCGAGGCCTTGAGCGAGAACACGAAATCATCGGGCGTCTCGTCGCGCCATTTGGCGAAGGTGGCCGGCTTCTGGCTGCTGTAATAGGTGCCGTTGATCTCGATGGCGGTGAGCTGCCGGCTGGCGTATTCAAGCTCGCGCGCGTGCGGCAGGCCTTCCGGGTAAAAGGGGCCGCGCCACGGCGCGTAGGTCCAGCCGCCGACGCCGACGCGGATGGCGCCGGCGCGGGCGGCGGACGAAGACGATGATCGTGGCGGCATGGGCGGATCCTCCCTGGATCGAGTCGACATTCAACGGCGCCGCCCGCGCCTCCTGCGGGCGGGGCAATCCGATCACTGTATCCCGGTCCAGCCGCCGCTCCCATCCGGCCACATTTAAAAGTGGCGCGGTTGTTGTATCCCGGCGGCGTGGTCGTTGAACGCGGCCGTCGCCGCCGGCGCGCCCAGGCCTGCGGCGGGCGCGCAACACGCGCGCCGCGGCCGCAAAAAACCCCGCTGTTCCGATACAGATTTCAGATAACGTGATGCATCATCCCGCCACTACCGACCGGCGCGCGCCGGCGCATCATGCCTGACATCGCCAATCTCCTGACGTTCGCCCTGGTCGCCCTGGGCATGGTGCTCACGCCCGGGCCCAACATGATCTACCTGGTGTCGCGCTCGATTTCGCAGGGGCCCAAGGCCGGCCTGATTTCGCTGTCCGGGGTGGCGGTGGGTTTCATCTTCTACGTGCTGTGCGCGGCCTTCGGCCTGACCGTGCTGCTGATGTCGGTGCCCTATGCCTACGACGCGCTGCGCTTCGGCGGCGCGCTATACCTGCTGTACCTGGCCTGGCAGGCGGTGCGTCCGGGCGGCCGCTCGCCGTTCCAGGTGCGCGAGCTGCCGGCCAGCAGCCCGCGCACGCTGTTCACGATGGGGCTGGTGACCAACCTGCTCAATCCCAAGATCGCCGTGCTGTACGTGTCGCTGCTGCCGCAATTCATCCAGCCCGACCATGGCAGCGTGTTCACCCAGTCGATCGCGCTGGGGCTGACGCAGGTGGCCATCAGCCTGTCGGTCAACGCGGTCATCGCCATCATGGCCGGGTCCATTGCCGGTTTCCTGGCCGGCCGGCCGCTGTGGATGGTGATCCAGCGCTGGCTGATGGGCACGGTGCTGGCCGGCCTGGCCGTGCGCATGGCGCTCGATTCGCGCCGCTGATGCGGGGCGCCGCGGCGCCACGCCTGGCCGCGCCCGGTCGACGGATCGCGGCACGATGCGTGCCGCCGGCCTGGGGGCGAATCCGCAATGCCGCCGGCCACGATTCAGGTCCGCAGCGTCGCGGCCAGCTTGCCCAGTTGCCGGACCAGCGCCGGGAAGCGGTCGGCGCTGGTGTTGCCGTAGCCGATCACCAGGCCGTTGTCCTGCGGTTGCGGGTTGATGGCGAAGGTCGATAGCGCGTTGGGGTTCATGCCCAGCCGGCGCGCCTGTTCGACGATGGCGCGGTCGGGCACGTCCGGCGGCAGCCGCACCGTCAGATGCAGGCCGCTGTGGCCGCCCAGCACCTCGTGATCGATGCCCAGGTGCCGCGCCAGCGCGTCGCGCAGGGCGGCCTGGCGGTCGCGGTACAGCCGCCGCATGCGGCCCAGGTGGCGCGAGAATTGGCCATTTTCGATGAAGGCGGCCATGGTCAGCTGTTCCAGCCGGTGCCCGCCGCGCAGCATTTCCGTGATCGACGGCATCGCCGGCCCGGCGATGGACTGCGGCAGCACCAGGAAGCCGAGCCGCAGCGCGGGGAACATGGTCTTGCTGAAGGTCCCCACGTACAGCACCGGCGCGTCCGGCAGCAGGCCCTGCATGGCGGCGATCGGCTCGCCCTGGTGGCGGAATTCGCTGTCGTAGTCGTCCTCGATGATCCAGGCGCCGGCGCGGCGCGCCCGCTCCAGCAGGTCGAGGCGGCGCGCCAGCGACAGCACGGCGCCGGTGGGGTATTGGTGCGTCGGCGTGGTCTGGATCAGGCGCGGCGGCCGGATGCGCCAGTCTTCGTCGGTGATGGCGACGCCGTCGGCGTCGACCCGCATCGCCACCACGTTCAGGTCGCCCGCGTGGAAGGCCGACTTGGCGCCCCGGTAGCCGGGTTCCTCCAGCCAGGCGGTGTCGCCGGGATTGGTCAGCAGTTGCACGCACAGCGCCAGCGCGCCCTGCGCGCCTTCCGTGATGACGATGCGCGAGGCGTCGCAGTGAACCCCGCGCGACACCCGCAGATATTGGGCGATGGCTTCGCGCAGCGCCGGTTCGCCCACCGGCGGGCCGTAGCCCAGCGTGGCGGCGGGAGCGGCCTGCAGCGCCCGGTCCTGGGCCCGGCGCCAGGCATTGATGGGAAACTGGGTCAGCGCCGGCGTGCCGGGCGTGAGCGGCAGCGAGCCGTCGTTGGGGGCGCGCGTCGAGACGATGCGCGACAGCCGCGTGGCGGTGCGCAAGGCCGGCGCGTCGGCTGCGCCCGACTGTCCGGCCGCTTGCGCGGCGGCTTGTCGCACGGCCTGCCGGGCGGCGCTGGCGGCGGCGGCCGACAACGGCGCCACGCGGGTGCCCTGGCGGTCGGCGATGACGTAGCCTTCGGCGGTCAACTGTTCGTAGGCGATCAGCACCGTGTTACGCGAGATGTCCAGCTCGTCGGCCAGCACGCGCGAGGCTGGCAGCTTGCCGCCAGCGGGCAGCTGCCCCGCCAGGATGGCCTGCTTGAGCCGCTGGATCAGCTGGCGTTGACGCGGCGGGGCGCCCGGCCCGCGCGCCAGCGGACTGGAGAGCAGGGCGGCTTGGTCGGTCATGGCTCTATTAAATTCAGGAATCGTGGTGCTTTTTATCATGCCACGGTTTGGCTATCGTGGGAGCATGCCAGGGCCTGTCACGACGAAAAACCCTGGCAGCCGGCCGCCCCGGCGGCGCTTTCCCCAACCCGCTTGCCACCAGGATGAGGCCTCGCAGCATGCAACCCCGCGTCAACGCATTCGAACAACCCATCGGCGCCGACCTGTCCGGCTGGACACCGCGTCCGCGACCGCCGCTGGCCCCCGCGCAGGGCCGCTACTGCCGCCTCGAACCGCTGTCGGCCGAGCGCCACGCGGCGGACCTGTACGCCGCCTTCAGCCAGGCGCCCGACGGCCGCGACTGGACCTACATGAGCGTCGGCCCCTTTGCGGACGCCGCCGCCTACCGCCAGTTCGCCGAGCAGGCGCAGGCCCATGCCGCCAGCGACCCGATGCATCATGCCGTCATCGACCTGGCCAGCGGCCGCGCGATCGGCTCGCTGTCGCTGATGCGCATTGACCCGGCCAGCGGCGTGATCGAAGTCGGCTTCGTGGCATTTTCGCCGTTGCTCAAGCGCACCCGCATCGCCACCGAGGCGCAGTTCCTGTTGATGCGCCGCGCCTTCGACGAGCTGGGCTACCGCCGCTACGAATGGAAATGCGACAGCCTGAACGCGCCGTCGCGCGCCGCCGCCGCGCGGCTGGGTTTCCAGTTTGAAGGCATCTTCCGCCAGGCCACGGTCTACAAGGGCCGCAGCCGCGACACCGCCTGGTTCTCGATCATCGACAGTGAATGGCCGGCGTTGCGCGCCGCCTACGAAAGCTGGCTCGATCCCGCCAACTTCGACGCCGAAGGCCGTCAGCGCCAGGGCCTGACGGACCTGATCGCCCGGGAAAAGGCCGCGTGCGCCTGATCCCGGTTGCGCTGGCGCTGTTCTGGGGCCTGAACTGGCCGGCGGTCAAGATCGTGCTGTCGATCTGCCCGCCGTTCACCCTGCGGCTGCTGGGACTGGGCAGCGGCGCCGCGCTGCTGCTGATCCTGGCGCGCGCCAAGGGATTGGCGCTGTTGCCGCCGCGCGCCTCGTGGCGGGGCATCGTCATCGGCGGCATCCTGGCCGTGGCGGTGTTCAACCTGGCGGTGGCCTGGGCCCAGCTCAGCACCAGCACCTCGCGGGCCGCGGTGCTGACCTTCACCATGCCGATGATGTCGGCGCTGCTGGCCTGGGCCGTGCTGGGCGAACGGCTGGACCGCCGCCGCGGCCTGGCGCTGCTGTTGGGCGGGCTGGGCGTGGCGGTGCTGGCCTGGCCGGTGCTGCGCGCCATCTTCGCCGATCACGACCTGGCCGCCGCGCGCGGCCTGGCGTTTCCGCTCACCGCCGCCTTCGGGTGGGCCGCCGGCACGGTCTACCTGAAGCGCTGGCCGGTGATGGGGCACCGCATCGTGGTGACGGCATGGCAACTGGCGGTGGGCGCGGCCTGCGCGCTGGCCGGCATGCTGCTGGCGGGCGAGACCTTTCCAACGCAGGGCTGGAGCCCGCGGGTGGCGGCGGCGCTGACGTTCCACATCGTGCTGGGCACGGCGGTGGCGTATTGGCTGTGGTTCGTGCTGAGCGAACGGGTCAGCGCCACGGTGGCGGCCCTGACCACGCTGATGGTGCCGGTGGTCGGCGTGCTGGGCGCGATGGCGCTGGTGGGCGATCGCCCCGCCGTGGCCGACTGGTGGGGCTTCGCGCTGGTGCTGGCGGGGGCGGCGCTGATCGTCTTGAACCTGGGCGGCCAGCGCCGGGCCTGAAGGGCCGGCACCCCGAACGCGCGCCGGTCATGGCAATGGCCGGCGCGCCAGGCGCCGGGTCAGCCCGTGACCCGGCCCACGCCTGTCACTCCACTACGGCCACCCCGCGCCGTTCAGGCGCGCCGGCCGCGCCGCAGCTTCTCGCGCAGCAGGCCGGCGCCGCTCACCAGCGAGATGCCGGCCAGCACCATCAGCGCGCCCATGACGAAGGCGCCGTCCAGCGGCTCGTCCAGGATCAGCACGCCGAACGACACCCCGAACAGCGGCGTCATGAACGACAGGATCGACAGGCGCGAGGCCAGATAGCGCCGCAGCAGCCAGAACCAGGCCAGGTAGCTCGACAACGCCACCACCACCGACTGGAACGCCACGCTCAGCATCGCCGACGGGGTGTAGCGGATGCTGGCGTTGCCGGTGGCCGCGGCATAGACCAGCAGCACCAGCGCGGCGATCGCCATCTGGTAGAACAGCGTCTTGGACGGCGCCGCTTCCGACAGCGCGGTGCGGCGGATCGCCACCGTGGTGGCGCCCCACAGCAGCCCGCCCAGCAGTCCGAGGCTGTCGCCCAGCAGCATGTTGCTGGCGGCCGCGGCCTGCGGCTGGCCGTTGCCCAGGAAGGCCACGGCGATGCCGCCGAAGGCCACCGCCACGCCCAGCCATTGCAGCGGCGCCATGCGTTCTTCAGGAACGCGCCAGTGCAGGCCCAGCGCGGTGAAGATCGGCGCGGTGTACAGGAACACCGACATGTGCGAGGCCGTGGTGTAGACCAGTCCCTGCGCGATCGCCAGGAACTCGACGCCGAACAGCAGGCCCACCAGCACGCCCGCGCCCAGCGTGCCATCGCGCAGCGCGCGCGAGCCTTCGGCGCGCCACACCACCGCGCCCAGCACCAGCGCCGCGAAGGTCGAGCGCAGGCCGACCTGCATGATGGGCGAGATGTCGGCGGCCACCAGCTTGATGGCGATCTGCTGGAAGCCCCAGCAGACGCACAGCAGCAGCATCACGCCGGTGGCCAGCGAGTCCAGCGGACGGCGGGCAGGGGCCGGGAGGGCGGCGACGGCGCTCACGGCAGTTCGGCCGGGTAGCTGTCCAGCGCCAGTCCGATCTGCTGGCGCAGATCCCATTCGGCCAGACTGGCCTGCACCGGGCCGAAGAAGGCGCCGTCGCGCGTGACGAACATGGCCGGCAGGTGAAAGACCTCGTAGCGTTCGACCAGGCCGCCGTTCTCGCCCGCATCGACCCAGCACACGCGTTCCACCGGCAGGTCCAGCTTGGGCAACTGTTCGCGCGCGATGCGGCAAGTGCCGCAGGTGCGGCTGTGGAACACCAGCAGCGTCAGGCCGGGGGTGTCCAGCAGGTAGCGGTCGGCGGTGCTGTCGTTCAGTTCTATCTGTTCCATGGCGGCATCAGGGTGGGTTATCGGGACAGCCGGCGATCCAGTTCCAGCACGGTCTGGTACAGCACGCGGGTGCCGTCCAGCAACTGCGCCGGCTCGATCCACTCCTCGGGGCAGTGGCTGCGTCCGTTCAGGCAGGGGATGAAGATCATGCCGATGGGGCCGGTGGGCGCCATGTAGACGGCGTCGTGGCCGGCGCCGCTGGGCAGGCGCATACTGGCGTAGCCGAGCTGGTCGGCGGCGGCCTGCACCGCGTCCATCACCAGGGGCGTGCAGTCGGTGGGTTGGGCCCGGCTCAACTGGACGAAGCCGGCGGTCAGGCGCAGCGCCTTCAGGTCGGCGGCCACACCGGCCATCAGCGTTTCGGGGAAGGCGTCCAGCACGGCGTTGCTGTCGCTGCGCATTTCCAGCGTCAGCTCGACGCGGCCGGGCACGGCGTTGGCGGCGTTGGGCGTCATGGCGAGCTTGCCGACGGTGGCGACCACGTAGTGCGGGTTGCCGCTGGCGGCGCTGGCCTGGCGGCTGGCGGCATCGATGATGCGGGCCGCGCCGACCAGCGCGTCGCGGCGGATGTCCATGGGCGTGGTGCCGGCGTGATCGGGCTGGCCTTTCACCGTGATCAGCACGCGGCGGATGCCGACGATGTTGGTGACCACGCCGATGGGCAGCTGGCGGCTTTCCAGCACGGGGCCTTGCTCGATGTGCAGTTCGACGAAGGCGGCGGTGCCGTCCGGGCCGCGCAGGGGCGCGGTCAGCGCGCTGGGATCGCCGCCGATGCGGGCGATGCCCTGCGCCAGCGTCTCGCCGTCGGCGTTGCGCGCGGCCAGCATGTCGGCGCTCAACTGGCCGCTCAGGGCGCGGCTGCCGACGCAGGAGATGCCGTAGTCGCTGGGTTCTTCCGACAGGAAGTCGATGACCTCGAACGGGTGCTCCAGTTCGATGCCGTGTTCCCGCATCGTGTGGGCGACCTCGATGCCGGCCAGGACCCCGATGATGCCGTCAAAGCGGCCGCCGCTCATCACGGTGTCGCAGTGCGAGCCGGTGGCAATGGGCTTGCGGTGCGCGTTGCGGCCGGCGCGGGTGCCGATCAGGTTGCCGCCGGCGTCCAGGCGGGTGGCCAGGCCAGCGGCCTCGAATTCACCGCGCAGCCACTCGCGCGCTTGCAGGAACAGCGGCGAAAAGGCGCGGCGGGTCCAGGGTTGGTCGGGCAGGGTGTAGCGCGACAGGGTCTCGACGCGCGACCACAGGCGTTCGGCGTTCAACGGGGGGAAAACGGGCAAGGCGGTGGGCATGGACGTTCCAGAAAATGCATCGCCGATTATGGCATGTGGGACACGCGCCGCCCCACCAGCCCCAGCCCCGTGCGCCGGCTCCAGCGCTGCATCATCAGCACCGCCACCACCGCCAGGCCGATGGCCAGCCCGCTCCAGATGCCGACGCCGCGCCAGCCGGCCCGGAACGCCAGCCAGGCGCCGCACGGCAAACCCACGCCCCAATAGCCGATGGCCGCGTAGATCATCGGCACGCGCGTGTCGTGCAGGCCACGCAGCATGCCCGCGCCCAGCACCTGCGCGCCGTCGACGATCTGGAACACCGCCGCCACCGCCAGGTAGCTGACCGCGAAGGCCTGCACCTTGGCGTTGGCCGGGTCGTGCACGTCCATGAACACCGACACCAGCGTGTACGGCGCCGTCACCATCAGCGCCGCGGCGATCACCATCGAGCCGATGCCCAGGCCGAAGGCGCTCCAGCCGGCGCGCGTCACGCCCACGCCGTCGCCCGCGCCCTGGGCGTAGCCGACCCGCACCGTGGCCGCCTGCGCCACGCCGTAGGGAATCATGAAGGTCACGCTGGCGATCTGGATGGCGATGGCATGCGCCGCCAGTTCGGCCTCGCCCAGCCAGCCGATGAGGAAAGCGGCGGCGTTGAAGATGGTGACCTCGAAGGCGGTTGCGACGGCGATCGGCAGGCCCAGTTTCCAGAAGGCGCGCAAGCGCTGCCAATCGGGTTGCAGCAGGTCGCCGAACAACCGGTAGCGGCGAAAGCGCCGGTCACGCAGCACCACCACGACCATGCCCACGAACAGCGACAGGCTGGCCAGGGCGCTGGCCACGCCCGCGCCGATCAAACCCATGGCGGGAAAGCCGAGATTGCCAAACACCAGCACCCAATTGCCAAACACATTGAACAGGATCGCGCCCACCGCCACGATGAAGGCCCAGCGCGGCTGCTGCAGCGCGGCCACGAACGAGCGCAGCACCAGGAAACCCAGGAACGGCGGCATGGCCCACAGCAGCGCGCGCAGGTACTGGCCGGCCGGCGCGGCCAGCTCGGGCGGTTGGCGCAGCAACAGCAGGATGTGTTCGCCGAACCACAGCGCCAGGCAGCCCGGCACCGAGATCAGCAGCGCGCTCCAGAACCCCTGGCGCACCGTGCGGCGCACTTCCCGCACCGAGTTGCGGCGCGCGCCCTCGGCACGCGCCGCCATGGGCGCGGTGGCGCTGACCAGGCCGAGTGCGAAGAAAGCAATCGCCGAATACAGGTTGGCGCCCAGCGCGCTGGCTGCCAGCGCTTGCGAGCCCAGGTGGCCGATGAACATCACATCGGTCACCGTCATTGCGATCTGCGCCAGGTTGGTCAGCACCAGCGGCAGGCTCAGCAGCAGGGTGGCGACGATTTCACGTTTCCAGGCGGCGCGGCGTAGGGCGGGCATGCGGCTTCTCTTGTGGACGAAGTCCGCATCTTAAACGTCGTTCCGGGTTAACCCGGATATTCCCCTGGCCTGGGCGGGGCATCTTGCTTGCCATGTTCGCCGCGGCGCGGACGCGCCGCACCGCCTCGCCTTGCCTCAGGACGCGCGCCAGGCCGGCCGGCGCTTTTCCAGGAACGCGCTGACGCCTTCCCGCGCTTCATCCGACGCACGCACCGCCGCGATGCGTTCGACCGAATCGGCCACCAGCGCGTCATCCAGCGGCCGGCCGGCAAAGTCGCGCACCAGCCGCTTGCTGGCCTGCACTGCCTGTGGGCCGTTGTCGCACAGCGCGCGGCAGACGGCGTCGGCTTCGTCCTGCAGCCGCGCCAGCGGCACGACGCCATGCAACAGCCCCATGCGGTACGCGGCGGCGGTGTCGAAGCGTTCGGCGGTCAGGAAGTAACGATTGGCGGCGCGTTCGCCCATGGCGCGGATCACGTAGGGGCTGATGGTGGCCGGCAGCAGCCCCAGGCGCGTTTCCGACAGGCAGAACTGCGCGTGATCGGCGGCGATGGCGACGTCGCAGGCCGCCACCAGGCCCATGCCGCCCGCATAGGCGTCGCCGTTGACCGCCGCCACCACGGGTTTGGGGCAGGACCAGATGGCGCGCAGCATCCGCGCCAGGCGGTCGGCGTCGGCGCGATTGTCGGCGTCGGTCAGCGTGGCCATCCTGCGCATCCAGTTCAGGTCGCCGCCCGCGCAGAACGCCTTGCCCGCGCCGGTCAGCAGCAGCACCCGCACGGCCGGGTCGTCCGCCGCCTCGCGCACCGCCGTGGTCAGCGCCGCGATCAGCGTCTCGTCGAAGGCATTGCGCATGTCCGGGCGGTTCAGCGTCAGGCGGGCGACGGGGCCGTCGCGGTCCACCAGCAGCGGGGTCGGCGTGCTCATGCGGGTCTCCGAATTATTGATAAAGACTCAACTAATAGCCCGAAACCATGCATTGTTTCCATAGGGTTATACGCCTACCTTGCGTGCTTTTCGTCAAGTAATTGAGTTATCCTCAAAAAAACAATGGAGCGAGACATGAACCCATCCCCCGACGGCGCCGCCGCGGCGGCGCGCTACGCGTCGGTCTTCCGGCCGGGCCTGTTCGACGGCAAGACCGTCATGGTCACCGGCGGCGGCAGCGGCCTGGGGCGCTGCACCGCGCACGAGCTGGCTTCGCTCGGCGCGCGCCTGGCGCTGGTGGGCCGCAAGCCGGAAAAACTGGAGGCCGCGCGCGATGAACTGGCGCGCATCTACCCCGAGGCCGCCGACCGCATCACGCTGCACGCCTGCGACATCCGCGGCGAAACCGGCGTGCGCGGCGCGGTGGCCGACGCGCTGGCCGCGCATGGCGCCATCGACGGCCTGTTCAACTGCGCCGGGGGCCAGTTTCCGGCGCCGCTGGAGCAGATCAGCTTCAATGGCTGGAACGCGGTGGTGCAGAACAACCTGCACGGCACGTTCCTGATGGCGCGCGAGGTCTACACCCAGCACATGCGCCAGCATGGCGGCGCCATCGTCAACATGCTGGCCGACATCTGGGGCGGCATGCCCGGCATGGGTCATTCCGGCGCGGCCCGCGCCGGCGTCTGGAACCTGACCGAAACGGCGGCCTGCGAATGGGCCCACGCCGGCGTGCGGGTGAACGCGGTGGCGCCGGGCTGGATCGCCTCCAGCGGCATGGACAGCTACGACGAGGACTACCGCGCGGTGCTGCGCGGCCTGGCCGCGAAGGTGCCGTTGCAGCGCTTCGGCACCGAGGCCGAGCTGGCGGCGGCGGTGGTGTTCCTGCTGTCGCCGGCGGCGGCCTTCATCAACGGCAGCGTCATCCGCGTGGATGGCGGCGTGCCCAACGCGCGCCATTCCTGGACGCTGGCGCCGGCCGCGCGCGGCGAGACCTACGACGGCTTTCCTCAGTACGCGCCGCCGTCCTTGTTCTCGGCGGACTGAAGCCGATGCAGGGCGTCTTGCACCTCGCCCCGGAATCGCGCCAGCGCCAGCGCGTCGCGGCGCGGCGGCTGCAGCGCCTGCCACAGGAAGTCGACCAGCTGGTCGGCGGTGGCCGCCACGTCGACCCGCGTTCCGCGCAGGATGGCGTCCCACAGCACGTGTTCCATCGGGCCATAGATGGCCGAGCGCAGCAGGCGCAGCGGCATGTCCTGGCGGATGTGGCCGTCGGCCTGGCCTTGCGCGAGGATGCGCATCAGCGGCGCGGTGTAGCGCCGCTGCAGGCCGGCGTAGATCTCGCCGAAATCGTCGTTGCGGGCCCGGCCTTCGGACAGGATGAAGGCGCACAGCCCGGTGCCCTCGGCCAGCAGGTGACGCAGGTGCGCATGCACCAGGTAGTGCAGTTGGGCCCGCGCGCCCTGCACGTGCGGCAGGTAGTCCTCGACCTTGGCGATGATCTCGTCGTACCAGTCGCTGATGACGCGCACGCACAGCTCGCGCTTGCCGCCGAAGTAGGTGAACACCGTGCCCTCGGACACGCCCAGCCGCTGCGCGATCTCGGTGGTGGTGGCGGCCTGGAAGCCGGCCTCGGAAAACACCTGCCGCGCGACCCGCAGGATGTCCCGTATCCGTTGCTCGGACTTGGCGCTGGCCGGCGGGCGGCGCATCGGGACGGCGGCGGTTTTTTCCATGGGGGCGGCGGGGCGATGGGAAGTGGCCAGGGCTTACTATCATAACGACCCGCGGCGCCGCGCCTCAAAGCCCCCGCCACGAATACAAAAGAACAGCGAACACAAGAACCGCGACACGGAGACCCGAGCATCATGCTGTCCAGAACCGAAACCTACGCGCAGTTGGCGTCTTCCTTCCAATGGCGCGTGCCGGCGGCCTACAACATCGGCGTGGACGCCTGCGACAAGTGGGCCGACGGCAGCGGCCGGCTGGCGCTGATCCACGAGAAAAGCGACGGCAGCCAGACGCGCTACAGCTTCGACGACATCAAGGCGCGCGCCAACCAGCTGGCCAACGCGCTGCGGCGCCAGGGCGTGCGGCGCGGCGACCGGGTGGCGGTGTACCTGCCGCAGGCGCCCGAGACCGCCGTGACCCACATCGCCGTGTACAAGCTGGGTGCGGTGGCGGTGCCGCTGTTCACCTTGTTCGGCGTCGACGCGATCCAGTACCGGCTGGCCGACAGCGGCGCCGCCGCGCTGGTCACCGACGCCGAGGGCTGCCGCCGCCTGCGCGAGATCCGCGCCACGCTGCCGGCCCTGCGGACGGTCTATTGCATCGACGGCCCGGGCGAGGGCGGGGCGCTGCCGTTTCACGCCTCGCTCGACGCCGAATCCGCGCAGTTCGAAGCCGAACCCACCGCGGCCGACGACCCGGCCGTCATCATCTACACGTCGGGCACCACCGGCAAGCCCAAGGGCGCGCTGCACGCCCACCGCGTGCTGCTCGGCCACCTGCCGGGCGTGGAGATGTCGCACGAATTCTTTCCCGAGCACGCCACGCTGATGTGGACGCCGGCCGACTGGGCCTGGATCGGCGGCCTGCTGGACGTGCTGCTGCCGGCCTGGCACCACGGCGTGCCGGTGCTGGCGCGGCGCTTCGAGAAATTCGACGGCGCCGCGGCCTTCGACCTGATGGCGCGCCATGGCGTCACGCACACCTTCCTGCCGCCCACCGCGCTCAAGATGATGCGTGGCGTAGCCCATCCGCCGGCGCCGGGCGCGCTGGCGCTGCGCTCGGTGGCCAGCGGCGGCGAATCGCTCGGCGCCGAACTCATCGACTGGGGCCGCCGGGTGCTGGGCGTGACCATCAACGAGTTCTACGGCCAGACCGAATGCAACATGCTGGTGTCGTCGTGCTCATCCCTGTTCGCGCCGCGCATCGGCAGCATTGGCCGCGCCGCGCCCGGCCACCGGGTCGCCATCGTGGACGAGCAGGGCGCCGAAATGGCCGATGGGCAGGAAGGCAATATCGGCGTATTGCGGCCCGATCCGGTGATGTTCCTGGGCTACTGGAACAACCCGCAGGCCACCGCCGAGAAATTCGCCGGCGATTACCTGCTGACCGGCGACATGGGCGTGCGCGACGCCGACGGCTTCGTCCGCTTCGTCGGCCGCAACGACGACGTCATCACCAGCGCCGGCTACCGCATCGGCCCCGGGCCGATCGAGGACTGCCTGCTGGGCCACCCCGCGGTGCGCATGGCCGCCGTGGTGGGCGTGCCCGACGCCGAGCGCACCGAGGTGGTGATGGCCTACGTGGTGCTGCACGACGGCGTGGCCGGCGACGAGGCGCTGGTCAAGACCTTGCAGGCGCACGTGCGCAACCGCCTGGCGGCCCATGAATATCCGCGCCGCATCCGCTTTGTAACGAGTTTGCCGACCACCGCCACCGGCAAGATCATCCGCCGTTCCCTGCGCGACGGCAGCTATGCCTGAGTCCTGGCGGCGCGGCGAAAACCGGGTGACAAACCCGGTGACAAACTCGTCCGTTTGGTCGGGTTGACGGCCTGCCCGGCGCTGCAAGTATGATGGCGCAAACATGTATACGGCCCCAGTCAAACGGGGCCGTATCGCCATTAGCCTTAGTATGGAGATAACCCTGATGAATAAACCCTTGGACGGGGGCCTGGCGGCCTTGAACGTACCCGCGTACGTCAAGCATCGCGGCCTGATCGACTGGGTCGCCAGCGTCGTGGCGCTGGCCAAGCCGGACCGCGTCGAATGGTGCGATGGTTCGCAGGAAGAATACGACCGCCTCTGCGAACAGATGGTCCAGGCCGGCACCATGCGCCGCCTCAACCCGGCCAAGCGGCCCAATTCCTTCCTGGCCTGTTCCGACCCGTCGGACGTGGCGCGCGTCGAAGACCGCACCTTCATCTGCTCCGACCGTCCCGAGGACGCGGGCCCGACCAACAACTGGGCCGACCCGGCCGAAATGCGCGCCACGCTCAACGGCCTGTTCGACGGCGCCATGCGCGGCCGCACGCTGTACGTGGTGCCGTTCTCGATGGGTCCGCTGGGTTCGGACATCGCCCACATCGGCGTCGAACTGTCGGACAGCCCGTATGTCGCGGTCAACATGCGCATCATGACGCGCATGGGCAAGCAGGTCTACGACGTGCTCGGCGCCGACGGCGACTTCGTGCCGTGCGTGCACTCGGTCGGCAAGCCGCTGGCCGCCGGCGAGGCCGACGTGGCCTGGCCCTGCAACGCCACCAAGTACATCGTTCACTTCCCCAAGAGCCGCGAGATCTGGAGCTTCGGCTCGGGCTACGGCGGCAATGCGCTGCTGGGCAAGAAGTGCTTCGCGCTGCGCATCGCCTCCACCATGGGCCGCGACCAGGGCTGGCTGGCCGAACACATGCTGATCCTGGGCGTGACCTCGCCCAAGGGCCGCAAGTACCACGTCGCCGCCGCGTTCCCGTCGGCCTGCGGCAAGACCAACTTCGCCATGCTGATCCCGCCGCAGGGCATGGACGGCTGGAAGGTCACCACCATCGGCGACGACATCGCCTGGATCAAGCCGGGCGCCGACGGCCGCCTGCACGCCATCAACCCCGAGGCCGGCTATTTCGGCGTGGCCCCGGGCACCAGCGAGCAGACCAACTTCAACGCCATGGCCACGCTCAAGGCCAACGTCATCTTCACCAACGTCGCCCTGACCGACGACGGCGACGTCTGGTGGGAAGGCATGACCGACACGCCGCCGGCGCACCTGATCGACTGGCAGGGCCAGGACTGGACCCCGGCCATCGCCCGCGAAACCGGCCGCAAGGCCGCCCACCCCAACGCGCGCTTCACCGCCCCGGCGGCGCAGTGCCCCTCGATCGACCCCGAGTGGGAAAACCCGCAGGGCGTGGTGATCGACGCCTTCATCTTCGGCGGCCGCCGCTCCACCACCGTGCCGCTGGTGACCGAGGCGCGCAACTGGGTCGAAGGCGTCTACATGGCCGCCACCATGGGCTCGGAAACCACCGCCGCCGCCGTCGGCCAGCAGGGCGTGGTGCGGCGCGATCCGTTCGCCATGCTGCCGTTCTGCGGCTACAACATGAGCGACTACTTCACGCACTGGCTCAAGCTGGGCAAGCAGCTCGAAGCCGCCGGCGCCACGCTGCCGCGCATCTACTGCGTCAACTGGTTCCGCAAGGGCCCCGACGGCAAGTTCGTCTGGCCCGGCTTCGGCGAGAACATGCGCGTGCTGCGCTGGATGCTGGGCCGCATCGACGGCCAGGCCGGCGGCGTCGACCAGGTGTTCGGCATCTCGCCCAGCTACCAGGACATCGACTGGACCGGCCTGGAATTCAGCCCCGACAAGTTCGAACAGGTCATGTCGGTCGACGACGGCGCCTGGCGCGACGAACTGGCGCTGCACGACGAGCTGTTCGGCCAGCTGGCCCAGGGCCTGCCCGACGACCTGCCCGCCGCCAAGGCCCGGATCGAAGGCCGTCTGGCCGCCTGAGCCTGCCGTGCCGAGGGCGGCCGCAGGTCAGCCGCCCGCGTCTGCGCCGGTCGCGCTGATATCGGCCGCGCCTAAGCCGGCCACGCCTCAGCCGGCCGCACCTCAGCCGGTCGCGCCCGACCCCAAACCCGCGCAGGGTGACGTGCGCGGGTTTTTTTTACGGCACAATCGTTCCATGCACCTCGACGCCGAAGACCTCGCCAAGATCACCGAACTGACCCTGGCCCACTACGAAGAAAGCGCCCAGTCTTTCGAGGCCGGCACGCGCGACCACGACGTCAGCCAGAACATCGCCGCGCTGCTGCGCCATATCGACGGCGAGCCGCCCTACGACATCCTCGACCTCGGCTGCGGCCCCGGCCGCGACCTCAAGACCTTCGCCGCCCTTGGCCACCGCCCCGTCGGCCTGGACGGCACCCCCAGCTTCGTCGCCATGGCCCGCGCCGCCAGCGGCCGCGAAGTCTGGCACCAGGACTTCCTACGCCTGCAACTGCCCGCCGCCCGCTTCGACGGCATCTTCGCCAACGCCGTCCTGTTCCACGTCCCCACCCAGGAACTGCCCCGCGTCCTGCGCGACCTGCGCGCCACCCTCAAACCCGGCGGCGTCCTCTTCAGCTCCAACCCCCGCGGCGGCAACCAGGAAGGCTGGAACCGCGGCCGCTACGGCGCCTACCACGACCTGGACGGCTGGCGCACCCTGCTGCAAGCCGCGGGCTTCGAAGAGCTCGAACACTACTACCGCCCCGACGGCCTCCCTCGCGACCAACAACCCTGGCTCGCCAGTGTATGGAGAAGGGCGGACTGACCGCACGACGCGATACACGCGTCACCTTCCGCTCCCCGCATCGGTGAAATGGCCAACCTCTCTCTATCTCCCAGCAAGTTGCGGAAGATGGATATGCATCGATCACCGGCGCGCAGCGCATTCGCCACCCCCTCAAACTCCTGGACGCCAATCTCGGCCGCCCGCGCGGCCAAGATTGGCAGCCCTGAAAGTTCCCTTCCCCGACCACAGGTCTAGCAGCGCGACAGACCAAGACGCACGTAGCCCCTCGGGCGGGCGCAGTCGGTGGCGGGCAACCTCGATGCGCCCGAGGGAATCTGAAGGCAGTCGCCGCAGGCGACAACGAAGATGACAACGGGGCAGTCCGGAGCGAACGCTCCGGACCGCAATCGTGGGCGCCCGCCACCGACTGCGCCCGCCCGAGGGGCAGCCTACGAAGCAGAGCCGGCCTACGAAGCAGAGCCGGCCTACGAAGCAGAGCCGGCCTACGAAGCAGAGCCGGCCTACGAAGCAGAGCCGGCCTACGAAGCAGAGCCGGCCTACGAAGCAGAGCCGGCCTACGAAGCAGAGCCGGCCTACGAAGCAGAGCCGGCCTACGAAGCAGAGCCGGCCTACGAAGCAGAGCCGGCCTACGAAGCAGAGCCGGCCTACGAAGCAGAGCCGGCCTACGAAGCAGAGCCGGCCTACGAAGCAGAGCCGGCCTACGCAGCAGAGCCAGCCTACGAAGCCCATCACCCTGACTACCCCTTCCCCAGGCGAACAAAGCAAAGCAAAAACCGGATACCCACCGCAGCCACCGGCCATCCCCCCCTGACGGCCATCAACCCCGCCCGCAATACCCGCACTCCCCGGATACCCACCGCCAAATCCGGCTACCCCCCAGCAAGCGCCCAGCCGCAACATCCGCCTCACGATCTCAGCAATCCAGGAGGCAAGCAAATGAAGGGACTGGCCCACAAAACCGCCATCGTCACCGGCGGCGCCACGCTGATCGGCGCCGGCGTCGTCGCCGCGCTGCGCGCCAACGGCGTGCGCGTCGCCATCTTCGACATCGACGCCGACGGCGCCGCCCGCGTCGCCGCCACCGACCCCGACGGCATCCGCGCCTGGCCGATCGACATCACCGACGACGCCCAGCTGGCCCGCGCCGTCGCCGAGGTTGCCGCCCACTTCGGCCGCATCGATTACCTGGTCAACCTCGCCGCCACCTACCTCGACGACGGCGCCGCCTCCGGCCGCGCCGACTGGCTGCGCGCTCTGGACATCAACGTCGTCAGCGCCGTCATGGCCGCCCGCGCCGTGCACCCGCACCTGGTGGCCGCCGGCGGCGGCGCCATCGTCAACTTCACCAGCATCTCGTCGCGCGTCGCGCAGACCGGCCGCTGGCTCTATCCGGTCTCCAAGGCCGCCTTGCTGCAGGTCACCCGCAGCCTGGCGATGGACTACGCCGGCGACCGCATCCGCGTCAATTCGGTCTCGCCCGGCTGGACCTGGTCGCGCGTGATGGACGAACTGACCCAGGGCGACCGCGCCAAGACCGACCGCGTCGCCGCCGACTTCCACCTGCTGGGCCGCGCCGGCGATCCGGCCGAGGTGGCCGAGGTGGTCGCCTTCCTGCTGTCGGACCACGCCAGCTTCGTCACCGGCGCCGACTACGCCGTCGACGGCGGCTATTCCGCCATGGGCCCCGAACAGGCCCGTCCCGCCATCCCGCGCCTGGCCGAATAAGGCCGGCCTTACCGCCCATCGGCCCGCCAGGCACCCGGCGGACCCGCACACCAAACAGGAGAAGCATCATGCGTCGAATCGCGATCGTCGGAGGCGGGCAGGCCGGCCTGCCGTTGGCACTGGGCCTGCTGGACAAGGGCTACGAGGTGACCGTGGTCACCAACCGCGCGCCCGATGACATCCGCCGCGGCAAGGTCATGTCCAGCCAGTGCATGTTCGACGCCTCGCTGCAGATCGAACGCGACCTGGGCCTGAACCAGTGGGAAGCCGACTGTCCGCCGGTCGAAGGCATCGGCCTGGCCGTGCCGCACCCCGAGCGCCCCGGCCACAAGCTGATCGACTGGGCCGCGCGCCTGGATCGCCCGGCGCAGGCGGTGGACCAGCGCATCAAGATGCCGGCCTGGATGGAATTGTTCGCCGCCCGCGGCGGCCGCCTGCTGATCCAGGATGGCGGCGTGGCCGAACTGGAGCTGCTGGCCGCCTCGCATGACCTGGTGCTGCTGGCCGCCGGCAAGGGCGATGTGGTCAAGCTGTTCGAGCGCGACACGGCGCGCTCGCGCTTCGACCAGCCGCAGCGCGCGCTGGCCTTGACCTACGTGCACGGCATGCGCCCGGCGCCGGTGTTCTCGCGGGTCGCCTTCAACCTGATTCCCGGCGTCGGCGAGTACTTCGTGTTTCCTGCGCTGACCCTCAGCGGCCCCTGCGAAATCATGGTGTTCGAAGGCGTGCCGGGCGGCCCGATGGACTGCTGGCGCGACATCAAGACGCCGCAGGACCATCTGGCCAGGAGCCTGGACATCCTGCGCACCTTCCTGCCCTGGGAGGCCGAGCGCTGCGCGGCCGTCGAGCTGACCGACGCCAACGGCATCCTGGCCGGCAGCTTCGCGCCCACGGTGCGCAAGCCGGTCATGACCCTGCCTTCTGGCCGCCTGGTGTTCGGCCTGGGCGACGCCGTGGTCACCAACGACCCCATCACCGGCCAGGGCTCGAACAACGCCACCAAGGCCTGCGCCGTCTACCTGGAGGCGATCCTGGCGCGCGGCGACCAGCCCTTCACCGCCGACTGGATGCGGCAGACCTTCGAGCGCTTCTGGGACTACGCCAGCGCCGTGGTCGACTGGACCAACTCGATGCTGCTGCCGCCGCCGCCGCACTTGCTGCAACTGCTGCAGGCCGCCGGCGACGCGCCCGCGCTGGCCAGCGCCGTCGCCAACGGCTTCAACCATCCGCCCAACTTCTTCCCGTGGTGGACCGACGCCACCGCCTGCGAGGCCTTCATCGCCGCCAAATCCACCCGGGCGGCGGCGTGATGGCGGCCCTGGACTGGGGCAGCACCGACCTGCATCCGAAGGTCCTGCGCGGCGTGCTGGGCAGCTACCCGACCGGCGTGGCCATCGTCGCCACGCGCTGTCCGGACGGCCGCAAGGTCGGGCTGACCATCAACTCCTTCGCCTCGCTGTCGCTCGATCCGCCGCTGGTGCTGTGGAGCCTGGTGAACCGCTCGCCCAACCTGGCCGCATTCCGCGACTGCGACCACTTCACCATCAGCGTGCTGGCCCGCGGCCAGGAGGCGCTGGCGCGGCGCTTCGCCGATCCGGCGGTGCCCGACAAGTTCGAAGGCGCCGAGCTGCAGGAGGTGCCCGAGGGCGTGCCCGCCATCGCCGGCGCCGTGGCCACGCTGGTCTGCGCCAACGACCAGCAGAGTCCGGCTGGCGACCACCTGCTGCTGTTCGGCCGGGTGCTGCGCGTGGCCAGCGTGTCGGCCACGCCGCTGGTGTTTCACGCGGGACGCTTCACCGCGCTGACGTAGCGGGGCGGCGCGCCGGTCCGTGCCCGCATCGGGCAGCGCGCCGGTCGGTGGTCCGGCCGGTCCGCGCCGCTGCCGTCGGCCTGCGCGTGCCGCCGTTGCCTGGCGCGGGGCAGGTCCGCCTCGCAATGTGTCTCAGCTTCATCAACCTTCCCGGCCCGCGTGGCCGGCCGGAGCCTGTGATGGCCTTATCTTCCGCCTCCGACGCCCAGATCATCGTGGTGGGCAGCGGCATGAATTCGCTGGTGTGCGCCGCGCTGCTGGCGCAGCGCGGCAAATCGGTGCTGGTGCTGGAGCGCAACGACCGCCTGGGCGGCTGCATCCGCACCGAGGAACTGTTTCCCGGTTACCGCCACGACGTGCTGTCGAGCTGGTATCCGCTGTTCGTCGGCGGTCCGGCCTACGCCGCCCTCAAGCCGGCCCTGCAGGCGGCCGGCCTGGAATTCGCACAGTGCGATTACGCCACCGGCCTGGCGCTGCCCGACGGCAGCGGCATCGCCCTCAAGCAGGACATCGCCGACAGCGCGCGGCGCCTGGACGCGTGGGCGCCCGGCGACGGCGCCGCGTTCGGCGCCATGGCACAACGCCTGTTCGGCGAAGACGCCGCGCTGACCTTCGGCCTGCTGGGCCAGAACCCCTATGGCGCCGGCATGCTCAAGCTGCTGTTCGGCGAGTGGCTCCGGCGCGGCCTGGACGGACTGATGGCGTTCGCCGCCGATTCGCTGGAGAGCTTTCGCCGCTGGTCCGACCGTGAATTGCAATCCGATGCGGCGCGCGCGCTGATCGCGCCCTGGGTGCTGCACACCGGCCTGGGACCGGACGACGCCTGTTCGGCGCTGATCGGCAAGCTGACCTTCGCCGCGGTGGTGGCCGGCGGCATGCCGGTGGTCAAGGGCGGCAGCCAGGGCGTGGTGGACGCCCTGGCCAAGGTCATCGAACAGCACGACGGTCGGCTGCGGACCGGCACCGCCGTCGAACGCATCCTGACGCATGGCGAAGGCCGCCGCCGCCGCGCCGTCGGCGTCGTGGCCGCCGGCCGCGAGTACCGCGCCCGCGAGGCCGTGGTCTGCAACGTCACGCCCGGCCAGCTGTACGGCACGCTGCTGCCCGATGCGCCCGAGCCGGTGCGGCGCCGCGCCGCCGGCTACCGCCATGGCCGCGGCGGCATGCAGATCCATTTCGCGCTCGACGCGCCGCCCGACTGGCGCACGCCCGAACTGCGCCACGTGCCGCTGGTGCACCTGACCGAGAGCATGGAGCAGGTCTGCGCCTCGGTCACCGAGGCCAACAACGGCCTGTTGCCGGCGCGGCCGACGCTGGCTATCGGCCAGCCGGTCGCCGTCGATCCGTCGCGCGCGCCGGCCGGCGGCTGGATCCTGTGGGTGCAGATGCAGGAGCTGCCGGTGCGCGTCAAGGGCGATGCCGCCGGCCTGATCGACACGCCCGCCGACGGCCGCTGGACCCCCGCCCTGCGTGAAGCCGTCGCCGACCGCGTGCAGGCGCGGCTGGAGCCGGTCATGCCCGGCCTGGCGCAACGCATCGTCGGCCGCCGCAGCTACTCGCCGGCCGACCTGGAGGCGCTGAACTGCAACCTGGTGGGCGGCGATCCGTACGCGGGCGTCTGTTCGCCCGACCAGTTCTTCTGGCTGCGCCCGTTCGCCGGCAGCCAGGGCGCGCGCGGCCACCGCACGCCGCTGCGCAACCTTTTCCACATCGGCGCCGCCACCCACCCGGGTCCCGGACTGGGCGGCGGTTCCGGCTATCTCGTCGCACAACATCTCGCGCCCCGCGGGGGCAGGAGCGGAACATGAGCAGACACCTGACACGCCGGCTGGCTTGCGCCGCGGCATTGGCGCTGGCCGGCGGCGTGGCGCAAGCCACCGAAGGCGGCGGCCTGGGCATCTATCCGGACGGCCTGGAGAACTTCATGTCGGGCGCGCTGCCGCCGCCCGGGGTGCACATGCTGGTCTACGGCGGCGGCGCGCGCTACGACAAGCTGCGCGGCAACGACGGCGAGCGCCTGCCGGTGCCGGACTTCAAGGTCGACGTCAACGTGCTGGCCCCGCGCCTGATCTGGGTCACGCCGCGGCAGGTGCTGGGCGGCCAGCTGGCCTTCCATGCCATCGCGCCGCTGCTGGACGTGACCTTCAAGGCCGGCGGCCAGCGTTACCGCAGCACCGGCCTGGGCGACATGACGCTGGGCGTGGCGCTGGGCTATCACCTGTCCGAATCGCTGCACTACGTGGTCGGCCTGGACATGTACGCGCCCACCGGCGAATACGACCGCAAGGACCCGTCCAGCCTCGGCAAGAACTACTGGACCGCCCAGCCCGTGTTCGCGCTCAGCCGCATCAGCCCGGACGGCTTCAATGCCGATCTGAAGCTGATGTACGACTTCAACTTCCGCAATTCGGCCACCGACACCCGCTCGGGCCAGGCCATCCACGCCGACTACGCGGTGGGTTGGGGCGTGGGCAAGGGCTGGGTGCTGGGCGTGGGCGGGCATGCCTTCCAGCAGGTCACCGACGACAACGGCCCCAACAGCGCCGCCGGCCGCGCCCGCGCCTTCGGCGTGGGGCCGTCGGTGCGCTACATGAACGACCGCGGCTGGCTGTTCACCGCCAAGTGGCAGCAGGAATTCCAGGTCAAGAACCGGCCGGAGGGCGCGCAGCTGTACGTCAAACTGGCGATTCCGTTCTAGGACCCGCGCCCGGCTCCTTTCAGGGTAGACAGGCCCTGGGGCTACCTGCGGCGGGCCGGGCCGGCAGCGGGCCCGCCTCGGGGAAGGGGGCGGCAGCAAGGCGGGCGTCGCCCGCCCGTCGCCGCGAATGGGCTAGACTCAAGGCTCTCTTCGCTTCAAGCAGCCATCCATGATTGTCAAAGCCTTGCGTGCCGGTGTGGGTCAACTGATTGTCCTGGGCGATGCGCTGACGCGCCCGCGCCCGCGGCAACGCTCGGCCCAAGGCCAGGCCGCCGTCGACCGCGAGGCGGCCGCGCTGTCGCTCTACCAGTTCCATGCCTGCCCGTTCTGCGTCAAGACGCGGCGCGCCATCCACCGCTTGAACGTGCCCGTGGCGCTGCGCGATGCCAAGGGGGACCCCCAGGCGCGCGCCGAATTGCAGGCTGGCGGCGGCAAGGTCAAGGTGCCGTGCCTGCGCATCGAGGAAGCGGGCGGCACGCGCTGGATGTACGAGTCCAGCGACATCATCGCCTACCTTGAACAACGCTACGCCAACGTGGCCTGACGCGGCGGCTCCATGACACGCCCCGTCCGCCGCCTGGCTCTCCTGACCCTGTGCGCGGCCGTGGCGCTGGCGGGCTGCGACTCGTCGCTGCCGCCGCCGCCCGCCGGGTCCAGGCTCACGGCGGAAACCCTGGCCACCCAGGAGACGCCGCCCGAACGCCAGTTCAAGGGCACCTTGGCGGGCAGGCCCATCCACCTGCTCATGCATGAATGCAAGGTCTACAAGGTGGATCCGGCGGAAGGCGACAACGTCGCCTGGACGCTGGTGCTTGAAGGCGATTTCTCCCTGTTGCCCACGCTCTGCGTGCGCCAGGAACTGACGGCGGGAAAGGGCTTCGTGCAGGCCTTCATCGGCCGCCAGGCGTTCGGCGCCGGCGGCTGCTGCACCGGCACCCCGGAATACCGCTCGACCGACGGGCTGACCTGGAAGCCGCGCTGAACGCCACGCTGAACGTCGCACTGAACGCCACGCTGAACGTCGCACTGAACGCCACGTTGAATGCCGAACTGAATGCCGCACTGAACGCCATCAGCGCGAGCAGATGATCGTTTGCGGTTGGCCATCCCCAGGGTTGTTTGAACGCAAGGCCTGGCCAGTCCTGACAAAGCTGCCGCTTCAGCCGTGCCGCCGCGCGTGCCGCGTCAGCCGTGCCGCCGCACGCTCTGGCTGGGGCTTTCGCCGTAACGCGCCTTGTAGCTGGCGCTGAAACGTCCCAGGTGCGCGAAACCCCAGCGCAACGCCACGCCCGCGACGTTCTGGCATTCGCCCGACAGCAGTTCGGCGCGCGCCCGCTCCATGCGCAGATCGCGCAGATAGTGCATGGGGCTGATGCCCAGGAATTCCTTGAAGCCGGCATACAGGCTGCGCACGCTGACCCCCGCGATGCGCGCCAGCTGCTCGGCGCTGACCGGCTCGTGCGCATGCGCCTGCAGATAGTCTTGCACGCAGCGCACGTGGCGCGGCAGCACCGCGCCGCGGCGGCCCGCCGGCGTGGCGCTGTAGTTGTGGGGCAGGGCGGACAACAGCGTCGCCGCCACCAGTTGTTCCATCTGGTGCACGATCAGCTTGTGCTCGGCCAGGTCGGCATGCTGCGAGGAACAGTCCAGCAGATAAGCCATCAGGCAGCGCCAGGCCGGACACTCGCGCCAGCGGAACCCCAGCTGGAAGCGCAGCGGCCGATCCAGCGTACAGCCCAGGTGGCCCACCAGCGTGCGTTCCAGCAGCGAGCGGCCCACGCGCAACATGAACTGATCGTTGTCGTCGGCCCAATGCATCGCCAGGTCGTCATCCGGACTGACCACCGACGCCACGTCCGGCGTCGAATCCACCCGCTGCGGCCCGCTCTCGATCAGCGCGGCGCCCGACAGCGGCATCTGCACCAGGAAGAAGTCCTCCAGCGGCCCCGGCCGGATCTCGACGTTCGCGCCGTAGCGCAGCCGGTTCAGCGACACCTCGCCCAGCGGCTGGTGATGCATGCGCGCATTCAGGCGCTGCGTCGATCCGACCACGCCCAGGTGGTGCGGCCGCATCACGCGGCCCACCATGGCGCGCGCTTCGTCCAGGTCGCCCGAGGCGAACAGTTGCTGCGCGGGTGTCGCCAGGATGGTGTCGATGCGCCACCCCGGGGCGCCGGCCATGGCCCCGGCGGCCGCGCGCGGCCCGGCGGCTTGCCATGATGTCTCGGCATCGGACTGCGTCGTGTTCAGCATGGCCGGGATTCCTTGCTCAGGTCCTGATGTCCGGCGGGCAGCGGCCGCCGGTTCCCCTGGCGGCCACGTCCGTGGCGCGCCTTTATGATGGTCCTCATAGTAAAGCGCCGCGCCGCGAGCGGGACTGCTGGAAAACCCGTCCCGGCGGGCATGGGGCTATCCGTTTCTTGCGCTGGCTGTCCAGGGCGTGCGGGAAAACGTCCAGGGCCGGCCGCCCGTCAAGGCTTGAGGCAGCTGGACACCGATTCGGCCAGCCGGCGGGCTGGCGCGGGAACCCGCCCGCGCGCGCCCTCCAACCGCCTACTTATCCAGCCACGGCGCTTCCTTCCAGAGCGCCTGGAATTCCGCTTCGCCAGCCGCCAGTTCCTTGGCGTACTCCGGGGGCGCCAGATAACGCAACGGCGCGAACATGTCCCTGGCCTTGGCCTGGAACTCCGGATCGTCCACCGTGCGTTTCAGCGCGGCGACGAGCTTGGCGCGCACCTCGTCGGGCAAGCCCTTGGGCGCGGCCAGTCCTCGCAGCGAGGCCAGCTCGAAATCGAAGCCCTGTTCCTTGAAGGTGGGCACGTCCGGCAGCGCGGCCGAACGCGTCTTGCCCATCTGCCCCAGCATGCGCAATGGGGTGCCGCCTTTCTGGTACTGCAGCGCTTCGCCCACGTTGATGGCGCCGATCGTGATCTCGCCGCTGGCCAGCGCGCCCCGCACCTCGCCGGCGCCCTTGTAGGGGATGTGGCTGAGCTTGCTGCCGGACACGCGTTCGAAGCGCAGCATGGCCAGGTGGTCGTCGGAGCCCGTGCCGGTGGTGCCCACCGTGACCTTGCCCGGGTTCTTCTTGGCGTAGGCGGACAGGTCGGCCAGGGTCTTGATCGGGTTGTCGTTCCGCACCGAAAACGCGCCGGGATCGTCGATCAGGTTGCCCAGCAGATCGAAGCTGCGCCAGGTGAAGCTGGTCTTGCGTTCGATGGGAATCGTCAACAGGTTCGGCGTGTTGATGAAGCCGATGGTGTAGCCGTCGGGCTGGGCCCGCGCCAGCTCCGAGAAACCAATCGCGCCGCCCGCGCCAGGGCGGTTCAGCACGACGATGCGGGCATCGCCGCCCAGGTATTTCTGCAGATAGGGCGCCATCATGCGGGCCACCAGGTCGGTGCCGCCGCCCGGCCCGTAAGACACGATCAGGTTGATCGGATGTTCGGGGTAGCCGGCCGCTTGCGCGCCGCCGCTGAACAGGGCGGCGCCCGCCAGCAAGGCTGCCAGCGCGCGCAGCGTCCCGCGTTTATTGTGTTTTTGCATGGTTTGTCTCCTTGGTATGTGGCCGGGGCCTGCCTGCATCGTGCGTTGCGATGCCGGCGATGGCTCAAGCCGTGTCGTCACGCCAGATTTGCGATGCGTTCGGCCGCCAGCGGCCAGACCTCCGGATTGACGAGTTGCGGTGGGCGTTCGCCGCGCAGCATCGCAACGAGCTGCGTGGCCGATGAGCGGGCGACGTTGCGCCGGGCTTCGTGGGTGACGCCGGCGGTGTGGAAGGTGGCGACGACGTTGGGCAGGCCCAGCAGCGGGGCGTCGCGTTCGGGCGGCTCCTGTTCCCAGACGTCCAGCCCGGCGCCGCGCAGATGCCCGGCGCGCAGGGCGTCGTGCAGCGCCGCTTCGTCGTGGATGCCGCCGCGCGCGGTCGAGAGGAACACCGCATCGCGTTTCATGGCCGCGAAGGCCTTGGCGCCGAACAGGCCGCGCGTGGAGGCGTCCAGGGGGCAATGCAGCGACACCACGTCGGACCGCGCCAGCAACTCGTCCAGCGACACCGGCTCGGCGCCGCGGTCGCGGATGGCGTCGGCGGACAGCAGCGGATCGTGGGCGATCACGCGCAGGCCGAAGCCGCGCGCAATGCGGGCGACGCTGGTGCCGATCTTGCCGATGCCGACCAGGCCGAGGACGAGGCCATGGATTTCATGGCCCATGAGGTCCTCGCGCGTGAAGCCGGCGTCGTGGCGCAGGCGTTGGTGCGATTCCACCACGCGCCGCTGCACGGCGAGCAGCAGCGCGTAGGTGTGCTCGGCCACGGATTCCGCATTGCCGCCCGCCTGGTTGACCACGGCGATGCCCGCCGCGGTGCAGGCCGCCACGTCGATGGTGTCGTAGCCCGCGCCGCCGGACGAGACGCACACCAGGTCCGGGCATTGCGCGATCAGGTCGGCATTGACGAACCATTGCCGCGGCAGTTCGTCCTTGGCCGCGGATACGTGATACGCATGGGCCGACTTCAGGCCGGCCAGCGTGCGCGCATCGTCGCCCCTTGCCGGCAGCACCGACAGCGAGACCCCTGGCGTGGCGCCGATGATCTCGTCGAACACCGGATTGAGCCAGAGGTCCAGGCGGCAGAGCCGGGCGGTCTGGGGGGAAGACGCCGCGCTCACAGCACGCCCCGCGCCTTGAGCGTGGCGTCGACCCAGGCGCGGTCCAGTGCGCCGCGCGCGATGTCCTCTAGCACGCGGGCTTCCGCCGCGGCGATCGCGCGCACGCGCTCCGCGATGGCGGGGGCCTCGTCGGGACGGATGGCCAGCAGTCCGTCGGCATCGCCCACCAGCAGGTCGCCGGGCAGGACCACCATGCCGTCGATCGCGATCGGCACGTTGATCGCGCCGGGGCCATCCTTGTAGGGGCCGCGATGCGCGACCCCGCGCGCATAAACGGGAAAATCGCCGGCGCCGATCGTTTCGCTATCGCGGATGGCGCCGTCGATCACGAAGCCCGCCAGCTTGCGCCGCGCGGCCCAGCCAACCATGATCTCGCCGATGATGGCGTTGTTCATGTCGCCGCCGGCATCGACCACGATGACGTCGCCCGGCTCGGCGGAATCGATCGCCTTGTGCACCAACAGGTTGTCGCCCGGCCGCGTGCGCACGGTGTAGGCGCGGCCGAGGATGCGGCGCGAGCGATGCATCGGGCGCAGGGCCGAGGTGCCGGTCGCGCGGCTCATCGCGTCGCTGATGTTGGCCACGGCCAACGCCTGATAGGCCGCGAGCGTTTCGCGGCTGGGGCCGGCAGGGCATGCCTGCAGGGTGAATCCGAACTCCGACATGGCGCTTTGTCTCCTTGGATGCTTGTCCGGGGGGACTCTACGCCGGGCTCATGGCGGTTTAAAGCGAATAATTTGATGTCGAAAACAACGCTTTTTGGAAAGTGTCGCGTGCGGCTCGCGCCCGGGCTAGAGCATTCCGGCAGGGGCGTGAAAGTCCAGGCAGGCCTGCGCGTGCGTGCGCAGACTCTCCAGCATGGGCCGGGTGTCGTCGCGGCGCCATTGGAAGGTATAGGCCAGGGGGCGCAAGGGCGGAAAGCGCGACAGCGGCTGCAAGTCGCCGCGCTGGATCAACACCTGGGCCCACGCGGCGGGCAGGAAGCCCAGCCCCAGCCCTTGCCGCAGCATGGCGGCGATGCCCGGCCAGCTGTTGCAGCATTGATTGCGGCCCGGCGACACGCGCTGCTCGGTCAGCCAGTCGTCGAGAATGCGGATCGCGCCCGAGCTTTGCGGCAGGGTGATGAGCGTCAGGCCCGGCAGATCGGCCGGTTCAAGCGAGGCCGCGTCGGGCACGGCCCGGGCCGATACCACCCATTCGAAATGGGCGCTGCCGATCACGCGCGAGGCGAGCGACGCTCGGGACGACGGGCCCGCGATCACGGCGAAATCGAGTTCGCCTTCCTCCAGCCCGCGCTCGACCAGTTCGCCCACGCCCACGAAAGGTTCGACCAGCAGGTTGGGGTGGGCCTGCTGGATGACGGCGATCAGCCCGGCCATCCACGTCATGGCGGTCAGCTCGCCGGCGCCGAAGCGGCAACGGCCGGAGTAGCTGAGGTTGTTGCTGGCCTGCTGCATGAACTGGTCCGCGTTGCGCAGCAGGTCCTTGGCATGGGGCACCAGTTGCTCGCCCAGCGCGGTCAGGGTGGCGCTGCGGGCGCTGCGGCTGAACAGCGCGGCGCCGATCGAGGATTCCAGTTCGCCGATCCGCTTGGACAACGATGACACCGAAATATTCAGGCGATTCGCGGCGATGGCAAAGTTCTTGCAGGTGGCGGCCCAGTAAAAGGCCTCGAGTTGCTTGAGCGTCATGGGAAGTGAAGGGGCGGAGCGACTGCAGGGCGATTGAGGGCGAGAAAAAGTGTAATAACGAACTTCAATAAAGTCACTTTATTCAAACCTCGGGCCGGCCTATATTCGTTCGCCGTTACCCATGACCCTTGCGCGGCGGATCGTCCGCCGGGCCCCGCCAGGAACCCCCGCCATGCCAGATCCGCTGCGTCGCATGCTCAGCCTGCACGACTTCGAGGCCGCCGCCCGGCGGATCCTGCCCAAGCCCCTGTATGCCTATGTGTCGGGCGCGGTGGAAGACGGGCAGTCCGAGCGGAGCAACCGGCAGGCCTTCGGCGAATACGGGTTCCGCCCGAAGGTGCTGGTGGACGTGTCGCGCCGCCACACCCGCTGCACGATATTGGGCCGCGAATACGCGGCGCCCGTCGGCGTGGCGCCCATGGGCATTGCGGCGCTGACCAGCTATCGCGGGGACGTGGCGCTCGCCCGCGCCGCGGCCGCGGCGGGCGTGCCCTGCATCATGAGCGGTTCCTCGCTGATCCGCCTGGAAACCGTGATGGCGGCGGCACCCGGGACCTGGTTCCAGGCCTACCTGCCCGGCGACAGCGCCCAGATCGCCGCATTGATCGACCGTGTCGCCGCCGCCGGCGTGGAAACATTGGTGCTGACGGTCGACACGCCGGTGGCCGCCAACCGCGAGAACAACGTCAGGGCCGGTTTTTCCACTCCGCTGCGGCCCAGCGCCAGCCTGGCCTGGCAGGGCATCACGCACCCGCGTTGGTTGATCGGGACCCTGCTGCGCACGCTGGCCCGCCACGGCATGCCGCACTTCGAAAACAACTACGCCACGCGCGGCGCGCCGATCCTGTCCAGGCATGTGCTGCGCGACTTTTCCGATCGCGGGCACCTGAACTGGCAGCACGTCGCCGCCATACGCAGGACATGGAAGGGCAGGATGGTGTTGAAGGGCATCCTGCATCCGGACGACGCGCGCACCGCGCGCGCGCACGGCATGGACGCGGTCATCGTGTCCAACCATGGCGGCCGTCAACTGGATGGCAGCCTGGCGCCCCTGCAGGCCTTGCCCGCCATCGTGGACGCCGCGGGCGCCATGGAAGTGATGCTCGACAGCGGCGTGCGACGCGGCACGGACGTGCTGAAGGCGCTGGCGCTGGGGGCGCGCTGCGTGTTCGTCGGGCGGCCGTTCAACTATGCGGCCACGGTGGCGGGCGAGCGCGGCGTGGCCCATGCCATCGCGCTGATCACCGAAGAGGTGCGGCGCGACATGGGCCTGCTCGGCATCGTCGATCTGCGGGAGGTGGACCCGGGCCTGCTGCAACGCGGTCGCTAGCCGCGCCGCCTCAAGCCATGCGCGGCCTGCGCGTTCTCACGATGGTGCCGTCCGGCAGTTGATACGTTCCATACGCGATATGGTCCACGATTTGTCCTTCCGGCAGGCAGCAGTACAGGAACGCGCCGGGCGCGTCTTCGTCGGCGCCGAGCTGCCTGCGCTGCTCGATCCGGTAAGTCCTGCCATCCGGGTCAACGGCGATCACGGCGATGGCGCGCGTCGAGCGGGAGGGGAGTTGCATGGGTCTGGCTCCGGGTTCAGGCTTGAGCTTCAGGATGGCCGGATGGCCACCTTGAGCACGTTGTCGCGCTGGTTGGCGAACAGGTCGTAGGCCTGGACGATCTGGTCCAGGCCGAAGCGATGCGTGACCATCCGCGTCAGGTCCAGGCGCCCCGACTCAAGCACATTCATCAGACGGCGCATGCGTTCCTTGCCACCGGGGCAAAGCGCCGTGTTGATGCGGTGATCCCCGAGCCCGGCCGCGAATGCCGCCAGCGGGATCGTCAGGTCGGTCGAATAGACACCCAGGCTCGACAGCGTGCCGCCCGGCTTGAGGACGCGCAGCGCGGATTCAAAGGTGCTCTGCCGGCCCAACGCTTCGATGGCGGCATCCACGCCGCGGCCCCGGGTCAGGCGCATGATCTCCGCCACCACGTCGCAGTCGTTGGGATTGAGCAGGACGTCCGCGCCCCAGTGCCTTGCCATTTCCAGGCGGTGGGGATTGGCATCCACGCCGATGATGGTCGTGGCGCCCAGCAGGCGCGCGCCGGCGGTGGCGCACAGGCCGATCGGCCCCTGGGCGAAGATGGCGACCGTATCGCCGATGCGGATATTGGCGTTCTCGGCGCCCTTGAACCCCGTGGACATGATGTCGGGGCACATCAGCACCTGCTCGTCGGACAGCCCGTCCGGGATCGGCGCCAGGTTGGCTTGCGCATCGGGCACCAGCAGGTATTCCGCCTGCGCCCCGTCGATCTTGTTGCCGAAACGCCAGCCCGCGGTCGCCTGGTGGTCGTGGCAGCCGCAAAGACCGGCGCCGTGCAGGTAGCTGCCGTCCTGCGACGGCGCGCCGTCCTGGGCGGCATAGGAGTTGAAATTGGGGCAGATGGCCCCGGCGATGACGCGTTGGCCTTCGACATAGCCGCGCACGGCGCTGCCGAGTTTCTCGATCACGCCCACCGGTTCATGGCCGATGGTCAGGCCGGACGCCACCGGATACTCGCCCTTGAGGATATGGACGTCGGTGCCGCAGAGGGTGGTGGTGGTGATACGCATCAGGGCGTCGTTCGGGCCTACCTGGGGGATGGGCTTTTCCCGGATCTCGATCCGGCCCGGCGCGACGAACACGGTCGCCTTCATCGTGGTGGTCATGGCGGTCTCTCTGGCATGTCGAATACCCTGTTTAACGCGGCTGGCGGGACGCCTCTTGATTCATGTCAAGAAAGGACGCGGGCATGTCTTGCTCTTATGTATGGTTTTTTTTGGCATTATGCATGCCATAAAAGCCGTACAATTCAGCATAGTGTATGGGATTGGCGGTAAGATTCGACTGGCTCGGCAAAGAGCATGGTGCACGCTCTGGCCACTCCCAACTGAAGCTGCTGAAGCAGCGTTTTGAGGAAATAATGAATTTCTGGGTCCCTGTCATCTTCGGTACGTTCAAGATCCTCGTGTTGGGAACGGGCATGTTCCTCGCCATCAAGTCCCATTACGACGGGGCCAAAAAGGACAAGGAGAAGCTGGCGAAGGAGAAAGAGAAGGAGATGAAGGCAACGTAGGAGAGACCTCGCCGCGCTTGCGAGGCTTCCCATTCCAACCGGTGCGCCTGCGCTCTGCCGGTTCGGTCTCGCGTTCGATCTGGCGGTGCCGGTGCGATGGCCGGCATCCAGCGCTGTGCAGGCGTTGGGGCCGTCGCGCGGCGTCACCCGTGAAGGGGCGCTTCACGGAAAGCGGTTCGGCCAAGCGACGGGTCGCGATGGGTCGAACCGGTCGGTCGTCGAGGACTGCCATGGGCCGCCGCCCGACCTGTCCGTCGGTGCAAATAGATAGGGCGTCAGGAGCGATCGATGGGATTCGGCACGGTCCGGCCTGCGTAGAACGCCTCCAGATTGGCAAGCACCATGTTTTCCTGGGCCTCTCGGGCGCTGGTGGATGCGAAGGCGATGTGGGGCGAGAGGATCAGGTTGGGGGCGTGAAGCAGCGGGTCAGGCACGTTTGGTTCATCCTCGAAAACATCGAGCGCGGCCCCGGCTATCGTTCCCCGTTCCAGCGCTTCGGCAAGCGCCTCGGAGTCAATCAAGGAGCCCCGCGCCACGTTAATAACGTGCCCGCCCGGACCAAGAGGCCAGCGCCAATCCCATGGCGAAGTCCGCCACGCTGGAGGCATTGGCGCCAGGGCTGTGTGTGACGGCCAGTCGGCGCTGGGCCGCGGCCTCCAGGTCGTTGCCTTCGAATCCGGTGCCGAAGAAAGAAACGATGCCAAGTTTGGGAAGCGCCTCGATCAACGCAAGATCCGTCTTCAGACCGCCTTTCGTTACGAGGGCGCTCACGTCGGCCGCGCCGTCCGGCAAAGCCTCAGGGCTGGAATATGGAAGAGGCCCCAGCACGTTGTAGTGCTTACCTAGCAGGTTCAGAGAAATCGCAGGCGAGCAGGACGGTGGGTTTGGATGAAGGCATGATTCTCGTACGGAAGTGTTGCGTTCGCCTATCGTAGAACGATTCGGCGCGTGGCCCCATGTTCTTCGCATCAGCCGCCGGCCCGGTCAGATGCCGTCAACAAGAAGCGCTCGTCGCAAGCATTCAAAAATCTGTTCGACCTGGGCAGGGCTGATGATCAGCGGCGGCGAAATGACGATCATGTCGCCGGACGCTCGCACCAGTACGCCCTGCTCAAAGCAATGGCGGGCGACATCCGCGCCCCGCATGCCGGCCGCGCCGGCGCGCGGCGCGAGGTCGACAGCGCACAGCAGGCCGATGCTGCGCACATCGTTCACATGCGGCAGACCTTCGAGCGCCAGCGCTTGCGACTGCCAATGGGAGCTGATCTCCCGCACCCGAGTGTTGATCTCCAGGTCCTGGTGCAGACGCAGCGTCGCCAGGCCGGCCGCGCACGCCAGCGGGTGGGCGGAATAGGTGTAGCCATGCATCAGTTCCACCACCTGCGGCGGTCCGGCCATGAACGCTTCGTAGACGGCGCCGCCGACGATGACGCCGCCCATGGGCACCGCGCCGTTGGTCAGGCCTTTGGCCACGGTCATCAAGTCTGGGGTAACGCCAAACACCTGCGAGGCGAAGTTGCCGCCCACGCGCCCAAAGCCGGTGATCACTTCGTCAAAGATCAACAGCACGCCATGTTGCGTGCACAGCTCGCGCAAGCGTTGCAGGTAGCCGACCGGGGGCGGATACACGCCGCCGGAACCGGTGACCGGCTCGACAATGACGGCGGCCACCGTGCCGGGGTCCTGGATGTCCAGCAACTGCGCCAGCGCTTCCGCATAGCTGGCGCCGTGATCCGGTTGTCCGGCGCTAAAGCGCATGCTGGCGTCATACGGCAGCGGCAAATGGCTGACCTCGCCCAGCAGCGGCCCGAAGTCGCGCTTCTGGCGCCCGATGCCCGAGACGGACAAGCCGCCAAATCCCATGCCGTGATAGCCCTTGGCCCGGCCGATGAACTTGGTGCGGCGGCTGTCGCCACGAGCCTGATGATAGGCGCGCGCAATTTTCAAGGCGGTGTCGACGGCTTCGGAGCCGGAGTTGGTGAAGAACACTCTGGTCATGCCCTCGGGCGCCAGGGCAATCAAGGCATCCGACATGGCCTGCGCGCCCGGATGGCTCATCTTGAACGAGGAAACGAAGTCCAGGCGCGCGGCGGCCTCTTGAATGGCTTGCACAATGCTCGCCTGGCCGTGGCCGGCGTTGACGCACCACAGGCCGGCCATGGCGTCCAGAATCTGGCGGCCGTCGGGCGTGCGGTAGTACATGCCTTCGGCGCTGTCGAACATCATGGGCTGTTGGTGAAACTGCCGCATCGGGGTGAAAGGCGCCCAGAAGGCATTGGAAACGGAACTGGCGTCGGTCATGGAATCTCCTTGATGGGTTGAGCCGGCGGCCGGCTCAGGCTTGGGCCGGGCGGATGCGATAGCCCCCGTTGGCCAGCTTTTCCAGCGGGCTGGCCGCGGCCAGCAATTTGCGGGTGTAGGGGTGTTGCGGCGTGTCGAACAAGGCGTCGCGGGCGGCGATTTCGACAATTTCGCCCTGGCTCATCACCGCCACGCGATGCGCGATGCGTTCGACCGCGGCCAGATCGTGCGAGATGAACAGGCAGGCAAAGCCGTATTGCTTCTGCAGACGCTCGAACAGATCCAGAATCTGCTTCTGGATGGTCATGTCCAATGCCGAGATCGGCTCATCGGCAATGACCATCTTCGGCCGGCGTACCAGGGCGCGGCCGATCGCCACACGCTGACGCTGGCCGCCAGACAGTTGATGTGGGAAGCGGTCCCGGAACGACGGATTCAGGCCGACGTCGTTCAGCGTTTCCGCCACGCGCGCGCGGCGCTGCGCGTCGTTCAAGTCATCGCAATGCCGCAGGGGTTCGGCCAGGATCTGCCCGATCCGCATGCGCGGGTCCAGCGAGGAATACGGATCCTGAAAGATCATCTGGCATTGCAGGCGGGCGCGGCGGTTGACGGACTTGAGCAGGTCCACGCCTTCGAACCTGATGCTCCCGGCGCGGGGTTTGACCAATCCGGCCACCGCGCGCCCCAGCGTCGTCTTGCCGGAACCGCTGCCTCCGACAAGCGCCAGCGTTTCACCTGGCGCGATGCTCAGGTCCACGCCGCGCACCACGCGATAGGCGGCGCCGCGCTGCCAGAAGCTGCGCGGACCGGGGTACTCGACGCATACGTCTTTGACCTCGACCAGCGGTGCGCCGGCATGGGGCAAGGGCGGCAGGACACCGCGGCGGGGCAGTGCCTCCAGCAACTGACGGGTGTATTCGGCTTGCGGGTTCAGCAGGATCGAGGCCGTGGGCCCCTGTTCGACCGCCTGCCCATTTCGCATGACCACAACCTTGTGGGCATAGCGCGCCACCAGCGAAAGGTCATGGCTGATGAACAGCACGGCCGTGCCTTGTTCACGCGTGAGCTCCAGCATCAGTTCGATGACATCCAGCTGGGCCAGGCAGTCAAGCGCCGTGGTGGGCTCATCCGCGATCAGCAACGCCGGACGCAGCAGCATGACGGACGCCAGCATGATGCGCTGGCGCATGCCGCCCGAGAACTCATGCGGATAAGCGGTCAGACAGCGTACCGGGTCCTTGATGCCGATGCGCTCCAGCATGGTGAGACAACGCTGGCGGATCTCGGCCGCGCCGAGCCGCGTATGCAGCTTGAGCGCTTCGCTCATTTGACGGCCGATGGTCAGTGCCGGGTTGAGCGACACCATGGGTTCCTGGAAAACCATGCCGATCTCGGCCCCGCGAACCCGGCGCAAGGCGCGGGCATTGCGCGTGTCCAGCGTCCGGCCCTTGAAGCCGATGCTGCCGTCCGCCATCTGCATGGGGGCGGGCAACAGGCCGATGACGGCGCGCGCCGCCATGGTTTTGCCGCTGCCCGACTCTCCCACCAGCGCCAGGATTTCGCCTGGCGCCAGCTCGAAACTGACATCGTTCACGGCCAGCGGGCCATCCACGCCGGCACGAATCTTCAGGTGCTTCACAGACAACAGGGATGCGTTCTCGGTCATGTTCATTTCCTCATGCGCGGATCGAGGCGATCACGCAGGGCATCGCCAAACAGATTGATACCCAGCAGGGCCATGCTGATCAGCACACCGGGAAACACGCCCAGCCATGCGGCCGACGCAATGTAGGGACGGCTGGCTGCCAGCATGCTGCCCCAGGTGGCCGCGGGCGGCGGTACGCCCAGTCCGAGAAAGCTCAGTGCGCTTTCGGACAGCAAGGCCCAGCCGAACATGCTGGTGGCCAGCACGCACACGGGCGCGAGGCAGTTGGGAACGATGTGGCGGAACATCGTGTATAGCTCGGAATTGCCAATGACCCGGGACGCCTCGATGAATTCGCGCTCACGCAGCGACAGCACGCTGCCGCGAACCACCCGCACCACCGACGGCGTGTAGGCCATGCCCAACGCCAGGACGATGCTGTACTGGCTGGCGCCCAGCACCGCCATAATGCCCAGGGCCAGCAAAATGCCGGGAAAGGCCAGCAGGGCGTCGTTGAACATCATCAGGATGCGGTCGGTCCAGCCGCGCAGGTAGCCGGCCAGCATACCGATCAGGGTGCCGCATCCCAAGGCCACCGCCACGGACAGGAGGCTGATCCACAGGCTGGTCGATGCGCCGATGATCAGCCGGCTCAGGACGTCGCGGCCGAACTCGTCCGTGCCCAGCCAGTGCCGCGCGCCAGGCGCCTGCAGCCGAAGGCTCAGATCGAGCTTGAGCGGGTCGTACGGCGTCCACACCAGGCCCAGCAGCGCCAGCGCGACCAACCCCAGCAGAAGGCCGCCGCCAATCAAGGCATTGAGCGCGGGCAGGCCGCGGCGCCGCACGGGGGCGGCCGGCAAGGAGATGACGTCGCCATTCATAGTTTCACCCTGGGATCAAAGACCGGATACAGCAGGTCAACGATCAAATTCACCACCACATAGATGCTGGTGATCAACAAAAGACACCCCTGCAGGACCGGATAGTCACGGGCAAATATCGAATCCACCATGAGCCGGCCGATGCCGGGCAGGGTGAAGACGGTTTCCAACACCGCAATGCCGCCCAGCAGATTGCCCAGGATCAGGCCCACGAGCGTCCAGGTCGGCGCAAAGGCGTTGCGCAAGGCATGGCCCCACAGCACCGCCGATTCCGACAGGCCCTTGGCGCGGGCGTGGGCGATGTATTCCAGCCGCAAGACCTCGATCGTGCTGGCGCGGGCCATGCGGGCGATGGAGCCGAACTCCACGAGCGTCAGCGTCACCACCGGCAGGACCAGATAGCTCAGGCCGCGCAACGGATCCGCGCTGACACTGACGTAGCCGACGATGGGCAGCCACCCCAGCGTCATGCCGAAGCAGTACAGCAGCAGCAAGCCCAGCCAGAAGGCGGGAATTGACAGCAGCAGGGTGGCGCCGGCGACCAGGCCCAGATCCATCAGGCTGTTCTGCTTCCAGGCGGCGTAAAGGCCCACGGGAACGGCCAGCAGCACTGCCAGTCCCACCGAGATCAGCACGATGACGGCGCTGACGCTGAAGCGCTCGACCAGCAGGCCCAGCACCGGCTGGCTGCTACTGATCGACAAGCCGAAGTCGCCGCCCAGCACCGCCCGTATCCAGATCAGGTACTGGGTCACGAATGAGTGATCCAGTCCCAGGGCCTTGCGCATGTCGGCAAGGCTTTGCGCGTCCGCCATATCCCCCAGCATCAGCAGGGCGGGGTCGCCCGGGATGAAGCGGATCAGGCCGAAAACCATGATCGAGATCAGCAGCAGGGTGGGCAGCGCCATGCCCAGGCGCTGAATGAAGAATCGCAACATGACGGGCCTATTTCGTGGTCGCCGCCAAAGACACGCCCCACAGGCGCGGCTTGGAAATCGGCCAGGTTCGATAGCCCTGGACGCCATCACGGAAGGCGCCGATGGCGGTCCCGTTGTAGATGATGACCATGGGCACGTCCTTGATCAGCATGTCGTGCAACCGATCGAATAGCGCCTGGCGCCTGGCGGGTTCGGCTTCGCGCATGGCCTGGCGCAGGATGTCGATGGCGTCACCGTTGTCCCAGACCTTGCGCGCCTCCCTGGACTTGTCACCCAGTATCTGCTCGAAACTCAGGGCCGGGTCGAAGCGGGGCGAATACGAGAACGCCATCATCTGATAGTTGCCGCTCTGGTAGCGTTCAAGCTGCGTGCCCCACTCCAGCGTCTCCATCTGGATGTTGATGCCCACGGCCGCCAGCATGGCCTGACTCAGAATGCCCATATCGAACATCTGCGGGTAGCGCTTGTTCACAATCATCTTGATCGGCTGACCGCGATAGCCGGCCGCGCTCAGCAAGGCGCGGGCCTCGGCCAGATCGGTGCGGTAGCCCTTGGCCGTCGCCGCGTCATAGTAGGTGCTGCTGCTGGGCACGGCCGAATTGTTGACCTTGGACAGTCCGCTGGACAGCGTGGCGACCATCTGGCCGTAGTCCAGCGACAGCGCAATGGCGCGGCGGATACGCGCATCCTTGAGCAAAGGGTCGCGGGTCTGGAACAGCAGGCCGTTGATGGACATTGCCGGGCTGACCTGGATGGTCAGGCCCTTGGCCTGCTTCAAGTCGGCCGCGTCGGTCGCCGTCACGTCGGACAGCAGATCGATGCCGCGCGCCATCAGCGCGGCCTTGGCCGTCGCATTGTCGGGGATCACGACAAAGCGCACCTGGTCCACCAGCGCGGCTTTGTTGCCGGTATACCCGTCAGGCTTTGCCTCGGCACGCGGCGCATAGTCAGCAAAGCGTTGCAGCTCCACATATTGCCCGCGTTGCCATTGCCCCAGCTTGAACGGCCCGGTTCCCACCGGCGAGCGCCACGCGCCTTCCGGCGTCAGCGAATCCGGATGCAGAATGCCCGTGCCCCCGCAATCGGTTCTGGCCATCGTCGCCAGAAACAAGGCGTTGGGCTGTTCCAGGGTGAACACCACGGTCATCGGGTCCGGGCTGCTGATGTCCTGCACCTTGAGCAAGCCGCGGCCATCGAAGTCGCCCAGGCAGCGCCATTGTGTCTTGGGATCGAGGTAGCGGCGCCAGGTCCACAAGACTTCGGCGGCGGTCAGCGGCGCCCCGTTATGAAACCGCACGCCCTCGCGCAGTTTGAAGCGGTAGCTGCGTCCATCATCAGAAACGGTGATCGAGTCGGCCAGCAACGGCCCCACGGTCGCGTCTTCGCGGTAGGCCACCAGGCCTTCCACCATATGCATGACGACGGCGTCGGTGTTCTCGTCCCGGTTGACGCCGGGGTCGGTGCCGCGGATATCACCGCTGATGCCGACCTGAATCCGTGATGGCTCGGCGGCGTGACTTCCGGCCGTTGCCAGCGTCAACGCCAGCGCGGCGTACCCCAGGGCGGCCTTTACACTGTTGCGCATGAAGTAATCCTCCTTCAATGGGTGGGCGGCGCGGCCACGACCTGGCCGTGCCGCTTGTGCTTATTGCTGCGCCTGGCGAGCCCGCCGTTCGCGCAACACCGCCGCGAAGAATTTCTGCGCGGCCGGCATGACTTTGATGCCCATGTGGGGCACATTGGGAATCTGATCCAGCGTGGCGCTCACGCCCGCCGCTTCGAAGCTGGCGCGCAGGCGTTCCAGCCGCTCGGGCCGGGTGCGGCCGGCGTCGTTGGCGCCTTCCATGTAGTGCTTGCCGCCGGGGCGATGGGTGATTTCCCAGGTTTCGAGATCCGCCGCGCCGACCACCATGTGGATGGGGACCTGACGCAGCGCATCAAGGTTCAGCGCCTTGCCAAACCGCGTCTCCATGTCGGCCACGCCCACCCACCACTTGCGCGCGGTGTCCAGCAGCGTGACCGAACCCGGCGCGCCGATCGATGCGGCCCAGAGCCTGTCGGGGTGCAGGTAGCAGAAGCGATTGGTGAACTGGCCGCCGCCCGAATAGCCAAAGAGGGCAAAGGTGTCGAAGTTGCGGCCGTACTTCTTGCCGACCTCGGCGACCATATCCAGCAGGATCTGGTCATAGCGGATATCCCCTTCAAGAATCTGCTTGTAGCCGTCGCCGTTGCCATCGCCCAGCACGCCCACCGGAAACAGCGGCGCCAGGATGACGCAGTCGTTCCAGCGGCCAAACTCGGCAAAGCTGTTCCGGTAGGTTTCCATCGCGCGGTTGGACCCATGCACGACCACCACGAGATCCACGGGACGCGTTGCGTCTTCGATGGATTCGGGAACGTAAAGACAATAGGCGAAGCGTTTGTCGCCCGCATGGGCATAGACCGTTGTCGGCCCTTGGTCGTATAGACGCCGCGCGTTTTGCCGCGCCAGCAGGTCGGCCTGGGAATCCGGGGTAGCAGTGCTCATGGTCTACACCATTCAATGAGAAGACCCGCAGTATCCGCCAGTGCCTATACAAAGAAAATCTAATTTAGTTTTAATTAGAGTAAAGTAAATCTTTACCTAAAAATCGCCTCGCGCCATGAGCAGCATCCGGTTTCTCAGAACATTCATTGCCGTCGCGGAGGAGGGCAGCTTTGCCGCCGCGGCCGACCGGGTCGCGTTGACCAGCGCCGCCGTCGGTCAGCAAATGCGGGCGCTTGAAGACGAAATGCGCCGTACGTTGTTCGAGCGCAATCACAGACAGACGAGTTTGAGTCGCGACGGGACGCTGCTGCTTCCGCGCGCCAGGCGCCTGGTGGCCGATTACGAAGCAATGCTTGAAGACCCGGATCGGGATTTGCGCATGGAAGGCGAAATCACCGTGGGCGGCATCATTTCGGCCATGGGGCTGCTGGCCAATTGCCTGGTGCAGCTAAAGGCCATCCATCCCAAAGTGTCGGTCACGCTGACCAGCGCGCGTTCTGATGAGCTGGCGCCGCTGCTGCTGGCCGGCGAGCTGGATGCGGCGGTCGTGGTGAAGTCGCCCCGGCAGGAATTCAAAGGGCTGAGCTGCTCGCGGCTCTATGACGAACCGCTGATCCTGCTGGCCAGCGCGCAGGCCCATGCAAAAACGCCGGACATCACCGAGCTGCTGGCCACTCAGCCCTACATCCGCTATGACCGCAATACCGCCACCGGTTCCAAAGCCGATCGGGTGCTGCACCGATTGCGAGTCAAACCGCAGGAAATCCTGGAGCTGAACTCGATTCTTGGCATCGCGGCGCTGGTGCGCCAGCAAGTGGGCGTCAGCTTGGTGCCCTTGTTGCAAAACGTCCATTGGAACAAAGACCCGGCATTGAAAGTGCTGCCGTTGCCGGGGCCACAGGAGTTTCGCAGCATCAGCATCGTGGAACAGGGTCGCAAACGCCATCTGACTGGCGAAATCAACAGGTTGTTGCGCCTGGCTGTCGACCTGCGCGACCCGCCCTGAGGCAAACCCATGCGTCGGGCTGGCGCTACCTGAAAAACACCGATTCGATCCGGTTCCGGCCGCGTTGCTTGGCGTAATACAGCGCGCGATCGCTGCGGCTGAGCGCCAGTTCCGCGTCGTCGTCGTGCGTATGCAGCGCGGAAATGCCGATGCTGACCGTCAGCGGAATGCACTGTCCGCCCGTCAGATAGGGCGTATCCGCGATGCGGCGCTGTACGTCGTGGGCGAACAGGTGCGCGCTTTCGATGTCGGTGTCCGGCAGCACGACGGCGAATTCCTCGCCGCCAATACGGCCCACCAGGTCGATCTCGCGCAACTGGGCACGCAGCATGCGGGCGAAGTGCTGCAGCACGCCGTCGCCGATGGCGTGGCCCCAGGTGTCGTTGATGTGCTTGAAGTGGTCCAGGTCGCACATCAGCACCGCCGAACCGTGGCCGCCGTCGCTCTTGATGCGCGCAAGCTCCGCGGCGATGCGCGACATGAAATGGCGGCGGTTGGGCAGGCTGGTCAGCGCGTCGGTGGCGGCGAGTTCGCGCAATTCCAGTTCAGCGCGCTTGCGGTCGGTGATGTCCGTGACGAAGCCGTGCCAGACCACGCCCCCGCCGGCCTCGCGGCTCGGGCTGGCGTCGCCCAGACGCCACCGCACCCCCTGTCGCGGCAGGCAAACGCGGAACTCCAGGTGCCAGCGCGTGAGCGCGGCGGTCGCCTGCTGCAGCGATGCCCGGTAGGCGGGCAGGTCCTCGGGATGGACGCGCTGTTCGATCGCGGTGGCGCTGGCGCGCACGTCGTCGGCGGTCAGCTCGAACATGTCGCGGATGCCGGCGCTGACATACGAGAACCTCGCGCCGCCCTCGGCCACGGCCTGGCACTGAAAGACCAGGCCGGGCACGGCGTCGGTGAGGTTGACGACCAGGTCCGCCGTGAGCTTGAGGCGTTCCGCCAGGGCGCGCACCGCGCTGATGTCGGTGGTGGTGCCCATCATGCGCAGCGCCTTGCCGGCCTCGTCGCGACTGACCACCTTGCCCCGGCTGCAGATCCACTTGTAGCTGCCATCCTTGCAGCGGATGCGGTGCTCGACCTCGTAGCTTTCGGTCTTGCCGTCGAAATGGTCCTGCATGGCGGCTTGCACGAAACCCAGGTCGTCCGGGTGCAGGCGCTGGTAGGCGTCTTCGATGCGGGTCGTGAGTTCGGACTCGGAATAGCCGAGCAAGGCCTTCCAGCCGGGCGAATAGGTGATCTCGCCGGTCACCACGTTGCGGTCCCAGACCCCCGTGCCGCTACCGGCGATGGCCAGCGACAACTTCCTGGCTTCCTCCCGCCAGGCGATTTCGTCGGCGCGCTCGCGCGATGGGGGGGCGATAGCGGTCGCCGCGAGGTCCGCCAGGTCTTGCAGGGTCTGGCTGTCTTCATCCGTGAAAGCGCGTGCCTGTCCGTGCAGCAGGCGCACGCTACCCAGCAGGCGTCCGTCGGCGGCGCGGATGGGGGATTGCATGGACCATGGCTGCGGCGAAGCGGGGGGCGTGCCGGCCATCGCCTCGCATGCGCCCGCGGCGTCGGCGCGGGCAACGATTGCCGTGTCGACATTGAACAGTCGCCGCGCCAGGCGCGCCAGCCGCTCCAGGGCGCCGTCGGACCCGGCATGGCCGCTGCCCACGCCCTCGCCAGGAGGTCGGGTTGGAGGCGGATCGCCGATAACGGGCATTTCAGGACCTGATCAATACGGGGTTCGGCGGTACAGCCGGGACGCGGGTGCCCGATATTCTGTCACGTTCCTCGCGAAAATTGCATCACTTTGGCTGTGATTCGGGGCGCGTCATGAGACTTTCCGGCCGAGACTACCCGGCCGAGGCGCGCTGGCGCGTCAACGCCGATCCGGCCTCCCAGTGCATTTGCCCATGCTTCCCGGCATTGAAATCCTGGATTGCCAGGACGATCTCCGCTTGAAAATTCATCACAAACGGCCTCGGTCGGCGTGAAGGTACGGACCGGAGACCGTTCTGGCTTCGATTCCGTTAGCCCGGTTCCCGCCGAAATTCTCGACGCGCATGCTGATCGAAGACGCGTTCAAGGCCGCCAATGTGCAATTGCCGATAGCGGCGGAAACGGATAGCGCGGAGTCGCTCCTGGCGGTCTCTGGGGATGGGCAGCTTGGGACATCGTTCCTGAAACGGCGGCGACGGCTTCGAGCGCGGCAATTTCGTCCCTATCACGCAGCCGGAATTGTTTCGACAACTCCGCTTGCCGTGGCCGAAGGGAGCAGGGGGGACTCGCGCCGCGACGACTCTCGCCTGGATGCTCAAGGAGATATCCATGGCAGTGAGAAAGGGCCAGAACGTGTGAGCGTGGACGGATTGTTGCCCTGGTCGCCGACACGGATGCTGTTTAGAACCGCCTCTCCAGCATCAGGCTGACCTCGGTCCGGTCCCGCGCATACATGGGCAGATTGCTGGTGATCTTGAGGTAACTGAGGTTCAGCTTCGGCTCCAACCCGGCGATCTTGAAGTCCGGCGTCCAGACCGAGGCGTCCACGCGCAGCTCATGATCGCGCCGCCGCTGATTCAGGAACAGGGCATAGGGCGCCTCATACGCCTGTCTGCCATAGCGGGCGCTCAAACGCGTGCCCAACATTTGCCCGAAGGTCTTGACCACGCCCAGCTGCGCCCAGGGAAAGCGATAGGTGTATTCGCCCGCTGCCACCGCCTCGCGCTGCAGCCCGACGCTGGCGTAAGCCAACAGCGCGGGCGAGAACACGCGGATGGCCGTCAGCGACAGCACGTTCAGATGGCCGTCATAGGCGGCATAGGCCCGATCGTCATAGCCGCGCTTGAGCCACAGCCAGGCCCCCATCAACTGCCACCCCGGCGTTGGCCGCCACCCGTACTCCAGGCTCAAGCCGCGGTTGTGGCTATAGCGCCGGCTGCCCATCCAGCTGCGGCCCGCCTGGGGCGTCGCGGCAAACCAGCGCGTGGCGTCCTGCCATTTGTAGCCGCCGCGCAAGGTCAGGGAGCGGTCGCTGTAGTCGCGTTGCACGCGATACGCGGTGCCGTCGATATCCGCGCCCAGCGTGTAGTAGTGATGCCCGCCGAGATTGCGTTCGACATTGGCGCTGCCGCTGTATTTCAACCCCCAATCCGCCTTGGGCAACGCGTCGCGGCCCTTCGCGAACGGCACCCACAAGGGACCTTGCCGTGTCGCGACCGGCAGGTACAGCATCGGGTCGCGGTTGGCCGAATTGACGTTGTTGCTGTAGGCCGTGCCCGCGCCCAGGCGGAAATTCCAGCGGCGCTGCTGCGCCAATGCCTGACGGTAAAGCATGACGCTGTGCTGCGCCGCCGGCTCCAGCGACCCCAGCCGCAGGTCGGCCAGCTCGGCGTCGGACTGCGCGAATTGGCGATCCTCCATCAGCATGGTGGCCAGTTCCAGCCGCACGTAGCCCAGGTCGGGATGCTGCGCCACCAGCCGGCGGTACAACGCGATGGCCTCGGCCAGCCGTCCATCGTGGCGCAGCAGCGCGCCATGCACGTAGTCGCGCAGGATCGGATCAACGCCGGCCATCCAGGGGTAGAAGCGCATCACCCGGCGCAGGGTGCTCCAGTCCTCTTGCAGCATCGCCTGGTTGAGGATGCGTTCGGTCAGCCTGAGGTCGTGGGCCAGGTCCTGGTCGGTCAGTTCGACGGGCGGCTGGGCCGGTTGGGTGGGCGGGCGGTGCGTGATGGCGGGCGTGGGGCGAGGGGGAGGGGGGAGCGTCGGGGTGTCCGGCTCCAGGGGGCGGACGGGAGCGGGCAGGACGGCGGGTGACGGCGTGGCGGGTTGGGCCTGGAGCGTAAGCGGGTAGCCCGTGACCAACAGGCTGATGACGATTGCCGTGAACAGTGAATGACGGCGAGAGGGGTTGGACGAGAGAGGGGGCGGCACGGGTCTTCCGGATGCGGCGGCTTGAATAGGCAAAAGGACTGCAGGGAATCCCTGCAGTCCGTGATGGGAGCGATCGCAATTCAATGGCGGCCAATATCAAATAGCAGTCCGATTTGGGTCGCTATCTATTTGATGTTGAAGAGATATTGCTCCGCCCTTCTGGTAGCGATTACTGTTTTGCGCCGATGACCGCGACGGAGCCGACGCGGTCAGGCAGACCGTTGATGGCGCCTGCGATTTCCGCGCCGTTGGGGCCAAAGAGCGTCAGGTCATATTCCGGCTTCGCTACGAGACCACCGATTTCCTTCCACGCGTCGGGATTGCTGACGTCGTTCGTGGTGATAGTCACGTCTCCGGCGAAGACCAGACCGTTGCCGGTCGCATCCAAAGCCGTCGGATCCAGCTTGCCGTTATTGATGTTGAAGACAATGTCCTTGCCGGTCGAGGATATCTTGGCAGGAATCTTGATCTCGTCCAACGAGAATGACCCCTGGCCCGTGGCGGAGTTGGGGCCCGTTACCGTGACCTGGTAATCGAACATGCCACGCGGGAAGTTCGAGAAGGTCACACCGGCGTAGTTGTAGGTGCCATTTACCAGCGTGTCCGGCGCGGTCTGCTCGCCGACGATGCTCTTGACGAAGTGGCGGCCCACTGTGCCACGTGCAAGGTTGACCACCGCCGCCGAGTAGTTCTGGCGGTAGACGCGGTATACCACCGGAGACTTGACGCCGGCGGCCGCGGAATTGTCATTGGAGGTCAGGCTCAGATCATCGTTGCGACCTGTGCCTGCGGGGCCGTTCTTGCCGTACAGGGTGAAGGCTTGCAGGGAGTTCAGATCGAATACGTTGGAAATGCCTGTGCTGGCCTGAGTCGGAACGGCCGCGGAAGTGGAGGGACCGTAGGTCTGACCGTTGTAATTGAACGAGCCCTGGTAAACGACATTTGCTTGTTCTTCCAGGTTGCTGGGTTGGTCGAGGTCCAATTGGTTCCAGCCTGCGGAGGCGACGCCGGCGGATCCGGTCATCAGCAAGGCAGCGGAAAGTGAGGCGAGTTTGCGCATGGTCGTGTCCTTGAAGAGGGATGATGAACGATCCCCAGTGGCAACAAGGGTTGATTTTTGGGGACCCGGGTGAACCCGGCAGCCAGCGTTGTCGCCAGGACTGGGACCTGATCGGCTAGGATCCACACATCTAGGAGGACACGCGACCAGTGGTGAAAGTGCACGCCGTGTGGCAAACCCATGCAGCCTTTCGTCCGATTCGGTTATCTGCGGCAGAGGACGGCTGCGCGTCGGATGATCCGGATACCTTCACAAGCGGTAGCTCAAGGTCAGCAACGCATTCCGTGGCGGTGCTGAATTAAAGGAGCGTTCATGCTGGTAGTAGACCTTGTCGAATATGTTGTTGACGTTCAGTTGCATGCTGAAGTGCCGGTCGATCTGGTAGCGCGCCATTAGGTCGACGACGTAGTAGGCGTCCTGTCGCATCAGGTAGTCCTGCTTGCGGCGCTCTAAGTCCATGGGAATCCAGGCGGACTGTGTGCGGCTCTGCCAGCGCACGCCCGCGCCAATGGTCAGGCGTTTGACGCGATAGGTGGTGAACAACTTGAAGGATTGTTCGGGCGCGCGATAGCTGCCGGTCAGGTCGTCAACCGCCGAAAACATGATCTCCCCCTTGAATGGCGGCAGGACCTGTTTTTGTTTGACGTAGCCCACGGCGATATTCCAGTCTTTCGTGATCGCGCCGGTGGCATTGAATTCCCATCCATAGACGCGCCAGCCGTTGTTGTCAGTAGTCGGGGCGTTGGGGTCGTAGCTTTGAAAGGGAAAGTCCTTTTGTGTCATCCTGAAGTAGGATGCTGCGATATTGAGGCGTTCGTCGAAAAATGCGCCTTTGAGGCCTCCCTCCTCGGTGATCGAGCGCACCGGGGGGAGGTAATCGCCGGTAATGGCGTTGGTGCCACCGTTTGAACCGTTATAGACAGGGTCGCGCACGTAGGACGTTGTATAGCTGCCGTAGGCATTGATCTGCGGCGTCAGTTCGACGATCAGACCGCCATAGGGCAGGAACTTCGGGCGCATGGTGGGGTTGGTGGAATTGGGAAGGAAGTGGGTGGAGTTGCAGTGGTCGACTAGACAGTCGGTGTCGACATGGTCCGTCTCCACATCCTTGGCCCAACGCCCGCCCAGAATGAGATGAACGCGCGAAATCGGTCGCAAATGGCTGCTGAAGTAGTACCCGGTTTGCCGGCGCTTGGTGATATATCGTTCCCTGGCGCTGTACATGTCCCTGCGGGAGCCGGCCAACTCTGATTCCTCGGGAAGGCGAGCGGTCCAGCCTTCGATGGGAATGGCACCTATCGACGTGCGATCCATGGGCGACCTCGGTGGGAGGCAAGAGCGATTGCGGCGGCCACATGACTCGAAAGCGAGTAGGGGGTATTCCGCCGTCCCGAAGGAATCATAGCCACCGTAGACCATGTGATTCACGTTATAGGCATTGGCGCCCACGACGAATTCCTGGTCTCGGCCGAATGCCTCAATACGGCCTTTCAGGTGAACATCCACGGCATTGACGATGTTCTCTTGATGGTCGCGTTTGGCAACGTAGCTGGCCAACCCCGCTTGGGGCACGTAATAGCGGGATCCCATTTCCCCGTACAACTGGTCGTCCATGTTGCTGGCATGGTTGTAGCTGGCCTTGAATGACCAGTCGTCGTTGAAATCATGGTCCCAGGTGAGAAACAGATTGGTGTAATTACGATGGGTGTGTGACCAAGGGGTTGCGTTATTGAAGCCGCGCGAGACGCCTCTGGTTGGCAATACGCTGTCGCCTGGTGGCAGGTCGCGTATGCCCTCCGGTAGAAATTCTTTTTCTCCAGGCCGGAATCTGTTGTTTGACACTTCCGAATACCTCGCCAAGCCATGCGGCGAGGCCCCGTCCAGCTTGAAGTCGAATTGCGTCACGCCGGCGCTGATGCGGTTGTTCTCCGTCACATCCAATTGCCCGATCAGCGACACCGCGCCTCGATCGCTCTTGACCCGCTCGACCCAGTGATTACCCTTTTGCATGGCTGCCGCCAGCCGCACCCGGAACCGGTCGTTGACCGGCGTGGAGAGGTCCAGCTCGGCGCGGCGATTATTCCAGCTGCCGTATTTCAAATTCGCCGACAGGTGACGATCCAGGTAGGGATACTTGCGCACGAAGTTCAGGCTGGCCGACGCATCGCCTTCGCCGCCGGTCAGGCTGTTGGAGCCGCGGATCACATCGATGCGCTCGTACAGAAAGGAATCCTGCAGCCCGATGTTGCCGTTGGCGGAGCCGGACAGTATGTAGCTGCTGGCCATGACGCCATCCATTTGCACCGAAGTGACCGGAAAAGTCCGTGAATAGACAGGTTGGTTCCCGGCGCCCGCCACGCCGGCGCTAATCAGTGTGATGCCCGGCGTCTGGTCCAGCACTTCACTGACCGTCAACAACCCCTGATCCTGAATCTGCTGCGCCGTGAACGTGGTGATGCTCTGCGGCGTTTCCTTTGGCGCCAGGTCGAGCTTGGTGGCGCTGGACGTGCTGCTGACGGTGTAGCCCCGGTTGGGCGCGTCGCCTTCGCGGTAGCCGCTGACGGTGACGGCGTTCAGCTGGGTCACATCGGTGGCGTCCTCGCCTGCCGCCTTCGGCAAGCCGCGCAGCATGTAGCGCCCCGGCGCACGCGCCACCGCTTCGAATCCGCTGCCTTGCAGAATGCGGCGGAAACCCGCCTCCACCTCAAAACTTCCCTGCAACCCGGCGGATTCCTTTCCCGCAAGCAGCGAGGCGTCGAACGACAGGCTGACGTCGACCGCCTGCGCGTACTGGTTCAGCACCGTGGTCAGCGGACCGGCCGGGATGTCCACCTGCAAGGTGCTGGCGGCGAGGGCTGCCGAGGGCGTTTGCGCGTGGGCGGCGCGCAGCGGCGTGAAGGCGGCCAACAGGCATATGAGCGTGAGATTCAGCGTGAACTGGCGCGCTCCCGGCGCGGCAGGGTGCGAGGAGCGGCCAGGCGCGCAGGCCGTTGAAGTGGAGGGGTGATCGTGCATGGACATATCGCGGCAGAGTGATTGAACGGGAAGCGAGGCCATGGCCGGAACCGGTTCGGTTCGCGTCCATGGCGAGCGCCATCGTCATTGAGGACACGCGACGTACTACGAAAGTGCAAATGCGATTGAAAAAAAAACTTATGTGATCGCTTTTACGCTTGACCCGTGGCGTCAGGCACGAGGCTGCCGCCTGCGCCACCGCCCCGGCTACGCCCCTGGGCGCGCCAGCACCGTCACCCAGTAGCGCGTATGCCGCCGCACCTGCACAGGGAAACTGTCCGAGATTGCTTCCAGCGCCTCGTCGGTGTCCCGCAATGAGAAGACCCCGGAGACCTTCAGATCGGCCACCGCCGGATCGCACCGCAGAATGCCGGGCCGATAACGCGCCAGTTCGGCGACGACCTCGGCCAGTGGCCGATCCTCCACCACCAGACGGCCATGCAGCCAAGCCTGCGCATCCAAGGACGCGGCGCCCACCGGCCCCGCGCCGTCGGCATCGAACGACACCGCCTGACCGGCGCGCAGCAGCACCGCAGGGATGCGGATCGAAGGGTGATTCTGCGTCTGGCCAGGCAGGATGGTGGCCGACTGTTGCAACACCTGCACCCGCGTGTCGCGGGTATCCAGCCGCACCGTTAAGCGGGCTTCCTGCGGCAGGATGTCGCCATGCGGCGTGCTGACGACGAACGGGCGCGGCATGGCCCGCGAGGTCTGGTCCTGATGGACCTGCATCAGGATCTCGCCGGCACGCAGCACCACCCGACGCCGCGCGTCGCTGAAATCCAGCGTCACGCGGGTGGCGGTGTTCAGATAGAGCTGCGAGCCGTCGTCCAGTTGGAATTGGCGGAATTCGCCGGTCGCGGTCCGCCAGATGTCCGGCTCCCCTGACCGCATGACGCCATAGGCGCCGGTGGTCAGCAGGCCCATCCCCATCAACGACAGCAGGCTGCGGCGCTGTGCGCGCCGGCGCGCGGACGGGGTGAGCACGGCCGTGGCAACATCGGCCGGCACGCGGCTGAAGGCGCACCGCATCTTCTGCAGCCGTTCCCAGGCCTGGCGATGCGTGGGACTGGCGTCGAGCCAGGCCTGCCAGTCAACGCGATCGCGCGGCGTCGCGTCTTCGGCCATGAGGCAGGCAAACCAGCGGGCGGCTTCGTGTACGGCCGATTCCTCGGCGGACGACGGCGGGCGGGACTCGGCCATGCAACCTGCCGGGGGATCAGAAGGCCGCCAGGCAGCAGTGCGCCATGGCGCGCGCGATGTAGTTCTTCACCGTGCGCAGCGAGACATTCAGATTCACGGCGATCTGCGTGTAGGGCAACCCCTGGAACTGCGATAGCACCAGGGCCTGCCGCACCTTCGGGTCGAGGCCGTCGAGCATGCGATCGAACTCGAACAACGCCTCGCGCACCAGCGCCTGGGTTTCGAGGGAAGGCACCTGCTGCGGCGGCAGGGTGGCCAGGACTTCGAGATAGGCGATTTCCAGCGCCTGCCGCCGGTAGAAATTGGCCACCAGCCGTCCGGCCACGGTAGCCAGATAGGCGCGCGGTTCGCGCAGGGGGGAGGTGTCGATGTGGAGGGGCGTGGCGGCGCATAGCACTCGGACGAAGGTGTCCTGAGTCAGATCGTCGGCGTCTTCCGCGCGGCGGACTTTAGTGCGAAGCCAGTTGCGCAGCCAACCGTGATGCTCGCGGTATAGGCCACCGACCTGGTGGGCGGTGGGGGCGAGGCACTTTTTCATGGTGGGTGCGGCGGGGGGATGAAGTGCGAATGGGAAGTGTTTTGTTTTTATAGTCGATGGGATAGGGGGATGGGCGGGGGGCTGTGGGAAATCGGGTTTGTCTGAGGGGGGAGGGCACCGTCGTGGCTGTCGGGGAAGTGCTTGGTCAGCTTAATGTGGGTCACTGATGTGATTTGGCAAGGACCGCTTCCGGCCATGAACTGACATTCGTAGCCACTGCAAAATTCGACTACGATCCATTCGTTAAAACTAGGAGAGTTTGGTGAGTGAAATTCAATACGCGCGCGCCCTTTCCCTCCTGGAGAACCCCGAGAGCTACCCTCTTCTCCCACAAAGAAATTTCATAAGGCTGTTTAGGGTGTGGGTCTACCCGACCTTCGCGCCTTACGTCGCATGGTCTCTAGCGCAAGCCAGCGAACAGTTCTACATTCGCCGGGTAGTGTGGGATCAGGTTCATACCGTCGATTTGGAGCCAATCACATTCGGTACTGAATTGCCTGTTCTCGAGGAGACCTTTCACAAGTTGTTGGCCGAACTTCGTGCGATGCAGCTAACCCCATTTACGTTGGCATCAGCCACTGGTGTCGACGGCACATCCTACGGAGTGGAAGTCGGCACGTTCAACCCATCAGGTCGTCTCAGTTGGTGGGGTAATCCACCGGAAGCGTGGTCTCCACTCCAAGCTTGGCATACATGCGCGACACAACTCTTTGAGTCCTTACTCCCACTAAGTACGCCCGACCTTCGTCGTTTAGGGGCTTCTTCCTAGAGGCCGACCCCGTTGCCATGTCTGGGCTCCATCGGCTGCGACTGGCGGAAACGGGTCGGGATCGGTCTCTCGTCATAGACGGCACCCGGCCACAAGTGGAAGTAGAATGCCCCCATGATATCCGACGACACTATTGAAGGCTTAGAGGGTTGGTTCCAACCTTGGAACGAACACGATCTGACGACGAGACCATTCGTGAATATAGGTGGAACGTACACCATTTACACGGGACGACTGACCGAAGCCGAGCTCGCAGCTCTTGGCAGCTTATTTCTCCGATTGCCAGGAGCGCGGCCGAACTCGATGGGTTTTTTCAGCAATGCCTTGGGTGAGCCTTCACTTGTGACGTCATTTGAACCGTCAGGCATAACGGTCTGGGGTGAGACAACGCCGGAACAATGGGCTGAGTGGGACACCGCGTTCAGAACGGCTGTCGAGCAGGCCAAGCTTCCGCGCTTTCCGGCGTAGATCGGCTTTGCAAGCCTCGCATGAGCGGCCGCTTTGGGTCGGAAGCGGTCGGACGTCTCGAGGTACTTCCGCCAAGGCTACGGCCACCTTCAGCGAACCAAATCTCAATTTGGACGAAATTCGACAGCTCAACTCTGATTACCCGGAGGCGCCGTGCGCGACATCCAAATCCGCAAGCTAAGTCTCAAGTCCGTGTTCAAGCTCATCGCCATAGGGCAGTACCTCGCTTGGATCCCGTTCTCGATCCTGTGCGCCATCGGCACTTTCTTCGGCTTGGGCTCGATCCAATGGAACGGCCGCGTCCTGGAGGGTCTTGATGCGCTATTGATTAGCCCGGTGATCGGTTTCATCATCGCCACCGGCATCACGCTGGTCGTAGGCACGAGCACCGCCGTGGGGCTGTGGCTTTGGTCCAAGCTGCGCCCGCTCAACCTGCGTTTCAAGGACGTCGATCCAGCCACATGAACCGCATCTCGGGTCCGCTGGCGCACTGCGTCCGCCTGCCCTCAAAACCCGCGCCTTGTTATTTTTCAAATTGAGTGACCAAATTCCAAGTCCGTTGAACTTCAACAGTCGGTTTAGGGTCGTAACGCGACTCCCACGCCTCTCCGTTGCCTAACAAAAAGCCGCGTTCCCCAACCCAGGAAACGCGGCCTCATCCAGCAGGACCGACCAGCTATGGCCGGTCCCGCCCTTTAATGCATCTGCCCATACTTCCCGGCATTGAAGTCCTGGATCGCCTCGACGATCTCCGCCTGTGAATTCATCACAAACGGCCCGTATCCCACCACCGGCTCGTCGATCGGCTCGCCGCTCAACACCAGGAACACGGCGTCGTTGTTGGCTTCGACCGTGATCTCGTCGCCATCCTGCGAGAACAGCGTCAGTTGCGCGTCGCGGGCCACGGCTTCGCCGTTGACCAGCACCGTGCCGCGCAGCATCACCAGCATGCTGTTGCGGCCCGCCGGGATCGCGAAGGTCGCGGTCTTGCCGGCGGACAGGCGCACGTCCCACACGTCGATCGGCGTGAAGGTGCGGGCCGGACCGGTCTGGCCGCCGTAGCTGCCGGCGATGACGCGCAGCGAGCCGGCATCGCCAGGCAGCGACACCACCGGGATCTCCGCATTCAGCAGGCTCTGGTAGCCGGCCGGCGCCTTCTTGTCCTTGGCCGGCAGGTTGACCCACAGCTGCACCATCTCCAGCTCGCCGCCCTGGCGGGTGAACGCGGGGGAGTGGAACTCTTCATGCAGGATGCCCGAGGCGGCCGTCATCCACTGCACGTCGCCGGGCCCGATGACGCCGCCGTTGCCGGTGGAGTCGCGGTGCTCGACCTCGCCGCTGTAGACGATGGTCACGGTTTCGAAGCCGCGGTGCGGATGCTGGCCGACGCCGCGCGGTTGCGTGGCCGGCGCGAATTGCGCCGGGCCGGCGTAGTCCAGGAGCAGGAACGGGCTGACGTTCTTGCCCTTGTCGTTGTACGAGAACATCGAGCGCACCGGAAAGCCGTCGCCCACCCAGTGGGGACGCGGGCTGGCATGCACACCCAGAATCTTCTTCATGATCGTCATTCCTGTTGCGCGGCCCCTGCGGGGCCGTTCGTCATACCTGTCAAGATAAGGGCGGGAGGCCGCTTTCGGTAGTCCCCGCCATTGATAAGCACTGTTCCAGGAATAGGACACTGATAGCGTCAGACCTGGGCAGGTGTTGCCAGTGAGGCACGCGCGGAGTCGGGAGGATTCCGGGCCTGGACCCGTTCCGGTGGCCGGCGCGGGCGGCGGCGGAAGGCCCGCGAACCCGGGTATTCTTGCGCCATGCAACGAATTGCCGATACCACCGTGGCCGACCGATATGCCCACGTCCAGGGCTTCGCCCCGGTTGCCGCCGCCGACGCCCGCATCCTGGTGCTGGGCTCCATGCCCGGCGTCGCCTCGCTGCGGCAGGCGCGTTATTACGCCCATCCGCGCAACGCCTTCTGGCCTATCGCGGGCCAGGTGCTGGGGTTCGATCCCGCCGCCGACTACCCGCGGCGCCTGCAAGCGCTGCGATCCGCCGGCGTCGCGCTCTGGGACGTGCTGCAGGCCTGCGAACGGCCGGGCAGCCTGGATGCGGACATCCGCAGCGATACCCTGGTGCCCAACGACTTCGCGGCGTTCCTGTTGGCGCATCCGCGCCTGGTGCGGGTCTGCTTCAACGGGGGCAAGGCGGCCAGCCTCTACCGCCGCCATGTGTTGCCGCGCCTGCCAGCGCGGCCGCTGGAATACGTCGACCTGCCATCCACCAGCCCGGCCCACGCGGCCGCGTCGTTCGAGAAGAAGCTGGCCGCCTGGCGCGAGGCGTTGACGGTGCCTGCCTGATCCTGCGCCGGGGCGCTGGCGTCGCCCGGGCAGCGACGCACGGCGGGAGATCTCGCGCCGCAAAGGGCAACGGGAACAGGGGGGCGTGGATTGGCCGTGAGGAATGCGGACGGTCAATCCTGCCGGCCGCGGCCGCCACTGGCGCGAGCCCCCGGCGGGAAGGCGGGGCCTTCCGCGCCGGCCGCCGCGCGATCAGCCGCCGCTCGATCAGCCGCTCCACCATCGGTCGCCGCACCCTCGGCCGCCCGGCGGGCCTGCGCCAGGCTGGCCTGGACCTGCTCGTGGACGGGGCCATCCGGGTCGACCAGCGGCAGCAGGCGTTCCCAGGCGTCGATGGCGCCGTGGAAGTCGCCGCGGAAAAACGCGCTGGTGCCGGCCAGGGCCAGGCCTTTCACGTCGTCGGGCGCAAGCGCCAGCAGCCGGCCGATCAGGCGGTCGGGTTCGCCCGAAAAATCTCCGTCCGCCGCGGTGGCCAGGAGGTCGGCCCAGTCCGCCAGCACGCCGGGATCCTGCGGCGCCCGGGCGCCCATGCGCGCCCAGGTTGCCGCGCCGCCGGCGAAATCCCCCAGCGTCGCGTAGGTGTGGGCCAATGTCGTCCAGCCCTCGGTGTCGTCCGGGTGGGCCTGCAGGTGCTGGATCAGGCCGGCCAGCCGTTCGGCCATGGGATCGCCGGGGTCGTGGCCGGCGCTGGCGGAGGGCGACGCGTGCGGGTCGGCGTCCGCCGGCGTCAGGGCCGCCGGGTTGCCGAGCGCCGCGTACAGGCCGACGCTGATCGCGCCCAGCCCCAAGGCCACCGCCAGGGCCCAGAGGGGCGCGGGCCGGGTATCGAGGCGGTCCGGCGCCGCGCATCCTTCCCGCAGGGCGCGCCGTTCGATCTCGGTGCGCGCCTGGGCATAGTGGTCCGGTGCGAGGCGCCCGCTGGCATGGTCGGCCTGCAATTGCGCCAGTTGTTCGCGCAGCACCGCCAGCGATGCCTGCGCCTGGGGCGAGCCGCCGCGGCGGCCGGCGGCCTCTGGCGCCAGCAGGGGCGGCAGCACGAACAGCAGGGCGACGGCGACCATGCCGGCCGCGAGGAGCCAGAACAGGGTCATGGAGCGCGCTCCCCGCCGGCGGCGGACGGCCCGGCGTCTTGCGGGGGCTCGGCCAGCAGGGCCCGGGCCGCCTGCGCTTGCGGCGCGGGCAAGGGCGCCTCCGGCGCGCGGGCATGGCGCCGCAAGCGCCACAGCAGGCCGCCCATGGCGCCGGCAAGCAGCACGCCGGGCCCGATCCACAGCAGCGCGGTGCGGGCTTTCAGCGGCGGGCGATAGAGCACGTAGTCGCCATAGCGCGATACCAGGAACTGGCGCACCTGGACCTCGTCCTGACCCGAGCGGAACAGGCGACGCACTTCGTCGCGCAGGTCGCGCGCCAGCGGCGCGCGCGAGTCCGCCAGGGATTCGTTCTGGCACACCAGGCAGCGCAGGTCGCGCGTGAAGGCCTGGACGTGCGCTTCCAGGGCGGGGTCGGACGCGGCGGCGGGCGCCTCGCTGGCCACGGCCCGGGCCGCAATGAATAGCGCCAGCGCGATGCCGCGGCCGGTCGCGTGCCAACCGCTGGCCACGGCGGTGCGTCCTATCGTGGGGCGAGGCTGGCGGGGGATGTCAGGGTTCATTCAGCGCCCGGGGGATCAGGATGTTGTCGAGCACGTCCTGCGTGACCGGCCCGACGTGCTTGTAGCGGATGACGCCCTGGGCGTCGATGAGAAAGGTCTCGGGCACGCCGTACACGCCATAGTCGATGCCGAGTCTGCCGCGCGGGTCGAGCACCGTGGCGGTGTAGGGGTTGCCCAGGCGCGCCAGCCATGCGCGCGCCGCGCTGTCTTCGTCCTTGTAGTCCAGCCCGACGATGGCAATGCGGCCTTCGCGGGCGGCGCGCAGCAGCACGGGGTGTTCGACGCGGCAGGCGACGCACCAGCTGGCCCAGACGTTGAGCAGCCAGACCCGGCCGCGCATGTCGTCCAGCCCGAACTGGCCTCCCGGCGCGTCTAGCCGCGCCAGCGTGAAGGGCGGCGCTGGCCGGCGAACCAGGGGCGAGGGCAGTTCGCGCGGGTCCAGGCCCAGGCCGACGGCGAGCATGGCTACCAGCCCGAGAAACAACAGCAGGGGCACGAGGGATCGCAGTTTCATGGCAGTTCGCTTTGCGGGGGCCGGGCTTGGCCCGGGGGCGAGGCGTCGCGCCGCGAAGCCGGCTTGCGGTAGCGGCGGTCGGCGGCGGCGGCCAGGCCGCCCAGGATCATTAGCGCGCAGCCGGCCCAGATCCAGCTGATGAACGGCTTGTGGAACAGGTTCACGATCCAGCCGCCGTCGGGCAGGCTTTCGCCCAGCGCGGTGTAGAGATCGCGCAAGGGGCCGACGTCGATGGCCGATTGCGTCATCGGCATCGCTTGCGTCACGTAGTGGCGGGTCTCCGGTCGCAGCGTGGCGACATGCCTGCCGCCGCGCGCGACATCGAGGGTGGCGCGCGCGGCGATCCAGTTGGGGCCGGCGACCTGCTCGACGCCGCCGAAGGTGAAGGTGTACCCGGCCAGATGGGCGGTCTGGCCGGGCAGCATGCGCACGTCGAGCTGGGACTGGAAGCTGTTGACCATGGTGACGCCGATGATGAACACGCCCAGGCCCAGATGCGCCAGCCACATGCCCCACCAGCTCCCGGGGATGCCGCGCAGGCGGGTGGCGATGTCGGCCCGCCCGCCGCCGTGCAGGCGCTCCGCCAGCAATTGCAGGCTGCCCAGCACGATCCAGGCCGCCAGCGCCAGGCCCAGGCAGGTGCGCCAGGTGAAGTGCCCGAGCCCGTGGCCCAGCGCCGGGCCCAGCAGCGCGCTGGCGAGCGCGGCCGGCCCCAGGCGGCGCGCCAGCCGTTGCCAGGTGTCGGCCTTCCAGCGCGCCACGGCGCCAGGCACCAGCAGCGCGAGCACCGGCGTCATCAACGGCACGAAGGTGGTGTCGAAGTAGGGCGGTCCCACCGAAATCTTGCCCAGGCCCAGGGCGTCGAGCAACAGCGGGTAGAGGGTGCCGAGCAGCACCGCCGCGCAGGCCACGGACAGCAGCGCGTTGTTGGCCAGCAAGGCGGCGTCGCGCGATACCAATTGGAAGTGGCCGCCGCCCTGCAGCCGCGGGGCGCGCCAGGCGTATAGCAGCAGCGATGCGCCCACCACCGTCACCAGCAGGCACAGGATGAACAGGCCGCGCGCCGGGTCGGTGGCGAAGGCGTGCACCGAGGTGACGACGCCGGATCGCACCAGGAACGTGCCCAGCAGCGATAGCGAGAAGGTGCCGATCGCCAACAGCACGGTCCAGCCGCGGAACGCGCCGCGCTTTTCGGTCACGGCCAGCGAGTGGATCAGCGCGGTGCCCAGCAGCCACGGCATGAACGAGGCGTTCTCGACCGGATCCCAGAACCACCAGCCGCCCCAGCCCAGCTCGTAATAGGCCCAGCTCGATCCCACCGCGATGCCGGCGGTCAGCAGCACCCAGGCGGCCACGGTCCAGGGCCGCGACCAGCGCGCCCAGGCGGCATCCAGGCGTCCCGTCATCAGGGCCGCGATGGCAAAGGCGAAGGCGATGCTGAAGCCCACGTAGCCCAGGTACAGCAAGGGCGGGTGGATGATCATGCCGGGGTCCTGCAACAGCGGGTTCAGGTCGCGGCCCTCGCGCGCCGCGGGCAGCAGGCGGGCGAAGGGGTTGGAGGTCAGCAGCGTGAAGGCGGTGAAGCCCGCGCCGACCGCGCCCAGCACGCCCAGGACGCGCGCCGTGAATGCCTCGGGCAGCCCGCGGCTCCAGCGCGTCACCGCCATCGTCCACAGCGACAGCGAAACGATCCACAGCAACATGGAGCCCTCGTGGTTGCCCCAGACCGCGGTGATCCGGTAGATCAGCGGCGTGCGGCTGTGGCTGTTGTCCGCCACCAGCCGCACGGAGAAATCATTGGCGATGAAAAGCAGGTGCAGGCAGGCGTATGACAGCAGCACGAACAGCAGTTGCCCGCGCGCGGCGCCGCGGCCGACCGCCATCAGCGCCGCGCGGCCGCGCCAGGCGCCATACAGCGGCACGATGGCCTGCACCAGCGCCAGCGCGAAGCCGAGCACCAGGGAAAAGTGGCCGACTTCGGCGATCATGGCCGCACCGTCCTGCTGGCGTCGTGGGCGCGCGCGATGGCGTCGCGCACTTCGATCGGCGTGTAGTTCTCGTCGTGGCGCGCCAGCACGCTGGTCGCGGTGAACACGCCGTCGGTGTCCAGCGTGCCTTGGGCGACCACGCCCGTGCCTTCGCGGAACAGGTCGGGCAGGGCGCCGCGATACACCACGGGCACCTCGTGGGCGGTGTCGGTGACGATGAAACGCACGCCCAGACCGTCCGGCTCGCGTTGCAGCGAGCCGGCCAGCACCATGCCGCCGACGCGGAACAGCCGCTGTCGTGGCGCCTCGCCGCGCGCGATTTCGCTGGGCGTGTGAAAGAACACCAGGTTCTGGCGCATGGCCGTCAGGATCAGGGCGGCAGCCGCGCTCAACAGCGCGACCGCACAGAGCAGCAGGAGCAGACGCCGGCGGCGGGGGGAAGTCATGCCGGTCCTCCGTCGTGTGATTGCTGCCTGGCCGTGGGATTGGCGCTAGCCAGCGCCGCCAGGCGCCGCAGCGCGCGGCGCCGCCGCCGGGCCAGCGACACGCATTCGGCCAGCACCAGCAGGGCCAGCATGCCGTAGCTGCCCCAGACGAAGGCGGCGCGCCCGCCCATGTGCCAGAACGCGGCCCAGGATTGCCAATGCATCATGCCGGCTCCTTGCGCGTCGCCGTCTCGCGGCGCGCCAGCTCGCGCACCCAGCCGGCCGGCCACTCCCGCTCCAGCATCATGACGCGCGCGCGCGCCAGCGCCACGGCGGCGGTGTAGGCCCACGCGGCCAGGGCCATGAGCAGCATGGCGGCCAGCATGGTCGCCGCCATGGACGGCGCGCGCGTCAGGCTGACCGAAGCGCCCTGGTGCAGCGTGCTCCACCAGGACACCGAGAAATAGATGACCGGTACGTTGATGGCGCCCACCAGGGCCACCAGCGCCCCGGCGCGGTCGCCGCGATGGGGATCGACGGTCAGGGCGGTCAGCGCCAGATAGCCCAGGTACAGGAACCCCAGGATCAGTTGTGAGGTGAGCCGCGCGTCCCAGACCCAGTAAGCGCCCCAGGTTGGCCGGCCCCATAGCGCGCCGCTCCAGAGCGCGACGAAGCAGAACAGCGCGCCGGTGGGAGCCAGCGCGCGCGCCATGATGAACGACAGGCGGGTGCGCAGGATCAGGCCGAGCGCGGACCAGAACGCCATCAGCAGATAGATGAACAGCGACATCCACGCGGCGGCGACGTGGATGAAGATGATGCGGTAGACCTCGCCCTGGGTGGCATCGGTGGGCGCGACGAAAAAGCCGATCGCCAGGCCGCATGCGCCAAGCAGGATGGCGAGCCCGCCACACCAGGGAACCAGCCTGCCCGCCAGCGGATAGAAGGCCTGTGGCGCGGCGAACCGCAGCAGACGGCTGGCGTGGCGGGCGGGAGGAGCGGGCGGGAGGGCAGGCATGGGAGGCATCTTCATTCTTCGACGGCAAAGCGCAGCGCCAGGACACAGGCGGGCGGGGCCAGCGCCAGCGCCGCCAGCAGCGCGCCGCCAAGCAGCAGGAACGGGGTGGCGGGCGGCTGGCCGGCGCCACACGAGGCCACCGAGCCCGCGCCGAAGATCAGCACCGGCACGAACCAGGGCAGCAGCAACAGGGCCTGCAGCACGCCGCCGCCGCGCATCCCGAGGGACAGCGCGGCGCCGATCGCGCCGACCAGGGCCAGCACCGGCGTTCCCAGCGCGAAAGATAGCGACAGGGTCAGGCGCGAACACTGACCCAGGTCAAACAGCAGGCCCATGACCGGCGCCACGGCGATCAAAGGCAGACCGGTTCCGATCCAGTGCGCGGTGATCTTGGCCAGCACCCAGAGCGTGGCGGCGCCCGGCGAAAGCAGCAGTTGTTCGAGCGTGCCGTCGGCGTGGTCCTGCGCGAACAGCCGATGCTGCGACAACAGCGCGGCGAGCAGCGCGGCCACCCACAGCACGCCCGGTCCGAGTGCACGCAGGAAAGCCGCATCGGCGCCCACGCCCAGCGGGAACAGGCAGGCGACCAGCACGAAGAAAAGCAGCGAGACGACGGCGTCGGCCCGGCCTCGGCCAAGCAGCAGCAGGTCGCGCCGCAGCACGGCGAAGAAGGGGCTGGCCAGCCGTGTCATGGCGCGCGCGGACCGAGATCGAGGGTGCGCACCGGGCGGTCCAGGTCAACCTCCTGGTGCGTGGTCAGGAGGACGCGCCCGCCGTTGTCGCAATGGCTTGCCAGCGTCCGCGTCAGCGCCGCCACCGTGGCCGCGTCGAGCAGGTTGAAGGGTTCGTCCAGGATCCACAGCGGCCGCGCCGGGCGCAGCGACAGCCGCGCCAGCATCACGCGGCGCCGCTGGCCGCGCGACAGCAGGCGCGCCGGCAGGTCGAGCATCGCGGTCAGGCCCATCCGGCACAGCGCGTCGCGACAGGCCGCCGTGGTGACGGCATCGGCCTGGGCCTGGCACAGGAAGCGCAGGTTTTCGAGCGGGGTCAGGGAATCGGCGAGCGCGTCGGCATGGCCCAGGTAGAGCAGCTGCTGGCGGTAGGCCGGCCCCAGGCGGTGGATGTCGGCCCCGCGCCAGCACACCGTGCCGGCGTCGGCGCGCGTCAGGCCGCACAGGATGCGCAGCAGGCTGGTCTTGCCATGACCGTTGGGCGCGGTCACGCGCAGCAGTTGCCCCGCGCATAGCTGGAACGACACGTCCTCGAACAGCAGACGGGTTTCTTTCGAACAGGTGAGCCCCTGCGCTTCAAGCATGGCCGGTGCCCATCCAGATACTCATGACAACAATCCTCGCTGCATCAAGGGCGGCGCGAAGCCGACAACGGGATCGGATATTAATGAATCCGGATCGCGGTTTTGCCTGGCTGCGGCGCATTTGGATTTATGTCGGACGCGTTTACCGTCGGCCACACCATGATGCCGATCGCCGCGCCACGATATGTGTTTTTCGGAGGTCACCCGGCCGTGGTTTCGGACCGGTCTGAGTAACGGGCGCGATGGCGCGTGCGACCCGCGGCGCTTGACCGAGATCAACATGGGGGGGCCGGCCGCGCGTCGATCATGAAAAGGCATCGAACCGCCAACGACCCTCGCGGGGACCGCCGGCCTTGCTTGTGCCGCGACGCGGTTCGACGCAGTCGCCGTTCATATCCAAATAGTTGTACTCCGTGAAAAGCAAACCCAAGCACAGCAGTAATGGTGGTGGGGCCGAGTGGACCAAGTTCCTGTCGCTGGCCTTTGTGGCGTGTCCCGTCGTGGCGTTCCTGATGATCTGCATCTACGGATTCGTCGTCTGGTTCGGGCAGATCCTGTTCTGGGGGCCGCCGGCATGAATGCTCCGTTCTACAAAGCCGCAGCCTGAGCCACCGACATGAAAAATCCCTTCAAGATCGCCAAATCCGTCATCCAATGGACGGGCGCGCTGTTGCTGCGTCCCGCCACCCGCATCGGCCTGGGCGTGCTGGTCATCGGCGGGTTCCTGGGCGGCGTGACGTTCCTGGCCCTGTTCAATACCGGCATGAACGCCACCAACACCGAGGCCTTCTGTATTTCCTGCCACTCGATGCGCGACACGGTGCTGCCCGAGCTGCAGCAGAGCGTGCACTGGAAGAACCGCTCGGGCGTGCGCGCGCACTGTCCGGACTGCCACGTGCCGCATGACTTCACCTCCAAGGTCGCGCGCAAGATGCAGGCCTCGCGCGAAGTGCTGGGGCACCTGATGGGCACCATCGGCACGCCCGAGAAATTCCAGGAACACCGCATCGTGCTGGCCACGCGCGAGTGGGCCCGCTTCAAGGCGAACAACTCCAAGGAATGCCGCAATTGCCATGATTACGCCAGCATGGATTTCGACAAGATGCGGGTAACCTCGCAGACCACCATGCACGGCGCGGCCGAACGCGATGCCAGTTGCGTCGACTGCCACAAGGGCATCGCGCACCGACTGCCCGAGGTCAAGTCGCAGGGCAACCCGGCGCTGGCGGCGCTCACGGCCGACGCGCGCGGCGCCGCCATCGACGCCGGTCGCGACTACTACAGCGTCATGCCACAGCCGCTCTACGCGGACGAGACCCTGGCCCACGAGATCGGCGCCATCGAGATCGCCACCGCCGTGAAGGTGCTGCAGAAGAAAAAGGACGCGGTGCAGGTCGAGTTGCAGCTCTGGAGAAAGAACAAGGGTTACGCCCGCGTGCTGTACGGCCGGTTCGGCATGAATATCACCAGCGCCGTGCTGAGCCAGGACGTGTCGCGCGACGACGGCGTGGTCCATGTGATCGAAAGCCGCATCGACGACGTGACCGGCCTGCAGTGGCAGAAGATCTCCGCGACGGTCTGGCTGCGCGGCGGCGGCCTGGTGGCTGACGTCGAACCGATCTGGGCGGTGGCGCGCAAGAGCTATTCGCAAAGCTGCAGCGTGTGCCATCGCCAGCCGAACGAGGCCTCGCACGATGCCAACCAATGGCCGGGGCTGTTTGGCGGCATGGTCGGGTTCACCAACATGGATGATCCGACCGCCAGGCTGGTCCTGAAGTACCTGCAGTTGCATTCTTCCGATTTCGTAGCCAAGGACGGTGTGGCTTCGGCCCACTGAGCAAGAAATGAAAATCTCCCGTCGACGTTTCATGGGCGGTGTCGCCGCTTCACTGGGTTCCTTCGTGGTGCCGCCGCTTTTGCGCAATGGCAATGTGGTGCGGGCCGCGGCCGCCGCCACGGCCGCGGCCGATCCCGGCCGCTGGAGGTTCTCGGGCGCCCATTGGGGCGCCTTCCGGGCGCGGGTCGTGGCCGGCCACGTGGTGGAAATAAAGCCATTCGAGTTCGACAAGCACCCCACGCCGATTCTGGACGGCACGCTCGACGTGCTGTACAGCCCATCGCGCGTGCGCTACCCGATGGTGCGCCTGGACTGGTATCGCAACCGGCGCGCGGGCGCGGCCCCGAGCCAGGCGGGCCAGGCGTCGCGCGGCGACAACCGGTTCATCCGGGTGGGCTGGGACGAAGCGCTGGATCTGGTCTATGACGAGCTGGAGCGTATCCAGAAAGACTACGGCCCGTGGGCGCTGCACGTGGGCAACGTCGGCTGGCGCTCGGTGGGACAGATGCATAGCTGCGGCAACCATATGCTGCGGGCGATGGGGATGCACGGCAACAGCGTCGGCACGGCGGGCGACTACTCGACCGGCGCCGGCCAGACCATCCTGCCCTATGTGCTCGGGTCGACCGAGGTGTACTCGCAGGGCACGTCGTGGGAGATCATCCTCAAGGAGACGCAGGTGCTGGTGTTCTGGGCCAGCGACCCGATCAAGAACCTGCAAGTGGGGTGGAACACCGAAACGCACGAGGCCTACGAGCATCTGGCGCGGCTCAAGCAGAAGGTGGCCAGCGGCGAGATCTCGGTGATCAGCGTCGACCCGGTGAAAAGCAAGACGCGCAACTACCTGGGCTGCGAACACCAGTACGTCAACCCCATGACGGACGTGGCGCTGATGCTGGGCCTTATCCATACCCTGTGGAAAGAGGAGCTGTACGACAGGAAATTCATCGAGACCTATGCCGTGGGCTTCGAGGAATTCATCGCCTATGTCGAAGGCAAGACCGAGGACAAGATCGAGCGCACCCCCGAATGGGCCGAGTCCATCTGCGGCGTGCCGGCCGGGCGCATCCGCGAACTGGCGCGCCTGATGGCGGGCAATCGCACGCAGCTGATCCTCGGCTGGGCGATCCAGCGCCAGCAGCACGGCGAACAGCCTTACTGGATGGCCGCGATCCTGGCCACGATGCTGGGCCAGATCGGCTTGCCGGGAGGCGGCATCAGCTACGTCCACCACTACAGTTCGGCGGGCGTTCCGGCTTCGGGGGCGTCGATGCCGGGCTCGTTCCCGCTGAATCTGGATCCCGGCCGCAAACCGCGGCACGAGAACGACGATTATCAAGGCTATAGCGCGGTGGTGCCGGTGGCCCGCGTGATCGACGCGCTGCTGGAGCCGGGCAAGGAAATCAACTTCAACGGCCACAAGGTCAAGCTGCCGCCCTACAAGATGGCCATTTTCTCGGGCGGCAACCAGTGGCACCGGCAGCAGGACCGCAATCGCATGAAGCGGGCCTACCAGAAGCTGGAGACCGTGGTCGCGATCGACTACAACTGGACGGCCACCTGCCGCTTCGCGGACATTGTGTTGCCGGCCTGCACGCCGTTCGAGCGCAATGACATCGATGCCTACGGCACCTTCTCCAACCGGGGCGTGATCGCCATGCACAAGCTGGTCGATCCGCTGTTTCACTCGCGCTCGGATTTCGACATCTGGACCGACTTCTGCAAGCGCATGCAGCGCGATGTGGAATACACCCGCAACATGAACGAGATGCAGTGGGTCGAATTCCTGTACGAGGAGTGCCGCAAGGAGAACGCCGGCAAGGGTTTCGCCATGCCGCCCTTCGCGCAGTTCTGGGAACAGGGCTACGTGCTGTTCCCGGAGGGCAAGCCGTGGGTGCGGCATGCCGATTTCCGCGAGGATCCGGAAGTCAACGCCCTGGGCACGCCGTCCGGGTTCATCGAAATCTACAGCCGCAAGCTTGCCAGCTTCGGCTACCGCGACTGCAAGGGGCATCCGCTCTGGATGGAAAAGGCGGAGCGTTCGCACAACGGCCCGCGTTCGGACAAGTACCCGCTCTGGATGCAGTCCTCGCATCCCAACGAGCGCCTGCATTCGCAGACGTGCGAATCACCGTCGCGGCGGGCGACCTACACCATCCAGGGGCGCGAGCCCGTCTATATCAGCCCCGAGGACGCGCGCCAGCGCGGCATCCGCCAGGGCGATCTGGTGCGGGTCTTCAACGACCGCGGGCAATTGCTGGCGGGCGCCACCATCTCCAGCGACTTCCCGCCCGGGGTGGTCCGCATTCACGAGGGCGCCTGGTATGGGCCCACCGGACCCGAGATCGGCGCGCTGGATACCTACGGCGATCCCAATACATTGACGCTGGACATCGGCTCATCCGAGCTGGCGCAGGCGACCAGCGCCAATACCTGCCTGGTGGAAATCGAGCTGTTCAAGGGCGTCGCGCCGGCGGTGACGGCATTCGGCGGTCCGACCGAAGTCGATATCGACGGCAAGCTCATGGCCAGCCTTTGAGAGCCGGGATAGCCGGGGAGGGCGTGTTGCCCTCCCTCTTTTTCGCGGAGCAGCAATTGAACAGCGAGCACATCGACCCGGACTGGGTGGCGGCGTCCCCTCTGCGGTCGCAGTTGTATGGATGGTTTTCCACCCTCTTTGCCCGGGAGCTGGGGCGGGACGCCATGGCGCTGTATCAGGGCGGGGGCGCCGCCGACATCATGGCCGTCCTCGCCGAACTCGGAATGGCGCGCGAGGCGGACGCCGTGGCCGGGGTGTTCCAGGAGTGGGCGCGGCACGCGGATGCCGCGGTCGAGAATGCCGCCGACTTCGCCACCCTGTTCCTGATGGAGGGCCGTGCCTGCCCGCTTCCTTACGCCTCGCACTATCTGGATGGCGGCGGACAGTTGTACGGCAAGCCGGCGCTGTTGATGCGCGCGATGCTGGCGTCCAATCGGTTGCGGCTCGACGAACCGTTCAAGGAGCCGGAAGACCATCTCGCCGTCATGCTGGCATTGATGTCCCACTGGGCCAGGGCCTGCGATCGGCCCGCCGACCTCGCGGGCCAGGCGCGGGAGCAGGCCGCGTTCATTGAATCCGCCCTGTTGTCCTGGATCGACGCCTGGCTGGCGCGCATGCACGCCATCAAGTCCCTGACGTTCCGCTTCTATCCGGCCGTCGGCGCGCTGCTGGCCGCGTTTCTGCGTCAGGATCGCGACTACCTGCGGTCTTTCGAGGTGGGGCAATAGGAAGGGTCTGAAATAAACCCGTCCCCTATTGATCGGCATCAACTCTCTATATAACTAAAAGCGATAAGTTAATGGCACAACGACATAATTCGCGGAGAAGTCTGTGCCTCACCCCCCACCCGAAGTCCCCCTCCCGGGCAAACGTGGTTTCCTGAAGAACCTGCTCGGCCTGAGCGCCGCTGCCACCATCATCCCCATCCGTGCCGAAGCCGGCACCGGCATCAACCAGCAACCCCCTCGTCGTCCCGGCATCCCCGGCAAGCGCTACGGCATGCTGGTCGACCTGCGCAAATGCATCGGCTGCCAGTCCTGTACGGTCAGCTGTTCGCTCGAAAACCTGCCGCCCGTCGGCCAGTTCCGCACCACCGTCCTGCAATACGAAGTGCGGCCCGACAATGGCGGCCCCTGCGCCATGGTGATGCTGCCGCGCCTGTGCAACCACTGCGACAACCCGCCCTGTGTGCCGGTGTGTCCGGTGCAGGCCACGTTCCAGCGCGAGGACGGCATCGTGCTGGTCGACAACCAGCGCTGCGTCGGCTGCGGCTACTGCGTGCAGGCCTGTCCGTACGACGCCCGCTTCATCAACCACGACACCCAGACCGCCGACAAGTGCACCTTCTGCGAGCACCGGCTCGAAGCCGGCCTGCTGCCGGCCTGCGTCGAAAGCTGCGTGGGCGGCGCTCGTGTCATCGGCGACCTGAACGATCCGGACAGCGCCATTTCGCGGCTGATGGCCGAGCATCGCGCCGACATCAAGGTGCTCAAGCCGGAGATGAAGACCGACCCGCACGTCTATTACATCGGCCTGCCCGATGCCTTCGTGCACCACATTGACGGCCAGGCCGGCGTGCGCCTGGCCGGCGGCCATTGAGAAGGGGACGCGCATGCAGATCACCGAATTGCTGACGCCCGTTTATGACGCCGCCTGGCTGCCGTGGGCCGTGCAGTATTTCTTTCTTATCGGCATCGCCGCCACTGCCGCGTTGACGGCGGCCGGCGCCGCGTTTGGCGAGGCCGGCTCGCCGGCCCGCCGGTTGCTGCCGGCGGCCGTGACCGTGCTGCTGGTGTGCGCCATCGCCGCGCCCGTGTCGCTGCTGGCCGACCTGCACCAGCCGGGCCGCTTCTGGCATTTCTATACCCGGCTGACGCCGTGGTCGTGGATGTGGCTGGGGGCGCTGCTGCTGCCGGTCTTCACCGGGCTGGCCGTGCTGTTCTGCGCCGCCTGGTGGTGGGGCCGCATGGCCTGGGTGCGGCTGCTGGGCATCGCGCTGGCGCTGTCGGCGGTGTCGATCCTGGTCTACACCGGCGCCGAGGTGATGGTGCTGCGGGCGCGGCCGCTGTGGCACACGCCGTTCCTGCCGCTGAACTTCGCGCTGACCGCCTGGCTGGGCGCGTTGGGGGCGATGTTCCTGGTGGCGCGCTGGCTGCCCGGCGGCCTGAAGGCGCTGCCGGTCGACCTGTTGCGCCGCCTGAGCGTGACGGCGGTGGTGATGATGGCCATTGGCGCGGGCGCGTGGATCCTGCTGGGATTGCTGGGCGCGGACCCGTCGTTCGAGGCCGCGTTGCGCCTGTTCGGCGAGTTCCCGGTATGGCGCGCCAGCCTGGCCGGCGCCGTGGCCACCGCGTTCTGCATGATCGCGCTGTTGCAGCGCGCGCCGCGCGCGCTGGCGGCGCCGCTGCCGTCGGCCGCGCTGGCGCTGACCATGCTGGCCGCCGCCTGGATCTTCCGCTGGGTCGTGTTCATGAGCGTGCAGGGCGTGCCCAAGTATGGCGCCGGCCTGTACCTGTACGACATGCCCTGGGGCAGCGACGGCCTGCTCGGCATGATCGGCGTGCTGGGCCTGTGCGCCGCGCTGGTGGCCGCCGTGACCTATGCGCTGGAACGATTCCCGGCCCGCACCCGCGGCCTGGCGGCCTGAGCCGCCGGCCCCGACAAGAATTCGCATCGAGATGACCATGGACAAGCAACACCGAGACGACACGCCCGACGCCCACGCCGACGGACCCGATCAACCCGACAACGCCGCGCGCCGCAAGCTGATCGCGCGCGGCGGCGTGGTCGCCGGCGGCCTGGCCGCGTTCGCGGCCGGCTACGGCGAGACCGTCGGCAAGGCCGTCAAGGGCCTGGCGCAAGGCACCGCCGGCGCGCCCACCGCGCACGCCGTGCGCGGCAACTCGCTGACGCCGGAATTCCGCATCGATCCGGTCACGGGCCTGCTGTCGGCCCAGCCCGGCCAGACCGTCAGCCCCTCCAGTTGCCTGGGCTGCTGGACGCAATGCGGGGTGCGGCTGCGCGTCGATACCAAGGCCAACCGTATCCTGCGGGTGGCCGGCAACCCGTATCATCCGCTGGCCACGACCCGGCCGGCCGCGATGGAAACCCCGGTGCGCGAAACCTACGCGCAACTGGGCGGCGACAACGGCCTGGAAGGGCGCGCCACGTCCTGTGCGCGCGGCTCGGCCATGCTGGAGCAGTTGCATAGCCCGTACCGCGTGCTGCAACCGCTCAAGCGCGTCGGCGGCCGCGGCGAAGGCAAGTGGCAGACGATTTCCTTCGAGCAGCTGGTGCAGGAGGTGTGCGAAGGCGGCGACCTGTTCGGCGAGGGCCACGTGGACGGCCTGCGCGCGATCTTCGACCGCGACACGCCGCTGGATCCGGCCAACCCGGAGTACGGGGCCAAGGTCAACCAGTTCCTGTTCACGGACGCGTCCAACGAAGGCCGCACGCCGCTGATCCAGCGCTTTGCCGGCCAGTCGTTCGGCACCGTCAACTTCAGCAACCACGGTTCCTATTGCGGCCAGAGCTTCCGCGTCGGCGCGGGCGCGGCGCTGGGCGACCTGAAGGGCATGCCGCACGGCAAGCCGGATTGGGACAACGCCCGCTTCGGCCTGTTCATCGGCGCGGCGCCGGCGCAGGCCGGCAACCCGTTCCAGCGTCAGGCGCGCCAGCTGGCCGAGGCCCGCACCCGGCCGCAGGAAACCGGCTTCACCTATGTAGTGGTGTCGCCGATGCTGCCGGCCTCGTCCAGCCTGTCGGCGGGCTCGGGCAATGAGTGGGTGCCGGTCAATCCCGCCAGCGACCTGGCGCTGGCGATGGGGCTGATCCGCTGGATCCTGGACAACGAGCGCTTCGATGCGCGGGCGCTGGCGCAGCCGGGTCCCGCGGCCATGAAGGCGGCGGGCGAGGCGGCGTGGACCAATGCCACGCACCTGGTGATCGCCGAACCCGGCCATCCGCGCCTGGGCAGCTTCCTGCGCGGCGCCGACCTGGGCTGGGCCAGGCCGGCCGATGCCGGCGAGAAATGGGAAGACGTGTACGTGGTGCGGCGGGAGGACGGCACGCTGGCGCCGCATACCGGCGCGCTGCCGGCCACGCTGTTCGTGGACGAGGCGGTCGCGGCGCCGGGCCTGGCGGGCGCGCCGGCCGCGCTGCGGGTATGCAGCGCGCTGGCGCTGCTGCGCGATGAAGCGCGGCGCAAGTCGCCGGCGGAATACGCCGCGCTGTGCGGCGTGCCGGCGGCCAAGATCGCCGAACTGGCCGAGCGCTTCACCAGCCACGGCAAGCGCGCGGTGGCGGACGCGCACGGCGGCACCATGAGCGGGGCGGGCTTCTACACCGCCTACGCCATCGCCATGCTCAACACGCTGGTGGGCAACCTCAACGTCGAGGGCGGCCTGGTGCTGGACGCCGGCCCGTTCCCGCCCTATGGCGCGGGGCCGCGCTACAACATCGCGGGCTTCGCCAACCGCGCCACGCCCAAGGGCGTGGCCCTGTCGCGCAACCGCTTTCCGTATGAGAAGTCGAGCGAGTTCAAGCGCAAGCAGGCCGCCGGCCAGCCGGTCTATCCGGCCGCCGCGCCCTGGTATCCGGCCACCGGCGGCCTCAGTTCCGAGATGCTGGCGTCGGCGCTGGCCGGCTATCCGTATCGCGCCAAGGTCTGGTTCAACCACATGAGCAACCCGGTCTACGGCATTGCCGGGTTCAGGAACGTGCTGCTGGACAAGCTGAAGGACCCGAAGATCCTGCCGCTGGCGGTGTCGATCAATCCGTTCATCAACGAGACCAACGCGCTGGCCGACTACATCGTGCCCGATACCGTCACCTACGAAAGCTGGGGCGTGTCGGCGCCGTGGGCCGACGTGGTGGCCAAGGCGTCGACGGTGCGCTGGCCGGCGGTCGAACCCCGCGTGGCGCGCAGCGCCGACGGCGCGCCGGTGTGCCTGGAGTCGTTCCTGATCGCCTGCGCCAAGCGCATCGGCATGCCGGGCTTCGGCGCCAACGCCATCGCCGATGCGGACGGCAACCGCTATCCATTGGACACGGCCGAGGACTTCTTCCTGCGCGGCATCGCCAACATCGCCTTCGGCGCCGGGCGGCCGGTGCCCGAGGCCAGCGACGACGATCTTGAACTGACCGGCGTGGCGCGCTATCGCGACGCGCTGCTAGGCAAGCTCAAGCCCGAGGAGTGGCGCCGCGTGGCGATGGTGATGAGCCGGGGAGGGCGTTTCGACCGCGTGCGCGACGCCTGGAGCGACGCCGGCCAGACCCGGCAGGCCTGGGCCAAGCCCTTGCAGATATGGAGCGAGGAACTGGCGGGCTTTCGCCATGCCATGACCGGCGAGCGCTACAGCGGCTGCCCCACCTGGTATCCGGCGCGGCTGGCGGACGGGCGCGACGTGCGCCAGCAGTATCCACGCGCCGACTGGCCGTTCCTGTTGAGTTCGTTCAAGTCCAACCTGATGAGTTCGATGTCGATCGGCGTGGACCGGCTGCGCCAGGTGCATCCGCACAATCCGGTGTCGATCAACCGGCAGGACGGCGAGCGGCTGGGCCTGCGCAACGGCGATCGGGTGCGCATCGTCACGCCGGGCGGGTCGGTGACCGGTCTGGCGCTGCTGCGCGACGGCATCCAGCCGGGCGCGGTCGGCGTCGAGCACGGCTATGGCCACACCGAACTGGGCGCGCGCGCCCACCTGGTCGATGGCAAACCGATGCCGCACGATCCGGCCCTGGCGGCCGGCGTGAACCTGAACGACCTGGGCTTCGGCGATGCGACGCGCGGCGAGCACGCCAACGTCTGGATCGACTGGGTTTCGGGCGCGGCGGTGCGGCAGGGGTTGCCGGCGCGCATCGAGCGGGCCTAGGGCCGGCCTGGCCGGGCTGGCAAGGCCCGCCGGGGCGCGTGGCGCGCCGCCGCCCCGGGGCTTGTCCTGGCGTCAGCCAATCGCGCCGTAGATCCGGCGCGCCTGTGCCGCGTCCGCCAACGGCCGTCCCAGCGCGCGCGCGCCCTCGACGGCCTGGCGCACCAGATCGGCATTGCCGGCGGCGATGCTTCCGTCCCGCAGCTTCAGATTGTTCTCGAACCCCACCCGCATGTGGCCACCGAAGGCCGCCGCCGTTGTCACGCAGGCGTTCTCCTGCGCCCCGAACGCGCACACCGCCCAGGGCAGCGAATGATCGTAGGCCGCCAGGAACGGCAGCAGGTCATAGGCCGACGAGGTCTGCCCCACGCTGTAGCGTCCCAGCACGAACAGCACCGACCACGCGCCCGGCGGCACCAGCCCGCGCGCCCGCAGCGACAGCCAGCGCCGCACGTCGCCCTCGTCGTACAGGATGATCTGCGTCATGATGCGCCGCTCGGCGACCCAGGCCAGGAACGCCGCCAGCTCGCTTTCGGCAATCTCCGGCACCGCGATCTCGCGCAGGCCGATCGACACCGCTTCGGGCTGCAGCGCGCGCACCAGCGCCATCTGCTCGGCCGCCTTATACACGCCGGCCGCTTCGCTCGTCACCTGCACCAGCAGCTCGTCGCCCACCGCGCGCCGCACCGCCGCCAGCGCGTCGCGGTAGGCCTGCGCGTCCAGCAGATGGCTGCCGTCCGGCTTGCGCACGTGCATGTGCATCATCGCCGCGCCCGCGTCCAGGCAGGCGCGGGCTTCCAGCGCCAGGGCCTCGGCCGTCAGCGGCACGGCCGGGTGGTCGGCGGCTTTCTTGTAGGCGCCGTTGGGCGCCACCGTCACGATGACGGGCGACTCGGCCAGGGCAGGGCGGGGGATGTCCACGGCGTTCATGGCTGGATCTCCGGCAGTTCCGGCGCGATCAGGTCCAGGCCCGCGCGCAACAGGCGGTCATAGCGCGCGCGCTCGGCGGCGATGGTGTCCGGCGTCCAGGCATAGAAGCCTTCGCCCGCCTTCATGCCGTAGCGGCCGTCGGCGGCGCGCTCGGTCAGGCAGCGCGCCGGATGGTCGTCGTTGCAGAACGTCGGGTACATGGTCGCGCCCGCCGCCGCGTGCACGTCGATGCCGGCGTGGTCGCGCTGCATCACCGGCCCGGCCGCCAGGAAGCGGAAACCGAAACCGAAGCGCACCGCCGCGTCCACGTCCTCGGGCGAGGCGATGCCGCGGTCGATCAGGTTGAAGGCCTCGCGCGACAGCGCGTGCTGCAGGCGGTTGGCCAGGAAACCCGGCAGGTCCTGGCGCACCTTCACCGGCACGCTGCCGCAGCGGCGCATGAAGGCGATCAGCGCGTCGGCGCGGGCCTCGTCGCTGGTCTCGGCCATCACCACCTCGACCAGCGGCACCAGGTGCGCCGGCATGAAGAAGTGCAGGCCCAGCATGCGTTCGCGCGTGGCCAGCCCCTGGCCGATGGCGCTGATCGGGAAGCTGGAGCTGTTGCTCGCCAGGATGGCGTCGGGCCGCGCGCGTTGCACCAGCTCGGCGAACAGCGCCTGCTTGATGTCCAGCCGCTCCGGCACGCACTCGATCACCAGGTCGACGCTGGCCCAGTCCACCTGGTCCAGGCTGGCCGCCGTGGCCAGTTGCGCCACCTGGGCCTCGCGGCCGATGGTCTTGAGATTGTCGGCCACGCGCGCCGGCAGGGCGGCCGCGCGCGCCGCGTCCGGCTCGATCACCGTGGTGCGGCAGGCGGCGCGCGTCAGCACCACCGCCACGTCGGCGCCCATGGTGCCGCCGCCCACCACCACCGCATGCGCCGCGCCCGGATTGGGCAGGGCCTTCGCGTCCGTCTGCATGGTTTGCTCCTTGTTCTGAAACCGCTGTTGCATCTGCGTCTGTATCTAAGTCCGTATCTGCGTCCGTATCTGCGCGTGCGTCCGCGCTCGTGTCCGCGCTTGTGTCCCTATTCGGCGCCGAGTGTAGAGAAGCCTGTTTGATTGATGAATCAGATTTTTTGGATAGAATGATCGACAAATCGGATCAATGGACAAGGCGCCCGGCGGCATGCAGATCAATCTCTCGATGCGCGACATCGACACCACCCTGGTGCTGGGCCGCACCCTCAACTTCCGCCAGGCGGCGGCGCAACTGCACCTGTCGCAATCGGCGCTGTCCACGCAGATCCAGCGCATCGAGGACGCGCTGGGCGTGCGGCTGTTCGACCGTACCACGCGCACGGTGCGGCTGACGGCGGCGGGCGAGGTCTTCATGCAGCAGGCAGCCGCGCTGCAGGTGGCCTTTCGCGACGCCATCGCCGCGGTCAGCGGCATCGCCAGCGCCGAGCATGGCCAGGTGTCGGTGGCGGCGCTGCCGTCGCTGGCCGCGCGCCTGTTGCCGCGGGTGTTGATGGCCTACCGCCAGGCGCATCCGCAGGTGGCGCTGAAGGTGCGCGACACGCTGTCGGGCCCGGCCTTCGACCTGGTGCGCGCCGGCGACGTGGACTTCGCGCTGACCGCCGCCGACCCGCAGCACGCCGACCTGCATTACCAGCCCTTGATGTCGGACAGCTTTCTGCTGCTGATCCCCGAGGGGCACCCGCTGGCGCGCGCCCGGGGGCCGCTGCGCTGGGCCGACACGGCCGGCGCGGCGCACGTGTCGATGGTGCATCCGAGCAGCGTGCGCCAGTACACCGAATGGGCCTTCCTGCAGAACCGCATCCGCTTCACGCCAGCCTTCGAGGCCGAGCACCTGACCACCATCGTGGCCATGGTGGAGTGCGGTTTCGGGGTGGCGGCGCTGCCCGAGATCGCGGCGGGCGCGGTGGCGCAGAACGGCATCGTGCAGCGGCCGCTGATCGGCCCGGTGGCCGAACGCTCGATCGGGCTGGTGACGGCGCGTAACCGCAGCCTGCCGCCGGCGGCCGCGGCGCTGGTGGCGATGCTGCGCCAGTATCTGGCCGAAGAGGCCCGCTGAGGCGTGACCTTGGCAAGGCAAGGCGGCCGCCAGGTCATGCCCCGTCGTGGCGTTCGATGCGTCATGCGCGTGCGCCGCGTTCGGTCCGCGCGGGGGGCCGGCCCGTCCGCTGCCAGGTTCCGCGTGCTGCCCGTTCAGGCGCCGCGGCGCGCCTGTTCCGACGCCAGATAGGCGTCGCGCGAGGGCAGCAGGTGCTCGCGGCACAGCGCCATCAGCGCGGCGCGGTCGCCGTCGCGCAGGGCGTGGATCATGGCCCAGTGTTCCTGGCGGGCGCGTTCGCGGTAATTGGCGGCGGCCAGCGAGCCGAAGCGGATCGGGTGGGTGCGGCGCGCGTATTCCTCGATGGCCTGGCCCAGCACCGCGTTGTCGAGCAGGCTGAACAACTCGCGGTGAAAACGCTGGTTGCTGCGGAACACGCGGCGCGCGTCGCCATCGGCCACCGCGGCGTCGTGCTCGCGCTGCACCGCCGTCAACGCCGCCAGCCGCGCCGGCGGGACCGGCAGCGGCATCAGGCTGGCGGCATGCACTTCCAGCACTTCGCGCAGCGCATACAGCTCCATCACCTCGCGCGCCGAGAAAGCCCGCACCACCGCGCCGACGTTGCGCTTGCGCTCGACCACCCCCAGCAGCTCCAGCTCCACCAGCACCTGGCGCACCGCGTGGCGCTTCATGTCGAAGCGCGCCATCAGCTCATCCTCGGTCAGCCGCTCGCGCGGATGCAGCCGGCCGAAGACGATGTCTTCCTCCAGCGCGGCGACCGCCGCCGCCAGGGCGTCGGGCGCTTGGGGTTCGAGGGCGGCGGGGCTGATGGCGTTCATGGGCGAGAGGAAAAGCGTTATTGCCTGGGTACGGTGTCGCGGGTGGCGCCGGCGCGCAGGAAGTCGAAGTCCACGCCCTGGTCGGCCTGCGTCACCGTCTGCAGGAACAGCTTGCGGTAGCCGCGCTCGGCCGCCGGACGCTCGACCGGGCCGGCCGCCATGCGGCGCGCCAGCTCGGCATCCTCGACCAGCAGGGCGATTTCGCGCCGCGCCACCGACAGGCGGATCCGGTCGCCATTTTGCACGTAGGCGAGCGGTCCGCCAATCGCGGCCTCCGGGGTGACGTGCAGCACGATGGTGCCGGCCGCCGTGCCGCTCATGCGGCCGTCGGAAATCCGCACCATGTCCTTGACGCCGGCGCGCGCCAGCTTCTTGGGGATCGGCATGTAGCCGGCCTCGGGCATGCCGGGCGCGCCGGTGGGACCGATGCGCTTGAGCACCAGTACGTCGTCGGCGGTCACGTCCAGCGCCTCGTCGTCGATGCGGCGGGCCATGTCCTCGGCGTCCTCGAACACCACGGCGCGGCCTTCATGCTCCATCAGCTTGGGATTGGCCGCCGACTGCTTGATGATGGCGCCGCCGGGCGCCAGGTTGCCGCGCAGCACGGCCAGGCCGCCCACCGGATAGATCGGCGCGGCGACGCTGCGGATCACGTCCTGCTTGAACGGGGCGGGGGCGTCGTCCAGTTCCTCGCCCAGGGTGCGGCCCGACACCGTCAGCGCGTCCAGGTGCAGCAGCGGGCGCAGTTCGCGCAGCAGCGCCAGCATGCCGCCGGCGTGGTGGAAGTCTTCCATGTAGTGCTGGCCGGAGGGCTTGAGGTCCACCAGCACGGGCGTCTCGCGGCTCATGCGGTCGAGCCCGGCCAGGTCGATATTGATGCCCAGGCGGCCGGCGATGGCGGTCAGGTGCACGATGCCGTTGGTCGAGCCGCCGATGGCCAGCAGCACGCGCAGCGCGTTCTCGATGGACTTGCCGGTGATGATGCGGTCGGGCGTCAGGCGCGCGGCCGCCATGGCGACGGCGGTGGCGCCGGTGCGCTCGGCCACGCGCACGCGGTCGGCGGTGACGGCGGGGGCGGACGCGCCGCCGGACACCATCATGCCCATGGCTTCGGTCAGGCAGGCCATGGTGCTGGCGGTGCCCATCACCGAACAGGTGCCGACGCTGGCCACCAGCTGGTTGTTGACGTCGGCGATCTCGGGCGCGTCGATTTCCTCGGCGCGGTAGCGGCCCCAGTAGCGGCGGCAATCGGTGCAGGCGCCGACCCGTTCGCCGCGATGCGAGCCGGTCAGCATCGAGCCGGTCACCAGCTGGATCGCGGGCACGCCGGCGGACGAAGCGCCCATCAGCTGCGCCGGCACGGTCTTGTCGCAGCCGCCGATCAGCACCACCGCGTCCATCGGCTGGGCGCGGATCATTTCCTCGGTGTCCATCGACATGAGGTTGCGCAGGTACATGCTGGTGGGCTGCGAGAAGCTCTCGTGCACCGAGATGGTGGGGAAGTCCATCGGCAGGCCGCCGGCCAGCATCACGCCGCGCTTGACCGCCTCGATCAGCTGCGGCGCGTTGCCATGGCACGGGTTGTAGCTGCTGCCGGTGTTGACGATGCCGATGATGGGACGCGCCAGCGCGTCGTCGGACAGGCCCGCGCCCTTGATGAAGGCCTTGCGCAGGAACAGCGAAAAGCCGGTGTCGCCGTAGTTGGTCAGCCCGCGCGCCACGCCGGTGCTGCGCGCGCCATCGCTGTCGAAGGGGCCCTTGGCGGGCTTGCCGCCCTTGGTCTCGTCCGTCATTTTTGTTCCCGATAATATTATTGATAATCCAGGCCGAAGATCATATACAGCCTGGGAAACGCCCGGCAAGCGCTTTTGCATAAATATTTATTGATCTTCAAATAAGATCAGTCGATAGAAAAATTCTGATTCATCAATCAAGATTGGCCTCCTACACTGGCGCGGTTGACGAGCCGGGCGTCCGTTCCATTCCTATACCCATCCCGGCAGGAGACCTACATGTCAGACCTGCGTCTGCGGCCCCGCCGCGCCTTGCTGCTTTCCCTGTTGGCCTTGTGTACCGGCGCCGCGGCGCCCGCCGTGGCCGCCGACGCCTATCCCGACAAGCCCATCCGCCTGATCGTGCCGTACCCGCCCGGGGGCGCCACCGACGTGATCGGCCGCGTGCTGGCGCAGGAACTGACCGGCGCGCTGGGCCAGTCGGTGATCGTCGAGAACCGCGCCGGCGCCGCCGGCAACATCGGCGCCGACCAGGTCGCCAAGGCCCAGCCCGACGGCTACACGCTGCTGATGGGCGCGCTCACCAGCCATTCGATCAACGCGGCGCTGTACCGCGGCCGCGTCACCTACGACGTGGAAAAGAGCTTCGCGCCGGTGTCCATCGTCGGCACCGTGCCGCTGGTGTTCGTGGTCAACCCGTCGGTGCAGGCCAATGACCTGAAGCAGCTGATCGCGCTGGCCAAGTCGCGCCCGGGCTACGTCACCATGGCCTCGGCCGGCAACGGCTCGCCGCAGCACCTGGCCGGCGAAATGTTCAAGCGCACGGCCGGCGTGGACATCCTGCACGTGCCCTACAAGGGCAGCGGTCCGGCCATGACCGACCTGATGGGCGGGCAGGTGCTCAGCATGATCGAGACCGTGCCGGCCTCGCAGGCCAGCATCAAGGCCGGCAAGCTGCGCGCGCTGGCGGTGACGTCGGCGCAACGCGTCGAGGCGCTACCGGAGGTGCCGACCGCGGCCGAGGCCGGCCTGCCCGGTTTCGAGGTCAGCTCCATGTTCGGCATCGTGGCGCCGGCCGGCACGCCGGCCCCGGTGATCGAGCGCCTGAACGGCGAGCTCAAGAAGATCCTGGCCAAGCCGGCGGTGAAGGCCTCGCTGCTTAACCAGGGCGCCATCGCCGAGTGGACCAGCCCGGCCGATGCCGGCGCCCGCGTGTCGGCCGAGCTGGCGCGCTGGACCAAGGTGATCGACGAGGCCGGGGTCAAGCCCGAGTAAGCCTTGCGGGCGAGGGGCGCCGAGGCCGGCGCGCCCCGCCCCGGTGCTTCATTTGCGCCACACCAGGGAAATGGTCACAAATTTTCGACGTTATTGTTTGCATGGCAGATACCGGCAGGCGCAATACGCGTGAAGTCATCGTTCTCCCCGCGAATCATCCATAGCGCGGGGGGCGGGGCGCGCGCCACGGTTGCCGAACGAGATGAAATAATCCGCAATACAGCCCAAACGCTGTTCACGCAGGTGGTTGACCCCGAACTGCCTAAGCCGTAATGTTTCCGGCAGGCCTTCCTAGGACGGCGGGGGATACCAATGACTCAGACTCAGGACGACAAATCGATCCTGTACCTGCATTTCGGTACGTCGAGCCCCTATTGGAGGCTGCCGGCGGATAGCGACGCGATCGAGCTGTCCGCCGTCAAGGGCGCCACCAATATCGCGATGGCGCTCAAGCCCGAGCAGGCGCAGGCCATCCGCGCCCTGACTGGCATCACCGCCAGCCTGCGCATCGACATCGTCCTGTACGGCGACCCGATACAGCTGCGGCTGGTCGGCCGCAAGATCAATCCCAACGAATGGGCCGGCACGGCCTCGGCGCATACTGACACCGATTCGGTGGCGCGCGACCTGGTCGAGGGCCTGTCGTTCGCCGAGACCGTGGTGTCCGAAGCCAATTCGGTCATCGTCATCGTCGACCAGCACGGGCGCGTGCAGCGCTTCAACAAGGTCAGCGAGGAATACACGGGTAAGCGCGAGCAGGACATCGTCGGCCGCAGCGTGTTCGACATGTTCATGACGCGCGAAGAGGCCGCCGCCTCGCGCCGCAACATCGCCGAGTTCTACAAGCGCGGGCAGTCGTACGAGGTCGAGCGCCTGATCAACACGGTCAAGGGGCCGCGCCTGTTCCTGTTCCGCAACAAGTTCGTCACCAGCGGCAGCGGCGAAAAGCGCGTCTACCTGATCTGCTCGGGCACCGACATCACCGAGGAACGCCAGGCGCAGGAACGCCTGCGGGTGCTGGCCAACACCGACGTGCTGACCAACCTGCCCAACCGCCACGCCATCACCACGCGCCTGAAGGCGGCGCTGGCCGAAGGCGAGGGTGCCCGCGGCGGCGTGCTGTTCCTGGACCTGGACAACTTCAAGCGCATCAACGACCACTATGGCCATGGCTTTGGCGACCGCCTGCTCAAGTCGGTGGCGATCGCCATTTCCAGCTGCCTGGCGCCCGGCCAGACGCTGGCGCGCCTGGGCGGCGACGAATTCCTGGTGTTGCAGGAACACGCTGAAGCCTGGCAGCTGGAGGCCACCGCGGGCCGCATCATCGACCGCCTGCGCGAGCCGTTCCGCCAGGAACTGATCGAGGTCTACACCAGCTGTTCCATCGGCATCGCCATGTACCCCGAACACGGCGACGACCTGGACAGCGTGGTGCGCAGCGCCGACATCGCCATGTACGTGGCCAAGGAGGCCGGTCGCCATACCTATCGCGTGTTCCAGCCCGAGATGGACCGCCGCAACGCCGACTACGTGTGGCTGGACACCAACCTGCGCAAGGCGCTGGCCGAGGGCCACCTGATGCTGTACTACCAGCCCAAGCTGGCCGGCCGCGGCGGCGAGGTCGACGGGGTCGAGGCGCTGCTGCGCTGGCGTTCGCCCGAACGAGGCATGATCTGCCCCAGCGTGTTCATTCCCTACGCCGAGGAATCCGGCCTGATCTCGCAACTGGGCGTGTGGGTGATGCGCGAGGCCGCGCGCCAGGCCGCGGCCTGGAAGCGCGAGGGCCTGAACCTGCGGGTGGCGGTGAACGTGTCGGCGCGCCAGCTGGACGACAAGGGCGTGGTCAGCGAATTCATGCGGGCGGTCAACGACGCCGGCCTGGATCCGTGCCTGCTGGACATCGAACTCACCGAAAGCTGCCTGATCGAGGACGAGGTCGCCGCGATCGAGCTGATGAAGCAGTTCCGCCAACTCGGCGCGCGGGTCCACCTGGACGACTTCGGCACCGGTTATTCGTCGCTGTCGCAACTGGCCCGCATTCCACTGGACGCGATCAAGCTGGACGCCAGCTTCGTGCGCGGCGTCAACGAGAACCCCGTGTCGCAGGCCCTGGCGCGGGCCATCGTGGCGGTGGCCCGCACGCTCGAACTCCAGGTGATCGCCGAAGGCGTCGAGACCCAGGAAGAAACCGCCTTCCTGGACACGCTGGGGGTGGACGCCAAGCAGGGCTATCTGTATGCCAAGCCCATGCCCGCGGCGGAACTGAGCACCTGGCTGGCGCAGCGGCGCCGGCTGCATCTGATTGCCTGAGGCGGCCGGCGCGCGCCGGCCTCAATGCATGGTGGCGTCCATCAGCCCGTCGGGGCCGGCGGGCGAACGGCGGTTCTGCGCCATCACCAGTCGTTCCATGTAGGCGCGGTCCTTCGGGTCGATGTTGAAGGCGGCCTCGACCCAGTCCTCGGTGATGTCCATCAGTTCGGAGCGGGTCAGTTGCAGCACGCGCTGGCGCGCCCGCAGCATGGCGCGCATGCCGTTGAGCTTGGGCCGCATCACGTCGATGAAGGTGCGGGTGGCCTTGTAGGCGTCGCCCGGCTCGAACAGCACGTCCACCAGGCCGCGCGCCTGGAACCATTCGGCGGTGTGCGATTCGCCCGTGCCGATCAGTTCCTCGGCCAGCTTCATGCCCGAGCGCCGCGCCACCAGCGAATAGCCGCCCATGCCCGGGAACAGGTTGAAGGCCATTTCAGGGAAGCCCATGCGGGCGTTGTTCTGCGCCAGCACGAAGTGGTGCGCCAGCGCCGCCTCGAAGCCGCCGCCCAGCGCCGTGCCCTCGATCATGGCCAGCGACACCGCGCCGGTATCGAAACCCCGTGTGGCCGCGTGCACGCAGTCGACGCAGGCGCGGGCGTAGGCGCGCAGCGCCTCGCGGCGACCGGTGCGAATGGCCTCGGCGAAGAAGTTGAGGTCGCCGCCGACGTTGTAGATCTGCGGCACCAGTGAACCCGTGACCCAGAAGTCGATGGGCAGGCCGGAGTCCTTGGCGGCGCGCGCCAGGGTCATGATTTCGTCGATCAGTTCATGGTTAAAGCAGGGGCGCGGCTGGGCGCGCAGCATCATCCACATGACACGTCGTCCTTCCTCATAGAACGCGGAGACTTGCTTCAGGTTGCCTGCGGCGGTAAAGGGATGGCAGTCCGGATGAATGAGTTGATTCATTTGCTTTCGTCCAATCGATCAAGGTGAGTCGGAGTACTGCCGGGCCAGCCTAATACAGCGACAGCCCTGTCCCTCTCATGCAAAGCTCGTCCGACTGGCCAGACTTGTCCGTAGTGCAAACATCGGAGTGATTGTTTGGAAAACATGACGCCGGGGGAGGGCGCGTCGTGCCGTTGGATGAGGCCGGCATCGTCGACTTGGACGATGAACCTCGCAGATTCGCGAGGATTCGGACCGCCCCGATCGGGATGACGGCGTCATGCAAATGTCGGGGGCCGGGGGCGGGCAGGGCGCGCGCAGGGGCGCGGCGCAACGGGCGCGTTGTCGCCCCGCAACACAAGCACGGGTGTGGAGGTAAATGAGAATAATCTCATATACAAATGAGATTCATTGTCGATATGATCGCGGCTCGATAAAACTTACAGATAGCTTGCGATGCCTGTTTTTCCTGTTCCGCGTACCCTGACCGTGGCGATTGCGCTGGCCGCGATCGCGCCCCTTGCGTCCGTCCACGCTGAACCCGCGCACCTTTCCCCGATCAGCGTGGAAGGCGTCAGCGTTGACGATCCGCGGGTGCCCGAGGTCACCACCGCCACCCGCACCCAGACCCCCGCGCGCTACGTGCCGCAGGCCATCGACACGGTCAAGGTCGAGAGCCTGCAGAACTATGGCATCAGCACGCTGGGCGAGGCGCTGTCCGGCATTCCCAACGTCAGCAATGCGTCGGACACCCGTTTCGATTCGCTGCGCATCCGCGGCTTCGACGCCAGCAACGACTTCTACCTGGACGGCATCCGCGACGACAGCCAGTACGTGCGCGACCTGCACAACATCGAGCGGATCGAGGTGCTCAAGGGGCCCGCCGCGGTGCTGTACGGCCGCGGCAGCCAGGGCGGCATCGTCAACCGCGTCAGCAAGGCGCCGCAGCCGGGCCGCGAATCCACGCTTGAAGCCCAGGCCGGCAGCTGGGACCTGCGCAGCTTCTACGGCGACCTGAGCGCCGACCCCGGCGAGCACGTCAGCGTCCGCCTGAACATCGGCCAGGAAGACAGCAACAGCTTCCGTCACAAGATCGGCGGCACCCGTCAACTGGTGGCGCCGTCGCTGAACTGGCGCATCACGCCCGACCTGGACTGGCTGGTGCAGTACGAGTACAGCCGCTACGACCGCACCCCGGACCGCGGCATCCCCAGCGTCAACGGCCGGCCGGCCGACGTCGGCCGCTCGACCGTCTACGGCGACCCGGACCGCGACTACATCGACGACCGCGCGCAATCATTCCGCTCGCGCCTGGCCTACGCGCTGGCGCCGGGCTGGCAGCTGCGCTACACGCTGGGCGTGTTCGCGCTGGACAGCAAGTTCGACAACACCTACCTGACCGGCTACAGCGCCGCCACCGGCAAGGTCACGCGTACCCGTTGGCAGCAGGACCTGAGCACGCGCAGCATCAACAACAACCTGGAAGCCGAGGGCCTGTTCCATACCGGCGGCGTCGAGCACCGGGTGCTGTTCGGCTTCGAGTTCGCCAACCAGGAGCGTTCGCCCGATCTCTACAACATGCTGGCGCGCGGCGCGGGCGCGCAGGCCATGCCAGCGCTGGACCTTTACGATCCGGACCTGTCGCGGCAGCACGAAGGCGCCATGACGCTCAGCAGTTCGGCCCGGCACAAGACCCGCAGCCAGGGCTATTACGTGCAGGACCAGATCAAGCTGGACGACGCCTGGCAGGTGCTGCTGGGTCTGCGCATGGACCGCTTCAATGTCGAGTCGACCAATCGCATGCTCGACCTCTCGGCCCGCCGCGACAGCCGGGGCGTGAGCCCGCGCGCCGGCGTGGTGTGGACGCCGCTGCGCGACCATTCCGTGTACGCCTCGTACAGCAAGACCTTCTCGCCCGTGGGCGGCAGCCTGATCGGCATCACCCCGAACGCGCGCGGCAACACCAATGACGTCGACCCCGAGCACACGCGCCAATACGAAGTGGGCGTCAAGAGCGACTGGCTCGACGGCCAACTGAGCACCACGCTGGCGCTGTACCAGCTCGAACTCTACAACCGCCGCACCACCGATCCGGTCGATCCGACGCTTGTGCTGCTGACCGGCAAGCAGCGTTCGCGCGGGATCGAGCTGACGGCGGCCGGGCGCCTGACGGGCAACTGGTATCTGCGCGGTGGCATCGGCCTGCAGAACGCCTCCATCGTCCAGGACAACAACGGCCTGGCCGGCAACCGCGTCAGCAATGTGGCGCGGCGCAACGGCAGCGTGTTCCTGACCTACAAGCCGGCCGAAGGCCTGTATGGCGAGACCGGCCTGACCTTTGTCGGCCAGCGCTACGCCGACAACGCCAACACCGCGGTATTGCCCGGCTATGCCACCTGGGACGCGCTGGTCGGCTACCGCGCCGGCCAGTGGGACTGGCGCCTGGCGGTGCGCAACATTACCGACAAGACCTACTACGCCTCGGCCACCAGCGCCGGCCAGATCCGCGTGGGCGAGCCGCGCACGGTGATCGCCACGGCGCAGTATCGGTTCTGACGGGTAGGCAGGATCCAGGCAGGACGGACGGGCGCTTTGGCGCCCGTTTTTTGTTGGGAGAAGGCATGAGTGGGGGAGGAAAAGATCACGCACCGTCCAGCAGGAACCAAGGGAGTGTCCTATCTTGTTGGCGAACGGACTGCACTGACTTGACTGAAATTCGTCTATGGACGAATATCGGATGTACCGAATCGAACACTACCTCACCCCTGGAAAACTCAAGGATTCTTATGCCACCTGGCTACGCGGCCTGCGCGGCCTGCGCGACAAGGTGGCGGTCATCCGCCGTGTAGCGCGTCTGGCATCGGGGAATTTCGGCGATCACCGGTTCTGCCGCGAGGGCGTCTGGGAATTGCGTATCGATACGGGGCCGGGCCTGCGCGTCTACTACGCGCTGTCCGGTGAACGGCTGGTGTTGTTGCTGGCTGGAGGCAGCAAGCGCACGCAGGATGCCGACATCCGCCGCGCGGTGGAATATTGGCATGACTGGCAACGGAGAACGGATGATGAGAAGCAAGCCCCATGATGAAGCAATGGTCGAGGTCTATCGCAGCGACCCCGCCCTTGCGCTGGAGACGATCAACAGCATCCTGGCCGATGGCGACCAGGGCGAACTGCTGGTGGTGCTGCGCCAGATGACCCAGGCGTTCGGCGGCATGCAGGCCGTGGCGGAGCAGGCGCGGCTGAACCCGACCCAGCTCTACCGCACGCTGTCGCCCAAGGGCAATCCGTCGCTGGCCAGCCTGCTGGCGATTCTCAAGGCGATGGGCCTGCGGCTGGCCGTGATGCCGCTGGCCAATGCGGCCGCCCCGGTCCGGATGGGCTGAGGCCGCCGGGCGCGTTTATTGCGGCTCGATCTTCGCGTCGATCGCGCGCTGGGTCCAGATCTGGCGCTGCGACTGGGCAAAGGCCTGGTGTTCGGCCAGCGTGTTGGGCGCGACCTGCATGCCCAGCGTCTCGAACTTGGCGATGCTGTCGGGCTCGCTCAGGATGCGCGTGATCTCGCCGTTCAGGCGCTCGACCACCGGCGCCGGCGTGTCCTTGGGCGCGGCTACGCCCACCCACACCACCAGGTCGAAATTCTTGTAGCCCAGTTCGGCCAGCGTCGGCACGTCGGGGAAGTCCTTCGAGCGCGCCTGGCCGGTGAAGGCGATGCCCTTGAGCTTGCCGCTGTGCATGAACGACGTCACCACCGACAGGTCGGCGAACAGGTAGTCGACGTGACCACCCAGCAGGTCGGTGACGGCGGGCGGCTGGCTCTTGTAGGGCACGGCGTTGGCGGCGGCGCCGGCGACGCTGTTGAAGGTGGCCCCGGCGATCTGGCTGGTGGGCGAGCCGTAGGCATAGTTCAGCGGCCTGGCGCGGGTGGCCTGCACCAGCTGCGACACGGAGCCGTAGGGCGAATCGGCGCGCACCACCAGCATCATCGGGATGGTGGCGATGCGGATGACGTGGATGAAATCGCCGGTGGGATCGTACGGCAGCTTGCGGAACAGGGCCGGCGTGGCCGAGTGCGTCGAGCTGCTGGTCAGGATCAGGGTGTAGCCGTCGGGCGCGGCGCGCGCCGCGGTCGAGGAACCGATGGTGCCGGACGCGCCGGGCTTGTTCTCGATCACGATCGGGACCCCCAGGCGCGGGCCGAGCTTTTCGGTCAGGATGCGGGCGCTGGTGTCGGTGGCGCTGCCGGGCGAGAACGGCACCACGATGGTGATGGGCTTGTCGGGGTAGGCGTCGTTGGCCTGCGCGGCGCCGGTGGCGGCGGCCAGGGCCAGGGCGCAGCTGGCGGCGAACTGGCGCGTGCGGCTGCGTTGCGGGGATCGGGTCATGAAAGTCTCCTGTGTTTTTCTGCGGCCGCGATGGCAGGTGGCGGCCGCGATTTCCGCCATCATGCGGCCGCGCGGCTTATCGCAACAAGGGACTAATTTTCATAGACCTATTCCGTATCCGGATAAGTCCCGCGCCGTGCGCCTCGGTCCGGCGCGGCCTCACTGGCCGGCGGCGTCCTCGTCGTAGCGGGTGGGGTCTGGGGCGGCCTCGCGCGCGCGCAGTGTCTTTTCCAGGTCGGCCAGGAACGCGTCCGCCGCCCGCGACAGGCGCGCGTTGTGGCGCTGGATCAGCCACAGCGCGTGGCCGCGCTGGCCGGCGCCGCCGATGGGCGCGGTGACCAGGCCCAACTGGCGCGCGAAGGCGCAGACGTAGCCGGGCACCACGGTGATGCCCAGGCCGGCGCGCACCAGATTCAGCACCGAGGTCAGCATGCCGGCCTCGATGCCGGACTGGAATTGCAGGTCGAGTTCGCCGCTGATGCGGTCCACCGCGCGGCGCACGCTGTAGACGTTGCGCAGCGTAATGTGTTCGTGGGCGGCCAGGTCGGCCCAGCGCACCTGCTTGCGGCGCGCCAGCGGATGGCCGGGCGCGAAGGCGGCATGCATGGTGTCGCGGTAGATGACGCGCGCGGCCAGTTCGTCGCCCTCGATGTCGGTGGAGACGATGCCGAAATCGGCGCGCCCGTGGCGCACGTGCTCGATGGTCTCGTCGGTGTTCAGTTCGAACAGGTCCAGCTTCACGCCCGGATGGCGCCGGTGGTAGCGCGCGATCACCCCGCCCAGCAGGCCGACCATCATCATCGGCGAGCAGGCCACGCCGACCACGCCGCGCTCCAGCGAGCGCAGGCCGGACATGCTGCGCTCGGCCGCTCGCACCGTGCCCAGGATCTCCTGGGCATAGGCATAGAAGTCGGCCGCGCCCTCGCACGGCGTGACGCTGCGGGTCGAGCGCTCAAATAGCGGCTGGCCGACCTCGGCTTCAAGTTCGGCGCACAGCTTGCTGACCGCCGATTGCGTGACGAAGGCGGCGCGGGCGGCGGCGGTGAAGCTGCGCAACTCGTAGAGCGCGCAGAACACGCGCAACTGCTTCAGGGTGATGTTCATGATCGGGACGGAAAGGGGGCGGGCGCCCCGGGGGCCGGCGCGCGCAAGCCCGCATCCGCCGCGTCCCGGGGAATCAATCCGGATCGAGCATATCGCGATCCGCGTCCTGACGTGGCGCCAGGCGGCGGATCGACCCGGGCGTGCGCGAGAAGCGCACCGGGATCGCGGTGGCCGTGAGCGCGCCCTCGGTGGGATGCTCGACCCGCTGGAAAAAGCCGGTGGCGGCCAGGTGCGGGTCGTCGAACAGCGCCTCGGGCGGGTTGACGCGCGAATGAGGAATGTCGGCGTCCGCCAGCAGCGCCAGCCAGTCGTCGGTGCCGCGCAGCGCGACGATGGCCGCCAGGTCGGCGTACAGCGCGTCGAAGTGGCGGGCGCGGGTCCGGGCGCTGGCGTAGCGCGGGTCGGCGGCCAGGTCGGCGCGTTCGGCCAGGGTGAAGAAGCGTTGCCATTGCGCGTCGGTATACGGCAGCAGCGCCAGGAAGCCGTCGCGGGTGCGGTAGGGCCGGCGCTCGGGCGACAGCACGCGGCTGTAGCCCATGCCGCCGCGCGGCGGGTCGAAGGTGCGCCCGCCCAGGTGCTCGATCAGGGTGAAGGACACCAGCGTCTCGAACATGGGCACCTCGATCGCCTGGCCCTGGCCGGATTTCTCGCGCTCGTACAGCGCCATCGGGATGGCGTAGGCCAGCGTCAGCCCGGCCACCTTGTCGGCCATGATGGTGTTGATGTAGGCCGGCGCGCCGCTGTTGCGGCCCTGCAGGTCGGCCAGGCCGCTCATGGCCTGGATGATGTCGTCGAAGGCCGGCCGGGCGGCGTAGGGGCCGTCCTGGCCGAAGCCCACCGCCGAGCAATAGATCAGGCGCGGGTTGCGCGCGCGCAGGCTGGCGGCGTCCAGGCCGATCCGCGCCAGCGCGCGCGGCCGCACGTTGGAGATGAAGACGTCGGCGCCGTCGACCAGCCGCAGCAGCCGTTGCCGGTCGTCCGCGTCCTTGGCGTTCAGGGTGACGCTGCGCTTGTTGCGGTTCAGGTTCAGGTAGACCGCGCCCATGCCGGGCGAGGCGGCCGGCGCCGAGGCGCGGAACACGTCGCCCTCGGGCGCTTCGACCTTGATGATCTCGGCGCCCATGTCGCCCAGGATCTGGGTGGCGTAGGGGCCCATGCCGACCGAGGTCATGTCGACCACCCGCACGCCGGCCAGCGGGCCGGTGGCCGCGGCCGCCGCCGTCATTGCGCCTCCCGCGCGCGCTTGCGGGCCAGGAACGGCGCCATGTAGCGGCTCGGCTCGTCGGTGGTGAAGGCGGCGCCGAAGGCGTCCACACTGCGGTCCAGGCCGGCCTCGACCGTGGACGTCTCCCAGTAGCGCAGCAGCGCTTTCTGTGACCGCACCGCCAGCGGCCCGCTGTGGGCGATGGGCGCGACGGTGCGCTCGACCAGCGCGTCCAGCTCGCCGGCCTCGCACAGGAATTGCAGGAAGCCCCAGCGCAGCGCCTGCTCGGCATCGACCGTGGCGCCGGTCAGCAGCAGCCAGTGGGTGGCGCCCGGGCCGATCAGTGACGGCAGCAGCACGGCGTGGATCACCGATGGAATGCCGACCTGCACTTCGGGCATGCCGAAGACGCCGTCGCGTGAACCCAGGCGGATGTCGCAGGCCGCCGCCAGTTCCATGCCGGCGCCCAGGCAGAAGCCGGGCAGGCGGGCGATGGTCGGCACCGGCACCGCGCGCACCGCTTCGCACAGGTCGCGCAGGCGGGTGATGAAGGCGCGGCCGCCGTCCGGATCCAGCTCGGCCATTTCATAGATGTTGGCGCCGCCGACGAAGGCCTTGTCGCCGCTGCCGCGCAGCACCAGCGCGCGGGCGTCGGCCTGCGCGGCGATCCAGCGCACGGCGGCGGTCAGGCCCAGCGTGACCGGCGAGGCCAGGATGTTCAGGCTCTTGGCGTCGTCGATCCGCAGCGTGTAGACGCCGCGCGCGTCGCGTTCGATGTGGCTGTGGGGAAAGGCGGGAATCGGGGCGCTCATGGGCTTGCTGTCTCCGTTGGAATCGTGGGCGATGCCGGTCATGCTAGGCCCGGTCGTTGATCACGACAAACAAGTAATTTTCATGGAATGAGTCCGGCCTGGAATAAATCGCCGCGAGCCGGGTTCGCGACGATGGCGGGGCGGGCGCGCTCGGAGTATCTTGCGCTCACCCGGGCGGCGAGCCTATTCCTGACGAGGGGCAACATGGGTGTTCTGGCAAGAATCACGATGATCGGCGGACTGGGACTCTTGACGGCGTGCGCCGCGCCGCCGCCCAAGCTGGCCGCCAACGAAAGCGTGCAGAAGGTGCCGGTGCGGGTGGCGCTGGAGAACGGCGGCACCGCCACGGGCGAAGTCGTGGTGACCGTCTTCACGCCGGCCGGCGAGGGCCGTCATCCGCTGATCGTGATCAACCATGGCCGGGCCGGCGACGCCGCCGGCCGCGCCAAGCTGGGACGGGCGCGCTACGCGGCGGCGTCCAGGTTCTTCACCGATGCCGGCTTCGTGGTCGCGCTGCCGGTGCGCCTGGGCTATGGCGTCACCGGCGGGCCGGACCTGGAGAACAGCGGCCCCTGCGGCGAGCGCCGCTTCACCCCGATGTTCGACCGCGCCGCCAGCCAGATCGACCAGGTGCTGCGGGTCATGGCGCAGCGTCCGGACGTGGACCCGGCCAGGGTGGTGGTGCTGGGGCAGTCGGTGGGCGGCGGCTCGACCGTGGCGCTGGCGGCGCAGAACCCCGCCGGGGTGAAGACCGCCATCAACTTCGCCGGCGGCTCGGGCGGCGATCCGGTGCGCTCGCCCGGCAAGCCGTGCGGCCCCGAGCGCCTGCAGGCCACGTACGCGGGCTATGGCCAGGCCACGCGGCTGCCGATGTTGTGGATCTATACCGAGAACGACCTGTACTGGGGGCCGGACTGGCCCAGACGCTGGGTCGAAGCCTACAACCAGGCCGGCGGCCACGCCACCTTCGTGCCCATGGGGCCCGACGGCGAGAACGGCCACAGCCTGTTCACCCACGCGCCGCAGAAGTGGCAGCCGGTGGTGGCCAAGTACCTGCGCGAGCAGGGCTTCGACATGCCGCAATAGGCGTGGCCCGGGCGGCCGGTGGCGCCGCCGCCGATTGCGCGACCGGTCGCGCCACCCGCCGCGTCAGCGGTCCGGGACCGTGGCCAGCAGTGGCGAGTCGAACATCGCGGCCGGGGAGATGATGGGTTCCTCCCACGGGATGTCCTTGCCATAGCGCGCCTGCATCGTGGCGCGCACGGTGGGCGAGCTCAGGTCGAACTGCTTCAGGGGTTGCAGCGCGCCGATCTGCAGGCCCAGCGTGCGCTGGTAGATCTTCCAGACCAGCTCGGAGCAATAGATCCGGTCGTCCGACCAGCCGAAGGCCGCATCGTACGGCTTGCCGAGATAGCGCGCGCCGGTGCTGGCCAACTGTTCGCGCGTCTCGGGCGTCAGCCGCGACGCGTCGCGCAGGCGCTTGACGACGTATTTTCCGTTTTCGCCCTGCGCCGCCCATTGGGCCAGCGGCGTGTAGCTGACCGTGGCGGCGGCTTCCAGCACATAGGGCGCGCCCTGGCGCATCACGATCATGCCCATGTGGCTGTAGGGCGAATGGGTGGCCTGCTGGATCGCCTGGCTTTGGGCGGAGCGGGATTGCTGGAAGATCAGGTCGCCGGTGCGCACGTCGGGCGCGGCCAGCGCGGCCAGCGGGGCCAGGCACAGTGCCGCGGCCACGACGGCGCTGGCCCGCGGGCCGGCCGCGGGGCGGCGAGCGCCGCGCCGGGCGTTTTCTGGATGGGGAGCGCGGATTGCGCGGAGCATTGTCGTCGGGTCCATTGCGTCGATTCCTGGCACAGACGCAACAGTAGCATCCGCGCCGGCCCGGCGCGTCAGGCGATGCCGCCGTTGGCGCGCAGCACCTGGCCGTTGATCCAGCCGCCGTCGGCCCCGGCCAGGAATGACACGATGCCGGCGATGTCCTCCGGTTCGCCCAGGCGTTCCAGCGGCGGCATCTTGGCGTAGTGCTCGATCAGCTCGGGGCTCTTGCCCTGCTTGAACAGGTCGGTGGCGACCGGGCCCGGCGCCACGGCGTTGACCGTGATGCGGCGGCCGCGCAGTTCCTTGGCGAACACGCGGGTAAAGCCTTCCACCGCCGCCTTGCTGGCGATGTAGAGGCCGTAGGTGGGCAGGTTCAGCGCCAGCGTGGTGCTGGAGACGTTGACGATGCTGCCGCCATCGGCCAGCCGCGTGCCGGCCTCGCGCAGGGTGTTGAAGGTGCCGCGGGTGTTGATGTCGAAGGTCTGGTCGTAGACCTCGTCGGTGGCTTCGGCCAGCGCCTGCAGCTTCAGCACGCCGGCGCTGTTGACCAGCACGTCGATGCGTCCCAGGCCGGCCTCGACCTGGTCGAACATGGCGCGCACCTCGGCGGCTTTGGACACGTCGGCCCGCACCGCCAGCGCCCGGCCGCCCGCGGCGCGGATCTCGCCGGCCAGGGCGTCGGCTTCGGCCGCGCTGGCGGCGTAGTTGATGGCGACGGCGAAACCGTCGGCGGCCAGGCGGCGCGCGATCGCGGCGCCGATGCCGCGCGAAGCGCCGGTGACCAGGGCGACGCGTTGGGAAAGCTGCGAATTCATGGAGACTCCTGGAGGGATGTAAGACGGCTCATGGGGGTGAGGCGAATCATGGACTATTCCAAGGCAAAGATAATTACCCGTGTTTTGCTAACATAATTTCATTGGCATTAATAATAGGGCGAACGCATGGATCGCTTCCAGGAAATGCAGGTATTCGTCCGCATCGCCGAACGGCGCAGTTTCTCCAAGGCGTCGGAAGACCTGCGGATTCCCCGCGCGACCGTCACCAACCTGGTCAAGCGCATGGAAAAACGCCTGGGGGCGCGGCTGCTGGAACGCACCACGCGCCAGGTGCGGTTGACCCATGACGGCGAGGCCTATTACCGCCGCTGCGTGCGCCTGCTGGCCGACCTGGAGGAAGCGGATGGCGCCTTCCTGAACACCGCGCCCAAGGGCCTGCTGCGGGTCAACCTGCAAGGCACGCTGGCGCGGGTGTTCGTCATGCCGGCGTTGCCGGGCTTCCTGGAGCGCTATCCCGATCTGGTGCTGCACCTGGGCGAAGACGACCGGCTGGTGGACCTGGTGCGGGAGGGCGTGGACTGCGTGCTGCGCGCCGGCGCGCTGCAGGATTCGTCGCTGGTGGGCCGCCAGATCGCGCTGATGCCGCAGGTCACCGTCGCCAGCCCGGCCTACCTGGCGCGATACGGCGAGCCGGCCACGGTCGACGACCTGGAAGGGCACCGCGCGGTGGATTACGTGTCGTCTTCCACCGGCCGCAGCGTGCCGCTGGATTTCATGGTGGACGGGCGCAATGTGCTGGCTCGGCCGGGCTCGGTCGTCAGCGTCAATGGCGCCGAACTCTATGCCAGCGCGGCGCTGGCCGGCCTGGGGCTGATCCAGGTGCCGCGCTACCGGGTGGCCGACGACCTGGCCGCCGGGCGGCTCAAGGAGGTGCTGCCGGGGGCGCCGCCGGCGCCCATGCCGGTGTCGGTGCTGTACCCGCAGAACCGCCAGGTGTCGGCGCGGGTGCGGGTGTTCAGCCAGTGGCTGGCCGAGATCTTCGGCCAGGCCTTCGGGCCGGCCGCTCAGACGATGCCGGTCAGGTAGTACACGGCGATCACCAGGAACACCGATAGCGTCGAGATCAGCGTGATGGCGAAGATGTCGCCGTAGGACTGGCGATGGGTCAGGCCGGTGACGGCCAGCAGCGTGATGACGGCGCCGTTATGCGGCAGCGTGTCCATGCCGCCGCTGGCCATGGCGGCGATGCGGTGCAGCACTTCCATGGGAATGCCGGCCGCCTGGGCGCTGTCGATGAAGGTCTGCGCCATGGCCGCCAGCGCAATGCTCATGCCGCCCGAGGCCGAGCCGGTGATGCCGGCCAGCGAGGTCACCGCCACCGCCTCGCCCACCAGCGGGTCCGGAATCGCCTTGAGCGCGCTGGCCACCATCAGGAAGCCGGGCAGCGCCGCGATCACGCCGCCGAAGCCGTATTCAGCGGCGGTATTCATGGACGCCAGCAGCGCGCCCGAGACCGCGCTCTTGCTGCCCTCGGCGAAATGCGCCTTGATGTGCGAGAACGAGAACAGCAGGATGGTGACGATGCCGGCGATCAGCGCGCCCATCACCGCCCACAGCGCCACCTGGTCCTGGGCGTTGACCGGCATGGGCTGCGGCAGGCCGGGCAGGTCGACCTGCGAGCCGGCCGGGTACCAGCCGGGAACCCAGCGCGTCAGCAGGTAGTTGGCCACGCCCACCACCACCAGCGGCAGCAGCGCGACCAGCGGGTGATGCTCGCGTCCGCCGGCCGGCGTGTCCGGCTCGTTGCGCAGCTCGGTGCCGTAGCCTTCGCCCGCCAGCGCGGCGCGCTTGCGGCGCCATTCCAGGTAGGCCACCCCGACGGTCAGCGTGAAGGCCGCGCCGATCAGCCCCAGCCAGGGCGCGGCCCAGGTGGTGGTCTCGAAGAAGGTGGTGGGGATGATGTTCTGGATCTGCGGCGTGCCCGGCAGCGCCGTCATGGTGAAGGTGAACGCGCCCAGCGCGATCGCGCCCGGCATCAGCCGCTTGGGAATGCCGCCCTGGCGGAACATCTCGGCCGCGAACGGGTAGACCGCGAACACCACCACGAACAGCGACACGCCGCCGTAGGTCAGTACCGCGCACACCAGCACGATGGCGATGATGGCGCGCTCGGCGCCGATCAGCCGCAGCACCGCCTGCACGATGGCGCGCGAGAAACCAGACAGCTCGATCAGCTTGCCGAACACCGCGCCCAGCAGGAACACCGGGAAATAGAGCTTGGCGAAACCCGCCATGCGCTCCATGAAGATGCCCGAGAACACCGGCGCCAGCGCCGACGGGTCGGTCAGCAGCACCGCGCCCATGGCCGCGATGGGCGCGCACAGGATGACGCTGTAGCCTCGATACGCCGCCAGCATCAGGAATGCCAGCGCCGCCACCACGATAATCAATCCGGTCATTCATTACTCCAGGAATGAAGGGTTAAGGGGTGTGGGGCTACACCTTAACCGATCAATCCCGGCGGCCGTTTGACAGGGCGGAGCGCCGGCCCGTTGTCGGACCGGACCCCATGCGCGCGTCAGTACGTGGCGCGCAGCGTCAGCATCACGTTGCGCGGTTCGCCGTAGATGCCGTAGAAGTTGGACGGCACGCGGGCGTAGTAGTGGCGGTCGAAGACGTTGTTCAGCGTCAGCGAGGCGTCCAGGTTGCGGTTCACCTTGTAGCCGATCTGCGCGTCGACCACCGCGTAGCCGCCTTGCCAGGAGACGTTGTTGCGGCTGGTGCGGCTCTGCGTGCGCACGCCGCCGCCGACGCGCCAGCCCGGCAGCACGTCGGGCGTGAAACGATAGGTGGTCCAGACCTTGAACAGATGCTTGGGCGTTTCCGGGTTGACGATCTGGCCTTCCTGCGTCGGGTCGGACAGGTAGCGGGTCTGCAGGTAGGTGTAGCCGGCGTACAGGTCCCAGTTGGGCAGCAGGCGGCCGCTGACCTCGGCCTCGACGCCCTGGCTCTGGGCCTCGCCCTGCGCCAGGTAGCGGCCCGGATTGGCGTCGTCGGGCACCGCGCGGTCCTTGTCGCGGATGCGGAACAGCGCCAGCGAGGCATTGGCCGCGCCGTCCAGGAACTGGCCCTTCAGGCCGATCTCGTACTGCTTGCCGGTGCGCGGCTTGAGCGGCTTGCCGTCGGCCGTCATCTGCCAGGCTTCCGAGAAGGCGTAGATGTCCGAATAGCTGGCGTAGGCCGACAGCCACGAATTCAACTGCGCCACCGCGCCGTAGTAGGGCACGAACTTGCGCACCTCGGGATCGCGCTGCGTGTCGCCGGCCACCGGCAGGATGGCCTGGGTGGCGTTGCGGTACCAGCTCTGGCGTCCGCCCACGATCAGCGTCAGCGGGTCGGCCACGTTGAAGCTCAACTGGCCGTAGACGCCCATCTGGCTGGACTTGGAGTTGTCGCCCGAGGTGTAGGGCAGGTCCGGGTTGGGCACGTCGATGTCATGGATCGACACGTTGCCGAGGCTCATGCCGCCAGAGCGGCTGTCCTGGCGCCGTTCGGCGTAGTTGGCGCCGATCATGGCCTGGTGGGTGCGGCCCAGCAGGCTGAAGGGGCCCGAGGCATGGGTGTCGAAGCCGATCCAGCGGATCTGGTCCTTCTGCGTCTGCAGGCGGTAGCCGGCGCGATCGTTGGCGGGATTGACCGGGCCGTTGACGTAGCCGTAGCGGCTGTCCATGTCGGTCGAGCGGTAGTTCATCGACACCTGGCCGGTCCAGCCATTGGCGAAGCGGTGGCTCAGCTCCGAATAGATTTCCGACAGGGTGGTGTCGCCGCGCGACCAGTCGGTGCCGTAGAAGCCCTTGCGCGGCGAGTCGATGATGTGGCCGTTCGAGTAGATCGACAGGCCGTAGTCGAACGGCGCCTCGCGCTGGCGCTGGTAGGCCGCCGACAGCGTCAGGGTGGTGTTGGCGGTCAGATCGAATTCGAGCGAGCCGTAGGCCAGGCCCTGGCGGTTGTGGGCCTTGTCGAAGAAGAAGTCGCGGTCCTGCGCGGCGAAGCCGGCGCGGGCGCGCACCCGGCCGTCGGCCGTGATGGGGCCGGTCGCGTCCAGCTCGGTGCGGTAGTTGTTCCACGAGCCGGCCATTACCGCGCCGGTCAGGCTGAAGGTGTCCAGCGGCCGCTTGCGCTCCAGGTTGACGGTGCCGGCCGGGCTGCCGAAGCCCTGCAGCAGGCCGGCCGGGCCGCGCAGCACCTCGACGCGGTCGTACAGCGCCAGGTCGAACTGGGGCAGGTATTGCAGCGCGCCGTTGGCGGGCACGCCGTCGAACTGCACGTCGGTCTCGTAGCCGCGCGCGGTGAAGTAGGCGGTGCCGTCGCCATAAGTCATGGCGCTGACGCCGGTGGTTTCGCGCAGCGCGTCCTCCACCGTGACCATGTTCTGGTCGTCCATGCGCTGGCGCGTCACCACCGACACCGAGTTGGGGATGTCGCGCACGTTGGCGCCGGTCTTGCCGACGGTGACGGTATTGGCGGTGTAGGACTGGGAACCCTCTGTCTGGCCGGGATCCGAGAGTTTCTCGGCCGCGCCGGTGACCCGCACGGGACTCAGTTGCGGGACATCGTCGGCGGCGCGGGCCAGGACGGGCAGGCCGGCCTGGGCCAGCAGGGCGGCGGCGAGGGTCAGGCGGAAGGCGGGAAGGCGGCGTGGGACAAATGCGACAGGGGGAAGTGCGGCGGGCGTCATTTTCTTTTGAAAACAATGGGAATCATTTGCATTAATGATAAAAAGCAAGTTCCCTGTTTGCTGGACAGAAAATGTCGAAAAACGGACATAACTGGCTGGATTGCGGTTCTCTCAACCCTTGCTATCGAAATCCCGCCAATGCGTGAGTTTCCCGTCGAGGCGCCGCCGGTGGTGGCGCGCTCGTTCCACTACGAAGATGGCCAGCGGCAAGAGCCGCATTCGCACGAGCGCATCCAGCTGATGTATTCGCCCACCGGCATCATGCGCGTCATGACCGAGGACGGCGCCTGGCTGCTGGCGCCGATGCGCGCGCTGTGGATTCCGCCCGGCGTGGCCCACGAGGTGCGCATGGTCGGCCAGGTGACGATGCGCTCGGCCTTCATCGCGCCGGACGCCGCGCCCTGGCTGTGGAAAGATACCTGCGCGCTGGACGTGGCGCCGCTGATGCGCGAACTGATCCTGGCGCTGAACCAGCCGGCGGCGCGCCACGGGCCGGTGCAGCGGCTGAGCGCCGAGCTGCTGCTGAACCTGCTGGCCGGCACCGAGCGGCAGCATCGCCAGTTGCCGCTGCCGTTCGACCGGCGCCTGCGCAAGGTCTGCGCCGCCGTGCTGCAGGCGCCCGGCAACGACGACACGCTGGAGCAGTGGGGCGAACGGATGGGCGCCAGCGCGCGCACGCTGGCGCGGCGCATGAAGGACGAGACCGGCATGAGCTTTCACAACTGGCGCCTGCAGGTGCGCATCGACGAAGGCATCTGCCGGCTGCTGCAGGGGCAGTCGGTGGTGAGCGTGGCGCGGGCGCTGGGATATGCCAGCGCCAGCGCCTTTGTCTACATGTTCCGCAACGTCATGGGCGTGTCGCCGACCCGGTATCTGGAGCAGATCGCGGGCGGATGAGCCTCGGGCGGGACGGACGCGGCGTGACCGGCGCGCTCAGGGGGGCGGGCCCGGGTCAGTTGGTGTTGATCCATTCCTGCGTGTCGCGGATGAACCAGGGCAGGTTGAGCCGTTCTCCCTCGCCGGACTGGATGGTCAGGCGCTGGTCCGATGCGCCCGGGGCGCCCGCCGCGCCCTGCGCCTGCGGGGCCGGCCGACTGCGGTATTGCAGGTCGGTCTGCGCGGGCGTCCGGCTCGCGCACGCGGTGATCGACGCGCAGGCGATCACCGCGAGGAGGGGCCGCAGTGTTGAACGTAGGGTATTTATGATTCGGGTTCCTGCTGGCGGCACCGGCCGACGTGCCAGGCAATCAAGGCCGCTTTTCCATACCCTACTCGCAATACGCGCCGGATCACACCGGCTGGTCGTTTCATCGTATTTCCGCGCCGGCGGCGCGCGCGTCCTTGACGGGCCGCGCTAGCCTTCCAGCAACGACAGCGCCTGCCGCGCGATCTCCAGGTCGATGGCGGCGTCGTCGCCGTCGCCCATGTACCAGGCCGCCGAGAGCCCGCACCAGGCCACCACCCATTGCAGCAGCCGGCGGCGCTCCAGTCCCGACTCCTCCAGCACGATCCCGAGCCTGCGTTCGAAACGGCCCGGCACGATGGCCACGGGCGGCTCCGGGTCGGCCAGGTCGGGGTTGCAGAAGATGTTGGCGTAGTCGAAGGCGCGCTCGCCATGGAGCCGCTTGGGGTCGATCACCAGCCAGCCGCGCGTGCCGAAGTCGAGGATGTTGTCATGGTGCACGTCGCCGTGCAGCACCACCGGGTCGCGCGGATCGTCCAGCAGCGCGCGGGCGTGGCGCGCGCTGTGCGCCAGGATGCCGCCGCGGGCCCGCGCCATCGGCCACAGTTCGACGAACCATTCCTCCAGCGGCCGCAGCGGCGGCAGCGGCCGGGCGCGCGGCGCGTGCAGTTCGCGCAGCACGCCGCAGAGGATGCGGGTGGCCTCGTCGTCGCGGCCGTTGCGGGCGTACTCGGCGAGCGAACGCGTGCCCGTGGCGCGTTCGAGCAGGATCGCGTCGCCCTCGTGCGCCAGCACTTGCGCGGCGCCTTGGCCGTCCCACCAGGTCATCAGCACGCCGCCCTGGCGCTCGTCTTCCTCGACCGCGACCTTCAGCATCGCGGGCACGCCGGCCTGGCGCACTGGCAGCAGCCGGGCGGCATGGGTCGTGATGGGAGCGCCGTCGGGCACGAGGTTCCAGCGGGACAGGTAGGGTTCGAACATGGGGCGGACGCGGAGGGCGCCGGATCGTCGGCAACGGAACGGCTACGGTATCAGAGAATGCCGGCCTCCGCGGCCAGCGCCGCCGCCTTGCGCGCCAGCGCCGCTACGCCGAAGCTGGTGGCCAGGGTGTGGCCGTCCAGTTCAGCCAGCGGCACCCAGCGCGCGTCCATCGCATCATCGCCGGCCACCGGCTCGCCGGCCTGCCAGCGGCACAGCACCGCGATCAGGATGTAGTGCCGCCGCAGCGCGCCGGCCTCGTCATGGTCGAACACGTCGACCGCGTCGAAGACTTGCAGCGGCCGCGCGCGCACCCCGCATTCCTCGAACAGTTCGCGCGCGGCGGCATCCTCGAGCCGTTCGGCGGCTTCGATCTTGCCGCCGGGAAAGGCCCAGCGGCCCTGGTCGGGCGGGTTGGCGCGCCGCACCAGCAGCACATGGCCATCGCGCACCACGGCGGCGATGGTGGCGGGGATGGGACGCGAGGCGGGGGTTGTCATGTCGGTTGTCCTTGGGCGTGGGCCGTTGGCGCTGGGCGGGGAGCCCCGCCGTCCACGCCCACTTCGTCGAGGCATTCGAGCGCGTTGGCGGTGGCGGCATCGCGCTGCGATTGGGCCATGAACGTTCCGGCCCGGCTTGATGAATTATGCCTTCCTGCCCGGCTGAACAGGCGTTAGCGCAAATCCCGGTAGTGGCGGCGCGGCCCTTGATGCACACTGTCTCTGCCGCGCCGATTCGAGCGCGATGAATAACGACAGGGCCCGCGCGGGCCCGCAGGGGAAGCAGCATGGACACGCCGGACCGGCAATTGCGCTATTTCGTGCGCATTGCCGAATTGAAATCGCTCTCGCGCGCCGCCGAGGACCTGGACCAGACCCAGTCCGGCCTGAGCCGGCAGTTGGCGGCGCTGGAGGCCCACGTGGGCAAGCCGCTGTTCGTGCGCACCGGCCGCGGGGTCGAGCTGACCGAGGCGGGTGCGCGCTTGCTGCAAGGCATCCAGCCCGCCTACCGCGCCATCGACCAGGCGCTGGAGGCGGTGCGCCAGCGCGAGGGCGTGACGCAGGGATCGGTGCGGCTGGCCACCGTCCACACGCTCAGCTACTACTTCATGGCCGACGTGGTGGCGCAGTTCGTCAGCAGCCGCGAGCACGTCAACCTGTCGGTCATGGGCCGCAGTTCGCCCGAGGTGGTGACGCTGGTGGAAAGCGGCAAGGCCGACATCGGCTTCGTCTACGACGCCGCCGTGGCGTCGGATGCGCTGGCCTCGACGCCGCTGTTCGACGACGACATGTGCCTGATCGTGCGCGACGGCGTCGCGGCCGAGGACGGCGTGGACCTGGGCGCGATGGCGCTGCGGCTGGTGGGCTTTCCCTCGCACTACGCGCTGCGCAAGATGATCCACAGCGCCGGGCTGCAGCCGGAATTCGTGGCCGAGGCCGAGACCATCGACGCCATGCTCAAGCTGGTGTCCTCGGGGGTGGGCGCCTGTATTCTGCCCTCGCGCATCCCGCAAAAGCTGCTGACCGATTACGGACTGCGCCAGGTCGCCATTGGCAGCCCGGTGCTGCGCCGGCGCGTGGTGGCCATCACGCTGGCGCAACGCCAGCCGCTGCCGCTGGTGCGCGAGCTGCTGGACTGCGCCCGCCGCATCGCGCGGGGCTGAGTCCACGGGGCTGATCCCGCGGCCTCCTCGTTTACCCTCGGGCGGCGCGCTCGGCCCGGGGCGCGGCCGCGTCGAATAGCTGCTATGAGCCCGCCTGCATGGCTCGATGCGGGGGCGCTTTCCATACTGTGCGGCAAGGCGCGGCATCCGTCCGCGCCATCCCGAACCGCATCAGGAGGCGGCAGCATGGACAACACCCTGCGCGAAAAAGCGTACTTCGACACCCGCGCCACCCAGGAGATGGCGCAGCACCTGCGCGCCGTGCCGCGCAGCATCCAGGAGACCATGGCCTACGCCTGCCGCATCCTGGCGATGACCGAGCAGGAGGCCGGCCTGGCCGGCCAGATCAGCGTGCGCTCCGAGCGCCCCGGCGCCTACTGGACGCTGCGCTTCGGCCTGGGCTTCGACGAGGCCACGCCCGCCGACTTCATCGAGGTCGACCGCGACCTGCACACGCTCACGGGCGAAGGCATGGCCAATCCGGCGACGCGTTTCCACCTGTGGGTCTACGAGGCGCGGCCCGACGTGCAATCCATCATCCACACCCATTCGCCCTGGGCCTCGGCGCTGGCGGCGGCGCGCCAGCCGCTGGTGATCGCGCAGATGGACATGACGCCGCTGCACGACGACTGTGCCTTCCTGGGCGAATGGCCCGGGGTGCCGATCGCCGACCAGGAGGGCGTCATCATCTCGGGCGCGCTGGGCGCCAAGCGCGCCATCATCCTGGCGCACCACGGCTACCTGACGGCCGGCGCCAGCTGCGAGGAGGCGACCTACCTGTCGGTCTACCTGGAGCGCGCGGCCCGCATGCAGATCCGCGCGCAGGCCTTCGGTCCGCTGACGCCGGTGGACGACGCGCTGGCGCGCGAGGCGCACGACTACCTGCTCAAGCCGTCGATCGTGCGCGCCACCTTCGACTACTGGTGCCGCCAGACCCACGGCATCGCGCCGCTGCCGGCCCGCTGATACCCAGCCGTACCCATAACGATACTTTCAAGGGGAAGTCACGATGATGACGACCAAGACGCCGCGCGCGCGTTCGCGCCGGGACTACGTAACGGCCGGCCTGGCCAGCATGATGGGCACCACCATCGAGTGGTACGACTTTTTTCTCTACGGCACGGCCGCCGCGCTGATCTTCAACAAGATCTTCTTTCCGTCGTTCGATCCGCTGACCGGCACGCTGGCCGCGTTCGCCACCTATTCGGTGGGCTTTTTCGCGCGGCCGCTGGGCGGGGTGATCTTCGGCCACTACGGCGACAAGATCGGCCGCAAATCGATGCTGCTGATCACGCTGCTGCTGATGGGCGTGCCCACCATCCTGATCGGCCTGATTCCCTCCTACGACCAGATCGGCTACTGGGCCGCGGTGCTGCTGGTGCTGATGCGCTTCCTGCAGGGCATCGCGGTGGGCGGCGAGTGGGGCGGGGCGGTGCTGATGGCGGTCGAGCACGCGCCCGAGGGCAAGAAGGGTTTCTTCGGCAGCCTGCCGCAGGCCGGCGTGGCGCCGGGCCTGATCCTGTCGTCGCTGGCGATGGGCGCGGTGGCCGGCTTGCCGGAGCAGGACATGCTGTCCTGGGGCTGGCGCCTGCCGTTCCTGGCCAGCGTGGTGCTGCTGGCGGTGGGCTGGTTCATCCGCGTCAAGGTGGCCGAGTCGCCCGACTTCGAGCGGATGCGCGAGCAGGGCGCCAAGGTCGAGGTGCCGGTGGCCGAAGTCCTCAAGCACCACCGGCGCGCGCTGTGGACGGTGGTGGGCGCGCGGCTGGCCGAAGTCACCTGGTTCTATACCGTGGTCACGTTTTCGCTGGCGTACGCCACCGGCACGCTGGGCATCCCCCGTTCGGTGATGCTGGACGCCACCATTTGGGGCGCGGCGCTGGCGTTGTTCACCATGCCGCTGTTCGGCATGCTGGGCGACCGCGTCGGCCACAAATGGGTGTTCATGGCCGGCTCGGTCGGCATCCTGGCGTGCGCGCCGCTGTTCTTCCAGTTGCTGGCCACGGGCCAGACCGGCTGGATCATCGTCGCGGTATGCCTGGCGGTGGGATTGGTCTACGCTTGCCTGTACGGCCCGGAGGGCACGCTGTTCTCCAGCCAGTTCCCGGCCGAGGTGCGCTACACCGGCATTTCGCTCGCGGTGCAGGTGTCGGGGGCGATCGGCGGCGGCCTGGCGCCGATCGTCGCGACCTGGCTGCTGGCGCGCGCCGGCGGCGATCCGAAATACGTGGTGTGGTACCTGAGCGCGCTGGGCGTGATCGCGGTGTTCAGCGCCTGGCGCATGCGCGGCGATGCGCCGGCGCGGGCCGAGCTGGGCCTGCCGGCCGGCGCGCGGACCTGAGGACGACATGAAGACCATCGACTATTACTTCTGGATGAATTCCGACTGGGCCTATCTGGGCGCAGACCGGCTGGAGGCCCTGGCGGCGCGCCACCAGGCGCGCATCCGCTACCTGCCGGTGGACCTGCCCGATGTCTACGCACGCACCGGCGGCGTGCTGCTGGGCCAGCGCGCGCCCGAGCGCCAGGCCTACCGGGTGACCGAGCTGGCGCGCTGGTGCCGCAAGCTCGGCATCCACGTCAATCCGACGCCGGCCTACATGTGCCCGGACGCGGGGCTGGCCTCGCGCCTCGTGATCGCGGCCGATGCGCGAGGCCTGCCCGTGGCGGCCTTGTACAAGGCCATCCTGGCGGCCGAATGGTGCGAGGACCGGGATATCTCGTCGCCGGACACGCTGCGCGCCGTCCTGCGGGAACACGGGCTGGATGCCGAGGCGCTGATGGCCGCCGCCGAACAACCGGCGGCGCATCAGGCCTACCGCGACAATACCGACGCGGCGGTGGCGGCTGGCGTGTTCGGTTCGCCGTCGTACATGCATCGCGGCGAACTGTTCTGGGGGCAGGACCGGCTGGATATGCTGGAAGAGGCGATCGCCCGGCCGGCATGAGTCGCGCGCCAGCCCGCCACGCGGTCGCGGCGCGGGCCCGGGCGCGCGGGCAACCGTGTCGGCGCCAGCGCTTCGGGCGGGCCGCCGCCGCGATGGCGGCGCCCGCCGTCGTTCACTTCGCCGCCGCTTTCACCAGCGGGCAGGTGGACTTGGACAGCGGCATGAAGGCCTCGTCGCCCGGCAGCGTCGCCACCAGCTTGTAGTAGTCCCAGGGCCGCTTGGATTCGGCCGGGGTCTTGACCTCGAACAGGTACATGTCGTGCACCATGCGGCCGTCCTCGCGGATGCGGCCGTTGGTGGCGAAGAAGTCATTGATCGGCATGGCCTTCATCTGCTTCATCACCGCGTCCGGCGCGTCGGTGCCGGCCGCCTGCACCGCCTTCAGGTAGTGCATCACCGAGGAATAGGTGCCGGCCTGGCTCATGTTGGGCATTTTCTTGAGCTTGTCGTAGTAGCGCTGCGACCAGGCGCGGGTCTGGTCATTCATGTCCCAGTAGAAGGCCTCGGTCAGCATCAGGCCGGCGGCCGCGTCCAGGCCGATGGCGTGGATGTCGTTGATGTACAGCAGCAGGCCGGCCATCTTCTGGCCGCCTTGTGTCAGGCCGAATTCGCGCGCCGCCTTGATGGCGTTGACCGTGTCGCCGCCGGCGTTGGCCAGGCCGACGACCTGGGCGCGGCTGGCCTGCGCCTGCAGCAGGTACGAGGCGAAATCGCTGGTGCCGAGCGGGTGGCGCGCCGCGCCCAGCACCGTGCCGCCGCGGGCCTTCACCACTTCGGTGGCCGAGGCCTGCAGGGTGTGGCCGAATGCATAGTCGGCGGTCAGGAAGTACCAGCTCTTGCCGCCGCGGTCGACGGTGGCGCGGGCGGTGGTGTTGGCCAGCGACCAGGTGTCGTAGGTGTAGTGCACCGAATAGGGCGAACACAGGTCGTTGGTGATGCGTTCGGTGCCGGGGCCGCTGAAGACCACGATCTTCTTTTTCTCGCGCGCCACCTCCAGCACCGCCAGCGCGGGCGCCGAGCCGGCCACGTCCAGGATGGCGTCGACCTTCTGCGTGTCGTACCACTCGCGGGCGCGGGCGGCGGCGATGTCGGCCTTGTTCTGGTGGTCGACCGCCAGCAGCTCGATCTTCTTGCCCAGCACCGTGCCGCCGAAGTCGTCGATGGCCATCTGCGCGGCGGTGGCGCTGCCCTTGCCGGTCACGTCGGCGTAGACGCCGCTCATGTCCAGGATCAGGCCGAGGCGGACGATGTCGTCGGAGATGGCGGCGGGCGCGGCCTGCGCCAGGGCCGCGCCGCTGAACAGCAGGCTGGCGCCGCAGGCGGCGGCCACGGCTGCCAGGGGTTTGGCCAGCGGGAGGCGGGTTGTCGGGTTACTGCGTTGCTGCGAAATCCGGGGCATGGGGGTCATGGTTGTCTCCATTTATGGTTATGCCGGATGCTTGCGGGTACTGCGGCGCTTGGCTGGAGGGCGGCGCTTTTATAGTGGGATGATCGGATGGCGCGCGGGCAAAGCCGAGGTGTCCGCGCGGCCGCCTGGTGCCTCTGGTTGCGATGCGGCCTAGCGCTGGCTCAACAAGTCGAACTCCATGCGCACCTTGCGGAACGGGAATTCCAGCCGCGCGAAATACACCACGCGGCCGTCGATGCAGGCGTAGCGGCGCAGTTCGGCCACCGGCGAGGACACCGGGATGCGCAGCGATTCGGCCGATTCCTGGCCGGCCTCGATCACGTTGAGCACCTGGCGCGCCTCGCTGATGCGGGCGCCGTAGAACTGGTCCAGCACCGGCGCCACGGTGCTTTTCTGGATGCGGGCGCGGTGCTTGCGAAACAGGCTGCTTTCCAGGAATACCTCGCTGTAGCAGAACGGCCCGGCCTCGGTGGTGTGCACGCGCCGCAGGTACTGGAAACGGCCGCCGCGGTCCGCCGCGCACGGCATGCCCAGGGTGTCGGGCAGCGGCGAGTCGGCGCTCGACTCCACCAGCGATACCGTGCCGAGCTGGTTGCTCAGTTCGACGGTTTCGGCCCAGGTCTTGGGAATCAGCAGCGTCGGCGTCTCGGGCAGGTCGGCGTTGACGAAGGTGCCGGAGCCGCGCGAGCGCCGGATCAGGCCGTCCTGTTCCAGCTGGCCGAGGGCCTGGCGGATGGTGGCGCGCGAGATGCCATAGGTTTCCATCAGCGCTTCCAGCGGCGGGATCTGCTGGCCCGGCCGCCAGGTGCGGTTCTGGATATGGCTGCGAAACAGCGCCGCCGCCTGCAGGTAGAGCGGCTGGGGGCTGTGCGAGAAAAGCGGGCGCGCGGGCATGGGTCGGATCGGTCAGGAGGTGGCGGGGGCGGCGAGCAGGGCGTCGGCCATCTCGCGCAGCCGGTGTTTCTGGATTTTGACCGAATTGGCGCTTTCCACCGAGGGGAACGCGTCCAGCACCGTGAAACCGGCCGGCACCTTGAAGCCGGCCATGGCCTGTCTGCAGGCCGCCGTCCAGCCGGGCGCATCGGCGCTGGCGCCGTCCCGCAGCAGCACGAAGGCGTAGGGCACGGTCTTGCCGTCGCGGATGGCGCCGACCACCTGGCAGGCGCGCACGCCGGGCAGCGACTCCACCATCTGCTCGATCTCGACCGGGTTCACCAGGAAGCCGGACAGGCGCAACGAGTCGCCCATGCGGGTCTGGAACACGAACTGGCGCGGGTTCAGGGTGTAGCCCAGGTCGCCGGTCTTGAAGTAACCGTCGTCGGTGCAGGCGCGGGCGGTGGCCTCGGGGTTGTCCAGGTAGCCGCGCATCAGGCTGGGCGACAGGATTTCCAGTTCGCCCGATTCGCCGTGCGGCAGCACCTGGCCGCTGGCCGGGTCGCGCGCCCGCACGCGGGCCTCGGGATAGATCAGGGTGCCGCCGGGCTGGTGGCGCGCGGCCACGTCGCCTTCGGCGGGGTCGCGCGGCTGGCCGGCGACCAGGGCGATCAGTTCGCTTGACCCATACAGCCCGGTCAGCGGCACGCCGGCCTCGCGCGCCAGATCCAGCATGTGGTCCAGCGCCGGCGTGAAGCTGGCGAAGCCGAACAGCCGCGCCGAGGCGAACGCGCCGGGCGCGCCCGCCCGCATCATGGCGACCAGCGCCTCGTTGTTGGCGTAGGTGTGGGTGACCCGGTGGCGCTGGATCGCGGCGGCCGATTCGGCCGCGTCGAACACCGGCGCGCATACCACCGGCGCGCCGTGCGCCAGGCCGCCCGCCAGCGTGGCAAAGCCGAAGGCGCCGCAGAACGGCGCGCTGGCCAGCACGCGGCTGTGGTCGTCATAGCCGAAGGCGCGCGCCACCGCCGCGCCGTGGCGCAGCAGGGTGCGCTGGTCGTGCAGCACGAACTTGGGCTGTGAGGTGGTGCCGGACGTGGTGAAGCACAGCACGCCCGCGTCGGGCTGGGGCGGCGGGGGCGTGTCGGCGCAGGCGCGCAGCTCGGCGTAGCGGTGCACCGGCTTGCCGCGCAGCGAGGCGGCGATGGGCTCGTCCGTCTCGGACACGGCGACGATGCCTTGCAGCCGCGCCAGCGATTCGGGCGTGACGTCGTCCAGGATGCCCTGGAAGTCGATGCCCTTGAAGCCGGGCCAGAACACCAGCCAGTCGGCGCCGCCGCGGCCCAGGATGTCGGCCAGTTCCCGCGCGCGAAAGCGGGTGTTGACCGCCAGCACTAGCGCGCCCAGGTGGGCGCAGGCCAGGAAGGTCTCGACCCACGCGGCGCAGTTGGGCAGCCATACCGCCACGCGCTGGCCGGGCCGCACGCCGATGCGCGCCAGGCCGGCGGCCAGGGCGCGGCTGCGCGCGCGCAGGTCGGCGTGGCTGATGGCCTGATCGCGGTCGATCAGGGCGGGGCGGTCGGGGTGGTGCGCGGCCAGCGCGTCGAGGTGCCGCGAAAACAGGGCGGGGAGCGACGTCATGGGCCTACACCGTGGCGATGGGGGTCACGGGCGAGCCCACCGCGCCCGGCAGGCGCAGCGGCGGCGCGGTCAGCAGGAAGCGGGTGCGGCCCTGCGCGTGCAGCCAGTCGGCCAGCGCCTTCAGGTACCACAGCTCGGCCAGCGGCACGCCCAGCTTGAACAGGCAGTGATGATGCAGCGGCAGGATCGAATGGCCGGGGCCGGCGGTGCGGGCCGGATAGGCCTCGACCGCGTAGTTGTCGGCGCAGATCGCCGCGATGCCGCTGTCGGTGATCCAGTCCAGCAGCGCCGGATCAGCGCCGTCCAGCACCGCGCCGGTCTGCTCCAGGCGGTGCGGGTCGGGCTGGCCGGCCATCTCCACCAGTGTCTCGGCGAAACCGGTGCGCAGCACCAGCATGTCGCCCGGCTCGACCACCACGCGCTGCTCGCGCATCGCCGCCTGCAGCTGGGTATGGCCCACCAGGGTGCGGCCGGGGCCGAAGGCGCGCGCCAGGTCGACCAGCACGCCGCGGCCCTGCATGCCTTTCTCGGCGTAGCGGTTGATGCCGAGCTTGCGCGCGTACGAGCCGCCCGGCGGGCAGCAGGCGTCGGGCGCGGCATCATCGCCGCCGAACACGTCCACGCCCGCGGCATAACCGTTGTAGTAGACGCGGCGGGCCTGGCCGTCGCCCTGGATGTCGAACTGCGCGCCGACGTGGCACAGGCCGTCCCACTGGGTCGAGTATTGCAGGCTGAGCGTGACCTGGTCATCCGACAGCACGTCGACGGCCTCGGGCTGCAGGCGCGCCATGGCGAAGTTCAGGTAGGGCGTGCCGTCGCGGAAGGTCGGCTTGAGTTGCGGCGGATGGCGGCGCGGGTTGAGCACGTTGCCGCCGGGCAGGTCCAGCGGCAGCGACAGGCAGAAGACCTTGCCGGCCCGCACTTCGCGCACCGCTTGCAGCACTTTCTCTTCGGTCAGCAGGTTCAGGCGGCCGATCTCGTCGTCCGGCCCGAAGTCGCCCCAGGTCGATCCCTCGGGACGGCGCGTCCAGCGTTTCATGGTCTGTCTCCAATGTGTTTTTCGTGTTCTTGTGAATATAGTACGTATTTACGTACTATAGGAAGTGTCCGCATCCCGCGGACGCCCATCGACAGCATCCGCCCCCAGGCGGAGCCAGAAGAAATCCGCCCCGAGCGGATTCGCGAGGAGACAGATCCATGACGCATTCCCTGCACAGGCGCGCCGGGCGGCGCGCGCTGGCCGCTGCGGCGCTGGCCGTGCTGGCCGCCGCCTCGATCCCTGCGGTCCAGGCGGCCGGTTATCCGGAGCATCCCGTCACCGTGGTCGTGCCGTATCCGCCGGGCGGCGGCGCCGACATCTTTGGCCGCGCCATCGCCAACGCGCTGCAGCCGGCGCTCAAGCAGACCGTGCTGGTCGAGAACAAGCCGGGCGCGGGCGGCAACATCGGCATGGCCTACGTGGCGCGCGCCAAGGCCGACGGCTACACCCTGGGCCTGGGCACCATCGGCACCCAGACCATCAACCAGTTCCTCTACAGCAACATGACGTTCGACCCCGAGCGCGACCTGGTGCCGATCGCGCTGGTGTCGACCACGCCCAACGTCATTGCCGTCAGCGCCAAGTCGCCCTACAGGACGGTGGCCGACGTGATCCAGGCGGCGCGCCAGTCCAGGGACAGGAAGCTGACCTACGCCTCGCCGGGCGTGGGGTCGTCGGTGCACCTGACCGGCGCTTATTTCGAGGCCATGGCTGGCGTGACGATGCTGCACGTGCCGTTCAAGGGCACCTCGGCGTCGCTGCCGGCGGTGGCCGGCGGCCAGGTCGACCTGCTGTTCGACAACCTGCCCGGCGCGCTGGCGCAGATCAAGGACGGCAATCTGGTGCGCGGCGTGGCGGTCACGTCGGCCGCGCGCGATCCGTCGCTGCCGGACCTGCCTACCGTGGCCGAGTCCGGCCTGCCGGGTTTCGACGTGACGGCGTGGTTCGCGCTGTACGCGCCGCGCGGCACGCCCGAACCGGTGGTGCGCCAACTGATCGAGGCGGCGCGCAGCGGCCTGGCCACGTCCGCCATCGCCACCAATTTCGCTACCATGGGCGCCCGGCCCGGCACGCTGTTCGGCGCGGATCTGGCTGCGTTCGAGCGCCAGGAGCGCGCCAAGTGGGGCGGCCTCATCAAGGACAAGGGAATCACCGCGCAATGACAACCCCCCTCGCATTGGTCACCGGCGGCAGCCGGGGCATCGGCCGCGCCATCGTCGCGCGTCTGTTGCAGGACGGCTTCGAGGTCGTCAATTTCAGCCGCCGGCCGCCGGCATCGGCGTTGCCCGGCGAGCGCTTCCAGTCGGTGGACCTGGGCGACGCCGCCGCCACGGCCGCGGCGGCCACCGCGCTGGCGGCGGCGCGGCCGGTGCTGCACCTGGTCAACAACGCCGGCATGATCCAGGTCGCCGACATCGAGGCCGTGACCCAGGAGGAACTGGCGCGCATGGTGGCCGTGAACCTGACCGCGCCGCTGCTGTTGATGCAGGCGCTGCTGCCCGGCATGCGTCAGGCCGGCTACGGCCGGGTCGTCAACATCGGCAGCCGCGCCGGCCTGGGCAAGCCGGGCCGCACGGTCTACGGCGCCACCAAGTCCGGCCTGGTGGGCATGACGCGCACCTGGGCGCTGGAACTGGGCAAGGCCGGCATCACGGTCAACACCGTGGCGCCCGGGCCGATCGCCACCGAGCTGTTCGACCAGTCCAACCCGCCGGGCGACCCCAGGACCGTGGCGCTGGAAGCCGCCATTCCGGTCGGCCGCATCGGCCGGCCGGAAGACGTGGCGCACGCCGTGTCCTCGTTCCTGGACCGGCGCGCCGGTTTCATGACCGGGCAGGTGCTGTATGTCTGCGGCGGCATGTCGGTGGGGCTGGCGGGGTAGGACCTTGGCGCGGGCGGGGCGGACCCGGCGGGCGGCCTCGCGTCAGTCGCGCGGGTCCAGCGGCCAGCGGAAAGGCGGCGTGATCTCCACCTGCAACCCCGCGCCGGCCAGCACGGCATGCAGTCGGATGACCTCGAGCGCCAGGACGTTCTCGGCCACCGGCAGGCCCTGGGCGATCAGCGCGCGCGCCTGTTTGACGCCGATGCCCAGCGCCACCGCCAGGCGGGCGATGGCGCGGGCCGGGGCCAGGTCGCCGGGCCGCGCGCGCAGCGTGTAGCGCGTGCAGTCCATGATCGGGTGGTTGGGGTTGGTGGTCGCCACCATCCAGCCGCAGCTGCCGCAGCGCGCGATCAGGCTCAACCCCTGTTCGGTGATGACCTGGGGCTGGCCGCATTCGGGACACGGGGAGGCGGATGCGTTCATGGCGTGCGAGCCGATCCCGGCGGCTGGCCGGCGCTCCCGAGCGCATGGCGCAGGACCTTGCCCGAGGCCCGGCCCGCCGCGCGCAGCGCGCCGTCCCGTTCGCGCCGCAGCTGGCGCAGCACCTCGCTCGGCGTCACGCCGAAATGCGCCGCGAACTTGCGCTGGAAGGTGCGGCGCGACATATGGCAGGCATCGGCCATATCGTCGACGGACCAGCGCGCCGAGAGGCTGGCCTCGATTTTCTCGACCAGATCGCGAAACGGCGCCGCCAACCGGTCCTGCAGGCGCAGTGACTGGCTGTACTGGCGCTGGTCGCCGTCGCGGCGCATGAAGACCACCAGCCGGCGCGCCACATCCTGCGACACCTGGGCGCCCACGTCGCGCTCGATCAGGGCCAGCGCCAGGTCGATGCCGGCGGTCACGCCGGCCGAGGTCCAGATGGCGCCGCTCTCGATGTAGATGCGGTCGTCTTCCACCTTCAGGCCGGGATGCCGCTGGCGCAGGCGGTCCGCGGAGCGCCAGTGGGTGGTGACGCGGCGGCCGTCGAGCAGGCCGGCCGCGGCCAGCAGGAAGGCGCCGGTGCACACGCTGCAGGTGCGGCGCGCCTGCGGGCTGCGGCGGCGCAGCCAGGCCAGCGTCTCGCCGTGCGCGGCGGCCTGGTCGATGCCGGGGCCGCCCGGCACGAACAGCATGTCGATCGGCGCGTCGTCGTCGCTGGCGAAGGTGGCGTTGACCTGCATGCGCAGGCCCTGGTCCCAGGTGCCGACCACCGGCGTGGCCGCGACGGTGCTCAACTGATAGCCGGCGCCGCCTTCATCGTTGGCGCCGCTGAAGGCCTGCCAGGGGCCGGCCAGGTCGAGCGGTTGGAAACCGTCGTACAGCAGGAAGACAATGCGTTTTGGCGCGATCGCGCCCGCATTTGGCGCACGCGCGCCGGCGTGTCGGTCTACGCTGGCGGTTCCGATCCGTGAAGGAGCATCGTCGTGCATGTCAATATTCTCTTGTTCGAAGGGCTGACCCAGCTCGATATGACCGGGCCTTACGAGGTGCTCGCCGCCGCGCCCGGGTTCAGCGTCGATTTTGTCGCAAAAACGCCCGATCCGGTACGCAGCGACCGCGGTCTGCGTTTCGTGCCGACCCAGACCCTGGCGTCGGCGCCGCCCTGCGATCTGCTGGTGGTGCCCGGCGGGCCGGGGACGGATGATGCCATCCTCGACCCGGACTGGGTAGCCTTCACGCGCCGGCAAGCGTTGGGCGCGCGCTACGTCTTCGGCATCTGCACCGGTTCGCTGCTGCTGGGCGCGGCCGGCCTGCTGCGCGGCAAGCGCGCCTCCAGCCATTGGCGCGCGCGCGAACTGCTGGCGCATTTCGGCGCCGTGCCGACCGATGCGCGCTTGTGCGTGGACGGCAACGTCTTCACCGCCGGCGGCGTCACCTCGGGCATCGACATGGCCCTGAAAGTGGTGGCCACGCTGTGCGGCGACGAGGTCGCCAAGCTGATCCAGCTGCAGATCGAATACGACCCCGAGCCGCCATTTCCCGGCGGCACGCCCAGGACCTCGGAACCGGCCATCGTGCAGCGCTACCTGGCGCAGTCGCAGGCGCGCTTCGAACAGCGCAGCGCCAAGGTGCGGCAGGCGGCGCTCAATGTCCCAGGTGGTCCAGCGGCAGCGGACTCTGTGGCTTGACGGTCTGGATCGCGAAGTTGCTGCGGATGTCCTTGACGCCGGGCAGCTTGAGCAGCGTGCCAAGCAGGAAGCGTTCGTAGGCGCGCAGGTCGGGCAGCGCCACCTGCAGCAGGAAGTCGGATTCGCCCGATACCAAATGGGCCGCCACCACTTCCGGCAGGGCGCGGACTTCCTTGCGGAACTGCTCGGCGTCGCGCTCGTGGTGGCGCTCGACCTTGACGCCGACGAACACCGTCAGGCCCAGTCCGACCTCGTCCGGCGCCAGCCGGGCCTCGTAGCCCTGGATCACGCCGGCCTCCTCCAGCAGCCGCACCCGCCGTAGGCAGGGCGAGGGCGACAGGCCGATCTGTTCGGCCAGCTCGACGTTGGTGAGGCGGCCGTTGTGCTGCAGGGCCTCGAGAATGCGCCGGTCATAGGCGTCCAATTGGCGTTTTGGCATGAAATTGGAATTAGGAAGCGTTGATTGGTTCAGTATGCCAATCATGTTATTCCGGTTGGTATGAATAGCAAGCACATGCCGAGGCCTTTTCCCTAGAATGATCGCCATTTCCCGCAGCACGGAGCGTGGCGCATCATGGCCGATATGGCGTTGTTTCTTGGGGCATTGTTGATTGTCTATGTGGTGCCCGGGCCGGACATGATCCTGCTGCTCGAAACCGGGGCCCTGCGCGGGCGCGGTCAGGCGCTGGCGGTGGCCGGCGGGCTGGCCGTGGCGCGCGCCGCTCACGTGACGCTGGCGGCGTTGGGGCTGGCGGCGCTGTTCAAGGCCCATCCCTGGGCTTTCGATGTGGCGCGCACCGTGGGCGGGGGCTATCTGATCTGGCTGGGCGCGCGGTTGCTGCGCGCCGGACCGCTCTCTTATGGCGTGGCGCAGGCCGCGCAGGCGGCCGCGCATGGGCCGGGCCTGGGCGCGGCGTTTTTCAGCGGCGTGCTGACCAACTTCCTCAATCCCAAGGCATTGCTGTTCTGCTCGGTGCTGCTGCCGCAATTCATCTCGCCGGCGCAAGGGCCGATCGGCCGGCAGTTCGCGCTGCTGGGCGTGATCCTGGTGAGCCTGGGCCTGGCGTTCGACGTGCTGTGCGCCTTGGCGGGCGGCTCCTTGGGTCGCTGGATGCAAGCCCATCCGCGCGTGCAGAAGTGGCAGGGCGCCGTGTTCGGCGGCGCGCTGATCGCCTTCGGCCTGCGGCTGACGCTGAACCGCTGAGGCGGGCCGGCGCGCGCGGCGCGGCAACCATGAAAAAAGGGCCTGACTCGCGTCAGGCCCTTGCCTTATTTGCCGAAGGCGAAAGACGTTTCGTCCTCGTCCTGATCCTCGTCGTCGGCACGCGGCGGCAAGGCGCGCGCGCCGTCGGCCAGCATCTCCGCCTGCGTCAGGCCCTTGGTCAGCTCCAGGGCCTGGCGCTCGAACAGGCGCCGGTACAGGCCGCCCTTCAAGCGGATCAGCTGGTCATGGCTGCCTTCCTCGATGATGCGGCCGCGGTCCATCACCAGCAGGCGGTCCAGCGCGCGCACCGTCGACAGGCGATGCGCCACCACCAGCGTGGTGCGCCCCACCATCAGGCGTTCCATGGCCTGCTGGATCAGCACCTCGCTTTCGCTGTCCAGACTCGACGTGGCCTCGTCCAGGATCAGGATCGGCGCATCGGCCAGGAAGGCGCGGGCGATCGCCACGCGCTGGCGCTCGCCGCCCGACAGCTTCACGCCGCGCTCGCCCACCAGCGTCTCGTAGCCCTTGGGCAGCGCCATGATGAAGTCATGCGCGCTGGCCAGCCGCGCCGCCTGCTCGATCTCGGCCTGCGTCGCGCCGGGGCGGGCGTAGGCGATGTTCTCGGCCAGCGTGCGGTGAAACAGCACCGGCTCCTGCTGCACGATCGCGATCTGGCTGCGCAGCGACGCCTGCTTGACCTGGGCGATGTCCTGACCGTCGATGGTGATGCGGCCGCCGTTGACGTCATACAGGCGCTGGATCAGCTTGATGAACGTGGTCTTGCCCGAGCCCGAATGCCCGACCAGGCCGACCCGCTCGCCCGGCGCGATGCGCGCCGAGAAGCGGTCATACAGCGCCGCCTCGTGTCGGCCATAACGGAAGGTCACGTCCTCGAAGCGGATCTCGCCGGCCGTGACGCGGATTGCGCCCGCGCCAGCGCGATCGTCCACGCCCAGCGGCTGTTTCTCCAGCGCCACCAGTTCCTCCATGTCGTTGACCGAGCGCTGCAGATTGCGGATATGCATGCCCACGTCGCGCAGGTGGCCCTGCAGCATGAAGAACATCGTCAGCGCGAAGGTGATGTCGCCGACGCTGGCCTGGTTGCGCGACCACAGCAGCAGCGACGCGCCCAGGATGCCGGCCTGCATCGCCACCAGCATCGCGCCCTGGATGCCGCCGTTGATCGTGGCGCGAATCCAGGTGCGGCGCGTGCGGCGGCGCCACTTGTCGACCACGCGCCCCAGGCGCGCTTCCTCGCGCGTCTCGGCGCCGAAGGCCTTGACGACCGGGTTACAGCTGACCGCGTCGGCCAGCGCGCCGCCCATGCGCGTATCCCAGGCGTTGCCCAGCCGCGCCGCCGGGGCCACGTAGCCCAGCGACAGCGCCGCCGTCACCGCGATGTACAGCACCGAACCCAGGCCCACCACCAGGCCCATCACCGGCCAGTACACGCCCAGCAGCACGGTGGCGCCGACCAGCATCACCACCGAGGGCAGCAGCGCCACCAACAGCGTGTCGTTCAGCACGTCCACCGCCCACATGCCGCGCGTGATCTTGCGCACGGTCGAGCCGGCAAAGCTGTTGGCATGCCAATCGGTGGAAAAGCGCTGCACCCGGTAGAAGGCGTTGGAGACCATGCCGTTCATCATCTTCAGGGTGAAGACGATGATGTTCTGGAACACGCCCTGGCGCAGCAGCGTGCTGCCGATGCCCAGTGCGATCAGCAGCCAGAACGCGGTGACGGCCGCGCCCCACACCTGGGCGTCGGACGAGGCGCCGGAGGCCACCGCGTCGACCAGCCGGCCCGCGTACAGCGGTGTCAGCACGTCGGCCACGGCCGACAGCAGGGCCAGCGCGACGATAAGAGCGGTGCGCCAGGGCTGGGCGCGCCAATAGCGGAAGGTAAAGCCGAGGACGTCCTTGAAGGCTTGTCCTCGCAGATCGATTTTTGTTCGATTCATTGCGATCGCCCGGCAACGCGAAGGCGCCGGTTTCCTTGTGGGAAGAAGGTGATACGACCTGCGCCTCACGGCGCGGGCATTGCGTTCAGGGGTTTGGGGCGGGCACGGCGGACCAGTCGCCAGGTAGTCTGGCGATGGGGCCGCGCGGGCGACGACTTAATGGCGTCGCGGAGATACGCGCGGGATGGCGGTATGCGGATTCATCATCTTGCGCCTCCCAGGTGTAGGTGAAGGGAAAAAAGAATGGGCACAGGCCCGAATTGAAGATTCTATAGAAGTGGTGTAGGTGGATCAACCGCGCGGGCGGTGGGGGATTGCGGGCGTGTGGGTTTTTCCCCACGGCGATGACGGGGCGCGCGTGGCGGGCGGCGCGGCCGTCGTGGGGAGCACGGGCGGCGCGCCGGTTGGCGGCGGAGCGCGGGCCGTCCGCCTTGAAGGAAGGAGGTAAAGGGAGGGGTAGAGAAAGGGGGATAAAGGAAGGGGGGAATGGCCGGCGCGCCACGAAGGCGCGGCGGCCGGCCACGTGGTTACTTCAGGAACCCTGTCGAGATCCACGGCACCGCGGCGATGACCACGATGCCGACCGCCATCGAACCCAGGTAGCCCAGGATGGGCCGGATGCCGGCTTCGGGCGCGACCCGGCCGATGGCGCAGGCGGCGTAGTAACCCACCCCGAACGGCGGCGCGAACAGGCCCAGGCCCATCGACAGGATCACCACCATCGCATAGTGCACCTCGTGGATGCCCATCTGGTGCGCGATGGGGAACAGTAGCGGACCGAACAGCACGATGGCGGGGATGCCTTCCAGCACGCTGCCCAGGATGACGAACGCCACGATCGACACCGCCATGAAGGTGGCGGCGCCGCCGGGCAGGCCGGCCATGGCTTGCGCCAGCTGGGTCGAGAAGCCCGATTGCGTCAGGGCCCAGGCCATGGCGGTGGCGGTGCCGATGATCAGCAGGATCGAGCCCGACAGGCAGGCCGTGTCGACCAGCATGGGCTTGAGCCGCTTGACGTCAAAGCAGCGGTAGACCAGCAGTCCGATCAGCGCGGCGTAGACGATGCCGATGGTCGAGACCTCGGTGGCGGTGGCCACGCCCTCGACCACCGCCGCCCGGATCACGAACGGCAGCGCCAGCGCCGGCAGCGCCACCAGCAGGGCGCGGCCGATCTGGCGGCCGCTGGCCTTGCGCACCGCGCTCAGGTCTTCGCGGCGGTTGCGCCACCAGACCACCAGGCACAGCATCACGCCCAGCACCAGCCCGGGCAGCAGGCCGCCCGTGAACAGCGCCGTGATCGACACGCCGGTGACCGAGCCGATGGTGATCAGCACCAGGCTGGGCGGCACGGTCTCGGTCTGCGCGCCGGTGGCCGACAGCAGCGCCACCAGGTCGCCCTCGTCGGCGCCGCGCTCGCGCATTTCCGGGAACAGCACCGGCGCCACCGCCGCCATGTCGGCGGCCTTGGCGCCCGAGATGCCCGAGACCACGTACATGGCGCCGATCAGCACGTAAGACAGGCCGCCGCGCACGTGCCCCAGCAGGCTGGCCAGGAACGCCACCATGCGCTTGGCCATGCCGGTCATCTCGATCAGCACGCCCAGGAACACGAACAGCGGCACCGCCAGCAGGATCAGGTGCGACATGCCTTCGTCCATGCGCCCGACCACCACCATCATCGGCACGTCGGTGGTCAGCGACAGATAGCCGAAGGTGGCCAGCCCGAACGAGAAGGCGATCGGCACGCCCGCGAACACCGTGGCCGCCACCACGCCGACGAAGAAGATCAGCAGGTTGAGGTTGCCCAGTCCCGCCAGTACCGGCTGCAGCGCCGTCAGGGCGGCCACCACGCCGCCGACCAGCAGCAGCGCCAGGCCGGTGACGCGCCACTGCGCGCGTTCGACCAGCCGCAGCAGCGCGATCAGCAGCATCAGCGCGGTGCCCACTGGCAAGGCCGCGGCGCGCCAGGCGTTGGGGATTTCCAGCGCGGCGGTGGTGACGTACTGTTCCTCCGAGGCGTACTCGTAGCCCGGCGCCTGCAGCAGCAGCAGGAACGCCAGCGCCGCCGCCACGGCCACCATGTCCAGCAGCGCGCGGGTGCCAGGCGAGGCGCGGTTGACCAGCGCGCCCATGCGCATGTGCTCGCCACGGCGAAAGGCGATCACCGCGCCCAGCATGGCCAGCCACAGGAACAGGATCGAGGCCAGTTCGTCGGACCACACCAGCGGCGTGTGCAGCACGTAGCGCGCCACGATGCCCGAGAACAGGATGACGATTTCCGCGACCACCAGGATGGCCGCCGGAATCTCCACCAGGTGACCCAGGGCGTTGTCCAGCGTGATGGCCCAGGGGCGGCGCGCGCCGGGCGCCGGGCCCGCCTCGGCCCGCAGCGCCGCCGGATGCGTCAGCGCAGCCCTCATGACAGACTCCCGGCCGCCTGCTCCAGCAGGCCCCAGGCCTTGTCGCCGTACTTTTCCTTCCAGCTGGCGTAGAAGCCGGCGCGGCGCAGCGCGTCGCGGATGGGGGTGGGGTCGGGGGTGTTGAAGGCCAGGCCCTGCTCGGCCAGCTTGGTCTGCAGCTGATTGTTGAGTGCCAGCACGTCGGCGCGCTCGGCCATGCCGGCGGCGTTGATGTGTTTGGCGACGACCTCGCGGATGTCGGCCGGCAGCTTTTCCCAGGCGCGGCGGTTGCCCAGGAACCAGAAGCCGTCCCACATGTGGTTGGTCATCGAGCAGTATTTCTGCACTTCGTACAGCTTGGCGGTCTGGATGATGGCCAGCGGGTTTTCCTGCGCGTCCACCACGCGGGTCTGCAGGGCGGAATAGGTTTCGTTGAAGTTGATGCTGGCCGGCGACGAGCCCAGCGCCTTGAACATCGAGGTCCACAGCGGGCTGACCGGCACGCGGATCTTCAGGTCGCGGAAGTCGTCCGGGCCGCTGATGGCGCGCGAGCTGGTGGTGACCTGGCGAAAGCCGTTGTCCCAGATGCGGTCCATGACGAACAGGCCCTTGCCATTGATGTCGGCGCGGATGTGGGCGCCCAGGTCGCCGTCCATGGCCTTCCAGACCGAGGCGTAGTCGGGAAAGGCGAAGCCGACGCCGCTGATCGAGGCGCTGGGCACCAGGGTCGACAGGATCAGCCCCGACAGGGTGAAGAACTCGACGGCGCCGGCGCGCAGCTGGCTCAGGGTGTCGGTGTCGGAGCCCAGCTGGCTGCTGGGGAACACCGCCAGTTCGAAGCGGCCGCCGGTGTCCTTGAGGATGTTCTGCGCGGCCTCGTTGGCGCGCAGGTTCATCGGGTGCGAGGGCGGCAGGTTGTTGGCGTACTTGTAACGGAACTGGGGCGCCGCCAGCGTGCGCTGGAACGGGGCCAGGGCGAGCAGCGCGCCGCCTCCCGCGGCGCGCATGAGGTTGCGTCGAGTCGTGTTCATGCTGTCTCCTTGGTTATGAGATCCGGCCGCCGTCGAGGACGGCCGGATAAAGCGCCTTGCCAGGCCTGTTGCTTTATCTTTGCATGAGGTCCATTATGTGGACCTACGTACTACCCTTAAATTTATTTAATCACATTGATTCACTAGCGTAAATCAATAAAACTGGTGCAGAATGAAAAAACAAAATCAGGTTAATGGTCCACAAAATGGACCTGATGAAAACACAGGCGGAGACGTGACGGAGACCTCATCCCAGGTCGGTGGCGCCCAGGCGATATCCCGCGCCATGCTGGTGCTGCGCGCGGTGTCGCGCACCCGCGGCGAAGGCGCGGGCCTGCTGGCGTTGACGCGCGACACAGGCATGAGCAAGCCCACCGTGCACCGCATCCTGGCCGCCCTGGCCGCCGAAGGCATGGTCGAACAGGACCTGGCCAGCCGCCGCTACTTTCTGGGCCCCGAATGCCACGTGCTGGGCAACATCGCCAGCGAGCGCTTCGGCATCAACCGCCTGGCCGCGCCGGTGGTGGCGCGACTGGCGCACGAGTGCGGCGATTCCGCCTTCTTTTCGCTGCGCCGCGACGTGTTCGCGGTCTGCGTGCTGCGCGAGGACGGCGACTATCCGCTCAAGACCCACGTGCTGCTGCCGGGCGACCGGCATCCGCTGGGCATCGGCGCCGGCAGCCTGGCGATCCTGGCGGCGTTGCCCGACGACGAGGTCGACGCCTGCCTGCAGGCCAATGCGGCCCTGATCGAGCGGCGCTATCCGCATTACTCCGTGGCGCTGATCCGCACCCTGGTCGATGAGGTGCGCGAGCAGGGCTATGCCGTCAACCGCGGCCTGGTGGTGCCGGGCTCGTGGGGCATCGGCATGCCGCTGCGCGATGAGCAGGGCCACGTGCTGGGCGCCCTGAGCATCGCCGCAGTCGAATCGCGCATGGACGAGGAAAGACAGTTCCAGCTGGCCAAGCTGTTGTCACGCGAGGCCAAACGCCTGCTTGCGCAGGCCAACCCGGCAGGCCGCGAGGCGCGGGCGCGCCCGCAGGCCGCCAAGCCCAGGCCCTGATCCGCCGTGCCGGCGGGGCGGGGCTGCCAACAGAGGAGACAGCAATGAGCAAGCGTGCCGTCATCGTGGGGTGGTCGCACACCCCGTTCGGCAAACTCGACGACCCCGACACCGAAAGCCTGATGGCGCGGGTATCCGGCGCCGCGCTGGAGCATGCGGGCATCAGCCCGGAGGCGGTGGACGGCATCTATGCCGGCGTCATGAACAGCGGTTTCCAGAAACAGGATTTCCAGGCCGCGCTGGTGGCGCTGTCCGACCCGGCGCTGGCGTATGTGCCGGCGACGCGGCTGGAGAATGCCTGCGCCACCGGCTCGGCCGCGCTGTACGCGGCCATGGATTTCATCGAGGCCGGACGCGGCCGCGTGGCGCTGGTGGTGGGGGCCGAGAAGATGACCGCGCGTTCCACCGAGGACACCGGCGACATCCTGCTCAATGCCAGCTACCGCAAGGAAGAGGCCAACCTGCCGGGCGGCTTTGCCGGCGTGTTCAGCCGCATCGCCACCGCCTATTTCGAGCGCCATGGCGACCACGGCGAGGCGCTGGCCCGCATCGCGGCCAAGAACCACGCCAATGCGCTGGACAACCCTTACGCGCAGATCCGCAAGGACCTCGGCTTCGCGTTCTGCAATACCGTCTCCGAGAAAAACCCTTATGTGTCGGCGCCGTTGCGCCGCACCGATTGCTCGCCCATTTCCGACGGCGCGGCGGCGCTGGTGCTGGCCGACGCGGAAACCGCGGCGGGCCTGCGCCGCGCCATCGGCTTTCGCGCCCGGCGCCACGTCAATGACTTCCTGCCGCTGAGCCGGCGCGATCCGATCGCGTTCGAGGGCGCGGCGCGCGCCTGGCGCGAGGCGCTGGCCGATGCCGGCGCGACTCTGGACGACCTGAGCCTGGTGGAGACGCATGACTGCTTCACCATCGCCGAACTGATCGAGTACGAGGCCATGGGCCTGGCGCCGCGCGGCCACGGCGTACGGGCGCTGCGGGAGGGCTGGGTGCAGAAGGGCGGACGCCTGCCGGTCAACCCGTCGGGCGGACTCAAGGCCAAGGGCCATCCGGTGGGCGCCACCGGGGTGTCGCTGCACGTCATGGCGTGTCTGCAACTGGCCGGCGAGGCCGGCGCCATGCAGGTGCCGGACGCGACGCTGGCCGGCGTCTTCAACATGGGCGGCGCGGCCGTGGCCAATTACGTCAGCATCCTGGAGCGCGTCAAATGAGCGGCCCGCTGGAGCAGGCCCTGGCGCCGCCGGGCGGGGTGGCGCCGGTGTCGCGCCGGGCCATGAACCTGGCGCATTTCCTGGTGCAGGCGGCGCGCCGCCACCCCACGCGCGCAGCGCTGGTCTGCGGCGAGGCCCGCCTGAACTGGCGCGAGCTGGACACGCGCACGGCCGCCCTGGCGCGGGCGCTGGCCGAGCGCGGCGTGAGCAAGGGCGACCGGGTGCTGGTGCACGCGCGCAACAGCTTCGCGTTCGCCGAAACCCTGTTCGCCGTGCTGCGGCTGGGCGCGGTCTGGGTGCCGACCAATTGCCGCATCTCGCCGGACGAGGCGGTCTATCTGGCGCGGGCGGCCGGGATCAAGGCTTTCCTGTGCGAAGGCCAGTCTCCCGGGCACGCGGCGGCCGTGGCGCAGGCCATGCCCGACCTGGCCTTGCTGGCGCGGCTGGGCCCCGGCGAGTTCGGCGAGGCCGACACCGCTTCCCTGATCGCGGCGCATCTGGATGACGCGCCGGCGGCCTGCGCCGACGTGGACTATGACGATCCCTGCTGGTTCTTCTTTACTTCCGGCACCACCGGGCATCCGAAGGCGGCGGTGCTGACGCATGGCCAGATGGCGTTCGTGCTGACCAACCACCTGTGCGACCTGATGCCGGGCACCACCGAGCACGACGTCAGCCTGGTGGTGGCGCCGCTGTCGCATGGCGCGGGCATCCATTTCCTGACCCAGGTGGCGCGCGCCGCCGCCACCGTGCTGCCCGAGGGCGAGCGCTTCGACCCGGAAGAGGCCTGGCGCCTGGTGCAGGCGCACCGGGTGACCAACATGTTCACCGTGCCGACCATCGTCAAGCTGCTGGTCGAGCATCCGGCGGTGGACGCCTTTGACCACTCCAGCCTGCGCTACGTGATCTACGCCGGCGCGCCCATGTACCGCGAAGACCAGAAGCGCGCGCTGGCCAAGCTGGGCCGGGTGCTGGTGCAGTACTTCGGGCTGGGCGAGGTCACGGGCAACATCACTGTGCTGCCGCCGCAACAGCACCATGACGGCGACGGCCCCGAGGCGCGCGTGGGCACCTGCGGCTACGAGCGCATCGGCATGCAGGTCAGCATCCAGGACGAGGCCGGCAATCCGTTGCCGGCGGGCCGGACGGGCGAGATCTGCGTCTGCGGGCCGGCGGTGTTCGCCGGCTATTACGACAACCCGGGCGCCAATGCCAAGGCCTTCCGCAACGGCTGGTTCCGCACCGGCGACCTGGGCTACCTGGACGACGCGGGCTACCTCTACATCACCGGCCGCGAATCCGATATGTACATCTCGGGCGGCTCCAATATCTATCCGCGCGAGGTCGAGGAGAAGGTGCTGGCGCATCCGGCGATCGCGGAGGCGGCCGTGCTGGGGGTGCCGGACCCGGTGTGGGGCGAGGTGGGGGTGATGGTGTGCGTGCTGCGACCCGGCGAGACACTGGAAGAGGAGGCCCTGCTGGCCTGGCTCGGATCGCGCATGGCGCGCTACAAGCTGCCGCGCCAAGTGTTCTTCTGGGATGCGCTGCCGCGGTCGGGCTACGGCAAGATCACCAAGAAGCTGGTGCGCGAGGCCCTGCGCGAGCGGGGCTGCCTGGCGCCCGCCTAGGAAACGGCGCCGCCGCGCGGCGGCCGCCCAAGAGGGTGCGGACATCGCGAACACATCGCGAGCACACAACGAGGAGACCGAATCATGGATGGAGCGCAGGAAGCGGTGCTGGTCACGGGGGGCGCGTCGGGCATTGGCCTGGCCGTCGCGCGTGGCCTGCTGGGCGCGGGACGCCGGGTGCTGGTGGCCGACGTGTCGCAGGAACGGCTGGACGAGGTGCGAGGCCTGGCGCCGGCGGATCGGTTGGGCTGCGTGCGGATGGATGTGTCCGACGAGGCGCAGGTGAGCGAGGCGATCGCGAGGCTGGAGTCCGACTTCGGGCCGATCGCCGGGCTGGTCAATTCGGCGGGTATCGGCCGCGACGTGCCGTTCCTGGAGACGGACACGGCGTTGCTGCGGCGGATCCTGGAAGTTAACCTGGTGGGGTCGTTCGTGGTGGCGCGCGAGGCGGCCCGGCGCATGCGCGATCGCGGCCGCGGGTCGATCGTGAACATCGCGTCCGTGTCGGGCATCCGCGGCAACGCGGGCCGGGCGGCGTACGGCGCTTCCAAGGGAGGCGTGGTGACGCTGACCCGGGTGATGGCGGTGGAGCTGGCCGCCTACGGCATCCGCGTGAACGCGGTTGCGCCCGGGCCGATCGAGACGCCGCTGGTGAGCCAGATGCACACGGATGAGGCGCGCGCGGCCTGGCGCCGGGTGGTGCCGCAGCATCGCTACGCGGCGCCGGAGGAACTGAACGGCACCATCGGCTGGCTGCTGGACGAGTCGCAGTCCAGCTACGTGACCGGGCAGGTGATTTGTGTGGACGGCGGCTTCACCGCGGCGGGCATGCTGCCGGCGGTGCATTGACGCCCGCGTTTTCAGCTTTCATTCCCATCTTGCGCCACAAGCGCACGGAGTGCACATCATGCGAACCACCACCGTGGATCGTTCGTTGCGGGGATCACCGGTATTGCCCCGCCCCAGGACGCTGATACACCCGGGAGCCTTCAACCCGGTCCGGATACACAGCCGCTGCGCGCGGCGCGGCCGCCATGTCCGGCTGGCGCTGCAGCCCGGCGCCAGTCTGTTCGAGGCGCTGGTCAATGGCCTGGCGCCGCTGGGCGTGGAGAACGCCTCGATGACGCTGCTGAGCGGCGAATTCAGCCATCTCGACTACTGCACCGCGCCGCCGGACCCGGCGCATCTGCGGGTGGTGGCGTACACCGCGCCGATCGCGGCGGGCGCGGCCACGCTGATCTTCGGCAACGCCACGTTGGGCAAGGGCGACAACGGCGAGCCGCTGGTGCACTGTCACGCGGCGTTCTGCGATCAGGGCGGGGCGCTGCTGGGCGGCCACCTGATTCCGCAGACATCGATCGTGGGCGCGGGGCCGGTGACGGTACTGGTGACGGCGCTGGAAGGCTTCGAACTGCGCGCCACTTATGACCCCGAAACCAATTTGCGGCTATTGCAGCCGCGGGAGATCTGACGATGATGCCGGCCGAGGTCGAAAGCGGAAGCATGGGGCGGGTGGCGTATGCGCGCATCGGGCCCAACGAGGATCTGGTGCAGGGGGTCGAGAAGCTGTGCCTGGCGGAGGGGTTTCGCAACGCCTTCGTGCGCGGCGCGCTTGGGAGCCTGGTGGATGCCTGCCTGTATGCGCGGGGCGGGGAGGTGCGGCAGCTGGAGGGGCCGGCGGTGGAGATCGTGAGCCTGGCGGGAGAGGTGCGCGCGCAGGCGGACGGGTCGGTGGTGGCCTCGTTGTCGGGGGTGGTGGCGGACCCGGCGGGGCGGGTGCACGGCGGGGTGTTCGTCCCGGGGGCGAACCCTGTCTGCATGACGTTCGAGGTGACGTTGGAGGAGTGGCTGCCGGACGGGTGATTTGCGCGCGGGGTTGCTGCCGCCATTGGTCTTGCTGGCCGCCAGACGAGGGGGAGACGGGCTATGCCGACCATCCCAGCAGATGGATGGCGATACCCGCCACGCAACACACGCCTAGCGTGGCCATCATTCCCGCCTTGAAGCGAAAGAGCATGAACATGGCGACGGCGGCCAGCAGCAAGGACCACGGGTCCAGGCTTGCCAGGACGGGAATCTGCAGCGTGAAGCCATGCGCGTGCCTGACCTCGACCTGCCCGAACAAGGTGTGCAGGGCGAACCAGATCGCCAGGTTCAGGATGACGCCGACCACGGCGGCGGTGATGGTCGAGAGCGCCGCGCTCAGCGCCTTGTTGTTGCGCAGCGACTCCATGTACGGGGCGCCAACGAAGACCAGCAGGAAGGAGGGGGCGAACGTCGTCCATTTGGCGAGCACCCCTCCCAGCGTGCCCGCGAGGGCCGGATCGAGGGCGCCGGGCTGGCGGTAGGCGGCCATGAAGCCCACGAACTGCACCACGCTGATCAACGGGCCGGGCGTGGTTTCGGCCATGCCCAGGCCGGCCAGCATTTCCCCGGGCGCGAGCCAGTGATAGTGCTCGACCGCCTGTTGCGCCACGTAGGAGAGAATCGCATAGGCGCCGCCGAACGTGACCACCGCCATCTTGCTGAAGAACGCGGCGATTCGCGTATAGACGTTGTCGGTTCCCAGCAGCGTCACCAGGACGGCCAACGGAGCCAGCCAGGCGACCAGGTTGATGGCGAGAATCTTGATCGCCCGGGCCAGAGAGGGCTTTACGTGTTCCGGAACTTCGATGGCGAAGGCGGCGTCGATGGCGGCCGTCTGTCCTTCGTCCTTCGCGGCGGCGCCGTGGCCAGCCCCCGCCTTGATGCCCTGCCATCCCAGCGCGTTGCCGGCCAGGCCTGTCGCCGCGGCGGCGGCGATGATGAGGGGGAAGGGCGCGGCCAGGAAGAAAATGGCAATGAACGAGAGCCCCGCGACGCCCACCATCGTCCGCGTCTTGAGGGCTCGACGCCCCACCCGCTGGACGGCTTCCAGCACCACCGCCAGCACGGCCGCCTTCAAGCCGAAGAACAGCGCCTGGACCACGCCCACATCGCCGTAGCTCGCATAGATCCAGCTCAGGACGCCCAGGGCGATCAGGCCCGGAAAGATGAACAGAATGCCCGCGACCAACCCACCGCGGGTGCGGTGCAGCAGCCAGCCGATGTATACCGCCAGCTTGTGCGCTTCAGGGCCGGGAAGCAGCGTGCAGTAGTTCAGGGCGTGCAGGAATCGCGTTTCGCTGATCCAGCGCTTTTCCTCGACGAGAATCCGGTGCATCACCGCGATCTGCCCGGCAGGGCCGCCAAAGCTCAGGGCCGCGACGCGGCACCAGACCCAGAACGCCTCGCGGAAAGACACGCCGTGACGCTCGTGCGCCGGAACCCGTGGTTTTGTGGAATCGCCTGCGTCGAGCGGCTCGGCCGTTTTGGCTTGCATCTTTTCACCTGCTTGTTCTGTTCGTTGCCCGGTTTTTTCGGTGGGTCGTTGACTATGGGATATCGGCCAGGCGGTTCATGGCGGTTTCCGGCAGATAGCCCGCCGCGCCGATCGGTCGCGCTAGGTCTTGTGGCCGGTGGCGAAGTGGGCATAGAGGGAGTCCAGCACCGCGCCGATTTCGGCCAGCAGGGCATCATCGTCATCCTGAATGCGCTTGCGGGCGCCGGCCAGCATGGCTTCGAAACCGGCCGCTTCCGGCACCGGCGTGCCGCCGACGTCCAGGGCGTGCACCAGTGCGCCCAGGCGCGCCAGGCCGCGGTTCCCGTCCAGCCCAAAACTGGCGAGCAGGACCTCAAAGGAGACCCGATCGCCCACGTGGGTGAATGTCGCTCCATCGAAATCGAAGCCCAGCGCGTCGTGCGGGCAATCGGAGGGCGTTTCCAACCATAGGAAGCGAGCGGCCGGATCGATGAACCGCTGGATCAGCCACGCGGACGCGACACGGTCGACCCAGAGATGACGCCGGGTCGCCCATAGGCGCCCTCGGTAATGGGTCGGATCGCGGCGCGCAATGCTTGCATCGACGGCGCGAGGTTCGCTGGGCGACAGGAGGGACTCGATGGCGTGGGCGAAGTCACGCCATTGCGCTTGCGCGCGCAGGGAGGCTTCGTTGGGGAAGAAATCCATCCGCCGCAGCGCCTGGAAACTGCGCTCGTGCCGGCGCGCCAGCCGATTCAATTCGGCGGGCTGCAGGGCAGGCAAGGTGGTGCGGCCCTCCGACAGTTCGGCCAGCCAGCTTTCGTAGTCCTGGGTTCGGTCAAAACGTGAGACGAACGCCTCGGATTCCTCGGCATCTTTTGGCTGGACCTTCAGAAGCCAGGCTTGCCCGCCTTCATCTCGGGCCTCGGCGGCCAGGTCGGAAAGCTGGAAGGCCTGCTCGGCATGGGCGGGCAACAGGTAGGCCCCATCCCGCAACGCGGCGCAGCCCAGGGCTTTGACGGCTCGCCAGATCCGCATGCGCGCGGTGGCGCTGTCGGTCGGCAGGCTGACAATGAGGAGAAGCCAGGCAGGGGGGTGCGGCGCGTTCATGACGGCAGAATATGGCCGGATCGCGATCTCTGCAATGATGTAGAGATCGCTACAAAGACTGCTTCGTTCGCCGGCATCGCCGCCCGGCTACCGCACGGGCTTGCACGCTTGCGCTAGGGCCTTGCGCCCCTGGCCGCTGTTTCCGTTTTCGCCAATGCCGGCTGTTTGGGGCGGAAGCTGGCGAAATCCGCCCAGCGCTGCTGTGTGTAGCTGTAGAGCGCGTCCTGCGCCTTCAGCGGGCTGCGGCCGGCGAGGCGGGCGAGAACGTAGTGGCCCTGGCGCTGGGGGTCGGCAGGAAGAGGAACTTCGACCAGGTCGCCGGCCTGCTGCTCCTGGCGGGTGACGCAGATGACGCCCAGCAGCAGGGTGTCGGTGGCGAGGGCCAGGTGGACCAGGGGAGCCAGGCTTTCGCAGCGCACGCTGACCATCTGCTCGGGGGCGCCGGCGGGGCCGAGGGTTTCGGCCAGGCGCAGGGCGACCTCGGGGCTGAGGGTGCTGGAGGCGACGGGGTACTGGCGGATGTGATCGATGGTGGGGCGGCGGTGGGCCAGGATGGGGTGATCCTTGCGACAGACCATGCCGGCGCGCAGGGGCGCGAGGGGCCGGGTCTCGATGTCGGCGGCGCCGTACAGCATGCGGGCGTCGCAGACCATGGCGTCGATGCGTTCGGCGCGCAGCAGATCGAGCAGGGTGGCGGTGGTGCCGAGTTCGGCCGCCACGCGCACCTGCGGATGGCGAGCGGCCATGTGCGCCAGGAACGGCGTCAGCAACAGCGAAGCGGGGGTGGGACTGAGTCCGATAGACAGGGTGCCCGATTCGCCGCCGGCCAGCGTCTTGAGCTCGCGCCGCAGCTCGGCTTCTTCGTAGCGCATGCGGCGGGCGCGTTCCGCGACGCAGGCGCCGTAGGGCGTGAGGCGCACCTGGCGGGTGCCGCGGTCCAGCAGCGGCAGGCCAAGCTCGGCCTCCAGCGCCTGGATGCTGCGGCTGAGCGCGGGCTGGGACAGGTTGACCTTGTCGGCGGCGCGCGAAAAGGTGCCGTGTTCGACCACGGCGAGCAGATGCTTGAGTTTCTGGAAGTCCATGTTCCAACCGCATGAATCATATGAATCAAATGCATTGGAATTATAGATTGGGCCTCCGTATCATGGTCCGCGGACGGCGCCCGGCAGAGGCGCCGCCATCGCCCGCGGCCGGCTCGCGGCGCGGTCCCATTCGATACGGAGACAGATTCAATGAAGCAGCATGTGTTGTCGGCCGCCCTGTTGGCGGCCAGTTCGTGCCTGCCCGCGATGGCGGCGCAGGCCGTGGCGCAACCCGTGGCGCCCGCCGCCGGACAGGCCGCCGAGGCCGTCGCGGCGGCGCCGCGGGGCGCCGATGGCAAGGTCACGATCCGGCGTGACGCCTATGGCATGCCGCACATCTATGCGGACACGGTGTACGGCATCTTCTATGGCTACGGCTACGCGGTGGCGCAGGACCGGCTGTTCCAGATGGAGATGGCGCGCCGCAGCACCCAGGGCCGGGTGGCCGAGGTGCTGGGCGCGTCGATGGTGGGGTTCGACAAGTCGATCCGCGCCAATTTCTCGCCCGAGCGCATCCAACGCCAATTGGCGGCGCTGCCGGCCTCGGACCGCCAGGTGCTGGACGGCTACGCGGCCGGCATGAACGCCTGGCTGGCGCGGGTGCGGGCCGAGCCCGGCACGTTGATGCCCAAGGAGTTCAACGACCTGGGCTTCGCGCCGGCCGACTGGACCGCCTACGACGTGGCGATGATCTTCATCGGCACCATGGCCAACCGCTTCTCGGACGCCAACAGCGAGATCGACAACCTGGCGCTGCTGACGGCGCTCAAGGACAGGCACGGCGACGCCGAGGCCATGCGCATCTTCAACCAGCTGCGCTGGCTGACCGACAGCCGCGCGCCGACCACGGTGCCGCCCGAAGCGGGCAGCTACCAGCCGGCCGTGTTCCAGCCTGAAAGCGCGGACAAGCTGGCCTACGCGCTGCCGCGCTACGACGGCACGCCGCCGATGCTCGAACGCGTGGTGCGCGATCCGGCCACGCGCGGCGTGGTCGATGGCGCGCCCGCCACGCTGCGGGCTCGGCTGGCCGAGCAGTACGCGCAATCGGGCCAGCCGGGCATCGCCGGCTTTCCCACCACCAGCAACATGTGGATCGTGGGGCGCGACCATGCCAGGGACGCCCGTTCGATCCTGCTGAACGGCCCGCAGTTCGGCTGGTGGAACCCGGCCTACACCTACGGCATCGGCCTGCACGGCGCCGGCTTCGACGTGGTCGGCAACACGCCGTTCGCTTATCCCGGCATCCTGTTCGGCCACAATGCGCACGTGGCCTGGGGCTCGACCGCCGGTTTCGGCGATGACGTCGACATCTTCGCGGAAAAGCTCGATCCGGCCGACCGCACCCGTTATTTCCACGACGGGCAATGGAAGACGCTGGAAAAACGCACCGACCTGATCCTGGTGAAGGACGCGGCGCCGGTGACGCTGGACGTGTACCGCAGCGTGCACGGCCTGATCGTCAAGTTCGACGACGCGCAGCACGTGGCCTACGCCAAGGCGCGCGCCTGGGAAGGCTTTGAACTGCAATCGCTGATGGCCTGGACCCGCAAGACGCAGTCGGCCAACTGGGAACAATGGAAGGCGCAGGCGGCGCGCCACGCGCTGACCATCAACTGGTACTACGCCGACGACCGCGGCAACATCGGCTACGCCCATACCGGCTTCTATCCCAAGCGCCGCCCGGGCCACGACCCGCGCCTGCCGGTGCCGGGCACGGGCGAGATGGACTGGCAGGGCCTGCTGCCGTTCTCGACCAATCCGCAAATCTACAACCCGCGCCAGGGCTTCATCGCCAACTGGAACAATCAGCCGATGCGCGGCTACCCGTCCACCGACCTGTTCGCCATCGTGTGGGGCCAGGCCGACCGCTACGCCGAGATCGAGACGCGCCTGAAGGCCATGACCGCCAACGGCGGCAAGGTCAGCGCGCAGCAGATGTGGGACCTGATCCGCACCACCAGCTACGCCGACGTCAACCGCCGCCACTTCCTGCCGTTCCTGCAGCGCGCGGTGCAAGGGCTGCCGGCCGACGATCCGCGCGCGCGGCTGGTGGCGGGGCTGGCGGCGTGGGACGGCATGGCGACCAGCGAGCGCGAGCCGGGCTACTTCGACAACGCCGGTCCGGCGGTGATGGACGCCTGGCTGCGCGCCATGCTCAAGCGCACGCTGGCCGACGAGATGCCGGCCGAATTCTTCAAGTGGTACAGCGCCACCGGCTACCCGACGCCGCAGGCGCCGGCCACCGGTTCGCTCAACCTGACCGCCGGCGTCAAGGTGCTGTTCAACGCCCTGGCCGGCCCCGAGGCCGGGGTGCCGCAGCGCTATGACTTCTTCAATGGCGCGCGCGCCGATGACGTGATCCTGGCGGCGCTGGACGATGCGCTGGCGGCGCTGCGCCAGGCCTATGGGCAGGATCCGGCCGCGTGGAAGATCCCGGCGCCGCCGATGGTGTTCGCGCCCAAGAACTTCCTGGGCGTGCCGCAGGCCGACGCCAAGGCGGTGCTGAGCTACCCGGCCACGCAGAACCGCGGCACCGAGAACAACATGACGGTGTTCGACGGCAAGTCGGTGCGGGCGGTGGACGTGGTGGCGCCGGGGCAAAGCGGCTTCGTCGCCCCGGACGGGACCCCGTCGCCGCACACCCGCGACCAGTTCGACCTGTACAACACCTTCGGCAGCAAGCGGGTGTGGTTCACGGCGGACGAGGTGCGGCGCAACGCTACGTCGGAAGAGACGTTGCGCTACCGGCGGTAAGGTCGCGCGCGCCCTGGTGGCTGGCAAGCCGGGCGTACACGCCTTGCTTGCGCAGCAACTGGTCGTGGGTGCCGGCCTCGGCCAGGGTGCCGTTGTCCAGCACCAGGATCAGGTCGGCGTCGCGGATGGTGGCCAGGCGGTGCGCGATCACCAGCGTGGTCCGGTGCCGCATCAGCACGTCCAGCGCACCGCGCACCTGCATCTCCGACAGGGTGTCCAGGTGCGAGGTGGCTTCGTCCAGGATCAGCACTGGCGCGTTCTTCAGGAAGGCGCGCGCGATCGAGATGCGCTGGCGCTGGCCGCCCGACAACTGCATGCCGCGCTCGCCGACGCGCGTGGCCAGGCCCTCGGGCAGGCTGCGCACGAAATCGCCGAGCGCGGCCTGTTCCAGCGCCCGCGCCAGTTCCTCGCGGCTGGCGTCGGGGCGCGCCAGGCGGATGTTGCCTTCCAGCGTGTCGTTGAACAGGTAGGTGTCCTGCGTCACCAGCGCGACGCGTTCGCGCAGGCCGTCCAGCCGCAGCTGGCGCACGTCCACGCCGTCGAGCTTGACCGCGCCCTGGCGCGGATCCCAGAAGCGCAGCAGCAGGCTGGCCACGGTGCTCTTGCCCGCGCCCGAGGCGCCGACCACGGCCACGGTGGCGCTGGCCGGCACGGTGAAGCTCAGGTCGCGCAGCGTGTCCTGGCTCTTGCCGGGATAGATGAAATACACGTGGTCGAACGCCAGCGACAGGCCGTGCGGCGCCGCCGGCGGCGGCAGCGGGCCGTCGGTGACCGGCTCGGGTTCGTTGTTGACCACGTGCAGTCGGCGGGTGGCGGCGATGGTGTCGGCCAGTTGGCGGCTGACCTGCGAGATCTCCGAGACCGGCAGGAAGGTGGCCAGCGCGATCAGCACCAGCAGCGGCAGCATGCTGGCCGACAGCGCGCCGGCCGACACCTGCAGCGCGCCGACCACGGCCACGGCCAGGCCGCCCAGGCCCATGGCGGTCTCGAACCAGGCGGTCTGGCGCGACAGGTCGCGCAGGATGTCCAGGCGGCGCACGCGGTACTGGTCGGCGACCTTGAGGAATTCCGCGCGGCGGCGGCCGGTGGCCTGGAAGGCGGTCAGGTCGGCCAGGCCCTGGATGGTGTCGGTGGTGTGCGCGCTCATCTCGCCCAGGGCGTGGCGGGCGCGGTCGCCGAGCGCGTCGACCTTGCGGCGGCCGCGCACCGGCGACACCAGCGCATAGGCCAGGAACGGCAGCAGCGCCAGCGCCACCGGCCAGCTGTAGAAGGCCAGGAAGCCCAGCACCGACAGCGGCACCAGCACCGAGACGATGGCCGGGGCGATGGTGTGGGCGTAGAAGTACTCGACCATCTCCACGTCCTGCGTCGCCAGCGCCACCAGGTCGCCCGAGCGGCGTTGCAGCAGATAGGCGGGCGCCAGCCGCTCCAGCTTGTCGTAGAGCTTGACGCGCATGTCCGCCAGCAACTGGTAGGCCATGGCGTGCGCCAGCCACGATTCGAGCCAGTGGAACAGCGCGGCCAGCGGCGCGGCGATCAGCAGGCCGATGATCAGCGCCGACGTGTCGCGGCCGTCGCGGATGGCGGCCACCACCAGCGCGCTCAGCACGCCGACGCCGATGAAGGCGGCCACGCGCGCCACGCCCAGCAGGATGGTGGCGATCAGGGTGCCGCGCCACGGTTGCACCACCGATAGCAGCGTGGCCAGCGTGGCGCGCCAGCCGACCTGTTCGGCGTCGGCGTCCAGCGGGCGCAGCGCCGGGCCCTGGCCGCCGGATTCATCGTCAGTGGCGTGCGCGGCGGGCGTGGTATCGCGCGCCGTGGCGGCGGACGGCGCGTTTGGCGTGTTCGGCGCGCTCAAGGCCAGGGCCTGTTCGTGCATCAGGCGGTAGTACAGGCCATGCTGGCGCATCAGCGCATCATGCGGGCCTTGCTCGACCACGCGGCCCTGGTCCAGCACCAGGCAGCGGTCGGCGCCGATCACGCTGGCCAGGCGGTGCGCCAGGATCAGCGTGGTGCGGCCGGCCATGAGGCGGTCCAGCGCCTGCTGGATCAGCGCTTCGTTCTCGGTGTCAACCGACGACAGCGCTTCGTCCAGGATCAGGATGGGCGCGTCGCGCAGCAGCGCGCGGGCGATCGCCACGCGCTGGCGCTGGCCGCCCGACAGTTGCAGGCCGCGTTCGCCGATGCGGGTGGCGTAGCCCTGCGGCAGCGCCATGATGAAGTCGTCGATATTGGCGGCGCGGGCGGCGGCGCGCACCTGTTCGTGGCTGGCGTCGGGCCGGCCCAGCCGCAGGTTCTCGTCGATGGTGCCGTGGAACAGCGTGATGTCCTGGCTGACCAGCGCCATCTGGCCCAGCAGCGTCTGCGTGTCGAGCTGGTTGACGTCGTGGCCGCCGACGCGGATGGCGCCGGCCTGCGGCACGCATTCGCGCAGCAGCAGGCGCACGATGGTGGACTTGCCGGCGCCGCTGGGGCCGACGATGCCGACGCGTTCGCCAGCGGCGACGCGGAACGACAGGCCCTGGTGCGCCGGGCGCTGCGGCGAATACGAGAACGCCACCGCGTCGAATTCGATGGTGGGGTCGAGCCGCGCGGGGGCGGCGCCCGCCCGCACGGCGGGGGCGGCGGTCAGCGGCTGCGCATCCATCAGCGCGTGGATGCTGGCGGCGGCCGATTGGCCCAGCATGCCCCGGTGCAGCACGGAGCGCAGGTCGCGCAGCGGGCGGAAGATCTCGGTGCCGGCCATCAGCACGATCAGCAGCGCTTCCACGCTCATGTCGCCGGCGGCCACGCGCCAGGCGCCGACCGTCAGCGCCAGCGCGGCGCCCAGCGCCACGCCCAGGTCGCTGATGCCGCGCGTCAGCAGGCTCACCGACAGCACCCAGAAGGTGTTGTCCGACAGGGCGCGGGCGCGCGCGGCCAGGCGCTGGCCAAAGGTCTTGCCCTGGCCATACGACTTGAGCGTCGGCAGGCCCTGGACGGCGTCCAGGAATTCCTCGCCGAACTCGTTCAGCGAGCGCGTGCGCGCCAGGCTGGCGCGGCGGTCGAGCATATGCACGGCCATCGGCCCGAACAGCGCGAACAGCGCCGCCACCAGGAACACCAGCGCGGTCGGCACGTCCCAGAAGGCGATGACGGCGAAGATGGCGAACGGCGCGGCCGCGGCGATGGCGACCTGCGGCAGGTATTGGCCGAAGAAGGTCTGCAGTTGCTCCACGCCGTCCACCACCGTCAGCATCACGCCGCCGGTGCGCTGGTTGGCGAACCAGGCCGGCCCCAATGCCACGATGCGGTCGTAGAGCCGCGCGCGCAGCGTCTGCTGTACCTGGGCCGAGCAGCGGTTGGCCTGCACCGTGCGCAGGTGGTCGAGCAGGGCGCGCAGCAGCACCATGGCGCCGGCGCACAGGGCCGGCGCGAGCCAGTCCTGCCAGGACGCGCCGTCGAACACCCTTGCCAGCAACTGGCCCAGGAACACATAGCGGGCGATGCCCGCCGCCAATGCCAGCAGGCCGAGGAAAATGCCGCCCGCCATGCCGGCGCGCAGCCCCGCGGTCAGTTGCCAAAGCCTCGAATCGAAATACATATCAATGCTCCCTCCAGAGCCTGCATGGTCACGCATCCGGCGCGCTGGCGATAGCGATAGTTATTCAATCATGGGTTGAGATAAACTCAACCCATGCCGACCCTGCCCACCCATATGCCGCCGCTGGCGGCGCTGCGCGCCTTCGAGGCGGTCGCCCGCCTGGGCAGCCTCAGCCGCGCCGCGGCCGAACTCAATGTCACCAAGAGCGCCGTCAGCCACCAGTTGCGCGCGCTGGAGGCCGACCTGGGCGTGAGCCTGCTGCGCCGGGGCGGCACGGTGCGCCGCGCGGAAACCACCGAGGCCGGCGCCGCCTTGCTGGTTTCCGTACAACAGGCCTTGACCCTGCTGGAGACCGCCTGCCGCAACGCGCGGGCCAGCGCGCGCGGCACGCGGCGCTACAACCTGAACGTGTCGGCCAACCCGTCGCTGGCGGCGCTGTGGCTGGCGCCGCGCATCGGCCGCTTCATCGAATTGCACCCGGACATCGACATCCAGGTGTTCCTGCACGCCAGCCAGGACCCGGCCTGGAAGGCCCAGGACATCGACCTGGCGTTCCTGCACGTGCGCGCCCTGGGGCCGCACCTGGCCGCGCCCGGCGACATTCCGCTGATGACGGAAACCGTGGTGCCGGTGTGCAGCCCGGCGCTGGTCGCGCCTGACGAGCGCGACGATCCCGCCGTCTTCACGCGCCACCGCTGGCTCGAGGAAAAGCACATCGACAGCCCCGAGACCGACTGGCGCACCTGGCGTCCACGCCTGGGCCTGGCGGAAAGCGCCGGCCAGGATCCGCTGGTGCTGAGCGGCCTGAGCACGGTCGTGGCGGCCGCGGCGGCCGGCGTCGGCATCGCGCTGGGACGCGCGCCGCTGATCGACGAGGAACTGGCCAGCGGCCGGCTGGTGGCGCTGACGCCGGGCCTGCGCATGCCGGGCTCGTGGGGCTACGTGATGCGTATCCACGCCAATCGGCCGATGGACGCGTCGCTGCCGGCGCTGGTGGAATTCCTGGCGGAAGAAGGGCGTGGCGCGACGCTGTCTTGGCGCCAGCCGGCCGCGGCGCCGGCCCGTGGGGCGGCGAATGCCGAGGAGCCTGGCGCGCGCGGTTGAGCGGCCGCCGGTCGGACGCGACCGGCGTTCACCGCAGGCTTGAGGGATCGCGCGCCGGCTGCCATACTCCGATGGCCACGACGCGGCGACACCACAAAGGAAAGCGATGGGCGCGACGAATTCGGATGGATCGGCCGGTGTCATCGCCATGATGGAGCGCCCATGATGTCCCTGGCCCGCCGTGCGCGCCTCCTGCTGTTGCCGCTGCTCCTGCCCCTGATCATGCTGTTGCCCGCCGCCGCGCTGGCGCAGGCCGCGCCCACGCCGGGCTGCGAGGATTTCCTGGCCGCATGGGGCGACAAGCCGGCCGCCATCGAATACCAGGGGTGCCGCCAGGAGTTCGGCCAGGGCAGGCCGTTGGTGGCGCGCTACCGGTTGGACGGCGCCGCGGCGGCCGAGGTCGAGCGCTACCTGCAACGGCGCTTCGGCATCGAGGCCCTGCGGTTCCGCTGCTGTGGCTGGGAGGCGCCGCCCCATTCGTGGCGCGACCCGCGTACCGGGCACAACTACCTGATCGGCTTCGGCTCCGAGGAAACGCTGGTGTCCTCGCGGGCGCAGTGGGATCGCATCGACAACTTCCACATCCGCGTCGAACGGTTCACCGAGGATAGCTAAGGGCGCGCCGCCGCCCGCTGGACGGCGCCATGGCGTCGTTTTCCTTCCGTCGCCACCACGCTAGCGCTTCTACTCAATATTCGCCGCGCTGATATACCGCGCGCCGGGTCGCGCCCGCGCCACACTGCCGCCATTCCCATCTGGAGCATGGCCATGAAAAGTTATGACGTGATCGTGATCGGCGCGGGCGTGGTCGGCAGCTCGGTCGCCTTCCACCTGGCCGCCCTGGGCGCCCGCGATGTGCTGGTGCTGGACCGCGCTGCCATCGGCGCCGGCACCACGGCGCAATCGTCGGGCATCCTGCGCACCCATTACTCGGTGCGCGAGAACGTGGAACTGGCGCGGCGTTCATGGAGCGCCTTCAACGACTTCGCCGCCTATGTGGGCGATGACGACGCCGCCAGCGGCCTGGTCCGCTGCGGCTACCTGATCGCCGCGGCCGATGACGACAAGCGCGCGCCGCTGGCCGATGCGCTGGCGCAGCAGCGCGCGCTGGGCATCCCGGTGCACGAACTGGACGCGGCGCAGGCCCGCGAACTGCTGCCCATCGCCGACTTCGGCGACGCCGCGCTGATCGGTTTCGAGCCGGAGGCCGGCTTCGCCGACGCCTATCTGGTCGCCACCGGTTTCGCGCGCGCCGCGCGCCGGCGCGGCGTGACGATCCGCGAGAACGTCGCCGTGCGCGGCCTGCTGATGCGCAACGGACGCGTGGCCGGCGTGGCCACGTCGGAAGGCGATTACGCCAGCGCGGTGGTCGTCAGCACGCAAAACATCTGGACCGCCGAGCTGGCCGCCTGGACCGGGGTGGCGATGCCGCTGGCGCCCGAGCGCCACGCGGTGCTGGCGCTGGCGTGCGCCGCCGCGCCCTATGCCTACACCATGCCGGTCTTCAAGGACCTGGCCTCGCCCGGCATGCTCTATTGCCGCAGCTATGGCGGCAACCAGATGCTGGCCAGCGAAGGCACGTCGGGCGAAACGCTGGCGCCGGGGGAGGCCGAGCAGGGCGACGTGCCGCTGGACTACGTGGCCGACGTCGGCGCGCAGGTGGCGGCGCGCTTTCCGGCCTATGCCGAGGCCGGCCTGGCCGCGTCATGGACCGGCGTGTACGACGTCACGCCCGACTGGAATCCCGTGCTGGGGCGCATCGCGCAGGTGGAGGGGCTGGTGGCCGGCTTCGGATTTTCCGGACACGGCTTCAAGCTGTCGCCGGCGGTGGGACGGGTGCTGGCGCAGGAAGCGCTGGGGCTGGCGCCCGATGTGTCGTTGGCGCCCTATGCGCTGTCGCGTTTCGAGCGCGGCGCGCTGCTGACGGGACGCTATGGGCGCGGCGCGGTGTCGTGATGGCGGTGGCGCGCGCGACCAGGTCGCTCCGACGGAGTCAGCGGCGCAGGCTGCGCCACAGGGTGGCCGCTGGCAGGCCCAGCGCGGGCGCCACCTCGTGCTGCATCAGTCGTTCGACCGCCATCAGGATCACGTTGCGCGCCTCGGCCGGCAGCTTGCCGGCCTCGTGGGGCCGCGACGCGAGGTAGAAGGCGCGGGCCAGGTCGGGCGCGTCGGCGCGGGTCTTGTCCAGGCAGGACGCCAGCGGCAGCACCCGCAGCTGGTCGACGAAATGGCGCGATTGCCAGATGCACAGCGGCGTGCTGATCGCAAAGCCCAGGCCTGCGGTCACCAGGCTGAGCAGCGGATCGGTGTTGTCGAATTCGAAGGTGCGCTCGATGAAGATGCCGCGCGATTCCAGCAGCCGGTCGATGGCGGCGCCGATGTGCGAACGCGCGCTGTAGCGGATGAACGGGCTGCGGCGGGCCAATTCCGCCAGCTGGCCCGCCTGCGGCGGCGTGGCGCGTGGCAGCACCAGCAGGTAGGGTTCGCTGAACAGCCCGAGCTTGCGGATGGCGGGAGGATCGGCGGCGGCGCTGGTGCTGATGACCAGGTCCAGCTGGCGTTCCTCCAGCTGTTTGTCCAGGACCGGGGTGATGCCGGACCACAGCCGGATCTGGCGCGAGGCGCCGGACAGGCCATGGATCAGCGTCGGCCCCAGCGTGCCGGCGAACGAATCGACGCAGCCGAAGCGCACGATGTTGCGCCGCGCGCGACTCAGGTTGCGCACGCTTTCGGTCATGTCGCCGGCCTGGGCCAGGAGGCGCGAGGCATGGTCGAACAGCAGCTCGCCGGCCGGCGTTGGACGCGCCGGACGGGTGCTGCGGTCCAGCAGTTCGGTCGACAGCGCGGCCTCCAGCTGCTTGACCCGCTGCGACACCGCCGCCTGCGACAGTCCCAGCAAGCGGGCCGCGCCCGACACCGAGGCGGCCTGCACCACCGCGACCCAGGTCAGCAGCAGGCTCCACTCGGGATAGGCATCCGCGTCGCGGTGGGGCAGGCGGTTCATCGGGCGGCCCGGGGCGGCGGCCGGATCAGCGCTTGCGCGCCAGCGTCTGCGCCAGCGCGGCGCGCACCATGCTTTCGACCACCGGGATGACCTTGGCGGCCGCGTCGGTTTGGTAGGCGTAGGGATAGGTCTCGTCCATATAGGTGGACTGGCACATCTCCAACTGCACCGCATGGATGTCTTCGGCCGGCGATCCGTAGTGGCGCGTGATGTAGCCGCCTTTGAAGCGGCCGTTCACGGCGCTGGTGTAGCCGCAGCCGGGCAGGCGTTCGGCCAGCGCGTCCAGGATGTCGGGCGCGCAGCTGGCGCCGTCGGCGGTGCCCAGGTTCAGGTCGGGCAGCTTGCCTTCGAACAGGCGCGGCAGCACGCTGGCGATCGAATGGGCTTCCCACAGCAGTACCGTGCCGTGTTCGGCGCGGATGCGGTCGAGTTCCTCGCGCAGCTTGGCGTGGTACGGCTGCCAATAGGTCTGCAGGCGGTGCTCGCGTTCGTCGTCGGTCAGCGGCGCGTCGTTCAGGTACAGCGCCTCGCCCCGAAAGGTGTGGGTCGGGCACAGGCCGGTCTTGGTCTGGCCGGGGTACAGGCTTTCGTCGTTGGGCGGGCGGTTCAGGTCGACCACATAGCGCGAGTAGCGCGCGCCCAGCACGGACGCGCCCAGCGCGTCGGCGAACTGGTACAGGGTGTCCAGGTGCCAATCGGTGTCACCGGACTGCTGGCCGACGGCCGTCATGCGGGCGCGCTGCGTGTCGGGCAGCTGGCTGCCCAGGTGGGGTATGGAGATCAGCAGCGGCGCGGTGCCGCGGCTGAAGTGATAGATGTCGCTCAAGAAAAACTCCGGGGTAAGGCGGGCCAGACAGGCGCGGCGCGCGGGCTGGCTCAGTGCCGCGCTATGCTAGGCAGGCGGCCGGGCGCGGACATTTGCATCGAAAGTCACGATGCTGATCATCATGATATCTGATTCAAGTTGCGTGCCGGCCCGGCCTTGTCCCAGGGCGCCCCGTGTTGCCAGCGCGCGGCGATGTCGTCAATCAGCCGGCGCACCTTGGGAGCCAGGTGACGCCGGTGCGGATACACCGCGCAGACCGGCGCGCCGGGCGGCGCGTAGGCTTCCAACAGCGGCACCAGGCGGCCTTCCCGCAGGTCCGCGCCAACCAGGAAGGCGCCCAGCTGCACGATGCCGGCGCCATCGAGCGCGGCGTCGCGCAGCGCTTCGGTGTTGCCCAGCCGCAGCCGGCCGGCCACGGCGACGCCGCGGTCCTGGCCGTGGCTGGCGTAGCGCCAGGGCACCGGCGTGCCCATGTGGGTGTAGGCCAGCGTCTGGTGGCGCGCCAGTTCGTCGGGCGAGGCCGGCGCGCCATGGCGTGCCAGGTAGGCAGGCGCGGCGCAGGTGACGAGCCGGTGCGGCGCCAGCACGCGCCGCACCAGCCGGCTGTCTGCCTCGCCGCCGATGCGGATGGCGACGTCGATGCCGTCGCGCACCAGGTCGCTGTAGTCGTCGGTGAAGCTGATGTCGGCCTCGACCTCGGGCCATTGCCGCAGGTAGTCGGCCACCAGCGGCATGATGTGCAGCCGGCCCAAGGCCACCGGCAGGTCGATGCGCAGGCGGCCGCGCGGCGCCTCCTGGCGGCTGGCCATGGCGCCGGTGGCGTTGTCGACCTCGGCCAGGATGCGTTGCGCGTGTTCGTAGAACAGGCGGCCTTCGTCGCTGAGGCTGACACTGCGCGTACTGCGATGCAGCAGCCGCGCGCCCAGGCCTTGTTCGAGCCGCGCGATGCACTTGCCGATGGCCGAACGCGACAGGCCCAGCCGTTCCGAAGCCAGGGTGAAGCTTTGCGCGTCGGCGACGCGGACGAAGGCGATGACGTCGCCGATATGGTCGATGCCGGCGGCGGAGAGAGGCGTCATGGGGCGATTTCCACAGCAGCGGGAACGTACGTCGGATTGGCGACGATTTGTCCCTTTTGTTTGTCTCATCGCCTACTTTATCAGCGAATTGGAAACAGTAGACTGGCCAGCACTGACACCCCCCGAGCTTCGATCACGCCGGCCGGCATGCCGCCCGGCGCCTGCCTCCGAGGGTGTTTTCCTTGTTCCTTCAGGCGAGAGACCTTCCATGACCCGCAGTATTGCCCTCGATCCGCGGCCTCCCACGGCCGCCGGCCATCCGCCCGCTGCCTGGGCCGGCGTGTCGGCCGCCGGCCTGGCGACGTTCTGCGTCGTTACCACCGAAATGCTGCCGGTGGGCTTGCTGCCGCCCATCGCCGCCAGCCTGGGCGTGTCGACGGGCCGCGTCGGCTGGCTGATGGTGGTGCCCGGCATCCTGGCCGCCCTGTGCGCGCCGCTGGTGGTAATGGGCGCGCGCGGCGTCGACCGGCGCCGCATCCTGTGCGGCCTGTTGCTGCTGCTGGCCGGCGCCAACCTGGGCAGCGCGCTGGCGCCGCACCTGTGGGGGTTCCTGGCCGCGCGGGTGCTGGTCGGCGTCTGCATCGGCGGCATCTGGGCGGTGGCCGGCGGCCTGGCCGGCCGGCTGGTGCCGCCCGCCGCCGTCGGCATGGCCACGGCCGTGATCTTCGGCGGGGTGGCGGTGGCGTCGGTGCTGGGGGTGCCGCTGGGCGCCTGGATCGGCGACGTGGCGGGCTGGCGCAGCGCGTTCGGCGCCCTGGCGGCGCTGAGCGCGGCGGCGCTGCTGTTCGCCGCGCTGGCCTTGCCACCGCTGCCGGTGGCGCAGTCGGTCACGGCGCGCGAATTGGGCCGGCAGCTGCGCAATCCGGGCGTGCGGCGCGGTCTGTTCATCACGCTGTTCCTGGTGGCCGGGCATTTCATGGCCTACACCTTCGTGCGGCCTGTCCTGCAGACCATGGCGGGGTTCGCGCCCGGCTGGATCGGCCCGCTGCTGTTTGCCTATGGCGTGACCGGCATCGCCGGCAATTTCCTGGCCGGCGGCGCGGCGGGGCGGCACCCGCGCGCGACCCTGCTGGGCATCGTGCTGGGCCTGCTGGCGACGCTGGCGTCGCTGCCATGGCTGGGCGACATGCGCGGCGCCGTGGTGGCGCTGCTGTTGCTGTGGGGGCTGTCGTACGGCGGTGTTTCAGTAGCGCTGCAGACCTGGGTGATGCAGGCGGCGCGCGGCGCCGTCGAGGCGGCGACGTCCTGGTTCGTCGGGGTGTTCAACCTGGCGATCGCGTTGGGGGCGCTGGCGGGCGGCGTCAGCGTCGATCACCGGGGCCTGCCCGCCACCTTGCTGGCCGCCGCGGCGTGCATGCTGGCGCCGCTGGCGGCGATTGCCTGGCGCGGCGGCCGCGGGTAGGGGCGGGTTGCCAAATGGCGCCCGGCGTCGCGCCGGTTCATGGCGCTAGCGCCGGCGTCCCGGCCGGAAAGCGTGGCCGCGTGCGCTCCAGGCTGCCAGCAGCGCAATCACGGCCAGCGCGGTCACCGTCCAGGCGAACGAGCCCGCGCCGGCGGTGTCGAGCAACGCGCCGCCCAGCACGCCGCCGCTGGCGATGCCCAGGTTGAAGATGGTGACCAGCATCGATTGCGCCACGTCGGAATGCTCGCCGGCGGTGTCGGCCAGGGCGGTCTGCAGCAGCGTCGGCGCACCGCCGAAGCTCAGGCCCCACAGCGCCACGCCGGCCATCAGGACGGCGGGGTGGGCACCCGCCAGGCCCAGCGCGCTGGCGGTCAGGGCGAACAGCGCCAGCGACAGCAGCGTCAGCAGGCGCAGGCAGCGATCCACCAGCATGCCCGTCAGCAACAGGCCGGCGACCGCGCTGGCGCCGAACACCAGCAGCACCGTATCGACGGAGGCCGGGCGGCCCAGGTGGATCAGGTAGGGCGCGATGTAGGTGTAGAGCACGTTGTGCGCCAGGATCCAGGTGAACAGCACGAACAGGATCGGCCGGATGCCGGGCAGCATCAGCGTCCGCGCGATCGGCAGGCGCCGGCGCGCGGTCTGGCCGGCAAAGTCCGGCACGGCGGCGCGCACCCAGATCACCAGCGTCAGCGACACCGCGGCCATCAACCAGAACACGCCGCGCCAGTCCATCAGGCTGCCCAGCCACGCGCCGGCCGGCACGCCCAGGCACAGCGCCAGCGGCTGGCCCGCGCCCACCACCGCCAGGGCCCGGCCTTGTTGGCGCGTCGCCACCATGCGGCGCGCGTAGCCGGCCAGCAGGCCCCACAGCAGGCCGGCCGCCATGCCGCCTCCAAAGCGCGCCGCCAGCGTCAGCACGTAGTCGGTGGACAGCGCGGTGATCACGTTGAACAGGCACAGGCCGCCGATGGCCAGCAGCAGCAGGGGACGACGGTTCCATCCGCGGGTGGCGGCGATGATTGGAATCGCCGCCAGCACCGAGCCGGCCGCGAACAGGGTGACCAGTTGCCCGGCCAGCGCCTCGGACACGCCCAGGCCCTGGCCGATCTGCGGCAGCAGGCCGGCGGGCACGGTCTCGGTCATGATGGTGATGAAGCCTGCCAGCGCCAGGGCCAGCAGCTTGCCCAGCGGCAAACCTTCGGTGTGGTCCAGGGGACAGGCGCCGGCGGGCAGGGGTGGGGTGCAGCTCATGCGGAAACTCCGATTGCGATTGAATTGGAATGATCATTCCAAAAAAGAACAAAAAAAACGCGGCATGGACAGGCCGCGGCATGCCTCATGTCTTCTGGATCGAGCCCAACGTCACCGAGATCACGTCACCCAGCCACTGGCGGCGTTCACGGGCATTGCTGCCCTTGGCGACCACCCGCAGGCCCTGGATGGTGGTGACGATGAAGCGGGCCAGCGCGCGCGGCGACTTGCCGCTGTCGATCTCGCCGTTGGCCTGGCCTTCGGCCAGGATCTTCTCCAGCGCCTTTTCCAGGCGTTGGAAGTTACGTCGCACCAGTTCGGCCACCACGTCATCCTGACCCGCCATTTCCAGCGAGGCATTGGCCACCAGGCAGCCGCGCCGGCTGGCCTCGCGCAGTTCGTCGTCGGCGATGAAGTCGAGCAGCCGGGCGATGCGCTCGCGCGCATTGCCGGGGCGGGCGAGCAGGTCGATGTTGGCGGCCGTCAGTTCGTGATAGCGCCGCAGCGCGGCTTCGTACAGGCCCTGCTTGCTGCCGAAGGCGTTGTAGAGACTGCCGCGTCCCAGCCCGGTGCCGTCCACCAGGTCCTGCACGGAGGTCGCGGCGTAGCCGCGACGCCAGAACACCTGCATGGCGGCGTCGGCGACGTCGTCGGGTTCGAAATCCTTGGTACGCATGGCGTGGTTTTTGGAATGATCGTTCAAATAACGATACGGTCCGCGGCGGCTCGGCGTCAAGCAAGACCGTTCGCCCGGAAGGGGCTTTGCGCATTGGGCGGGTCTTGGCGGCTTTCCTTGAACTTCCGCTTTATCCATGCCAGTCATAACCGTTAGCCGCGTCACGGGCTCGCCGGCCGGGGGCCACGCCAGACAGCCGGCCTATGACCCGTTCAGCCCTGGCTTGCCGTCAATCGCGCGGTCAACGCCGCCATGTCATCCAGCATCCAGAACACGCGGCCGCGGTTGGTCTCGTAGGCGAAGTCGCGCAGCGACTTGCTGTCCGCCAGATAGGCCGAGATATCGCCCACCACCGCGCAATGCAGGCGGTAGTTGACGAACTTCTGGATCAGCTCGCCGGCGATGCGCGTTTCCAGGCGGAAGAAATCGGGATGCACGCGCGCGGCGGGCAGCGCCAGCCATTCGGCCTCGTGCTCCCAGGCGGCGCTGATCAGGTCGTTGGTGTCCTGGCCGGTGGCCAGGGCGGGGCCGGTCGCGTCGAATTGCAGGATGCGCTTGCCGCCGATATCGACGAGCGTGGAAGAATTGATCATGGCGTGGATGGCAGTATTGGCATGTGTTGTCTTGGGGCGAACATGATATCCCTGGTGCCCACGAAGACCGCCAGCCACGGTCGCCCGGGCCGAACCGCGGCCACGGTCGGGGCCTCGGCCCGCAGGCGCGGTTCAGCCCGGTATCGGCCGATCGCTGCTGCCGCGCACCACCAGCGACGGCGCCAGCCGCACGCTGCGCGGGGCGCCGCCGTCGATCTTCTGCAGCAGCAGTTCCAGCCCCAGCCGCCCCATCTGGTGCATGGGTGAATGGATGGTGGTCAGGCCGATGGGCAGGGCGCCCGCCAGCGGCGTGTCGTTGTAGCCCACCACGGCCACGTCGCGGCCGGCCTCCAGGCCATGCTCGCGCGCCGCGCCCATCACCCCCACCGCCAGGAAATCGTTGACCGCGAAGATGGCGGTGGGGCGGTCGGGACCGGCCAGCAGGCGGGCGCCGACCAGGCGGCCGGCGTCGGTATCGAACGGGCTTTCGATGCGCCATTGGGCGGGCACCTGAACCCCGTGCCGCGCGCAGGCCGCGAAAAAGCCCGCCGAGCGGTCGCGGCCCGTGCTGGTGAAGGGTTCGCCCACCATCACCGCGATGCGCCGATGGCCCATCGCCAACAGATGCTCCGCCGCCAGCCGTCCGCCTTCGAGATCATCGCAGGTCACGGCGCAATGGTCATCGGCGTGGCGGCTGACCAGCACGAACGGCACGTCGCGTTGCGCCAGGTCGGCCAGCAGCGGATTGGGCGCCGCGCCCTCGTGGCTGTGGGCGTCGCCCAGGATCAGGCCGTCCACGCGCCGCGCCAGCGCCATGTCGATCAGCTTGCGCTGCTTGTCGGGCGCATCCTGGGTGTTGGAAACGAAGGTCAGGTAGCCGTGTTCGGCGGCGGCTTCGTCGATGCCTTCGTAGATGGTGGCCAGCACCATGTCCGACAGTCTCGGCACCAGGACGCCGATGGTGCGGCTGCGGCGCGTCTTGAGGCTGGCTGCGTGCGGATTGGTCCGATATTGCAACTCGGCGGCGAGCGCCCGGACCCGTTTGACCGTGTCGGGCGCGGCGGCGGCGCGCGCGTCATCCTCGGAACCGTTGAGGACGCGGGAGACGGTCGATACGTTCAGACCGAGCTGCCGCGCCAGGCTTTGCAGCGTGACAGGGCGGGATTTGTTCATGGGGCTGGAGGATACACGCACGAATACCGTCTCAGGGCCTTTGGCGGCAACCTAGGGTTTACACGGTGTCGATTTTTGTTTTCCGACCCCTTAGCATTGCGCAACCCAAACGTTTGGGTAAATCGACTGGATGGATCGCAATGACGCTTGAATCCCGGAACTCGCGGTTCCGTTACCGAATTTTCACCATGGTCGTGCTGCTGGCACTGATCAACTACATCGACCGCGGCGCCATGTCCTATGCCGCCGCCCACATCACCGGCGAATACGGCCTGGATCGTGGCGACTGGGGCGCCGTGCTGGGCTACTTCGGCTACGGCTACATGGTCGGCGCGCTGTTTGGCGGCATGCTGGCCGACCGTTTCGGCCCGCGCAAGGTCTGGATCGTGGCCGGCGTGACCTGGTCGATCTTCGAGATCGCCACCGCCTGGGCCGGCGACTTCGGCCTGGCCTTCCTGGGCGGCTCGGCGCTGGCGGGCTTTGCCACCATCCGCATCCTGTTCGGCGCGGCCGAGGGCCCGGCGTACTCCATCATCAACAAGACCATCGCCAACTGGGCCACCCCGCGCGAACGCGGCTTCGTGGTCGGCTTCGGCCTGCTCAGCACGCCGCTGGGCGCGCTGCTGACGGCGCCGGTGGCGGTGGGCCTGCTGAGCCTGACCGGCAGCTGGCGCGCCATGTTCTACATCCTGGGCGCGGCCGGCCTGATCGTGCTGGTGCTGTTCATGCGCATCTTCACCGACCGCCCCGACACCAACCCGCGCGTGTCCCCGGCCGAACTGCGCGAGATCCAGGCGGCGCGCGCCGAGCAGGCGGCGGCCGGGCAGGGCGGCGACGCGCCGGCGCTGCCGTGGTGGAGCTTCTTTCGCAGCAAGACCCTGCTGCTGAACACGCTGGGCTATTTTTCGTTCAACTACGTCAACTTCCTCTTGCTGACCTGGACCCCCAAGTACTTGCAGGACACCTTCGGCTACAGCCTGTCCTCCCTCTGGTACATGGGCATGATCCCCTGGACCGGCGCCTGCGTCACGGTGCTGCTGGGCGGCCGCATTTCCGACATGCTGGCCAGGCGCACCGGCAACCTGAAGATCGCCCGCAGCTGGTTCGCCGCCGGCTGCCTGCTGGCCACCACGCTGTGCTTCCTGATGGTGTCGCAGGCGCAGTCGGTGTTCGCCGTGATCGCGCTGATGACGCTGGCCAATGCCCTGAACGCCATGCCGAATTCGGTCTATTGGGCCGTGGTGATCGACACCGCCCCGGCCAGCCGCGTCGGCACCTTCAGCGGCCTGATGCACTTCTTCGCCAATATCGCTTCGATCCTGGCGCCGACGCTCACCGGCTATCTGGCGGCGCGCCATGGTTATTCCGTGATGTTCGTGGCCGCCTCGGTCGCCACCGCCGTCGGCATGATCGCCATGCTGCAGGTGCGTCCGGGCGTCGGCCCGCGCCTGCCCGCCAATTACCAGGGAGCCACCCGATGAATCCGCAATCAAACCCCATTCCGGCGCTGGCCGTCGAACCCGGCTTTTTCGCGGGCCGCACTGTCGCCGAGCTGCAGGACGCCATGCGCCAGGGCGCGCTCGACGCCGAAGCGCTGGTGCGGCACGCGGCGGCGGCCATCGAGCGCCTGAACCCGCAACTGAACGCCTTCGTGCACGTGGACGTAGACGCCGCCCTGGCCGCCGCCCGCGCGCTGGACGCCGAGCGGGCCCGTGGCCAGCTGCGCGGGCCGCTGCATGGCATCCCGGTCGCCATCAAGGACAACGTCGACACCGGCGACATGCCCACCACCATGGGCGCGGCGCATTTCCTGGGGCACCGGCCGGCGGCCGATGCCGAGTGCGTGGCCTTGCTGCGCGCGGCCGGCGCCATCGTCATCGGCAAGACGCTCACGCACGAATTTGCCTACGGCCCCACTGGCGACCGCAGCGTCCAGGGCGCGGCGCGCAATCCGTGGCGCACCACCCAGATCACCGGCGGTTCCAGCGCGGGCAGCGGCGCCGCGGTGGCCGCCGGCATGGTGCCGCTGGCGCTGGGCACCGATACCGGCGGCTCGGTGCGGGTGCCCGCCGCGCTGTGCGGCGTGGTCGGTTTCAAGCCGACCCACGGCCGCGTGTCGGCGCGCGGCGTGTTCCCGCTGGCGCCCAGCATCGAGGATGTCGGTGTGCTGGCCAACAGCGTCGAGGACGCGCAGGCGTTCATGCAGGCGGTGTCCGGCGGCGCCATCGGCGCTTATGCCGACGCGGCCGATCCCGGCCTGGCCGCGCCGCGCATGATGTGGGTGCCGAACGCGCCGTTCGCGATCGACGAGGCGGCCGTCACGGCGCGCGTCCGCGCCGCCGCCGAAGGCTTTGGCGGCGAGCTGGTGGATGGCGCCGAGGTCACGCGCCACGCCCGCGCGCTGCAGGCGGCGCTGGGCGCCATCCAGCGTTCGGAAGCCTACGCGGTGCATGCCGAGCGCGTGGAGGACGAGCCCGGCAAGTTCGATCCCGAAGTGCTGGAGCGCCTGCGCGCTTCGCGTCCGGTGCAGGGCTGGGAATACGTCCGAGCGCGCAATACGCGCGAGCAGTTGCGGGGCGTGTTCGCGGGCCTGTTCGAGCGGGTCGACGTGCTGGCGTTGCCGGCGGTGGCGATCACCGCGCCGGCGCTGCAACAGCGCAGCGTGGCCGGCCCGGGCAGCGCCGCCGTGCGCGAAACGCTGCTGGGCTTGACCAATCCGTGGAACCTGCTGGGACTGCCGGCCATCGCCTTGCCGGCCGGCTTCGTCGACGGCCTGCCGGTGGCGCTGCAACTGGTGGCCGCCGAAGGCGCCGACGCGCGCCTGCTGGCGCTGGCGGCGCGGCACTGGCGCCGGCCCTAGACGCCGTTGTCGCCCTGCACCGGGCCGATCGACGTCTCGATATCGACCGCGCGGCGTTTGCCGCGCAGGTCGAACGCGTCCTGCTTGCCGGCGGGATCGTCCGGATCGCGGATCCACAACTGGGCGGACAGGCCGTTCTTGGCGCTGTAGTCGCCGAACCAGTCCACCACCCGGCCCACATAGCAGCGCGCGCCGATCCGCACCGTCAGGTCGCCGACCGTTTCGTAGCTGTAGTGGCCGGGTCCGTAGCCGTTGTAGGTCTCGCGCTGGTCCAGGCTGGTGCCGGCCGGCACCGGGCACAGGGGCTCGTCGCCGGGGGCGTCGCCCTTGGCCGGGCCCGCCGGCAGGCCGGCCAGCGCATGCGACAACGCCGCGTGCAGCGTGTCGTCCAGCGTCCTCGGCGCATTCGTATCCGGCCGCTTCTGCTGCCGGGGCACCGACAGGTCGTAGTGGTAGCGCACGGTCAGCGTCGGCACATCGCCCGCGCGGTATAGCGGCCGCAATAGATACAGGCGGTCCTCGCCGTACGCGCCCACCCGGTAGGTGGCGTAGATGCGGCCGCGCAGGCGGATCCAGTCGCCCGACTGATTGGCGCCCCGGCCGTTGATCGTGTAAAGCGAGCCGCCCGCGTCGGGCGCTCCATTGGCATCGGCTGGGGCGAAACGCGCGCCGTCGCGGCGCAGGACGCCGATGTCGGAAAACAGGCCGGTGCCTCCGATGTAGGTGTCGACCACCAGGTCGCGCCGGCCGTCGCCGTCCAGGTCCAGCAAGGTGTAGGAGACGTTGCCGCCTTCGGCGTCGCTGTCGCCGTCCAGGCCGGACGCCAGCACGGCGCGCCATTCGTCCTCGGTCACGCCCGGCGGCCGCTCGGCGGGCAGGCGGGCCGGGTCATCGCCATCGGCGGCGCGCACATTGGCGAACGTGGTCGCTCCCGCCTTGACCGAAAGCGCCGCCAGCGCGGTTTCCAGCGGCATTTCGGGATCCTTCAGGCGGGCCGCGGCCACCGCCTGGCGCAGGTCTTGCAGCGCCAGCCTGTCGGTGGCGTCCGGCTGGTAGCCCTGGGCCCGCCGCAGCTGCCCCTGCAATTCGGCCGCCCGCGCCTCGTAGCGCTGGCGCAGGCAGTCGCCATCGGCGCCGCACAGGTCGCGCTGTTTCAGCCAGTCGCGCTGCGACTGGCGCAACGCATCGCGCTGCCCGGGCAGGGCCGCGCGCAGCCGGGCATAGGTCGCGCCCAGTTCCTCGTCCAGCCGGTACAAGGCGGGATCGGCGCACAGGGTTTTTTCGGTTGGCGTGCGCGCCAGCTTGCAGTCCATGCCGGCCTGGGCGGGCGCGGTTGGCAGCGCAAGCAGCAGGGGCAGGGCGGCGAACCAGGCTCGCGGGCGAAGGACAGTCACTGCGCATTTCCTTTCTGGTGTCGTGGCCAGCGGCCACTCGGACGGCATGGTAACGGAGCGGGGGACAGGGTAAATACGGAGGTTTTCCTTTGCTTACATTACACTGTGCGGTGTAGCGCAGTCGACGACCCTGGACGAATGCGTTGCACGTCCATCCCGACCCGCCGCTTTTCCTCCACCGCGATGATTGATGATCTGGTTCAACTGGGCAAGCTGGTCAGCCTGGGCCTGGCGCTGATGCTGCCGCTGGCCAATCCCCTGACCTCCATGACCATGCTGCTGTCCCTGGGGCAGCACATTCCCTATAAAGAGCGCGAACGCCAGATCCGGCAGGCCGCCTGTTATGTCGTGGGCATCATGCTGGTGACGTACTACGCCGGCGCCTGGATCATGGCCACGTTCGGTATCTCGATCCCGGGTCTGCGCATCGCCGGCGGGCTGATCGTGGTCAGCATCGGCTTCACCATGCTGTTTCCGGCGGCGGCCAGCGCCGCCAGCGACGAGCGCGAGGCTGACGTGGCCGCCGATGTCGCGATCCATCGCCAGGTGCCGAACATCGCTTTCGTGCCCTTGGCGCTGCCGGGCACGGCGGGCCCGGGCACCATCGCCATGATCATCAGCGCCGCCTCGACGGTCGGCAGCCAGGCCGCCAGCGAGTATCCCGCCTGGACCATCGCGGTCACGCCGATCATTGTCTTTTCGCTGCTGGGCCTGTTGTTCTGGATCTGCCTGCGTTCGGCCGGCCGCATTGTCGCCCTGATCGGCAACGGCGGGGTCGAGGCCATCTCGCGCATCATGGGGTTCCTGCTGGTGTGCATGGGCGTGCAGTTCGTCATCAATGGCGTGCTGGAAATCGTGAGTCAACATGGCGCCGGGGCCTGACCGCGAACGCGCCGGCTGGGCCTGGCGCTGCCTGCGCTTGCTGGGGCGCCTGGCGCTCAGCCTGCTGATGCTGTTCTCGATGGCATGGGCCTGCCTGGCGTTCTGGTATCAGGGGCCGGGGGCCGTCTGGGCCAAGGCGGTGCTGATGCTGGCATGGGTCGCCCTGGGGCTGTATGCGCTGCTGCGCCTGTGGCATGGCGTTGGCCGTCTGCGGCGCCGGCCGGCGCTGTGGGCCTATCTGTTGGCAGTGATCGCGCTGGCGGCGTGGTGGCAGGGCATCGCGCCCTCCAACGACCGGGTCTGGGCCGACGATGTGGCCCGCACCCTGCGCGGCAGTGTCGCGGGCAGCATCGTCACGCTGGACAATGTGCGCGACTTCAAATGGCGTTCAGACAGCGACTACACGCCGCGTTGGGAAACCCGGGTCTACGACCTGAACGACCTGCGCTCGGTCGACATGGTGCTGTCGTACTGGGACGGTCCGGCCATCGCCCACACCCTGGTCTCGTTCGGCTTCGCCGATGGCCGCCATGTGGTGTTCTCGGTCGAGATCCGCAAGGAACGCGGCGAACAGTTCTCCGAGCTGGGCGGCTTCTTCAAGAAATTCGAATTGAGCGTGGTTGCCGCCGACGAGCGTGACGTGCTCTACGTGCGCGCCGGCCCGCGCGCGGAGAATGTCTACATCTACCCGGTGCAGATGCCGGTCGATGCCATGCGCGCGTTGTTCCTGTCCTACGTGCGGACCGCCAATGAACTGGCCGACACGCCGCGCTTCTACCATACGGTCACCGCCAACTGCACCACGCTGGTCTATCGCATGGTGCGGGCCATCGTGCCCGGGTTGCCGCTGGACTACCGCATCCTGTTGTCGGGCTACCTGCCCGAATACCTTTACGAGCAGGGCGGACTCGATACCCGACAGCCCCTGCAGACGCTGCGCGAACGCGGCTTTGTCGGCATTCCGCCGATCCTGGGTGAAGACTCGATCGGCTTCTCGCGGTCGATCCGGCGGCACCTGCGCGCCGAACCGGCGGGAGGCACGCCATGATCTCGCTGCGCGCCGTATTGTGGCTCCTGTTGGCGGGCGTGCTGGTGTTTCTGCTGATGCGCACGCCCGGCGTGCGGCTCTATGACGCCATTGCCCGCCGCCTGCGCGGCCGGCGGGCCGGCCAGGCGCCACGCGATCCGCGCCCACAGGGCAAGGGCGCCCAGGCCCGGCGCGCCAGCCAGGCGCGTCAGCCGGGGTAGGGCCGCGCCAGCGCCTGTCCCGCCAGCGACACCAGCGGCGGCAGCACGAACGCCCACAATCCGATCGACACGTGCAACAGCGCCGCCGCGCCGCAACCGATCGCGAACGCCAGCACCGCCCGTCCCATGCGCCCCATGCGGCGCTTGACCGCTTCGTCGGCCTGGCCGCGTGCGGCGTCCGCCAGGTCCAGCATGATCTGCGTGGTGGTGCCAGTCATCAGCGTCGAGGGCGGCGCCGCGCCCAGGTGGACGCGGTGCACCGCATTCTGGATCGACATCGCCAGCACCAGCGTCATGCCGGTGGCGAACAGCCCCCAGCTGTCACCCATGGGAAACGGCCCCAACGCCAGGGCCAGCGCGGCCGCCACGCACAGCAGCAGCGTCTTGGCCGTGAGCAACCGCATGAACGCCGGCTTGCCCGCGTCGCGTCGCGCCTGGCCATACAGGCGCGCCAGGAACACGCCCAGGCAGAACATGGGCAGCGCCGCCAGCTTGGTCCAGGCGCCCGAGGCGCCGTTGCCGAGCGCATAGCCGATGGTCACGAAGTTGCCCGTCACGTGGGCGGAAAACAGGCCGTGCAGGGCGATGAATCCCAGGGTGTCGACGTAGCCCGCGTTCAGGCTCAGCAGCAGCGGCAGGCGTTCGCCAGCGGGGGCGGCAGGGGGAGCGGCGGTGGCGGGCGCGGGCATCGGTGTTCCATCCGGGTGACGGCAGAGTGCCTACCGTTGTATCGCAGTTGCGGCGTTCACGCACGCAGGATGATGTTCCGATGACGCCGGTGATACGCCCAGGCCGGCGATGGCGCGGGGCGTTCAGAACCAGTACTTCACCGCATAGATAACGGTCATGGCGGCGCCCGTGACGATCACGAACGCCCGGATGGCCGAAGCCGGCAGGACGCGTATCAAGTGGCCGCCCAGGTAGCCGCCCGCCAGCGCGCCGGCCAGCATGCATAGCGTGGCCGGCCAATGCACCGAACCCTGCACGATGAAGATGACGATTGCCGCGGCGGTGACAAACGTGGCCAGCAGGTTTTTCAGCGATTTGATGGCGCGCAGGTTTCCGGGATCCGTGATGGAAATCACCGCGGTCAGGATCACGCCCAGCCCGGCGCCGAAAAAACCGCCATACACGGAGGCCAGCGCGATCGGCAGCACGCCGCGCGCGGGGCCGTCCTGCGCCTGGCCGCCGCGTCGGCGCGCGCTCCAGGCCTGCACCTGGGGCGCAAAGGCAAACAGCAGGGTGGCAAACGCGATCAGGGCCGGCACGGGCAGGATGAAATAGGCGGGGGGAATGGCAAGCAGAATGAATGCGCCCAGCGCGCCGCCCGCGGTGGTGGCGATGGATAACAGCCAGAAGCGCCGATCGGGAGCGGGCAGGTTTTCACGATCCGCCAGCGCCGCGAGGATATGGCCGGGGGATATGGCTACCGCGCTGGAGGCATTGGCGATGACGGGCGGCAGGCCCGCCGCCACCATCGCGGGAAAGGTAATCAATGTGGCGCCGCCCGCCAGCGCATTGATGACGCCGCCCAGCGTGCCCGCGCCGGCCAGCAGTGCCGCGATGCTCCACTCCATGCCCACACCTCTTCGGTAAACCGCATTATGGTCCATATATTGGACCAATATATGGGGTGAAAATTTATTATTGCCTATTTTCCTCGCAGGTATAGAATGCTCGAAAATTAAAGAATAAATAATGGTCCAATATATGGACCATATAAAAACTCCGGCGACGCCTTTTAGCCGCCCCGCAAGATCGCTGTCAACTCCCAGGACGGCGCATGCGGCCGGATCCGCATCGGCTGTGCGTGCCCCGTCCTGATCGCTGGTTTCCAACTCCGTCCCCGGAGTTGTTGCGTGTTCACCTGTCTGGCCCTGCGGGCCATCACCGTTGAATCAGGAGGGAATCTCGATGGATGTGAGCTTCATGGCGTTTTCCCGGCTGGCATTCGGGCATTGGGAGGGGCAACCCTTGTATGCCCTGGCCGACCTTGGGATTGCCCAGCGTTTGGCCGAACCCCGTACCTGCGCCGAGCTGGCTCGGGAAATCGGTTGCGAATCCGAGCCGCTGGAGCGTTTGCTGGACTGCGCGGTCGCGCAAAAGCTGCTGGCATGCGACGGCGAGCGCTACGCCAATACCGATCTCAGTGCGCGTTTCCTCACCGAGGGCAGCCCCGAATCCCTGTTGTGCTGGCTGCGCGTCATGGCGCGCTGGAAGCAGCCCTGGACGCAGCTGGCCGAGGCGGTGCGGCGAGGCGAGGCGGTGGACAACCAATCCAAGTGGCTGGGCGAGGATCCCCAGTTCATGCGCGACTTCATCCTGGGCATGCACCAGTTCGCGTCCCGTTCCGGCCCCGCGTTCGCGCAGGCGCTGAAAGACGTGCCCATTCGCCACCTGGTGGATGTGGGCGGGGGCGCGGGTACGTATTCGATTGCCTTGTGCGCGGCGCGGCCCGAGATAACCGCGCAGATTCTCGATCTGGCGCCGGTTGTTGAGATCACGCGCGAAACCGTGCGAGCGGCCGGCCTGGCGGACCGCGTCAGCGCCAGGGTGGCCGATTATCGACAGGACGGTTTTGGCGAGGCGGCTGACGCACTGCTTTTTTCAAACGTGCTGCATCAGGAAAGCGCGCAGGTTTGCCGATCGATGCTGGATCGCGCCAGGCAGGCCTTGCGGCCGGGCGGGGTCTTGCTGGTACAGGGTTACTTCCTTGCCGAGGATCGGCGCGCGCCGCTGTTCACCACGTTGCACAACCTGTCCGCGCTGGCGCTGTGGGACGGCGGGCGCAGTTGGACGGTGGGCGACATGCAGGCGCGGATCGCGGGTGCGGGGTTTGAGCGCCAGGCCGTGCTGCGCCAGGAGAGCAGCGGGTTCTGCCTGCTGTCGGCCGTCAAGGTCTGACGCGTTATCCACTTATTGAACCGGAGTCCCTATGTCCACACAGACCGTCACCGATACTGATACCGAAGCCGAAGTGATCGCCTGGCTGAAGGAAAACCGCAATGCGCAGGTGGAAGGCATCAAAGAGAAGAACCTGATCGAAGAGCGCATCCTGGACAGCATGCAGTTCCTGGATTTCATCATGTTCCTGGGCGAACTGGTGGGGCGTGATGTCTCGACCGCCATCACCGTCGACGACCTGCGCACGGTGGATGCCATCGTCGGATTCGTCCAGGCACAACGCTAGGCCGGGCGAGGAACGCACCATGACATTCGACTATTCAAGAATCGGCCGTCTGATGACGCTATCCAAAGGGCGCTCGCATGATCCCTACGAGCGTTTCGAGTGGCCCGCCCGTATTCCGGATGACCAGCCCTGGTGCAGCAATGACTTGCTCACCACCTATGGAACGCCCTTGCAGGAGCAATTGGACGCCGCCCAGCAGATACGGCTCAGCAAGTGGGAGGCGGTCAATTTCTTCAGCCTGAACGTGCATGGCATCAAAGGGGTGCTGAGCTTTGTCAGCCGCTGCATCTATGAAGAGCGCTATGCCGATGTCTCCGAATACCTGCATGTCTTCATGGGCGAAGAGAATTTCCATATGTGGTATTTCGCCAAGGCCTGCCTGGATTATGCGGGAAAGATATATCCATCCATTCAGTTGCAGGGCGATGCGCAGGCCGCCACGCCAGAGTTGGACGACTTGTACATGTTCGCCAGCACGCTGATCTTTGAGGAGTTCGTCGACTACTACAACCATAAGGTCGGCACCACGGACGGCATCACCGAGATCCTCAAGCAGATCAACTACCAGCACCATGTCGATGAATCCCGCCACGTGTCCTTCGGCCGGGAAATGGTGCCGCGCCTGTACCAGCTGGCCTTGGAGCGCGGCGGCGATCCCGATGCGACCCGGGCGGAGGTGGCGCGCACGGTAACGAATATGTTCCGGTACTTCATCAGCCTGATGTACAACCCCGCCGTCTATGACGACGCCAAGGTCTACGAGCCGCTGGGGTTTCGCAATGGCAACGCCATGCGCAACGCGCTGCGCTCGCATCCGGCGCGCAAGGCTATCCACGAGCAATGGTTCAAGCGCAGCGCCGCCTTCTTCACCAAACAGGGGCTGGTGACGGACTTGAATCTGGCTGCGCTATAGGCGGAGGTTCACCATGGCGCGGATTGCCAGCAGTCCCGAGGTGGAGGCGTTTTTTGGCGCGTGCTTGCCTGTCCTGCAGGCCGGCATGGGCGGCGTGGCGCAGCCGGAACTGGCGGCCGCCGTGTGCGAGGCGGGCGCGTTCGGCATGATAGGGCTGTATCGCCACACGCTTGACGAGATCGGCGCGTTGCTTGCGCGGACGGCTCAACTGACCCGCGCGCGCTTCGGCGTGAATCTGGTGCCCTTCGTCCTGGACGCGGACGCGTTGCTGGAGCGGCTCGCCTTTCTGGCGGACCGTCCGGAGCGGCCGGTCGTGACCTTCTTCGGCCTGCCGGATGCGTCCGTGCTGCGGGCCTTGCCGGCCGGCATGGAATATGGCGTGCAAGGCGGGACCTGGGACGAGCTGGAAGCGGGGTTCGATGCCGGCGCGCGTTTTGGCGTGTTGCAGACGACGGAGGCGGGCGGCCATCACCTGGGCTCGACTCCGCGCGGACAGGCGCTGGACCAGGCCGGCCGCCATGGCGTCGACAGGCGCATGGTGTTCCTAAGCGGCGGCATCAGCAACGCGGCGGAGTTGCGCCAGGTGGTGCAGGCCGGATTTTCCGGCGCGCTGTGCGGCACCGTATTCGCGGCCACCCGGGAGTCCGCCGCGCACGAGCGCTACAAGCAGGCGATCGTGAACGCCACGCCCGGCGATACCGTGGTCACCGACCGCTTCAGCATCGGCTGGCATACCCATCGCCACCGGGTCATCCGCAATGCCAGTTGCGAGCAGTCGCTGCCGGCAAGTGTCATCGGTTCCGCGCATTACTTTGGCAAGCGTTATCCCATCCTGCGTTACAGCGTTGCGGTACCCACCGTGCACACCGAGGGTTTGATCGAGGAAATGGCGTTGTATTGCGGCACGTCCTGCAAGGACACGCATTCCATCCGAACCGTCCGCCAGGTGCTGGCTGACCTGACGGCGTAGGGCCGGGTCGTGCATGCATTCACTCAAGTGCTTTCAGGGATTTTCAGGAGATTGAATCGTGATTATCGAAAAGCAATGGCACCAGGTAAAGAACGTGCTGCAGGCCAAACTGGACGACATATTCTCGATTGCGCCCGACGCCACCACCGAGTTCGACAGCTTGCTGGCCCATGAAGAGATCAATGCGCTGGGCTACGTGCGCAATTTCCCGCACCTGACCTGCGTCATGTGCTCGATAGAACAGGGGGAGTTGCTGGGGTTCGCGCGCGGCCAGCGCAAGCTGGACCAGGATTTCAAGGCGCTTCGCGCCGACGTGGCGCTGTTGCCGGCCACTTGCTACAAGGTCTACCTGGGGCTGCAAGGGCAGCACCTGGAAGACGCGCGGGTGGAGTCCTGCATCGCGCGCTGCTTCCGGCACGAGGACAAGGCGCTGGATCGCTACCGCGCTTTCAACTTCACCATGAAGGAATACGTGTACCTGGGCACCGCGCAGGGCGCGCAGGCGCACCTGGAAGCGGGGTACGACCGCCTGTTCTCCCTGTTCGCTCAGCTGGGAATCAGCGCGGGTTGTGAAGAAGCCAACGATCCCTTCTTTGATTCAGGCAGCGCCGTGGCGCGCCTGTCGGCGCTGACGCCCACCAAGCGTGAACTGGTGTTCGACGGCCACGCCGTGTCTTCGCTGAACTATCACCGCAACTACTTCGGTGAAAAGTTCGATATCCGCCTGGCCGACAGCTTCGTGCATACCAGTTGTGTCGCGTTTGGATTGGAGCGTTGGATCTCCATGTTCAAGGATCGTTTCGGCAATGCGGCGGATGCGCTCGCCGCGCTGGAGCGCGCCTAGATGGATGGCCCGACGCTACAGGCGCAGGCGCTGTTCGAGACGGGGCAGCAGTTCACGAAGACCTGCGTGGTCGATGCCGCCGCGAGCGCATTGAACTATGGGGGCGATCTGGACGTGCTGGCCACCCCGGTGATTGTCTATTGGATCGAGTCTTATGCGACCGAGTGCATCCGGCTGGCAGGCGACGGGCGCTGCGGGTCGGTCGGGCATGCGATCAGCGTGCGGCACGTGGCGCCCGCGCATCCGGGCAGCGCGGTGCGGCTGACGATCACGGTGGCGGCGATGTTCGGCAATTCCCTGCGGTTCAGTGCCCGCGCCGTGGCGGGCGAGGCCGACACCCTGATCGCGACCGGCACGCATGACCGCACCCTCGTCGACCTTTGACGTCACGGTAGTGCTGGGCCCTCCCGACCCGGTGCTGGCCGGGCGGACCGCGCGCGCTCCGACCCTGCGCACCCGGTTGGGCAAGCCGTACCTTCCCGGCCTTGCCGGTTTCGGCGTGAGCCACAGTGCCGGCGTGCAGGCGCGGCTATATGCCAATCGCAAGTACGTGGGCATTGATATCGAGCATCTGGACCGGCCCGACCTGGCCGCCCGCCAGCGCCGCCTGGCGGCCTGGCTGGCGCGGCGCGACCTCGTCGCCGTGGACTTCCTGGCCGGCTGGGTGGCCCGCGAGGCTTGCGCAAAAAGCGTGGGGCTGGGGCTGCTGCACGCGCTGCCGCGCTTGTCCATCGCCTGGGCCCGGCCTTGCGGCCAGGACGGGGCGCAAGAAATCGGCCTGGTATTGAGCCGCTGGCGATTCGTCGCGCGGTGCGAGCGGGTCGGCAGGGTGCTGCTATGCGTGTGTTATCGGCAGGACTATGGCCAGCCCGCCCTATCCTTGCTGCGGCCCGGCCTTGGCGCGGCCGGCGCCGTGGCCGCCAGCCCCGTGGCCGCCAGCCCCGTGGCCGTCAGCCTTTCAGTCGCCAGCCTTTCCGTCTGGGGTACGGGCCGGCTCTTGCGGGGCGGCTGGAAATAGTCAGGCCAAACGACCAGGCAAAACAACCCGGCAAAAACAGTGTCCAGACAAAAACAGCGCCCAAACAAAAACAGCGCCCAAACAAAAACAGCGCCTTTTAAGGCGCTGTCCTGGACTTGCCCAGATCACTCTGGAGCTTGAAGTGGTGGAGCGGAGGAGGATCGAACTCCCGACCTTCGCATTGCGAACGCGACGCTCTCCCAGCTGAGCTACCGCCCCAAATCAAGCAAGAACGCAACTATACAGGAATTTGCGCGCGCCGTGCAAGCTGGCGAACAAGATTCTTCGCTCAATCGAACGTCAGCGTGGCCACCACCGGCGCGTGGTCGGACGGCTGCTCGTTGCGGCGCGGTTCCTTGTCGATGACGCAGGCAGTGCAGCGCTTGACCAGCGGCGCCGACAGCAGGATGTGGTCGATGCGCAGGCCGGCGTTGCGGCGGAACGCGAATTGGCGGTAATCCCACCACGAAAACGATTTCTCGGGCTGCTCGAACAGGCGGAAGGAGTCGGCCAGACCCAGGTCGATCAGGTCGCGCAGCGCCTGGCGCTCGGGTTCGGAGACCAGCACCTGGCCTTCCCATTTCTCGGGGTTGTGCACGTCCTCGTCGGCCGGCGCGACGTTGTAGTCGCCCAGCACCGCCAGGCGCGGGAACTGCTTGATCTCGTCGGCCAGCCAGGCGCGCATGGCGGCGAACCATTCGAGCTTGTAGGCATACTTGTCGGAACCGACCGATTGGCCATTCGGGCAATAGGCGCAGACCACGCGCACGTCGCCGTCGGCGCTGGGGAAGGTCAGGGCCAGCACGCGCTGCTGCGGATCCTCGTAGGTGGGCAGGTTGCGCACCATGGACGTGCCCGGCACGCGCGACACGATGGCGACGCCGTTGTAGGTTTTCTGACCGGCCCAGGCGGCGTGGTAGCCGGCTTCCTTGAAGGCATCCTCGGGAAACTTGTCGTCGGTCAGCTTCAGTTCCTGGATGCACAGCACGTCGACGGGATTGGCGGCCAGCCAGTCCAGCACTTGCGGCAGGCGTACGTTCAGGGAGTTGACGTTCCAGGTGGCGAGTTTCATGTTGCGTGTCCGACCGAATATTGTTGCGGCTGGCCGTGCCGGACGCCTGGCGGCGCGCTGGCGGACGGCGCGTGACGGCGTCCCATAAAAGTCTGATACGGGGGGAGCCGCCGTTATCTGGGCCAGATGATACCGTGCCCGGCGGGCGCACCGCGCGGCGCTGGCATCACCCCTTGACCAGCCCTCCATCCACAATCAAATTCTGCCCCGTCACCGCGCGCGACCACGGGCTGGCGAAAAACAGCACCGCGTCGGCGAACTGTTCGGGCGTGGTCACTTCGCGCAGCGGCGTGCTGGCGGCAATCAGGTCGAACACCGCCGCCGGCGTGGCGGCCGAGGCGTCGGTGGTGCGCAGCAGCCCGCCGGACACCATGTTGACGGTGATGCCGTCCGCGCCCAACTCGTGCGACAGCGTGCGCGTGAACGCCAGCAGCGCGGCCTTGGCGGCGGTGTAGTCGTGGTACGGCACCACCGGGTTCTGGACCAGGTTGGTGCCGACGTTGATGATGCGGCCGCCGCCAGCGGCGCGCATCGACGGCAGCACGGCCTGGGTGGTGTTGAGGGCGGCGCGCACGCTGCCCTCCAGTTGCGCGTTCATCCGCGCCCAGTCGAGCGTGTCGGCGTGGGGGCGGGCGTCGCCGTCGAATTGGAAGGCGGGCAGGGCGTTGTTGACCACGGTGCCGACCGGCCGGCCGAAATGCTCGCTGGCGTGCGCCACCATGGCGGCAACGGCCTCGGCATCGCGCACATCGGCCCGCACGGCCAGCGCGCGGTGCGGGGCGGTGGCGGCCAGTTCGCGCGCCGCGACGTCGCTGTTCAGATAATTGATGACCACCCGCGCGCCTTCGCGCAGAAAGGCGCGGGCAATGGCCGCGCCCAGGCCGCGGCTGGCGCCGGTGACGATGACGAGTTGCTGGTCCAGGGGGAGGGGAAGGCTGGGCATGGTGGGGAATCAGGCGGAAATCAGGCAGTGAATCGGGTCAGGAAAAATGCGGTGGCGCCGGACGGGCCGCGTGAGCCGCCGCGCGGACGGGGCAGCGCCGGCGCCGCCTCAATGTTCCGAGCCGCTGTTGAGCATGCGGCTGCGGGCTTTTTCGATATGCGCGCGCATGATGTTGCGGGCGCCCTCCGCATCCTGTTCGCGGATCAGGCGATAGATCTGGCGGTGTTCGTCGATGGCGGCGCGGGTGCGCTTCCAGGGTTCGCTGTGGACCAGGTGGCGCATCATGTTGACGGCGTGGCTGACGTCGTACTCCAGCGATTTGAGCACCTGCACGAAGCGCTGGTTGCCGGTGGCCGCCGCGATCGCGCGGTGAAAGCCATAGTCGTGATGGTGGGCGATGGCGCCGGCGGCGTCGGCGGCTTCGTAGCCGGCCAGCATGCGGTCCATTTCCAGCAGGTCGTCGTCGGTGCGGCGCAACGCGGCCAGGTAGGCGCATTCCGGTTCGATCACCATGCGCAATTCCAGCCCTTCCAGGATGTGGCCGACGCGGCGCGCGGGGTCGACCGCGGGCATGCCGCCCATCAGGTCGGGCTTGGCGCGCACGTAGCTGCCCGAACCGCGCACCGACTCGACCAATTGGTCTTCACGCAGGCGGTCCAGCGCCTGGCGCACCACCGGACGCGATACTTCGAACAGCGCGGCCAGTTCCAGCTCGGTTGGCAGCTTGGCGCCCGGCGCGATCTTGCCCGTGGCGATGGCGTAGAACAGGCTTTCGTAGACCCGTTCGGCGAAGCGTTCGGCGCGCACGTAGCCCAGGCCCGAGGCCACTTCGGCCAGCACGTCCAGCTCCGGCCGCGGCCGGCTGGCCGCGGTAAGCAGCTTGTCCAGCTGCGGATCGCGCAGTTTGCTCATGGCCTTGTTCCTGTGGCGCGCACGCCAGGTTTGTTCTCTGTCATGACAAATCGAGCCGGGGTGTTCCGCGCTGAGCGAACGCTTTGACGGCCTTGAATTCCTAGGGATAACCCGAATCGGACGAAAAATATCCTGAAGCTTGGGACGAAAGCTGTCAATTCAATTGACAAGTTGTGGAGCGCTCCCTTACCTTGGCTGAATCCCGTTACGCCCCAAAACCACACCGCGCGCATTCGACGCCGGGCGGCGCGCCGATTCCCCCGGCCGCGCCAGGAGACCCAGCATCCGCGCGCGTTCCGCAACCGGCCAGCCGGCCGCTACTTTACTCCGCACATCGTGACTCAGAAGAACTTTATCGCCAATCAATGGGTGCCCGCCGCCAGCGGTGAAACCATTCCTGTCCTGAACCCGTCCGATGGCAAGGTATTCGAAGCCATCGCGCGCTCGGGCGAACAGGACGTGGACCGCGCCGTGATCGCCGCGCGCGCGGCCTTCGAGGGCGAGTGGGGCCAGATGGCCCCGGCCGCCCGCAGCCGCCTGCTGATGCGCATCGCCTTCGCGCTGCTGGACCGCCAGGAGGAACTGGCGCAGCTGGAATCGGCCGATACCGGCAAGCCGATCAAGCAGGCCCGCGCCGACGCGGCCGCCGTGGCGCGCTATTTCGAGTTCTATGCCGGCGCGGTCGACAAGCTGCACGGCGAGACCATTCCCTATACCCCGGGCTTCACCGTGCTGACCGTGCGCGAAGCGCATGGCGTGACCGGCCACATCGTGCCGTGGAACTATCCGCTGCAGATCTTCGGCCGCAGCGTCGGCGCCGCGCTGGCCGCGGGCAACGCCTGCGTGGTCAAGCCGGCCGAGGACGCCTGCCTGTCGCTGCTCAAGGTGGCCGAGATCGCCGCCGAGGCGGGCCTGCCGGCCGGCGCGCTGAACATCTGCACCGGCTACGGCCACGAGGCCGGCGCCGCCTTGTCGGCGCACCCGGGCATCGACCACATCTCGTTCACCGGCTCGCCGCAGACCGGCAAGATGGTGGCGCACGCCGCCGCCGAGAACCACGTGCCGGTGACGCTGGAGCTGGGCGGCAAGTCGCCGCAGATCGTGTTCGACGACGCCGACCTGGACGCCGCCATGCCGGTGCTGCTGGCCGCCATCATCCAGAACGCCGGCCAGACCTGCTCGGCCGGCAGCCGCGTGCTGATCCAGCGCGGCGTCTACGAGAAAGTGCTGGCGCGCCTGGGCGAGGCGTTCGCGGCCACCGTCACCGGCCCGGCCGCGCAGGACCTGGACGTCGGCCCGCTGATCAGCGCCCGCCAGCACGACCGCGTGCGCGGTTTCCTGGCCGAGGCCGAAGCCGAGGGCCTGAAGGTCGCGGCGCGCGGCAAGCTCAAGGACGGCGCGCCGGACAGCGGCTTCTACCAGCCGCCGGTGTTGTTCCGCGACGTGCCGCCCAAGAGCCGGCTGGCGCAGGAAGAAGTGTTCGGCCCGGTGCTGGCCGCGATGGTGTTCGACACCGAGGAAGAAGCGCTGGAAATCGCCAACGGCACGCTCTACGGCCTGGTGGCCGGCGTCTGGACCCGCGACGGCGGCCGCCAGCTGCGCCTGGCGCGCAAGCTGCGCGCCGGCCAGGTGTTCGTCAACAACTACGGCGCCGGCGGCGGCGTGGAACTGCCGTTCGGCGGTTCGCGCCAGTCGGGCTACGGCCGTGAAAAGGGCTTCGAGGCGCTGTACGGCTTCACCACCCTGAAGACCATCGCCATCCGCCACTGATCCGGCGGCGGCCGGGCGTGCCGCCCCGACAGGGGCGGGCGCCCGGTGGCAAAATATCGGTTACCTTTGATGTTTTGCCAGGGGCGCCACGCCCCGTATCCAGGATCAGCATGTTCACCGGTATTGTCCAAGGCACCGCGAAGATCGCGAAAATCGCGGACCGCGAAGGCCTGCGCACGTTTACGCTGGCGTTTCCCGACGGCTTCTGCAAGGACCTGGCGATCGGCGCCAGCGTCTCCACCGACGGCGTCTGCCTGACGGTCACCGAAATCCTCGACGCCAACCAGGCCACCTTCGATGTCATGCTGCAAAGCCTGGCCATCACCACGCTGGGCAGCTACCAGGAAGGCGACCGCGCCAACGTCGAGCGCGCCGCCAAGGATGGCGCCGAGATCGGCGGGCATCCGCTCTCCGGCCACGTCGATTTCACCTCGGAAGTGGTGATGGTGAAGTCCTCGGACACCAACCGCCTGATGCGCTTCAGCATCCCCGAGGCCTTCCGCAAGTACGTGTTCGCCAAGGGCTACATCGCCATCAACGGCGCCAGCCTGACCGTGTCCGAGGTCAACCGCGCCGAAGGCTGGTTCGAAGTCTGGCTGATCCCCGAGACCCGCCGCATGACGGTGTTCGAGGACAAGCAGGTGGGCGACCACGTCAACATCGAGATCGAGCGCAGCACCCAGGTGGTGGTGGACACCGTGCGCGAGACGGTCCAGGAAAGCCTGGGCAAGCTGCAGCCGCTGCTGGAAGCCATCCTCAAGGAAAAAGGGCTGACGCTGGAAGATTTCGTCAGCCCGCAGGGCAAGCTCAAGTAGGACGCGGCCGTCCGCGTTCCATCCGCGTTCCGTTCAAGACCCGCTCCCGCGCGCCGGCCCGCGTTCGCGGGGGCCGGCGTGTCTGTATGAGGGAGCCCGGTCAGGCCTCGAACTCAACGAGCAAACTCAAGGCGCGAACTCAAGGCGCGAATTCAATCAAGGCGCGAATTCAAGCCGCGAATGCCGGCCCCAGCGGCTTGATGCGGATGCCCGGTTGCAGTCGGGTCCAGGGCAGGTCGGCGGGATCGGCCTGCATCGGGCCCGGGGCCTTGGCCACCAGCACCTCATGCGCGATCGGCTGGAAGTCGGCGCGGAAGTGCACCGAGCTTTTCACCACCAGGATCGCCATCTCCTCGGGCTGCACGCCGCCGACGCGGAACAGGTTGCGGTCCAGCATCTGCGACTTGGTGGCGCTGACCACCACGCGCACGCCACCCAGGCGCAGCCCGGCCACCGCCTCCAGGTCCACGTCCATGCCGTTCATCATCGGGCCATCGAAGCGCAGCTTGCCCGGCGACAGCGTCTCGACCACGAATTCGCCCTCGAACGGCGCGTCGCCGGCCACGCCGGACTGGCCGCCCAGGCGCAGCTTCAACTTGCTGCCGATGCCGGCGGCGGTCGCCTGGCGCACGGCCTCGGGATCGTAGAACAGGCCCAGCGCGGCGTTCTGCGCGTCGGCCTCGACCAGCGCGCGCAGCATGCCGGTGGTGTTGGCGTCGCCGCCCGCGCCCGGATTGTCCTGGGTGTCGGCGATGACCACGGGGCGCGACGCGCCCGCCGCCAGCGCCTGGGCCCGCCTGACGGCGTCGGCCGGCGCCAGGAAGTCGGGCGACCATTGCGGTTCCAGTTCCAGCACGCGCTGGTACAGCGCCTCGGTCACGCGTTCGACCGCGTCGGCGTCGGTGCCGTAGGCCCACACCACCGGGCCGCATTCGGGAAAGTCGGCCGCCGGAAAGCCCGGCGCGAACGAAATCGAGGCCACGCCCGGCGTCCGCTCCAGGCGTTCGAGTTCTTCGTACACGCCCTGTGACGGCTGCAGCATCGTGCACATGCCGTTGATGGGAATCAGGAAGGGCAGGCGGCGTTCGGCGCGCACCCACTTGTCGCCGGCCGCGACGCGCGCGGCCAGCAGGCGCGCGGCATGCTCGCCGGTCACCGCCATGTCCACGTGCGGGTAGGTGCGGAAGGCGGCCAGGCCGTCGGCCTCGCGCAGCATCCGCGCGGTGACGTTGGCGTGCAGGTCCAGGCTGCCGACCACCGGCACGCCGGGGCCGACCAGGGCGCGCACCCGCGCCAGCAGTTCGCCTTCGCCGTCGTCCAGGTGCTCGGCCACCATGGCGCCGTGCAGGTCCAGGTAGATGGCGTCGAAGCCGCCGGCGCGCGCCGCGTCGACGATCTCGCCGGCGATGCGTTCGTAGGCATCGCGGGTGACGTGGGCCGACGGGCTGGCGCCGGCCCAGATCACCGTGCGCACGGTGTGGCCCTGCGCCAGCGCGGCGTTGATGAAGCCGCCGGCGGGGATGTTGACCTCGCGCAGCGCCAGCATGTCCTCGCCGCGCACCATGGCGGGAAAGCCCTCGCCGCGCACGAAGTTCTCATAGGCCGCCTTGGACGGCGCGAAGGTATTGGTCTCGTGCTGGAAGCCAGCCACCAGAATGTGCATGATCGATTCCTTTGAGCGTCAGGCGCGCGCGGGCGCGGATTGGGCGGGACGATTCACCAGCAACAGCAGGGCGCCGGCCACCAGCAGGGCGGAGATCGCATACAGGCCGCCAGCCAGGCTGCCGGTGGATTCCTTGACCCAGCCGATGATGGACGGGCTGAGAAAGCCGCCCAGCAGGCCGATGCTGTTGATCAGCGCGATGCCGCCCGCCGCGGCTTCCCCTTGCAGGTACTGCGACGGAATCGCCCAGAATACCGTGTAGGCGGCCCACATGAAGCCTGTGGCCAGCGTGATGGCCGTCAGGGATAGCGCGAATTGCGTCGGCGCCGCGGTGGCGATGCACAGCGCCACGCCGGCCAGCAGGGCGGGCACCAGCGTGTGCCAGCGGCGTTCGCGCATGCGGTCGGAACTGCGCGCGAACCACAGCATGAAGACCGCCGCGGCCACGTAGGGGATCGCCGAGTACAGGCCGATCTGCATGGTGTCCTGCACCCCGCCCAGCTTGAGCAGCGTCGGCAGCCAGAAGCTGACTGCATAGATGCCGCAGATCAGGCAGAAGTAGGTCAGCGCCATGCCGTAGATGGCGGGGTCGCGCAGCACCTGGGCGAAGGCGTGCTTCTTGTGCGCGCCGCGGCTGTCCAGGTCGGCGGCCAGCAGCGCCTTTTCCTCGGCGCTGAGCCAGCGCGCCTCGGCCGGCTTGTCGTCCAGGTAGCGGAAGGCGATGACGCCCAGCAGCACACAGGGCAGGCCTTCGAGCAGGAACATCCATTGCCAGCCATCCAGCCCGTGCGCGCCGGAGAAGGCCGTCATGATCCAGGCCGAGACCGGCCCGCCGACGATGCCGCCGATCGGGCCGGCCAGCATCACCACCGCCATGACGCCGGCCATGCGCGACTGCGAGTACCAGTAGGTCAGGTAGAAGATCATGCCGGGGGCGAAGCCGGCCTCGAATACGCCCAGCATGAAGCGCAGGACGTAGAAGCTCCATTCGCCCTGCACGAACAGCATCGAGGCCGAGGTCAGGCCCCACAGCACCATGATGCGGCTGATGGTGCGGCGCGCGCCGATGCGCGTCAGCAGCAGGTTGCTGGGCACCTCGAACATCACGTAGCCGAGAAAGAAGATGCCCGCGCCCAGGCCGTAGACGGCATCCGAGATGCCGATGTCCTGCTGCATCTGCAGCTTGGCGAAACCGATGTTGATGCGGTCCAGGTAGGCGAATACATAACAGAGCAGCAGGAACGGCAGCAGCCGCCAGGTGATCTTGCGGTATAGCGGAGCCAGGCGCGGATCGGCGCCTGGCGTGGCCTGATGGGGCATTGCGTGTCTCCTCGCGGGCGGATCTGCGCCCGCCGCGGTGGTTGGGATGGCGGCGGTCCCCGGGGCGGGTCCGCGCGGCGTCCATATTGCGAGCACGCAGTGTTCGAAACAATGACCTGAGTGATAAATTATCGTTGCCTTCAGGGCAACATACGGCAACGGAAAAGACGCCGGCCATGTCCCGGCCTCCATGACAAACCATGGCGGGCGGCGGGTTCCTGCCGCCGGACGTCCATAAAAGGGGAAACCATGGCGGAAATCAGCCAGACGCGGCTGAGGTATTTCAACGAGGTGGTGGCCTGTGGCTCCATCCGCGGCGCGGCCGACAAGCTCGGCACCGCGCCGTCGGTCATCAGCCGCCAGATCCAGTTGCTGGAAAAGGAACTGGGCGTGGCGCTGTTCGAGCGCCGCGCGCGCGGACTGACGCCGACCGAGGCCGCCGACATGCTGCTGGAATACCATCGCGCCTGCCGCGCGCAGCAGGAACACCTGAACACGCGCCTGCAGGAACTGCGCGGCATGCGGCGCGGCAACGTCCACCTGATGATCAGCGAAGGCTTCATCGACAGCCTGATGGAGCACGTGGTGGGGCCGTTCTGCATCGAACACCCGCGCATCAACGTCAGCGTCAACGTCGGCTCGGTCAACGAGGTGGTCGAGGCGGTGGCCTCGGATGCCGCGCACATCGGCCTGGCCTACAACCCGCCGGTCGATCCGCGGCTGCGCTGCCGCGCCAGCCGCAAGCATCCGGTCTGCCTGCTGGCGGTGCCCGGCCATGCGCTGGCGCGGCGCCGCGCGCCGCTCACCATCGCCGACATCCTGCCGTATCCATTCGCGCTGATGTCCGCGCCGTATGGCTTGCGTCAGGCGGTCGACCTGCTGGAGTTCACGGAACGCATCCACCTGACGCCGAGCCTGACCACCAATTCGCTGCGCGTGCTCAAGCAGTACGCGATCAGCGGCGCCGGGGTGACGCTGATGCCGAACCTGGGCGTGCACCACGAATTGGCCAGCGGCGAACTGGTGGCGCTGCCGATCGCGCATCCGATCCTGAGCGCGCCCGAGTGCCAGATGCTGCTGCGTCTGGGGCGGCCGCTGTCATCGGCCGCCAACGAGGTGGTGCGTCGCATCGAACAGCGCCTGCCGGCATTCGCGGCGCCGTAATGGCGGCATGTGTGCCGAGGGTAGGGGGGCAATGCCCGGCCCGGGCCGCGGGTGGATTTCGTTACGGATGGCGGCGCGTGAATATTGAAAGTTCCAGTATTCATGCGCTTTTTCAGCCATTTTTCTGCTGTAGGTCAATAAACAAGCCATTCTTCTGGTGAAATCGCCATGCAATGGTCTTTTCAGGGCGATGTCAGCTACAATGACAGCACTTTCGGAGGTTTCTATGTCGGTAATATCCGATATCAAAATACGCCCCCTGGAGCGCGGCGACCTGCACTTCGTGCACAAGATCAACAATAACGACGTCATCATGCGTTATTGGTTCGAAGAGCCCTACGAGGCCTACGACGAACTGGTCGCCCTCTATGACCGCCACTTGCATGACCAGAACGAGCGGCGCTTCATCATCGAGCACGACACCGGCCAGCCGGCCGGCCTGGTGGAACTGGTGGAAATCGACTACATCCACCGCCGCGCCGAATTCCAGATCATCATCGCGCCCAGCTACCAGGGGCGCGGCTACGCCAAGGCCGCCACCCGCATCGCGGTGGGCTACGCCTTCCGCGTGCTGAACCTGCACAAGGTCTACCTGGTGGTGGACAAGGACAACCGCGCCGCCGTGCACATCTACGAGCGCTGCGGCTTCCAGATCGAAGGGCTGCTCAAGGAAGAGTTCTTTTCCAACGGCGCCTACCGCGACGCCTACCGCATGGCGCTGCTGCAGCACGATCACCTGCGCGAGGTCGGGCCGGGCGCGCCGGATGCGCCGGTGCTGCGCGACTGGCCGCAGGAAGAACAGACGGGCTGACGCGCGGCACGATCGGCGTTGCATCCCCGCATGATCGAGGCGGCCCCGGCCGCCTTCCCGGGCAGTGCGCCTTGAACGATCGGACGGCGCGGGACCGCGGCGCCGCGCCGATGTGGAAAAACGCCCCGGCAGGAGATTCCTGCCGGGGCGTTTCGCATCAGGGCGCCGCTTCAGTTCGCCGCCGGGGCGGCCCGCAGCAGCCGCAAGCCGTTGGCCACCACCAGCAGGCTGGCGCCGACGTCGGCGAACACCGCCATCCACAGCGTGGCGTTGCCGGTCATCGCCAGCGCCAGGAACACCACCTTGATGCCGAGCGCCAGCGCGATGTTCTGCACCAGCACGCGGTGGGTGGCGCGCGACAGACGCAGGAAGGTGCCGATCTTGCGCAGGTCGTCGTCCATCAGCGCCACGTCGGCCGTTTCGATGGCGGTGCCGGTGCCGGCCGCGCCCATGGCGAAGCCGATATCGGCGCGGGCCAGGGCCGGGGCGTCGTTGATGCCGTCGCCGACCATGCCGACTTTGCCGGCGGGCGCCAGCTTGCTTTCGATGGCGGCCAGCTTGTCCTCCGGCAGCTGGTCGCCGCGCGCTTCGTCGATGCCGACCTGGCGCGCGATGGCTTGCGCCGTGGGCGTGTTGTCGCCCGTCAGCATCAGGGTGCGCACGCCCAGCGCGTGCAGGTCGGCGATGGCGGCCGCGCTGGTGGGCTTGACCGTGTCGGCCACCGCCGCCAGCGCCAGCACGCGCTGGCCATCGCCGAGCGCGATGGCGCTCTTGCCCTGCTGTTCCAGTTCGTCGAAACGGGCTTCCAGCCTGGCGTCCGACACGCCCAGCTCGCGCATCAGGCGGCGGTTGCCCAACTGGAACAGCACGCCGTCCACCTTGCCGCTGACGCCGCGGCCGGGCAGGGCGGTGAAGTCGTCCACGTCCAGCAGCGTCTTGCCGGCGTCGCGCGCGGCGTTGGCCACGGCCAGCGAGACCGGGTGGTCCGAGCGCGCCGCCAGGCTGGCGGCAATCCGCGCAGCGGGCTGGCGCGTCAGGTCGGAGACGTCCCAATCCTGCAGGTCGGTCTGCACCGGCTTGCCATGGGTCAGCGTGCCGGTCTTGTCCAGCGCCAGCCACTGCAGGTTGCGGCCTTCTTCCAGGTACACGCCGCCCTTGACCAGGATGCCGCGGCGCGAGGCCGCCGTCAGGCCGCTGACGATGCTGACCGGCGTGGAGATCACCAGGGCGCAGGGGCAGGCGATGATCAGCAGCGCCAGGGCGCGATAGATCGCGTCGAACCAGGGCTGCGCCCACAGCAGCGGCGGCAGCACCGCCACCAGCACCGCCACGCCCACCACGGCGGGCGTGTAGATGCGCGAGAAACGGTCGATGAAGCGCTGGGTCGGCGCGCGCGCGCCCTGGGCCTGTTCGACCGCGTGGATGATGCGCGCCAGCGTGGTGTTGCCCGCCGCCGCGGTGACGCGGTAGTCGAACGAGCCGGCCGCGTTGACGGTGGCCGCATACACCTGATCGCCCTCGGCCTTTTCCACCGGCAGGCTTTCGCCCGTGATGGGGGACTGGTCCACCGCCGAGCGGCCGCTGACGATGATGCCGTCGGCGGCGATGCGTTCGCCGGGCCGCACGCGCACCACGTCGTCGATCCGCAGTTGCGCCGCCGGCACCGATTGCCAGCTGCCGTCGGCCTGGCGCACGGTGGCGGTTTCGGGCGCCAGGTCCAGCAGGCCGCGGATGGCGTTGCGGGCGCGGTCGAGCGAACGGGCCTCGATCAGTTCAGCCACATTGAACAGGAACATCACCATGGCCGCTTCCGGCCACTGGCCGATCAGCACCGCGCCGGTGACGGCGATGCTCATGAGCGCGTTGATGTTCAGGTTGCCATTGCGCACGGCGATCCAGCCCTTGCGGTAGGTGCTGATGCCGCAGGCCAGGATGGCGGCGACCGCCAGCGCGGCGGTGACGCCCCAGTGCATGCCGGCGAAGTGCGAGGCTTCGGACAGCGCGGCAAGCACGCCGGCGCCGCCGATGGCCCACCAGTTCACGCGCGCGGCGGCCGGGGCCGGCGTGCGCGGCGCGTCGTCGGCCAGCGGTTCAGGCGTCATGCCCAGCGACTTGATGGCCGCCGTGATGCGCTCCAGCGCGCCCTCGGCGTGCACCACCGTCAGGATGCGCTGCATCAGGTTGAAGTCCAGCGCGTGCACGCCGTCGACGCTGTCGAGCTTCTTGCGGATCAGCGTTTCCTCGGTCGGGCAGTCCATCTGGCCGATGCGCAGGCGCGCCAGCAACTGGCCCGGGCCGGCCTGCAGCACGGCCGCGCCGCCGGCGGACATCTGGATGTTGCCGGCATCGTGGCCGCAGCAGGCCGAGGCGCCGTGGTCATGCGCCGGCGCATGGGCATGGCCGTGATCGCGGTCGTGGTCGTGGTCGTGGTCGTGGCTGTGATGGTGATCGTGATCGTGGCCGTGATTGTGGGCATGGCCGGCGCCTTCGTGGCGATGGCCGTCGGCCGCGGCGGCCTTGCCTTGCGCGGGGCCGCAGCATCCGCCGGCGGCGTGGTCATGCCCGCCGGACGCAGCCGGGGCCTTCGTGCCGCAGCAGGCGTCCGGCCGTCCGGAAGCGGTGGGATCGGTATGTTTGTTCGTTGCGCAAGACATTCGCGTTGCCTTTTCGTTATCCATTGGCGGTATTCCACACCTTGGAGTTACTATAGGGTCAACCCCTTGAATCCATCGGATGCGTCCGGGAGGCACGATGCGTATCGGCGAATTGGCCACGGCGGCCGGCACCACGGTCGAAACCGTCAGGTATTACGAGAAGGAAGGGCTGCTGCCCGCCCCGGAACGGGGCCTGAACAACTACCGCAGCTACGGCCAGCCCCACCTGGAGCGCCTGCGGCTGATCCGCAACTGCCGCGCGCTGGACATGACGCAGGACGAGATCCGCGCCATCCTGTCGCTGGCCGACAATCACCAGGCAGGATGTGGCCCCATTAATGAACTGTTCGATGAGCACATCTCCCACGTGGACGAGCGCATCGCCGAGCTGACCCAGTTGAAGACGCAATTGACCGATCTGCGCCAGCGCTGCCTGTCGGCGCGGCCCGACGCGGAAGACTGCGGCATCCTGCACGGCCTGTCGGAAATGCAGGTCGAGGAACGCCAGGAACGCCATACCCACCTGGGTTGAATCCGCCAGTCGCCATGCGCCGGGCAGGGGGATAGCCGTCCCCCGCGCGGCCATGGCGTAATATGAGAACCCTTCTCTTTCCCATTTGGGAAGCCGCCAGAATCCTGTTACCTGTGCCTGACTCCATGACCCAGACCGCCACCGCCACGCCCCTGCATGCCATCACCTCGCGCCGTTCCGTGAAGTTCCTGCGGGGTCCGGCGCCCAAACCCGCCGAGCTCGAACAGATCCTGCAGGCCGCCATGTCGGCCCCCGACCACGGCGCGCTGCGCCCGTGGCGCTTCGTGGTGATCCAGGGCGAGGCCATCGGCAAGCTGGCCGACGTGGCGCTGGAAGCCGTCAAGCGCAGCGGCGATCCGCGCATGACGCCGGAAAAGGAAAAGTCGGTGCGCGAGTGGATGGCCGGCGTGCCGCTATTCGTCGCCGTGGCGCAGAAGATCGCCCACGACAACACCAAGATCCCCGAGGCCGAGCAACTGCTGGCCACCGGCTGCGCCACCATGAACATCCTGAACGCCGCCCACATGCTGGGCTACGGCGCGTTCTGGAGCACCGGCATCGGCACCTACGTTGAAGACGTGCAGGCGGCGCTGGGCCTGGATTCGCTCGACTACCGTTTCCTCGGCTTCCTGGCCATTGGCACCCCGGCGTGCGCGGTGCCGCCGGCCAACCGCCCGGACTACCGCGAGTTCGTCACCGAGTGGACCGGTCCGGCCTGAGGCGCGTCGCGCTTCGAAAAAAGAACTGGGCCCTCAATACACTGACCCCCGAAGGTTGGATCAAGTCCAACACTCGGGGGTCAGTTCACGCTGGCCGGGTTTTTGCTTTGCGGGTGCCGTTGCCTACCGTTGCGACGCGATGGGCCGGAAGGCCGCGCGCACCAGTTTCTCCAGGCCCCAGCCCACGAAATAGAAGAGGGCCAGCGTGGGCAGCCCGATCAGCAGGTAGCCGCCGGTCCACGACAGGTCGCCCAGCAGCCGGTCCAGGTTCAGGTCGTGCAGCAGCGCAAGCTGAAAGGCCAAGGGCAGTTGCAGCAGAATGAAGCGGCCCTTGTCGTCGCCGTCGGCCGACAGCGCGCCGGCGATGCAGAGGATGACGATGGCGAGGTAAAGCGCGGCAAACACAATGCCGGTCCAGCTGAACCATTTCGAGGTGGTCAATCGAGGCACGTCGGTTTCCAGGGGAATCGGAAGCCGCAAGTATAGAGGTGGGCCAGATGCGGTCCAGCGCGCCAAGCCACCGAGCCAAGCTGCCCCGCCAAGCCACCCCGCCAAGCCACCCCGCCAAGCCGCCCAGCCAAGCCGCCCAGCCGCGCCGACGTTGCTCGCCGTCCGGCTGCACCGGGCAGGCTTGCGCGGCCATCAATAAATGACAATAATTCTTATTGTTGATTAGCCTGCCCTCCCATTCCCCGCCATGTCCCATCCCGCGCAGCCGACGCCGCACCCCGCCGCCCAGCTGTACGAGGCCCATCATCCGTGGCTGCTGGAATGGCTGCGGCGCCGGTTGGGTTGCCGCCATGACGCCGCCGACCTGGCGCACGATACCTTCGTGCGGGTGCTGGCCGGCCGCCCGACCGAGCCGATCCACGAACCCCGCGCGTTCCTGACCACGCTGGCGCAGCGCACGCTGTATACCTTCTGGCGCCGCCGCGAGCTCGAGCGCGCCTATCTCGACAGTCTCGAATCCCTGCCGCAGGCCTGCGCGCCCAGCGAGGAACAGCGCGCGCTGGTGGTCGAGGCCCTGATGCAGATCGACCGCGCCCTGCAACGCCTGCCGGCGCGCACCCGCCACATATTCCTCCTGAGCCAGTTGCACGAACTGACCTATCCGCAGATCGCCGAGCAGCTCGGCGTGTCGGCCATCACCGTCCGGCGCGGCATGAAGCAGGCCATCACGCTGTGCGTGGCCGCGCGCTTGGCCCCATGAGCGCGCCCGCGCTGCCGGCCGCCGTCGAGGCGGCGGTCGACTGGATGGTGCAGCTGTCGTCGGGCGAGGCGAGCGCCGCCGACCGCGCCCGGTTCGAGGCGTGGCACCGGACCGACCCGCGCCACGCCGCCGCCTGGGACCTGGTCACCGGCGCCCTGGACAGCACCTTTGCGCCGCTGGGCGAGGGCGCCTCGTCCCGGGCGGCCGGCGCGGCGCTGCTGGCGCCGACCTCGCGCCGCCGGGCGCTGCGCAATGCCTTGATGCTGGCGCTGGCGGCCGGCGGGCTGGCCGCCCTGGTCGATCGCCAGACGCCGTTGCGGACCCTGGCCGCCGACCTGCGCACCGGCACCGGCGAACGCCGCGCCTATCCGCTGCCGGACGGCAGCGTGGTCACCCTGAACGCGCGCTCCGCCGTCGACCTGCAATTCGATGACCGCGCCCGCGTGCTGCGATTGCGCGAGGGCGCGGTCTACGTGCGGGTGGCGGCGGACGCCGCGCGGCCCTTCATCGTCGCCAGTCCCGATGGCGAGGTGCAGGCCTTGGGCACGGTGTTCGGGGTGGCGCGCGATGCGCGGGGCAGTGTCGCCTGTGTGATCGAGCACAGTGTCGAAGTCCGCGCGGCGGGCCAGCGGCGCGTCCTGGCGGCGGGCGAGGGCGCGCGCTTCGGCGCGCACGGCATCGGCGCGCCGGACGCCGCGCTGGCCGAGGCCGCCGCCTGGCAAGACGGCATGCTGGTGGTGCGCGACCAGCCTTTGGGCGAGGTGGTGGCGGCATTGCGACCGTACCGGCGCGGCTTCCTGCGCATCTCCGCCAAGGCCGCGCGGCTGCGGGTGCTGGGCGCGTTTCCGCTGGACGATACCGACCGCGTGCTCGAATCCCTGCGCCAGACGCTGCCGATCGAGGTCGCCACGCTGGGCGGCTGGCTGGTCAGCATCGACCTGCGCGCCGATGCCGCCAAAAAAAAATGATCGCTCGCGGCGGGCTCGCTGGACATACCTCCTGAAGCACCCCCTTGTCGCAGGAGATTCCATGTTCCCCGTTCGTCCCGCGCCGCAGCTGGCGGCCGCGTTTCTCATCGCCCTGGCCGCGCCGGCCGGTATCGCCCAGGCCCAGGCGGGCGCGCCCATGGCGCAGCGCTACGATCTGCCCGCCGCGCCGCTGGCCGAGACCCTGACCCGTATCGCGCGCCAGAGCGGCCAGGCGGTGTCGGTCGATCCGGCGCTGGTGGCGGGCCGCCAGGCCCCGGCCGTGGCCGGCACCTACACCGCCGAGCAGGCCTTGCGCCAGGCGCTGGCGGGCAGCGGCCTGGAGTTGCGCATCACCGCCAATGGCACCTTCAGCGCGCGGCCCGTGCCGCTGGCGGGCGATGCCACGCTGCTGGAGCCGGTGCGCGTGACCGGCGCGGCCGAATCGCCCTCCGGCCCGCTGCATGGCTACGCCGCCCGCGTCAGCGCCACCGGCACCAAGACCGACACGCCCATCATCGAGACGCCGCAGTCGATCACGGTGGTCGGCGCCGAGGAAATCGAGACGCTCAAGGCGCAGAGCCTGCAGGACGCGCTGGGCTACGTGGCGGGCGTGAGCCGCGCGGAAGGCCTGGACCGCACCTCCGACAGCGTATTCTTGCGCGGCTTTCGCGGCAGCCAGGGCAGCTACTATCGCGATGGCACGCTGTACACCGTGAACATCTACAACGGACGGCAGGAACTGTACGGGCTGGAACGGGTCGAGTTCCTCAAGGGCGCCGCCTCGGTGCTCTACGGCGCGGCGCCGCCGGGCGGGGTCATCAACACGGTCAGCAAGCGGCCCACGACCGAGCCGCTGCATGAACTGAACGTCGAGGCGGGCAACTTCCGCCGCAAGCAGATCTCCGGCGACTTCGGCGGCGCGCTCGATGACGAGGGTAAATGGTCTTACCGCCTGACCGCCTTGAAGCGGGACAGCGACACCTTCATCGATCACGTGCCGGACGACCGGACCTACGTGGCCCCGGCCCTCAAATGGCAACCCAGCGATGCCACTTCGCTGACCCTGCTGGCGGAATACCAGGAGGACCGCACGGCCTACGTCTACGGCCTGCCTGGCCAGGGCACGGTCCTGCCCAATCCCAACGGCAGGATTCCCCGCAATCGATTCACCGGGGAACCTGGCTTCGACAAGTTCATCATGAAGCGCTATTCGATCGGCTACCTGTTCGAACACGCGTTCACGGACCAGCTCAAGCTGCGCAACAGCGTGCGCTACTTCCACGCGGACAGCACCTATTTCTCCACCGACATCTGGCAGCTACAGGCCGACCAGCGCCACACCGCCGATCGCGGCGCGATGCCGCGCTGGGATCGGTCTTCGGCGGTTGTGGCCGATACATCGCTGCAGTACGACGCCATCACCGGCCCGCTGCGCCACACGCTGCTGGCGGGCCTGGACTACTCGTTGCCCAGGCACGAGACCGAGCGCTACCTGCGCAGCAACACCAACATCGATCTCTATGACCCGGTCTATGGCGTCCCCCTGGGACCGGCCACGCCGTTCCCGTGGTCGTCCTCGAAAACCGACCTGAAGCGCCTGGGGGTGTACCTGCAGGATCAGGTCAAGATCGCCGATAAGTGGGTGGTGCTGCTGGGTGGACGGCACGATTGGGTCACGGTCAACGAACGCAATTTCTTCACCGGCGAAAAGATCGCGGACAATGAAAAGAGCCAGGCCTTCACCGGCCGCGCCGGCATCGTCTACCTGGCCGACAACGGCCTGGCGCCGTTCCTGAGCTACAGCGAATCGTTCGAGCCGACCAGCGGCCAGGATCGCCAGGGCAGCCGTTTCAAGCCCACCACCGGTCAGCAGTACGAAGCCGGGGTGCGCTACCAGCCGGCGGGGGCGGACACCATGCTGTCGGCGGCGGTGTACCAGCTCACCCGCAAGAACGTGAACGTGACCGACCCGTTCGACACGAACTACGAGATCCAGGCAGGGCAGGCGCGCACCCGCGGATTGGAGCTGGAAGCGCGCACCCGCCTGGGCCGCCACGCCAACCTGATCGCCGCCTACGCCTACACCGATGCGCGCACCCTCAAGGCCAGCCCGCTGCAACCGGACGAGGTCGGCAAGCGCCTGAACTCGGTGCCGTTCAACCAGTTCTCGGTCTGGGGCGACTACGGCTTCGGCGCCTTCGGCCTGCCGGGGCTGCGGGTCGGCGCGGGCGTGCGCTACGTCGGCAGCACGCGCGGCCTGGCGCACGGCACGGCGGTCGAGGTGCCATCCTTTACGCTGTTCGACGCCATGGTCAGCTACACCTCCGGGCCATGGCGATTCGCGCTCAATGCCACCAACCTGGCCGACAAGACCGACATCGGCAACTGCACCTATGGTTGCTTCTACGGCGAGCCGCGCCGCGTGATCGGCACGGCGACCTACCGCTGGTGATAGCGGGCCGGCAGGGGCGTGCAACCCCCTGCCGCGCGCGCCGGCCGGCCCCCGAACCGCGCGGCCAGCAAGGCCCGGCGCGGCCCCTGTCTCGGGGCCGCGCCCTGTGCTACTCTGGCTCCCGGCCGTGCATGTTTATCCCTTTGCACAGGCCGACGATGGCAATGTCCGAGGTCACCCCCCCGGGCAGTGTCTTGGTAAGAAGAATGCGCATGACACGATCAAGCGTGGAGACAATTCATGAGCCAATACGGGCCGCTGAAGTTGCACGTCCCCGAGCCCACCGGGCGTCCGGGTTGCAAGACCGACTTTTCCTACCTGCGCCTGTCGCCGCCCGGCGAGGTGCCCAAACCCCCCATTGATGTCGCCGCGATCGACACCGGCAGCCTGGCCTACAGCCTGGTGCGGGTCATCGACGACGACGGCCGCGCCGTCGGCCCGTGGGCGCCGGAGATCAGCGACGAGCTGTTGCGCCGAGGCATGCGCACCATGCTCAAGACGCGCATCTTCGACGGCCGCATGCTGACGGCCCAGCGCAAGAAGAAGATCTCCTTCTACATGCAGAGCCTGGGCGAAGAAGCCATCGGCTCGGCCCACGCGCTGGCGCTGGAGCAGGGCGACATGTGTTTCCCGACCTACCGTCAGCAGAGCATCCTGCTGGCGCGCGACGTGTCGCTGGTGACCATGATGTGCCAGCTCATGTCCAACGAGCGCGACCCGCTCAAGGGGCGCCAGTTGCCGGTCATGTATTCCGACCGCGAGAACGGTTTCTTCACCATCTCGGGCAACCTGGCCACGCAGTTCATCCAGGCGGTGGGCTGGGGCATGGCCTCGGCCATCAAGGGCGACACCCGCATCGCGTCGGGCTGGATCGGCGACGGCGCCACCGCCGAGGCGGACTTCCATACCGCGCTGACCTTTGCCCACGTGTACCGCGCGCCGGTGATCCTGAACGTGGTCAACAACCAGTGGGCCATCTCGACCTTCCAGGCCATCGCCGGGGGCGAGGGCGCCACCTTCGCCGGCCGCGGCGTGGGCTGCGGCATCGCCTCGCTGCGGGTGGACGGCAACGATTTCCTGGCGGTCTACGCCGCCTCGCGCTGGGCCGCCGAACGCGCCCGCCGCAACCTCGGCCCCACCCTGATCGAATGGGTGACCTACCGCGCGGGCCCGCACTCCACCTCCGACGATCCCTCCAAGTACCGCCCCGGCGACGACTGGAGCCACTTCCCGCTGGGCGACCCGATCGAGCGCTTCAAGAAGCACCTGATCCTGCGTGGCATCTGGTCCGAGGCCGAGCACGACGCGGTGCGCGCCGAGCTCGACGCCGAGATCCAGGCGGCGCAGAAGGAAGCGGAAAGCTACGGCACCCTGGTGGACGGCCACGTCCCCAGCGCCGCCAGCATCTTTGAAGACGTCTACAAGGACATGCCGGAGCATCTGCGCCGGCAACGTCAGCAGCTCGGAGTGTGAGTCATGGCTATCGATAACAATGTTGGTCCGGCGTCCGCGCCGATGACCATGATCCAGGCTTTGCGCTCGGCCATGGATGTGATGCTGGAGCGTGACGGCAACGTGGTGGTGTTCGGCCAGGACGTGGGCTATTTCGGCGGCGTGTTCCGCTGCACCGAGGGCCTGCAGGCCAAGTACGGCAGCTCGCGCGTGTTCGACACGCCGATCTCCGAAGGCGGCATCGTCGGCGTGGCGGTGGGCATGGGCGCCTACGGCCTGCGGCCGGTGTGCGAGATCCAGTTCGCCGACTATTTCTATCCGGCTTCCGACCAGATCGTGTCGGAAGCGGCGCGCCTGCGCTACCGCTCGGTGGGCGAATTCATCGCGCCCATGACCATCCGCATGCCCTGCGGCGGCGGCATCTACGGCGGCCAGACCCACAGCCAGAGCCCCGAGGCCATGTTCACCCAGGTCTGCGGGCTGCGCACGGTGATGCCGTCCAACCCCTACGACGCCAAGGGCCTGCTGATCGCGTCCATCGAAAACGACGATCCGGTCATCTTCCTGGAACCCAAGCGCCTGTACAACGGCCCGTTCGACGGCCACCACGACCGTCCCGTGACGCCGTGGACCGGCCGCCCGGGCAGCGTGGTGCCGACCGGCTACTACACAGTGCCGCTGGACTCCGCGGCCATCGTGCGCCCCGGCAACGCGCTGACGGTGCTGACCTATGGCACCACGGTGCACGTGTCGCTGACCGCGGCCGAGGAAACCGGCATCGACGCCGAGGTCATCGACCTGCGCAGCCTGTGGCCGCTGGACCTGGAGACCATCGTCAACTCGGTCAGGAAGACCGGCCGCTGCGTCGTGGTGCACGAAGCCACGCGCACCTGCGGCTTCGGCGCCGAACTGATCGCGCTGGTGCAAGAACACTGCTTCCATCACCTCGAAGCACCCGTCGAGCGCGTGACCGGTTGGGACACTCCCTATCCGCACGCGCAGGAATGGGCGTATTTCCCCGGCCCGCGCCGGGTCGGCGAAGCGTTCAAGCGCGCGATGGAGGTGTGAGATGGGGATTCATGTCATCAAGATGCCCGACATCGGCGAAGGCATTGCCGAGGTCGAACTGGTGGGCTGGCACGTCAAGGTGGGCGACACGGTCGCCGAGGACCAGCCGCTGGCCGACGTCATGACCGACAAGGCCACGGTCGAGATCCCGTCGCCCGTGGTCGGCCGCGTGGTCGCGCTGGGCGGCGAAGTCGGCCAGGTCATGGCCGTGGGCGGCGAACTGATCCGCCTGGAAGTGGAAGGCGAGGGCAACGTCAAGGGCGAGGCGGCGGCGCAGACACCGCAGGCCGCGGCCGCGCCGGCTCCGGCGGCGAGCGCGCCGGCCGCCGCACCGGCGCCGGCCAAGGCCGACAAGGCCCCGGCCGGCGGCGTTGCCGGCCAGATCGCCGCGTCGCTGCAATCGTCCGCCGCCGCGCCGCAAGCGCCCTCCGCGCCGCCCAGCCGTCCGGCCGCCGCGCGCCAGGCGCCCGCCGCGTCCCGACAACCCGGCGAAAAGCCGCTGGCCTCGCCGGCGGTGCGCAAGCGCGCCTGGGACCTGGGCATCGAGCTGCGCTACGTGCACGGTAGCGGCCCGGCCGGCCGCGTCATGCACGAGGACCTGGACGCCTATCTGCAAGGGCAGGGCGCGGCCACGACCGCGCGCGGCCCGGCTTACGCCGAGCGCAACGACGAAGAGCAGGTGCCGGTGATCGGCCTGCGCCGCAAGATCGCGCAGAAGATGGCCGAGTCCAAGCGCCGCATTCCGCATTTCAGCTACGTGGAGGAAATCGACGTCACCGAGCTCGAGGACCTGCGCGTCAGCCTGAACGCGAAGTTCGGCGAGTCGCGCGGCAAGCTGACGCTGCTGCCGCTGCTGGCGCGCGCCATGGTGATCGCGCTGCGCGACTTCCCGCAGATCAACGCCCGCTATGACGACGAGGCCGGCCAGGTGACGCGCTACGGCGCCGTGCATATCGGCATCGCCACGCAGAGCGACGGCGGCCTGATGGTGCCAGTGATGCGCCACGCCGAAACCCGCGACCTGTGGTCGATGGCGGCCGAGATCGGCCGGCTGGCGCAGGCGGTGCGCGCCGGCAGCGCCGGACGCGACGAGCTGTCCGGTTCGACCATCACCATCACCAGCCTGGGGCCGCTGGGCGGCATCGTCACCACGCCGGTCATCAACCATCCCGAGGTCGGCATCGTGGGCGTGAACCGCATCGTCGAGCGGCCGGCCTTCCGCAATGGCGCCGTGGTGGCGCGCAAGCTGATGAACCTGTCGTCCTCGTTCGACCACCGCGTGGTCGACGGCATGGACGCGGCCCGCTTCATCCAGGCCGTGCGCGCGCTGCTGGAACAACCCGCGCTGCTTTTCGTGGAGTAAGCATGAGCCAGACTACCAAGACGACAACCCTGCTGGTGATCGGCGGCGGGCCTGGCGGCTATGTGGCCGCGATCCGCGCCGGGCAACTGGGCGTGCCCACCATCCTGGTCGAGGGCGACCGGCTGGGCGGCACCTGCCTGAACATTGGCTGCATTCCGTCCAAGGCGCTGATCCACGCTGCCGAGGAATTCGACAAGGCGCGGCATTACGCCGGCCAGTCGGCGCTGGGCATCTCGGTGTCGGCGCCCGCCATCGACATCGGCCGCACCGTGGCCTGGAAGGACGGCATCGTCGGCAAGCTGACCGGCGGCGTGGGCGCGCTGCTCAAGAAGAACGGCGTGCAGGTGGTGCACGGCTGGGCCAGCCTGCTGGACGGCAAGACCGTCGAGGTCGAGAGCGCCGACGGCAGCCGCCAGCGCATCCAGTGCGAGCACCTGCTGCTGGCGGCCGGCTCCGAGCCAACGCCGCTGCCCTCGGTGCCGTTCGGCGGCATGGTGGTGTCCTCGACCGAGGCGCTGTCGCCGGCCGACATCCCGAAGAAGCTGGTGGTGGTGGGCGGCGGCTACATCGGCCTGGAGCTGGGCACGGTGTACCGCAAGCTGGGCGCCGAGGTGGCCGTGGTCGAGGCGCAGGACCGTATTCTGCCGACCTATGACGCCGAGCTGACCAAGCCCGTGGCCGCCGCGCTGGCCAGGCTGGGCGTCGAGTTGCACCTGGGCCGCAAGGTGCTGGGGCTGAATGGCGCCGGCACCGCGGTGCGGATCCAGGACGCCAGCGGCGCCGAGACCGCGCTGCCCGCCGACCGGGTGCTGATCGCCGTCGGCCGGCGTCCGCGCACGCAGGGCTGGGGCCTGGAAAACCTGCAGCTGGACCGCAAGGGCAACGCACTGCGCATCGACGACCAGTGCCGCACCTCCATGCGCGACGTCTGGGCCATCGGCGACATCGCCGGGGAGCCGATGCTGGCGCACCGCGCCATGGCGCAGGGCGAGATGGTGGCCGAGCTGGTGGCGGGTAAGCGTCGCCACTTCCAGCCGGCCGCGATCCCGGCGGTGTGCTTCACCGATCCCGAAGTCGTGGTGGCCGGCCTGTCGCCGGCCGAGGCCGAAGCGGCCGGGCTGGACTGCCTGGCGGCGTCGTTCCCGTTCGCCGCCAATGGCCGCGCCATGACGCTGGAGTCCACCGACGGTTTCGTGCGGGTGGTGGCCCGTCGCGACAACCACCTGATCGTGGGCTGGCAGGCGGTGGGCCGGGGCGTGTCGGAACTGTCGACGGCGTTCGGCCAGTCGCTCGAAATGGGCGCGACGCTGGAGGACGTGGCGGGCACGATCCACGCCCATCCGACCCTGGGCGAAGCGGTGCAGGAAGCCGCGCTCAAGGCGCTGGGGCACGCGCTGCACATCTGATCCGTTACGGTGGATCCGCAGCCGCGGTGGCGGGCATCACGCCCGCCACCGCGGTTTTTTTTGCCGCCGGGCCGCCCCAAGGCAAAAACGCCCCCTTGGGGGGCAGCGACCGCGCAGCGGCGGAGCGTGGGGGCTATTTCTTCCGCCGGGCCGCCCCAAGGCAAAAACGCCCCCTTGGGGGGCAGCGACCCGCGCAGCGGCGGAGCGTGGGGGCTATTTTTTCCGCCGGGCCGCCCCAAGGCAAAAACGCTCCCTTGGGGGGGGTAGCGACCCGCGCAGCGGCGGAGCGTGGGGGCTATTTTTGCCGCCGGGCCGCCCCAAGGCAAAAATGCCCCCTTGGGGGGCAGCGACCCGCGCAGCGGCGGAGCGTGGGGGCCTTTTCCCTCTGGGTCCGCTAGCGGCGCGCGTCGATGTAGGGCCGCGCCTGCAGAATGATGATCTTGTCGCCGACCACCGCCCATTCGATGTCCTGGTCGACCTGGCCCAGGCGCTGCTTGACCTGCCGGCCCACGGCGGCCAGCCGCGCCACCAGCGCGTCGTTCAGCACCTGGCGCGCGTCCGGCGCGATCGGCACTTCGCGCACGCCGCCGGCGATGTCGGCCACCAACTGCGTGTCCTCGGCCGAGCGGCTCAGCACCTGCACCGCCTTGGACCAGCTCGAATACATCACCTGCTCGGCCTGGCGCTTGCCTTCCACCACCTTGATGCCCAGGCCGCGCTTGGCCGAGATGTAGGTCACGTAGCGGCGGCTGGCGTCGAACGGATCGCGCGTGATCATGACGCCGGAACTGTCGGACGGCGCCGCCAGCTGCACCAGCACGGCCATCACCACCGCGTCCTGGGGGATGCCTGCCGCGCGCCGCGCCTCGTAGGCGTCGAAGTTGTAGACGGAGGCCCATACCGTCTGCACCGCCTTGGCCAGCGCGTCCGGCTGGGTGACGTTAGGCACCGTGGTGTACAGCCCGGCGCCGCTGAAGCCGGGCAGGTCCTCGGAATTGGACGAGCTGCGCACGAACACGCCCGCGCCCTTCAGGCGCGATTGCCACAGCGCGCGCCAGGATTCAGCCTGCGCCGGGTCGACGGCGGCCTGCATGATGTCCTGGCGCAGGGCCGCCAATTCCTTGCGCCGCACTTCGGCGTCGGCCATGAAGTCGGCGCGCTGTTCCAGCGCGGCCACCCGTTGCGCCACGTTCAGCCGCTGCATGAAGGCGGCATATTGCGCGAACGGGATACAGAAGCCGTCCGGCACGCTGGCGGCCGGCGGCAATGCGGAGCGGAGCGCGCCCAGGTTGGCGGCCTTGACGCCGCAGTGGCGGCTGTCGCGCACGGCCAGGGCATCGAGCGGCTTGAGCGCCTGTACGGTCAGGTCCGGCTTGGGCAGTTGCGCGCGCGGCTTGGGCGGCGTGGCCGGCGGTTGGCTGGCGGGCTTGTCGCTGGGCCGCACCTGGTAGTCGTTGCCGCTGACGGTCAAGGTGACCCATTGACCGTCGTACTGGCGCAGCGCGGTGGTGGCGTCGCGCACGTAGGCGTTGGGAATGCCCCAGCCCTTGGCCAGCAGGTTGACGTGCGACAGCAGCGTGGACGGGCGCTGCGTGATCAGGCCGGCCACGGGTGGGATGGCGATCGGCACTTCGTCCAGCACCACGATGTCGTCGCGCTTGAGGTCGGGCGTGGCCTCGACCGAGGCGACGATGCGCAGCCGGCCCTGCGCGGTGCCGGCGTTCAGCGGCAGGAAGGCTTGTTCGCGCAGCAGCGTTTCCTGGGTCACGAAGGTCAGGCCGGCGGTAGCGGCGGCCTGTTCGTGCAGCGTCGAGTTGGTCTTGAAGCGGACCGGGGCATAGAAGCTTTTGGCGACTACCTCGTCGGCCAGCTTCAGCAGCTCCGGGGTGAGGCGGTCGCCTTCCCAGAATTCATAGGTGTAGCCGGGCAGGTCGCGCTGCCAGCTGAGGGTGCCGAACAGCAGGCGGCGGTTCGGATCCTTGTATTGCGCGGTCAGCGCGGCCTTGTCCTTGCCGGGCAGCAGGCGGCGCTCGCGCGCGAAGGTCTCGTGCAGGCCGTAGCGCGGCGTGTCCAGGTAATGGATGCGGTTGCCGCGCTGGCGGTCGATCACGAACAGCACGTGCGGGATTTCCAGCGGCGTGCCGGCGTTGTAGACGCGCGCCAGCTGGCGGAACGCGGCCTCGTCGTCGATGCGCGCCATGAAGGCGGGACCGCCGCGGCGCGCGTCCTCGGCCTTGCGCGCCGCGATCTCCTCGGGGGTCAGCGGCCGCGGCGCCTTGAAGGGCTCGATGACGTTGTTTTCGTACGGCGACGGCTTGCGCGCGGTCTGCGCCTGGGCGGCGGGGAGGGCGGCAAGCGCCAGCAGGCAGGCGGCGGTCAGAACGGCCGGTTGGGACAGGGGCGACGGAAACCAGGACGCGCGCAGGGCTGGCATGGGGCAGGGGCTGAGTGGAAAAGCGCCCATCATAGCGAACCCGTCCCCGCCGCCTGTGCGAGATCCGAAACGAGGAATGACACGCCGTGACAGGTAATTTGTTCCGGTAAGCGTCGCCCAATTCACTGGCATGCCCAACCAGCGGATACGCTCCGAAAGTCCGTCATGGCAGCAGCTAGTGAGGACAACATTCATGCTGACCTATCCCTACACCCTGACGCTTGATTCCAATCGCACCTGGTTCGTCCGATTTTCAGATATTCCGGAAGCGTTGACAGTGGGTGATGACCAGCAAGAGGCTGCGATCAACGCCCGCGAAGCGCTTGAGGCTGCGCTGGAAATCTACTTCGACGCGCGCCGGCCCATTCCCCTGCCGTCGCCCGTGCTGGCGGGGCAGGCGTCGGTGACCTTGCCGGCGCTGGTGACCAGTAAAGTGTTCCTGTCCAACGAGATGATCCAGCAAGGGGTGCGCAAGGCGGAGTTGGCTCGCCGCATGGGCGTGCACATGCCGCAAGTGGATCGCCTGCTGGATGTGCGGCACGCCTCCCGGATCGATCAGGTCGAGTCGGCGCTGGAGAAGCTTGGACGGCGCTTGGAGGTTTCGCTCGTCTGACGCTCCGTTTGGCGCACACGGCGGCGATTCATGAAAAACGGCCCCGGAAATCCGGGGCCGCCTGTTTTCGAGCGAGGGAACCGCGGGCTTACTGCGCCGCCGTCTCCTGCAGCACGCGGCGGGCTTCCTCGGCCACGCGTTCGGGGGCGGTGCCGCCCACGTGCTTGCGCGCGGCGACCGAGCCTTCCAGCGTCAGCACCTGGTGCACGTCGTCGCCGATGGTCGGGTGATAGGCCTTGAGCTCATCCAGCGACAGGTCGGCCAGGTCGCAGCCGCGCTGTTCGCAGTCGCGCACGGCGTGGGCCACCACTTCGTGGGCGTCGCGGAACGGCACGCCGCGCTTGACCAGGTAGTCGGCCAGGTCGGTGGCGGTGGCGAAGCCCTGCAGCGCGGCGGCGCGCATGTTGTCGGCCTTGACCTTGATGCCGGCCGCCATGTCGGCGAAGATCGTCAGCGTGTCGCGCACGGTGTCGACGGTGTCGAACAGGCCTTCCTTGTCTTCCTGGTTGTCCTTGTTGTAGGCCAGGGGCTGGCCCTTCATCAAGGTCAGCAGGGCGACCAGGTTGCCGTTGACGCGGCCGGTCTTGCCCCGCGCCAGTTCGGGCACGTCGGGGTTCTTCTTCTGCGGCATGATCGAGCTGCCGGTGCAGAAACGGTCGGCCAGGTCGATGAAGCCGACGCGCGGGCTCATCCACAGCACCAGTTCTTCGGACAGGCGCGAGACGTGCGTCATGATCAGCGCGCCGGCGGCGCAGAACTCGATGGCGAAGTCGCGGTCGGAGACGGCGTCGAGCGAATTGCGGCAGACGCCGTCAAAGCCCAGGGTCTTGGCGACGCGTTCGCGGTCGATCGGGAACGAGGTGCCGGCCAGGGCGGCGGCGCCCAGCGGCAGGCGGTTGACGCGGCGGCGGCAGTCGGCCAGGCGCTCGGCGTCGCGGCCGAACATCTCGGCGTAGGCCAGCAGGTGGTGGCCGAACGTGACGGGCTGGGCCACCTGCAGGTGGGTGAAGCCCGGCATGATGGTGGCGGCGTTGTCCAGCGCCACCGTGGCCAGCGCGTGGCGCAACTGGCGCAGCAGGTCGATCAGCGTGTCGATCTCGCCGCGCAGCCACAGGCGGATGTCGGTGGCCACCTGGTCGTTGCGCGAACGGCCGGTGTGCAGGCGCTTGCCGGCATCGCCGACCAGCTCGACCAGGCGCTTCTCGATGTTCAGGTGCACGTCTTCGAGGTCGAGCAGCCACTGGAAGCTGCCGGCGTCGATTTCCGACAGGATCTGGGTCATGCCGCGCTGGATGTCGGCCAGGTCCTGGGCGCCGATGATGCCCTGGGCCGCCAGCATGTCGGCGTGCGCCAGCGAACCCTGGATGTCGACGCGCGCCAGGCGCTTGTCGAAGTCCACGGACGCCGTGTAGCGTTTGACGAGTTCGGAAACCGGTTCCGAGAACCGGGCGGACCAGGCCTGCGCCTTGTTGGCGAACTGGTTTTGATCGGGGGAGGGAGTGTTTGCCATGATGGCGGGGATTATAGGGCCTGCCTCGGGCGCCTGACGAATCCGGCGCCCCGCTGTTGCGGCTGGAAACGCGCGGCGGCGCGAGTTGTCGGATAATTCAGGGTCATATCCGGCGGTCTACGGCGTTTTTCCATCGCCGAGCCGCCTCGGGATGAAACACGCCCCTCCGGGGGCGGCACGCCCAAGGCGGCGGGGCTTTCCCCGGCGGCTGTCGGCGCCTTCCCACTTAGTCACCTGAAAGAGAGCACACGACCTATGCCCATGGAATGGGAACAGCTGGCCACCGAACTCGATACCTATATGCCGCACCAGCCGTGGGCGCAGACGCTGGTCGGCATCGGCGTGCTGATCCTGACGGCGCTGTTCGTCCAGTGGGTGGTCGCGCGGGTGGTGCTGCTGCTGGCGCACCGGCTGCTGGTGGTCAGCGGCCACGAGGACTGGGACAAGGCGCTGCAGCGCCGCCGCGCCTATCAGAACCTGTGGTACGCGGTGCCATTCGCGGTGGTGTCGGTGGGCATCGAGCTGGTGCCGCACGTCGAGAAGGCGGCCACGCTGGTCGGGCGCCTGGCCCACGCCGGCGCCTGGATCTGCGTGTTCGTGGCGTTTTCCGGGGTGCTGAGCGCCTGGCAGGACACCTATTCGGCCACCACCCGGGCGCAGACCCGCTCGATCAAGGGCTATATCCAGATCAGCAAGCTGATCCTGATGGCGGTTTGCACCGTGTTGGTGCTTTCCATCCTGATCGACCGCTCGCCGCTGTGGATGATCTCCGGCCTGGGCGCGCTGTCGGCGGTGCTGCTGCTGGTGTTCAAGGACACGCTGCTGTCGCTGGTGGCCAGCACCCAGCTCACCAGCAACGACATGCTGCGCATCGGCGACTGGATCGAGATGCCGCAGTCCAACGCCGACGGCTTCGTCAAGGACATCGCGCTGCATACGGTCAAGGTGCAGAACTGGGACAACACCGTCACCACGGTGCCGACCTATAAGCTGTTCTCGGAAAGCTACCGCAACTACCGCCACATGTTCGAGTCGGGCGGCCGGCGCATCAAGCGCACCCTGCGCATCGACGCCAGCAGCGTGCGCTTTCTGACCGATGAGGAAGCCCAGCAGTTGATGCGCTTTCGGCTGCTGCACGATTACCTGCGGGTCAAGACCCAGGACATCGCCCAGGCCAACCAGACCATGGGCGAGCTGGCCAGCGTGCCGGCCAACCGCCGCCGCCTGACCAATATCGGCACCTTCCGCGCCTACGGCCTGGCCTATCTGAAGCAGAACCCCGAGGTGCGCCAGGACATGGCGATGATGGTGCGCATGATGGAACCCACCGCCGATGGCATTCCGGTCGAGGTCTATTGCTTCACGGCCGTCACCGCCTGGGTCGAGTACGAACGCATCCAGGGCGACATCTTCGACCATCTGCTGGCGATCCTGCCGGAACTGGGCCTGCGGCTGTACCAGCAGCCGTCTGGCGCGGACATCGGCGCCATGGGCAGCTACCTGCGCGAGGGCGCCGTCCAGGCGGCGCTGGCGGCCGAAGGCGCGCATCACCGGGCCGATCCGGAGCGCCTGGCGCCGCCGTCCGGCGCATGACGCCGTGAGATAATCGCCCGGTAGGATTCCCAGGGCCTGCAGCAGGCCCGTTTCGTGCAGTTCCGTATCAAGGCGCCCCAGGCGATGGATCCGATGTCGAACCCGTTCTTCAACCTGTATTCCCATGGCTTCGCCCGGGTCGCCGTGGGCGTGCCCGAGTGCAAGGTCGCGGACCCGGCCTTCAACGCCGCGCAGACCATCGCGCTGGCGCAGCAGGCGGCCCAGGGCGGCGCCGTGCTGGTGGCGTTCCCCGAACTCGGCTTGTCGGCCTACACCTGCGACGACCTGTTCCACCAGAAGGCCCTGCTGGACGCCTGCGAGGCGGCGCTGGACCAGGTGGCGCGGGCCACGGCCGAACTGGATATCGCCGTCATCGTCGGCGCGCCGCTGCGGGTGGCGCACCAGCTGTACAACTGCGCCGTGGTCATCGCCGGCGGCCGCATCCTGGGCGTGGTGCCCAAGAGTTTCCTGCCCAACTACAGCGAATTCTACGAAGCGCGCCAGTTCAGCGCGGCCGATTGCGCCGTCGCCACCGAGATCCGCCTGCTGGACCAGGCCGTGCCGTTCGGCGCCGAGCTGCTGTTCCAGATGGAAAAGCTGCCGCTGTTCCAGTTCCACGTCGAGATCTGCGAAGACGTCTGGGTGCCGATCCCGCCGTCCTCGTTCGCGGCGCTGGCCGGCGCCACGGTGCTGGTGAACCTGTCGGCCTCGAACATCGTGGTCGGCAAGTCGGCCTACCGCCACCAGTTGGTGGCGCAGCAGTCGGCGCGTTGCCTGGCGGCCTACATGTACACCTCGGCCGGCCGCGGCGAGTCGTCCACCGACCTGGCCTGGGACGGCCAGGCGCTGATCTACGAAAACGGCGAGCTGCTGGGCGAGTCCGAGCGCTTCCTGAACGAATCGCACCTGCTGTTTGCCGACGTCGACCTGGAGCGCCTGTCGCGCGAGCGCATGCACCAGACCACCTTCGGCCAATCGGCGCGCCGTCACCGCGACGAAGTGCGCCAGTTCCGCCTGGTGCCGGTGCCGGTCGCGGCGCCGCTGGAGGACGCCGAGCTGCCGCTGGAGCGGCGCGTGGCGCGCTTTCCGTACGTGCCGGCCGATGCCCGGCGCCGCGACGAGCGCTGCAAGGAGGTCTACAACATCCAGGTGCAGGCGCTGGCGCAGCGGCTCTCGGCCAGCGGCATGTCCAAGGTGGTCATCGGCATCTCGGGCGGCCTGGATTCGACCCACGCGCTGCTGGTCTGCGCCCAGGCCATGGATACGCTGGGGCTGCCGCGCGCCAACATCCTGGCCGTGACCATGCCGGGTTTCGCCACCAGTACGCGCACGCTGCAGCAGGCGCGCCAGTTGATGGCGGTGGTCGGCTGCACGGCCTCCGAGGTCGACATCCGCCCGAGCTGCCTGCAGATGCTCAAGGACCTTGGCCATCCCTATGCCGAAGGCCAGCCGGTGTACGACATCACCTTCGAGAACGTGCAGGCCGGCGAGCGCACCAACCACCTGTTCCGCATCGCCAATTTCAACAACGCCATCGTCATCGGGACTGGCGACCTGAGCGAGCTGGCGCTGGGCTGGTGCACCTATGGCGTGGGCGACCACATGTCGCACTACAGCGTCAACGCCAGCGTGCCCAAGACGCTGATCACGCACCTGGTGCGCTGGGTGGCCGAGTCCGGCCGCCTGGGCGAGACCGGCGCGGCGGTGCTGCTGGACGTGCTGGGCACGGACGTCAGCCCCGAACTGGTGCCAGGCGGCGATGACGGCAAGCCGACCCAGAAAAGCGAAGACACCATCGGCCCCTACGAGCTGCAGGACTTCAACCTGTACTACACGCTGCGCTACGGCTTCGCGCCGACCAAGGTGGCGTTCCTGGCGCTGGCGGCCTGGCGCGACCGCGATGCCGGCGCCTGGCCGGAAGGCGGCCACGTGGCGCGCAACCAGTACGACCTGGCGGCGATCAAGCGCAACCTGAAGATCTTCCTGGACCGCTTCTTCCGCCTCAGCCAGTTCAAGCGCACCTGCGTGCCGAACGCGCCCAAGGTGGGCTCGGGCGGGTCGCTGTCGCCGCGCGGCGACTGGCGCGCGCCGAGCGATTCCGAGTCGGTGGTGTGGATGCGCGACGCCGACCGGATTCCGGACGAGGCGCCGCCGGGCTGAGCCGTATTCGGGTTTTCCCGGCAATGGCGGACGGGCCGGTTGGCCCCCGGCGCCGGTGGTATTCTCTCAATCATTGCGCCTGGGTCCGATAGTGTTCGAGGCCGGGCGCCGCAACAGACCGCACAATCAGGACGACCAACGTGAAACAAGTCACCGCCATCATCAAACCCTTCAAGCTCGACGAAGTCCGCGAGGCGCTGGCCGAGGTCGGCGTCAGCGGGCTGACCGTGACCGAAGTGAAGGGCTTCGGGCGCCAGAAGGGGCATACCGAGCTGTATCGCGGGGCGGAGTATGTGGTGGATTTCCTGCCGAAGATCCGCGTCGAGGTGGTGCTGCCGGATGATCAGGTCGAGGCGGCGATCGAGGCGGTGGTGAAGGCGGCTCGGACCGGGAAGATCGGGGATGGCAAGATTTTCGTGACGCCGGTCGAGCAGGCCATCCGGATTCGGACGGGGGAGAGCGACGAAGAGGCGCTTTGAGTTTGCGTTTGAATCGCTTGGGTTGGATGTCGGGGTGGCCGTAAGGGTCGCCCCGAAGTTTTTTGCGGTAGTGGTTTTTTCTTGGGTCGCCCGGCGCGCAGGCGGGACGGATGCGGGCGCCAACGATTGCGGTCCGGAGCGTTCGCTCCGGACTTCCCCGTTGTCATCTTCGTCCAGGCCTGCGGCCTTCCCTTCAGATTCCCTCGGGCGCATCGACGGCGCCCGCATCCGTCCCGCCTGCGCGCCGAGCTGGCGCCTTTGAGAATTGACGCGCTGCTGTGGTGGTGGCTTGCGGGGGAGCTTGCGGGGCCCGCAAACTGTGGCCGCGCGGGCGGCCGCAGTTTGCATACGCTGTGGTGGGGCGGCGGGGTGTTGTCGCTTCGCGCGGGTGGGGAGAGAGAACTGTAGGGCGGCGGCTTTTGGGGGGGCCGCTTTTTTTCTTTGGCGTTCACTTTTCTGTTTTTCCGCGCGCTGTTATTCCAGCTGTTCCGCGGCGTGCCAATGCGCGGGTTGGCGGTTGTTCGATTCCTTGTTATGGATTCCCTGAGGCCCGCGGCTTGGACGCGGGCCTTTTCTTTTTGTGCGCCTAGCGGATCAGCTGGTTCATTTCCAGGATCGGCATCATCACGGCCAGCACGATCAGGAGGACGAAGCCGCCCATCAGCAGGATCAGGGCGGGTTCCAGCAGGGCGGTCATGGCCATGGCGCGGCGTTCGAGGTCGCGCGACAGGTTCTGCGCGCCACGGTCCAGCAGTTCGGGGAGCTGGCCGGTCTTTTCGCCGCTGGCGATCAGGTGGATGAGCAGCGAGGGGAAGGCTTTCTGCGCGGCCAGCGAGGCCGACAGGGACGCGCCTTCGCGCACGCGCGCGGCGGCTTCGTCGACGGCGCCGCGCAGCACGTCGTTGCCGAGGGTGCGGCGGGCGGCGTCCAGGGCGGTGAGCAGGGCGACGCCGCTGCCGCAGAGAATGGCCAGGGTCGAGGCGAAGCGCGCGGCGTTGACGCCGAGCACGAAGCGGCCGGCCAGGGGCAGGCGCAACACGCGGGCGTGCCAGGCGTGGCGGGCGGCGGGCACGCGCAGGGAGTAGCGCCACAGCACGATGGCCAGCGCGACGGCGGCGCCGGTGGCCAGGCCCCAGTCGCGCACGTAGTCCGACAGCGCCAGCATGATGCGGGTCAGCAGCGGCAATTGCTGCTTGGCGTGGTTGAAGGCCGACACCACCTGTGGCACCACGTAGCCCAGCAGGAAGATCACGATGATGACGGAGACGCAGGCCACCACGGCGGGATAGATGAACGCCGTCATGACCTTGCTGCGCAGCGTGTTGCGCTCTTCGATGTAGTCCGCCAGTTTTTCCATGACCTGCGCCAGATCGCCGGATTCCTCGCCGGCGCCGATCAGCGCGCGGTAGATCTCGGGAAAGTCGCGCGGGCGCGAGGCCAGCGCGGTGGACAGGCGATGGCCGGCGCGTACGTCGTCGCGCACGCCTTCGAGCGTGGCGGCGATGTGCTTTTTCTCGGCCTGTTCGAGCGTGGCGCTGAGCGCGGCGTCCAACGGCAGGCGGGCGGCCAGCAGGCTGGCGAGCTGGCGCGTGAGCCAGGCCAGGTCGGCATCGGACAGGCGCGTGCGCAGCGCGGCGCCCAGGCCTTCGACGCGCGCGGCGGGGGAGGTGGACAGGGGCAGCAGGCCGCGGCCGCGCAACTGGTTGCGGGCGCCGCGCTCGCTGTCGGCGTCGATCGTGCCCTGCACGATTTTGCCGAGCGCGTCAGTCGCTTCGTAACGAAAGGATGGCATGGTGGGAAGGTGGCTCGGGCCCGCGCCGCTTGGCGGAAAGGCCCGTAAATCAAGGCTTTGCAGCCCGTCACCTTGCCTTTGGATTATGACCGTAGTGTTGCAGTGTCACCCCGTATACTCCGACGCGCTTTCACGTTTTTTCACACGACTTCACGTCTCAGGCATATCTCGTCATGCGTCATATCGCGCAACTCAGCCTTGCGGTCTTGCTCGCGGCAAGCCAACTCGGACCCGCGGCCGGCCAGGCCTATGCTCAACAGGCGGACAATCGCGTCAGCCTGAACTTCGTCGACACGGACATCCCTGCCGTGCTGCGTGCGCTGTCGTTGTTCACCAAGCGCAATTTCCTGGTGGATCCCCGCGTGAAAGGCAAGCTCACGCTGGTGTCGGACCGGCCGGTCGACAGCGGACAGGCGCTGTCGATGCTGACCGGCGCGCTGCGGCTGCAGGGCTTCGCGATCGTCGAGGTGGACGGCGTGACGCGCGTGGTGCCCGAGGCCGACGCCAAGCTGCAAGGCAGCGCGGTGGTGGGCGATCCGCGGCCGGCGCCCGCCGCCGGCGGCGCGGGCAAGGCGCCTGTGTCGGTCGCGGACTTCGCGCGCGGCCGCTCGGGCAACAGCGGCGAGATGCTGACGCGGGTGTTCCCGCTGAAGTACGAGAACGCGGCCAACCTGGTGCCGGTGCTGCGCCCGATGGTGCCGCCGAACAATCCCATCAATGCGTACCCGGGCAATAACACGCTGGTGGTGACTGACTATGCCGACAACCTGGATCGCATCGCCGCGGTGATCGCCCGCATCGACGTGCCCAGTTCGATCGACACCGACGTGGTGCCGGTGCGTTCGGGCATCGCGTCGGACATCGCCGTCCTGGCCTCGCAATTGCTGGACACGCAGAGCAGCGATCCGACCCAGCGCATCGCCGTGGTGGCGGACCCGCGCAGCAACAGCGTGCTGATCCGCGCGGGCAGCCCGGCCCGCACGCGACTGGCGCGCGACCTGATCATGAAGCTGGACGCGCAGCAGAACCGCGCCGGCAATCTGCACGTGGTTTACATGCGCAATGCGCAGGCCACCCGCATCGCCGAAGTGCTGGGCGGCCTGCTGGCCGGCCAGGCCAACGCGGCGCCGGGCTCCAGCCCCAATGGCGGCGCCGGCGGCGGCATCGGGCAGACCGGCGGCAACCGCCCGGCGCAATCCTCCGCCAGCGCCAACAACACCGGCCTGGGCATGTCCGGCTCGTCGAACAGCGCCGGCAACGCCAAGGGCGGATTGTCGGGGGACCAGGAACGCATCGCGCGCGACGATTCCGGCAACCAGGCCGTGTCGTATTCCGCCGGCGGCGCCACCATCCAGGCGGACCCGGCCACCAACTCGTTGATCATCGCGGCGCCCGAGCCGCTGTACCGCAGCCTGCGCGAAGTGATCGACCAGCTCGACCAGCGCCGCGCGCAGGTGCTGGTCGAGAGCCTGATCGTCGAGGTCAGCGAACAGGCGGCCGCCGAATTCGGTATCCAGTGGATGACCGGCGCGGGCAACATCAACAGCGGCGGCACCAGCTTCATCGGCGGCACCAATCTGGGCGGCAGCGGCTTGTCGGGCACCGGTCCGACCTCGATCGACGCGCTCGGCAGCGGCCTGAGCCTGGGCGTGGTCAAGGGCACGGTCGACGTGCTGGGCAACAAGGTGATCAACCTGGGCGTGCTGGCGCGGGCGATGCAGAACACCGGCGAAGCCAACATCCTGTCCACGCCGAACCTGCTGACGCTGGACAACCAGTCCGCCAGCATCCTGGTGGGCAAGACGGTGCCCTTCGTAACCGGCCAGTACGTCACCAACGGCGGCAACAACAACAACCCGTTCCAGACCATCCAGCGCGAGGACGTGGGCCTGAAGCTGAACATCCGGCCGCAGATCTCCGAAGGCGGCGCGGTCAAGCTGGACATCTACCAGGAAGTCAGCAGCATCGATGAGAGCCGTTCGACACCGACCACCGGCATCGTCACCAACAAGCGCGCCATCGACACCAGCGTGCTGATCGACGATGGCCAGATCATCGTGCTGGGCGGCCTGCTGGAAGACAACGTGACGCTGACCTCCAACAATGTGCCGGGCCTGAGTTCGATTCCGGTGCTGGGGTCGCTGTTCAAGTACGACAGCCGCAAGCGCACCAAGACCAACCTGATGGTGTTCCTGCGGCCCTACGTGGTGCGCGATGCGCGCCAGAGCGCCAGCGTGACGATGGACCGCTACGACTACATGCGCCGCGCCCAGGGCGTCGCGCAGCCGGGCGATCACTGGCTGCTGCCCAACATGCAGGCGCCCATGCTGCCGCCGCCGGGCTCGGCGCCGTCGGTGTCCAACAACGTCTACGACATGCGGCCCGATCAGTTGGCGGACACGATGCGGCGTCCGCCGCCCGCCACGGTGGAATCGTTCGCGGTGCGCCAGTATCCGGCGGCGCGCCAGACCAGCGATCCGTCGCTGCCGATCCGCGCCAACCTGCCGCTGGGCGTGAGCGTGGCGCGCGACCCGGCTTCGCTCTACGGCGAAGTCGACAAGACCAGCGCGACCCTGCAGTTCGCCTCGGTCAAGACGCGCGGCGAGGCCGATCGCATCGTCCAGCGGGTCCAGGCCAGCGGCCTGCAGGCCTACGTGCAGGCCGGCCCGGGCGGCATGGGCTATGTGGTGCGCAGCCAGGTGTCCAAGGATCCCGGCACCATCTCCACGGCCACCTCGCTGCTGCGCGAGCTGGGCTACAAGGGCGAACTGGTCTCGCATCTATGAGCGCGCATCCCTTGCCGTACGCGTGGGCGCGGGCGCAGCGGGCGGTGCTGTCGCTGCGCGCGGGTCATGCGCAACTGACCGTGAGCCCGCGCACGCCGGAATGGGCGGTGCGCGAGATCCGGCGCTGCCACGGCGACATCGCCGTGACGCGGGTCGACGACGAGGCGCTGGAAACGCTGCTGGCGGCGGCCTACAGCCATGCCGAGGACGCCGCCTCGGTGATGGGCGTGGCCGAGAACGAGATCGACCTGGACCGCTTGCTGCAGGATATGCCGGAGGTGGCCGACCTGCTGGACGCGCAGGACGACGCGCCGGTGATCCGCATGATCAACGCGCTGTTCGCCCAGGCGGCGCGCGATGGCGCCAGCGATATCCACATCGAGCCATTCGAGACCCATTCGGTGGTGCGCTACCGCGTCGATGGCACGCTGCGCGACGTGGTCTCGCCGCGCAAGGCGCTGCACGCGGCGCTGATTTCGCGCATCAAGATCATGGCGCACCTGGACATCGCCGAAAAGCGCCTGCCGCAGGACGGCCGCATCGCGCTGCGCGTGGGCGGCCGGCCGATCGACGTGCGGGTGTCGACCCTGCCCACCGGCCACGGCGAGCGCGCGGTGCTGCGCCTGCTGGACAAGGAAGCCGGCCGGCTGCAGCTGGAAAAGCTGGGCATGGCGCCTGGTGTGCTGCGCCAGCTCGACCGCCTGATCCGCCAGCCGCACGGCATCGTGCTGGTGACAGGGCCCACCGGCAGCGGCAAGACCACCACGCTGTACGCGGCGCTGAGCCGGCTGGACGCCTCCACCAGCAACATCCTGACCGTGGAAGACCCGATCGAGTACGACCTGCCCGGCATCAGCCAGACCCAGGTCAACGCCAAGATCGACATGAGTTTCGCGCTGGCGCTGCGCGCCATCCTGCGCCAGGATCCGGACGTCATCATGATTGGCGAGATCCGCGACCTGGAGACCGCGCAGATCGCGGTGCAGGCATCCTTGACGGGTCACCTGGTGCTGGCCACGCTGCACACCAACGACGCGGTGTCGGCGGTGACCCGCCTGACCGACATGGGCGTGGAGCCGTTCCTGCTGTCCTCGTCGCTGCTGGGCGTGCTGGCCCAGCGGCTGGTGCGCAAGCTGTGCCCGGCCTGCAAGAAGCCGGCGATGCAGGACGGCGAGCGGGTGTTCCAGCCGGTCGGCTGCGAGGCGTGCAACCACACCGGCTACGCCGGCCGTTCCGGCATTCATGAACTGTTCACGGTCGACGACGAGGCGCGCCGCCTGATCCACGAAGGCAGCGACGAACGCGAGTTGCGCCGCGCGGCCAGCGCCGCCGGCATGCTCAGCATGCGCGAGGATGGCGCGCGCTGGGTGCAAAGCGGTGAAACCTCGCCCGAGGAGATCCTGCGGGTGACGCGCGACGCCTAGTGTGCGGCCGGCTACCGCGCCACGCGGTTCAGGGCGCGACCGCGCCCGGCTTGCCCGGCGCCCGCGCGCAGGCGTCGGCGATGCGGCGCAGGTCCGCGCTGGACAAGGCGCCGAGCTGGCCCTCGCAGATGCGGGCCTGACGGGTCGCCACCGTGAAGGGCAGGGCGCCGCCCCGGTTGCCAGCGGCGCGCATCAGGGCGACGACATTGCCGCCGGGGCGCAGCACCGGCAGGCGGACGTCATGGCGCCGCGCGAATTCGGTGGCGGCGGCCGGGGCGTCGGTGCTGACCAGCAGCACCGTCCACGCCGGATGGGCGTCGGCGAAGCGCTGCAGCCGTGGCAGCTCGGTGACGCACGGCGGGCAATCGCGGCTCCAGAAATTGACCAGCACCGGCCCTTCCAGGGATGCCAGCCGCACGAAGCGGCCGCCGTCCAGGGTGGGCAGGGAGAAGTCCCAGGCTCGACCCGCCGGCGGGCGCGAGACCGGCCGTGGCTGGGCGCTGGCGATCGCCGTCGCCGCGCACAGGGCCAGGCAGGTCCACGGCAGGCGGCGCATCAGAAGCTCAGCCGGGTGCCGGCATACAGGTAGCGGCCGCGGCTGGGGCCCCACAGCTGGGTGACGTCGAGGTCGCCATCGCCGTTGACGAACAGCGGGCTTTCCTTGTCCGACTGCTTGTAGTCGAACAGGTTGTCGACCCCGGCATAGAGCGTGAAGTGCTTGTTGACGGCGTATTCGCCGCGCAGGTCGAGGGTGAAGAAACCGGGGCTTTTTTCGCGCTTGGGCGTGCCGTCCAGGTTGTAGCGATCCTGCCGGCCCGAGCCGTCGTCATGGAACTTGCGCAGGTTCATCGGGCCGGTCCAGACCAGCTTGGCGTTGAAGTCGAAATCGCCGCGGTCGTAGTCCAGGCCCAGGTAGGCCTTGGCGTTGGGACGCGCGAAGATCAGCGTCTTGGCGGGGAAGCGGTAGTTGAACGCCTCGGCCGCCGCCATCACGCTCAGGGCCGGCGTCAGCAGGTAGGACATCGTCAGGTCCACGCCCTGCACGATGACGGGCTCGCGGGAGCTGGAGAACAGCGTGATGTCGTTGCCGTCCGCATCGTGCCGGTCGGGGTCGAGCATGGCGAAGTTCTTGATGCGGTTGTAGTTGTACGAGCCGGTCACGGCGAGGCGGTCGTCGGCGTAGTTGAGCGCGTAGCTGGCGTTGAGCGATTCTTCGGGCTTGCTGATCTGGCGGTCGATGCGGATGGTGTTGAGGATGCCGTGTTCCTGCTCGAAGAAGCTGGTGGGCGCGCGGAAGCCCTTGCCGACGCTGACGCGGCTGGAAAGCCGGTCGTTGTGGTGGTACAGCGCGTTCAGGCGCGGCGAGGTGATGCCGCCGAAGACGTTGTGGCGGTCATAGCGCACCGAGCCGTTGATCTCTAGCGCGTCGTCCAGCAGCGCGCGGTAGGCCTGCACGAACAGGGCCGGAGTGCGGTAGGTGTAGTCGTCGACGCCGCTTACCGGGGTGCCGTCTTCCATGCTGCCGTGGCTTCTCAGGTCTTCGTAGCGCAGGTTGGCGCCCAGGGTGGTCAGCCAGCCCGCGATGGGCGTCTGCCAGCTGGCCTCGGCGTAATACTGCTTCTGGCGGGCGATGTAGGTGGCCAGCTCGTAGAAGCTGTCCTGCTTGTGCTCGGCCGCGCCCACGGCCAGGCGCAGCAGGCTGTCGCCAAAGCGCTTTTCGCCGGTGGAGATGAACTGCACGCGGTCGGTGAAGATGATCTCGGACATGCCGCCACGGCCGCCGCGGTCGCCGCCCGGGCCCTTGTCGTAGGCGATGATGGCGCCGTCCGCCGGGTCGACCCAGCCGTCGCGGTCGGGCGAGCCATGCACGCCGCCGCGCCAGTCGAAGGGGTTGCCCGTGGTGCTGTGCTTGATGGCGGAATAGTCGGTGCCGAGTGCCCCGCCGCCGCGCTTTTCGTTGACCACGTCGAGCCGGCCGCGCACCTTGAAGCCGCCGGCGTCGTCCAGGAAGAAGCCGATGCCGCCCAGGCGGCGGTCGTAGCCGGTGTATTCGGAGATGCCGTTGTGGTCGGCGTCGACGGAGTCGTGCTTGTTGTAGTTCAGCGTCGCGGTGATGGCGCCGCCGTCGAACGGCCGCGCGAGGTAGGCGTCGCCCTGGCGCGACCCATAGCTGCCGATCTGCGCGCGGGCGCGGTTCTCGGCCTCGGTGGGGCGCTTGGTGACGATGTTGACCGAGCCGGACAGGGCCTCGGGGGCGATCAGGCTGGCGCCGGCGCCGCGCGCCACGTCGATGCGTTCGACGCCGTAGACGCTGACGCTGTCCAGTCCGTAGGCCGACGATACCGAGGAGAAGATCGGCACGCCGTCGATCATCAGCGTGGTGTAGCGGCCGGGCAGGTTGTTGAGCAGGATGTTGCGCACGTTGCAGATCGAGCATTCGACCTGGACCGCGATGCCGGGGTTCTTGTCGAGCGCCTCGTTGACGTTGGTGGCGCCGGCCTTGGCAATGGCGCGTTCGCTGATGGATTCGGTCTTGACGAGTTCGTCGCGCAGGGCGCCGGGCCGCATCGAGCCCTGGTTCGAGCGGTCGATGACGGTGATCGGGGCAAGCGTGGGCGCCGCGTCGGCGGCAGCCGCGTTCTGCATCGGGGCGGTCCAGGCGGCGGCCAGGGCCGCGGCCAGCGTGGCGAATCGGAGGCGGGTGCGGGGAGGGAAGACGGAAGGCATGGCGGAGGGCATCGGATGGTCGGGTTCCAGGAAAGGCGGCCACGGCCGGGGCGGCGAGCCCCGGCCGTGGTGCGTTCAGTTGAGACAGGAGCCGGCCGTGGCGATGTCGCGCGTCGTGGCCCGGGATGCGGACCGGAGCGGCGGCGCGGGGGGATGCGCGGGACGTGCGCGGGGCGAATACGACATGGGGAGACGAACGAAAACGACGGCTGCAAAAATCATTCAAAACGTTATGTTTTATGAATTTTTGCGTCAATCGAGAGACAGTCCGAGATCGCGCGGGCGTGTCCGCGAGCGGGCTGCTGCGCGGTCTACGCAGGGCGGAAACGATGCAGACTCCGCGGCGTCGCCGAGGACGCCGCGGAGTCTGCGACTCAGTCTGACAAAGACGGCTTCGTGGCCGGCGTGCAACAGGACGCCGGTCCGGCGCTACTTGTCGGTGCCGAAGATCACCGTGTCGTTGTTGCGGCGGCCCAGCGTCGACATGAGGCCGTCGAGCGCGCCGCGGTCGGCTTCGCTGGCGCCAGGCGCGAACGTGGCCTGGCCCTGGAAGCGCACGCCGCGGGCAGTCACGCTGCCCTGGCCGGTCACCGCCAGCGGACCGCTTTCGGTGCTGAGCGCCAGCGTGGCGCCGGCGCGGCCGTTGCCACGCACCCGCAGCACGTAGGTCCCCACCGGCGCCACGGGCGACAGGGCGGTGGCGGCATCGCGCCAGCGCAGTTCGGCCAGCGGCGCATCGGGCAGGGCGCCGCCCAGCCGCAGCGCCTGCCACTGGATTTCCAGCAGGCCCTCGGGCGCCAGCGTGTTCCAGGGCGCGCCCAGCGCCGGCAGCACCGTGGCAGGCAGGCGCAGCGATTGCGCCGACAGGCTGATGCCGTTCCAGCCCAGGCCGGCGCGCACCGGGCCCTGCAGCCAGGGGTGCGACAGTTCCAGCGACAGCGACGACCAGCGCCATTGCCAGCGCAGGGCCTGGGGCAGCATGCGGCGCGCCCCCGGCGGACCCAGCGCGATCCAGGCGCTGCCGTCCCAGATCGTGCCGCCAGCATCGGCCAGCGCCACCGGCGCATCGGCGGGCAGGCAGGCCAGCAGCCAGCGCGCCGGCAGCACGGCGGCCGCGGCGATCGCGGCGCTGGCGGCGCAGGCCAGCGCCAGGCCGGTGCCTTTGGGCAGGCGGGGCAGGCGCATCAGGATCGCGCCTGGCGGGCGGGCAGGACCAGCGTCACGCTGCCGTTGACCAGGCCGGGCAGCGGCCGGCCATTGGCGTTGGCGGCGCGCGTCAGGTCGGCCTTGCCGACCGTCAGCCCCCAGTCGCCGGCAATGTTCTCCAGCCACCGCAACAGCGCCGAGGCGGGCACTTCGGTCAGCGCCAGCGTCACGCTGTCGCCCTGGCCGGGGGACTCCAGCTTCCAGTGATCGGCCGGCAGGCCGGCGCGCGCCAGGCTGGCGCCGATGTCGGCCGCGGCAGGCAGCGTGGCGGCGGGCGCGGCGGCCTGGTTGCGCAGCCCGGCCGCCTGGCGGGTCAGGTCGGCTACGGCGGCGGCCTGGCCGCGCAGCCGTGGCAGTTCCTCGCGCAGCTTGCGCACCGAATCGAGCGCCGGCTCGACCAGGATGGTGAAGACCAGCGCCAGCCCCAGCAGGACGCCGGCGCTGTTGATCAGCCGGCGTTCACGCGGGGCCAGGGCCTGGTAGCGCTGGCGCGCGCGATCGGCGGCGGGGGCCAGGGGGGTGAGGGCGGCGCGCCAGGCGGCGCTCAGGCGTTCGATCGGTTTCATGGTTGGCTGCGCGTGATGCGCCAGGTGTTGTCGGTGTCGCCGCGTTCCAGTTTCAGGCCCTGGGCCGCGGCCTGCTGGATCAGCGCCGGGGTTTCGGCGACGCGCTGGGCCTGGGCGCCGGCGTCGGCCAGTTGCAGGGTCAGCGCCTGGTCGCCGTACGACAGCCGCGCGACGTTGTCGGCGGCGAAGGGCAGGGTCTGGGCCGCGGCCCGCGCCAGCGGCAGGAAATCGCCGGCGGTGGCGGCGCCGCGGCGATTCTGCAAGGCGTCCAGCCCCTGCCGCGCCTGGCGCGCCGGATCCAGCACCACCGGGATGTCGGGAAAGGTCGCCAGCACCTGGCGCCGCATGTCTTCGCGCAGCGCCTTGGCCTCGCCGCGCATCTGGGCGGCGTGCAGGTTCAGCCCGCCGATCCAGACCACGGCGGCGGCCGCGCCCCAACGCCACACAGGCCGCCAGCGCGAGACGCGCGCCGGCGCCAGCTGCGGCATGGCCAGCGACCAGGAGGGCGAGGGCGCGAGCCAGCGCGGGTCGGCGGGATCGCGCAGCGGCGCGGCTTCGCCGGGCGCCAGCGTCTGCGGCGCGATCAGGGCGTGGGCGCGCAGGCCCTGGGCGTTCAGCAGGCTCCAGGCGCGGCGCACGGGTTCGCGTGGCGCCCAGGCCAGCGGCACCTGGCCATCGGCGCCGCGCGGGCCGTGGCCGATGGCCAGCTCGTCCAGGTCGCTCAATACCAGCGGTTCGAGCGCGCCGCGCACGGCGGCGGCGAAGCGGGCCTTGGCCACGGCGGGCACCTGTACGGTGGCGGCGATTACGTCGCCGGGATGCAGCACGGCTTCGCAGGCCGCCTGCGGGTAGGCCTGGCCGAGGGCATGCAGCGGCAGTTCGCCCTGGCGCGCGCAGCGGCCGCGGCGGTCGAACCAGGCATAGGGCAGCAAGGATCCCGGACCGAGTTCGGTCAGGGGGACCAGTGCGATGCGCAGGGAATTCTTCAAGGGTTTTCTCTCGTCCAGATAGTGTCGGGCGCGGCCGGCGGGGCGCTGCGTATCAGCGCCTGCATCGAGACGCGGGCCCGTTCGTACACGACCGCGCCGCTGGCCATGAACCAGCCGCTGGCCGTGGTCACGGCCGGCACCGGGCCCTTGACGCCGGTGGCGGCCAGGCGGTTGGCGAAGTCGCCGCTGTTGTTGAACCAGTTGCCGCGGTCGCGTTCGCCGGTCAGCGCGCGCGCCTGGCTCAGCGACAGGCCGGGCACCAGCGCCGCCACGACTTCGGGCGGCGCCGTATTGACGTTGACGCTGGTGGCCACGGGCAGCACCGTCATGGTGCGCCGCATTTCGTTGCGCACGGCCGGCTCCAGCCCCAGCAGCGCGCTGACGTCGTCGATGCCGCGCGGCAGCGGCGCGCGCGCGTCGGGGGTCGGCCCGCCCTGCGCCGGCGTGGGCGCGCCGGCCGCCGGCGCCGGCGGCTGGCTGGCGGCGATGATTCCGACGATGCGCGCGGCCAGCGTGTCCGGCAGGCGCTGCGCGCCCAGCAGGCGCCGCAGCACCTGTTCCTGTTCGGGCTGGGGCACGCCATGGCTGGCCAGGTTGCCCAGGTTGTACTTGCCCTGTTCGTCCTGCACCTGGCCGGAGAACACCGCCACGCGATCGTCGCCGGGCCGTTCGATGCGGGTGTCGAGCACCGGCGTGGCCCAGATCTGGTCGCCGCGGGTGGTCGATTCGCGCCGGCCGTGGTCGCGTATCACCAGGCGCGCCCAGTCGATGCCGCCGGCCAGCAGCATGCGCGCCTGCACCCGGGCCATCTCGTTCTCGATGCGGCGGGTGCTGGCCGTCTGGCGCTGGAACAGGCTGGTGGTCAGGGCCGCGACGATGGCGACAATGATCAGCGCGCTGACCACCGCGGCGCCGCGTTCGCGCGGCAGGCACGGGTTCATGGCGGCCCCCTCATGGCAGTTCCAGGATGCGGCTGTAGCGCCGCGCGTCGCCGGCCGGGCCGCGGTCGAGCGTGATCTCGATGCCGGCGGGCGTGGCGGAGAAGGGCGCGCGGGTGTCGACCCAGCCCATGCCCGTCACCCAGCCGCGCAGCGCCAGCGCGCGCACGCCGGGCAGCAGCAGCACGCCGTCGTTGACCGGCGGCAGCGGTCCCTGTTCGGCCGGCAGGCCGCTGGCGCGCCACAGGCCGTCCTTGCGCACCGACCATTGCACCCGCTGCCAGCGGCCGTCGTCATCGGGGGCGGGGCGCAGGATTTCCAGCGTCTGCGCGCCGGCGGCGCCGCGCAGCAGCCGCACGCCCGAGGTGAAGACCTGGGCGTCGACGCCGGGCGCGGCGAACGACGGACCGTTGTAGGCCATTTCCACATCGCGTCCCATCTGCCCGAGGGTGCGGACGACGGCGTCGGTGTCGTCGGCCTGCCGCGCGATCCAGTCGCGCGCGCTGGAGACGCTGTCCAGGCCGCGCCAGGCCATCAGGCTGACGAGCGCCATCAGGGCCAGCGCCACCAGCACTTCGATCAGGGTGAAGCCCGCCTGGGCGCGGGCGACGGCGCGGCGGGAATTCATCGCAGGCTCGACAGGAGGCCGTCCAGCTGCAGCAGGGACGCGCCGTTGGCGCCATCGCGCACCTTGACCGAGACCTGGCGGAAGCTGCGGTTCAGCGAATTGGTGAAGACCAGTTCGCATTGCAGCGCCAGGCCGCCTTGCGGGCAGGGCACGGTCTGCGAGCCGGCGCGCGGCAGGGTCTGTTCCAGCCGCAACTGGGTCAGCGCGTTCTGCGCCGCCAGCAGCGCCAGGGTCTTGTCCTGCAGCGCGCGGTTGTTGGCGGCCATGACGCCAGTGGCGCGCAGTGCCGCGCCCATCGCCACGGCGATGATGGCCAGGGCCACCAGCACCTCGATCAGGGTGAAGCCGCGCTGGCGTTGCCGCCGGCGGCTAAGCGGAAGGGGGGAATCAGTGAATCTCATAATGTCCGGCGGCGTCGCGCGTCAACGTCACGTGCGAGTCGCCCGCGCGCAGCTGCACGCTGAACGGGTCGGCCACCCATTCGGTGTTGAAGCGCAGCGGGCGTTCGGGCGACAGATGCCATTGCACCGGGCCGGCTCGCCAGGCTTGCGGCCGCAGCACCTCGTCGCGTTCCAGCTTGTCCGCGGGCAGGGGCGAGTCATCCTGGGCGGTCGGCGCGGCGGAGCGGCCCTGGCGCTCGAACGACCAGCCGCCGCTGGTGGGCAGCCAGCGGATCGGACGGCCATCGCTGCGCGCCTCGCCCTCGGCCACGGTGAAGGCGTCGGCCAGGCGCCGCGCATCCTCGCGCAATGGATCGGCGCCCTTGCCGATGGACAGGCTGACCATGCTGGCGGCGATGGCGACGATCACCAGCACCACCAGGACTTCGACTAGCGTGAAGCCGCGCTCAGAGTTCCCACGAACCGATGTCGGCATCGCCGCCTTCTCCCCCGGGCTTGTTGTCGGCGCCGAACGAGAACACATCGATTTCGCCTTTGACGCCAGGGCTCAGGTATTGGTAGGGATGGCCCCAGGGATCGTTGGGCAGCTTGTCCAGATAGCCGCGCCAGTTGGACGCGCCTTCGGGCTTTTCCACCAGCGCGCGCAGGCCCTGGGCGGTGGTCGGGTAGCGGCCGTTGTCGAGGCGGTAGAGCTTGAGCGCCTGCATGATGCCGCCGATGTCCTGGCGCGCGGCGACCTGGCGCGCCTGGTCGGGGCGGTCCAGCACGCGCGGCACGATCAGGGCCGCCAGAATCCCCATGATCACGATGACCACCATGATCTCGATCAGGGTGAAACCTTGCTGGCGGGCGAGCCCACGCGATGACTGGCGCACTTCACGACTCCGGTATTTCAGTGAGAAGCGTGCGATTGTGGACATGAAATATGACAGCAATATGAGGCGCGCGGCTCACGGCGCGGCGCGCGCGATGCCGCCCTCGGGGGCGGGAGCGGCCGGCGCGGCGATGCGGCTGGCGCGGCCGCCTTGCTCGACCGTGACGGCGTCGGCGCCGACGGCCTTGAGCACGATGCCCGGGGCGACCTCGTCGCCGACGCGCCAGGCCAGCGGCGGGCCGCCGTCGACGCTGAAGACGGCGGCGCCGTCGGGGCCGGCCGCGATCACCCCAAGCACGCTGATCTGCGTGCGCAACACTTCATCGCGGCCGAACCACAGGGCCACCGGGCCGTTGTCGGCCGCGCGCGGCTCGGGCGCGGCGACGGGGGCGGGCAGGGCGGGCGGCGCGGGCGCGAACAGCACCGCGCCCCACACGCCCAGGCCGGCAGCCAGCGCCAGGATGGCAAGGACTCGGAGCGCGGCGGGGGCCGCGGGCGGGGACAGGCGCAGGGACAGGGGCATGGCGGTGACGCGGGCAACGTTACGGCGGAAATGCGCCCGACTCTAGCAGCCGATCATGACAATTGCGCGATACGGCGGCGCGGGTTCTTTCAAACAACCAACACCGCACTGTCATCAAGCTTACATCGCGTCTCTCTAGCATGCGTGCACGTTGCGGCCGGGCGCCGCGGCACCGATCCCTTCCCACAGGAAACCACGATGCAAGACACGACACACGCCAATCGCCGCCGCCTTCTGAAGATGCTCGGGGGCGCGCCGATGCTGCCGCTGGGCGGCGTCGGCATGGCCGCGCTGCTGACGGGCTGTAATTCGAGCGACGACGATGACGACAGCCCCGTCGTCACGCCGCCGCCGAACGTGACCTTCACGTCCGCCGCGTTCACCTCGATGGCCGCGCCCACGCTGGCCACGCCCGAGCTGATGGCGCGCACCACCGTGGGGTCGGCGATGGTGCTGACCTTCAGCGACGGCTCCACCCGCAAGATCGAGCTGGGCTACGAACCGTTCTTCATGACCGGCGACGCGGTGCCGGACGGCAAGGGCGGCAGCATCATCGCCGGCGCGTATTTCAACAACAGCGGCGCGCCCATCATGGACAACTCGGTGCCGGCCAAGGCCCGCCAGTTCTTCTCGAACTGTCCGGACGGCATGTCGCTGCTGAAGCTGGACGCGCCCGCCGTGCCCGGCGTCAACGGCAATACCGTGTTCGCCGTGGTGCAGTTCGAATACCAGTCGATGGACCAGTCCGGCGCCGACATGTATGGCCGCCTGCCGTCGCCGATCGCGGTGCTGACGCTGGCGCAGGACCCGGCCACCGGCAAGCTCAGCCTGGTCAAGTACAGCAACGTGGACACCTCGTCGGTCAACGGCCTGTGGATCACCTGTGGCGCCAGCCTGTCGCCGTGGAACACGCACCTGTCCAGCGAAGAGTACGAACCGGACGCCACCATCGCCCGCTCGGACGCGCAGTTCCAGGCCTACAGCCAGAACCTGTTCGGCGATCCCAACAAGGCCAACCCTTATCATTACGGCCACATGCCGGAGGTGACGGTCAACCCCGACGGCACCGGCAGCATCAAGAAACACTATTGCATGGGCCGCATCTCGCACGAGCTGGTGCAGATCATGCCCGACCAGCGCACCGCGCTGATGGGCGACGACGCCACCAACGGCGGCCTGTTCATGTTCGTGGCCGATCGCAAGGCCGACCTGTCGTCCGGCACGCTCTACGTGGCCAAGTGGACGCAGACCTCGGGCACGGGGCCGGGCGCGGCCACGCTGACCTGGATCAAGCTGGGCCACGCCACCAGCGCCGAAGTGAAGGAACTGGCCGACCAGCTGACCGCCGCCGACATCATGGACGTGCGCACTGCCGATCCGGCCGACAGCAGTTTCACCAAGATCCGCTTCAACGGCGCCAACAACTGGGTCAAGCTGCTGCCGGGCCGCCGCCAGGCCGCGGCGTTCCTGGAAACCCACCGCTATGCCGCGCTGGTCGGCGGCTCGCTGGGCTTTACCAAGATGGAAGGCACCACCGTCAACGTCAAGGACAAGATCGCCTACAGCGCCATGTCGCGCATCGAGAAGTCGATGATCGACGGCACGGTGGACGGCATGAAGGTGCAGGCCAACGCGGCCGGCGCGGTGTACCAGCTGCACATGAAGGCCGGCCAGGTCGACAGCACCGGCCAGGCCATCGACAGCGAATGGGTGCCGGTCGACATGGCGGCGGTGGCCGAGCTGGTCGGCGCGCCGATCTCGCCGGTCGACGCGCTGGGCAACACCCACAATGCCGACAAGATCTCCAATCCCGACAACCTCAAGTTCTCGGAGAAGCTGCGCACGCTGTTCGTGGGCGAGGATAGTGGCGGCCACGTCAACAACTTCCTGTGGGCCTATAACGTCGACACCAAGCAGCTGTCGCGCCTGTTGTCGTGCCCGGTGGCGGCTGAATCGACCGGCCTGCAGGCGGTCGACGAGATCAACGGCTGGACCTACATCACCAGCAATTTCCAGCACGCCGCTGATTGGGGCACGCCGCAGAGCGCACTGTTCAACACGGTGCGTCCGATCCTGGAACCGCTGGTCAAGGCCAACTACAAGGACGGTTTCGGCGCGTCGGTCGGCTACCTGACCGGCGTGCGGATCGGCGCCTGATTCCGCGGCCACCGGCCCTCCGACCAGCATGGGACCGGCTTGCCGGTCCCATGTCGTTGTTGCGGTCTGTAGCGCTGCGGAAAAAAATCCTGATCCATCGATCAATGATTCCTTTCTTCCCTTAATGGGGCTTTCACCTTGCGACGCCACTATGTGGGCCACCCATAAAGCGGGTTTCGAAAGGGAAAGAACATGCAGGTATTGAAATGGAAGCGCTGGTGCGCGGCGCTGGCGGCGCTGGGCGCGCTGGCCGGCTGCGGTGGCGGCGATGACAACAACGACGACGGCACGACGGCGCCGCCGGCCGTGCAGCCGCAGCCGGGCGCGGCCGCCAAGGTGCTGTTCATCGGCGTGGACGGCCTCACCTATGACGCCTACCGCCAGAGCATGGCGGACAAGTCGCTGCCCAACCTGGCGCAGTTGACGGCGACCCGTTCCTGGACCGGCGGCGTCACCGGCGGGGTGACGCAGCAGCCCACCCTGCTGGCGCCTGGCTGGGCCACGCTGCTGACCGGCCAATGGGCGGATCAGCACGGCGTGCGCAGCAACGCCCCGGGTCAGGCGCCCAAGACGGCGACCCTGTTCAAGCGCGTCAATGCCGCCAAGCCGGCCGCGCGCGCCGCGGCGGCCTTCAACTCGTCGTTGCTGGCCGGCCTGGTCGGCGGTGACCGCGACGCCGGTTATCTGCAAAGCCTGACGGACTGCGCCGGCGTCGACGATTGCGTCGCCAGCCAGGCGCGCGATCGCATCATTGAAGGTTACGACGTGGTGGTGGCGCAGTTCGGCGCCGCCGAGCGTGCGGCCGCGACCGGCGGCTTCGGCGACGGCTACCGCGCCACCTTGCGCCAGACCGACAGCGCCATTGGCGCGTTGCTCAAGCAGGTCGCGGATCGCCGCGCCGCCCATCCGGAAGAAAACTGGCTGGTGGTGGTGGCTTCCAGCCACGGCCTGGACCGCACCGGCGGCAGCGACGGCCTGCCGCTGTCGCTGAACAAAACCACGCTGCTGGCGATGAACCGCTCGCCGCTGCTCGGCGGCAGCGCCGATGATGCGGCGGTCGACGGCGCCTGGGACAACGCCTGGTACGGCCTGCCCAGCGCGGCCGATGCCGCGCCAACGCTGCTGGCGCACCTGGGCGCGCTGCCGGCGGCGGGGCAGTACGACCTGGCCGGCACCGCCTTGTCCGAGGCCGTGGCGTTGCGCCGTGGGGCCAGCCGCACCTCGATGGATAACAAGAGTGTGACGTTGAGCTGGACCCGCGTGGGCACGCCCACCGGCGACATCGTCATCAGCCGCGACGGCAAGGAGATTGCGCGCCTGCCGGGCACGGCCACGGACTATGTCGACACCGGCTTCGTCTTCACCACCGAGGGCGTGCATGAGCTGAACTATGGCATCGCGGTGGGCAACGCCGTGACGGCGGTGCGCGCCACCGTGGTCTACACCGCGCCGGTGCCGCTGCTGCCGTCGTTGAGCAACGGCCTGACGATGCTGTTCCCGTTCGAAGGCAACCTGACGGACAAGGCCGCCGGCGGCGGAGCCATCACCCCTTATGACGGCGTGCAGGCGCCGGTGTTCGCCGACAAGGGCGTGTTCGGCAAGATGTTCCAGAACGAGCGCAGCGGCGACCCCACCGGCGCCTTCAAGCTGGACTATCCGGCGGGCCTGCTCGACAGCGTCCAGGCCTTCACCATCGGCTTCTGGTATCAGTCCGATGGCACCGCCAACGACCGCTCCATCCTGGGCAACAAGGACTACAACTCCGGCGGCAACCCCGGCATCACCATCGCCCAGTGGGCCGGCCCCGAGCTGCGCTTCAACCTGGCGGGCGGCAGCCGCGTGGACATCAACGGGGTCAAGTTCACGGCCAACAAGCCGGTCTACGTGGCGATGGTCATCAACAAGACCGCCAAGACCATGGCCGCCTATGTCTACGACACCGAAATGGGCTGGTTCAGCCGCTCGATCTCCACCGGCAGCGTCAATTTCGCCCAGATCGCCGGCGTGTTCGGTCCGCACCTGGGCCTGAATGAAGACGGCAAGGGCACCTACGGCGTGTGCTGCGCCGGCACCAAGGGGCCCTACACGATGTACTTCGACGACCTGGCTTTCTGGTCGCGCGCCCTGACCGAAACCGAGGTCAAGTCGCTGGCCATGTCCGGCAAATCCGTTTCCGAACTGCTTCCCTGATGTCCAAGGATAGATACGACATGAACACTGCCTCCCCGATCTTGCGCGCCTGCCTGCGCGCGGGCGCCGCCCTGATGGTGGCCGCCGTCCTGACCGCCTGCGGCGGCGACAAGGATGACGACGACGCCGGCACCAACCCCGGGACCCAGCCCGAGACGCCGACCCAGCCGGTCAAGCCCCAACTGCGTTGCGCGCCCTGAAGCCGCGCTTTTTTCAGAATCCAAGGAATAGCATCCGTGACGTCCGCTAAAGACCCGATCCACGCCGGCAAGCGCCGCTTCCTGCGCAACGCCGCCGCCTCGACCGCCGGCCTGACCGCCTTGTCGATGTTTCCGCCGGCCATCCGCCGCGCCCTGGCGATTCCCGCCAACAACCGCACTGGCACCATCAACGACGTCGAGCACGTGGTCATCCTGATGCAGGAAAACCGCTCGTTCGACATGTACTTCGGCACGTTCAAGGGCGTGCGCGGCTTCGGCGACCGCATTACCGTGCCGCTGCCGCAGAACCGCTCGGTCTGGGAACAGACCAACGGCACCCGCGTGGTGCTGCCGTACCATCTGGACAGCACCAAGGGCAACGCCCAGCGCGTGTCCGGCACGCCGCACGACTACCCGGACGCGCAGAACGCCTGGGACGGCGGCCGCCTGTACCAATGGCCGCGCTACAAGCAGAACCAGTCGATGGGTTACTACACGCGCCAGGAGTTGCCGTTCCAGTTCGCGCTGGCCGAGGCCTTCACGCTGTGCGACGCCTATCACTGTTCTTCGCACGGCGGCACCAACACCAACCGCCTGTTCCACTGGACCGGCACCAACGATCCGCTGGCGCAGGGCAATGGCCCCTCGACCCGCAACCAATGGGACGGGCTGGGCGTGTCCACCACGGGCTGGACCTGGGAAACCTATCCCGAGAAACTGCAGAAGAACGGCGTCAGCTGGAAGGTCTACCAGAACCTGCCGGACAACTTCACCGACAATCCGTTGGCGGGTTTCCGCCAGTTCCGCAAGGCTTACGAACTGTCCGGCAATGATCCGGCCGCCAGTAATCCCAGCCCGCCGGCCTGGACGGCCGCGGCGGACAGTGGCAACCCGCTCTACAAGGGCGTGGCCAACACCATGCCAGACGGGGGCTTGTTGCAAGCCTTCCGCGACGACGTGTTGAACGGCGCGTTGCCGCAGGTGTCGTGGATCGTGGCGCCGGCCAACTACTCGGAGCACCCCGGCCCGTCGAGCCCGGTGCAGGGCGCCTGGTACATCCAGGAGACGCTCAACGCGCTGACGGCCAACCCGGACGTCTGGAGCAAGACCGTGCTGCTTATCAACTTCGACGAGAACGACGGTTTCTTCGATCACGTGCCGTCGCCGGCCGCGCCGTCGCTCAATCCCGACGGCTCGATGGCGGGCGCGTCCACCATCAACACCGACCTGGAGCGCCACATCAAGCCGTCGCTGCAGGACGCGGCCGACAAGCGCGTGTACGGCCCCGGCCCGCGCGTGCCGATGTACGTCGTCTCGCCCTGGAGCCGCGGCGGCTGGGTCAACTCGCAGGCCTTCGACCACACCTCGGTGCTGCGCTTCCTGGAAGCGCGCTTCGGCGTCAAGGAAACCAACATCAGCGACTACCGCCGCGCGGTGCTGGGCGACCTGACCTCGGCCTTCAACTTCGCTACGCCCAACAGCGAGCAGTTGCCCGACCTGACCATGTGGACCAAGGCCACGGCGGACCAGACCCGCGCCGACCAGCAGGCGCTGGCCCAGGTGCCGCTGCCCGACACCACCACCCAGGCCAGGCCCAGGCAGGAAACCGGCGTGCGTCCGTCGCGCGCCTTGCCCTACGAGATGCACACCAGCGGCCGCGCCCAGCCCGGCAGCAGCGCCATGTGGCTGGTGTTCGCCAACACCGGCAGCGCCGCCGGCGTGTTCCACGTGTACGACCGCCTGCACCTGGACCGCCTGCCGCGCCGCTACGCGGTCGAGCCCGAGAAGCAGCTCGAAGGCAGCTGGGACGTGGCCGCCGATGGCGGCAAGTACGACCTGTGGGTGATGGGCCCGAACGGCTATCTGCGCCATTTTGCCGGCGATCTGGCGCTGGCCCGCGCCGAAGGCCTGGGCGCGGAAATCCGCGTCTGCTACGACATCGCCAACGGCGACGTCTACACCAGCTTCATCAACAGCGGCGCCAAGCCCTGCACCTTCGTCATCACGCCGAACGCCTACTACACCAATAACGAGAAGTGGACGATCACGGTGCCGGCCGGCGGCCAGGTCGAGCAGTCGTGGTCGCTCAAGGCCAGCGGCAGCTGGTACGACTTCACGGCGCGCCTGAACGAGGACCCGGCCTACCTCCGCCGCTTCGCCGGCCGGGTGGAGACGGGCAAGGCGTCGATCACCGATCCGGCGATGGGCCAGTAAGGCCCGCTGCGCGGGCGCGGCCGGCCACGGCCGGGCCCGATGCGACGCCCCGTGCCGCTCCCGCCCCCGGGGAGACGGCGCGGGGCATTGCCATTCGTGGCGGGTCTACGCCGCCGCCTGCGCGTCGCGCGCCCGGAAGGCCGCGGCGCAGGCTTCGCAGATGGCCGAGGTGATGCCCTGGCGGGCGTGTTCGCGCCGCTCCAGCATGCCGATGGCGCGCGCCGACGGCCCCAGGTCGTCGGGCAGGGGCAGGATGCGCAGCTGTGGGCTGTCGCGCCAGTTCGAGCCGTTGATCAGCGGCAGCAGCGTCACGCCAACCTCCTGGCGCACCAGTTCGATCAGAGTCTCGATCGCGTTCAGTTCCAGGAATTCGTCCAGCGGCACCGCCAGGCGCCGCAGCAGGCGGTCGATTTGCAGGCCGGTTCGCTGGGTGCGGTCAAAGCGCAGGAAGGGGTTGCCGGCCAGCACCTGGCGCGCGTCGCGCCCGGCGGCCGAGGGCGGGGCGATCACCACCAGCGGTTCTTCATAGAGCGGGGTCCAGCGGGTGCTGGCCATCTTGCGGCCGGCCTCCACCAGGAAGGCCGCGTCCAGTTCGCCGTCCTCGACCTTGCCGGCCAGTTCGCTGGCCTTGCCCGACAGGATGCGCACGTCCAGCCTGGGGTGCGACTTCTTCATGCCCGACACCACCTTGGACAGGGTGCCCATGCAGGACACGATGCTGCCCACCGAGACCGACCCCGCCAGTTCGCCCGGCACGGTGCGCGGCAGTCGCATGCGGTCGTATAAATCCAGCAAGTGCTTGATTTCCGGCAGCAATTCCCGGCCCGCCGCATTCAGGATGGCCAGCCGGCCGCTGCGGTCGAACAGCTCGCGCCCCAATTCCGCCTCCAGCGAGCGCATCTGGAAGCTGACGGCGGCCTGTGTCAGGGCCACCTGCTCGGCCGCCTCGGAAAACGAGCCATGGTGGGCGACGGCCAGGAAAGTGCGCAGGAAACGGATCGTACTCATGGGGTCAATTCACAAAAATTTCTTTTATGACCGAACAAAAAATCAAATTGATTTAATTAGATCACGGGAGTACCTTCGCCTGCTTACCTATATGTGAGACAGGCGCCATGAAATCCTTTGACTGGGTCAATCCGTATCCCTCCATCCGCATCCCGCTGTTCGCGCGCAACGTGGTGTCCACCTCGCACCCGCTCGCGGCCCAGGCCGGCCTGCGCATGTTGCTCAAGGGCGGCAACGCGGTTGACGCCGCCATCGCCGCGGCCGCCACCATCGTGCTGGTCGAGCCGGTCTCCTGCGGCCTGGGCGGCGACTGCTTCGCCATCGTCTGGGACGGCAAGGAACTGCATGGCCTGAATTCCTCCGGCGTGGCCCCGGCCGCCTGGAATGTCGAGTATTTCAAGCGCAAGTACGGCGTCGGCGCTGACGGCCTGGCGATCCAGCCCAAGCGCGGCTGGGACGCGGTCACGGTGCCGGGCGTGGTGGCCGGCTGGTCCGCGCTGCACGAAAAGCTCGGCAAGCTGCCGTTCGAGCAACTGTTCGAACCGGCCATCGAGATCGCCGAGCGCGGCTACGCCGTGCCGCCGGTGGTGGCGCACAAGTGGGCCGCCGCCGCCAATGAACTGAGCAGCCAGCCGGGCTATGCCCAGGCCTTCATGCCCGAGGGCCGCGCGCCCAAGGTCGGCGAGCACTTCCGCTTTCCGGACGCGGCCCACACGCTGCGCCGCATCGCCGCCTCCAAGGGCCGCGATTTCTACGAAGGCGAGCTGGCCGAGCGCATCGCCGCCTTCAGCCAGGAATGCGGCGCCGCCATGACGCTGGAAGACCTGCGCGGCTACCGGCCGGAGTGGGTCAAGCCGATCTCGCGGTCCTATCGCGGCTACGAGCTGCACGAGATCCCGCCGAACGGGCAGGGCATCGCCGCGCTGATCGCGCTGGGCATCGTCGAGCGCTTCAACATCGCCGACCTGCCGGTCGACTCGGTGCAGTCGCAGCACGTGCAGATCGAGGCCATGAAGCTGGCCTTCGCCGACCTCTACAAGTACGTGGCCGACCCGCGCTCGATGGAAGTCACGCCCGAGCAGATGCTGTCGGACGATTACCTGGACAGCCGCGCCAAGCTGATCCGCCTGGACGGCGCCACCCATTTCAGCGCCGGCCGTCCGGCCGCCGGCGGCACCATCTACCTGACCGCCGCCGACGAGAACGGCATGATGATCTCGTTCATCCAGTCCAACTACATGGGCTTCGGCTCGGGCGTGGTCGTGCCGGGCACCGGCATCAGCCTGCAGAACCGCGGCGTCGGCTTCTCGATGGATCCCAAGTCGGCCAACGTGGTCGAGGGCGGCAAGCGGCCGTTCCACACCATCATCCCGGGTTTCCTGACGCGCGGCGGCAAGCCGGTCATGAGCTTCGGCGTGATGGGCGGCGACATGCAGCCGCAGGGCCACCTGCAGACCGTGATCCGCATGGTCGACTACCACCAGAACCCGCAAGCCGCCTGCTGCGCCCCGCGCTGGAAGGTCAACCGCGATTTCACGCTGGATATCGAGACCAATATGAAGGCTTCCACTATTGCGGGCCTGAAAGACCTCGGGCATGCTTTGAAATCCGTGGACGATCCGTACATGGATTTCGGCGCCGGCCAATTCATCTGGCGCATGTCCGAAAGCGACAACGAGCTCGGCTACGTCGCCGCCAGCGACAGCCGCCGTGACGGCCAGGCCGTGGGCTTCTGACACGCGCCTTGCCGCCGGGCATCGCAACCCGGCATTGCAGCCACAAGGGGAACAAACACAATGAAACGCTTTACCATGACCTTCGGCGCCAGCGTGCTGGCGCTGGCCGCCGGCGCCGCCTGCGCGCAGAATATTCGCATCGGCCTGCAGGAAGATCCGGACGTGCTGGACCCGCACCGCGCCCGCACCTACGTCGGCCGCATCGTCTTCACCTCGCTGTGCGACAAGCTGGTGGACATCGATCCCAAGCTGCACTTCGTGCCGCAACTGGCCACCTCGTGGTCGTTCAGCCCGGACAACAAGGTGCTGACCTTCAAGCTGCGCGAAGACGCGCTGTTCCATGACGGCAGCAAGTTCGACGCCGCCGCCGCCAAGGCCAACCTGGAACGCGCCATGACGCTGCCCGACAGCCTGCGCAAGGGCGAACTGGCCTCGGTCGAGAAGGTCGAGGCGCCCGACGCCAGCACCCTGGTGCTGACCCTCAAGCAGCCCGACGCCACGCTGCTGGCGCAGTTGTCCGACCGCGCCGGCATGATGCTGTCGCCCAAGTCGTTCGCCGATGCCGACGTGGCCGCGGTCGGCCGCAAGCCGATCTGCTCGGGTCCGTACAAGTTCGTCGAGCGCATCCAGAACGACCGCGTCGTGCTGGAGAAATTCGACCAGTACTACGACGCCAAGGACTACGCCTTCAAGCGCATCACCTTCCTGCCGATTCCGGACACCACCGTGCGCCTGTCGAACCTGCGCGCCGGCGACCTGGACCTGCTCGAGCGCCTGAACCCGTCGGACGCGGCGCAGGTCAAGAGCGACGCCAGCCTGACCTTCGCGCCGGTGGCGGGCCTGGGCTTCCAGCAGTTCATGTTCAACGTGGCCAACGGCAAGCGCGCCGAGGACAACCCGTTCAAGAACAAGCTGGTGCGCCAGGCGTTCCAGCTGGCCATCGACCGCAACGCCATCAACGAAGTGGCCGGCGGCGGCATCTTCGAACCGGCGCAGCAGCCGTTTCCGCCCGCCAGTCCCTACCACAGCGACAAGTTCCCGGTGACCAAGCGCGACGTGGCCAAGGCCCGCGCGCTGCTCAAGCAGGCCGGCTTCGACCGCGTCAAGGCCGAGGTCATGTTCGGCAACAACACCACCACCTCGTCGGTGGCCGAGATGGTGCAGGCCATGGCCTCCGAGGCCGGCTTCGACCTGTCGCTGCGGCCCACCGAGTACGCCGCGCTGCAGAAAGAATCGGCCGGCGGCAATTTCCAGGTGGTGATGCTGGGCTGGTCGGGACGGGTCGATCCGGACGGCAACATCCATAGCTTCGTGACTTGCAAGGGCGCGCTGAACGACGGCCACTATTGCAACCCGGACGTCGACAAGCTGCTCAACGAGGCCCGCATGGTGCCCGATGAAACCAAGCGCCGCGCCATCTACGACCAGGCGCAGACGATCATCCAGGACGAACTGCCCGGCGTGTACAACTACTACCAGCCGTGGCCGTTCGCGCTGGCCAAGAAGGTCAAGGGCTTCGTGCCGTACCCGGACGGCATGATCCGCCTGAAGGGCGTGACGTTCGCGCAGAAGTGATCCGGGCGCGGCGGTTCGCCGCCGCGTCCGCCGGCCGCTTGAACGCGGCCGGTCGTTTCCCGCGGCGGCCGCGCGCCGTGCCCTGACGGGCCGGCTCCGTCCGCCGCTTTCGTTCTACGGTTTTCCCTCATGCTCAAACTCATCTTGCGCCGCGTGATCGTCGCGATACCGACCCTGATACTGGTGTCGATGATCGTCTTCATGCTGCAGAAAATCCTGCCCGGTGACGCGGTGCTGACCATGGCCGGCGAAGAGCGCGACCCGGCCGTGCTGGACTATCTGCGCGAAAAATACCGCCTCAACGACCCGCTGCCGGTGCAGTACGTCGCCTGGGCCACCCAGGTGGTGCAGGGCGACCTGGGCAAGTCGCTGCGCACCGACGTGCCGGTGACCACGCTGATCGGGCAGAAGCTGCCCGTGACCTTGCAGCTGGCCGCCATGGCGATGTTCTTCGCGCTGCTGATCGGCATCCCCATGGGCATCGTCGCGGCGGTGCGCAAGGGCAAGCCGGTCGAGATGGGCGCCAACATCGCGGCGCTGTCCGGCATGTCGATCCCCAATTTCTGGCTCGGCATCATCCTGATCATGGTGGTGTCGGTGCAGTGGAAGCTGCTGCCGGCCTCGGGCTACGTGTCGCCCAGCGAGGACTTCTGGCTGTCGATCAAGACCATGCTGATGCCGGCGCTGGTGCTGTCCACCGCCATCGCCGCCTACCTGATGCGCCACACCCGCTCGGCCATGCTGGAGGCATTGTCCGCCGATTACGTGCGCACCGCGCGCGCCAAGGGCGTGTCGCCGCGCCGCGTGGTGCTGCGCCACGCGCTGCGCAACGCCCTGATGCCGATCGTCACGCTGGTGACGCTGCTGTTCGGCGAACTGATGGCCGGCGCGGTGCTGACCGAGCAGGTCTTCACCATCCCCGGCTTCGGCAAGCTGGTGGTCGATGCCGTTTTCACGCGTGACTACGCGGTGGTGCAGGGCGTGGTGCTCTGCGTGGCGGTGGGCTTCATTCTGATGAACCTGCTGGCCGACATCCTGTACATCCTGGTCAATCCCCGTCTGAGGCACGCATGAGCGCACTTCCCGCAACGGCCGCCGCCGTCACGCCGCCCCGCGCCCGCAACCGCGCCTGGGCCAAGTTCAAACGCAACCACGTCGCCATGCTGGGCCTGGGCATCGTGCTGTTCTTCGTGCTGGTGGCCCTGGTGGCGCCGCTGATCGCCAACCACGACCCGTTCCAGACCAGCTTCACCACCATCCGCAAGGCGCCGTCGGCGTCCTACTGGCTGGGCACCGATGAACTCGGTCGCGACATCTTCAGCCGCATGGTCTATGGCGCCCGCGCCTCGCTCATGGCCGGCCTGGTGTCGGTGCTGATCGCGCTGGTGGTGGGCGTGCCGTTCGGCCTGGCCGCCGGCTACTTCGGCGGCTGGACCGACAGCTGCATCTCGCGCGCCACCGAGGCGCTGCTGGCGATCCCGTTCCTGATCCTGGCCATCGCGCTGGCTGCCTTCCTCGGGCCCAGCCTGACCAACGCCATGATCGCCATCGGCGTGTCGGCCGCGCCCAAGTTCATCCGGCTCACGCGCGGGCAGGTGCTGGCCGTCAAGAACGAGGACTACGTGCAGAGCGCCCGCGCGCTGGGCGCCTCGGACCTGCGCATCATCTGCCGCCACGTGTTCCCGAACGTCATGCCGCCGCTGATCGTGCAGGCCACGATCACCATCGCCACGGCCATCATCGCCGAGGCCAGCCTGTCGTTCCTGGGCCTGGGCCTGCAGCCGCCGAACCCATCGTGGGGCTCGATGCTGAACACCGCCAAGAACTTCATGACCCAGGCGCCCTGGATGTCGATCTTCCCCGGATCGGCCATTTTCCTGGTGGTGCTGGGCTTCAATCTGCTGGGCGACGGGCTGCGCGACGCGCTGGATCCCCGTCAGGACAAGTAATCATCATGGCAACCATGGATCCCAAACGCGTCGTCCAGGTCAACGACCTGACCGTGCGCTTCAAAACCCCCGAGCGCGTCGTCGAAGCGGTGCGCAACGTGTCATTCCACGTCGACCGCGGCGAAACCCTGGCGATCGTGGGCGAGTCCGGCTCGGGTAAATCGGTCACCTCGCTGGCGCTGATGCGCCTGGTGGAGTACGGCGGCGGCCGCATCGTCAACGGCGGCATGCTGCTGCGCCGGCGCAACGGCGACGTGCTGGACCTGGTCAATGCGCCCGACAGCACGCTGCAGCGCGTGCGCGGCGCCGACGTGGCCATGATCTTCCAGGAGCCGATGACCTCGCTCAACCCCAGCTTCACGGCCGGCAACCAGATCGCCGAGGCGCTGCAACTGCACCAGGGGCTGGACGCGGCCGCGGCGCGCGCGGAAACGCTGCGCATGCTGGAGCGGGTGCGCATCCCCGAGGCCCGCGCCATCCTCGACCGCTATCCGCACCAGCTGTCCGGCGGCATGCGCCAGCGCGTCATGATCGCCATGGCGCTGTCCTGCAAGCCGCAACTGCTGATCGCCGACGAACCCACCACGGCGCTGGACGTCACCATCCAGGCCCAGATCCTGCAACTGATCCGCCAGTTGCAGGAAGAAATGGACATGGGCGTGATCTTCATCACCCATGACATGGGCGTGGTGGCCGAAGTGGCCGACCGGGTGCTGGTGATGTATCGCGGCGACAAGGTCGAGGAGGGCGGTTCCGACGACGTCTTCGCGCGGCCGCAACATGCCTACACCCGCGCCTTGCTGTCGGCCGTGCCGCGCCTGGGCGCCATGCATGGCACCGACGAGCCGGCGCCGTTCCCGCTGCTCAAGGTCGAGGAAGCCGCGCGCCAGGCCGAGCCGGCGGCCGCCCCGGTGGCGCAGCCGTCCACCGTGCGCCGCGACAACGGCCCGGTGCTGAAGGTGCGCGACCTGACCACCAGCTTCGACATCACCGGCGGCATCTTCGGCCGGGTGCAAAAGCGCGTGCACGCCGTCGAGAAGGTCAGCTTCGACCTGTATCCCGGCGAGACCCTGTCGCTGGTGGGCGAATCCGGCTGCGGCAAGACCACCACCGGCCGTTCGCTGCTGCAACTGGTCAAGAGCAAGAGCGGCACGATCGAGTTCGACGGCCAGAACATCGGCGCGCTGCGCGGCAGCGCCATGCAGACGCTGCGGCGCCATATCCAGTTCATCTTCCAGGATCCGTTCGCCTCGCTCGACCCGCGCATGACGGTGGGCTATTCCATCATGGAACCGCTGCTGATCCACCGCGTGGCCAGCGGCGCGGCGGCGCAGGAGCGGGTGCGCTGGCTGATGGACAAGTGCGGCCTCGCGCCCGAGATGATCGACCGCTATCCGCATGAATTCTCGGGCGGCCAGCGCCAGCGCATCTGCATCGCGCGCGCCCTGGCGCTGAACCCCAAGGTGGTGATCGCCGATGAATCGGTCTCGGCCCTGGACGTGTCGATCCAGGCGCAGATCGTCAACCTGCTGCTGGACCTGCAGCGCGAGCTGGGCGTGTCGTTCCTGTTCATCTCGCACGACATGGCGGTGGTCGAGCGCGTCAGCCACCGCGTGGCGGTGATGTACCTGGGGCAGATCGTCGAGATCGGCCCGCGCCGCGCCATCTTCGAGAATCCGCAGCATCCCTACACCAAGAAGCTGATGGCGGCGGTTCCGATCGCCGATCCGCAGCGCCGCCATCGCGAGCGCTCGCTGCTGGTCGACGAAATCCCCAGCCCGATGCGCAAGCTTGGCGACGATCCCCTCGTGGAGCCGCTGGTGCGGGTCGGGGAAGGGCACTACGTCGCGCGCCATTCCGTCGGCGTGTACTGAGCCGTGGCGCGGGCGCCCGCCGGCAAAGCGGCGGGCCCTCGCCGCGGCCCGCGCGGGCCGGCCGCGCCACAGGCGGTATCATGGCGGCCTTCAGTCATTCGCCCCATTCAACGGATTTTCTCGCCATGGCCCTGCGCGCCACTATCTACAAGGCCGACCTCAACGTGGCCGACACCGATCGGCACTACTACGGCAGCCACGCGCTGACGGTCGCCCGCCATCCCTCCGAAACCGACGAGCGCATGATGGTGCGCCTGGTGGCCTACGCGCTGCAGGCCCAGGAAGAGCTGTCCTTCACCAAGGGGCTGAGCGACACCGACGAGCCGGACCTGTGGGTCAAGGACCTGACTGGCGCCATCACCCTGTGGATCGAGGTCGGGCAGCCCGAGGAGCGCCGCATCCTGCGCGCCTGCGGCCGCGCCGAGCAGGTCATCGTCTACTGCTATGGCGGCTCCGCCAGCAGGATCTGGTGGGACGGCGTGCGCAACAAGCTGGAACGCACCCGCAACCTGAAGGTCATCAATCTGCCGTCCGAGCAGACACGCGCGCTCGCCAATCTGGCCGAACGCACCATGCAGCTGAACGCCAACATCTCGGACGGCGTGGTGTATTTCTCGGCCGACAAGGGCGAAGTCAGCATCGAACCCGAAGTCTGGCGCTGATACCGCCAGGCCCTTTCCTGGAGTCGTAGGGATGAGGAAGACCCGAGCATTGGCATGGGCGGCATTGCCGCTGATGGTATTTTCGCTGCAGGCGGTCGCGGCGCCCGCCGAGGAGCCGGCCACGGCCGCCACGGACCGCATGCACGTGTTCGCCGGCGGCCAGAAGGTGCTGGTCCCGGCGGGGTGGGAACTGCTGCAGGGGCCGGCGCAGGCTGGCCAGGAAATGATCATGATCGCCAAGCCTGGCGCCACCGCGGCCGACAACCAGACGTGTTCGGTCTCGCTGCGCACCATCGATCCCCCGGCGCCGCTGGGCGAGCAGGATGCCGTCCTGCCCGAAGTCGCCTGGAGCATGATGTATTCCGACCAGCAGGTGAAGGTGCTCGAGAACGGGGTGTCGACCCTGGCCGGGCTGCCGGCGCACCAGGCCCTGCTGGCCCTCACCCAGGGGGACGACCGCCAGGTGGCGCTGGTGCGGCTGCGGTTGGCGGACGGCTACACCTGGTCCCTCATGTGCTCGTCTGGAGCCTATCACCCGGGCGTCGCCCGGGAGGGCTTCGACCGCACGGCCGGGACGTTCCGCAAGGTGCTGGACAGCTTCAGCGCGCCCTGAGGGGGCTTTTCCGCCGCGCCGGCGCGCGTTCCGTGAGGAATCGTGCGCCGCAACAAAAAAAGCGTGCAAAGCGCGCGGGGTGGATTTATATTATGGTCATCATATTCAGGAGTGCCTGATCATGGCCGGCCCCGCTTCCCGTAAAGAAATGTCCCACGACCGCATCGTGGAAGCGGCCGCGCGCGCGATCCGGCGGGTCGGTTACGCCGGCGTCGGCGTGGCCGACGTCATGAAAGAGGCCGGGCTCACGCACGGCGGCTTCTACGCGCATTTTCCGTCCCGCGATGCCATGCTGGTGGCGGCGATGGAACGCGCCGGCCGGGATGGCGCGGCGCGCATGGCGCAGGGCATGGCGCGACGCCGCGCCGAAGGGGCCAGCCCCCTGCGCGCCCTGGTCGAGAGCTATCTGTCCGAGAACCATCTGCTGGCTTGCGAAAGCGGGTGCCCGATTTCGGCGCTGGCGTCGGAAATGCCGCGCCAGTCGCCCGAGGTCCGCGACATCTCGGCCAGTCGGGTGACCGGCCTGGTCGGCGTGGTGCGGCAGGCGCTGCCGGCCGACGCCGGCCCGCACGCGGCGATGGCGATCACCAGCAACCTGGTCGGCGCCATGCAACTGGCCCGTGCGCTCGGCGACAACGAGCAGGGCCGGGCCATGCTGGCGGCCGCGCGCCAGTCCATCCTGGACCAGTACGACAGCGAGGGCCGTCAAGCCGCCCACTGAACCCCTTTTTTCCGGGCCGCCGCGCGCGGCCCTTCTTCACTCCATGAATATGATGATCATCATATTTATATAACCGGCCGGTGTTTCCGACCCCCGCCAGAACGCAGCACCCAAGGAAAGACATCATGCAACTGAAGAACGCCACCGTCCTCATCACCGGCGCCAATCGCGGCATCGGCCTGGCCTTCGCCCGCGAGGCGCTGGTGCGCGGCGCCCGCAAGGTCTACGCCGGCGCGCGCGATCCGGCCAGCGTCACGCTGCCGGGCGTGCAGGCCATCCAGCTCGACGTCACCAGTGACCGGGACGTGGCCGCCGCCGCCGCGCTGGCCAGGGACGTGACACTGGTCATCAACAATGCCGGCATCGCCGCCATGGGCGGCTTCCTGGCCGAAGGCAGCATCGAATCGGCGCGCCGCCACCTGGAAACCAATCTGCTGGGCTCGCTGCGCGTGGCGCAGGGCTTTGCGCCGGTGCTCGCGGCCAACGGCGGCGGCGCGCTGCTGAACGTGCTGTCGATCGCCAGCTGGATCAACCGGCCGATGCTGGGCGTGTACGGCATGAGCAAGTCGGCCGCCTGGGCCCTGACCAACGGGCTGCGCCACGAACTGCGCGAGCAGGGCACGCAGGTGCTGGGCCTGCACATGGGGTTTGTCGATACCGACCTGACGCGGGGACTGGACTCGCCCAAGAGCACTCCTGAATCGGTGGTGCGCCAGGCCTTCGACGCGCTCGAGGCCGGCGCCGAGGAAGTGCTGGCCGACGACGCCACGCGCCAGGTCAAGCAGGGCCTGTCGGCCCAGCCGCCCGTCTACCTGCAGGCATGAACCGCGCACGCCACGCCTTCGCGACCTTTCCGACGACACTTCCGAGTCCGATCGACATGCATTCGAATGCCACCTCCGCGGCTCCCCATGCCGCCGCCGCGCCGCTCGCGGCCCAATCTCCCTGGCCGATCTTCTGGATCGCCAGCGTGGCCGTGTTCCTGGTTTCCCTGGACGCGACCATGCTCTACGCCGCGTTCGGCGCCATGCGCGCCGGCTTTCCGCAGGCCTCGGCCGCCGACATGTCCTGGGTGCTGAACGCTTATACGGTGGTCTACGCCGCCATGCTGATCCCGTCCGGCGGTCTGGCCGACACGCATGGACGCAAGCGCATGTTCATGGTCGGGGTGCTGCTGTTCCTGGCGGCCTCGGCTGCCTGCGGCCTGGCGGGCAGCGTCGGTTGGCTGATCGCGGCGCGCGTGGCGCAGGCGGTCGGCGCGGCGCTGCTGACGCCGGCCTCGCTGTCCATCGTGCTTGCCGCCTTCCCGGCCTCGCAGCGCTCGGTGGCGGTGAGCCTGTGGGGCGCGGTGGCCGCGCTGGCGGCGGCGGTCGGTCCCAGCCTGGGCGCGTTCGTGGTCGATGCCGCCGGCTGGCCGTGGGCCTTCTACATCAACCTGCCGCTGGGCGCGTTGTCGCTCTGGTTCGGCGCCAGCCGCCTCAAGGAATCGGTGCGGCCCGAAGCGCGGCGGCGCGTCGACGGCGTCGGCATGGCGCTGCTGATGGTGGGCGTGGGCGCGGTGGCGCTGGCCATCGTGCAGTCGGAATCGCCGCACTGGAGCCGTGGCGAATTGTGGGTGGTGGCGGCCATGGGGCTGGTGTCGCTGGCGGCCTTCGTGGGCTGGGCCCGCAGCACGCCGCACCCGCTGGTCGATCTGGCGCTGTTCAAGCATCGCACCTATCGCTACGTGAACCTGGCCACGCTCAGCTTCGGCATCGCCTTCGCGATGATGTTCTTCGCCTTCTTCTTCTACATGACCGGCGTCTGGCACTACAGTCTGCCGCGCGCGGGCCTGGCCGTGACGCCGGGCCCGCTGCTGGTGATGCCCACCGCGATCATCACCGGCAAGCTGGCGGCGCGCCTGGGCCATCGCCCGTTCCTGGTGGGCGGCTCGCTGGTGTACGCCGCCAGCGGACTGTGGTTCCTGCTGGTGCCGGGCGCCGAGCCCGCCTACCTGGCGCATTGGCTGCCCGGCTTGATCCTGAGCGGGTTGGGCGTGGGCCTGGTGCTGCCGTCGCTGGCCGGCGCCGCCGTCAACCGCCTGCCGCCGCAGCACTACGCGGTGGGCAGCGCCGTCAACCAGGCCACGCGCCAGATCGGCGCGGTGCTGGGGGTGGCGTTGACGGTGCTGTTGCTGGGCAAGGGGGCGCTGAGCCACGCGGACTTCGATCCGCTGTATATCGGCCATGTGGGGCTGGCGCTGCTGACGGGCCTGCTCTGCCTGGCGGTGGACACCCGGCCGCGCCCCGCGCATGCGTAAGCGCCTGCGCGGCGGGAACGAGGCGGGGGTGTGCTGGGCGCAGGCGTGCGGCGCGGCGCCCGGCGGCGCCTCGCGGCTAGCGCGGCGTGCGCTGGTGCGGCACCAGCGGCGGCGCCGCGCGCCCGGCCACCAGGCGCCAGAAATCCGGCAGGAAGCATTCCGCCACCAGCAGCGGCTGGCCCTGGCGCCAGAACACCGAGCGTCGCGCCCAGACCCGCTCGGCGTCGCACCGGCGGCCATTGGCGGCCAGCGCGCCAGCGGCGGTGGCGTGAAACGGCACCGGCGAGGCCAGCCGGCGGCAAGCGAACGGCGAGCGGATCACGGTGCTGTCGTGATACAGCATGTCCGCCAACGGCCGCGTCAGCAGCCGCCGCATGCCCTGCCAGGCGCCGTGCGAGGCGCGCAGCGGCGTCAGGCTGCGCGCCGGCACGCTGTCGATGCCGTCCACCGACATCAGCACCTCGCGCACCCAGACGGGCGCGCCGGGCGCGATGCGCATGGCGTGCGCTTCGTCGGCGGGCGCGCCGTCGGCGTACTCGGCCAGCACCCGCAGGCGCACCTGGCCGACCTGGCGCAGGCCGGCGGTCAGGGCGCCGGGGCGGAACAGCCAATGGCGCTGGGCAAGGGTCAGGACAGGCGGGGCGCTGGCCAGCCAGCCGGCGGCCAGGGGAGGGCGATGTGCTGCTGCTGAGGTCATCATGGCTGCGTATTATGCCAAGGCCGGCGCGCGGCCTGGCCCCCGCGCCCTGTGGCCAATTGCCGCAGGGGCGCTGGCGGCCGCTCGGCGGCGGCGCGGGCGGGGCCTGCGCATACAATACCGGCCATGGAAAAAGTACGAATCTCCAAGCTCATGTCCGAGCGTGGACTCTGTTCGCGCCGCGAGGCCGACAGCTATATCGAGCGCGGTTGGGTGCGGGTCGACGGCGAAGTGGTGTCCGAGCTGGGCGCGCGCGCCTTCCCGAACCAGGTCATCACGCTGGAACGCGCCGCGCAGGCGCGCCAGACGTCGCGCGTCACCATCCTCATCAACAAGCCGGTGGGCTACGTCTCGGGCCAGGCCGAAAAGGGCTACACGCCCGCGGTGGCGCTGATCGACGCGCGCTCGCGCTTTGCCGGCGACCGCAGCCCGCAGCGCTTCGAGCGCGGCCACCTGGACGGCCTGGCCGTGGCCGGGCGGCTGGACATCGATTCGCAGGGCCTCCTGGTGCTCACGCAGGACGGGCGCGTGGCCAAGCTGCTGATCGGCGAAGATTCCAGCATCGACAAGGAATACCTGGTGCGGGTGCAGGGCGAACTCTCCGAGAACGGCCTGGCGCTGCTGAACCACGGCCTGTCGCTGGACGGCAAGGCGCTCAAGCCGGCCCAGGTGCGCTGGCAGAACCACGACCAGTTGCGCTTCGTGCTGCGCGAGGGCAAGAAACGCCAGATTCGCCGCATGTGCGAACTGGTCGGGCTGAAGGTGGTGGGCCTGAAACGCGTGCGCATCGGCCGCGTGGCCCTGGGCGACCTGCCGCTGGGCCAGTGGCGCTACCTGCGCGACGACGAACGCTTCTGAACGCGGCGGGCGCGACATGCCGCCCGCCAAGGGGGCCGGCGCTCGCCGGCCGCGCACAGATTTTTCAGTCTGTTTCCGGCCGCCTTTCATTTCATGAAGGGCGCGGTATCCTTCGCCTGCCCGTCGCCGCCCAGGCGCTCCATCAGGAACTCGATGAAGATCCGGGTCTTGGCGGGCAGCAGCCGGGTTTCCGTGACGGCATACACGGGGAATGGGCCAAGTTGCCAGTCCGGCAGCACGCGCCGCAACTGGCCGGATTTCTGCTCGGCGGTCTGGCCGCCGACCAGCACGGTGATGCCCGCGCCCAGCATCGCCAGGCGCCGCGCCATTGCCACGCCGTTCACGGAAAAGCGGTTGCCGGGGGTGAACTGGATGTGCTGGTCGCCGCTGTTGAGCGGCCAGCGGGTCACGCGGCCGGCGCCTTCGGCGCGGAACTCGATGCACTCGTGGCGGGTCAGGTCACTGGGGTGCTTCGGTTCCCCGTGCTTCTCCAGGTATTCGCGCGAGGCGTACAGATGGGCCGGCAGCATGCCCAGCAGCCTCGCAATCTGCGTCGAATCGGGCAGTTCGCCGATCTCGATGGAAATATCGCAGGTCTGGAACACGCGTTGCGCGTGATCGGGATTGGCAAGGTCCAGGAAAAACGTGACGTCGGGATAACGGCGCGAGAATTCCATGAACGATTCAGCCAGGAAATCGGTGCCGAAATCGGCCGGCATGTTCACCCGCAGGGGGCCGGACGGCGTGTCGACCAGCTTCTGCAGTTCCTCGTGGGCGATCTGGGCCTCGGCGACGATGCGCTGGCAGCGCTCGAAATACAGCCGGCCGGCGTCGGTCAGCTCCACCTTGCGGGTAGTGCGGCTGAGCAGGCGCAGGCCCACCGACCGTTCCAGTTCGGCCACCTGGCGAGACAATGTCGATTTGGGCACCCCCAGGGCGGCCGCCGCACGGCTAAAACTGTGCGTCTTGGCGACTTCCACGAAGAGTTCCATGCCTTGTAGACGTTTCATGGAAGGGATTCTGTCACAGGATGGGGCGGTTTATTGTCCCATATCTGGAATGATGTTTTCTCAATATGCCTCTTTGTTTCTCGGGCGGGATAACGCAAAATGCCGATTCTGCAATGCAGCAAAGCGTCGAAGCCCTGCCTGAATGTCTGAGGCGAAACCACACCCCAGTCAATCCTCACGAGCCGCAACGATGCGCGGTTCGGGTTGCGCCGTTGCTGTCGCCGGTTGTCCGGCGGACACCGCGGTCGCCCCGCGGGCGCAGGCCACGGCGGGCGGGTATGACGCTACCTTTTTAGTTGGAAATCGGGAATGCAATCTATGAACAAGAAAAGCGCGATGTGGCGCGGTGCGGCGGTGCTTACGCTGACGGCATCGGCCCTGACGTTGGCCGCTTGCGGCAAGAAACAGGAAGCACCCCAGGCGGGCAAGCCGCAGGTGACGGTCGTCACGCTCACCACCAAGCCGGTTTCCCTGACCACTGAATTGCCCGGCCGCACCTCGCCGTTCCGCGTCGCCGAAGTGCGGCCGCAGGTCAACGGCATCGTGCAGAAGCGCCTGTTCACCGAGGGCGGCGAGGTCAAGGCCGGCGACCAGCTCTACCAGATCGACCCCGCGCTCTACCAGGCCAGCTTCGACAGCCAGAAGGCCGCCCTGGCGCGCGCCCAGGCGCAGCAGAAGACCGCCGCGCTGCTGGCCGAACGCTACAAGCCGCTGGTGGCCACCCGCGCCGTCAGCCAGCAGACCTACGACAACGCCGTGGCGGCGCGCGACCAGGCCGTCGCCGACGTGCTGTCGGCCAAGGCCGCGCTCGACACCGCGCGCATCAACCTGGTCTACACCAAGGTGCTGTCGCCGATCAGCGGCATCATCGGCCGTTCCTCGGTCACCGAGGGCGCGCTGGTCACGGCCAACCAGGCCACGGCCCTGGCCGCCGTGCAGCAGATCGACCCGATCTACGTCGACGTGACCCAGTCCAGCGTGCAATTGCTGCGCCTGCAGAACGCGCTCTCCAGCGGTCAACTGAAGAAGGCCGAGGGCGAGCAGGCCGCGCTGGTCACGCTGACGCTGGAAGACGGCTCGCAATACACCCAGCAGGGCAAGCTGCAGTTCTCCGAAGTCACCGTCGACCCCGGCACCGGCTCGGTCACGCTGCGCGCGGTGTTCCCCAACCCGGACCGCCGCCTGTTGCCGGGCATGTTCGTGCGCGCCCGCCTGGTCGACGGCGTTGCCGCCGACGGCCTGCTGGTGCCGCAACGCGGCGTGACGCGCAACCAGCGCGGCCTGCCGACGGCGCTGGTGGTCAATGCCGAGAACAAAGTGGAACTGCGTGAAATCAAGACCGACCGCGCCATCGGCGACCAGTGGCTGGTCACCGACGGCCTGAAGGCCGGTGACAAGGTCATCGTGGAAGGCGTGCAGATGGTGCGCCCGGGCGTCGAGGTGGTTGCCTCTGAAGCCAGCGCCAAGCCGGCGCAGCAACCGCAGGCGGGCGCCGCGGCGGCCAAGCAGTAGTCAGGGAGCCTTGCATGGCAAAGTTTTTTATCGATAGACCGGTTTTCGCATGGGTGATCGCGATCGTGCTGATGATGGCCGGCGCGTTGTCCATCCTGAAGCTGCCGGTTTCGCAGTATCCGAACATCGCGCCGCCGGCCATCGGCATCGCGGTGACCTACCCGGGCGCCTCGGCGCAGACGGTGCAGGACACCGTGGTGCAGGTGATCGAGCAGCAGATGAACGGCCTCGACGGCCTGGAGTACATCTCCTCGGAAAGCAACGCCGACGGCAGCATGTCCATCACGCTGACGTTCCGTCAGGGCACCAACCCCGACACCGCGCAGGTGCAGGTGCAGAACAAGCTGTCGCTGGCGCAGCCGCTCTTGCCGCAGGAAGTGCAGCAGCAGGGCATCCGCGTCACCAAGGCCACCAAGAACTTCCTGATCGTGGCGGGCTTCGTGTCCACCGACGGCACGATGACCAAGGACGACCTGGCCGACTACGTCGCCTCGTACGTCCAGGATCCCATCAGCCGTACGCAGGGCGTGGGTGACTTCCAGCTGTTCGGCTCGCAGTACGCCATGCGCATCTGGCTGGATCCGGCCAAGCTGGTGAACTACGGCCTGACCACGGTCGACGTGGTCAACGCCATCAAGGAACAGAACGTCCAGGTGTCGTCCGGCCAGTTGGGCGGCCTGCCCGCGGTGCGCGGCCAGCAGCTCAACGCCACCATCATCGGCCCCTCGCGCCTGGAAAAGCCGGAAGACTTCGGCCGCATCCTGCTCAAGGTCAATGCCGACGGTTCCCAGGTGCGCCTGGCCAACGTCGCCCGCATCGAACTGGGCGGCCAGACCTACGCCATCGACAGCTACTACAACGGCAAGCCCGCCTCGGGCCTGGCGATCAAGCTGGCCCCCGGCGCCAACGCGCTGGATACGGCGCAGGCGGTGCGTGACACCATCAACAACCTGAAGCCGTACTTCCCGCCGGGCATGGACGTGGTCTATCCGTACGACACCACGCCGTTCGTCAGCCTGTCGATCGAGGAAGTGTTCAAGACGCTGGTGGAAGCCATCATCCTGGTGTTCCTGGTGATGTACCTGTTCCTGCAGAACTTCCGCGCCACGCTGATCCCGACGCTGGCGGTGCCGGTGGTGCTGCTGGGCACCTTCGGCGTGCTGGCCGCGTTCGGCTATTCCATCAACACCCTGACCATGTTCGGCATGGTGCTGGCCATCGGCCTGCTGGTGGACGACGCCATCGTGGTGGTGGAAAACGTCGAGCGGGTGATGGCCGAGGAGGGCCTCACGCCCAAGCAGGCCACGCGCAAGTCCATGACCCAGATCACCGGCGCGCTGATCGGCATCGCCATGGTGCTGGCCGCGGTGTTCATCCCGATGGCCTTCTTCGGCGGCTCCACCGGCGTGATCTATCGCCAGTTCTCCATCACCATCGTGTCCTCGATGGTGCTGTCGGTGATCGTCGCCATCGTCTTCACGCCGGCGCTGTGCGCCACGCTGCTCAAGCCCATCCCGAAGGGCCACCATGGCACCAAGCGCGGCTTTTTCGGCTGGTTCAACCGCAGTTTCGACCGCAGCAGCCACGCCTACGCCAATACCGTGGCGCGCGGCCTGGGCCGCACCAAGCGCCTGATGGTGGTGTACCTGGCCATCGTCATCGCCATGGGCTGGCTGTTCACCCGCATCCCGACCGCGTTCCTGCCGGCCGAGGACCAGGGCATCCTGTTCGCCCAGATCCAGACGCCCGCCGGCGCCACCGCCGAGCGCACCAAGGCCGTCATCGACGAGGCCACCAACTACCTGCTGACCGAAGAGAAGGATGCCGTCACCTCGGTGTTCGCGGTCAACGGCTTCAACTTCGGCGGCCGCGGCCAGAACGCCTCGATCCTGTTCATCAAACTGCGCGACTGGGAAGACCGCGGCGCGGCCAATCTCAAGGCGGCCGCCGTGGCGGCGCGCGCCAATGCGCACTTCCGCAAGACCGAGCGCGACGCCCAGCTGTTCGTGGTGCCGCCGCCTTCGGTGATGGAACTGGGCAACGTCGACGGTTTCGACTTCCAGCTGATGGACCGCGCCGGCGTGGGCCATGAAAAACTGCTGGCCGCGCGCAACCAGCTGCTGGGCGAGGCGGCGCAGAGCAAGATCCTGCAGGGCGTGCGCCCCAACGGCATCGAGGACGCGCCGCAGTACCAGCTCGACATCGACCGCGAAAAGGCGCGGGCGCTCGGCGTGGCCGTGTCGGACATCAACAGCACGCTGTCCACCGCCTGGGGTTCGTCGTACGTCAACGACTTCATCGACCGCGGCCGCGTCAAGAAGGTGTTCGCGCAGGGCGAGGCCTCGGCCCGCATGCTGCCCGAAGACCTGGACAAATGGTACGTGCGCAACAAGGATGGCGACATGGTGCCGTTCTCGGCGTTCGCCAAGGCCACCTGGAGCTTTGGCCCGCAGAAGCTGAACCGCTACAACGGCGTGCCTTCGTACAACATCCAGGGCGGCGCGGCGCCGGGCTACAGCTCGGGCGCGGCCATGGACGAGATGGAACGCATCGCCAGCAAGCTGCCCACCGGCGTGGGCTTCGAGTGGACCGGCATGTCGTACGAAGAACGCCTGTCGGGCGCCCAGGCGCCGGCGCTGTACGCGATCTCGCTGATCGTGGTGTTCCTGTGCCTGGCGGCGCTGTATGAAAGCTGGACGATTCCGTCCGCGGTCATGCTGGTGGTGCCCCTGGGCATCATCGGGGCGCTGGGCGCGACGCTGCTGCGCGGCCTGTCCAACGACGTGTACTTCCAGGTGGGCCTGCTGACAACGATCGGGCTGGCGGCCAAGAACGCCATCCTGATCGTGGAGTTCGCCAAGGAGCACTACGAGGCCGGGGCGAGCCTGACGGAATCGGCGATCCACGCCGCCCGCCAGCGCCTGCGCCCGATCCTGATGACGTCGCTGGCGTTCATCCTGGGCGTGGTGCCGCTCGCGATCTCCTCGGGCGCCGGTTCGGGCAGCCAGAACGCCATCGGCACGGGCGTGATCGGCGGCATGCTGACCGCGACCTTCCTGGCCATCTTCTTCGTCCCCGCGTTCTTCGTGATCATGCTGCGCCTGTTCAAGGTGGAACGCATGAGCGCGCGACGCGATCCGCACGACCCCAGCGCCAACGACGCGCAGGACGTGTCCGTCGAAGGAAAACCGCAATGAAGCTGCAGATGAGAACCCTGGTTTCCCTTTCCCTGGCGGCGGCCCTGGCGGGCTGCTCGCTGGCCCCGACCTACGAACGGCCCGACGCGCCGGTCTCGGCGGCCTATCCGGCCGGCCCGGCCTACAAGGCCGATGCCGCCGGTCCGGTGGCCACCGCCGACATCGGCTGGCGCGACTTCTTCGCCGATCCCTTGCTCCAGCAACTGATCGAGCAGTCGCTGGCCAACAACCGCGACCTGCGCGTGGCGGCCTTGAATGTCGAGGCCGCGCGGGCCCAGTACCGCATCCAGCGCGCCGACCTGCTGCCCAGCGTCGGCATCGCCGGCAAGGAAACCGCCCAGCGCACGCCGGCCGACCTGTCGCCCAGCGGCCAGGCCACCACCAGCCACAACTACCAGGTCGGCGCCGCGCTGTCCTCGTGGGAGCTGGACCTGTTCGGCCGCATCCGCAGCCTGAGCGACAAGGCGCTGGAATCGTACCTGGCGCTGGACGAAACCCGCACCGCGACCCAGCTGACGCTGATCGCCGAAGTGGCCAACGCCTACCTGACGCTGCGCGCCGACCAAGAGTTGCTGAGCCTGACGCGCGACACGCTCAAGAGCCAGGATGATTCCTACAAGCTCACCAAGCAGAGCTATGACCAGGGCTTGTCCACCGCGCTCGACCTGAGCCAGGCCGAAGTGTCACTGCGCACCGCCCAGCGCAACCTGTCGCAGTACACGCGCCAGGCCGCGCAGGACCGCAACGCGCTGGTGCTGCTGGTGGGCCAGCCGCTGTCGCCGGAAATCTCGGCGGCGCTGGACAACGCCGTCAAGCTTGACGACGGCATGCTGCCGACCGCGCTGCCGGCCGGCCTGCCGTCCGAGCTGCTGGCGCGCCGTCCGGACATCCGCGCCGCCGAGCACCAGCTCAAGGGCGCCAATGCCAACATCGGCGCGGCCCGCGCCGCATTCTTCCCGACCATCAGCCTGACGGGCAACGCCGGCACCGCCAGCGCCAGCCTGGGCGGCTTGTTCAACGCGGGTTCGGGCGCCTGGAGCTTCGTGCCGCAGATCACGGTGCCGATCTTCGCCGGCGGCTCGCTGCTGGCGGGCTTGGACCTGGCCAAGGTGCAGAAGAACATCCAGATCGCGCAGTACGAGAAAACGATCCAGACGGGATTCCGCGAAGTGGCCGACGCGCTCGCCGGCCGCGGCACGCTGGACGAGCAGATCCAGGCGCAGCAACTGCTGGTGGCCGCCAACCAGCGCGCCTATGACCTGTCCGAGCAGCGCTTCCGCCAGGGCATCGACGACTACCTGACGGTGCTCGATTCGCAGCGTTCGCTCTACACCGCGCAGCAGTCGCTGGTCGATACGCGCCTGGCGCGCCTGTCCAACCTGGTCACCTTGTACAAGGTGCTGGGCGGCGGCTGGACCGAGCGCACGGTCACGGCGGCGCAGCCCGCGCCGGACGCCGCGCCCGCTGCCGACGGCCAGCGGGGCTGATCCCCGGGGCAGTCCGACAGCATGAAAAAAGCGGGCCGATCGAAAGATCGGCCCGCTTTGCGTGGTGCGCGCGCGGCGCGTCAGGTGCGTTTCTTGGCGATCAGGCCGACCACGAACAGGACGATGATCGCGCCGACCACCGAGCCGATCCAGCCGGCCGGTTCGCCCGGGGCGTACCAGCCCAGCTTCTGGCCGAGGAAGCCGGCCACGACGGCGCCCACGATGCCCAGTATGGTGGTCATGATGATCCCCATGTTCTGGTCTCCGGGCATGATCGCGCGGGCGAGCAGCCCGACGATGAAGCCGACGATGATCATGATGATGATGCTCATGCGCGTACTCCTTGCGAGGGTGAAGGGCGATGTGCCCTGATATTACTCACGCGCGCGGCTTGCGGGCTGTAACAACTGGTGTTTGGCGCTGGCGCGCAACATGCCGCGGCCTGTCGCCATGCAGCAATGTTGCATGCGGCCTTACGAAGTCAGGTCGATCAACTGGCGCAGGTCCTTGGTCATCGCTTCGATGCTGTCGGTGTCCGAGGCCAGCAGGCGGGCGCGGCCCTGATTGTCGAAAATGTACACGCCACGGCTGTGCGTCACTTCGTACTGGTCGGCGTCGTCGCCGGGGCGGGGCTTTTCGATCTGGTAGGCCACGCGGTAGCGGCGCGCCAGGTCGGCCACCTGCTTTTCGTTGCCGGTGACGCCGATGGCCTGGTTGTTGAATGCATTGACGTAGGCCTGCAGGATATCCGGCGTGTCGCGGTGCGGATCGACGCTGACGAACACGATGCGCACGTCGCGCGCCTTGTCGCCCAGGTTCTGCAGCACCGCCGTTAACTGCGCCATGGTGGTGGGGCAGATGTCCGGGCAACTGGCGTAGCCGAAGAACAGCAGCACGGTCTTGCCCTTGAGGTCGTCGCTGCTGACGGTCTTGCCGCCGGCGCCCGGCAGCGAGAACTTCAGATCGGGCAGGTGGCCCTTGACGTTGTAGAGCGTCCAATCGACATTGCGGTCGCCGCAAGCGGCAAGCAGCATGCACAGGGCCAGGAAAAGACCGCGCCAGGCGCGTCCGGTAAGCAGGTGTCGCATGGGTTCCATCGCCGGTTGGGGGATAAACCCGTCGATTCTACCCGCAGGCGCGGGCCGGCCCGGCGGCGGTGCGCGGCCAGGTTTGTCCTGGCGCAAGGACGCGCCGGCTCGGCGGGCCGGCCCGCGTCGCGCGGCAATTGTGAAGCTTTGTCGGAATATTGTTGGAGATCTGGCAAAACGGCTCACGTGGTCCATCGCTGCCCGCTACATTCAGGTCCGTGTCAGTAATGGCGAGGTCTCCCTCATGCGCTCCACGGCCAATCATGCGCTGGGCTATCCCTATTTTCCGTACTACCCGGTGGTGCTCGACATCCTGCGCAGCCGCCTGGCGGACCGCGTGCTGGACGCGCCGTGCGCCCGCGGCTGGCTGGGCGACATGGCGCGCCGCGCGACCGGGCGCGAGGTCGAGGTCGATGGCATCGGCCCGGCCACGCCGTCGGCGTCGGCCAGTGGCTACCGTCGCCTGACCGTGCATGACCTGGACACGCCGTTGCCCGCCGCCATGCCGTATGACGCGGTGGTCTGCAGCGAGGCGATCCACGTGGCGGCCAATCCAGGCGTGTTGATGCGCGGCTTCCATGACACGCTGCGCCCGGGCGGCACTCTGGTGCTGACCACGCCCAATGCCGGCCACGTGCGGGCGCGCTTGCAGGCGCTGGTGCGCGGCGTGCCGGCCGATTCCGGGAACGAGACGGAGCGGGGCGACAACGCCGCGTTGTTTCCCTGGGGCTTTGCGCAGTTGCACCGGTTGCTGGCGCATCATGGTTTCCGCGACATCACCTTGCATGCGGTTGTCGAGGGCGGACAGCGGCGCTGGCTCGACCGGCTGCTGGGCTGGCAGGCGCGGCGCTACTGCGAGGCTCGTCGCAAGCGCGCCCAGGACGAGGACAGCCGCCACTTCTGGCGCCAGGCGGGCTCGGACCCGTCGGTCCACGGGCGCTGGCTGGTGGTGTCGGCGCGCCGTGCGGGGGCGGGCTAGCGTGACCGGAGAAAATACCCCCACGCTGCGCCGCCGCGCGGGTCGCTGCCCCCCAAGGGGGCATTTTTGCCTTGGGGCGGCCCTGCGAAGAAAACGCCCCCACGCTCGCCGCCGCGCGGGTCGCTGCCCCCCAAGGGGGCATTTTTGCCTTGGGGCGGCCCTGCGACAAAAAAACCCGCTGATCAGGCGGGCCGGGGCAGTGCGCGGACGGATCAGGCCGCGCTCATGCCGCTGTGGCGCAGCAGCGCATCGATGCGCGGGGCGCGGCCGCGGAAGGCGGCGAACGACTCGGCCGCGGGACGCGAACCGCCGACGGCCAGCACTTCGCGGCGGAAACGCGCGCCGGTGGCCGGATCGAGCGTACCCAGGGCGTTGCCGGCCTGCCTGGCCGCGGCTTCCTCGAACGCCTCGTAGGCGTCGGCCGACAGCACCTCGGCCCACTTGTAGCTGTAGTAGCCGGCGCCGTAGCCGCCCGCGAACAGGTGCGAGAAAGCATGCGGCAGGCGATGCCAGGCCGGCGGAAACAGCACCGCGACCTCGGCGCGCACTTCCTGCAGCAGGGCCAGCACTTCGCTGATGCTGGCGCCCTTGGCGCGGTCGTGCATCAGCATGTCGAACAGCGCGAACTCGATCTGGCGCACGGTCTGCATGCCGCTCTGGTAGTTGCGGGCCGCGACCAGGCGGTCGTAGAGCGCGCGCGGCAGCGGCTCGCCGCTGTCGACGTGGGCCGACAGCTTCTGCACCACCGCCCATTCCCAGCAGAAGTTCTCCATGAACTGCGAGGGCAGTTCGATGGCATCCCACTCGACGCTGGCGAAGGCGGCGGCGCCGGGCTCGTCCACTTCCGATAGCAGCGCGTGCAGGGCGTGGCCGGTTTCATGGAACAGGGTGATGACGTCGTCGTGCGTCAGCACGGCGGCGCGGTCGCCGTTGGGGCGCGAGAAATTGCAGGTCAGGTAGGCGATCGGCGTCTGCACGCGGCCGGCGACCACGCGGCGGGTGCGCTCGCTGTCGACCCAGGCGCCGCTCTGCTTGCCGGCGCGGGCGTACAGGTCCAGGTAGAGGTAGCCGATCAGGTCGCCCTGGGGGCTTTCGACGCGCACGCCGCGCACATCGGCATGCCACGACGACACCGGCGTTTCGGCCAGGCGCACGTCGAACAGGGTCTCGATGACCTCGAACAGGCCGGCCAGCACGCGCGGCTCGGTGAAGTACTGCTTCACCTCGTCTTCGGAGTAGGCGTAGCGCGACTCGCGCAGGCGCTCGGAGGCATAGGCCACGTCCCACGGCTGCAACTCGGCCAGGCCGAGCTCGGCGGCGGCGTAGGCCTTCAGCTCGGCCAGGTCGCGCTGGGCGTAGGGCTTGGCGCGGGCGGCGAGGTCGCGCAGAAAGGTGGTGACTTCCTTGGCGTCGCGCGCCATGCGCGTCTGCAGGCGCAGCGCGGCGAAGGTGCCCAGGCCCAGCAGGGTGGATTCCTCGGCGCGCAGCGACAACAGTTCCTCGATCAGGGGCGAGTTGTCGAACCGGGCATCGCCCTGTTCGGACGCCACCGTGCCGTAGCCGCGATACAGCGCCTCGCGCAGCGAGCGGTCCTGCGCGTACTGCATGACGGGCAGGTAGCAGGGCATCTTCAGCGTCAGCTTCCAGCCCGGCTTGCAGTCTTCCTCGGCGGCGGCGCGCGCGGCGGCCCGCACGTCGGCGGGAATGCCGGCCAGGCGGGCCTCGTCCTCGATCCGCAGCGACCAGGCGTCGATGGCGTCCAGCACGTTCTCGGAGAATTTCTGCGAGGCCTGCGCTTCGCGGTCGGAAATCGCGGCGTAGCGTTCGCGGTCGGCGCCGCGCAGTTCGACGCCGCTCAGGCGGAAGTCGCGCAGCGCCATCTCGACGATGCGGCGGCGCACCGGCGACCACGACGCGAAATCGGGCGCGGCGGCCAGGCGCTGGTACTGCTGGTACAGGCCTTCGTGCAGGCCGACCCAGGTCGAGAACTCGGTCACCAGGGGCAGGGCGGCGTTGTAGGCCTCGCGCAGTTCCGGGGTGTTGACCACGGCGTTCAGGTGGCCGGCCACCGACCACGCGCGCCACAGCCGCTCGGACGCGGTATCCAGCGGCTCGACCACGGCTTCCCAGGTGGGCGCCAGCGCCGGATCGGCGGCGCGGTCCACGGCCTGGCGGGCGATGCCCAGCAGTTCCTCGATGGCGGGCACCACGTGGGCGGGCTTGACCGCCTGGTAGTCGACCAGTTCTGAGACGGGGGCGAGCAAGGGATTCTGGGTCATGGTGTTACCAATAGCGTGAGAGGAGGGCGGGCAGCAAGCGAGCGCGCCGGCAGGCATAAGGATCAGGTTGGGGCGGCAGGTCGAAAAGCAAGGGCCGGCCCTGGGCGCGCCCGGTTCCGCGCGGCGGGCCCAGAGACGACTGTGGGTTTGCCCCCGGCCCCCGGAAGGGCGCGGGACAAACCCACAGGGGTGCCACGGCGGGGCGCGGGACCGGTCTTCAGGCCGCGGCCCGTTCCGCCGCTTCGACGGTGTTGACCAGCAGCATGGCGATGGTCATGGGGCCGACACCGCCCGGCACGGGGGTGATGGCGCCGGCCACCTGGCTGGCGGAGGCGAAGTCGACGTCGCCGCACAGCTTGCCGTCGGCGCCGCGGTTGATGCCCACGTCGATGACGACCGCGCCGGGCTTGATCATCGAGCCGTCGATCATGCCGGGCTTGCCGGTGGCTACCACCAGCACGTCGGCGCGGCGGGTCTGGGCCGCCAGGTCGCGGGTCTTGGAGTTGCAGATCGTGATGGTGGCACCGGCGGCCAGCAGCAGCATGGCCATGGGCTTGCCGACGATGTTGCTGGCGCCGACGATCACGGCCTCGGCGCCGCGCAGGGCCACGCCTTCCGATTCCAGCATCTTCATCACGCCGTAGGGCGTGCAGGGGCGGAACAGCGGCTGGCCGGTCATCAGCAGGCCGGCGTTGCTGACGTGAAAGCCATCCACGTCCTTCTCGGCGGCGATGGCTTCGATGACCTTGTGCGCGTCCATGTGCTTGGGCAGCGGCAGCTGCACCAGGATGCCGTGGATGGACGGATCGCGGTTCAGCTTGTCGATGCGGGCCAGCAGTTCGGCCTCGGTCATGTCGGCGGGGTACTGTTCCTTGACGGAATGCAGGCCGGCCTTCTCGCACGCCGCGACCTTGTTGCGCACGTACACCTGGGAGGCGGGGTCTTCGCCCACCAGCACCACGGCCAGGCCGGGGCGGGTGCCCTTGGCGGCCAGGGCGGCGACGCGTTGGGCGACTTCTTCGCGAATGCGCTGCGACAGGGCGGCGCCATCAATAATCCTGGCGGACATTAGGCAACCTCCGCGCGGTGCGCTACGGTATTCGCCTTGGGAACGGCCCGGCGGCTCATGCATGCGCCTCCGGTTTGGCCAGGGCCACTTTCATCAGGTCGGCAACGGTGGTCACTTCAAGTTTTTCCATGATGTTGGCGCGGTGCGCCTCGACGGTCTTGATGCTGATGCCCAGGTCGTCGGCGATCTGCTTGTTCAAGCGGCCGGCGACGATGCGCTCCAGCACCTGCTGCTCGCGCGCGGTCAGGCGCGCCAGCATGGCTTCGTGGTCTTTCTGGGCCTGGTGCTTGCTCACGCGCTGCGTGGCCTGCTCCAGCATGCGCGCCACGATTTCGCGCAGATCGGATTCGTTGAACGGCTTCTCGAGGAAGTCGACGGCGCCCTTCTTCATGGTCGACACGGCCATCGGCACGTCGCCGTGGCCGGTGATGAAGACGATAGGCAGGGGGGCGTTGCGGGCGATCAGTTGTTCCTGCAGCTCCAGGCCGCTCATGCCGGGCATGCGCACGTCGGCGATCAGCACGCCGATCTGGCTGGGGTCATAGTCTTCCAGGAACGACTCGCCGCTGGCGTAGGCGCGAACCCGGTAGCCATTGGCCTCCAGCAGCCAGCGCAGCGAATCGCGGACCGCTTCGTCGTCGTCAACAATGAATACCGTGCTCGACAGGTGGGGCGTGTTCATGCGTGCAACTCCTCGGACTGATCATTCTGGGCCTGCGTCTGGGACGCAGCGCAGGGCAGGGTAAAGCGGAAAATAGTACCGCCGGCGGGGTTCGGGTCCGCCCACAGGCGGCCGTGGTGCGATTCGATAATGGTACGGCAGATATTCAGTCCCATGCCCAGGCCCTGGGTCTTGGTGCTGAAGAAGGGCTCGAACAGGCGCTCCGGCTCGGCCAGGCCATGGCCGCGGTCGACCACCGCGACCTCGATGTGCTGTTCGTGCAGGATCACGGCCACCTTGAGCTCGTCGGACTCGCTCTTTTCCATGGCTTCCAGGCCGTTCTTGAGCAGGTTCAGCAGCACCTGTTCGATCAGGATCGGGTCGGCCAGCACGTCAGGCGCGTTCGACGGCACGAAGCTGTCGATGCGGATGCGGCGCTTGCGGGCGTCGATCTCGGCGAAACCGATGGCGTTGTCGACGATGCGGCCGATCGCCACGCGCTGGCGGCGCGGCTCGCTGCGCTTCACGAATTCGCGGATGCGGCTGATGATCTTGCCGGCGCGCTCGGCCTGCGAGGCGGCCTTCTCCAGCGCCGGCAGCAGCATATTGGGGCTGGTGTGGCCGGCCTTGACCAGCGCCACCGCGCCCATGCTGTAGTTGGCGATGGCGGTCAGCGGCTGGTTCAGTTCGTGCGCCAGCGACGAGGCCATCTCGCCCATGGTGGTCAGGCGGCTGGTGAGCTGGATCTTTTCCTGCTGCACGCGCGAGGCCTCTTCGTGGGTGCGGCGTTCGGTGATGTCGCGCGCCACCTGCATGCGCACGCGGCGGCCGTCGGTCCAGGCCAGCATGCGGTGGTGCACTTCGAACCAGCGCTGCACCGAGGGCGCGAAGACTTCCACGGATTCATCCGTGAAGCGGCCGCGGCGGCCGGCCAGCAGCTCGTCGTGGCCGCCGGTCTGGGCGCCGAACACGCGGCGGTAGGTGCGGTTGGCGAACAGCAGCTCCAGGCCGTCGTGGGTGTCGGCGGTGACCGAGATGGCGTCGTCCAGGCCTTCCAGCACCGTCATGAAGCGCTCGTGCGCGGCGGTCAGGGCCTCGCGGATGCGCTTGGGCTCGGTGATGTCGGTCATCGACGTCATCCAGCCGATCTGGTTGCCGTTGGGGTCCAGCAGCGGCGACACGTACATGCGCGCCGTGAAGCGCGAGCCGTCGCGGCGCTGGGCCTCGACTTCCAGGCCGCTGCTGGGCGTCTTGCCGGACATCAGCACGTCCAGGGTGTGCTGGTGCTGTTCATGGCGGCCCGGCACCCAGTAGGGGAAGGGCGGGCTGCGGCCGATCAGGTCGGCCTCGTTCCAGCCGATCATGCGGCAGAAGGCCGGATTGACGTAGGCGATGCGGCCCTCCATATCCAGCACGCGCATGCCGGTGGACATGGAGTTCTCCATGGCGCGGCGGAAACCGGTCTCGGCGATCAGGGCGGCCTCGGCGGCGGAACGGAAGCGCGTATAGCGCCACAGCATCAGCAGGCTGATGACGATCACGCACGACAGCGCCAGCACCACCCAGATCAGGCGCTGCTGCCGCATTTCCTGGTCGATGGTCACGAACATGACGCTGTCGTCATGGATGCGCTGCAGCCAGAAGAACACCCCCATCACACAGATATAGAGGATCAGCACCATCGCGGGCGTGACCCAGTACACCCCGCGGCGGCGCGTGCGGGCGTGGTCGTGGAACGGTGTGGGTATATTGGACTTGGGCGCGCTGGACATGTAGTTTGGGCCGGATAGGCCGGGCATTTTTCGTCGCCGGGCCGCCTCAAGATGAAAACGCCCCGGCTGGGGGAGCAAGCCGAAGGCGCGGCGTGGGGGGCATTTTAGTGCGTGTCGGCGGGGAATTGCCGGGAATCAAGCCCGTCAGAAGGGAGATGGGCTAAAAAAGTGCCTTCTATTCTTTTCAGCTTCCATTCATATTTTCGCATTATGAAATGCCGTACCGCAACATGAAATTTTCCTTGCGACCGGTTAATCTTCTTTCTTAGAATGCCGGCTGATAGGGAAACCGCTCCCGAGTAGCTGGTCTCTAGCACAACACCCCGACCCATGCATGGCATGGTAGCCCGGATGATCCCGACTACCATGGCATGTCCGCGAGTAGATAAATAAGCGGGTGCGGTCACGAACGAACCCCAACAGGAGACACACGATGTCCTCTTTCGCCCAGGCTGGCGCCGTGCAGGCTGCCAACGACGAAGACACCCTAGAAACCCAGGAGTGGCTCGAAGCCCTGGCGGCAGTCCTTGATCGCGAAGGACCGCAGCGCGCGCACTACCTGCTGGAACGCCTGATCGACGAAGCCCGTCGTTCCGGCGCCCACATCCCGTTCTCGCCCAACACCGCTTACGTCAACACGATTCCGCCCGGCCTGGAGCCGGCCCATCCGGGCAACCTGGAACTGGAATCGCGCATCCGCTCGTACGTGCGCTGGAACGCCATGGCCATGGTGGTCAAGGCCAACAAGCACAACCCGCCGGACGGCGGCGACCTGGGCGGCCACATCGCCTCGTTCGCCTCGCTGGCCACCATGATCGGCTGCGGCCAGAACCACTTCTGGCACGCCGAGAACGAAAACCACGGCGGCGACCTGGTCTACTTCCAGGGCCATACCTCGCCCGGCATGTACGGCCGCGCCTACCTCGAAGGCCGCCTGACCGAAGACCAGCTGAACCACTTCCGCCAGGAAGTGGACGGCAAGGGCCTGTCCTCGTACCCGCATCCGAAGCTGATGCCGGACTTCTGGCAGTTCCCCACGGTGTCGATGGGCCTGGGCCCGCTGATGGCCATCTACCAGGCCCGCTTCCTCAAGTACCTGCACGCCCGCGGCATCGCCGACACGAGCAAGCGCAAGGTCTGGGTATTCTGCGGCGACGGCGAAATGGACGAACCCGAGTCGCTCGGCGCCATCGCCCTGGCGGCCCGTGAAAAGCTCGACAACCTGATCTTCGTCATCAACTGCAACCTGCAGCGCCTGGACGGCCCGGTGCGCGGCAACGGCAAGATCATCCAGGAACTGGAAGGCGACTTCCGCGGTTCGGGCTGGAACGTGATCAAGCTGATCTGGGGCGGCTATTGGGATCCGCTGCTGGCGCACGACAAGGAAGGCATCCTGCGCAAGATCATGGAAGAAACCGTCGACGGTGAGTACCAGGCGTACAAGGCCAACGACGGCAAGTTCGTGCGCGAGCATTTCTTCGGCAAGCACCCCAAGCTGCTGGAAGCCGTGTCGCGCATGAGCGACGAAGACATCTGGCGCCTGAACCGTGGCGGCCACGATCCGCACAAGGTCTACGCCGCGTTCGACGCCGCCTCCAAGCATGAAGGCCAGCCGACCGTCATCCTGGCCAAGACCATCAAGGGCTACGGCATGGGCCACGTGGGCCAGGCCAAGAACCCGACCCACCAGCAGAAGAAGCTGGAACTGGACTCGATCCGCGAATTCCGCGACCGCTTCGGCATCCCCATCCCGGACGACAAGCTGGCCGACCTGCCGTACTTCAAGCCGGCGGAAGACTCGCCCGAAATGAAGTACCTGCACGAGCGCCGCGCCGCGCTGGGCGGCTACCTGCCGCGCCGCCGCGCCAAGGCCGACGAGCAGCTCAAGGCCCCGGCCCTGGACGCCTTCAAGGCCGTGCTGGAACCCACCGCCGAAGGCCGTGAGATCTCCACCACGCAAGCCTTCGTGCGCATCCTGAACCAGGTGCTGCGCGACAAGGAACTGGGTCCGCGCGTCGTGCCGATCCTGGCCGACGAATCGCGCACCTTCGGCATGGAAGGCCTGTTCCGCCAGATCGGCATCTACGCGCCGGAAGGCCAGAAGTACGTGCCGGTCGACAAGGACCAGGTCATGTACTACAAGGAAGCGGCCGACGGCCAGCTCCTGCAGGAAGGCATCAACGAAGCGGGCGCGATGAGCTCGTGGATCGCGGCGGCCACGTCGTACTCCTCGAACAACCGCATCATGATCCCGTTCTTCATCTACTACTCGATGTTCGGGTTCCAGCGCATCGGCGACCTGGCCTGGGCCGCCGGCGACATGCAGGCGCGCGGCTTCCTCTTGGGCGGCACCGCCGGGCGCACCACGCTCAACGGCGAAGGCCTGCAGCACGAAGACGGCCACAGCCACATCCTGGCCTCGACCATCCCCAACTGCGTCTCGTACGACCCTACCTTCGGCCACGAACTGGCCGTGATCATCCAGCATGGCCTCAAGCGCATGGTGGAAGACCAGGAAAACGTCTACTACTACCTGACGGTGATGAACGAAAACTACCCGCAGCCTGGCCTGACCGCCGGCGACGAGGAAGGCATCATCAAGGGCATGTACAAGCTCAAGTCGCACGGCAAGGGCAAGAACCGCGTGCAACTGATGGGCTCGGGCACGATCCTGCGCGAAGTCATGGCCGCCCAGGAACTGCTGGAAGCCGACTGGGGCGTGGCCTCGGACCTGTGGAGCGTCACCAGCTTCACCGAACTGCGCCGCAACGGCCTGGACGCCGAGCGCCACAACATGCTGCACCCCGACGAGAAGAAGCCGCAAGTGGCCTACGTCACGGAACAGCTGGCCAAGACGGAAGGCCCGATCATCGCGTCGACCGACTACATGAAGCTGTTTGCGGACCAGATCCGTCCGTTCGTGCCCAAGGGCCGCGAATACAAGGTGCTCGGCACCGACGGTTTCGGCCGTTCGGATTTCCGCGCCAAGCTGCGTGAGCACTTCGAAGTGGACCGCCACTTCGTCGTGGTCGCCGCGCTGCGCGCGCTGGCCGACGAAGGCAAGGTGCCGGTTGCCAAGGTGGCCGAAGCCATCAAGAAGTACGGCATCAACCCGAACAAAGCCAACCCGCAATACGCCTGAGGGTAAAGAGACATGAGCAACGTCGTGCAAATCAAGGTTCCCGACATCGGCGACTTCAAGGAAGTGGAAGTCATTGAAGTGCTGGTGGCGGTGGGCGACACGATCAAGGCCGAGCAGAGCCTGATTACCGTCGAGTCCGACAAGGCCTCGATGGAAATTCCCGCCTCCACCGGGGGCGTGGTCAAGTCCATCAGCGTCAAGGTCGGCGACAAGGTCGCTGAAGGCTCGGTGGTGCTGGAGGTCGAAGCGGCCGATGCCGCCGCCCCGGCCGCCAAGGAAGCCCCCAAGGCCGAAGCCCCCAAGCAGGCCGCCGCCGCCGCGCCCGCCGCCAAGGCCGGGGCTGCCGCGCCGGCCGCCAGCAGCGGTCCGGTCGAGATCGAAGTGCCGGACATCGGCGACTTCAAGGAAGTGGAAGTCATCGAAGTCATGGTCGCCGTCGGCGACACCATCAAGGCCGAGCAGAGCCTGATCACCGTCGAGTCCGACAAGGCCTCGATGGAGATCCCGGCCTCGCAGGGCGGGGTGGTCAAGGAAGTGAAGGTCAAGGTCGGCGACAAGGTCGCCAAGGGCTCGGTCGTGGTCGTGGTGGAGGGCAGCGCGCCCGCCGCCGCGCCGGCCGCCAAGGCCGAGGCCGCGCCGGCCAAGTCGGAAGCCCCGGCCGCCAAGGCGGAAGCGCCCGCCGCCCCGGCCACGCCCGCCGCCGGCTCGCGTCCGGCTCCCGCCGCCGCGCTGGAAGACGCCAACCTCAAGCCCGGCCAGCTGCCGCACGCCTCGCCGTCGGTGCGCAAGTTCGCCCGCGAACTGGGCGTGAACCTGAGCAAGGTCAAGGGCACCGGTCCCAAGGACCGCATCACCGCGGACGACGTGCGCGGTTTCGTCAAGCAGGCGCTGGCCGCCGGCCCGGTGGCCGCCGCCGGTGGCTCGGCCGATGGCGCCGCGCTGGGCCTGCTGCCGTGGCCCAAGGTCGACTTCACCAAGTTCGGCCCGGTCGAAGCCAAGCCGCTGTCGCGCATCAAGAAGATCTCCGGCGCGAACCTGCACCGCAACTGGGTCATGATCCCGCACGTCACCAACAACGACGAAGCGGACATCACCGACCTGGAAGCGCTGCGCGTCACGCTGAACAAGGAAAACGAGAAGTCGGGCATCAAGGTCACGATGCTGGCCTTCCTGATCAAGGCCGTGGTCTCGGCCCTGAAGAAGTTCCCCGAGTTCAACGCCTCGCTGGATGGCGACAACCTGGTGCTCAAGCAGTACTACCACATCGGCTTCGCCGCCGACACGCCCAACGGGCTGGTGGTGCCGGTGATCCGCGATGCCGACAAGAAGGGCATCCTGCAGATCGCCCAGGAAATGACCGACCTGTCCAAGAAGGCGCGCGAAGGCAAGATCTCGCCCGCCGACATGCAGGGCGGCTGCTTCTCGATCTCGTCGCTGGGCGGTATCGGCGGCACCTCGTTCACGCCCATCATCAATGCGCCCGAAGTGGCCATCCTGGGCGTGTCGCGTTCGTCGCACAAGCCGGTCTGGGACGGCAAGCAGTTCGTGCCGCGCCTGATCGTGCCGCTGTCGCTGTCCTATGACCACCGCGTCATCGACGGCGCCGCCGCTGCCCGCTTCAACGCCTATCTGGGCGCCTTGCTGGCCGACTTCCGCCGCATCGCGCTGTAAACGGGGAGCCCTATGAGCAATACCGTTCAAATCAAAGTGCCGGACATCGGTGACTTCAAGGAAGTCGAAGTCATCGAAGTGCTGGTCGCCGTTGGCGATACCATCAAGGCCGAGCAGAGCCTGATTACGGTCGAGTCCGACAAGGCCTCGATGGAAATCCCCGCCTCCACGGGCGGCGTGGTCAAGTCCATCAGCGTCAAGGTCGGCGACAAGGTCGCCGAAGGCTCGGTGGTGCTGGAAGTCGAGGCGGCCGAGGCCGCCCCGGCCGCCAAGGAGGCGCCCAAGGCCGAAACCGCCAAGGCCGAGGCCCCCAAGGCCGACGCCAAGCCGGCCGCCGCGGCTCCCGCCGCCGCGACCTTCAAGGGTTCGGCCGACGCCGAGTACGACATGCTGGTGCTGGGCGCGGGCCCCGGCGGTTATTCGGCCGCCTTCCGCGCCGCCGACCTCGGCCTGTCCGTGGTGCTGGTCGAACGCTACGCCACGCTGGGCGGCGTCTGCCTGAACGTGGGCTGCATCCCGTCCAAGGCGCTGCTGCACAACGCCGCCATCATCGACGAGGCGCGCGAGCTGGCCGCCCACGGCATCAGCTTCGGCGAACCCAAGATCGACCTGGACAAGCTGCGCGGCTACAAGGACAGCGTGGTGGCCAAGCTGACCGGCGGCCTGGCCGGCATGGCCAAGGCGCGCAAGGTGACCGTGGTGACGGGCGTGGGCGAATTCGCCGATGCCAACCACCTGGCGGTCAAGGGCGCCGACGGCAAGTCGCAGACCATCCGCTTCAAGCAGGCCATCATCGCCGCCGGCAGCCAGTCGGTGAAGCTGCCGTTCCTGCCGCAGGACGAGCGCATCGTCGATTCCACCGGCGCCTTGCTGCTGCGTGAAATCCCCAAGAAGATGCTGATCATCGGCGGCGGCATCATCGGCCTGGAAATGGGCACGGTGTACTCCACGCTGGGCGCGCGCCTGGACGTGGTGGAAATGCTGGACGGCCTGATGCAGGGCGCCGACCGCGACCTGGTCAAGGTCTGGCAGAAGAAGAACGCCGGCCGCTTCGACAACATCATGCTCAAGACCAAGACGGTCGGCGCGGAAGCCAGGAAAGACGGCATCTACGTCACCTTCGAGGGCGAGGGCGCGCCGAAGGAACCGCAGCGCTACGACCTGGTGCTCCAGGCCGTGGGCCGCAGCCCCAACGGCAAGAAGATCGGCGCCGACAAGGCCGGCGTGGCCGTGACCGACCGCGGTTTCATCGAGGTCGATCGCCAGATGCGCACCAACGTGCCGCACATCTTCGCCATCGGCGACATCGTCGGCCAGCCGATGCTGGCGCACAAGGCGGTGCATGAAGGTCACGTGGCGGCCGAAGCCGCCGCCGGCCAGAAGTCGTTCTTCGACGCCCGCGTGATTCCGTCGGTGGCCTACACCGATCCGGAAGTGGCGTGGGTCGGCCTGACCGAAGACGAAGCCAAGAAGCAGGGCATCAAGGTCGAGAAAGGCGTATTCCCGTGGGCCGCTTCCGGCCGCGCCATCGCCAACGGCCGCGACGAAGGCTTCACCAAGCTGCTGTTCGACGCCGAGACGCACCGCATCCTGGGCGGCGGCATCGTCGGCACCCATGCCGGCGACCTGATCAGCGAAGTGGCGCTGGCCGTGGAAATGGGCGCGGACGTCATCGACATCGCCAAGACCATCCACCCGCACCCGACCCTGGGCGAATCGGTGGGCATGGCGGCCGAAGTGGCCGAAGGCGTGTGCACCGACCTGCCGCCGATGAAGAAGAAGTAAACCCTGGCTGGCCGGATCTTGCGTCCGGACGCAGGCACCACAGCCCGAAGCGCCTCCCGGCCTTCGGGCTTTTTCATTGCGGCTCGCGCGGATCGGCAGCCGTCCGATCCTGCCGGTCCGCCAGGGGCGTTTGCGGCGCCGGCACCGCACAGGCTCTGGCATTGGGGCGATTTTCTGGATAATCCATCCGGCCATGCCCGGCTGATCCCGGCCCCGCCGCTGCCTAGAATCGAATCTCCATCGACACACATGCGGGAGATTTTCCATGGCAGACCATTCCATCAAGGGCAAAGTCGTCCTGATCGCCGGCGGGGCCAAGAACCTGGGCGGCCTGATCGCGCGTGACCTGGCGCAACAGGGCGCCAAGGCCGTCGCCATCCACTACAACAGCGCCGCGTCCAAGGCCGATGCCGACGCCACCGTGGCCGCGATCCAGGCCGCCGGCGCCCGGGGCGTGGCATTCCAGGCCGACCTGACCACGGCCGGCGCCGTCGAGAAACTGTTCGCCGACGCGGTCGCGGCGGTGGGCCGGCCCGACATCGCCATCAACACCGTCGGCAAGGTGCTCAAGAAGCCGCTGACCGAAATCAGCGAAGCCGAATACGACGAGATGAGCGCGGTCAACGCCAAGTCGGCGTTCTTCTTCCTGAAAGAGGCCGGCCGCCACGTCAACGACAATGGCAAGGTCTGCACCCTGGTGACCTCGCTGCTGGGCGCATTCACGCCGTTCTACGCCGCCTATGCCGGCTCCAAGGCGCCGGTCGAGCACTACACGCGCGCGGCCGCCAAGGAGTTCGGCGCGCGCGGCATCTCGGTGACGGCCGTCGGCCCCGGCCCGATGGACACGCCGTTCTTCTATCCGGCCGAAGGCGCCGATGCCGTGGCGTACCACAAGACCGCCGCCGCGCTGTCGCCGTTCTCCAAGACCGGCCTGACCGACATCGAGGACGTGGTGCCGTTCATCCGCCACCTGGTCAGCGATGGCTGGTGGATCACCGGCCAGACCATCCTGATCAACGGCGGCTACACCACCAAGTAGCCGGTCAGGCCGCCCGGGGGGCCGCCTGGCCCCCGCGATTCGAGGTCGCGTGGGTCTGGCCCGGCCTGCCTGGCGGGGGCGCCATTTCCCGTGCCTGCGATGTCCCGCGAACCGGCTATGCTGTCACGGGCGGCGTCGTGCCGCTGGCGCTGGGGGACTCCCGGGGGAGCATGGACAGATTCGAACAGTACCGCGTCTTCGCGCAGGTGGCGGAGATGGGCAGCTTCATCAAGGCGGCCAACGCGCTGGAACTGCCGCGCGCCTCGGTCTCGGCCGCCGTGCAGCAGCTCGAGGCCCAGTTGGGCGCGCGGCTGCTGCACCGGACCACGCGCCAGGTGCGCCTGACCGCCGACGGCGCCCAATTGCTGGAACGGGTCCGGCCGTTGCTGGCCGAGGTCGAGGACATTGACCACCTGTTCCAGCAGAGCCAGCGCCAGGTTTCCGGGCGGCTCAACGTCGACGTGCCCAGCCGCATTGCGCGCCGCCTGGTGGCGCCTGCGTTGCCCGGCCTGCTGCGGCGTCATCCCCGGCTGCAACTGGCATTGGGGTCCAGCGACCGCGCCATCGACCTGATCCAGGAAGGCGTCGATTGCGCGGTGCGCATCGGCGCGCTGCATGACAGCAGCCTGGTGTCACGGCCATTGGGCAACATCGCCCTGGTCAACTGCGCCAGCCCCGCCTACCTGCGCGAGCAGGGCGAGCCGCGGGCGCCGGACGCGCTGCCGACGGATCACTGGATGGTGGGATACGCTTCGCCGACCACCGGCCGCGAATTGCCCTGGGAGGTGGCGGCCGGCGACGGCGACCGCCAGGCCATCACGGTGCCCAGCCGGGTGGTGGTCAACAATGCCGAAAGCTATATCGCCTGCTGCCTGGCGGGCCTGGGATTGATCCAGATTCCGCGCTTCGACGTGCAACACCTGCTGGACGCCGGCGAACTGGTGGAAGTCATGCCAGCGCACCGCGCCGCCTCCATGCCGGTGGCGCTGCTGTATCCGCACCGGCGGCAACGCTCACGCCGGCTGGCGGTTTTTCTGGAGTGGTTCGAGGAACTGATGCGCAGGCACCTGGAGGCCTGACGGCGCTAGCCCGGGCGGGCAGGGAGTCGTGAAGAGGGCGGGGCGAAGAAGCGGGCCGAAGAAGGGGCCGAAGAAGCGGGCCGAAGAAGCGGGCCGAAGAAGCGGGCCGAAGAAGCGGGCCGAAGAAGCGGGCCGAGGAGGGCTGGGCGCGGCAATCGTTGCCGCGCGCGCCGGCGCGGTTTACGCCTGGGTATTGATGCGGGTGCCGATCTTGCCGTCGATGGCGACCACCGGCAGTGACTGCATCAGCGTGGCGACGGTGTCGGCCTGGGCGTTGATGGCCTTCTTGGTGACGCGCGCCTGGACTTCCTGCATCAGTTGCGCGTCGCGCATGGCCAGGCCGGTATTCACGGTGTTGCTGACGGAAAGATCCATGGCGGGGAGTCCTGTGAGGCTTGCCGGACGGTGTCCGGAACAAACGGATTATGCGTGATTATCGCGTACTTCACCGCATCGCGGTGGAATTCTCGGACGAGAATTGCGCGGCGTCAGGGTTGGGCCGGGCATTCCTTGACGGCGCCCCAGCCCTGGTTCGGGCCGCAGTATTGCTTGCGGGCGGCCCAGGCGCAGTCGGGCCGCTCGAAAAAGCCCAGCGTGGCGCAGCGCGCCAGTTCGGCCTTCAGGCTGTCGACCCATGCGTGTGGATTTTCGGCGGGGATTTCGGTGATGCGCAACGTGGGTTTGGGCAAGGCCGGGGCGGCCGCATGCGGCGTCGCGGCTTCGCGAGCCGAGGCGGAGGGCGTTGTCGCCGCCGGGCTGGGGGCGTCCGTGCGGCCCGGCGCCGGCGTGTCGTCCCGCGGTCTCGCGGCGTCCTGCGGTGTCGAGGCGGGCCCGGACGCATGTTCTTGCACGGTCGGCGTGGGGGCGGGGGGAGGCGGCGCGGCGTCGGGCCGCGTGGTAGCGCCGGGTTGCCGCAGGGGAGCCGGACCCGCGTCGAGCGGCGCCAGCGGCACGCGCATCGGGCCGGCGGCGGATGCGCCCGACCGTCCCGCGTTGGGCGTGCTGCATGACACCACCAGCAGCACCAGGGCGCCATAGATCGCCAGGGTATAGAGCACGGTCAAGGTGGCGTAGCCCACCCGCTTGCCGGTGATCGGCGCGGCGTGTTCGCGCCCCAGCAGGCTGCGCCAGCCGACCAGCGCGGCGCCGGGCGCGCTGATCAGCCACCAGCCCAGCCGCTTGAGCGGGCCGGGAGGGCGCGGAATCGACGCCTGGACCTGCGCGGCCAGCAGTTCGCGCAAGGCGCGGTTCTCTTCGCGCAGGCGCTGGGTGTGGGGATCCACCGGCGCCTGGTCATCTTGATCCGTGGTGCCGTCATGCCGCGTAGCGAGTGGATCGGGAGGCGTGGTGGTCATATTACGAAAAATATAGATACAAAAGCGTGCGAGGGCAATTATGAAGGGGCGTGGCGCGTCTCAAAAAAGCGAGAAGGTGGCAAAAAGCCTCCTTCCACGATCGCTTGGAAGTCCGGGCCATTCGTGGGGCGGGCGCGCAGGGGCAATCCATCGCGCGGGCAACCGCGGCAAATGTGGCCGGCACGGAAGATGTGTGGGGATGAGGCCCAAGGGTGTCCATGCCGCGGCGCAATGGCGCGCTGCCGTCGGCCTCGGGGTGGACTTGGGGGGCACGAATGCAAACAAGCCGGCTTGCGCCGGCTTGTTTTACGACCGGGTGTCAAGCACCCGGTGCGGGAGGCGGGTGGGGCAGGCCTTGCGGCACGCCCCGCCCAACCGTCAGGCGTTGCGGCGGATTAACGCAGCAGCGACAGGACGGTTTGCGGCACTTGGTTGGCTTGCGCCAGAACCGAGGTGCCAGCCTGCTGCAGGATCTGAGCCTTCGACATGTTCGACACTTCCGTGGCGTAGTCCGCGTCTTGAATGCGCGAGCGGGCCGACGACAGGTTGTTCACGACGTTGTTCAGGTTGGCGATGGTCGATTCCAGGCGGTTCTGCACAGCGCCCAGTTCGCCCGTCAGCTTGTCCAGCTTGGTGAAGGCGGCGTCCAGCGTCTTCAGCGGGTCGGACGTCTTGCCGCCCTTGCTGGTCGTTTCCGTGGTCAGCTTGCCCGACGAGTTGACGTAGGCGGTAGCGCCGACCTTCGGAGCGTAGTCGCCCGTGCCCGTGCCGCCCTTGACCGTGGCCTTGCCCGTGTTGGGGTCGACGGTGTAGGTCGTGTCGTAGTTCTGGGTACGGGTGAAGTTGCCCGAACCGTCAACCCACGTGTCGGTCGAGGTGCCGGTCGTGAACGTCAGGGTGGCGGCGGTGATGCCTTGGCCCAGGTTGATCGTGCTGCCAGCAGCGCCGGCCTTGAACGTGGCCAGCAGGGCATCCTTGGCGACCGTATCGGTGTACGTCACGACGCCGGCGGTGCCGCTGCTGTTGAAGGTCTTGCCGCCGATCGAGACGCTGGCGCCGCCAACGGCTGCCTTGCTGGTGGTGGTCAGGACGTCGTCCAGCGTGGCTTGCGCGCCGCCGCCGGGGTTGTTGGTCGACAGTTCGCCGGTCGCGGCCAGGTAGGCGGCCTTGCCACCGATGGTCAGCTTGCCGGTCGCATCAACTTCGAACGAGGACGAAGCCGAGGCGTTGTTGGTGTAGGTGCCGGTGACGGTGCCGGTGGCCGGGGTCAGCGACGTGGCCAGCTTGGTCAGGGCGGCGGCGTCGGCGGTCTTGTTCTGGAACGTGAAGTTGCCGTTGGCGGCATCGTACGTGTAGGTGGTGCCACCGACAGCGACGGTGTTGCCGTTTTCCAGCTTGCCGAAAGCTTGCTCGGCGGTCGCGGCGGCGTGGTTCGTGGTCACGGTCCAGTCATTGCCAGCGGCGGTACCGCCAGCGGCTTGCAGGTCGGACACGGTGGCGGTGCGGTTTTGCGTCACGCCGGTGCCGTTCACGTTGAAGCCGTCCAGGCCCAGCGTCTTGACGCTGATTTCGGTCAGGTTCAGGGTGATGGTTTCGCCGTCGTTGGCGCCGACTTGCAGCGTCAGCGGCTTGGCATTGCCCGACAGGACCTTCACGCCGTTGAAGTCGGTTTGCTGCGAGATGCGATCGATGTCCGACAGACGCTGGTTGATTTCGTCTTGCATCGAGTTGAGCTGCTCTTGCGAGTAGCTGCCGTTGGCGGCTTGCACCGACAGTTCGCGAACGCGCTGCAGGTGGGTGTTGATTTCGGAGGCGGCGCCTTCCGTCGTCTGGGCCAGCGAGATGCCGTCGTTGGCGTTGCGGGCGGCTTGGGTCAGGCCCTTGACGTTCGCGGTGAAGCGGTTGGCAATGGCCATACCGGCGGCGTCATCCTTCGCGCTGTTGATGCGCAGGCCGGACGACAGACGCTCGATGGCGGTACCCAGGGCGGATTGCGACTTGTTCAGGTTGTTCTGAGCAACCAGCGACAAGTAGTTGGTGTTGATAACTGCAGCCATGTTTAGGCTCCCAAGAGAGAAAGGCTTCTTCAAACCGGGCAGCTAAGCCGCCCAACTGTAACGTGAAGAACTGACTTTGTTGATTTCAGTTTCGTCCGTTGCCAGGATTACGGCAGTGCCAAATCAATCTTTAGGACTAAATCACGAAAATCGCATTTTTTTCCATTTCCCCTGAGCCGGCGGGAGTGCAGGGGAAATGGAAGCGCCCATTGCTACATAAGCAAGCCGCCAGAACGCATGGCGTCCAGGATGCGTACCAGCAACTCCTGGGCGACCGGATCGACGTTGCGGGCCCCCTTGAGCGCGAGCCCGTCCGGATGAGGGATGCGCCCGGATGTCAGCGCATCACGCAGTTGCGTGCGCACTTCAGCCTGGGGCAGCGAGCCGTCCAGGAGGCTGGCGACATAGCGGGTGGCGGGCTCTGTGCTCAGGTTTACCCACTGGTGCCACAGGTTGTAGTGGCCGACCTGCAGCGTCTTTTCGCTGGCGGCAATGATCAGTTCGCGGGCGCCTGGAATCAGGCGGGGCCGGGCTGAGTCGTTGCCGTAGCCGAGCGGTTCGCGGCGGTATCGCAGCGCCCCGCAATTCATCAATGTAATCAAATGCAATAGCGTGGCGTGTTCCGCGGCCGTACCGCTCTGAGCCGACTTGGTGCCTACGATCGTCTGGGCCTGCTCGAACGAAATCGCGTTGGGCCATTGCTCCTGCAGGGTCTCGATCAGTGCGATCAGCGAGGGATCCTGCGTCGCCAGCCCGGTGTTGGCGGGCGTGCGGAAATGCCGGTGACCCGGATTGGCCCGGTCCCGCTCCGCTTCCGATTGCAGCTGGACGGAAACGAACATCGATGAGAAGTGGCTGGCCTCGGGCTTCTCCCGGATCTGGTCGGCGCGTTCGGCATGCACGAGGATGCTCTGGCGGAATTGGCGGCCGACCGCAAAATCCAGGTATTGCTCGCGCATGACGCGGTCGGCGCCCGCGGACATGGTGGCGAGCGCGGCCGCGGTGGCCTGGCCGTAATTCGAGGGGAAGGAGCCTTCGGGCTGAGCGTCGCTGACATAGGCCAGGTCCGCTTGCTGGATGCTGGCGATGAACTCCAGGAAGTAGCAGGGCGAGTTGATCATCTCCAGGTATTCGTGGAAAAGATAGTGGTCCGGCTGCTGGCTCAAGGTGTGTGCCGCCTTGCTGATTGCCTCGCGCATCAGATTATTGGGCGACAGGCCATGCTGGAGCAGGCCAAGCATTTCCTTCGCCTTTTTCAGTTTTTCGGCTGGCGTGGTGGCCGAGAAACTATTCAGCTGCATCGCGTCGCGCAAGATGTCCGATGTTTTCCACCCGGGGTAGACGTTGTAGCTGATGAAGGCAAGGCCCTCGGGCGCCAGATTGTCGCGGCAGACTCGCAGAATCGCTTCGCGGACCACGGGAGGAACCCAGCTGAACACGCCGTGGCAGATGATGTAGTCGAACTTGCCCAGGCTATCGTCGATGTCGGTAATGCTGAGGGCACGCAGGTCCAGGTTGCGCAGTCCGAGCCGTTGTGCGATCTCGCGCCCGGCATTGATCTGCTCCGGGGACAGGTCGATGCCGATCACTTGTGCATCCGGGTTTGCCACCGCGAACGGGATAAGGTTGCCGCCCGCGGCGCAACCCAGCTCCAGGACCCGCGCGGTCGCCAGCGGGGCGGAGTCCAGTCCGTATAAGTGAGCAACCGCCCGGAGATGCCCAGGGGCGGTTTGCGCCAGTGCGTTCGAAGTGTAGGGCGTTTCATCGTAGGCGTCGGAAATCGCCTGGTTCAGCAGATCGGGTTCGGTCATCTTGGGGTCCGTGTCGAGGCAGCCATGGCAACGGCGGCCTGGTCGCGCGCAAAGGCAAATAGTGCAGGCGACAGCCTATCAGCCGGCAGGGGATCCGGAAGGCTCGAAAAAGGGCGGAAAGAGCCCGGGTTTCGCTAGGCCGGAAGCTCCATCTGGAAATCGGGCCGACATTGATGCGAAACGGGGTGGGTGTCCGGCTCGCCTCAGATAATCTGCGCGATCTGCCCCTCCTGGGGCAATTGCTGCCAGGCCTGCTCGCGCAGCTTGGCGCGGATGCGGGCGGTGGCCTGCGAGCGCAACTGGCAGACGCGGGCCTCGGTTACGTTCATGATCGCGCCGATTTCCTTCAGGTTCAGGCCCTGTTCGTAACACAGCGAAAGCAGCAGCTTTTCGCGGTCGGGCAGGGAGTCGATGGCGTGGATCAGGGCCTGGCGGAAATCGCCGGCCAGCAGCGAATCCAGCGGATTGCCGCCGGCGGTGCCGTGATTCAGCGTGGCGGCCCAGTCAGACTGGCCCGAGGCGGTGTCGGGCTCGGTGGCGAAATCTTCGTAATGGACGATCTGCACGCCTTGGGCGTCGTGCAGAAGCGTCTGATATTCGTTCAGCGGCATTTCCATCTGCTGCGCGATCTCGGCTTCGCTCGGCGCGCGCATCAGGCGTTGCTCCAGCTGCTGGATGGCCTGTTCGATCTTGCGGGCCTTGGCGCGCACGCTGCGCGGCAGCCAATCCTGGCCGCGCAACTCGTCCAGCATGGCGCCGCGGATGCGGGTGGTGGCGTAGGTCTCGAACTGGGCGTCGGCGGTTTCCTGGTAGCGCCGCACGGCGTCCAGCAGTCCAATCATGCCGGCCTGGATCAGGTCGTCGAGCTCGACGCTGGCCGGCAGCCGGGCGAGCAATTGCAGGGCCAGCTTCCGCACTAGCGGGGCATATTCGACCAAGCTGTCATCTGCGTGGGGCATTGCGGAAATGTCGGGCGGTGTCCATCGTGACGCATTGTCGGTTGTTGTCAATTTGCGACATTGTCGACAAACGCGCGGCTACGCTAAAGCTAGCAAGATTCTGTGATCGGCAAGGTGCCATTGTCGGCAAAAGACGGCATTTCATTCGCTAAAGCACGCAACGTTTTGAATGCTTATTTGCCAAATTGACGTACATTTGTCAGGGCTTTCTATGTCAAGGTGTATCTAAAGTCTCAAGTTGCGCAATATCAACAAAGATTTGTCATATAAGTCATAGAAAATGACATGACCTGTGGTAAATTTTACTTAAATTGCGAACAAATGATACATTTCGCATTAAAACAGGATGCAGCGGGCAGGGCGCAACATATGTTGCGAAATGCTTTGGTTATCAAGCCCCTTCGGTGGGATAGGGAATAGGGAGTCGGGCGTGCAACAAGTCGAAAATTCTTTGCTGGCAGATATTCGTGAAGTGAATCTGTCCTATCTACTTCTCGCGCAGCGCATGCTGCGCGATGACTATGCTGCATCGATGTTCCGCCTGGGTTTCAGCAATGAGGTTGCCGATATCCTGATGCGTCTTTCTCCGGCCCAGCTGGTGAAGCTGGCCAGTTCCAGTTCGCTCCTGTGCCGTTTCCGTTTCGACGACTACAGCCTGCTGTCCGCCCTGACCCACGACGTACTGGGCGGCGCGCTGCAGCAAGCGCACGCGACGATCCTGCTGGCCAAGCAACCTGTTGAAGAACTGGCCTGACGGCCTGTCGAATCCCACTCGGACACGTGTAATGGCCACCAAGAGCGTTTCGCAGGAAGCGGATGACATCCTGCTAGCCAGCTCCATGATCACCCTGGGCGCGCGGCTGCAGGTGTTGGAGGCGGAAACCAGCCTCAGCCACGACCGCCTGGCACGCCTGTACCGCGAAATCCGCGGCTGCTCGCCACCTAAGGGCATGCTGCCTTTTTCGGTCGACTGGTTCATGACCTGGTTGCCGAACATCCATTCCTCGCTTTTCTACAACGTGTATTCGTTCCTGAATGCGCGTACCAGCAGCAAGGGCATCCGCGCCATCATCGACGCGTACCGCCTGTACCTCGAAAATGCCGGCGTCGATAGCGCCGAATCCACCGAACCCGTGCTGAGCTTCACTCGCGCCTGGATGCTGGTGCGGTTCTTCGACAGTGGCATGCTGCAGCTTTCGGCCTGCCGCCAGTGTGGCGGGCATTTCATCGCCCATGCGCATGATCCGCAATCGGATTTCGTGTGCGCGATCTGCCGCCCGCCACCCCGCGCCGGCAAGACCCGCGCCGCCGCCAAGGCGCGCGCGGGCAGCCGCTCCGCGCCTGCCGTAGACGCCGCCCGTTCCTGAGCGGCGCGTCCAAATACATCAAAAGCCCTGGAAAAGTCCCCGTAACCCGCCTTTTTGGGTCGGGGGGAACAGGGGATCATTGACGCCGGTTTTAGACTTCGTTGGCAGGGGCCTGATGTGTTGATTGTTATCGGTTTTCTAGTGGTGATCGTGTCGGTCATCGGCAGCTTCGTAGCGCTGGGCGGCCACATGGGCGCGCTCTACCAGCCGTTCGAGTTGACGCTGATCTTCGGCGCGGCCTTCGGCGCGTTCCTGGCCGGCAACAGCAAGAAGTCGCTGATGCTGGTCAAGAAGGCGCTGCCGGATACGCTGAAAAGCTCGCGCTACGGCAAGGACGTCTACATGGAGCTGATGGCGCTTCTGTACGTGTTGCTGAACAAGGCGCGCCGCGAAGGCCTGATGGCGATCGAATCGCACATCGAGGATCCGGCTTCCAGCCCGATCTTCAGCGAGTATCCGCGCATCGCCAAGGACGAGAAGCTCATGGAGTTCATCACGGACTACCTGCGCATCATGATCAGCGGCAACATGAGCTCGTTCGAAATCGAAACCCTCATGGACGAGGAAATCGAGACCTACCGCCACGAACGCGAAGTGCCCGCCAGCATGATCCGGCAGATGGCCGACGGCCTGCCGGCCTTCGGTATCGTGGCCGCGGTGCTGGGCGTGATCAAGGCGCTGGCCGCCGTGGACCAGCCGCCCGCCATCCTCGGCGACCTGATCTCCAAGGCCATGGTCGGCACCTTCCTGGGCATCCTGCTGGCCTACGGCTTCGTCGGTCCGCTGGCCTCGCGCATCGAGCGCCGCACGGACGAGGCCATGAAGGTGCTGGAATGCATCAAGACCACGCTGCTGGCCAGCATGAACGGCTACCCGCCGCAACTGGCGGTGGAATTCGGCCGCAAGGTGCTGTATTCGTCGGTGCGCCCGACTTTCGGTGAGCTGGAAGAACACGTCCGGCAGACCAAGTCCACCGCCAAGGCCTGACGGAGCGGGCCATGAGCACGGTAAACAACCACCGTGTGGTGATCCGCCGCAAGAAGGTCCACGGCGGCGGGCACCACGGCGGCAGCTGGAAGATCGCCTACGCCGACTTCATCACGGCGATGATGGCGTTCTTCCTGGTGATGTGGCTGATCAGCATCGTGCCGCGCGAGGAACTCAAGGGCATCGCCGAATACTTCCGCATGCCCCTGCGCGTGGCGCTGACCGGCGGTCCCAGCAGCTCGGCCGAGACCAGCGCGGTTCCCGGCGGCGGCCGCGACCCGCTGCGCAGCGATGGCGACGAACGCCGCGCCCAGGGCAACCGGGTCGAGGCCCAGCCCATGGGCGACGCCGAGCGGCGCGACCAGCATCGCCTGGAAAACCTCAAGAAGCGCCTGGAAAACGTCATCGAGAACAGTCCGGTGCTCAAGAGCTTCCGGCCCCAATTGCTGATCGACCTGACCACCGAAGGCCTGCGGATCCAGATCATCGACAACCAGAACCGTCCCATGTTCGCGACCGGCCGCGCCGAGGTGCAGCCCTACATGCGCGACATCCTGCGGGAATTGGGGCCGGTTTTGAACGAACTGCCCAACAAGGTCAGCATCTCGGGCCATACCGACGCGTCGCAGTACGCCCGCGGCGAGCGCGCCTACAGCAACTGGGAACTCTCGGCCGATCGCGCCAACGCCTCGCGCCAGGAACTGGTGGCCGGCGGGATGAACGAAAGCAAGGTCATGCGCATCCAGGGTCTGTCCTCGAGCATGAGCCTCGTTAAAGATGATCCATATGCGGCCGTTAATAGACGTATCAGCCTAGTGGTGCTCAACCAGAGCACCCAGCGGCGCATCGAAAACGAGAACGCCGCGGCCGCGGACGTCAGCGCCAAGGATGCCCGCGAGGTTGGAACGGCCGTGGAGGCGGTGAATGCCGCCGCCCAGGCCACGACGGCAACCAAGCAAGGCGACGCGGCGGCAACGCCGCCCGCCGAAGGGGCTCGATAGCAATGGCGGCAACGATTCTGGTGGCGGACGATTCGGCGACGATGAGAATGATCGTCCAGGCGACGCTGACGGGCGCGGGATGGAAGGTATTGACGGCTGGCAACGGCCAGGAAGCGCTGGAAGTGGCGAAAAGCCACCCGGTCGACCTGGTGGTGAGCGACTGGAACATGCCCGTGATGGGAGGCCTGCAATTGATCCAGGGCCTGCGCGAACAGGAACAGTACCTGGACGTGCCGGTGCTGGTGCTGACCACCGAGGATGACGTGGACAGCAAGATGGCGGCTCGGGATCTGGGTGTGTGCGGCTGGTTGTCCAAGCCGGTCGATCCCGATGTGCTGGTGGAATTGGCGTCCGAATTGCTCGACGAGCAATCCGGCGCGTAGGCAGGTTCATTTATGAAGGCGTACGGGTCATGAGTTCTGGTTTGGACCTCAGTCAGTTTTACGAGACCTTTTTCGACGAGGCGGACGAGCTGCTCGCGCAAATGGAGCAGTTGCTGCTCGAGCTCGACGTCGGCGCGCCCGACATCGAACAGCTCAATGCCATTTTCCGCGCGGCCCATTCGATCAAGGGCGGCGCGGCGACGTTCGGCTGCTTCAACCAGCTGGCGGGCACCACCCATCTGCTTGAAAACCTTCTGGACGCGATCCGTCGCGGCGAAATGGCGCTGCGTACGGACATGATTGATATCTTCTTGGAAACGAAAGACGTGCTCAAAAGCCAACTGGATGCCTACCGGGCCTCCGAAGAGCCCGATGAAGCCGTGTTTGAGCGCATCTGCGCGGTGTTGAGGCAGCTCGCCCTGGAGCATAAGGATCCCGCGGCGGCCGCGGCGCCTGCGCCGGCCCCGGTCGCCGCGCCTGCGCCGGTGGCGCCGCCGCCGGTACAGGCCGCGCCCGAGCCGGCTCCGGTGGTCGAGGCGGCGCCCGCTGCCGCCGACGCCGCCGGCCTGCCGCTGCGCGTGCGCATCACCAAGGTGTCGGACAAGGATGCCGAGTCGCTGCTCGAGGAAATGGGCAATCTCGGCCAGGTCAAGGCCAGCGAGCGCGCCAACGGCGTGCTGACCGTCTGGGTCGACAGCACCTGCACCCCGGATGACATCGAAGCCGTCTGCTGCTTTATCGTCGACGCCGACCAACTGAATATCGCCCGCGAGGCAGCGCCCGTGGCCGACGCCGCGCCGGCGCCCGCCGTGGCCGCCGCGCCGGTGGCCGCGACCCCCGAGGCCGCGCCTGCCGCCGCGCCTGCCGCGGCCGAGCCCGCCGTGGCCGAGTCCGCCGCCGCCGCCGAAGCCATCTCGCAGGCCGCGCGCACCAGCCGCGCCGCCGCGCCGGCCCACGTCGACAAGGAATCCACCTCGATCCGCGTCGGCGTCGAAAAGGTCGACCAGGTCATCAACCTGGTGGGCGAACTGGTCATCACCCAGGCCATGCTGGCGCAGACCGCCTCGACGTTGGACCCTGTGCTGCACGACCGCCTGCTCAACGGCATGGAGCAGCTCGAGCGCAACGCGCGCGACCTGCAGGAAGCCGTCATGTCGATCCGCATGATGCCGATGGACTACGTCTTCAGCCGCTTCCCGCGCCTGGTGCGCGATATCGCCGGCAAGATGGGCAAGCAGATCGAATTGCAGACCTACGGCCGCGCCACCGAACTCGACAAGAGCCTGATCGAGCGCATCATCGACCCGCTGACGCACCTGGTGCGCAACAGCCTGGACCACGGCATCGAGACGCCCGAGAAGCGCGTCGCCGCCGGCAAGGATCCGGTCGGCCAGCTGGTGCTGTCTGCCCAGCACAATGGCGGCAACATCGTCATCGAGGTCAGCGACGACGGCGCCGGCCTGAACCGCGAAAAGATCCTCAAGAAGGCCATGGCCCAGGGCCTGCCGGTCAACGAGAACTCGCCGGACGACGAAATCTGGCAACTGATCTTCGCGCCGGGCTTCTCCACGGCCGAGAAAGTCACCGACATCTCCGGCCGCGGCGTCGGCATGGACGTGGTGCGCCGGAACATCCAGGACATGGGCGGCCACGTGCAGCTGTCGTGCGAGCCGGGCAACGGCACCACCACGCGCATCGTGCTGCCGCTGACGCTGGCCATCCTGGACGGCATGTCGGTGCGGGTCGGCGAGGAAACCTTCATCCTGCCGCTGAACCACGTGACCGAATCGCTGCAGCCCACCAACGACCAGATCTATTCGGTGGCGGGCAACGAGCGCGTCATGCATGTGCGCGGCGAGTACCTGCCGCTGGTGGAGATGCACCGCGTGTTCTCCGTCAGCGACGCGCAAACCGATCCCACCCAGGCCATCGCGGTCATCATGCAGGCCGAGGACCGCCGTTTCGCCCTGTTGGTGGATCACCTGATTGGTCAGCACCAGGTGGTGGTGAAGAATCTCGAGTCGAATTACCGCAAGGTTCCCGGCATCTCCGCCGCCACCATCCTGGGCGATGGCAGCGTGGCGCTGATCGTCGATGTATTTGCGCTTGCGCGCGCCAACCGTGAGCGTTGGTCGCAGCCCGAAGCCATTCTGAATTGATGGAGAAATAGCCCCATGGCAGCCAAACCGCAAGCGCAAGCCGCGCGCAACGAAGATGTCGGCAACGAGTTCCTGGTCTTCACGCTGGGCGACGAAGAGTACGGCATCGACATCCTGAAGGTGCAGGAAATCCGCGGCTACGATGCCGACACGGTGACCCGCATCGCCAACGTCCCGCCGTTCATCAAGGGCGTGACCAACCTGCGCGGCATCATCGTGCCGATCGTCGACCTGCGCATCAAGTTCAACCTGGGCAGCGTCGAATACAACGAACAGACCGTCGTCATCATCCTCAACCTGGATCGCCGCGTGGTCGGCATCGTGGTCGACGGCGTCTCGGACGTGCTGATGCTCAACGCCGGCCAGATCCGCCCGGCGCCGGAATTCGGCGCCACCCTGTCCACCGAATACCTGACGGGCCTGGGCACGGTCGACGAACGCATGCTGATCCTGGTCGACATCGAAAAGATGATGACCAGCGATGAAATGGCCCTGGTGGAGAAGGTCGCTTCCTGATCGGAAGGACTGGACCCGGATGCGCGACCGGCGGGGCGGGGCCCCGGCGGTGGCGACCTCCCAGGGAGATGGGCGCGCCATATTGTGGAATCGATATGGCGCTTTTCCTTAACGATTGCAGTCAGGAGGGGTGCTTGTGATGCGCAAGTTTTTCGCGAACATGACGATACGCAGCAGCCTGTTGTGGGTGCTGGCGTTTTTCTCATTCATGTTGGTGATTGGAGCGGCGCTGGGCGTGCTGTCGTTGCGCATCAGCAACGCGACACTGGCGGAAATCAAGCAATCGCAGGAGCTGAACGATGCGCTCGGCCGAGTCGTGTCGAGCTACAAGGACACCCTCAATGGCCTGGGCCGTACGGCCTCGTCCAATTATGCCGACATCGTGCGCAGCGTCGGCCAGCCGACGCTGCTGACGCAGGGCCTGTCGAGCGAGGCTACGGGCCTGCTGGAGCGCGCCAAGGCGGCGCAGAACAAGGGCCAGGCCGAATTCGAGTATTTCAAGACGCTGCCGCGGCCCGCCGAGGCAGCCGAATCGCTCAAGGAGGTCGAGGAAGCCTACGGCGCCTTGATCCAGCAGGGCGTGCAGCCCCTGACCGCCGCGCTGGAGAAGGCCGACATGCCGGCCTACCAGACGCAGGTGCAGAAGGTGCAGGACGCGCTGGAAGGGCGCTTCGCGCGCGCCGTCGAAGGCTTTGATTTCTGGCGCGCCAGCAAGATGCTGGACGCGTTCGAGGTGGCCCAGGTGCGCTACCAGTTCGTGCTGATGGCAGTGGGCGCCGGTGGCATCATCGCCGCGTTGCTGGTGTTCGCCACGTATGTGTTCCTGCGCCGCCGGGTGCTGCAGCCGCTCAAGGAAGCGGGCCATCATTTCGACCGGATCGCCGGCGGCGACCTGACCGCACGTGTCGACGTGCGCAACACCAACGAGATCGGCCAGTTGTTCGCCGCGCTCAAGCGCATGCAGGAAAGCCTGACGCGCACCGTGGCGTCGGTGCGCCGCGGCGTGGACGAGATCAACATCGGTTCGCACGAGATCGCGGCCGGTAACACCGACCTGTCCAGCCGCACCGAGCAGCAGGCGGCCTCTCTGGAAGAGACCGCCGCGTCGATGGAAGAACTGGCTTCGACGGTCAAGCAGAACGCCGACAACGCGCGCCAGGCCAACCAGCTGGCGGCCAGCGCTTCGGACGTGGCCGAGCGCGGCGGTTCGGCGGTGGCCGAAGTGGTCAACACGATGCATGGCATCTCGGCCAGCTCGCGCAAGATCTCTGAAATCGTGTCGGTGATCGACGGCATCGCGTTCCAGACCAACATTCTGGCGCTGAACGCGGCGGTGGAAGCGGCCCGTGCCGGCGAGCAGGGCAAGGGCTTCGCGGTGGTGGCGGGCGAAGTGCGCTCGCTGGCGCAGCGCAGCGCGCAGGCGGCCAAGGAGATCAAGGGCCTGATCGAGGACTCCGTGACCAAGGTGGGCGCGGGGTCCGAACAGGTGGAACGCGCCGGGGCGACGATGCAGGAGATCGTGGCGTCGGTCAAGCGTGTGACGGACATCATGGGCGAGATCTCGGCGGCCTCGGAAGAGCAGTCCAGCGGCATCGACCAGGTCAATCGCGCGGTTTCGCAGATGGACGAGGTGACGCAGCAGAATGCGGCGCTGGTGGAAGAGGCGGCGGCCGCGGCCGGTTCGCTGCAGGAACAGGCGCAGCGCCTGGCCGAAGCCGTGGCGGTATTCAAGATCAATGCCGGCGAAGTGATCGAGGTGCCGGCCCAGCGCCTGTCCTCGGGCCGGTCATCCGCCGCGGACGATTCGCGGTTGCAAGCGCCTGACGCGCTTGCGCTTGGACACTGAGGGTAGTGGTGGCAACAGCGGCAAACCTGGCGCCGTCCATTCCGGTGGACCGCCAATTCGATTTCCGGGACGCGGACTTCACCCGCGTGCGCAAGATGATTCACGCGCGTGCCGGCATTTCACTGGGCGCGCACAAGCGGGAAATGGTCTACAGCCGGCTGGCGCGGCGCCTGCGGGCGCTGGGACGGCAGGATTTCGGCAGTTATCTGGACCAGCTCGAGAACGAACCTGACGCGGCCGAATGGGAAGACTTCGTCAATGCCCTGACGACCAACCTGACGGCGTTCTTCCGCGAGTCGCATCATTTCCCCATCCTGGCGGACTTCGCGCAGAAGCGGGGCGGCCCGGTGTCGGTGTGGTGCTGTGCCGCGTCGACCGGCGAGGAACCGTATTCCATCGCCATCACGCTGGCCGAGGCGCTGGGGCCGCGCGCCGGCGCCTGCTCGGTGCTGGCGACCGATATCGACACCAATGTGCTGAACCGGGCCCGCACCGCGGTCTATCCGGCCGAGCGCGTGGCAAAGATGGAGGAAAGCCGCCTCAAGCGCTTCTTCCTGAAGGGCCGGGGCGCCAACGCCGGGCAGGTCAGGGTGCGTCCCGAGATCGCCGACATGGTGCGGTACGAAACGTTGAACCTGCTGGCGCCGTCCTGGCCGATCAACGAGAAGTTCGACGTGATCTTCTGCCGCAACGTCATGATCTATTTCGACAAGCCGACCCAGGCGAAGATCCTGGAGCGGTTCGTGCCGCTGCTCAAGCCGGGCGGCCTGCTGTTCGCGGGCCATTCCGAGAACTTCACCTATATCAGCCGGGATTTCCGTCTGCGCGGGCAGACAGTCTACGAATGCGCGGGTAAGGCCTAGGCGCGCCTTCGGGGCACGCTCCTGGCCAGACTGAGGCGGTAAACAATGCAGAAAATCAGAGTTCTATGTGTGGATGATTCCGCGCTCGTGCGCGGACTGATGACCGAGATCATCAACAGCCAGCCGGATATGGAAGTGGTTGCGACCGCGCCCGATCCGTTGGTGGCGCGCGAGCTGATCAAAAAGCACAATCCGGATGTGCTGACGCTGGACGTGGAAATGCCCCGCATGGACGGGCTGGATTTCCTTGAGAAGCTGATGCGCCTGCGGCCGATGCCGGTGGTGATGGTGTCGTCGCTGACCGAACGCGGCGGCGAAATCACGCTGCGAGCGCTCGAACTGGGCGCCATCGACTTTGTCACCAAGCCCAAGCTGGGCATCCGCGACGGGTTGCTGGAATACACCGAGATCATTGCCGACAAGATCCGCGCGGCTTCGCGCGCCAAACTGCGCACGCCCAGCCCGCACGCCCCGGCCGCCGCGCCGGCGCCGATGCTGCGCCGGCCGCTGGCCAGCTCGGAAAAGCTGGTCATCGTGGGCGCCTCCACCGGTGGCACCGAGGCCATCCGCGAAGTGTTGCAGCCGCTGCCGCCGGATAGCCCGGCGATCCTGATCACGCAGCACATGCCGGCCGGTTTCACGCGCTCGTTCGCGCAGCGCCTGGACGCCCTGTGCGCGGTGACGGTGCGCGAGGCCGTGCACGGCGAGCGCGTGCTGCCGGGCCACGTGTACCTGGCGCCAGGCGGCGAGATGCACATGCGCCTGGGTCGCAGCGGCGCCAACTACGTGATCGAGCTGGAGGCCAGCGAACCGGTCAATCGCCACCGCCCGTCGGTGGATGTGTTGTTCAATTCCGCCGCCGTGGCGGCGGGCAAGAACGCCATCGGCGTCATCCTGACCGGGATGGGCAAGGACGGGGCGGCCGGCATGCTGGCCATGCACCGCGCCGGCGCCCATACCATTGCGCAGGATGAAGCCAGTTGCGTGGTCTTCGGCATGCCCCGGGAGGCCATCGCAATCGGTGCGGCTGACGAAGTGGTGCCGCTGTCGGCAATGAGTGAGCGCATTCTGACTCGCCTGGGCGACCGGGGACACCGCGTTTGACGCGGTTGTGATCCCGATCGATCTCAAGCAAATTTCTTCTGGAGTAAAAGATGGTAGACAAGGGCATCAAGATTCTGGTGGTGGATGACTTCCCCACCATGCGGCGGATCATCCGCAACCTGCTCAAAGAGCTGGGTTTCGAAAACGTGGATGAGGCCGAAGACGGCGCGATCGGGCTGGAGAAGCTGCGCAACGGCGGCTTCCAGTTCGTCGTGTCCGACTGGAACATGCCCAACCTGGACGGCCTGGAAATGCTCAAGCAGATCCGCGCCGACGCCAGCCTGGCCTCGCTGCCGGTGCTGATGGTGACGGCCGAGGCCAAGAAGGAAAACATCGTCGCGGCGGCCCAGGCCGGCGCCAACGGTTACGTGGTCAAGCCTTTCACCGCGGCGACGCTGGAAGAGAAGCTGGTCAAGATCTTCGAGAAAATTGGCGGCTGAGGTGTGCAATGAGCACGACGCAGAATGTTGACTCGACGGAATCGCCCGACCTGATTCACCGTATCGCCTCGCTCACCCGCATGCTGCGCGACAGCATGCGCGAACTGGGCCTGGACCAGGCGATCAAGGACGCGGCCAACGCCATCCCCGATGCCCGCGACCGCCTGCGCTACGTGGCGCAGATGACCGAACAGGCCGCCAACCGCGTGCTGAACGCGACCGAGGCGGCCGGCCCGATCCAGGACGGCATGTCGCGCTCGGCCCAGGCGCTGGATAGCCGCTGGCAGCAATGGTACGACCAGCCGCTGGAACTGCCCGAGGCCCGTGAACTGGTCAAGGACACCCGCGCCTTCCTGCAGGACGTGCCCAAGCAGACGCAGCAGACCCAGTCCAAGCTGATGGAAATCATCATGGCGCAGGACTTCCAGGATCTCACCGGCCAGGTCATCATGCGCATGATGGACGTGGTCGGCGCGATCGAGCGCGAGCTGCTGCAGGTGCTGCTGGACAACGTGCCGCAAGAGCGTCGCGACGAAGCCAACAGCCTGCTCAACGGCCCGCAGGTCAGCCCGCAGGGCAAGGCCGACGTGGTCACCAGCCAGGACCAGGTCGACGACCTGCTGGCCAGCCTGGGCTTCTGAGCCCGCCGGGCGGCGGGCCGCGCGGGCCCGCCTGCCGCCATGCCCGCTGGCCGGGCATGGTCGTATTCCCTAAGGGTGCGAACGCGCGCCCTTGGGTAGACTGCAACACAACAAGAATCGGGGCCGCAGCAGGAGACAGGGCGCATCGCGCCCAGGCAACGGATGCCCACAGAAGGCGATCCGGGCCGCACAAGGAGGTGCCATCTTGGCCAGATCCGTATTCCGATTCGGGGGCATCTGGGGTTTGTTGCGCCGGCTCAACCGTGGCCGCGCCACGCTGTCCGAACGCCCGATTTCCCTCAGTCCGGCCGCCTGGCCGCTGTACCGCTTCCTGGCCGGCGTCCGTAGCCGCATCGCCACGGTGCGGCAATCCAGCATCGAGATCGCGCTGAACGCAGCCCGCACCCAGTTCCAGGCCGGCCGCTGCGCGCTGCTGGCCCAGGAGCAGGCGCGCGCGGCCGAGGCGCTGGCGGCCAGCGGCGCCCAGATCGCGGCGCTGTCGGCGTCCACCTCCACCCATGCGCGCGAGATCGCCCAGGTCTCCGGGCAGAACCTGCGGGCGGCCGAGCAGGCGCTGGCCGAGCTGTCCGAGGTCAAGGAGCGGGTCGACCGCATGACGCGCGAGATGGCGGCGTTCACCGACGTGGTGGCGCAGCTGACAGGCCGGGCGCGATCGGTCGGCGATATCAGCAAGCTCATCAAGGACATCGCCCTGCAGACCCAGTTGCTGGCGCTGAACGCCGGGGTGGAGGCGGCTCGCGCCGGCGACGCCGGGCGCGGTTTCGCGGTGGTGGCCAGCGAGGTGGGCCGGCTGGCCGAGCGGGTCAATGCCGCCACCAGCGACATCGGCCGCCATACCGGCGAGATGCTGGAGCTGGTCGATACCACCCAGCGCCAGACCGGCACCCTGCGCGAGGACGTGGACGCGTCCGGCGCGGTGCTGGACAAGACGCGCCAGGATTTCCAGCACTTCGTGCGCGACTTCGACAGCATGAACCGCCAGGTGGGCGAGGTGGTGCAGGCGATCGGCGAGGTCGACGCCACCAACCATGGCATGAGCCAGGACGTCAGCCGCATCGCCGCGCTGAGCGCCGACGTGCGCGAGCGGGTGGCCAGCATGTCCGGCGAGATCGACCGCATCCGGCGCCAGACCGAAAGCGTGCAGGAGGTGCTGTCGGACATGCGCACCGGCAATACCGCCTTCGACCGCCTGTCCGAGACGCTGGACGCTTTCCGGCTGGCGGCGATCCGGCTGCTCGACCATGCCCGCGAGCGCGGCCTGGACGTGTTCGACCGCCATTACCAGCGGATCGCGGGCAGCGAGCCGCCGCGCTACCACACCGGCTATGACCGCGGCATCGACGAGGCGCTGACCCGCCTGCTGGACCGCGTGCTGGAGGCCGTGCCGGGCGGCAGCTATGCGCTGCTGGTGGACGCGCGCGGGTATGCCCCGGCGCACAACAGCCGCTATTCGCATCCGCCCAGCGGCGACCCGGCCCAGGACATCGCCCGGGTGCGGCACAAGCGCATCTTCGACGACCCGGTCGGGGCGCGGTTGGCCGCCAACACCGAATCCCTGCTGTTTCAGACTTATTCCCGTGATACCGGCGAGATCGTCAACGACATCTCCGTGCCCCTGTTCCTGGACGGCGAGCACTGGGGCGCGGTGCGGATCGGGCTCGATTACGTGCGCTTCCAGGCCACCCTGGAGGCCGGCGGATCGGCCCGGCCGGTGGTGGCGGCGGCTGGCTGAATCGGACCGATCCAGCGGACGGGAGGGGCAGGGCGCCCGGCCGGCGGCCCGCCCCGGCCGGCCCGGTTCGGGCGCATCCGGGAATAGCGCCGCTTTCCCCCCGTTTCTTGGCTTATCGCCAAAGGCCCAGGCCTCCTAGAATCTCGGCGGGCAGCTCGTAATCCGAAAATCCGCGAGCCGCAACGACACCGCAGAGCATGGCCGAAGAAAGCGACCTCGAGAAAACCGAAGCCGCCTCTCCCAGGCGCCTGGAAAAGGCGCGCGAGGAGGGGCAGATTGCGCGTTCCCGGGAACTGGGCACGTTCATGATGCTGGCCGTCGGTGTCGGGGCGATCTGGGCCGGCGGCGGCACGATTTACAAGGGACTGAGCGGCGTGCTGCGCAACGGTCTGGCGTTCGACCAGCGCGTGGTGGCGGACCCGGGCGTGATGGTCGAGCAGGCTGTCAACGGCTTCGGCCAGGCCCTGATGGTGATCCTGCCGATCTTTGGCCTGCTGGCGGTGATCGCGGTGCTGTCCAGCGTGCTGCTGGGAGGCATCGTCATCTCGGGCAAGCCGCTGTCGCCGAATTTCTCCAAGCTGAGCCTGTTCGCCGGGCTCAAGCGCATGTTTTCCGCCCAGACGGTGGTCGAGCTGATCAAGGCGCTGGCCAAGGCGATGCTGGTGGGCGGCGTGGCGGTGTGGATCATCTGGCGCTACCACGACGACATGCTCGGCCTGATGCATGTGGCGCCGGCGGCCGCCTTGACCAAGGCGCTGAGCCTGGTGGCGATGTGCTGCGCCTTCATTGTCGCCTCGCTGCTGGTGATCGTGATGCTGGACGTGCCGTGGCAGATCTGGAGCCACCTGAAGAAGCTGCGCATGTCCAAGGAAGACGTGCGCCAGGAACACAAGGAAAGCGAAGGCGACCCGCACACCAAGGCGCGCATCCGCCAGCAGCAGCGCCAGGCCGCCCGCCGCCGCATGATGTCCGAGGTGCCCAAGGCCGACGTGGTCGTGACCAACCCGACCCACTACGCCGTGGCGCTGAAATACGAGGAAGACAAGAACGGCGCCCCGCGGGTGCTGGCCAAGGGCACCGGGCTGGTGGCCGCCAAGATCCGCGAACTGGCCGCCGAACATCGCATTCCCACATTGGAAGCGCCGCCGCTGGCGCGCGCCCTGTATCAACACGTCGAGCTGGGGCATGAAATCCCGGCCGAGCTATACACCGCGGTCGCGGAAGTGCTGGCGTGGGTATTCCAGTTGCGCTCGTGGCGCTCGGGATGGGGGGCCGAACCAACGGCGCCGACGTCCCTGGCCGTGCCGGCCGCGCTGGACCCGCAGGCAAAAACCGCAGCACAAGGAGCTTAAGGAATGAGCGCTCTGCTCACCATGTTGAAAAGCAACGGAGCCACGCACGCGCGGCTCCTGGCCGGTCCCATCCTGATCGTGATGGTGCTGGGCATGATGGTGCTGCCGCTGCCCACCTTCCTGCTGGACCTGCTGTTCACCTTCAATATCGCGCTGTCGGTGATGATCCTGCTGGTGGCCATGTTCACCCGCAAGCCGCTGGATTTCGCCGCCTTCCCGGCCGTGCTGCTGTTCGCCACGCTGCTGCGCCTGTCGCTGAACGTCGCTTCGACCCGGGTGGTGCTGCTGCACGGCCACACCGGCCCGGACGCCGCGGGCAAGGTGATCGAGGCCTTCGGCCACTTCCTGGTGGGCGGCAACTTCGCCGTCGGCATCATCGTCTTCATCATCCTGACCATCATCAACTTCATCGTCATCACCAAGGGCGCGGGGCGGATCGCCGAAGTCGGCGCGCGCTTCACCCTGGACGCGATGCCAGGCAAGCAGATGGCCATCGACGCCGACCTGAACGCCGGCCTGATCGGCGAGGACGAGGCGCGCAAGCGCCGCGCCGAGGTGTCGCAGGAATCCGACTTCTTCGGCTCGATGGACGGCGCCAGCAAGTTCGTGCGCGGCGACGCCATCGCCGGCCTGCTGATCATGGCGATCAACATCATCGGCGGCCTGATCGTGGGCGTGGCCCAGCACGACATGTCGATGAGCGACTCGGCCCGCGTCTACACGCTGCTGACCATCGGCGACGGGCTGGTGGCGCAGATCCCGGCGCTGGTGATCTCGACCGCCGCCGGCGTGGTGGTGTCGCGCGTGTCGACCGACCAGGACATCGGCCAGCAGATCATCAGCCAGCTGTTCTCCAATCCCAGCGTGATGTTCCTGACGGCCGGCATCATCGGCATTATGGGCCTGATCCCCAACATGCCGCATATCGCCTTCCTGACCCTGGCCGGCGCGCTGGCCTGGGGCGGCTGGGCCATGCACAAGCGGCGCAAGGCCGCCGAGGTGGCCGCGGCCGAGGCGCCGCAACAGGCGGTGACGCAGGCCCAGGCCGCCGCGGCCGAAGCCAGCTGGGACGACGTATCGATGGTGGACCAGCTCGGCCTGGAGGTCGGCTACCGCCTGATCCCGCTGGTCGACCATGCCCAGAACGGCGAGCTGCTGCACCGCATCCGCAGCCTGCGCAAGAAATTCGCCCAGGACGTCGGCTTCCTGCCGCCGGTGGTGCACATCCGCGACAACCTGGAGCTCAAGCCCAACGACTACCGCATCCTGCTGTCAGGCGTCGAGATCGGCCACGGCGTTGCCATGCCGGGCCAATGGCTGGCGATCGACCCGGGCGGCGTGACCATGCAGATCCAGGGCACGCCCACCACCGATCCGGCCTTCGGCCTGCCGGCGCTATGGATCGACGGCAGCCTGCGCGATCAGGCCCAGGTGGTCGGCTACACGGTGGTGGACGCTGGCACCGTGGTCGCCACTCACCTGAACCACCTGATGCATCGCCACGGCTCCAATCTGCTGGGCCGCCAGGAAGTGCAGCAACTGCTGGATCGCATCGGCCGCGACGCGCCCAAGCTGGTCGAGGACCTGGTGCCCAAGACGCTGTCGCTCACCGCGCTGCAGAAGGTGTTGCAGGGCCTGTTGGCCGAGGAAGTGCCGATTCGCGACATGCGCACCATCATCGACACGCTGTCCGAGCATGGGCCGCGCCTGGCCGCGCTGGCGGCCGGCACGGGCGGCCAGCCCGATATCAACGAACTGATCGCGCTGACGCGCCGCGCGCTGGGCCGCGCCATTACCCAGCAATGGTTCCCGGGCGAAGGCGAGCTGCGCGTGATCGGGCTCGACGTCAAGCTCGAGCGCGTGCTGTCGCAGGCGCTCACCACCAGCGGTGGCCTGGAGCCGGGCCTGGCGGATACACTGCTGCGCGAAACCCAGGCAGCGGTCGAGCGCCAGGAGTCGCAGGGCAACGCGCCGGTGCTGCTGGTGTCGCCGGTGTTGCGCGCGCCGCTGTCGCGCTTCCTGCGCCACCATCTGCCGCAGCTGGGCGTGTTGTCGAATACGGAAATTCCGGATGAGCGCATGGTCCGCGTGACCGCGCTCATCGGCGGAGGTAATGGTCAATGAAAATAAGCCGCTTCTTTGGCGCCAACAGCCGCGAGGTCATGCGCCAGGTGCGCCAGGTGCTCGGGCCCGATGCGCTGATCGTGTCGAACCGCAGCGTGGATGGCGGCATCGAGGTGCTGGCCACGGTCGATGGCGCGTTTGACGACGCGCCGCAGCAGGCGCAGGAGTATGCGCCGCGGGCCTATGCCGACGGCCATGCGCCCGCGGGCCGCGCGCCCATGACGCCGCAGCCCCCGGCGCCCGCCGCGCCGGCGCCATATGGACATGCTGCGCCCGCCGGCGTGGGCCAGCCGCCGGCCTACGGTGCGGCGGCCGCGGCAACGCAGCCTCCTTACGGCGCGCCGTCCCATGGCGCGCCGCCGATGCCGGCCGCGCCGCAGGCCCCCTATGGCGCGCCGACGCCGCCGTCCGGCTATGTGCCGGCCCCGCAGCCCGCTCATGGCGTGCCCGCGCCGCAACCGGCTTTCGGGGCGGCCACGCCGCAGCCGCCGTTTGGCGCACCCGCCGCCGCGCCGGCGGTCCAGCTGCCGCCGCCGGCGCAGCCGGGCTATGCGGTGCCGTCGCGTTCCATTGCCGCCTATCAGTCCGCCTATGCCGCGCCGGCGGTGCCGGAACACGAAGTGATGGCCGAGCCTGCCGCCCGCCAGGCGCCGCCCGCGGCCGCCCCGGCGCCGATGATGGCGCCCGCGCCCGTCGCCGCGCCGGTACGCATGGAGATGCCGGCCTTGCCGCCGGCGCGCGAACTGCCGCCGGCCGCGCCGGCCATGGCCCGCATGCCGGATGCGCCGTTGCGCAACGGTCCGGTGGTACCGCCGGCCGCGCTGCCTGGCGACGCCGCGGCGGGGCTGCAGGATGCGATCAGTGCCCTGCGCGGCGCGCTCGAGAGCCGCATGGACGGCCTGCTGTGGGGCGGGCGCCAGGGGCCCGGCCGCGAGCCGGCAGGCGCCGCGCTGTTCCGCAGCCTGCTGGATGCGGGCTTCAGCACCAAGCTGGTGCGAACGCTGGTCGAGCGCATGCCGCAGGGCATGAACGCCGAGGCCGCGCTGGCATGGGCCCGCAATGAACTGGTCACGCACCTGCCGGTGCTGGGCTCGGAAGACGAATTCCTGGGCGGCGGCGTGTACGCGCTGGTCGGCCCGACCGGGGTCGGCAAGACCACCACGCTGGCCAAGCTGGCGGCGCGCTGCGTCGCGCGCGAGGGCCGCGAGCAGGTGGCCATGCTGACCACCGACAATTTCCGGATCGGCGCGCTTGAACAGCTGCAGATCTACGGCCGCCTGATGGGCGTGCCGGCGCACTCGGTGCGCGATGCCGGGGAGTTGCGTCGCATCCTGGCCGAGCTGGGCAACCGCAAGATCGTGCTGATTGACACCACCGGCATCAGCCAGCGCGACCGCCAGGTGGCCGAGCAGGCCGCCATGCTTTGCAACGCAGGCAAGCCCGTGCGCCGTTTGCTGGTGCTCAACGCCGCCAGCCAGGGCGACACGCTGGACGAGGTCGCCCACGCCTACCGCAACGGCGTAGGCGAAGATGTCGCCGGCTGCATCATCACCAAGCTCGACGAAGCTTCGCGCCTGGGTGCGGCGCTGGACACGGCGATCCGCCACCGGCTGCCGATCCACTATTCTTCGATCGGACAGAAGGTGCCCGAGCACCTGGAGCTGGCGCGCGCCGACGCGCTGATCGACCGCGCGTTCGCCATGGTCGAGCGCGCCCGCGCCCTGTATGCCCCCAGCGAAGCCGACATGGCCTCGCTATGGTCGACGCCACGCGAATCCGACAGCGTCGATCCCGCCCGCCGGCGCCAGTTGTTGGCCTCGGCGATCCTGCGCCCGCAAGGCGGCGCCGGCTCGATCGAGGCGGCGCAGCACCTGGACGATACCCTGGGCTGGCTCGATAGCGATGCCGCCTGCGTCCAGGCGCGGGCGTCGTGGCGCGAGTACGTCAGCGACGGCGCCGGCTCAAGTCTGTCCGCGCTGGGCGAAGCGCCGCTGGCCATGGTCCGGCGCGAATTTTCCACGGCCTGCGGCCGCCACTTGCTGGCGATGCACGGCAAGACCAGCATGAAGGGCGAAGGCCTGCCGGCCGGCACGCTGCTCAGCGCCGTGCTGATGAGCGACCGTGGCGCGGCGCTGGCGGCGCCGGCGCAGCAACTGGTGCTGCCGCACGGCATGCTGTCGTCGTTCGCCCCGGCCGCCGCCGCCCAGCCGGATACCGCGCAGGCGCTGGCGGAGCGGGTGCGCTGGCTGGGCGAACAGTTGGCCCGCCTGCCGCTGGTGCATATGCTGGAGGCCGGCACGTCGGCCCTGTGGCAGAGCCTGGGCGAGCAGGGCGCATCCTGGGTGGCGCGCAGCCCGGGCGGCATGCGCGTGATCCAGGACGATTGCCCGACCAACCTCAACGCGGTCGGCAAGAGCGTCGGCTATCTGCCGGTGGGCCAGCCGGGCGACATGCCCGGCCTGCGCGCCGTGCCGGGCACCCGGCCGGCGCCGTTGGCGCTGTGGGCCTCGGGCACCGAGATCGGTTTGCCGGGCCGGGGCGAGGACGCCCGGTTCCGGCTGGTCTGCGCCCGCCTGATCGACACCGCCAGCGGCGAGGTCGCCGGCCAGCTGTTCGGCCTGACCAACCTGGCGGCCAGCCAGGCGGATGCCGCCACGGTGGCGCGCTGGCTGGTGTTGCAGGAAGAGGCGCGCGCGGGCTTTCGCTATATGGCCAATGCCTGGCAGGCGCTGCCCGCCGTCGATGGTTCGCATACGCTGGCGCGGCAGTCGCTCATGGCCGGCCAGCTGGCCTCGGCCTGCTGGCAGCTGGCGCACGCCTCGGCGGCCGATGGCGTGCGCGCGACGCTGGCTGGCGTCGTCAGCCCCGAGCGCAAGCTGTCCGGGCGCCTGTTGCCGGTGGCGCTGCTCAAGATGTTCGCCATGCTGGAGATGGCCGGCGGCGTCTAGCAAGGCGGCCATCCGGCCGGTATCGGCCAAGACAAACAGCCCGCTTCATGCGGGCTGTTTGTCTTTGAAGATGAAGGTCGCGGGCTAGCCGGCGACGATGGGCTTGCGGCCCGGCGCGCTGCGGGCGCCACGGCCTTGTGCGTCGTAGGTGGAGGTGCCGCCCAGCCCGCCGATCTGGCGCAGGGCGTCCAGCGACTGTTGGGTATAGCGCAGGTGCACGTCGATCAGGGCGCCGTTGCGCATATTGATCTCGTTGGCGGAGGCCGATTTGGCCAGCAGTGCCTGCCAGACGCCGGACAGCTGCGGGTGCAACACGGCGGCCTGTTCGGTGCCGGCATGGCCGGCGGGCAGGCCGATCTCGGCCAGCAGGCCGTCACGGGTATTGCTCAGGTCCACCAGCTGCCGGGCGACGCTGCCTTTGCGTTCGGTGATGTCATGCAGCGCGTCGACGTTGCCCGGCCCGACCAGCACCTTGGTTTCTTCCTCGAGGATGGAAGAGAATTCGGCGATCAGGGAATCTTCCTGTTTCAGGCAGGCTTGCAGGGACTCGACGGGGCTCATGGTCATGCTCGGGCAGGCGGACGGGTCGGGTGACGTACGGAAAACGGCGGTTTACTTCAGCAGGTCGCGGGCGCTGGCGATCAGGCCGTCGGCGATGCGGCTGGTATCGATCTTGAGCTGACCCGAGGCGATGGCGGCGCGAATGGCGGCGACACGCTCGACGTTGATGTCGTTCGAGCCGTCCTGCAGCGCGAGCATCTTGCGCGAGGCCGAGCTCAGCGCGACTTGCGAGCTGCTGGCGCCGCTGCTGCTGCCGGCGCCATAGGCCTGGGCGACCGCGGAGTCGGCGCGGGGGCTGAGGGCGTCGGGCGAGATGGGCCGGTTGGTGGTCGAATTGATTTTCAAGGTTTTCTCCGCAAGGCGTCCTGGGTCGGTTTGCGACGGGTCCGCCTACTTATGCCTCTGTAACGACAGGGCCGGAAGGAACTTTAGGGTAGGCGGCCGAATGCCGCAACGCGATATGTAACATTGCCTAAAGTTGTATTTCGACCAGGCCGGCATTGCGCACCACGCCGCTGACGACCTGGCCGCTGGCGGTGCGCACCTGCACGGTGGCGCCGGGCGCGGCGTTGTCCAGGGCCTGGCCCTCGCTGCTGACCACGAAACCATTGCCGCGCGCATTGATGCGCACATTCGAGCCTCGCACCACCGATTGGGCGTTACGCAGGGCCGCCCCCTTGACCGGCTGGCCGGCGTTGATGCGGTAGGCGGCCGTCATGCCGATCACGGTCTCGGGGCGGGTGATGACGCCGGGCGGCAGGGCCACCAGGTCGCCGTCGCGCGGCGCCAGGTCGGCCGGGGTGAGAGCCTGGCCGGCGGCGATCATGCGGGACGCGACGTAGTAGTGGCCCGGGACGCTGACGGTGGCCTGCACATAGGTGGTCCAGGCCTTGGGCGCATTGCAGCGTACGCCGACCGTCATGCGCGAACGCAGCTTCATGCCCGACGGCATAAATGGGGACATGGCATCGCAGGGGGCCAGCCGCTCGACCCTGGGCGGATCGATCGCCACCGAGGGTTGGCCGGGCAGGGCGGCCAGTTGTTCCAGCAGATAGGTCTGCGCGGCGATGACGATCGCCTCGGGCGCCTGGACCGGGGCGTCCTGGGCCCGGGCCGCGATGGCGGGGGCCAGGAGCAGGGCGGCCAGACAGGCGGCGCGCGCGCGGACGTTTGCGGGAAATTTCATGATGTCTGAATTGTAGAAGCCCGCGTTGCTTGGCAATACGTGAATTGGATGAGAAATGATGGGTTATTTGGTTGATTGTGTTGTGCCGCCGACCCCTATGATGCCGTCATCCAATGGGATAGCGGTGTGTCCGCCGTCCCGGGTTTCATCCGTATTGAAGGCGATCCGATGTTAGACCGGCTTAATGAAGATTTCCGCTTCTTCCAGCAGTCCCTGTCGTTGCGCGCGCAGCGCCAGGAAGTGCTGTCCTCCAACATCGCCAACGCCGACACGCCCAACTACAAGGCGCGCGATTTCGATTTCAAGGCGGCGATGCAGAACGCGATGGAAGGCTCCAAGCGCCTGCCAGATACCTCGCTGACCCTGACCTCGGCGCGCCACATCCCGGCCAAGGCCGTGTCCGAAGGCCCGACGCAGATGCTGTACCGCCTGCCATACCAGCCCAGCCTGGACGGCAACACGGTCGACATGGACATCGAGCGCGTGCAGTTCGCCGACAACACCTTGCACTACCAGAGCACGATGCAGCTGCTGACGGGCCGTATCCGCAGCATGATGGCCGCCATCCAGGATTGATTTTCATAGGGAACCGCAGGCAATGTCCTTGTTGAGCATTTTCGATATCGCCGGTTCGGCGTTGAGCGCGCAGTCGCAGCGCATGAACGTGGCGGCCAGCAACATGGCCAACGCCGACAGCGTGGTCGGCCCCGATGGCCAGCCCTACCGGGCTCGCCAGGTGGTGTTCCAGGTCAACCCGCCGGCCGGCCAGGTCCAGGGCCACGAGATCGGCGGCGTGCGCGTGGCCGGCGTGGTGGTGGACCAGTCCCCCCTCAAGCAGGTCTACGACCCCAAGCATCCGCTGGCCGACGCGCAGGGCTATGTCAGCATGCCCAACGTCGATCCCATCGCCGAGACCGTCAACATGATCGCGGCGTCGCGTTCGTACCAGGCCAACGTCGAGGTGCTGAACACCGCCAAGAGCCTGATGCAGAAGACCCTCACCATCGGCCAATCCTGATCCTCCTGATTCCGCGCGCCGCGCCGCCCGCGCGGAAGTTTTTGAAGAAGTGAACCCATGACCACCGTTGATCAATCCACAAGCAAGACCGGCCTGGGCCTGGCGCAAGTCGGCGCCAACGGCTCGAGCACCGCGCAGGGCCTGCAGGACCAGTTCCTGAAGCTGCTGGTGACGCAGCTCAAGAACCAGGATCCGCTGAACCCGATGCAGAACGCCGAGCTGACCTCGCAGCTGGCGCAGATTTCCACGGTGGAAGGCATCACGAACCTGAAGAACACCATGCTGGCCATCAGCGGCCAGATCGACGTGTCGCAGTCGATGAACGCGGTGGCGATGATCGGCAAGGGCGTGCTGGTTCCTGGCGCGAGCGTCAAGGTCGGCGTGAACGCCGAGAATCCCGCCGAGCGCGTGGTCACGCCCTACGGCCTGGATCTGCAGAAGGATGCGGTCAAGGTGCAGGTGCGCATTTCCGACAGCAACGGCGCGGTCGTGCGCACGATCGAACTGGGCGAGCAGAAGGCCGGCGTGTACACGCTGGACTGGGACGGCAAGAACGACGCCGGCGTGGCGCTGGACGCGGGCGCGTACACAGTGTCGGTCCTGGCCACGGATGGCGACGACAAGAAGGTGGCCGCCGAAGTGCTGAAGTACGGCAAGGTCAAGAGCGTGGCCTACTCCACCAACGGCCTGCGCCTGGATATGGGCCTGGATGGCCAGACCAGCATGCTGGATGTGCGCAAGGTTATCGGCTGAAGCGGGCCGGTTTGATGATCTGCCGACGCCACGGCGGCGGTTTCCAAATTTAGAGATTAGCGAGAGAAAACATGGGCTTCGGACAAGGATTGAGCGGCTTGAACGCCGCGGCGCAGAACCTGGACGTCATCGGCAACAACATCGCCAACTCGGGCACCGTCGGCTTCAAGTCGTCGACCGCCTCGTTCGCTGACGTCTACGCCAGCTCGCGCGTCGGCCTGGGCACCAAGGTGGCGGGCATCACCCAGCGCTTCACGGTGGGCACGGTCACCGGCGGCGGCGGCGAATACGATATCGCCATCGATGGCGCCAAGGGCATGTTCCGCGTCACCGACCAGAGCGGCGCGGTCATGTACAGCCGCAATGGCGAGTTCCTGGTCGACAAGAACAACTTCATCGTCAACGCGCAAGGCTACCGCCTGACGGGCTATCCCGCCGGCGGCATCGGCGCCAATCCGGTCGAACTGCAACTGCCCACCGCCAACGTCGCGCCCAAGGCCACCACCACGGCCACCACCGTCGCCAACCTGGACGCCAACGCCAAGGTCATTTACCAGGTCGACACGGTGACCTCGCCGGCGGTGCCCGGCTCCGTGACCCTCGGCGGCGTTGCCTATACCTTCACCAAGGCCGCTGGCGGCGCGATCACCTGGGCCCCGGGCAATCCGCCGGCCGGCACCTACGGCACCGCGCCCGACACCGTGACCATCGACGGCACGGGTCAGGTCACCGCGGGCAACCTCAACGTGATTCCCGGTTTCGTCGACTTCACCGCCGCGGTGACCGAAGTCGGCAAGCCGTTCGATCCCAAGGTCACCACCAGCTACACCAACGCCTCGCCCATGACGGTGTACGACTCGCTGGGCAACTCGCACCAGGTGATGCAGTACTTCGTCAAGCGCGCCGCCGACGCCGCTGGCAACAGCGTCTACGACGTCTACTACACCATCGACGGCCAGGCCATGGCGCCGACCACCGAAGCGGGCGGCGTGTGGGGCAACCCGACGCAGTTCACGTTCAACAAGGCCGGCGCGATGACCAGCGCCACCACGGTCAACCTGTCGTTCGCCACGCCGGGCGGCAACACCACTCCGGCCGATCCCCTGGCCATCGCCGTCAACTACACCGGCACCACGCAGTACGGCAGCGCCTATGCGCTCAAGAGCCAGCCAGACGGCTACACCTCGGGCGAGTTCAGCGGCATCAATATCAGCGCCGACGGCAACCTGGTGGCCCAATACACCAACGGCGAAACCTCGATCGTCGGCACCATCGTGCTGGCCGATTTCGCCAACCTGCAGGGCCTGCAGCCGGTGGGCAACAACGCCTGGAAGGAAACCTCCTCGTCGGGCCAGCCGATCCTCGGTCAGCCGGGCAGCAACGGCTTGTCCAGGGTGGTCGGCCAGGCGACCGAAGCCTCGAACGTCGACATGAGCAAGGAGCTGGTCAACATGATCATCGCCCAGCGCACGTACCAGGCCAACTCGCAGACCATCAAGACCCAGGACGAGATCATGCAAGTCCTGATGAACCTGAAGTAATGGTTGGCGGGCACGCGACGACACCGACGGAATAGGCAATGGATCGAATCATCTACACCGCCATGAATGGCGCGGCGCGGATCACTGAGCACCAGGCCGCGCTCTCGAACAACATGGCGAACGTGAACACGCCGGGCTTTCGCGAGCAGATCGCGCTGTACCGGTCGGTTCCGGTGACCGACGGCGTGAGCCTGCCGACGCGTGTCTCGACGGTGGCGTCGACGCCCCGCAACAACTTCGAGATGGGCAACATGCAGACCACCGGCCGCGACCTGGACGTGGCCCTGGCCAGTTCCAACGGCTGGATCGCGGTGCAGACCCCGCAGGGCGAGGCCTACACCCGCGCCGGCAGCCTGCAGGTGGGCGTGAACGGCCTGCTGCAGACCTCGCTGGGCCAGCCGGTGATGTCCGACCAGAACGGCATCATCGACGTGCCCGACCAGGCCGCGCTGACCATCACCTCGGACGGCACCATCACCGCCATCGGCGCCGGCGATGCGCCCAACAACATCCTCAACCTGGGTCGCATCAAGCTGGTCAACCCGCCGGAGGCGCAGCTGGTGCACGGCGACGACGGCGTCTTCCGCCTGGCGCCGGTCAACGGCCAGCCCGCGCCGCCGGTGCCGGCGGATCCCAGCCTGCGGGTGCTGTCGGGCGTGCTGGAAGGCAGCAATACCAATCCCATGGCGGCGATGGTGGGCATGATCGAAAACGCCCGCCGCTTCGAACAGCAGATGCAGGTGGTGCAGCAGGCGGACCGCAACGCCGAACGCGCCAACGGCATTCTCTCGGTTTCCTGATCCGGTCAGCCGATCCGAACCAAATAATTTTCGCGCGCGGCCGGGCCGCCGCACCAGGAGTACTTCATCATGATGCGTTCGCTGTGGATTGCCAAGACGGGCCTGGAAGGTCAACAGACCTCGATGGACGTGATTTCCAATAACTTGGCCAACGTCTCGACCAACGGTTTCAAGCGCGGCCGCGCCGTGTTCCAGGACCTGATGTACCAGACGCTGCGCCAGCCCGGCGCCCAGGTCGGCGACGCCACGCAGCTGCCGTCGGGCCTGCAGCTCGGCACCGGCGCCCGCGTGGCCGCCACCGAGCGCATCCACACCACCGGCGGCCTGAACAACACCGGCGGCGAACTGGACGTGGCGATCAACGGCCGCGGCTTCCTGCAGGTCGAGCTGCCCGACGGCACCCAGGCCTACACCCGCGACGGCGCGCTGCAGCGCGACCAGAACGGCCAGCTGACCACGGTCAGCGGCTACGTGATCCAGCCGCCCATGAACGTGCCCGACAACGCCCTGTCGATCTCCATCGGCAAGGACGGCATCGTTTCGGTGACGCAGCCCGGCGCGGCCGGCGTCAATGTGCAGATCGGCCAGTTGCAGGTCGCCACCTTCATCAACCCCACCGGCCTGCAGAGCGTGGGCGAGAACCTGTACCTGGAAACCGACGCCTCGGGCCCGGCCAACCTGCTGCAGCCGGGCGTGGACGGCGCCGGCACGTTCATGCAGAACTACGTCGAAACCTCCAACGTGAACGTGGCCGAGGAACTGGTCAACATGATCACGACCCAGCGCGCCTACGAAATGAACAGCAAAGCCGTCAAGACCTCGGACGAAATGCTGGCCCGCCTGACCCAACTGTGATGCCTATGTCGTCTGTCCTGCGTCTGGTTTCGAGCGCGGCCCTGGCGTTGCTGGTGGCCGGTTGCGCCATGATTCCGCCCGAACCCATCGTGACCGGGCCGACGACGGCGGCCCCGCCGCCGCCGCCGATGCCGGCGGCGCAGCCCACCGGTTCGATCTACCAGCCCACGACTTACGGCAACTACCCGCTGTTCGAGGATCGTCGGCCGCGCAACGTCGGCGATATCGTCACCATCGTCCTGAACGAAAAGACGAACGCCTCCAAGAATGTCGCCACCAACACCAACCGCAGCGGCAACGCCAGCCTGGGCATCGCCGCCGCGCCGTCCTTCATGGACAGCTGGGCCAATGCCAACCTGAACACGGACGCCAAGGGTGGCAACGTGGCGCAGGGCAAGGGCGACAGCACCGCCAACAACGCCTTCACCGGCACCATCACCACCACGGTGGTGGGGGTGATGTCCAACGGCAACCTGCAGGTGGCCGGCGAGAAACAGATCGCCATCAACCGCGGCAGCGAATACGTGCGCTTCTCCGGCGTGGTCGACCCGCGTTCCATCACCGGGACGAACACCGTGTCGTCGACCCAGGTGGCCGATGCCCGCATCGAATACCGCAGCAAGGGCGTCATGGACGAAGTCCAGACCATGGGCTGGCTGCAACGCTTCTTCCTGATCGCTTCGCCGTTCTGACCATGAAACAACCCACTCCGATTTCCGCCTTGCTGTCCCTGCTGGCGCGCGTCTGTGTCGCGGCCGGGCTGCTGGCCGGCGCCTCGGCGGCGCACGCCGAGCGGCTCAAGGACCTGGCATCCATCCAGGGGGTGCGCGGCAACCAGCTGATCGGCTACGGCCTGGTGGTGGGCCTGGACGGCAGCGGCGACCAGGTGCGCCAGACGCCTTTCACGCAGCAGAGCCTGACCAACATGCTGTCGCAGCTGGGCATCACCGTGCCGGCCGGCAGCAACATGCAGCTCAAGAACGTGGCGGCGGTCATGGTGACGACGACGCTGCCGGCCTTCGCGCGGCCCGGCCAGACGCTGGACGTGGTGGTGTCCTCCATGGGCAACGCCAAGAGCCTGCGCGGCGGCACGCTGCTGATGACGCCGCTCAAGGGCGCCGACAGCCAGGTTTACGCGATCGCCCAGGGCAACATCCTGGTCGGCGGCGCGGGCGCCTCGGCGGGCGGTTCCAGCGTGCAGATCAACCAGCTCAACGGCGGCCGCATCAGCGGCGGCGCCATCGTCGAACGCGGCGTGCCCACCACCTTCGCGCGCGACGGCTACATCTATCTGGAAATGAACAACACCGACTTCGGCACCGCCCAGAACGTGGTGGCGGCGCTGAACCGCAAGTTCGGGCAGGGCACCGCGACCGCGCTGGACGGCCGCGTGGTGCAGGTGCGCAGTCCGATGGAGCAGTCGGCGCAGGCGCGCTTCCTGTCGCAGGTCGAGGACCTGCAGGTGACGCGCGCGCCCACCGTGGCCAAGGTCATCATCAACGCCCGCACCGGCTCGGTGGTCATGAACCGCACGGTCATGATCGAAGAGGCCGCCGTGGCGCACGGCAACCTGTCGGTCATCATCAATCGCCAGAACCAGGTATCGCAGCCGGATACGCCCTTCACGGAAGGGCAGACGGTGGTGGTGCCCAATACCCAGATCGAAGTGCGCCAGGACAACGGCTCGCTGCAGCGTGTGACCACCAGCGCCAACCTGGCCGACGTGGTCAAGGGCCTGAACGCCCTGGGCGCGACGCCCCAGGACCTGCTGGCGATCCTGCAGGCCATGAAGAGCGCCGGCGCCCTGCGCGCCGAACTTGAGATCATCTGACCGCGATGGCCTACACCAATCCCTCCGCGCGCCTGGGCAGCCGCCAGGATTCCGTCTTCGACATGGGGCGCCTGTCGGACCTGAAGCGCGACGTCACCAAGGACCCGGCCAACCCCGGCACCGAGCAGCAGAAACAGGTGGCCAAGCAGTTCGAGGCCCTGTTCCTGCAGATGATGCTCAAGCGCATGCGCGAAGCCACGCCCAAGGAAGGCCTGTTCGACTCGCAGCAGACCCAGATGCTGCAATCCATGGCCGACGAGCAATTGGCGCTGCACCTGGCCACGCCCGGCATCGGCCTGTCGCAATCGATCCTGGCGCAGATGCAGCAGGGTAAGCCGGGCGACCTGCCGGCCGAAGCCGTGCAGCGCCTGGGGCAGGGCACCGACCTGGATTTCCAGACGGGGGGCTCGCGCCAGGTATCGGCGCTGATGGACGTGATGCGCAACAATCGCGCGAGCGACCGCGCCCTGGCCGCGGCCGAAGGCGCGCCCGAGCACGTCATCAACTTCGTGTCGAAGATGTCGCGCGCGGCCACGCTGGCCTCGCAGCAGAGCGGCGTGCCGGCCCGGCTGATCATGGGCCAGGCGGCCCTGGAGTCCGGCTGGGGCCAGCGCGAGATCAAGCACGAGGACGGCCGCACCAGCTACAACCTGTTCGGCATCAAGGCGGGACCGGGCTGGAAGGGCAAGGTCGTGAATGTGCTGACCACCGAATACGAAGACGGCGTCGCAAAAAAGGTGACGCAGCCCTTCCGGGCCTATTCGTCGTACGAGGAATCGTTCGCCGATTATGCCCGCCTGATCGGCAACAGCCCGCGCTACGAAAGCGTGACCCAGGCGCGCAACGAAATCGAGGCGGCCCGCCGCATCCAGAGCGCCGGCTACGCCACCGATCCGCAATATGCGCAAAAACTGATCGGCGTCATGAGCCAGCTGCGAGGGGCGGCCGCCAAGGTGGATATTTCACGCCAGATGTTGGAAGGACTCTAAATTTGGACTACCCGCTGCCGTTAATCGGGTATCCAGAAATATCAGTCGCGGTTACATACGGGGCACTGTCAGCATGAATCTGTACAAATTGGCGTTGGGCGGGTTGAACGCGTCCCAGGCGGGATTGGCCACCACCGGCCACAACATCAACAACGCCACCACGGTGGGTTACAACCGCCAGCGCGTCATGATCTCGACCGCGGGCGCCCAGGCCACCAGCAACGGCTTCATCGGCCGCGGCGTGCAGGTCGACACCGTGGTGCGCAGCTACGACAGCTTCCTGTACAAGCAGCTGGTCGGCGCCCAGGGTAGCAGCGCCCAGTTGCAGACCCAGTTCGACCAGGTATCGCAGATCAACAACCTGTTCGCCGACCGCACCGTGGGCATCGCCCCGGGCCTGACCAATTTCTTCACCAGCATGAACACCGTGGCCAGCAAGCCGGCGGATCCCGCCGCGCGCCAGGACCTGCTGGGCAAGGCCAACAGCCTGACCACCCAGATCCGCTCGGCCTACCAGGAAATGCAGAACCAGCGCCTGGGCCTGAACACGCAGATCTCCACCACCGTCGAGCAGGTCAACAGCTACCTGACCCGCATCAATGACCTGAACAGCCAGATCTCCATCGCCCGCGGCAAGGGCGCCGGCAATCCGCCCAACGACCTGCTGGACCAGCGCGACCAGGCCGTTTCCGAACTGAATCAGCTGATCGGCATCACTACCTACGAGCAGGGCGACAAGCTCAACATCTCGCTGGCCTCCGGCGGCCAGGCGCTGCTGTCCGGCGATACCGTCTACCCGTTGCAGGCCGTGGCGTCCGCCAAGGATGTCAGCCGCACCGTCATCGCGTACACCCTGCCGGCCGGTTCCGGCGGCAAGACCGTGGCGGTCGAACTGAACGACGCCGAAGTCAGCGGCGGCAAGCTGGGCGGCCTGCTGCAGTTCCGCGCCAGCTCGCTGGACTTCATGCAGGCGCAGTTGGGCCAGATGGCCGTCGGCCTGGCCATGACGTTCAACGAGCAGCACCGCCAGGGCCTGGACTCCGCCGGCAACCCCGGCACCGATTTCTTCAGCATCGGCAGCCCGCAGGGCGTGCCGAACGCCAACAACAAGAGCGGCGCCCAGCTCAGCGGTACGTTCACGAACGTGAACAACATCAACGCCAAGGACTACGAAATCAGTTTCGACGGCGCCAATTACCGCGTGACGCGCCTGCCGGAAGGCACCCAGGTGTACAACGGCCCGGCCACCGGCACGCCGCCCACCGCCACGCTGGACCTGACCGATGAAATGGGCGTGTCGCTGACGATCGACTCGCCGCCGCAGGCCGGCGACAAGTGGTCGCTGTCGCCCACGCGCGACGCCGCGCGCGACATCAACGTGCTGATCACCGACCCGGAAAAGGTTGCCGCGGCGGATGCCGCCGGCGGCGACGCCAACGGCAAGAACGCGTTGGCGCTGGCGCAACTGCAGACCCGCAAGGTGCTGGGCCACGGCACCATGAGCATCACCGAGATGTTCGGCCAGGTGGTCAACACCGTCGGCGTGCAGACCGCACAGATCAGTTCGGCTAATACGGCCCAGAAGAATCTGCTGGCCCAGAAGACCGCGGCCCAGCAATCGGTGTCGGGCGTGAACCTGAACGAAGAATACGTGAGCCTGTCGCTCTACCAGGAGCAGTACCAGGCCAGCGCCCGCATCATCGACGTCGCCAGCACGCTGTTCGATACGCTGCTGGGCCTGCGCGGCTGATTCGGATCGTTGACATCGTGACCTATCAAGACCTATTTGGAGCTTCCCCATGCGCCTGAGCACCTCGATGATGTATTCGAACGGCCTGAAGGGCGTTCTTTCTCAGGAATCCGACATGAACCGCCTGGTGGAACAGGTGGGCAGCGGCAAGAAGTTCCTGACGCCGGCGGATGATCCGCTGTCCGCCTCGTTGTCGATCAACGTCGCGCAGACGCAGAGCATGAACGCTACGTACCAGCTCAATCGCAATACCGCCAAGACCAACCTGGGCCAGGAAAACAACGTCCTGGATTCCATCACCACGGCGCTGGCCGACGTGCGTACCCGCGTGGTGCAGGCCGGTAACGGCACTTTCGCCGACAGCGACCGCCAGGCCTTGTCGACCGCGCTGAAGAACGCCCGGGACGCGCTGCTGGGCCTGGCGAACAGCACCGACGGCAACGGCCAATACCTGTTCTCCGGCTACCAGGGCGGCGTTGTGCCCTATGCCCAGGACACCAACGGCAAGATCGTCTATAGCGGCGCCACCGGCGAGCGCACGGTGCAGGTCGATCAGTCGCGCCAGATGTCCTCCAGCGACATCGGCAGCGACATCTTCAACCGCGCCAACCCGGGGTCGCAGGCCTATGTCAGCACCGCCGCCGCCGCCAACACCGGCACGGCCCAGTTCAGCACGGTCTCGGTGACGCCGGGCAGCCCCAACATCGGCAAGAACTTCAAGCTGCAATTCGAATCCGACCCGGCCACGGGCAACATGGGGTATCGCGTCATCACGACGGACCCTAATGCCAACCCGCCGGTGCCGCCGGTCATCAACCCGGCTCCGCCGGCCGCGCCCACCGTCTACACGCCCGATGCCGCGATCGATTTCGGCGGGGTGTCGGTGGTCGTCAAGGGCACGCCGCAGAACGGTGACGTGATCGACGTCGAAAGCGTGCAGTCCGCCAACGTCGACATTTTCAATACGCTGGACAGCCTCATCAAGACGCTCGACTCGCCGATCGCCGGCGATCCGGTGGCGTTGGCCAAGCTGAACAACGAGTTGGCGACGGCCAACAAGAAGTTGTCGACCAACTACGACAACGTGCAGACGGTCGCCGCCTCGGTGGGCGCCCGCATGAACGAACTGGAAGCCCTGGACGCCACCGGCACCCAGAAGGGTCTGGGTTATTCCAAGTCGTTGTCGGATCTCGAAGACCTGGACTACTACTCGGGCGCCAGCCAGTTGGCGTTGCGACAGGTGGCCCTGCAGGCCGCGTCGGCGGCGTTCATGACGATTCAAGGATCCAGTCTTTTCAGCCGCAAGTAATGCGGTGAGTCCATAGACCGCGCCCAGGACGGACGCGGCATGTTGCGCCCTTACGGACGCTTCCGGTGGCAAGCCGGAGCGTCCGTGTGTGCGTACAGGGTAGGAATTTTGTCGTTTCAATAACGCTCGGATATTTCATGCTTGTCAATTTGAAAGTTCGCACCTGCATCATCCTGGTGCTATTGCTCTTCACGGGTGCCATGTTCGTGTCGAACGGCGTGGCTTGGATGGGACTGAATTCCAGTAACACGAAACTCGATCAGATCAACGCCGCCTATACCGACCAGGGAGTTCCCCTCAACCGCGCCTACACCATATTCCTGCGCGCGCGCCTGTTGCTTTCCACATCGCTGATGGATATGCAGCAGGGCAAGACCGAGCAGGCGACCGAACAGGCCAAGCGCTCCGAAGCCTTGATGCAAGAAGCCTTCAAGATGATGGAGGAAATCCGCAAGGCGCCCAAGCTGGAGGGAACCGAGGCACTGGGCCAGGCAGTGGATGCCGCGCTCAAGGAATACGATTCGGTTATCAAGGGGCAGGCCAAGGCGCTCGCCAACATGGCGATCCAGGACTACCTCAACCTCAATGACGCCGCCACGAACGTCAACACCAAGTTCCGCGGGGCGGTCGACGATTACCTGACCTTCATCGACAAGCGTACGGATGAGCTGGCGGCGCAGGCCCAGGTCGATCACAACATTTCGCGCAGCGTCACGATCGCGCTGCTGGTGATTGCGGCGGTGCTCGCGATTGGCTGTTGGATCTTCATCAACCGTACAGTCCTGCGTCCCCTGCACGAGGCGGGCGATCATTTCGAGAAAATCGCGAGCGGCGACTTCACCGGACGTATCGAGGTGCGCAGCACCAATGAAATCGGCCAGATGTTCTCCGCCGTCAAGCGCATGCAGGAAAGCCTGACGCGCACGGTGGCCACGGTGCGCCGTGGCGTGGACGAGATCAACGTGGGCGCGCGCGAAATCTCGGCGGGCAACACCGACCTGTCCAGCCGCACCGAGCAGCAGGCGGCCTCTCTGGAAGAGACCGCCGCGTCGATGGAAGAACTGGCTTCGACGGTCAAGCAGAACGCCGATAACGCGCGCCAGGCCAACCAGCTGGCGGCCAGCGCCTCGGACGTGGCCGAGCGCGGCGGTTCGGCGGTGGCTGAAGTGGTCAACACGATGCAGGGCATTTCGGCCAGCTCGCGCAAGATCTCTGAAATCGTGTCGGTGATCGACGGCATCGCGTTCCAGACCAACATTCTGGCGCTGAACGCGGCGGTGGAAGCGGCCCGTGCCGGCGAGCAGGGCAAGGGCTTCGCGGTGGTGGCGGGCGAAGTGCGCTCGCTGGCGCAGCGCAGCGCGCAGGCGGCCAAGGAGATCAAGGGCCTGATCGAGGATTCGGTGACCAAGGTGGGCGCCGGTTCGCAGCAGGTGGAACGCGCGGGCGCGACGATGCAGGAGATCGTGGCGTCGGTCAAGCGCGTGACGGACATCATGGGCGAGATTTCGGCGGCCTCGGAAGAGCAGTCCAGCGGCATCGACCAGGTCAATCGCGCGGTTTCGCAGATGGACGAGGTGACGCAGCAGAACGCGGCGCTGGTGGAAGAGGCGGCGGCCGCGGCCGGTTCGCTGCAGGAGCAGGCGCAGCGCCTGGCCGAAGCCGTGGCGGTGTTCAAGATCAATGCCGGCGACGTGATCGAAGTGCCGGCGCGCCAGCTGGCCCAGCAGCCCCACGCGCCGCGGGTCGCCGCGCCGCACGCCGAGCCGTCGGCGCCCGCCGCCAAGCCGATGCATCCGGCCAGGTCCGAAGCGCCCGCCGAATCGACGCCGGCGGCCGACAAGCCCGCCGCGGCGCCGCGCCTGACGCAGCCAGCCCGTGCCCGGCCCACTGCCAACAGCGGCGCCACCGCGGCCCGGCCGTTGCGTCGTCCGGTCGTCAAGACCAGCGACGCCACCGATGCCAAGCCGATCAAGCCCGCGCCGGCCGCCACCCGCCGCGCCCCGCCCGCGGATGATGACTGGGAGTCCTTCTGACAACGCACGCACGGACGCATTGAACAGGTAGTCGCAGTAACAAACACCCCCCTTTTACGTTGGGGCGGCAATGGTGCCGCCCTGACGGTTACTGGAAATATCGGAAAATGTTAAGCAATCTGAAGGTGCGCACGGGTTTGATGCTTGCCCAATTGGCAGTCGCCGTGGCCGCGCTGGTTGCAATTGCCTTGGGTTGGAACAGCATGCGCTCCAACGCCGAAGCGATCAACGCTTTGGATAGCCTGAGTGTCCAGCAGAGCAATCTGGTCAAGGACTCGTACGTGCAGATGCTGCGCGCCACCATCCGCGCCGATATCGCCGCCGCGCAACGCGCGGCGGGCGACAAGGCGGGCGCGGCCGAGAACACCCGCATCGTGCAGCAACTGCTGGCCGAAGCCAAGACGAAACTCGAAAGCTTCAAGGCGATTCCGAAGAACACCGAGATCGGCCGCGCCGCGGAAGGCCAGTTGCTGGCTTCCTTCAACGGCTTTGCCGAGGGCCTGCAGGCGATGCTGGGCGCGTTGGACCGGGGGGACAACGCCGAATACCTGAACCTGAAGAACACCAAGACCGCCGCGGCCAGCGGCGCGTTTTCCAAGCAGTTGACCGAGTTTGCCAGCACCATTACGAGCTACAGCGAAGCCCAGGTGGCCGAATCGCGCTCGCAGGGCGCGATCATGACCTACGTCTACCTGGCGCTGGTGCTGGTGATCCTGGCCGTGTCGCTGGGCGCATTCCTGTTCATGAACCGGGTGGTGCTGCGGCCGCTGCGCGTGGTCGGCGAGAGCTTCGACCGCATCGCGGGCGGCGACCTGACCACGCGCGTCGAGGTGCATTCGAGCAACGAGATCGGGGCCTTGATGGCCGCGGTCAAGCGCATGCAGGAAAGCCTGGCGCGCACGGTGGCCACGGTGCGCCGCGGCGTGGACGAGATCAACGTGGGCGCGCGCGAGATCTCGGCGGGCAACACGGATCTGTCCAGCCGCACGGAAGAACAGGCGGCTTCGCTGGAAGAGACCGCCGCGTCGATGGAAGAACTGGCTTCGACGGTCAAGCAGAACGCCGACAACGCGCGCCAGGCCAACCAGCTGGCGGCCAGCGCCTCGGACGTGGCCGAGCGCGGCGGTTCGGCGGTGGCCGAAGTGGTCAACACGATGCAGGGCATTTCGGCCAGCTCGCGCAAGATCTCTGAAATCGTGTCGGTGATCGACGGCATCGCGTTCCAGACCAACATTCTGGCGCTGAACGCGGCGGTGGAAGCGGCGCGCGCGGGCGAGCAGGGCAAGGGCTTCGCGGTGGTGGCGGGCGAAGTGCGCTCGCTGGCGCAGCGCAGCGCGCAGGCGGCCAAGGAGATCAAGGGCCTGATCGAGGATTCGGTGACCAAGGTGGGCGCCGGTTCGCAGCAGGTGGAACGCGCGGGCGCGACGATGCAGGAGATCGTGGCGTCGGTCAAGCGCGTGACGGACATCATGGGCGAGATCTCGGCGGCCTCGGAAGAGCAGTCCAGCGGCATCGATCAGGTCAATCGCGCGGTCTCGCAGATGGACGAAGTGACGCAGCAGAACGCGGCGCTGGTGGAAGAGGCGGCGGCCGCGGCCGGCTCGCTGCAGGAGCAGGCGCAGCGCCTGGCCGAAGCCGTGGCGGTATTCAAGATCAATGCCGGCGACGTGATCGAAGTGCCGGCGCGCCAGCTGGCCCAGCAACGTAGTGCGCCACGGGTCAGCGCACCGCAGGTCGAGGAGCCGGCGGCGGCGCAGGAAAAGGCCGTGGCGTCCGCCGCGCCGGCGCCACGCCAGGCAGCGCCTGCCGCGCGCTTGACGCATGCCACGCGTGCCAAGCCGGCGGCGGCAGCGGCCGAGGCCGCCAGCGCGGCACGTCCGCCGAGGCGTCCGCCGCCGCGCGCAACCGCGGCGACGAGCGACGCCAAGCCGCCAGCCGCGGCTACCCGTCGCCAGGCGCCTGCGGACGATGATTGGGAATCTTTTTGACGCCGGTCGAGACCGGTAAATGGGCAGGTATGCGAGGCTATCTACATCTTCTGGCGACGGCGGCAATTGCGGCGCTGATCGCGGGCTGCGCGGCAACGGGCCACAATTTCGACCCCAGCAAGCTGTCGACCCTGACCCCGGGTCAGACGACGCTGGAAGAAGCCTCGCGGGCGCTCACCGCCCCGCCTGACAAGTTCTACAAGCAGACCGACGGCACCTTCCTCGCCCTCTGGTCCTTCAAGATCACGTTTGTCGCGGACGGCCTGTACAGCCGCAAGGAAGCACTGCTGCAGTTCGGCCCGGACGGCCGGCTGATGCGCCTCGTCGACAGCACCAATATTCTGCTGGAACCCTGGGAACGCCAGAAATTGCTGGGCCCCGCACCCATGCCTGACCCCGTTCAGGATTGGGCGCAACAGCCCGCGCCGCCGCCCCAGGTGGAAACCATCGTCATACCGGTGCCGGCTGCGCCGCCCGAGACGGTGCGCCAGGGGCGGTAGGCCCCGTTTTCCGCGGAGAGCGCGCCGGCCCCCGGGGCCACCGCGTACGTCGCCCTGAGGCGAACCCTTCCGCAAGGAGGGTTCGCCAGGGTGGTTTTTCATTTGGTCAGAGCTGTACCTGAGGGATGGGGAAAGAATATGGAAGCGAGTCTGGAATCCGGAGCGAAATCAGGCAAGGTGGGCAAGAAGAAGGCCGCGCGCGCACCCAAGGTGAAACGCAAGCTGCGGCTGCGCGATGCCCGCGTCGGCACGATGCTGCTGTGGGTCATGGCATTCTTCGCGGTGCTGATCGCGGCGGTGGGCGGCCTGGCCGCCTTCTTCCTGCAGCACAACTACGAGTCCATCCGCGAGGTTAATGCGCTGACCGAGCGCGCCAAGCAAGTGGATGTGATCAACAGCGACATGCTGCGCGCCCGCGTCAGCCTGATGGTCGCGGCCCGTCACCTGCAGGAGTCGGGCTGGGGTAGTGGCGAGAACTCGGCGCGCGACGCGGCCGCGGCGCTCAAGGGCGCCACCGATCTGCTGACCGGCGTGCGCAGCCGCTTCGCCGACTTCCAGAAGAACATGCTGCAGGATGACACCGGCCGCCAGCTATCGATGAACCTGGTACGCCGCTACCGTTCGTATATCGATGACGGCGTCGACACCATGGTGGAAGCGCTGCGCAGCGAGGACTACTCGACCTTCTACATGGTCAACAATGAATACGGCACGCCGCGCAGCGCCGCCTTCATCGAGGCCATCGGCGAATTCAGCAAGTACATCGCCGACCAGCAGGAAGCCACGATCCAGCAGGCCGAGGACAACTTCAACCGCGCCATGGTGGCCGTTGCCGTCGCGGTGGCGTTGGCGCTGGCCCTGATGGTGTTCTGCCGCGTGCTGTTCGGCCGCCTGGTGGTCCGTCCGCTGGTCGAGGCCGGCCAGCATTTCGACAAGATTGCCGCCGGCGACCTGACCAGCCGCGTTGAAGTGCGCTCGCACAACGAAATCGGCCAGCTGTTCGCCGCGCTCAAGCGTATGCAGGAAAGCCTGACACGCACGGTGGCCACGGTGCGCCGTGGTGTCGACGAGATCACGGTGGGTTCGCGCGAGATCTCGGCGGGCAACACGGATCTGTCCAGCCGCACGGAAGAACAGGCGGCTTCGCTGGAAGAGACCGCCGCGTCGATGGAAGAACTGGCTTCGACGGTCAAGCAGAACGCCGACAACGCGCGCCAGGCCAACCAGCTGGCGGCCAGCGCCTCGGACGTGGCCGAGCGCGGCGGTTCGGCGGTGGCTGAAGTGGTCAACACGATGCAGGGCATTTCGGCCAGCTCGCGCAAGATCTCTGAAATCGTGTCGGTGATCGACGGCATCGCGTTCCAGACCAACATTCTGGCGCTGAACGCGGCGGTGGAAGCGGCCCGTGCCGGCGAGCAGGGCAAGGGCTTCGCGGTGGTGGCGGGCGAAGTGCGCTCGCTGGCGCAGCGCAGCGCGCAGGCGGCCAAGGAGATCAAGGGCCTGATCGAGGACTCGGTGACCAAGGTGGGCGCCGGTTCGCAGCAGGTGGAACGCGCGGGCGCGACGATGCAGGAGATCGTGGCGTCGGTCAAGCGTGTGACGGACATCATGGGCGAGATCTCGGCGGCCTCGGAAGAGCAGTCCAGCGGCATCGACCAGGTGAACCGCGCGGTCTCGCAGATGGACGAGGTGACGCAGCAGAACGCGGCGCTGGTGGAAGAGGCGGCCGCCGCGGCTGGCTCGCTGCAGGAGCAGGCCCATCGCCTGGCCGAAGCCGTGGCGGTGTTCAAGATCAATGCCGGCGAAGTGATCGAAGTGCCGGCCCAGCAACTGGGCGGCTATCAGGCCCCGACGCTGACGCAGGACTGATCGGCACGGGGCCCGGCCCCGTCGCCCAGCGGAGCGGGCCCGTTGCCGGCCCGGCTCCGGCCGACCCGGCGCCCGTTCACGGCCGCCGGGTCGAGTGCCTTGCGCGATGTGGATTTGTGAACGGGTTAAGTTTTCGAAAATATTACCGTTAATGGGCATAACGCCCGAATACCGGGGCGAACCGGTTTCGGCGGTGCCGCGCATCGCGCACCGGCGCTGGAACACCGGGCGGGGACCGGTCGCTGCGGGGCGACAGGTCCGTCCACACCGCCATTCATCGTTCGCCGCGACATATGATGTAACCGGAGACAAGCTGTGCGCGTAAACCTTCCAGTCAATGACGTGGAAACCAAGCTGCGCGAGGATCAATATCTGATCTCGCGTACCGACACCAAGGGCCGCATCCTTTACGCGAACCCGGCGTTTATCGAAGTCAGCGGCTTCTCGCGCGAGGAACTGATCGGCAAGGCGCACAACATTGTCCGCCACCCCGATATGCCGCCCGAGGCCTACGAGGACCTGTGGCGTACCCTGCAGGCGGGCGAATCGTGGCTGGGCCTGGTCAAGAACCGCCGCAAGGATGGCGGCTATTACTGGGTGCTGGCCAACGCCACGCCGATCGTCGAGAACGGCGAGGTGGTGGCGTATTCGTCGGTGCGGGTGCGCCCCAGCGACGCCCAGGTCGAGATGGCCGAGGAACTCTACGCGCGTATGCGCGAAGGCCGCGCCCGCGGCGTGCGCATCCTGCGCGGCCGCCCGGTGCGGGCGGGCTGGCGCCGGGGCCTGGACCTGTTGGCTTTTCCGTTCCGACGCAACGTGCGTGGCCGCATGTTCCGCCATGCGCTGCTGTCCTCTGGCATCGTGGTGGCCGCCGGCGCCTACGGTCTGCGTGCCAACTGGGAAACGCTGGACGCGACCGGCGCCACCCTGGCGTGCGGACTGCTCGGCGCGGGGGTGGCCGCGATCTTCGCCTTGGGCTGGCACCTGAGCCGGTCGCTGCTGGATCCCATGGTCGAGGCCGCCAACATGGCGCGCCAGGTCGCCGCGGGCAACCTGACCACGCAGATCGTGGCCGAGTCGGACGACGAGATCGGCAGCCTGAACTTCTCGCTGGAAGTCATGCGCAAAAGCCTGGTCGGTATCGCCCAGGACGTATATCGCGGCATCGAAGGCACCACGCAGGCGGCGGTTCACATTGCTCGCGGCAACCAGGAACTGGCCGGCCGCACCGAGGGCCAGGCCGCCTCCCTGCAACAGACGGCGGCGAGCATGGAACAGTTGACTTCCACCGTGCGCCAGAATGCCGACAATGCGCGCCAGGCCAACCAGCTGGCCGCCAGCAGCATGGATGTGGCGCGCCGTGGCGGCGTGGCGGTAGGGCAGGTGGTGCATACCATGCACGGCATTTCCGACAGCTCGCGCAGGATCGTCGACATTGTCAGCATCATCGAAGGCATCGCCTTCCAGACCAATATCCTGGCCCTGAACGCGGCGGTGGAGGCGGCCCGCGCCGGCGAGTCCGGCAAGGGCTTCGCGGTGGTGGCGGGCGAAGTCCGCAGCCTGGCGCAAAAGAGCGCCCAGGCGGCCAAGGAAATCAAGGGGCTGATCGAGGACTCGGTCGAGCGCGTGACCGAAGGTTCGGCCCAGGCCGAGCAGGCCGGCGCGACGATGGAAGAGATCGTGGCGGCGGTGCACCGCGTCACCGACATCATCGGCGAGATCTCGCAGGCCTCGCAGGAGCAGTCCAGCGGCATCGAGCAGGTCGACAGCGCGGTATCGCAGATGGATGTGATGACGGTGCAGAACACGGCCCTGGTGCAGGAACTGGGCGGAGCGGTGCTGCAGTTGGGCAACCAGTCGGGCGCGCTGCGCGAGACCATCCGGGTGTTTCGCCTGACAGGGCAGCAGTGACGCGCCTGCCCGCATCGAATGAAAAAACGGCCCTCGGGCCGTTTTTTCATTGTGCCCGCGCCAGCCTGGCGGGGCCTCGGTCCGCGGGTCGCCCGCTTGCCGCTAGCGTCCCGCCAGCGCGTCGGTGACCCGGCTCATCGCCGACAGGCCGGATTCGAACAGCGATTCCAGGAAGGGGCCGGAGTTCGGCAGCACCACGGTCAGCAGCACCACGCCTACGATCAGGCTGACCGGAAAGCCCACCGAGAACACCGACAATTGCGGCGCGGAGCGGTTCAGGATGCCCATGGCCAGGTTGATGGTCAGGAGCGCGCAGATCAGCGGCAAGGCCAGCAGAAGGCCGGATACGAACACGGTCTTGCCCCATTCCACCACGACGCCCCAGCCATTCTGGTGCAACTGGATCGCCTCCACCGGCAGCGTGTCGAAAGACCGCACCAGGGCCGCCAGCACCAGCAGGTGCCCGTCCAGCGCGAGGAACGTCAGCATGGCCACGATGTTGAACAGGCGCGACAGCACGGCGGTGTTGGCGCCGGTGCTGGGATCGAAAAAGGAGGCGAACGACAGGCCCATCTGCAGGCCGACGAATTCGCCGGCCGTCTGCACTGCGGCGAACACCAGGCGCATGGTAAAGCCCATGGCGATGCCGATCAGCACCTGCTGCATCACCATCCACAGGCCGGCGAACGAACCCGGGGCGATCGGCGGCATGGGATCGAGCGCCGGGCTGACGGCAAGCGCCAACACGAAGGCCAGACCGATCTTGACCTTGACGGGAATGGTGGATTCGGAAAAGAGGGGCGCGGTGCCCACCAGCGCCAGGATGCGCACGAACGGCCAGAGGAACTGGCCGATCCAGCCATTGAGCTGCTCGATGGTGAAGGAAAACATGGGGACGCGTCCCGGCGGCGGCGGATGCCGCTACGACACCAGGCCGGGAATCTGGCCGATCAATTGACGGATGTAGTCGACCATGATGCCGATCAGCCACGGGCCCAGCAGCACCAGCACGCCGCACATTGCCAGCAGCTTCGGGATGAACGACAGCGTCATTTCGTTGATCTGGGTGGCTGCCTGGAAGATGCTGATCACCAGGCCGACGATCAGGGTGATGATCAGCAGCGGACCGGCCATCGCCAGCGCGATCTTCATCGCCTGGTAGGTCATGGTCATGACGGTTTCGGCGGTCATGGCGATTCCCTATTGGTAGAAGCTCTGGGCCAGCGAGCCCATCAGCAGGTTCCAGCCATCGGCCAGCACGAACAGCATCAGCTTGAACGGCAACGCCACGGTCACGGGCGGCACCATCATCATGCCCAGCGCCATCAGCACGCTGGCGACCACCAGATCGATGATGAGGAACGGAATGAAAATGGTGAAGCCGATCTGGAAGGCGGTCTTGAGCTCGCTGGTGATGAAGGCCGGCACCAGGATGCGCAGCGGCACCTGCGACGGATCCTCCAGCGCCGGCTGCTTGGCCAGGTTGGCGAACAGCGCCAGGTCGTTCTCGCGGGTCTGGTGCAGCATGAAGGTGCGCAGCGGGCCCGCGGCGCGCTCGACCGCGGCTTCGAACTGGATCGAGCCCTCGGACAGCGGTTTGTAGGCGTCGGTGTAGATCTTGTCGAACACCGGCGACATTGTGTAGAAGGTCAGGAACAGCGCCAGCCCGATCAGAACATGGTTGGGCGGCGACATCGCGGTGCCCATGGCGCTGCGCAGCAGGCCGAGCACGATGATGATGCGGGTGAAGCCGGTCATCATCAACAGCGCCGCCGGCAGGAACGACAGCGACGTCATCAGCAGCAGCGTCTGCATGCTGAGTGAATAGGTTTCGGAACCGCCCGGGCCCGGCGTCGCGGTCAGGGCAGGCAGGGTGGCCTGGGCGACCACGCCCGCGGGGAACAGGGCCAGGCCCAGCAGGGCGGCGGCGCCCAGCAGGGGCAGCGCGCCGCGGCGGGCGCGAGGGGAAGAGGGCAAGCTCATGGTGTGGAAGCGCGCGCGCCGCCTAGCGGCGCTTGAGCGCCTGGCCCAGTTTGGCCGCGAAGGCGGCGGTGGGCAAGGTCGGGGCCTGCGGCAATTCGCCGGCGGGCAGGGTATGCAGGGTGTTGAGCTGGCCGGGGCTGACGCCCACGACCACCCAGGTGTTCTCGATCTCGACGACGACGATGCTCTGCCGCGCGCCGATCGGCAGGCTGGCGACCTGCTTGAGCAGGTTGCCGCCGCCACGCTGCGTCAGGCCGGCGCGCCGCGCCAGCCAGGCTGCGGCCAGGATGGCCGCCAGCACCAGCACCAGGCCGATGACGACGCGCAGCAGGGCGGATTCGTTCATCACGGGCGCGGCTTCAACGGCGGTTGTTGAGGCGGTTGATGCGTTCGGACGGGGTGATGATGTCGGTCAGGCGGATGCCGTACTTGTCTTCCACCACCACCACTTCGCCCTGGGCGATCAGGTAGCCGTTGACGAAGATGTCCATCGGCTCGCCGGCCAGGCCGTCCAGCTCCACCACCGACCCCTGGCCCAGTTGCAGCAGGTTCTTGATGGTCAGGCGGGTGCGGCCCAGTTCCACCGTCAGCTGGACGGGCACGTCCATGATCAGGTCGATGTCGGTGCCATTGCCGGCGGCCGAGCCGGCCAGCGGCTTGAACACCGATTGCGCCGCCGATTGCGCGGCAGGCGCGGCCGGAGCCGGAGCCGGGGGAGCCGCCGGAGCGGCAGGGGGCGCGGCGGCCGCGGGCGGCGTGGCCGCCGTCTGCTCGGCCATGGCGGCGGCCCAGTCATCCTGGGCGGGCTTCAGGCCGTCCGCCTGGGTGGGCGGATTGGCGCGGGATTGTTCGGCGAGCGCGTCGGCCCAGTCGTCGGCCGGGGACGAGCCGGAGCCGGGCTCGTTCTTGTCAGTCATGGTCGGGGGCCTCGTTTGAATCGGTATCGTGGGTAAACATGTTTTGCACGCGCAGGGCGTACTGGCCGTTGAAGACGCCGTAGCCGCATTCCATCAGCGGCACGCCGTCGACGTGGGCGATGACGGTCTGCGGCACATCCACGGGAAGGATGTCGCCGACCTTCATGCGCATCAGTTCGCGGATGCTGGACGGAATGCGCGCGAACTCGGCGACCACGTCGATGTCGGCGCTGCGCACCTGGCGCGAGAGCTGCTGCGCCCAGCGCTGATCGACTTCCTCGAGCGTGGTTTCCTGCAGCGGCCGCGTGAGCAGGTCGCGCACCGGCTCGATCATGGAATAGGGCAGGCAGATGTTGAGGTCGCCGCCGGTCGCGCCGAATTCGATGTGGAACGAGGTGACGACCACCACTTCATTGTTGCCGGTGATGCTGGCGAACTTGGTGTGCATCTCCGAGCGGACGTAATCGAATTCGATCGGGTAGACGGGATCCCAGGACTTGCCGTAGCTTTCCAGGGTCAGGTTGAGCAGGCGCCGGATGATGCGCTGTTCGGTGGTGGTGAAGTCACGGCCCTCGACCCGCGTGTGGTAGCGGCCATCGCCGCCGAACAGGCTGTCGATGACCAGGAACACCAGGTTCGGGTCATAGGTGAACAGGGCAGTGCCGCGCAGCGGCTTCATCTGCACCATGTTCAGGTTGCTGGGAACCGGCAGGTTGCGTTCGAAGTCCGCGTACTTCTGGATCTTGATGGAACCGACTGTGATGTCGGCGCTGCGGCGCATGAAGTTCAGCAACACGCTGCGCATCTGGCGCGCAAAGCGTTCGTTGATGAGCTCCAGCGTCTGCATGCGCCGGCGCACCACGCGGTCCGGCGAGCTCAGGTCATAGGCGCGGGCGCCGTCGTTGGGGCCCGCGGATTCCTTTTTGCTGTCGCTCTCGCCCGTGACGCCGGCCAGCAGCGCGTCGACTTCGTCCTGCGAAAGAAACGCCTCGTAGGCCATGCTTATTGCACCACGAACGCCGTATACAGTACGTCGGTGACATACTGGCCGTCCGGCAGGGGCGCGAACGGGCGATTGACGGCTTGCTTGATGGCGTTGGCCATGTCGGTCTTGCCTTGCTGGGTCTGCACGCCGGTGGGCGATTGCGCGGACAGCACCATCAGGATGCGGCTGCGCACTTCAGGCATGTATTTTTCCAGGCGGATGCGGGTCTGTTCGTCGCTCACGCGCAGGGTCAGGCCAACGTGCATGATGCGTTCGGTGTCCGCGTTCTGCAGCGTGACCGTGAAGGCCTCGATCGGCACGAAGATCGGCGCGGGCACCGCCGCCGGGGTGGTGGGCGGGGCGACAAAAGTGGTCGGCGTGGCCTGCGGGCCGGCGGCGCCGGGCTGGCCCGGCTGGTTGCCGGTCTGCCCAACGCCCAGTTGCACCGGCGCGCCACCCTGCGGCTGCATGCGCTGGGCAATGAACCAGGTCGCGCCCGCGCTGGCGGCGGCCACCAGCAGCAGCACCAATATCATGAGCAGCGGGCGGACAATGCGGCCTATGCCGCCGGAGCGTGTCGGAAGCGCGCCGCGCGGCGGCATGGTTGTGGGTTTGGAAGTCGCCATCTCGGTGTCGATGCGTGTTTTGCCGCTGATGAAAACGGATTCTTAGTGGATGAAAGCATTCTGCCCGAAATCACACCCCCGCTTGGAGGCGAAAAACAGGGCGAAAGCCGCGTATCTCAAGCTATTGCTGCACCGCCCGCAACCGTTGCCGGCCGCGGGCCGCGCGATTGTTACGCGAAGGTGTCGACCAGCGCATTGGCGTTGCGCGAGGCCGTCACGGTGGCGGCCTGGCCATCGCTCGAACCATCCGCCACCGCGGCGCCATTGCCGCCGCCCTGGCGTTGCGAACCGCCGCCGTTCTGCTGGGCGAATTCCTGCTGCGCGGCCTGTTCGCCGACGCTGGTCTGGCCCAGCGAGATGCCGGCCTGGGCCAGGGCCTGCTGCAATTGCGGAATCGCGGTTTCGATCGCCTGGCGCACCGAGGCATGCGCCGACACGAACGAGGCGCTGGCAACGCCATCGGCCAAATTGATGCTGACGCGCAGCGGACCGAGGTCGGGCGGATCCAGGCGCAGCTCGGCGGTCTGGGTGCCCTGGCGCACGTTGTTGCTCATGACCACCATCTGCTGACCCAGTTCGGTGCCCCAGTGGGTGCCGCCGACCGGGGTGGCAACCTGCAGTACCACCGGCACATTGGGCACGGCGACGCTGGCGGGGTTGGCGATGGGCGCGGGCTGCTGGCGCTGCGAGGCGGCGGCGATCGCTTGCGCCAGGTGGTCCTGGGCATTGGCGGCGTGCTGCGGCACCTGGAATTGCTGCGCGGTGCTGAGCACCGGCGCGGCGGGGTCTTCCTCGGTGCGGCCGTGTTGCGGCAGGACAGGCGCGGGTTCGGCCGCGGCCACGCGCGCATTGGCGGCGCGCGGCGCGGCGGCTTCGGACGCCGGGCGCGGTAGCTCCGCGGCGGGCGCGGGCTTGGCGGGCGCCGCTTCGGCCGCTGGCGTCGAGCCGGGCTTGACGGCGGCGGTGACCACCGGCTGGGCGATCTGCGCATCGCGGCTGGCCAGGGCGGCGGCGGCTTCGGCCTGCTGCGCCGTGGCGGCCACCGGCGTGCGCGGGGTGGCGATGGCGTCGTTGGCGGTCAGGGCAGCCTGCACCACGGCCGCGCCGCTGCTGATGGCCGTGGCGGCCGCCTGGGCGTTGCCGCGCGCCAGCTGGACCTGCTCGGCGGCCTGGGCGGCGATTTCCAGCGCCTGTTCCGGCAACACCACCGGCGTGGCGGGTTGCTGCGCGGCGGCGACGGCGAGCGCGCCGGCTTCGGCCTGGGTCGCGGTCTGCACGGCGTTGTCGATGGCCGAGGCGGCGGCGTCTTCGGCGTTGGCCGCTGCGTCGCCGGAGGGCTTGCCGCCGGATGCCGGCGTCTTGGCGCCGTTGTTATTGGCCGGCCGCGCGTCGGCGGACGGGTTCGGGCGCTGCTGGGCCAGCACGTCGGAGAACGACGGGCCCTTCTTGGTCGAGGCGGCCGCGGACTTGGCGCCGAGCGTGTCGGCGATCGAGACCGGCGCGGCGGGCGCGATGGCGGGCGTGGGCAGGGGAGCGGTCATCTTGGGCTTCCTGTGGGCAATTAATGCATCCCGGCCTGGCGCTGGACCAGGCGGGCGGAGTATTCGTCGTTGGCGCGCTGCTCGCGGCGGGATTCCACCACGGCCTGCGCGCGCAATTCGCGTTGTGCCAGGGCGTCGTACGAATTGAGCTTGCGCTTTTCCTGCTGCCAGTAAAGACGGCCCTTGGCCAGGTTTTCGTCGGCCTGGCGCAGCACGTTCTGCTGCTGGCCGATGGCGTCGTCCAGGGTGCCGATGAAGCGCTGATAGTTGTGGCAGTCGCTGGCCGACATACCGGTGGTCATGGCCTGTTGCAGGCGCTCCAGATAGTCCTGGCGATAGTCCTGCAGCATGCCGAGCTGGCGTTCGGCATTGGTGCGCTCGGTGCTGAGGCGGCCAAGCAGGCGGGCGGCTTCGTCCGTGCTCTCCTTGGCCAGGTTGATCAGCATGTCCAGAGGCAATTGGCTAGGCATAGGTGTCCCTCAATTCAAAGCTGGCGCGCAACTGTTCCACCGCGTCCTCGTAGCCGACGTTCTCGCCAATATCCTGCTGCAGGAAGGCTTCCAGGCGCGGGTAGCGGGCGATGGCGTCGTCCAGTTGCGGGTCGTTGCCGGCGGCGTACGCGCCCACGGCGATCAGGTCGCGGTTGCGCTGGTAGCGCGACAGCGTCTGTTTGAAGCGGCGCACCACCGAGAACTGCTGCGGCGTGATCAGCGAGGTCATGGCGCGCGAGATCGAGGCCTCGATGTCGATGGCGGGGTAGTGGCCGGATTCGGCCAGATGGCGCGACAGCACCACGTGGCCGTCCAGGATGGCGCGGGCCGAGTCGGCGATCGGGTCCTGCTGGTCGTCGCCTTCGGCCAGCACGGTGTAGAACGCGGTGATCGAGCCGGCCTTGCCGCTGGGCCCGGGCGCGCCCATGCCGGCGCGTTCGACCAGGGTCGGCAGCTTGGCGAACACCGACGGCGGATAGCCTTTGGTGGCGGGCGGCTCGCCGATGGCCAGCGCGATTTCGCGTTGCGCCATGGCGTAGCGGGTAAGCGAGTCCATGATCAGCAGCACGTCCAGGCCCTGGTCGCGGAAGTGTTCCGCCAGGCGCGTGGCATAGGCCGCGCCCTGCAGGCGCAGGAGCGCCGAGACGTCGGCCGGGGCGGCCACCACCACCGAGCGCGCCAGGCCCTCGGGGCCCAGGTTGTGCTCGATGAATTCCTTGACTTCGCGGCCGCGTTCGCCGATCAGGCCGACCACGATGACGTCGGCCTTGGTGTAGCGGGCCATCATGCCGAGCAGCACGCTCTTGCCGACGCCGGAGCCGGCGAACAGGCCCATGCGCTGGCCGCGGCCGACGGTGAGCAGGCCGTTGATCGCGCGCACGCCGGTATCGAGCACGGTGTCGATCGGGGCGCGCGACAGCGGGTTGATCGGCTGGGCCGACAGCGGCGCCAGTTCGGCGCCGGTCAGCGGACCGAGGCCATCCAGCGGCCGGCCGGCGCCGTCCAGCACGCGGCCCAGCAGGGCGTTGCCCACCGGCAGGTGGCGACCCAGCTGCGGCTTGGCGTTGCCATTCAGCTCGGCCTTGCGCGGCAGCGGGATCTGGCGCTGCACGGGCGGTTCGCCGGGCACCACGCGGGCGCCGGGCGGCAGGCCGGAAATGTCGGCCTGCGGCATCAGGTACAGGGTGTGACCGTCGAAACCGACCACTTCGGCGTCGGCCCAGTGGTCGTGGCCGCGGGCGATCTCGATGCGCGCGGCGGCGCCCACCGGCAGGCGCAGCCCCGTGGCGTGCAGCACCAGGCCCGTGGCGCGCGTGATCTTGCCGCTGACCAGCCAGGGGTCGGTCGAGGCGGCGCGGATCGAGCCGATCTGCAGCTGGGTCTGCCAGCGGTCGATCACGGGCACGGCCGGTTGGCCGGGCTGCGCGGGGGCCGGATTGGCGCTCACGCCGGGTCCTCCCAGTGGACGTTGCGGCCCAGCGAGGCCGCGACGCGGCGCCAGCGGGTCTGCAAGGTGGCGTCGATGTCGCCGAATGGCGTCTCGGCGCGGCAGCCGCCGCGGGCGATGGATTCGTCGGCCAGCACGCGCCAGTGGCCTTCCTTGAGCTCGTCGGCCAGATGCAGGCGGATCAGCTCGATGTCGGCCGGATTGGCCCACAGGCGCATCTGGCCGCCGGCGGTGGGGTTGATGTGCAGCACTTCGCGCACGGCGCTGGCCACGGTCTCGGGCTGCTCGGCCAGCGTGGTGCGCACGACCTGCTGGGCGATGTCCAGCGCCAGCGTCAGCAGGCTCTGGCCCATCTTTTCTTCCAGCGATCCCACCGATTCAGCGCAGGCTTGCAGCAACGCGTGCAGCTGTTGCGCTTCCTGGGCGCCTTGTTCGCGCGCCTGGGCCAGGCCTTCGGCATAGCCGGCTTCGCGGCCGGCGGCCAGGCCCGCTTCATGGCCTTCGGCGCGGCCGGCTTCCAGGCCGGCGGCATGACCTTGCGCGTAACCTTCCTCGCGGCCCTCGGCGATGGCCTGGGCGCGCAACTGGGCCATCACCACTTCCGGGTCGGGGCCCGGGTCGGGTTCCGGCTCGGGTTCCACTTCGACGGGCGGCGGCTCGTCGAACGACAGCATCTGCCAGCGCCGCCAGGCGGCGCTGCGCGAGATGAGCGTCGACTGGCCGGTATCCGCTTCAGACATACGCGTCGTCTCCGGAATTGCCCAGGACGATCTGGCCGCTCTCGGCCAGGCGGCGGGCGATCTGCAGGATCTTCTTCTGCTCGCCCTCGACCTTCGACATGCGGATCGGGCCTTGCGCTTCCAGGTCTTCGCGCAGCATCTCGGCGGCGCGGCTGGACATGTTGCGCAGGAACTTGGCGCGCAGCTCTTCCTGGGCGCCCTTGAGCGCGACCATGAGCGTGTCGTTGTCGATTTCCTTGAGGATGAGCTGGATCGCGCGGTCTTCGACGTCGAGCAGGTTGTCGAACACGAACATCTCGTCGATGATCTTCTGCGCCAGGTCGTTGTCGCGTTCGCGCAGGCTGGCGACCACGGTTTCCTCTTCGGCCGAATTCATCATGTTGAGAATCTCGGCCGCGGTGCGCACGCCGCCCATCTTGCTGCGCTTGGCGCCCTGGCCGGCCAGCACGGAATTGAGCACTTCGGTCAGTTCCGACAGGGCCGCGGGCTGCACGCCGCCGAAGGTGGCGATGCGCAGCATGACGTCGTTGCGCAGGCGGTCGGTCAGCAGCGCCAGCACGCCGGCGGCGCGGTCGCGTTCCAGGTGCACCAGGATGGTGGCGATGATCTGCGGGTGCTCGTCGCCGATCAGCTCGGCCACGGTGTGCGGGTCGAGCCAGTTCAGGGCGTCGATGCCGCTGCCGCCTTCGCCGGCTTCCAGGATGTCCTCGATCAGGCCGGCGGCGCGGTCGCTGCCCAGCGCCTTGGTCAGCACGGTGCGGATGTAGTCGTCCGATCCCAGCGTGACGGCCATGAACTGGTCGGCTTCCTGGCGGAACTCCTCCAGCACCACGGCCACGTCGTTGCGGGTGACCTGCTTGAGGCTGGCCATGGCGGCGCCGACCTGCTGCACTTCGCGGGCGGTGAGGTACTTGAAGACCTCGGCGGCGGCGTCTTCACCCAGCGACATCATCAGGACGGCGCTGCGCGTCATGCCGTCCATGGGCTTGGCATCATTTTTCATCTTTGGTCATCCAGGTGCGCAGGACCATCGCGACGGCGCGCGGATCCTTGTTCGCCATCGTGCGGGCGCGTTCCAGGTTGTCCTGGTAACGGTCGGTTTCCTTGGCGCGGGCCAGGTCCTGGGCCTCGCGCTGGGCTTCGATGCGCTCGGCCTCGGCCACTTCAGGATCGACCGGCGGGTACAGGTAGTCGCCCACCGAGCGGCGGATCTTGCGGTACAGCCACAGGGCCAGCACGCCACCCACCAGCCAGGCCAGGATGGTCTTGAACAGGGCGATCATTTCCGGATCGCGCCACATCGGCACGGCCGGCGGACCGTCGTTGAACTGGCTGTTGACCAGGTTCAGCGAGTCGCCACGGCTTTCGGAGTAGCCCATCGCCTCGCGCACCAGGTTGGTGAGCTTGCTCAGTTCCTCGGGCGGCAGGGCGGCCAGTTCGCCGTCCTTGTCGCGCACGTAGTTGACCACCACGGCGACCGACAGGCGCTTGAGCGTGCCGACCGGCTGCTTGATGTGGCTGATGGTGCGGTCGACCTCGTAGTTGGTGGTGGCGTCGCGGCGATCGCTGACGGTGCCGCCGGCGCCCTGGGCGCCAGCGCCGGTGGTGGTCTGCTGTTGCTGCTGGCCTTGTTGTTGCGGCTGGCCCGGGCGCGGCGGCTGGGTCTGCGGCGGGTTGGCGATCGGCGCCTGGGCGTTGGCCGGGGGCTGGTTGGACAGCGCGCCAGGCACGCCCTGCGCGGGATTGATGCCGCGCTGGTTCGACTCGCTGGTCTGCTGGCTGCGGATGGCGGCCTGGCCGGGCTCCTGGTTGGGGCGGTAGACCTCGGAGGTTTCCTCGCGGCGCGAGAAATCCATTTCGGCGCTGGCCTGGGCGTGGACGTTGCCCGGGCCGACCAGCGGGTTGAGGATGGTGAGGATGCGTTCGACGGTGCGCTGCTCGGTCTCGCGGACCATGCGCATCTGGTCGGCGTCCATGCCGCGGCCCTCGCCGGTGGGGGCGGACAGCAGGCGGCCGTTCTGGTCGACGATCGAGACGTTTTCGGCGGTCAGTTCCGGCACGCTGGAGGCGACCAGCCAGGAAATGGCCGAGACCTGGGCGTCGCTCAGGCTGCGGCCGGGGTAGACGTTCAGCAGCACCGAGGCGGTCGGCGGCTGGCGTTCACGCACGAACAGCGACTGGCGCGGCATGGCCAGGTGCACGCGGGCGTGCTGCACGGTGTGCATGGATTCGATCGAGCGCGCCAGTTCGCCTTCGAGGCCGCGCTGGTAGTTGATCTGTTCGGCGAACTGGCTGGCGCCGAAACGGGCGTTGTCCATTAGTTCGAAGCCGACCGAGCCGCCGCGCGGCAGGCCCTGCGAGGCCAGTTGCAGGCGGGCGTCGTAAACGCGGTCTGCCGGCACCAGCAGGGCGGTGCCGGTGTCGTTGTACTTGTACGGCACGTTCATGGAGCCCAGGGCGGTCACGATGGCGCCGCCATCGCGGTCGTCCAGGTTCGAGAACAGCACCTTGTACTTGGGCTCGCTGCTCCACATCGCCACGGCGACGATCAGCGCGACCAGCGCCGCGGCCGCGCCGAGCAGGATCGGCTTGGGCAGGGCACGTATCTTTTCCAACACGGGAAACTTCGCCAGAAGCGACGCGCTCAGGGTAGCCTGCTGATTCATTGGCGGCTCCCGCTGGCTTCGCGGAGCAGGGAAAATGACTTCATGTTCGGGTAGGGCAGATTACACATGCAACGTGCTTCTGGTCTGGGGAGAGCCTGGATTATTGCTGCTGCGTTAGCAAACCCAATCGTTGAAAACAGCGGTTTTTTGGCGTTACTTGTCCTCTATGTCGACAAGCGAGCGCGGCAGGTGGACGCGGGCGGTCGCGACGGGTGCCGGCCGCTGTGGGGCATTCGCGGAAATATCGGGTGTTTTGGCGGCTTTTAGCCGCTATGGCGCGCGCGATGGCGGGTTACGCTGCCAGCATCCTGGGCGTAGTCCCTCGTCCTACCAGCAAGGAATAACGTAATGGCTGTATCAGGCTTGTCCGGCATCGAAAGCATGCTTCAGCAGATGCGCGTGGCGGTAACCAAGGCCGAAACCGGCAACCTGGCCGCCGGCGAAAGCGTGGCCCAACCCGACGGCTTCGCCGCCGAGCTGCATCGCTCCATCCGCCGCGTCACCGCCGCGCAGAACGCCGCCACCGCCCAGGCCAAGGCCTTTGAACTGGGCGCGCCCGACGTGTCGCTCAACGACGTCATGATCGACCTGCAGAAAGCCAGCATCGGCTTCCAGACGGCCGTCCAGGTGCGCAACAAGCTGGTCGCCGCCTACAAGGAAATCTCGTCGATGGCCGTGTAACGGCCAGTCGGAGCGGATCACGGGGGGGGGGGGGCGGCAGCCGCGCCTGCCCCGCGCGAAGGCACGTTGCCAGCGGTTGTGGTCAGCCGTTGGCGATTGGTGTTTCCACCGGCCGTTGTGGCCCGCCGTTCCTGTCGGTCGTTTTTGTTGGTTGTTATTGTCGGTTGTTCTTGCCGGTCGTTGCGGTCAACGGCCTTTCTCAGGCCCGTTCGCCCGCCGCGTTTTCGGCGCCGAACCGGGGCGCCTCTGCTCCCCGTGCGGCATGCATGCCCGTGCGGTCAGCGGGCAGTCTTCTCCAGCCGCCACACCACCTGCTGCAACCAGTTCTCCTGGCGCGCGTCCAGGTTCAGGAAGACCGCGCCCAAATGGCTCATTGGCGGCTCGCCCGTCAGCGACACGTGGGTCGGCGCCGGCTCGTCGGGGCTGGCGGCCTGGGTCATGGGCTGGCCCGAGATCGGGTATACATTGCGGACTTCCAGGTGCGCATTGAGCTTGCCCAGCTCGCCGAAATCCAGTTGCACGTCTTCGAGCACCGTGCCGCGTTGCGGCAGGGCCTGCACCGCCAGCTCCGCCCGCAAGCCCACCCCGTCCACCGAAATATCGCGCACCGAGAAGCTGATCGGCTTGTCGGTGGGAGCGGGGCGCCAGGACGCCTGGCAGCGGTTGGCATGGGTCACCAGCGAGGCCCGGAACATCTTGCGGCGCTGGATGCGCGCCAGACGTTCGGGGAAGGGCGACATCAGCGCCGCGCTGCCGTCATCGAAATGGATGACTTCGGGACGCGAGACGCGGAAGCGGATCTGCACGCCGCCGTAAGCCGTCGCGTGGAAATGGAAAGTGGTGCCGCTGAGCAGGCCCATGCTGTCGGACTGCTCGAAGTCGGCGCCCGCGTAATCGCGCGGGCGCCAGAAAAACTGTCGGGTCTGCTTGTCGGCGCCCAGCACCAACACCGCCATTTCCCGGTCCGCGGCGTCACGCACCAGGATGTGGCTGTCGGGGTGCGTCAGTTCGAAGAGCGCGGCGCGCATGTCTTCCGGCCGCGTGAGCAGGAATTCCGGATCGCTGGCATCCAACACGGTGGTGGTCCTTAGAGAGAGGGGTCAGGCAGGCGGCGCGCCTTCGGGGAGTTCGCGCGATTCGAGGCGATAGAGCCAGGCCAGCAATTCTGCCACCGCCACGTAGAGTTGGGGAGGAATATGCGAATCCAGGTCCACCTGCATCAGCAGTCCGACGAGTTCGCGCGATTCGTGCACGTACAGGCCGTTTTCCTCGGCGGCACGCACGATGGTGTCGGCCAACTGGCCGTAGCCCTTGGCCACCACGCGCGGGGCGGCGTCGCGGTCATCGTATGAAATGGCGACCGCGGCATTGCGGTTGGCGTTCGGGCCCTGGTCGGGCGGTGGCACGGTACGCATCAGAAATCCGTGGGGACGACGGGGCGGGGGTCGACCACGTTCACCACCAGGTGGCTGAGCGTGAGGCCGGCGGCCAGCAGGCGCGAGCGCAGCAGGTCGGAGGATTCGTTGATCTCGGCGGCGCTGTGGGGCGCGACCACCTGCAGCACGAGCTGGTCGCCCGCCAGGTTCAGGCGCGCGTCCACCAGGCCCAGGCGCGGCAGGTCGAGCTTCAGGCGGGTGGCCCAGGTGGACCCGGCGGAGTCCGGATCGCCGCCATAGGGGTCGCGCTCCACCTCCCACTCCATTGGAGCGCCAGGCCAGGCCTCGCCCTGCCAGGTCAGGGCCTGGTTGGCCAGTACGTCCAGCTGCTGGCGCACCAGCAAAGTCAGGTCCTGGTGGATGCCGCTGATCGGGGCGCCCGGCGCGGGCGTGCTGGCGCCGCCGGTGGCGGTCGATTCGCCGCCGGCGCGGCCGGTCGGCGCGGTGGTGTCGGCGCGAGGCCGCGCGCCGTCGGCGTCGGCGGCGGCGCCACGGGTAAGGCGGGCCTGCGGTTCCTGTTGTAACTGTGCCGGATTGCTACGGCCGAAGACCATGTCGGTCAGGTGCGATTCGTAGAACAACCCGCTGGTCTGCAGCGCGGCGCGCAGGGCCTGGCCCAGCGCGCGGGCGGAAGGGGCGGCGCCGGCCAGGGCGGCGTGGGCCGCGCCGTCGGCGCCTTTGGCGCCGGCGGGGGCGCCGTCCGCAACGGCGGGGCGTCCGGGTTTGGCGGTTGCGGGGGCGTCCGTGGCGGGGTCGGCCGCGACGGACGCCGCTGCGGCCGCGGCCGTGCTGGCGGCGGAGGCGCCGGCAGGCGCTGCGCCGCCAGGCGTGGGCGCGGTGGCGCCGGGAGCGGGTTGCGTGGCGGGTTGCTGGGGATTGGATTGGCCAGCCGCCGGCTGCGCTGGCGTGCCGCTCGACGGCGCGGGCGCATCCGCCGTCCAGAGGGGCGCGCGGCCCTGCACCGCCGGGGCGGTTTCAGGATACTGGGCCAGCAGGGCCAGGATGGCGCGGGCGGTGGTGCCCAGCGTGGTGGGGGCCGAGGCGGTGGTGTCGCTGCTGGTGACCAGGCCGCGCGCGGCCAGCGCCAGCGCGGCGGCGGTCTTGGCATCGATAACGGTGGCCGGGCGATCGCCGCGGGCGCCGCCCGTCTGTATGCCTTGGCGGGGATCGCGGTTGGAGCCGTCGGCCGAGCCGGGCTTGTCCAGGTTGCCGGGCTGGCTGACCGCATCCGGCCGCGCGCCCGACACCTGGTTGGCGCTGGCGGCGGACATCGTCGTGCCAAGCACGGCATCCAACCGCTGCACCAGGACGTTGCCGAGTGCCGCGGGACCCACGCTCATGCTTCAGGCGCCTGGTAGCCGTAGGCCGAGAGCAGGGTCTGCTGGCGCTTCATGCGCCCCAGCAGCTCGCCCAGCCGGGCCAGTTGCGGCAACGCCAGATCGCGCGTCATCGCGTCGTTCTCCAGGATGCGCACCAGCAGGTCGTATTTCATGGCGCGGCCGGCCTCGTCCAGCGGCGCCGTCGGCTCGGCGATGCGCAGGCGTTCCACCAGTTCGCAGTACTGCTGGCCATGCGCCATCGCCGTATCCCAGTCACCGGCCTGCGCGGCCGTCAGCATTTCGCCCGTGATGAGGGCTATCTCCTGGTAGTGTTCCAGAATAGGGGAGGTGTACTGGGTAAGGGACGTCATGGAAATCTCGGGCGTTCGATGGCGGGCTGGATTTGTGTTTCTGGGCCATCAGGGCTGCGTTACACCAGCCGGTCGGTCGATGGAAGTCTGCCAAGCCTCGGCCAGATCCGCCAACAGGCGGTCGGCGATGTCGAGTTGCTCGGGATCTGCTTTCAGATTTGCCGTCAGCAGGGTGCGGACGATGTAATCGTAGAGCCGGGCGAGGTTGGCGGCGATGTCGCCGCCGGCCTCCATGTTCAACCCGGTCTTCAAGCCTTCATCGACGATCTTGATCGCTTTCGAGATGGCCGCGCCGCGTTCGGCGATGCGGCCGTCCTGCAGGTGGATGCGCGCTTGCCCGATCGCCGCCCGCGCACCCAGGTACAGCAGGGTGATCAGCCGCTCGGGCGTCGCGCTCAAAACCTGGGTTTCCAGGCCGATATCGGCGTAGGAGCGGACGGATTGGGACCCTGTGGGGCGGCGGGCGGCGTAAGTCATTGATGCATCTTCTACAGGTTATTTGCTCGATTTGTTCATCGCCGCAAATTGTTGGGTCAGGTAGTTGCCCGTGACAGCCAGTTGGGAAACGTATTTGTCCAGCGCCACGAAGCGCGTGCGCATTTGGTCCATTTCGGCATCGCTGGCGGCCTTGGCCCGCTTTTGCTGGGCGTCGAGGTCGCTCATGGATTTGGCGAGGCCATCGGTCCGCGTCTTGAGTGAGCCGGTGCTACCCAGGACGTCCTTGAAGGCGGCTTCGAAGTTCTTGGCCAGGCCGTTGCTCCCGGTTAGCAGCTTGGTGACGTCACCGGGGTTCTCGGTCAGGGCCTTGTCGAGCTTGGTCTGGTCGAGCTTGAGCTGGCGCGTCTGCGGATCGGTGGTGATGCCCAGGTCGGCCAGCGAACGGACGGTGCCTTCGCCAAGCACGGCCTGCAGCGCATTGGTCACCGACGACTGGATCGAACGCGTGGTGCCGTCGCCGGTCAGCGGCTGGTTGGTGGCCGCCTTGGCGTCGAAGGCCGTCAGGTTCTTGATGGTCGTTTGCAACGCGTTGTAGGTCTTGACGAAGTCCTGGACGGCCTTGCTGGCGACCGAGGTGTCGGCTTCCAGTTTGAGCGTGATCGGCTTACCGGCCTCGGTCTTCTCGGTCAGGTTCAGCGTGACGCCGTCGATGGCCTTGGAGACGTTATTCGAACCGCTCTTGACCGTGATGCCGTTGATAACCACTTCGGCGTCTTCGGCCTTGTTATTGGCCATGCCGCTGGTGGTGCCGTCGGCGGCGGTGCTGAAGGTCAGGATGTCCTTGAGCGATTGGTCACCGGTGACGGTGATGTTCTTCACCGAGGCCTGGACGCCGGTGTCCTTGGCGGTCAGCATCAGGTAGTTGTTGCCGTTGCCGTCATTGATGACGGTGGCGCGCAGGCCGGACTTGTCGTCGGCGTTGATCGCCTTGACGATGCCGTTGAGGGAGGTGTCGCCCTTCAGATCGATGGTGCGTTTGGTGCCGTCGGCCAGTTCGACCTCGAATGAGCCCGTGTCGCCGTTCTTGGCGGTGCGATCGGCCACGGCACCCGATTGCAGGCTCTGGGCGCGGGCCAGGTTGTTCACATAGATGGTGTACTGGCCCGCGACGGCGCCCTCGGCGGCCACGCTGGCCGTCAAGGCGGTGCCGCCGGTGACGCTGCCTTTGATGGCGGCCATCGTCTCGGTCTTGCCCAGCACGCCGGCCGACTTCTGCAGCGCTTCCAGCGCGCTTTGGAGCTGCGCGTAGGCATCGATGCGGGTCTGGTAGCTTTGGGCGCGGGTGGTGTAGATCGAGAGCTTCTTGTCCTCGGCGTCCTGCAATTTTTTCAGTGTTTCTTCCAGGGGCAAGCCGGAAACCGAACCGAGGTTAGTGATAGAGGCCATGTGAAATTCCTTCCTAGCGATGCGATTCTGTCAAAAATAGGGTGCCGGCGATTGACCGGGTAAGGGCATAAGGCGGGCCTAATTCAATGCTTCCGGCATCGATTGGCGCCAAAACAGGCACGGCGGAAAATATCCGGTGCCATATCAAGCCGTGGTTTTGATGCCGTTTCCTTGCATGTTGACGATCATTTTGGCGATCTTCAGTACGGCTTCACTCGGGATGGTGCGGATGACGTCCCCGGATTTCGCGTCCACCACCGACACCACTACCTGGTGCACGTCGGGATCGACCTCGAACTGCAATTGGGTGGACCAGGCCTTCATCTGTTCGTTGATCTCGTCGAGCGCCTTTTCCAGCGGCAGCTTCTGGGAGGTCGACTGCTCCGATGTGGCGGTGTCGGCGCCACCGCTCTGGCTGCCGGCGGCCGGCGGCGCGACGGTCACCGACGGATCGGCGGTGACCGGCACGGGCGCCGCCGGCGCGGGCGCGAACGTAGCGGGGGCTAAGGGGGTTACGGCCATGATCACTCCAACGGCGATGAGGGCGTCTCGGAGGAACGCGCTGTTTTCAGGGAATTCTCAGCTACGATTACGGCAGTCCCGCAGGGAACTTTAGGGCCCGGCGCGGACGGTTGTTTCATGTGCTAACAAGTTGGGAACGGGCAATGAGTGTCAAGACGGCGCTGCGAGTCATCGAAATCATCGAAACCTATGCCCGGGAGAAGCGCGCACTGCCCCTGTCTGAACTGGCCCGGCTGCTGGACGTGCCGGTGTCGAGCTGCCTGGCGCTGATCCGAACCCTGACCGGCCTGGGCTATCTCTATGAAACCGGCCGCCGCCAGGGCTATTACCCGACGGGCCGCCTGCTGGCGATGGCGCAGCGCATCGCCCGCGCCGACCCGGTGCTGGACCGGGTCTACCCGAGCCTGGTCGAACTGCGCGATGCCACCCGCGAAACCGTTGTATTCGCCAAGCTGACGCAGGATGGCCGGGTGGTCTATCTGGACGTGCTGGACTCGCCCCATACGATCCGATACGCGCCGGTTGCCGGCGAGTTCAAGGACGTACACGCCAATTCGCTGGGCAAAGCGCTCATGTCGCTGATGGACGAGCCGGCCCGCGACGCGCTCCTGGCCGCCACGCCGTTGACGCGCTACAACGACCGCACGCTGGTCACGCGCGAGGCGGTATTGCAGGACATCGACCGGTCGCGCCAGCGCGGCTGGTTCATGAACAGCGGCGAGTCGATTCCCGACGTGGGTGCCATCGCCTGGCCGGTGACGCTGTCAGGCGAGCATTACGCCATCTCGGTGGGCGGACCGATCTACCGGATCGAGCCGTGCCAGGAAGAGTACGCCCGCATTCTGCGGGCGGCCTGCACGGGGCTGGAACAGCAGTCCTGAGGCGGTCCGGGGTGCCCCGGCAAGGCGTCGCCCGGGCGGAAGGCGCGCCGGCCGCGCGCTGGGCAGGCGCCTCAATAGGACTTCGGCAGGCCCAGCACCTTTTCCGCGATGAAGCACATGATCAGCTGCGGGCTGACCGGCGCGATGCGCGGGATGAAGCTCTCGCGCAGCAGCCGTTCCACGTGGTATTCCTTGGCGTAGCCCATCCCGCCCAGCGTCATCACCGCCGTCTGGCAGGCGTTGTAGCCGGCCTCGGCCGCCAGGTACTTGGCGGCGTTGGCGGCCGGGCCGCAGGGCTGGCCGGCGTCATACAGGCTGGCGGCCTTGAACACCATCAGGTCGGCCGCCTCCAGTTGCATCCAGGCCTGCGCCAGCGGGTGCTGGATGCCCTGGTTCTGGCCGATGGGCCGGCCGAACACCTTGCGCTCGCCGGCATAGCGCACCGCCCGCTCCAGGGCGGCGCGGCCGATGCCCACCGCCTCGGCGGCGATCAGGATGCGTTCCGGGTTCAGGCCATGCAGGATGTATTCGAAGCCGCGGCCTTCCTCGCCGATGCGGTCGGCGACCGGAATCCGCAGGCCGTCGATGAACAGCATGTTCGAATCCACCGCCTTGCGGCCCATCTTCTCGATCTCGCGCACCTCGACCTTGGCGCGGTCCAGGTCGGTGTAGAACAGCGACAGGCCCTGGGTCGGCTTGGCCACGTCCGCCAGCGGCGTGGTGCGGGCCAGCAGCAGCATCTTGTCGGCCACCTGGGCGGTCGAGATCCAGATCTTGCGGCCATGCACCACGTATTCGTCGCCCTCGCGCACGGCGCGGGTGCCAAGCTTGGTGGTGTCCAGGCCGGCGTCGGGCTCGGTCACCGCGAAGCAGGCCTTCTCGCGGCCCGAAATCAGGGGCGGCAGCCAGCGGGCGCGCTGCGCGTCGTTGCCGAACACCACCACCGGGTTCAGGCCGAAGATGTTCATGTGCACGGCCGAGGCCCCGGTGAAGCCGGCCCCCGAGGCGGCGATGGTCTGCATCATCAGGGCGGCCTCGGTCATGCCCAGGCCGGCGCCGCCATGCTCTTGCGGCATGGCGATGCCGAGCCAGCCGTCGCGCGCCAGGTCCGCGTGCAGGGGCTCGGGGAAACCGCCTTCGCGGTCGCGTTCCAGCCAGTACTCGTCCGGATAGCGTTCGCAGATGCGCGACACGGCATCGCGCAAGGCCAGTTGGTCGGGGGTGAATTCGAAGTCCATCAGTGGGTTCCGTCCTGGGTGATGCGATGGGTGAAGAGGGCGTCGATGGCCGTGTCGTCGTAACCGGCTTCGGCCAGCACTTCGCGGCTGTGCTGGCCCAGTGTCGGCGCCGGGCGGCGAATAGCGGTCGGCGTGCCCTGGTAGCGGCCGAGCGGGGCGGGGGTGCGCAGGCGGCCTTCGGTGGGATGGTCGTGGCGCTGCACGAAACCGGTGGCCGCCAGGTGTTCGTCCTCCAGCAGATCGTCCACCGTATAGAGCTGCGAGGCCGGGATGTCGGCGTCCGCCAGCGCCCGCAGCCAGTCCTGGCTAGAGCGGGTGCGGATCACGTCGGCGACGAAGGCGTAGACCTCGTCGATGTGCGCGGCGCGCGCGCCGTGGGTGTGAAAGCGCGGATCCTGGCCCAGTTCGGGTTGGCCGATCAGGGCGAAGAAATTGCGCCAGTGCTTGTCGTTGTAGATCAGCAGGCAGATGTAGCCGTCGGCAGTGGCGTACGGGCGGCGGTGCGACGCCAGCAGCCGCGCGTAGCCGGTGGGGCCGAGCGGTGGCTCGAAGGTCGCCCCGCCCAGGTGGTCGCCCAGTACCAGGTGGGCCATGCCTTCGAACATGGGAATCTCCACCTGCTGTCCCTGGCCGCTGGCCCGCGCATGCAGCACCGCGGACACCAGCGCGATGCCGACGTGCAGGCCGACCGCCCGGTCGGCCAGCGTCAGTGGCGCGTAGCGCGGCACGTCACCGCTCTGGCGCGCCGCCAGCGCCGCGATGCCGGTCTGGCCCTGGATCAGGTCGTCATAGGCGGGACGGCCGGCGTAGGGGCCGGCTTCGCCGAAGCCGTACGCGCCCAGGTAGACGATGCGCGGATTGCGCGCCGCCACCACCTCGTACGACAGGCCCAGCCGGGCCATGGCTTGGGGGCGGATGTTGTAGAGCAGGGCGTCGCAGCTCTCGGCCAGGCGCAGGCAGGCCTCGCGGCCCTCGGGGGTTTTCAGGTCCAGCACCACGGAGCGCTTGTTGCGGTTCAGGTGCAGGTACAGGTGCCCCATGCCCGGATTGCGCATGGGGCCGACCGCGCGCATGTTGTCGCCCGCCGGCGATTCGACCTTGATGACATCGGCGCCGAGGTCGGCCAGCACCTGGGTGGCATAGGGGCCCATCACGACCGAGCTGAGGTCGAGGATGCGCACGCCGGCAAGGGGGCCGGCGGCCTGCGGGGCGGCTGCGTGGGGCATTGTCATTGCTGCTCGATCCCCGCGTCGCGGATCAGCTTGCCCCACAGGTCGCGCTGTTCGCCGACGAACTGGCCGAAGGCTTCCGGCGAGCTGGAGAAAGCGTCAAAGCCCAGGCCCGCCAGGCGCTTGCGCACGTCGGGTTTGGCCACCACCTGCTTGATGGCGTCGTTGAGCTTGGCCACCACCTCGGGCGGCAGGCCGGCCGGGCCGAAATAGCCGTTCCAGGAGTTCAGGTCGAAGTCCGGCACGCCCGACTCGGCCATGGACGGCAGGTCCGGCACGATGGCGCTGCGCTCGGCCGTGGACACGGCCAGCGCCCGCAACTGGCCGGACTGCACGAACGGCAGGCCAGACGCCAGGTCGGTGAACATGAAGTCGACCTGGCCGCCGACCACGTCGGTCAGCCCCTGGGGCGTGCCTTTGTAGGGCACGTGCAGGATGTCGATCTTGGCGCGGTTGGCCAGCGTGGCGCCCGCCACGATGCCGGTGCTGTTGCCGCTGGCGTAGGTGATGCGGCCCGGATGCTGGCGCGCGTCGGCCACCAGGTCGGCCACGCGCTTCCAGGGCCGCTTGGGATTGACCACCAGGATGAAGGGCAGGTTGCCGCCACGCGCGATGGGGGTGAAGTCCTTGACCGGATCGTAGGGAACGTTCTTCATCAGCCAGGGGGCTGCCGAATGCGAGGTGTTGGTGGTGACGAACAGCGTGTAGCCGTCAGGTTTGGCGCGCGCGACGTAGCTGGCGGCGATGGTGGCGTTGGCGCCGGGCTTGTTCTCCACCACGATCTGCTGGCCAAGGATGGTCGACAACTCGGCGCCGAAGATGCGGCCGACCGCGTCGGTGCCAGAGCCGGCAGGGAATGGCACGATCAGCGTGATGGGTTTGTTCGGATAGTCCGCGGCGTGGGCCGCGGGCAGGGCCAGCAGGCTGGCGCCGCCGATCAGGGCGGCTCCCAACAGGCGTGGAAGTTGCATGGTTTGTCTCTCCAGATGGTGGGAAACCGGGCGCGGCTTCTGCGGCCGCTGTCCGGGGATGCCGGGGACCCCGGCGCCTCAGGCGCCGGCGTTGGGCGCGGGGAAATCGCGGATGACGCGGTCGGGGGATTCCTCGTAGGGCGGCGTGTAGATCACCAGCAGTCGGGCAGGCTCGTCGCTGGTCACGGTGAATACGTGCGGAATGTCGGGCGGGAAGTAGCAGCAGTCACCCGGCCCCATGTCGGCCCATTCGTCCTGGACCTGGGCGCGGGCGGTGCCGGACAGCAGGTAACAGACCTGTTCGATGCCGGGATGGGCATGCGGCAGCGCGCCTTTGCCTTTTTCGATCACCCCCAGCAGTACCTCCACGCCGCGCGCGCCCACGGTGTCGGGGCCGATCAGGCGGCGGTTCAGGGTGCCGGTGTGGTTGGCCGGGTGATAGCCGGGCACGTCGGCTTCGCGGATCAGCCAGGCCGGGGTTTTCTGCTGCGTCATGTCGCCTTCCTTCTGAATTCTCATATGTGAATTTATTTTTACGTATGAGAAAAACATCGGCAAGCGGTTTTTCCCGAGAACCCGTGCCGCGCCCTGGGGGATTAGGGAAAACACCGGGCGCGCGCTGCTAAAATCCGCGGTTGTTCACCTTTTCGATGCCGTCATGCCTTCTGCCCTCCCGCCCGCCGCCGGTGCTTCCCTGTCCGTCTGGCTGCAGTACCTGGAATCCATCCACGCCACCGCGATCGACATGGGCCTGGAGCGCGTGCGGGAAGTGGCGGCGCGCATGAACCTGGAACTGTCCGGCGTGAAGTTCGTGGTCGGCGGCACCAACGGCAAGGGCTCGACCTGCGCCATGCTCGAAGCCATCCTGCTGGCGGCGGGTTACAAGGTCGGCCTCTACACCTCGCCGCATCTCATCGATTTCAACGAGCGCGCCCGCGTCAACGGTCAGATCGCCTCGGACGAGGCCCTGATCGAGCAGTTCGCCGCCGTCGAGGCCGCGCGCGGCGAGGTATCCCTGACGTACTTCGAATTCACCACGCTGGCGATCCTGCGCCTGTTCTCGCAATCGCGGCTGGACGCGGTGGTGCTGGAAGTGGGCCTGGGGGGACGCCTGGACGCCGTCAACATCGTCGACGCCGACTGTGCCATCGTCACCAGCGTGGACCTGGACCACATCGAATACCTGGGCGACACGCGCGAGAAGATTGGCTTCGAGAAAGCCCACATCTATCGCGCCGGCCGGCCGGCCATCTGTGCCGACCCGGTGCCGCCGCAGTCGCTGCTCGATTACGTCGCGCAGATCGGCGCCGACCTGTGGCTGTTCAGCCGCGACTACAACTATTCCGGCGACCGTCAGCAGTGGGCCTATGGCGGGCGCGAGCAGCGCCGCAGCGCGCTGGCGTATCCGGCGCTGCGCGGCGCCAACCAGCTGCTGAACGCCTCGGCCGCGCTGGCCGCGCTGGAATCGGTGCGCGACCGCCTGCCGGTGCCCCAGCAGGCCGTGCGCCAGGGATTGCTGCAGGCCTCGCTGCCTGGCCGCTTCCAAATCCTGCCGGGCCAGCCGACCGTGATCCTGGATGTGGCCCACAATCCGCACGCCGCCGCGGTGCTGGCCCAGAACCTGGACAACATGGGTTTCCATCCGTACACCTACGCGGTGTTCGGCATGCTCAACGACAAGGACCTGGCCGGCGTGCTGGCCAAGCTCGGCACCCGCATCGACCACTGGTTCTGCGCCGGCCTGCCCGGGCCGCGCGGTGGCACCGGCGAGCGCCTGGCCGAGCAGGTGGCCGCCGGGTTGCCGGCGGCGCCGGCCGGGGCCGAGGCGCCGGGTGTGTCAGCCTACGCGGATCCGGCCCAGGCCTTCGCCGCGGCGCGCGAACGGGCGGGCGAGAATGATAGAATCGTGGTGTTCGGATCATTTCTCACCGTGGCCTCGGTTTTGCAGTCTCTGGGTCGCAAGGCGTAGGTAAAGCGGCATAGGCAAAACCGGGTGCAGCGTCGTGGCGGTTTGCCGCCATACCCGCAAATCCGCCGCCGCGAGGCGCCGCAAGGAATTCTCTCCCATGGGTTTTTTCAAACGCAAAGATCCTGCCGACCAGGCGCAGCCCTCCAAGCGAGCGGCGGTGCCCAGCGAGGTCCAGGCGGCGGAGTTGCGCGGGCGCGCCCGGCGCCGGCTGGCCGGCGCCATTGCGCTGGTGCTGGCTGCTGTCATCATCCTGCCCATGGTCCTGGACTCCCAGCCGACGCCCGTCGCCGATAACATCCCCATCAAGGTGCCGGAACGCAACACGCCGTTCCAGCCGCAGGTGAGCGAACCACAGGCCGCCGCGCCGGCCACGCCGACGCCGGGCGCCGCGCCCGCCGATCCGTCGGCCGTGCAGACGCCGCCGCCGCTCACCTCGGCCCAGCCGCCGGCCACCACGCCGCCCGCCACCACACCGCCCGCCGCGACGCCGCCCATGGCCACGCCGCCGCAGGTAGCCGCCACCACGCCGCCGCGCGCGCAGCCGGCCACGCCGCCCAAGCCGGAATCCAAGCCCGAGCCCAAGCCGGCCACGCCCAAGCCCGAAACCCGTTCCGATGACGGCGCCCGCGCCCTGGCATTGCTCGAAGGCCGCGCGGCGCCCGCCGCGGCCGCCACGCCAGCGGCCAAGCCGCCGGCCGCCAAGGGCAATTTCGTGCTGCAGATCGCGGCCTACACCACGTCCGAGGACGCCCAGTCGCGGCGCGCCAAGCTGCATCAGGCCGGGGTGACCAACGCATTCGTCGAGCAGGCTTCCATCGGAGGCAAGCAGCAGTACCGTCTGCGGGTGGGGCCGTTCCCCTCGCGCGAGGCGGCGCAGGCGGCCCAGGCGCGGTTGCGCACCCTGGGCTATGACAACGGTTTCATTGCCGCCCAGTAGTGACCGGCTTCGACTTCGTCGTGCTGGCCATCCTGGCGGTATCGGGTGTGCTGGGCCTGGTGCGCGGCCTGCTCAAGGAAGTGCTGTCGCTGGTCGCGTATCTGCTGGCCTTCGTGGCCGCGATCTGGTGGGGGCCCACGGTCTATACCTGGCTGGAGCCCTATATCGAAACAACGCTGCTGCGCATGGGTGTCTCGTACGCGGTGGTTTTCATTATCGTGCTGCTCGGCGTGGGGTTGGTCAACATGACGCTTGCCGCCTTGATCCGCAGCACCGGGCTGGGTCCGGCCGATCACGGCCTGGGCGGCATGTTCGGACTGGCCCGGGGGCTGCTCATCGTGCTGGCGCTGGTCGCCGCCGCCGGCTATACGCCGTTGCCGCAGGAGCCGTGGTGGCAGGACGCCATGTTTTCGCATTCGGCCATCGAGGCCATCAAACATATCAAGACGTGGCTGCCGCCGTCCCTGGCGACATGGCTGCCGTATTGATTAGCTTCACATCAACCAGGAAATCTCACCATGTGTGGAATCGTAGGGGTCATCGGGCGCGGGCCGGTCAACCAGCTGCTCTATGACAGCTTGCTGCTGTTGCAGCATCGCGGGCAGGATGCCGCGGGCATCGCGACGTCGCAAGGCAACCAGTTCAATATGTACAAGGCGCACGGCCTGGTGCGCGACGTATTCCGCACGCGCAACATGCGTGCCCTGCCGGGCACCTCGGGCGTGGGCCAGGTGCGTTATCCCACCGCCGGCTCCAGCGCCAGCGAGGAAGAGGCCCAGCCGTTCTACGTCAACGCGCCGTTCGGCATCATGTTCGCCCACAACGGCAACCTGACCAACTGGCGCGAGCTGCGTGAATCGCTCTACCGCGTCGACCGCCGCCATATCAACACCAATTCCGACTCGGAAGTGCTGCTGAACGTGCTGGCCCACGAGCTGCAATCGGCCGCCAGCGGCGTGTCGCTCGATGACGACGCCATGTTCCGCGCCGTTGCCGCCGTGCACAAGCGCGTGCGCGGCGCCTACGCCGTGGTGGCGCAGATTTCCGGTTACGGCCTGCTGGCGTTCCGCGATCCCAACGGCATCCGTCCGCTGTGCATCGGCCGCCAGGAGACCGACGAAGGCGTCGAGTGGATGGTGGCTTCGGAATCCGTGGCGCTGGAAGGCAGCGGTTTCGCCTTCGTGCGCGACGTCGAGCCGGGAGAGGCGGTGTTCATCGACCTGGACGGCCGCTTCGTCAGCCGCCAGTGCGCCGACAATCCGCAGCTGGTGCCATGCATTTTCGAATACGTCTACTTCGCCCGCCCCGATTCGTTGATCGACGGCGTGTCGGTGTACGACGCGCGCCTGCGCATGGGTGAATACCTGGCCGACAAGGTCGCGCGCAACATGCGCCTGGGCGACATCGACGTGGTCATGCCGATCCCCGATTCCTCGCGCCCGGCCGCCATGCAACTGGCCGCGCGCCTGAACCTGGACTACCGCGAAGGCCTGATCAAGAACCGCTACGTCGGCCGCACCTTCATCATGCCCGGCCAGGCCGTGCGCCGTAAATCGGTGCGCCAGAAGCTCAATGCCATCGGCATGGAATTCAAGGGCAAGAACGTGCTGCTGGTGGACGACTCCATCGTGCGCGGCACCACCAGCCGCGAGATCGTCGACATGGCGCGCGCCGCCGGCGCCAACAAGGTGTACTTTGCCTCGGCCGCGCCTCCGGTGCGCTTCCCCAACGTCTACGGCATCGACATGCCGACGCAGAGCGAACTGATCGCCACCGGCCGCAGCGACGAGGAAATCGCCCGCGCGATCGGCGCCGACAGCCTGGTCTACCAGGACCCGCACGACATGCAGCAGGCGGTGCGCGACCTGAACCCGAAGCTGTCGCGCTTCGAAGCGTCGTGCTTCGATGGCGAGTACATTACCGGCGACATCACCGCGGAATACCTGGCTCGCCTGGGCCAGTCGCGCGCGGAGCCGGGCGATGGCGAAGGCGCCAGCGGCCTGCAGTTCAACATGGGCTATGCTGCCAACGACGCCTGAGGTCGGCGCCCCATGCAAAAGCCGCTCCCTGGGGAGCGGCTTTTTTTTGTCCGTGGGCTCGCGCGGGCGGAGGCCTCACCACAGGCTCTCGCCGCTGGCTTCCAGATGGGTCAGGTACAGCCGCAGGTCGAATTCATACTGGTGATATTGCGGCTCCATTAGTCGGCACAGGTTGTAGAAGGCCTTGTTGTGGTCTTTTTCCTTCAGGTGCGCCAGTTCGTGCACCGTGATCATCTTCAGGAATTCCTCCGGCACCGTCTTGAACAGCGTGGCCACGCGGATCTCGTGCTTGGCCTTGAGCTTGCCGCCCTGCACCCGCGAGATGAACGTGTGCTGGCCCAGCGCGTGCTGGATCACATGGATCTTGCTGTCGAAGGCGATCTTGCTGAGCGGCGCGCCGTTGCGGATGTAGGTGTTCTTCAGGTCCACCACGTAGTCGTACAGCGCCTTGTCGGTGCGCACGGCATGCGCGCCGGCGGGATAACGGGCTCGCAGCGCCGGTCCCAGCTTGCCCTGGTCGAGCAGCGCGCGGGCCTGCGCCAGCAGGGGTTCCGGATAACCGGTAAGGTATTTCATGGCGTCAGGAAAGCGGGGAGGGCAGCACCCGCAGGCGCGGCCATTTGTCGGTGTAGCGCTTGGCCAGCAGCCGTTGCGCGTAGAGCGCGGGATCGCGCAGTCCGGGGCTGGGCCGCAGCACCAGGTTGAACAGGTCGTCCAGGCCGTGCGGCGCCAGGATGCGCAGGTGGTCGTCGGCGTCGAGCGACACGCCGATACAGGTGGCGGTCTCGGGCCAGGTGGCGATGCCGGCCGCCAGCGACGCCAGCGGGGGCGGCGCCATGCCGCCGTCGCGGCGCCACAGGTGGACCCGCGCCTGGTTCACCACCTCCCAGGGCGCATCCGGCGCGGCGCCGCGCAGGCGGTGCGCGATAGCGGCCTCTCGCTCCGCCGTCAGGTTGGCGGCGTCGAAATAGACGAAGTCCACATCCGCGGGCGCATGACTGTCTGGAGGCAGGTCGTGCAGATGGTTCCAGACCAGCGTGCGGACCACGCCCGCGCCCAGACACCAGTCGGCCAGGCCGCAATCGCGCGCGGCGCGCAGCCACCGCATCAGCGGTGCGTGATCGCGGACCAGGGCGCGCAGGCGTTCGGCGTGGGGCGCTTCCAATGGCGAGGCGTGCGGCTCAGGCGCGGCCACGGCCGAACGCCGCGGCCAGCGCCATGACCAGCAGGATCACGAACAGCGCCAGGCTCCACAGCGCATACTCGATGCCCAGCACCGGCACCACCGCGTCCATGCAGGTGGCATAGATGCCGAACAGCCAGGGCACGCCGCCATCCAGGCCGATGCCGGTCATGAAGCGGTCGGCGAAGGTCTGGTCGCAGGACAGCATCTTGGCGGCCACGGTGTACTGGTACCAGGCGGCGGCGATGCCGCTGATCGACAGCAGGGCGGCCAGGGACGCGCAGATGCGCGTCAGCGCGCGGCCGCCGCCGAAGCCGCAGACCAGGGCGATGACGCCGATCACCAGGTAGATCAGGCGCTGCAGCACGCACCAGGCGCAGGGCGGCATGTCGAAGGCATACTGGGAGACCAGGGCGATGCCGACGGCGCCAAAGCAGAAGAGGGCGATCAGTCGGAGCAGGCGTTCTGAACGAGAAGTCATGGTTGTTGCAAGGTAAGGGGTTCGCGGGGGCGGAGCCCCCGGTGGATGGCCGGTCCGGCCGCCAGGCGTTAGGCCTTGGGAACCGGAATTGGTTGCATGACCTGCTGCAAGACGCCGAGCAGCAGTTCGCGCGAGCCTTCCCAGAAGATCTGCACGCCCAGGCACAGCATGATGAAGGCCGACATGCGCATGAACACGGCGGTGCCATTATCGCCCAGCCGATGCAGCATCTGCGCGGCAAAGCGCAGGCAGACATACAAAGTCAGCGAAACCACCACGATGCCCGGGATCGAGCCGCCCAAGCGCAGCAGGCTCAGCACGTGGTTCTGGTCGCGCAGCGACACGCCCACGGTGATGGCCGCGGCGATCGAGCCGGGGCCGCAGCTGATGGGGAAGGTCAGCGGGTAGAAGGCGCGCGCCTTGGCCATTTCCGGGGTGAAGGATTCGGCCATGCGGGCCACGCGCTCGGTGTCGGCATCGGGGGAATTGACCAGGCGCCACGCGCTGGCGATCACCAGCATGCCGCCGCCCACCCGCACGATCGACAGCGAGATGCCGAAAAAGCTCAGCAGCACGTTGCCCGCCACCATGGCCACGATCAGCATCAGGCCGACATTGACGGCCACGCGCTTGGCCAGCACCGTGCGGGTTGCCGACGAGGCGCCTTCGGTGAGCGACAGGAAGATGGGGGCGATGGCCGGTGGGTTCAGGAACGGCAGCAACGTGGCCAGCGCGAAGAAGAAGCTGGTCCCCAGCACCCGCAAATATTCGTTTAGCTCCATCGCACGGTATCGCCAAGCCGAAAACCGGATTGTATGCGGTCGGCGACGGTCTGGCGATGGCGCGGCGAGGCGGTCAGGCGGCCTGCTGCCGGGCCTCTTCCCCGGCCAGGGCGTCCAGGATGTCGCGTTCGAACTGCATCTGGCTGCGCGGGCGCGCCAGCGCGGCGCCGTCGACGATGAAAACGTCCTCCACACGGTCGCCCAGCGTCATGATCTTGGCCATCAGCAGGTTCACCTCGTGCTGGGCAAAGACCCGCGCCAGGGCGTGCAGCAGGCCGGGCCGGTCGGTTGCCGTGACCGACAGGCGCCACGAGGTGCTGCGTTCGTCGGGCTGCAATTCCGCCTGCGGCATGATCGGAAACACGCGTGACATGCGCGACTGGCGCCCGCGGCCGTAGTAGCCGCCACGGCCAGGCGGGACCTGGGCCGCGGCCTTGGCGTCCTTCAGGCGTTCGGCCAGTTCGTGCTCGACCAGCGTGGCCTGCGCGCGCAGGTCGCTGGCGCCTTCGGGCAGCAGCACGATGAAGCTGTCCAGCGCCCAGCCATGGCGCGTGGTGTGGATGCGGGCGTCCTGCACCGACAGCGACTTGGCGTCGAAATACCCGCAGATCGCCACGAACAGGTCCGGCACGTCGCGCGTGTAGACCATGATCTGCAGGCCTTCGCCCTGCTCGGTGGGGCGGGCCCGCACCACCGCGTGCGGCGGCGCCACCTGGTGGTACAGATGGCGCGTGTGCCAGGCGATGTCGGAGGCGTCGTGTCGCAGGAAATACGCCACGTCGAGCTGGTTCCAGAAGGCTTCGCGGGCGTCGTCGCGCAGGCCGGCCAGGCGCGTCAGGCGCGCGGCCTCTTCCTTGCGTTCGGTCAGCACCGTATGGGCGTCGGCATGGGCGCCGCCCAGCGCGGCCAGGGTCAGCTTGTACAGGTCCTCGAGCAGCTTGCCCTTCCAGGCGTTCCAGACCTTGGGGCTGGTGCCGCGGATATCGGCCACCGTCAGCAGGTACAGCGCGGTCAGGTGGCGTTCGTCCTTGACCGTGGCGGCGAAGTCCTGGATCACGGTGGGGTCGGACAGGTCGCGCTTTTGCGCCACGGCCGACATCAGCAGGTGCTGGCGCACCAGGAATTCGACCAGCCTGGCGTCCTCGGGCTCCATGCCGTGATCGTGGGCGAACTTGCGCACCTCGCGCGCGCCCAGCTCGGAGTGGTCGCCGCCACGGCCCTTGGCGATGTCGTGGAACAACGCCGCCACGTACAGCAGCCAATGGCGGTCCAGGCCGGCGATCAGCTGGCTGGCCAGCGGGTATTCCTGGGCGTGCTCGGGCATGGTGAAGCGGCGCAGGTTGCGCACCACCGCCAGGGTGTGCTGGTCCACCGTGTAAGCGTGGAACAGGTCGTGCTGCATCTGGCCGACGATGCGGCGGAACACCGGCAGGTAGCGCGGCAGGATGTTCAGCATGGTCATGCGGCGCAGCTCGTGCACGATGCCGCGCGGCTGCTGCAGGATCTGCAGGAACAGCTTGCGGTTGACCGGGTTGCGGCGGAATTGCGCGTCGATGCGGTGGCGCGAGTGCCAGATGGCGCGCAGCGTGCGCGCCGACATGCCGGTCAGCTCGGGATGCTGTTGCATCACCAGGAAGGCGCGCAGCAACAGCGTCGGGTTCCGCTCGAAGCCGTCGTCGCGGATGATGTCGAGGCGGTCGCGCAGGTTGCGGAAATCGTCGTCGATGTCGCGCGCGTCGCTGTCGGGGCGCGGGAACAGCCGTTCCTCGATGTTCTGCACCAGGATGCCGTTGAGCTGCGTCACCAGGCGCGCGGCCCAGTAGTAGCGCTGCATCAGCAGCTCGCTGCCGCGCCGGGTGGCCGTGGCATGGATGCCGTAGACTTCGGCCAGGGCCGGTTGCAGGTCGAACAGCACGCGGTCCTCGCGCCGCTTGGCCAGCAGGTGCAATTCGATGCGCAGGCGCTTGAAAGCCTGTTCCGCCTTGCGCAGGTCGCGCGCCTCGGAGGGAGTCAGCAGGCCTGCCTGCGCCACCGCGCGCCAGTTCTCGCCGAAGCCGGCCGCGCGCGCCATCCACAGGATCACCTGCAGGTCGCGCAGGCCGCCGGGCGATTCCTTGCAATTGGGTTCGAGCGCGTAGGGCGTGTCCTGGTAGCGCGCATGCCGCTGCTGCATCTCGACGCGCTTGGCGCGAAAGAACGCGCGCGCGTCCAGCCGCGACTGGGTGGCGGCCTCGAACTTCTTCATCAGCGCGCGGCTGCCGGCCAGCCAGCGGGATTCGAGCAGCGCGGTCTCGACCGTAATGTCGGCGTCGGCCTCGCGCTCGCAGTCCTCGATGGTGCGCACGCTGTGGCCGGGCTCCAGGCCCAGGTCCCAGAGCGAGGCCACCAGGCGCTCGATCGCGGATTCGTCCTCGGCGGTGGGCGCGTGCGGCAGCAGGATCAGCAGGTCGACGTCCGAATGCGGATACAGTTCGCCGCGGCCGTAGCCGCCCACCGCGGCCAGCGTGGCGCCGGCAGGCAGGGGATAGTGCTTGACCAGGTCGCGCAGCGCCGCGTCGACGATGCGGCGCAGTTCGCCCAGCAGCGTGTCGGGGCGTTCGTGCTCGCGGAACTGGGCCACCGCGGCGCGCCGGGATTCCTGGATGCGTTCGCGCAGGGTGCTGAGGATGTCGGCGGTCATGGTGGCGGACGGGCCGGGGTCAGACGGCGGGGATGACGATCGGTTCGGTGATGAAGGCGGGCGGCTTGGGCATGCCGGGCGACAGGGTCAGGACCTCGTAGCCGGTGTCGGTGACGCAGACAGCATGCTCCCATTGCGCCGACAGGCTGTGGTCGCGCGTCACGACCGTCCAGCCGTCGGACAGCTGGCGGATCTCGCGGCGGCCGGCGTTGATCATGGGTTCGATGGTGAACAGCATGCCCGTCACCAATTTCACCCCGGTGCCCGGCTTGCCGTAGTGCAGCACCTGCGGGTCTTCGTGAAAGCGCTGGCCGATGCCGTGGCCGCAGAACTCGCGCACCACCGAAAAGCCGTTGGCCTCGGCATGCTTCTGGATGGCGTTGCCGATGTCGCCCAATGTGGCCCCGTTTTTGACCTGCTGGATGCCTTTCCACATGCACTCGAAGGTGATGTCGGTCAGGCGGCGCGACAGGATCGACTGTTCGCCCACGGCGTACATGCGGCTGGTGTCGCCGAACCAGCCGTCCTTGATGATGGTGACGTCGATATTGAGGGAGTCCCCGTTTTTCAGGGCCTTGTCGCCGGGGATGCCGTGGCACACCTGGTGGTTGACCGAGGTGCAGATGGCGCCAGGAAAGGGCGGATAGCCGGGCGGGGCGTAGCCGACGGTGGCGGACTTCACCTTGAGCTCGTCGGTCAGGTATTCCAGGCAGAGGCGGTCCAGTTCCCCGGTGGTGACGCCAGGCTTGACGTAGGGGGTGATGAAATCGAGGACTTTGGCGGCGTCCTGGCAGGCCGCGCGCATCTTGGCCAGGTCGGCCGGATTGGTAATGGTGCCCATGGAATGACTGACGGATCTCGCTTGAATGTCTGCTTGAAAGAATAGTAGAATTATAGGCTTCCCTAAAATTTTGGGGAGCAATCTGGGTAGCGGCAAGCGCCGATCCCGGCGGGTGGGGATGGAATCATCCAGGCCACACCCGGTTGGTTGTCTGATTTACGTACGTTGGGCCGCGCCGCTTCTTGTGAGATCGGTGGCGGGCTTCGGAGTTTCATCGCAAGCGAAGGTTGTGGTGGGGGTTCGGGCCAGTCGCCAGGTTCCGGGAGGCACGGCGGCACAGCGGATGAGAGAAGGCGGCGGGCCGGGGCGGCGGGATGGTTGCATCGACACAGGTCGGGGCGCTGCGTGCTCGCAAGCCCGGTCATGTTTTCGAGCAGCGATGCAGGTTCAGGGTGGCTGCCGGCTTAAGTTCTTGGAAGGTTTCCAGTTCCTGGGAGTTTTCCTGAAGAACCGCCCCCGGCGACTGATGCGCGGCAGGGTCAAAAACCGTCTGGTTGAAAAGCCGGGGGGGTGAAAACCAGGGCGCGAGTGAACTGGATTTCGCTGCCAACAAAACAGGTCCGGGTGCGCTGGAAGAAACTGCCAGGCATTTCCTGGCGGGTCGGACGGCGCGATGCGTGCGGGCGGGGCAAGGCGCTTTGTCGTGGCGGCCGTCTGGGTTTATCGCGGCAGCGTAGCAGCAGGCGCCAAGGGCATCGCCCGGCGGCGTCGGAGTATTGCGGCAGTGATCGGCCGGCCCGGTTAAAATCGTTATTCATCCCGCATGTGCGGGAAATCGCGCGCAACACCACCCAGGGTGTCAGCCACAGGCTGATGCAGGTGCGGCGCAAGAAATCAACCCTTGGAGAAAGTTATGTCTTTGATGCGCGAAATGCTGGAAGCGGGTGTCCACTTCGGTCACCAGACCCGCTACTGGAACCCCAAGATGGCCCCCTTCATCTTCGGCCATCGCAACAAGATTCACATCATCAACCTGGAAAAGACGGTTGATAAGTACCAGGAAGCCACCAAGTTCGTGAAGCAGCTGGCTGCTCGCGGTGGCAACATCCTGTTCGTCGGCACCAAGCGCGCCGCCCGTGAGCTGGTCGCCGCCGAAGCCGCCCGTTGCGGCATGCCCTACGTCGATGCCCGCTGGCTCGGCGGCATGCTGACCAACTTCAAGACGGTCAAGACCTCGGTCAAGCGCCTGAAGGACATGGAAGCCGTGGTCGCCGAAGGCGGCGCCGAGCGCATGATCAAGAAGGAAGGCCTGCTGTTCCAGCGTGAACTGGAAAAGCTGAACAAGTCGATCGGCGGCATCAAGGACATGAACGGCCTGCCCGATGCCATGTTCGTGATCGACGTCGGCTACCACAAGATCGCCATCGCCGAAGCCAAGACCCTGGGCATCCCCGTGGTCGCCGTGGTTGACACCAACCACTCGCCCGAAGGCATCGACTACGTGATCCCCGGCAACGACGACTCGGCCAAGGCCATCGCGCTGTACGCCAAGGGCATCGCCGACGCCGTGCTGGAAGGCCGCGAGCAGAACCTGAACGGTCTGGTCGAGGAAATCGGCGAAGGCCAGGAAGAGTTCGTCGAAGTGCAGGACAACCAGGCCTAAGCCTGCTGTCATGTCCGGCGGTTAGTGTCAGGGGGCGGTCGCGGAATGCGGCGTGCCCCCGCCTCGCCGGCAGTGCGAAGGCGGACTCCCGCCTTCCTCATCCGCAGCTTGCGGACGTCTCATCGAATCACACCAATGCCCCGGCCCGCCGGGGCATGTCTTAGCAAAATTTGGAGCTAACATGGCTGAAATTACCGCCGCCCTGGTCAAGGAACTGCGCGAAAAGACCGATGCGCCCATGATGGAGTGCAAGAAGGCCCTGACGGAAGCCGAAGGCGACCTGGCCCGCGCTGAAGAGATCCTGCGCGTCAAGCTGGGCAACAAGGCCAGCAAGGCTGCCGCTCGCGTCACGGCCGAAGGCCTGATCGGCCTGTTCATCTCGGCCGACGCCAAGCAAGGCGCCGTCATCGAAGTGAACTGCGAAACCGACTTCGTTGCCAAGAACGACGACTTCGTCGCCTTCGTCAACAAGCTGGCCGAGCTGGTCGCCACCCAGAACCCCGCCGACGTGGCCGCCCTGTCGGCGCTGCCCTACGGCGACGGCACCATCGAATCGACCCGTACCGCCCTGATCGGCAAGATCGGCGAGAACATCTCGATCCGCCGCTTCGAGCGCATCCAGACCCCGAACGCGCTGGCCAGCTACGTGCACGGCGGCAAGATCGGCGTGCTGGTGGAATACGCCGGCGCCGAGGAAGTGGGCAAGGACCTGGCGATGCACATCGCCGCGACCAAGCCGAAGGCCCTGAACGCCGACGGCGTGAACCCGGCCGACATCGCCGCCGAACGCTCGGTCGCCGAGCAGAAGGCCGCCGAATCGGGCAAGCCGGCTGAAATCGTCGCCAAGATGGTCGAAGGCTCGGTGCAGAAGTTCCTGAAGGAAGTCACGCTGCTGTCGCAACCTTTCGTCAAGGACGACAAGAACACGGTCGAACAGATGCTCAAGGCCAAGGGCGCCTCGATCACCAAGTTCGTGCTGTTCGTCGTCGGCGAAGGTATCGAGAAGAAGACCAGCGACTTCGCCGCTGAGGTTGCCGCCGCCGCCGCCGGCCGCGCCTGATCTCGGGGTAGTCCTTACAGGCCGGCGCTAGATATTTTCTAGTCCGGCCTATTTCTTGTCTTACACTTTCGTCGGAATGTTCTTCGGGATATCACCTATGAGCAGCAGATCATACAAACGGGTTCTTCTCAAACTTTCCGGCGAGGCGCTGATGGGCGACGATGCATTCGGCATCAATCGCGCCACCATCGTCCGCATGACCGATGAGATCGCCGAAGTCGCCGCCACTGGCGTCGAGCTGGCCATCGTCATCGGCGGTGGCAACATCTTCCGTGGCGTCGCCCCGGGTGCGCAGGGCATGGACCGCGCCACCGCCGACTACATGGGCATGATGGCCACCATCATGAACGCGCTTGCCCTGCAGGACGCGCTCAAGCACAAGGGTATCGACACCCGCGTGCAGTCGGCCCTGAACATCGACCAGGTCGTCGAACCGTACATCCGCCCCAAGGCCCTGCGTTACCTCGAAGAAGGCAAAGTCGTCATCTTCGCCGCGGGCACCGGCAACCCCTTCTTCACGACCGACACCGCGGCCGCCCTGCGTGGCGCCGAGATCGGCGCGGAGATCGTGCTGAAGGCCACCAAGGTCGACGGCATCTACAGCGCGGATCCCAACAAGGATCCTTCCGCCACGCGCTACGCGCGCATCAGCTTCGACGAGGCCATCGTCCGCCGCCTGGAAGTCATGGACGCCACGGCGTTCGCCCTGTGCCGCGACCAGAAGCTGCCGATCAAGGTGTTTTCGATCAATAAGTCGGGCGCGCTCAAGCGCGTCGTCAGCGGCGAAGACGAAGGCACGTTGGTACACGTTTAAAGAAAAGGAAAATCCATGAGCGTCGCAGAAATCCGCAAATCCGCCGAAGCCAGGATGGCCAAGTCGCTTGACACGCTCAAGACCAACCTGGCCAAGATCCGCACGGGCCGCGCCCACACCGGCATCCTGGACCACGTGCAGGTCGAGTACTACGGTTCGCCCGTGCCGATCAGCCAGGTCGGCAACGTGAACCTGATCGACGCGCGCACCATCAGCGTCCAGCCCTACGAAAAGAGCATGGCCGCCGCCATCGAGAAGGCCATCCGTGAGTCGGACCTGGGTCTGAACCCCATGTCCATGGGCGATACCATCCGCGTGCCGATGCCGGCCCTGACCGAAGAGCGCCGCCGCGACCTGACCAAGGTCGTGCGCAGCGAAGGCGAGGATGCCAAGGTGGCCGTGCGCAACCTGCGCCGCGAAGCCAACGACACCTTGAAGAAGCTGGTCAAGGACAAGGAAATCTCCGAGGACGACGAGCGTCGCGCCCAGGATGACGTCCAGAAGCTGACGGACCGCAACGTGGCCGACATCGACAAGATGGTCGCCCAAAAAGAAGCGGAAATCATGACCGTATAATCCTTGCAGTGCCGGACGGGCCGAATGGCCCGCCCGGCGCCAGGATTCCTGCTTTCGCGCCGTCCTATCCATCGCTACGCGGCACGCCTGTGCGGCGATGGATCGACGGCGCGGGTTTTTCACCGTATTCCCTGTTTTACGCCGGTCGACGGCGCTTCCCGGATCCATGGCAACCAGTTCCACCCAGGCGGTTCCCGATACCCGCGATATCCCCGAGCACGTTGCCATCATCATGGATGGCAACGGCAGATGGGCGACGCGGCGCCTGCTGCCGCGCACGGCGGGGCACGCCAAGGGCGTGCAGGCGGTGCGCCGCGTGGTCGAGGCCTGCGGCCGGGTGGGGGTGCGCTACCTGACACTATTCGCCTTCAGTTCCGAGAACTGGCGCCGGCCCGCCGAGGAAGTGTCGCTGCTGATGCGCCTGTTCGTGCAGGCGCTTGAGCGCGAGGTTGGCAAGCTGGAAGAGCAGGGCGTGCGCCTGCACGTCATCGGCGACCTGTCGGCCTTCGAGCCGCGCTTGCAGGAACTGATCTTCGCGGCCCAGGCCCGCACCGCCCACAACGACCGCCTGCACCTGACGGTGGCCGCCAACTACGGCGGCCGCTGGGACATCCTGCAGGCCACCCGCGCGATGCTGGCGGCCGAACCCGAGCTGGCGGCGCATCCGGAGCGGGTCGACGAAGAGCGCCTGGCGCGGCATCTTTCCATGTCCTGGGCGCCCGAGCCCGACCTGTTCATCCGCACGGGCGGCGAGCAGCGCATTTCCAATTTCCTGATCTGGCAGATGGCGTACGCGGAGTTCTACTTCACCGACCGCTTCTGGCCGGACTTCGGCGCCGACGAACTGCGCCAGGCATTCGAGTGGTACCGGACGCGCGAGCGCCGTTTCGGCCGCACCAGCGCCCAGCTCAACGAGAGCAGCGGAAAATAGTCCGGCGCTCCGCCTGCCACGCGCCGTACGGGGCAGCGCCGAGTCGACCCTGAGGAGACCGTCATATGTTGGGCCAGCGTATCGTTACCGCCGTCATTCTGCTCGCCGTCCTGGCCGCCGCGATGATGAGCGCCAATCCCTGGTGGTTCGTGGCGTTGCTGGCGCTGGCCGCGGCCTGCGCCAACTGGGAGTGGCTGCGCCTGACGCTGCCGCAACCGCCGTCGCCGCTGATCGCCGCCGGCATTCCTGTTCTGCTGTTCGCGGCCATGCTGGCCCTGGCGTCGGCCTGGCTGGCGGGCAATCGCGCCGGTCTGGCCGATCCCGACTGGATCCTGCGCTACGCGACACCGCTGGTGGTGGTGGTCTGGCTGTTCGGCGCCACCGCGGCAGTAGTGCGCGGCCGTTCCGACGCCGCGCCCGCCAGCCTGGGGTGGTCGCTGTTCTCGGTGCCGGCCGCTTTCGTCGCCTGGGCCGTGCTGGCGCAGTGGTACATGGCACGCGGTCCCGTTTTCGTGGTGTCGCTGCTGGCGCTGGTCTGGGTGGCCGACATTGCCGCCTATTTTGCCGGCCGCGCCTTCGGCAAGCGTAAACTGGCGCCACGCGTCAGCCCCGGCAAGACGGTGGCCGGCGCCGTGGCCGGCGTGCTCGGCGCGGTCATCTGGATCGGCCTGTCGAGCCTCTGGGACGGCACTTATGGCCACGCCCTGGTGGCGCGCTGGACGTTCTGGCTGGCCCTGCCGATCGCGGCGCTGCTGGGCGTGCTGTCCATCATTGGCGACCTGTTCGAATCGCTGCTCAAGCGCCGCGCCGGCCGCAAGGATTCCAGCGCGCTGCTGCCTGGCCATGGGGGCGTCTACGATCGCATCGACGCGATCCTTCCGGTCGCGCCCTTCGCGCTAATTTTGTCTGGAGTGTTGTTTTGACGGCTTTTCAACGCGTCGTGGTGCTGGGGTCGACCGGTTCGATCGGCGAAAGCACGCTGGATGTGATTGCCCGCCACCCCGATCGGCTGGCCGTGTATGCCTTGTCCGCCTATAGCCGCATGCAGCGCCTGGCCGAGCAGGCGCTGGCCAGCCGCGCCGCGGTGGTGGTGGTGCCCGATGCCGAGGCGCGCCGGCAGTTCGTCGCGGCCTGGCCGGCGGGCCGGACCCTGCCCGAGATCCGCGTCGGCGCGCAGGCCCTGGCCGACACCGCGGCCGACCCGCAATGCGATTCGGTCATGGCCGCCATTGTCGGCGCCGCGGGGCTGCCCGCGGCCCTGGCGGCCGCGCGCCAAGGCAAGCGGGTGCTGCTGGCCAACAAGGAAGCGCTGGTGGCGGCGGGTTCGCTGTTCATGCAGGCAATTCGCGACAACGGCGCCGAACTGCTGCCGATCGATAGCGAACACAACGCGATTTTCCAATGCATGCCGCACGGCGGCCGCGCCGGCGCGCCGGATGCGCCGGCCCCCGGCGTGCGCCGCTTGTTGCTGACCGCCTCGGGCGGCCCGTTCCGGGGCCGCGACCTCGAGGACCTGCACGACGTCACGCCGGCGCAGGCCTGCGCCCATCCCAACTGGAGCATGGGCCGCAAGATCTCGGTCGATTCGGCCACCATGCTCAACAAGGGCCTGGAGGTGATCGAGGCGCACTGGCTGTTCGCCATGCCGGCCGACCGGATCGAGGTGGTGGTGCATCCGCAAAGCGTGATCCACTCCATGGTGGAGTACGACGACGGCTCGATCCTGGCGCAACTGGGCCAGCCCGACATGCGTACGCCTATCGCCTACGGCCTGGGCTTCCCCGAACGCCTGGACAGCGGCGTGGGGCCGCTCGACCTGACGCGCCTGGGCCGGCTCGATTTCGAGAAGCCCGACCTGGCGCGTTTTCCGTGCCTGGCGCTGTCGTTCGCGGCGCTGCGGGCCGGGCAGGGCGCCTGCATTGCCCTGAATGCCGCCAACGAGGTGGCGGTGGAGGCCTTTCTGGCGGGCCGCCTGGGGTACACCTGGATTGCGCGGGTTATCGAGGCGACCCTGGAGTGGCAGGTGGGGCAATCATCTGTTACGCTCAATAGTCTTGACGATGTGCTGGCGCTGGATGCCGCCGCGCGCGCCTACGCCGGCAATCTGGGCCTGGCGTAACCGCGCTCGATTGCGTATCAGCGCCCCGGCCCGCCTCGTCGCCGATTCCTGGATTTCCTGACCCCGATGCTTTTCACCCTGCTGGCCTTTGCCGTCGCGCTTGGCTCCCTGATCATTTTTCATGAGTTGGGGCATTATTGGGTGGCGCGCCTTTGCGGTGTGAAGGTGCTGCGATTCTCGGTCGGCTTCGGCAAGGTCATCCTGCGCCGCACCGACCGGCATGGCACCGAATGGGCCCTGTCGGCGCTGCCGCTGGGCGGCTACGTCAAGATGCAGGACGATGCTCCGGCTGGCGCCAGCCCGGCCGAGGCGGCCGGCGCCTTTAACAACAAGCCCGTCGGCAAGCGCATCGCCATCGTTGCCGCTGGTCCCATTTTCAATCTCATCCTCGCGGTCTTCCTGTATGCCGGCCTGAACATGGCGGGCACCGAGGAGCCGGTGGCCGTCATCGCCCAACCCGCTGCCGGTACGCCCGCCGCGCGTGCCGGGTTGGCGGCGGGCGACCGCATCCTGGCCATCGACGGCCAGGAGGTCGCGTCGTGGTCAGACGCCCGCTGGCGCCTGATGGACGTGATGGCCACGGGCGGTCGCGCCCAGATCGAAGTCGGCGCCCCTGGTGGTGCATCGCAGCAACGGGAACTGACCCTGCCGGCCAACGCCATGGATCCGGCCGGCGGCGATCCGCTGCTGGCCGCCGGCATCCGCCTGGCCCAACCCAAGCCCGCCGTGCGCGTCGTCAACGATGGCGGCGAAGGGCAGGCGGCCGGCCTGCGCGCGGGCGACCTGATCCTGGCCGTCGATGGCCAGCCCACGCCGGACACCGGCGCGCTGGTAAAGCAGATCCAGGACAGCGCGGGCAAGACGCTGGCCCTGACGCTGGCGCGCGATGGCGCCCAGATTTCCGTGAACGTCACGCCGCGCGCCGAAACGGTCAACGGCCAGCTCATCGGCCGGCTCGGCGTCCAGCTGGGCGGCGACGTGCCCATGGTGACGGTGCGTTATGGCGTGTTCGACAGCCTGTGGCGCGGCGCGGTCCGCACCTGGGACACCGCGCTGTTTTCGCTGCGCATGATGGGTCGCATGGTGACGGGCGACGTCTCCTGGCGCAACGTCAGCGGCCCGGTCACCATCGCCGATTATGCGGGCCAGACCGCCCGGATCGGCATTGTTGCTTATATCGCTTATATCGCGTTGATCAGCATCAGCCTTGGCGTACTAAATTTGCTGCCCATTCCTATGCTGGACGGGGGCCATCTGCTGTACTATCTCGTCGAAATTGTGCGGGGCAGTCCGCCGCCCGCACGGTGGATCGATATCGGACAGCGCGCAGGCATTGGTTTATTGGCAAGCCTGATGGGGCTTGCGCTGTTCAATGATTTCACGCGCTTGTTTACTTAAGCGCCAATTAGCATAAAATCCCCCGCCATTTGCACGACCGAGGATACTCAAGGATGTCTTTTCGCCGGATGTTTCATCACAAAAAGGGTGTACTGCCGGGCGTAGTGCCGAGTCTGATCGCCGCATTGCTGCTTCCAGGCATGGCTCACGCCTTCGACCCTTTTGTCGTGCGGGATATCCGCGTAGAAGGGATCCAGCGTACCGACGCGGGTACCGTCTTCGGTTATCTGCCGGTCAAGGTGGGTGAGAAATTCACCGAGGAAGAAGCCACCGAGGCGATCCGCCGCCTGTATGGCACCGGCTTTTTCACCGACGTGCAGATCCAGACCGACAATAATGTCGTGGTCGTGGTGGTCCAGGAACGTCCGACGATCGCATCCGTGAATTTCAACGGCATGCGCGAGTTCGATTCCAAGGCCATTACCAAGTCGCTGGGGCAGGTGGGTTTTGCCGAAGGCCGCATTTTCGACCGCTCGATGCTCGAGCGCGCGGAATACGAGCTCAAGCAACAGTATCTGTCCAAGGGCAAGTACGGCGTCGAGGTCACCTCCACCGTGACGCCGCTGCCGCGCAACCGCGTCGGCGTGAGCTTCGACGTGTTCGAAGGCTCGGTCGCCCGCATCCAGGAAATCCGCTTCGTCGGCAACAAGGCCTTCTCCGAAAGCGACCTGCTCGACGAATTCAAGCTGACCACGCCGGGCTGGCTGACCTGGTACACCGATACCGACAAGTACTCGCGCGAAAAGCTCGAGGGCGACCTCGAACGCCTGCGTTCGTTCTACCTGGACCGCGGCTACCTCGAATTCACGGTCGAGCCGCCCCAGGTGACGATCTCGCCCGACCGCAAGGACATCCGCATCACCATCACGGTCCACGAAGGCGAGCCGTACAAGGTGCGCAGCGTCAAGCTGGCCGGCAACCTGATCGGCCTGGACAAGGAAATCAACGCCCTGGTCAAGATCAAGCCGGACGAGACTTTCTCGGCGGCCAAGGCCAACGATTCGGCCAAGGCCATCACCGACTACCTGGGTGAACTGGGCTACGCGTTCGCCAACGTCAACCCGAATCCGCAGCTCGACCGCGCCAAGCACGAGGCCGACCTGACGTTCTACGTCGATCCGAGCCGCCGCGTGTACGTGCGCCGCATCCAGATCGGCGGCAACACCCGCACGCGCGACGAAGTCGTGCGCCGCGAGATGCGCCAGCAGGAAGCCGCCTGGTACGACGCCAAGGACATCAAGACCTCGCGCGACCGCGTCGACCGGCTGGGCTACTTCAGCGACGTCAACGTCAAGACCGATCCGGTGCCGGGTTCGCCCGACCAGGTCGACGTCAACGTCGACGTGAAGGAAAAGCCCACCGGCATGATCAACCTGGGCGTGGGCTACGGTTCGTCCGAAAAGGCGATCCTGTCGGCCGGCATCAGCGAAGACAACGTGTTCGGCAGCGGCACCAACTTGACGCTGCAGCTGAACACCAGCAAGAGCAACCGCGCGGTGGTGCTGTCGCACACCGACCCGTACTGGACCAAGGACGGCATCAGCCGCACCACGTCCGCCTACTACCGCGTGACCGAGCCCTGGAACAACAACGACGGCGATTACCGCGTCAAATCCATGGGCCTGGGCATGAACTTCGGCGTGCCGATCTCCGAATACGACCGGATCTTCCTGGGCGCCAACCTCGAGCGCAACCAGATCGATCTGTTCTCGAATTCGCCGCTGGCCTACCGCAACTTCGTCAATCAGTACGGCGACTCGACCAACTCGGTGATCTTCACCGCCGGCTGGTCCAACGACACCCGCGACAGCGCCCTGGCGCCGACCAAGGGTTCGTACACCCGCTTGAAGAGCGACTTCTCGACGGTCGACCTGAAGTACTACATGCTCACCGGCCAGCAGCAGTACTTCATCCCGCTGGGCGGCTCGTACACCCTGGCGCTGAACGGCATGGTCGACTGGGGCCAGAGCTACGGCGGCAAGGACTACCCGATCATCAAGGACGTGTACGCGGGCGGTATCGGCACGGTGCGCGGCTACGAAGGTTCGTCGCTGGGTCCGCGCGACCCGGTCACGGGCGACTACCTGGGCGGTTCGCGCCGCATCGTGGCCAACGCCCAGCTGTATCTGCCGTTCCCGGGCGCCTCCAAGGATCGCACGCTGCGCTGGTTCATCTTCAGCGACGCGGGCCAGGTGGGCGCCGGCAGCGGCCTGTCTTGCACCAACGGCAAGCCCGGCAGCGAGGTCGACGATCCTTGCGGCTGGCGCTTCTCGGCCGGTATCGGCCTGTCGTGGCAGTCGCCGATGGGTCCGTTGCAGCTGTCGTATGCCCGTCCGCTCAACGCCAAGCCGGGCGACGACAAGCAGAGCTTCCAGTTCCAGATCGGGACCGGGTTCTAACCGGCGTTACGCTTGAAAACAAGGGAGGGGCCCGCCGGCCCGGCCCTTTTGCCGTTTAGTGGCACAATACATACTTTGGCTTTGCCTTACTGGAAGGTGAGATTTTCATGATGTCTGACTTCGCACTTAAATCATCGAATACGCCGCGTGCCAACCGCCGTGGCAAGCTGGGCGGCTCTATTGCCCTGGTGGGTGCGCTCATTCTCGGTTCCGTCGCGGCGGTGCCCGCTCAGGCTCAAAACACCAAGATCGGCTTCGTCAACACCGAGCGGATCCTGCGTGAGTCCGGTCCGGCCAAGACGGCGCAAAGCAAGATCGAAGCCGAATTCAAGAAGCGCGACGACGAGCTGCAGCGCCTGAACTCCAGCCTGCGTTCGCAAGCCGAAAAGTTCGACAAGGACGCGCCCGTGCTGTCGGAATCCGACCGCGTCAAGCGCCAGCGCGAACTGTCCAACCTGGACACCGACCTGCAGCGCAAGCGCCGCGAATTCCAGGAAGACTTCAACCGTCGCCGCAACGAAGAGTTCTCCAGCATCGTGACGAAGGCCAACGAGGCCATCAAGCGCATCGCTGAACAGGAAAACTACGACCTGATCATCCAGGACGCCGTGACGGTCAACCCGCGCATCGACATCACCGACAAGGTGATCCAGAGCCTGGGCAAGTAAGTCGCAGTCGCCGTATGCCGGTTCTACTGGATCTAGCCCGCGCCCCGACGCTGGAAGCGCTGCTGAGCGCGGCCGATACGCAGGGCATGGGCTGGCGCATCAGCGCGCCCGCAGGCGCCGCGGAGCCCCTGCGGGTCCGTGGCATCGGCACCCTGGCCTCGGCCGGCGGCCAGGAAATCAGTTTCCTGGCCAATCCGAAGTACCAGAGCCAGCTCGCCGCCACCCAGGCGGGGGCGGTGATCGTCTCGACCGAGGTGGCCGAGGCGCTGGAAGCCGCTGGCGCCGACCGGCCGCGATTCACGCTGGTCGCCTGCAAGCATCCCTACCTGCTGTACGCACGGGTGGCCCAGTGGTTCGACGCCGCCCGGCGTCCGGCCCTGCCGGCCGCCACGCATCCCTCCGCGGTGGTCGCGCCTGACGCGCACATCGAGGAAGACGTGCGCATTGGTCCGAATTGCGTGATCGAGTCGGGCGCGCGCATCGGCCGCGGCAGCGTGCTGGGCGCAGGTTGCGTCATCGGCGCCGGCTCCTCGGTGGGCCCCGGCAGCCGCCTGCATGCCCATGTCACGCTGTACGAAGGCGTGAAGGTCGGGGCACGCGCCATCATCCACAGCGGCGCGGTGCTCGGCGCCGACGGCTTCGGTTTCGCGCCGGACCCGTCGTTGGGGCAGGGCGCCTGGGGCAAGATTCCGCAACTGGGCGGGGTGACGGTGGGCGACGACGTCGAAATCGGCGCCAACACGACCATCGACCGCGGCGCGCTCGAAGATACCGTGGTGGGCAACGGCGTCAAGCTGGACAACCAGATCATGGTGGCCCACAACTGCCGCATCGGCGCATACACCGCCATCGCGGCGTGCGTGGGCGTGGCGGGTTCGACCACCATCGGCGAACGCTGCACCATTGGCGGCGCCGCCATGCTCTCGGGACACCTGACCCTGGCGGACGACGTGCACATTTCGGGCGGCACCGCGGTGACGTCCAATATTTCCAAGCCTGGCCGCTATACCGGGGTGTACCCGTATGCGGATCATGGTGAATGGCAGCGCAACGCCGCCGTGATACAACAGTTGGCGCAATTGCGCCGCCGCGTGCGGACGCTGGAAAAAGACTAGGGCGCAGCCACGCCGCCCTGGGCGCGTCCGGCGCCGCAAGATTTATTTCATTTCGCAGGAATTCACAGAAAAATGGAACTCGACATCAAGGGGATCATGGAGAGGCTGCCGCATCGTTACCCGATGCTGCTGATTGATCGCGTCGTCGAAATGGTGCCCGGCAAGTCCATCGTCGCCATCAAGAACGTCTCGATCAATGAACCGTTTTTCAATGGCCACTTTCCCCACCATCCGGTGATGCCTGGCGTGCTGATCGTGGAAGCCATGGCCCAGGCTTCGGCCCTGTTCTCGTTCACCGACGAGAACGGCGGCCTGAAGTGCGAAGGCGCCAAGACGGCTTACTACCTGGTGGGCATCGACGGCGCGCGTTTCCGCCGTCCGGTGGTGCCGGGCGACCAGTTGCGCATCGAGGTCGAAGCCGAGCGCCTGAGCCGCAGCATCTGTAAATATCAGGCGCGCGCCACGGTGGATGGGCAGGAAGTGGCGTCGGCCAAGCTCATGTGCGCGATCCGTAGCCTGGAAGAGTAAATGGCAGGAAACATCCATCCTACCGCCGTCGTCGATCCGGCGGCGAAAATCGACCCTAGCGTGGTCATCGGCGCGTTCTGTGTCGTGGGACCCGATGTGACGATCGGCGCCGGCACCGAGCTCGGCCCGTATTGCATGGTCGATGGCGTGACCACCATCGGGCGCGACAACCGGTTCTACCGGTATTGCTCGATCGGCGGCATGCCGCAGGACAAGAAGTACAAGGGCGAGCGCACCCGGCTGGTCATCGGCGACCGCAACACGGTGCGCGAGTTCGTCACGCTGAACACTGGCACGGTGCAGGACGGCGGCGCCACCACGCTGGGCGATGACAACTGGATCATGGCCTATGTGCACGTGGCGCACGATTGCCACGTGGGCAACAACACCATCCTGGCCAATTCCGTGCAGTTGGGCGGTCACGTCCACGTGGGCGACTGGGCCATCGTCGGCGGCTTGACCGGCGTGCACCAGTTCTCGCGCATCGGCGCCCACAGCATGACGGGCGGCAACAGCTCGCTGATGCAGGACACGCCGCCGTTCGTGCTGGCCGCGGGCAACCCCTGCCGGCCGGTCGGCGTCAACGTCGAAGGCCTGAAGCGCCGCGGTTTCACGCCGGCCCAGGTGTCGGCGCTGCGTGACGCCTACAAGATCATCTACCGCCGCGGCCTGTCGCTGGACGACGCGCGCGCCGAACTGCGGGCCCGCCAGCAGGCCGAGCCCGAAGTCGCCGAGCACCTGCAGACGCTGCTGGATTTCCTCGACGTCGCTTCGCGCGGCATCATCCGTCCATGAGCATGCGGATCGGCATGGTGGCCGGCGAGCCTTCGGGCGACCTGCTGGCCGGCCGCATCATTGCCGGTTTGCAGGAGCGCGCGCCGGGTGTGCGTTGCGAAGGCATTGGCGGTCCGCAGATGCAGGCGCGCGATTTCGATACCTGGCATCCGATGCATGCGCTGACGGTGTTCGGGTATGTGGATGCGCTCAAGCGCCTGCCGAGCCTGCTGCGGACCTATCGCGACGTGTCGCGCCGCTGGCTGGCCGAGCCGCCGTCGGTGTTCGTCGGCATCGATGCGCCCGATTTCAACCTGCGCCTGGAGCACCAGTTGCGCCAGGCCGGCACGCCCACGGTGCATTTCGTCGGCCCGTCGATCTGGGCCTGGCGCTACGACCGCATTCACAAGATCCGCGAGTCGGTCTCGCACATGCTGGTGCTGTTCCCGTTCGAGGAAGAGATCTACCGCAAGGAAGGCATCCCGGTCACCTATGTCGGTCATCCGCTGGCTGGCGCCGTGCCGATGCAGCCCGATCGCGCCGCCGCGCGCGCGCGGCTGGGCATCGACCCGGATGCGCGCGTGTTGGCGATCCTGCCGGGTAGCCGTTCGTCCGAGATCCGCCTGCTGGCGCCGCGCTTCCTGCAAGCCGCGCAGATGCTGCAGAAGCGCGATCCGGCGCTGCAATGCGTGGTGCCGATGGTCAACGATCAGCGCCGCGCCGAATTCCAGGCGATCCTGGCCAAATACCCGGTGCCGGGGCTGCGCTGCGTCACCGCCCAGGATCTGCACGGGGCGGATGGCGATCGCCAGGCCCCGGTGGCGTGGTCGGTGATGGAGGCCAGTACCGCGGTGCTGGTGGCCAGTGGCACCGCCACTCTGGAAACGGCGCTGTACAAGCGGCCCATGGTGATTTCCTACGTGCTGTCGCCGCTGATGCGCCGCATCATGGCCTGGAAGTCCGGCCAGGAGCGGCCCTACCTGCCGTGGGTGGGACTGCCCAACGTGCTGCTGCGCGACTTCGCGGTGCCCGAACTGCTGCAGGACGACGCCACGCCGGAGAAGCTGGCAGAGGCCACCTGGACCGCGTTGACCGACGAGGCCCTGGCGGCGCGCATCGAGGCGCGCTTCACGGCCTTGCACCAGGAACTGCTGCGCGACACGCCGGCGCTCGCCGCCCAGGCGATCCTGGAGGTGGCCGGTGGAGCAGCCTGACCTGTTTGCCGCGCCGGCGCAGCCGGCGCTGGTGACCGCCGGCGTCGACGAGGCCGGCCGCGGCCCGCTGGCGGGCGCCGTGTACGCGGCCGCCGTGATCCTGGACCCGGCGCGTCCCATCGACGGCCTGGCCGACTCCAAGGTGCTCAAGGCGGCGACCCGCGAGGCGTTGGCCCTGGAGATCCAGGCACGCGCGCTGGCCTGGTGCGTGGCCAGCGCCAGCGTGGCCGAGATCGACAGCCTGAACATCCTGCGCGCCACCTTGCTGGCGATGCGCCGCGCCGTCGAAGGCCTGGCGCTGGCGCCCCAACTGGCGCTGGTGGACGGGAACCAGGCCCCCAAGCTGGGCTGCACGGTGCAGACGGTGATCAAGGGCGACGCCCTGGTGCCGGCCATCTCCGCCGCGTCGATCCTGGCCAAGACCGCGCGCGACGCCGATCTGCTGCGCCTGCACGCGCTGTACCCGCAGTATGCGTTCGATCAGCACAAGGGCTACGGCACCGCGCTGCACCTGCAGATGCTGCGCGAACACGGCCCCTGCGCCGAGCATCGCCGCAGTTTCGCGCCCATCAAGGCCTTCGGCCTGGTCTCATGAAGCACATCAGTTCCCGCGACAACCCCGCGGTCAAGGCGCTCGTCAAGCTGGCGGGCACCGCTGGCAAGCGTGGCGCGCCCGTGCTGCTGGACGGCGTGCATCTGTGCCAGGCCTGGCTGCAGCATCACGGCGCGCCGGATCAGGCCATCTTCGACGTCGAACGGCTGTCGCAGCCCGATATCGCGGCGCTGGCGGAGGCGGTGCCGGATGCCCGTTGCCTGGCGCTGGACGCGCGCCTGATGCAAGCCTTGGCCAGCGTCGAAAGCGGGCAGGGCGTCGCCTTCGTGGTGACGCCGCCGCAGCCATCGCCGCCCGAGGCGGTGGACGAGAATTGCGTGCTGTTCGATCGCATCCAGGATCCGGGCAATGTCGGCACCTTGCTGCGCACCTGCGCCGCGGCTGGGGTCAAGCGCGTGTTCCTGGCCACCGGCACCGCCGCGGCCTGGTCGTCCAAGGTGTTGCGTAGCGGCCAGGGGGCGCACTTCGCGCTGGCGATTCACGAGCACGTGGACTTGCAGGCGCTGCTGCCGATCCTGCGCGTGCCGCTGGTGGCGACCGCCCTGGAAGGGGCCGAGGACCTTTACGCGGGGCGCCTGCCCGATCGCTGCGCCTGGGTCTTCGGCCACGAAGGGCAGGGCGTGGCGGCCGATCTGCTGGCGGCGGCGCGGCTCAAGCTGCGCATTCCCCATGACATTGCCGCGGTCGAATCGCTCAACGTGGGCGCGGCCGCCGCCATCTGCCTGTTCGAACAGCGCCGCCAGGCGCTGGCGGCCGGCGCGCGCTGACACCGTCCCATCTTTCCGTGCGGCTCCGCTAATGGGGCCCGTCCCCGCATATACTCTCGCGATATTCAGGATCGGGATGCCGCTGTCGGCGTCCGGCCTCGACCGCCCCAGGAGTGCGCATGAAGATCGGAAGGATGCTTGTGATGTCGGCCGCCGCGTTGTTGCTGGCGGGCTGCGCCGGGCCGCGTCATGGCGAGATCGCCTCCCAGATTCCGCCGATCGAGGCCGGCAATGGCCGTATCTACATCTACCAACTGGCCCAGGCCGACGGCGCCAACGCCGCCGAGCCGGCGATCCTGATCGACGGCCGCAAGGTCGGCCGCTCCAAGCCGGGACGCTTCTTCTTCGTCGACCGGCCGGCCGGCGCGCATACGCTGGCCACCGCCCACTACAAGCGATCGGCCAGGCCGGCGCTGCCGGTGCCGTTGGAAGCCGGCCAGACCCGCTATGTGCGCACGGACATCGTCGCCGGCGCCCAGGTGCTGCGGTTGGAGGAATCGGCCGAGACGGCGCAACAGGACCTGACCGGGCTGCGTTATTGGGGAGCGGGCTGGCGCGACCGCGAGAAGCTGCGCTACTGACGCAGGCGTGCTCGTCGCTATTGCCGCCCTCGGCAAGGCGTTCGGGCGGCTAAGTTTTGTAAAGTTATGTCGCGTTTATATATACTCGACGCTTTTGCCATTCGAGGAACTCATGGCGTCATCTCAGGTCAGGGGCGGGAAAGTGGGCCACGTGGTCCGTGCGTGGCTTGTCGTGGGCGCATGTGCGCTCGTGCTGGGCGGCTGCATGGCCGTGAGGTCGGAGCGCGTGTCACTGGTGCCGGTCGCGGCATCGGAGCCGGTCAATACGATCCAGCTGTCGCGGGCGGTGATCGCGACGCTGCCCAATGAGGGAGCGGCAACGCTGCCCTCGGGATCGCAGTGGCAGCGAGTCGGCGCCATATTGCAGGGTGATGTCTATCGCGCGCAGGGACGCCTGTTCACGATCCAGACGCGTCGGCAGAACGAGGCCTATCCGGTGGCCTCGTCGGGCAAGCTGGTGGGTTTCTACCTGCCCGGCGAGGGGTCTTATATCGCACTGTCGCGGCCCGTGACCCTGCCGGTGGAGATGCGCCAATGAGTCCGGTGAAACTGGCCGCCGCGATGTTGGCGGCGATGGCCCTGGTTGGCTGCGCCGGCGCCAAATACGAAAAGGCCGCCTCGCGGATCCCACCGATCCCGCAGGACAAGGGTCGCATTTATTTCTATCAGCCACAGCCCGAAATGATGTCGTCGGCGCAGCAGAAGCTGCGCGTCAACGAGGTGGTGGTGGGCCGCAACAAGCCGGGAGCTTTCTTCTTCGTAGACCGGCCGGCGGGCAGCTACACGGTGACCAACCTGTATTGGACCGGCGATGGAGTGAGCTTCATGTTGGATGCCGGGCAGACGCGCTACGTGCGCATCATGGCCGAGTCGCTCGGCAGCACGAGCGCCTCGGGCAAGCTGATGATGGAGCTGGTCGATCCGCCCGAGATGGCCGAACGGGAAATGAACCGGCTGCGCTATTGGGGCGCGGCGTCGTCCGAGCAGGTGCCGGGGCTGTGACTCCAACTCGAGGTATGACGATGAATCGCAGGACCATATTGTCGGCCGCCGTGGCGGTGATGGCTGTGGCGTTAGCGGGGTGCGCCGGAACGCGCTATGAGACTGCTGGCGCGCGAATTCCTCCCATTCCAGAGGGTAAGGGGCGCATCTATTTCTATCAGCTTCACCCTAACCTGGTGACAACGCGACAGCAGAAGCTGCGCGTCAACGGCGTCGTAGTGGGCCGCAACAAGCAGGGCGGATTCTTTTTCGTCGATCGGCCCGCCGGCAGCTATGTGGTGACCAGCCGATATTGGACCGACAGTGGCGTGAGCTTCATGTTGGACGCCGGGCAGACCCGCTATGTGCGGGTTGATGTCGCATCCAATGATGGCAAGACGGCGACGGGTGGGGCCGGGTTGACGTTGATTGATCCGCCGGAGACGGCCGAGTTCGAAATGCGCAAGCTGCGTTACTGGGGGGCGGCTTCGCCCGAGCAGGTGCCAGGCCTATAAACACACACAACAAGGAAGGATATGAAGCGCGGGATCAGGATGTTGGCCGCCGCCGCAATCGCGGTGGGGGTATTGGCGGGATGCGGTGGCGCGCGTTACCGGGACGTGGCGGCGAACATTCCCGTCATGGTGCCGGATACCGGCCGGATTTATTTCTACCAGCCGCCGGCGCCGGGCAGCGTGTTGTCGAGCCAGCCTTACCTGCGGGTCAACGGCACCAAGGTTGGACGTTCCAAGCCCGGCAGCTTCTTCTTCATCAATCGTCCGCCCGGTACCTATCGCGTCGACACGATGCGCGAGAATGAATTCGTGACCTTCGACCTGGCGCCGGGACAGACGCGCTACGTGCGCCTGAGCATCGAGGGCGTCGGCGGCAATTCGTCCAGCGTTGGCACCCAGGTCATGCGCATGGAAGACTCGGAAACGCTGGCGCAGCAGGAGATGGCGCCGCTGAAGTACTGGGGCGCCGGTTCGCGCGAGCGGGTCAAGCTGCGTCGCTGACCGCCGCGGGGCGGCCCGTTTGCCGCCAGACAAGGGCGCGCCGGTGGCGCGCCCTTGGCGTTTTCAGCCGCGGTCCAGGCCGACTTCCTGCAGCACCGTGGTCGAGATTTCCTCGATCGACTTGGTGGTGGTGGACAGCCACGAAATGCCCTCGCGACGCATCATGCGCTCGGCCTCGGCCACCTCGTAGCGGCACTGTTCCAGCTGCGCGTAGCGGCTGTTGGGGCGACGCTCGTTGCGCACCTCGGACAGGCGCTCGGGCTGGATCGACAGGCCGAACAGCTTGGCGCGGTGCGGCGCGATGGTCGAGGGCAGGGTGCCGCGCTCGAAATCGTCAGGCGTCAGGGGGAAGTTGGCGGCCTTGATGGCGTATTGCATGGCCAGGTACAGGCTGGTCGGGGTCTTGCCGCAGCGCGAGACGCCCACCAGGATGACGTCGGCCTGGTCCAGCTGGTTGACGAACTGGCCGTCGTCGTGCGCCAGGCTGAAGTTGATGGCGTCGATCCGGTTGCGGTACTTTTCCGAATTGGCCTGCATGTGCGAGCGGCCGATGGAATGGCTGGATTTGAGCCCCAGCGCCTGCTCGATGTGGCTGACGAAGGTGCCGAACAGGTCCAGGAAAATTCCGTTCGCCTGGCGAACACGGGCCAGGATGTCGGGGTTGACCAGGGTGCTGAAGACGATCGGCGGCACGCCGGCTTCCTGGGCGCTGCGGTCGATGCGCATGGCCACTTCGGCGGCTTTTTCCAGCGTGTCGACAAACGGCAGCCGCACCGGCTTGAAATCGACTTCTTCGAACTGGGAAAGCACCGACTGGCTGAAGGTTTCCGCGGTGATACCGGTACTGTCGGAAACGATGTATACCGTGCGTACGATCGGGGTAGATGTCATATGTAAAAATTCCAACCAGGCGGATGGCCGGATGTGCTCCTCCGAGTACAATCAGGCCCCTATAAGTCACCCCAAGGGCGGTCCAAGGCCAGTTTGGTCAGCGCAGGCGGATCGGCGAAAACCAGGCGATAAGCCGGCGTCGAATCTGCATTGACCAAACTCGCTTTCATTCCATTGTAAAAGGTGACTTCAATGTCGTACGTTGTTTTGTTCGAGCAGCTCCGCATGACGGACGTGGACTCGGTAGGAGGCAAGAACGCATCACTAGGCGAAATGATCAGCCAGCTGTCTGGCGCGGGTGTCCGCGTGCCGGGCGGCTTTGCCACGACCGCTGACGCCTTCCGCGACTTTCTCAAGGCCTCGGGCCTGGACAAGCGCATCGCCGAACGCCTGACCACGCTGAACCCCGAAGACGTGCGCGAGCTGGCCAACGCCGGCGCGCAGATCCGTCAATGGATCGTCGAAGCGCCGTTCTCGGCCGAATTCGAAGCGCAGATCCGCGACGCCTTCGCCAAGCTCGACGCCGATGGCAAGGGCTCGTTCGCCGTGCGCTCGTCCGCCACCGCCGAAGACCTGCCCGACGCTTCGTTCGCCGGCCAGCAGGAAACCTTCCTGAACGTGGTCGGCATCGACGACGTGCTGGACAAGATCCGCCACGTGTTCGCCTCGCTCTACAACGACCGCGCCATCTCCTACCGCGTGCACAAGGGCTATGCCCACGCCGATGTGGCCCTGTCGGCCGGCATCCAGCGCATGGTGCGTTCGGACAAGGGCAGCGCCGGCGTGATGTTCACCATCGACACCGAATCGGGCTTCCAGGACGTGGTGTTCATCACCTCGTCGTACGGCCTGGGCGAAACCGTGGTGCAGGGCGCCGTCAACCCCGACGAGTTCTACGTCTTCAAGCCCACGCTGGCCCAGGGCCATTTCCCCATCGTCGGCCGCCGCATCGGTTCCAAGCTGATCAAGATGGAGTTCGACCCCGAGCGTCCGGAAGGCCGCGCCGTGCGCACGGTCGACGTGCCGGTGTCCGAGCGCAACCGCTACTCGCTGACCGACGACGAGGTCATCGAGCTGGCCCGCTACGCCGTCATCATCGAGAAGCACTATGGCCGCCCGATGGACATCGAGTGGGGCCGCGACGGCGTCGACGGCAAGATCTACATCCTGCAGGCGCGCCCGGAAACGGTGAAGTCGCAGCAGGGCGCCAACGACGTGCAGCAGCGCTATCGCCTGAAGGCCACCGGCCAGGTCCTGATCACCGGCCGCGCCATTGGCCAGAAGATCGGTTCGGGCCCGGTGCGCGTGGTCGGCGACATCTCCGACATGGACAAGGTCCAGCCCGGCGACGTGCTGGTCACCGACATGACCGATCCCAACTGGGAGCCCGTCATGAAGCGCGCCTCGGCGATCGTGACCAACCGCGGCGGTCGTACCTGCCACGCGGCCATCATCGCGCGCGAACTCGGCATTCCGGCCGTGGTGGGCTGCGGCAACGCCACCGACCTGCTCAAGGAAGGCCAGGCCGTGACCGTGTCGTGCGCCGAGGGAGACGAAGGCCGCATCTATGACGGCCTGATCGAGACCGAGGTCGAGGAAGTGCGCCGCGGCGAGATGCCCGCCATCGACCTGAAGATCATGATGAACGTGGGCAATCCCCAGCTGGCGTTCGACTTCGCCCAGATCCCCAACGGCGGCGTCGGTTTGGCGCGCCTGGAATTCATCATCAACAACAACATCGGCATCCACCCGAAGGCGGTGCTGGACTACCCGAACGTCGACGGCGAGCTGAAGAAGGCCGTGGAATCGGCCGCCCGCGGCCATGCCAGCCCGCGCGCCTTCTTCGTCGAGAAGATGGCCGAAGGCGTGGCCACCATCGCGGCGGCCTTCTACCCGAAGCCCGTGATCGTGCGCATGTCGGACTTCAAGTCCAACGAGTACCGCAAGCTGGTCGGCGGTTCGCGCTACGAGCCCGAGGAAGAGAACCCGATGCTGGGCTTCCGCGGCGCCTCGCGCTACATCGCCGACGACTTCGCCGAGTGCTTCCGCATGGAATGCGAAGCGCTCAAGAAGGTGCGCGATGACATGGGCCTGACCAACGTCGAGATCATGGTGCCGTTCGTGCGCACCCTGGGCCAGGCGGAAAAGGTGGTCAACCTGCTCGCCAAGCACGGCCTGGCGCGCGGCGAGAACGGCCTGAAGCTGATCATGATGTGCGAAGTGCCGTCCAACGCCATCCTGGCCGACGAGTTCCTGCAGTACTTCGACGGCTTCTCGATCGGTTCGAACGACATGACCCAGCTGACCCTGGGCCTGGACCGCGATTCCGGTATGGAACTGCTGGCGGCCGATTTCGACGAACGCGACGACGCCGTCAAGTTCATGCTGCGCCGCGCGATCAAGGCTTGCCTGGCCGCCAACAAGTACGTCGGCATCTGCGGCCAGGGCCCCAGCGATCATCCGGACTTCGCGCAGTGGCTCAAGGACGAAGGCATCCTGTCGATGTCGCTGAACCCGGACACGGTGGTCGACACCTGGCAGCGCCTGGCGAAGTAATCGCCGGTCCGCATGCAAAAAACCCGCGCCAGGGATGGCGCGGGTTTTTTTTGCCATCGGGCCGTCCCAAGGTGAAAACGTCGCCTGGGGCACGGCGGTGACGCGTGCGAGGCTTGCGCCTGGCGCGCGCGGCGTTGGAAGAGGAGGGCGCCGCGGCCGACCGCGCCGCGTGGGGGCGCGCCTTGGAATCAGGCCGCCTTGGCCTCGCGCTCGATCAGTTCGCGCTTGCGCTCGATGCCCCAGCGGTAGCCGGCCAGCGAGCCGTCGGTGCGCACCACGCGGTGGCAGGGAATCGCCAGCGCGATGTTGTTGGTGGCGCAGGCCCGCGCCACCGCGCGCACCGAACGCGGCGAGCCGATGCGTTCGGCGATGTCGGTGTAGGTGACGGTGGTGCCCACCGGGATCTCGCGCAGCGCCTCCCAGACGCGGCGCTGGAAGGCGGTGCCGCGCACGTCCAGCGGCAGGTGCAGGCCCACCGAGGGGTTTTCGACGAAACCGACCACCGCCGCCATCCATTGCTCGAATTCGCGGTCGGCGCCGATCAGCCGGGCGGCCTTGAAGCGGTCCTGCAGGTTGCGCACCAGTTGTTCGGGGTCTTCGTGCAGCGCGATTTCGCAGATGCCGGTGTCGCTGGCCGCCACCAGCAGGGCGCCCAGCGCGCACTGGCCCACGGCGAAGCGGATCTCGACGCCTTCGCCGTCCTTGCGGAAGGCGGTGGGCGTCATGCCGAGGATGGCCGGCGCCGCCTCGTAGAAGCGGCCGCTGGAGTTGAAGCCGGCGCCGTACATGGCGTCGGTGACGCTGGCGCTCTGGCGCAGCTGCTGGCGGGCGCGGTCGGCGCGCAGCGCGTTGGCGTAGGCCTTGGGCGTGATGCCGGTGGCCGCCTTGAAGATGCGGTGGAAATGGAAGCGGCTCATGCCGGCCTGTTCGGCCAGGGTGTTCAGGTCGGGTGGCTGCTCGGCCTCCAGCGCCCGGCAGGCGCGTTCGACAGCGGCGGCGTGCTGTTTGCTCAAGGGGGCGGCGTGGGTCATGTCGGGCTCCAGGGGCGCGCCGGTTTGCGCGCTTTCGACCATGTTCTCAAAGGCCTGCCCGCGCCGCACTCCGGTTGTTGCCGGGAGCGGCCTGTGCCCCTGGCCGGGGCCTCAGGCGGGCGCGTAGGCGTCCAGGAAGCGGCGCACCAGTTCGCCCGACACCGGCGTGGCGCGCACGTTGGCGGACAGGCCGGGCACGTCGAGGTTTTCGGCGGCGTAGCGGCGGCCGAAGCGTTCGAGGTGGGCGCGCACGAAATCGGGGCCGAATTCGGGGTGGAACTGGGTCGAGAAGATGTTGCGGCCGATGCGGATCATCTGGTGCGGGTCCAGGTCGGAACGCGCCAGCACGGCGGCGCCGGGCGGCAACTGCAGCACGGTCTGCGCATGCAGCATCTGGGCCGGGAAGGTGGGCGGCAGGCCGGCCAGCAGTTTGTCGCCGGCGGCGGCGGGCAGCAGTTCGACCGTCTGGGTGCCGACCTCGCGGCCGGCGGGGTTGTAGCCCACCTTGCCGCCCAGGGCGTGCGCCAGGAGCTGGTGGCCGTAGCAGATGCCGAACATCGGCAGGCCGGCCGCGGCGGCCTCGCGCAGCCAGGCGGCGGTGGCTTCGCTCCAGGGCTCCAGGTCGGTGACCATGGCCGGCGAGCCGGTGATCAGGGCGGCGCGGTACTGGTCCGGCGCGCGCGGCCGTTCGCCGGCGTGGACGGCGACCACTTCGAGGGCGTCGGGCGCCAGGCCGGAGGCCCGCGCCAACTGTTCGGCATAGCCGCCGAACTGGCTCTTGAGCGTATCGTCCGGGTCGCCCGTGTGCAGGATGAGGACGGGACGGGCGGGGGAGATTGCAGCGGTCATTGGGGGTGTATGCGTGGTAAATGCCAGCGGCCGGGGACGGCAGCCAGCGCACATCATAATCCAGGCGATTGTCCGAGGTGGGCGGGGGCGTCACCGCGGCGTCATGGAAATACGTACAATCCGCTGACCGACTCATCCTTTCAGGCAAACGTAACTATGTGGATTTGGTTAGGGCTGGCCGCGCTGGCGCTTATCGGCGAACTGGCGACAGGAACCTTCTACCTGCTATTGGTGGCGCTGGGACTGGCCGCGGGGGGCGTTGCCGCCTGGCTGCTGGCGGGCCTGGAATGGCAACTGGTGGCGTGTGGCGTCGTGCTGCTGCTGGGCCTGCTGGTGCTGCGCAAGACGCGCGTCCTGAAAAAGCGCGAGGTCGACGCCTCGCGCAACGCCGACGTCAACCTGGACATCGGCCAGACTGTCAAGGTGGAAGCCTGGAGCCAGGACGGTACCGCGCGCGTCTGGTACCGCGGCGCGCACTGGCAGGCGGAACTGGCCGAGGGGCAGCCGGCCCACGGCGGCGAACACATCATCACCGAAATGCGCGGCACGCGCCTGGTCCTGACTCCGAAGGGGGACGCGACCGGCGCCACGCGCTAGGGCGTGGCGGCGTGGAGGGCTCCTTGCCTTTGCGCGCCGGCCCGTTCCAAGGCAGGACCCGGACCCGCGCAGACGGGCCGGCCGCAGCAGGCGCCCTGGCTATCGCGGACAGGCGCGTCACCGCATTCACCCCAGAAGAGGCACTACACCATGATGGACACTTCCACTATCGTCCTGCTTGTTATCGTCGCACTGGCGATCCTGATCGTCATCAAGGCGATCGCCATCGTCCCCCAGCAGCACGCCTGGGTGGTCGAGCGGCTGGGCAAGTTCGACCGCGTACTGTCGCCGGGCGCCGGCTTCGTGATCCCGTTCATCGAGCGCGTGTCGTACAAGCATTCGCTCAAGGAAATCCCGCTGGACGTGCCGAGCCAGGTCTGCATCACGCGCGACAACACCCAACTGCAGGTGGACGGCGTGCTGTACTTCCAGGTGACCGACCCGATGCGCGCGTCGTACGGTTCGTCCAATTACATCTCGGCCATCACGCAGCTGGCGCAGACCACGCTGCGCTCGGTGATCGGCAAGATGGAACTGGACCGCACCTTCGAGGAACGCGACGCCATCAACAGCACCATCGTGTCGTCGCTGGACGAGGCGGCGCTGAACTGGGGCGTGAAGGTGCTGCGCTATGAGATCAAGGACCTGACCCCGCCCAACGAGATCCTGCGCTCGATGCAGGCGCAGATCACCGCCGAGCGCGAGAAGCGCGCGCTGATCGCGGCCTCGGAAGGCCGCCGCCAGGAGCAGATCAACATCGCCACCGGCGAACGCGAAGCGGCCATCGCCCGTTCGGAAGGCGAGAAGCAGGCCCAGATCAACCAGGCGCAGGGCGAGGCCGCGGCGGTGCTGGCGATCGCCGAAGCCACCGCCAAGGCCATCACGCAGGTGGCCGACGCCGTGCGCCAGCCCGGCGGCATGGAAGCGGTCAACCTGAAGGTGGCCGAGCGCTACGTCGAGGCCTTCGGCAACGTGGCCAAGGAAGGCAACACGCTGATCCTGCCGGCCAACCTGGCGGACGTGGGCGGCATGATCGCCTCGGCCATGACCATCGTCAAATCCACCCGCAACAGCTGAACCGCGCGCCGCCTGGCGCATTGCCCATGATCGCTCCCGTCCATTTGCTGTCGATCGCAGTACTGACGGGAGTGCTATCGCTGTGTGTGCTGGGATCCCTGGCGCGCAGCGGCATGGCCGGGATCCGCGAAACCATACGCGCCAACCTGCTCACGCTGTTGGCGTTTTTTCTGTTCGGGCTACAGGCCACCGAGGCGCCGCGCTGGCTGTCGATCGTGCTGCCCAATGTGCTGATCGGGCTGGCGCTGTGCGCCTACTACACCGGTATCCGACGCCTGCTGGGGCAGCGGGTGCCGCGCCACCTGATGGGGCTGGCCTGCGGCGCGGCCTGGCTGGTGCTGGCGGGATATACCTACCTGGACAACCAGGTGGCGCCCCGCATCGTGGCCATGTCGACGCTGCAGATGGGCTTCATGTTCGCGGTGGCGGCGGCGGTGCGGCGGGGACTGCCCGCCAACCGTTCGCGCTACAGCTATTACTTCGTCTGGTCGGTGGCGATGATATCCGGCCTGACCTGCGCGCTGCGGTCGGTGCTGTTCGCGTCCGGCGTGGCCCGGGCCGATTTCCTGCTGCAACCGACCAACTGGAACATTGTGTTCATGACGCTGGGCGTGCTGGCGATGCCCTGCCTGACGCTGGGCACGATCATGATCATCCACGACCGCATGCTGGCCGATCGCGAGCACGAGGCCAGCACCGATTTCCTGACAGGGTTGATGTCGCGCAAGGCATGGTGGCTGCAGGCGGAGCGCTTTTGCGCCCAGGCGCTGCGCACGCGGCGGCCATTGTCCCTGATGCTGCTGGATATCGACCACTTCAAGCGGATCAACGATACGCACGGCCATGCCGCCGGCGACGCGGTGCTGCGCCATTTCGGCCTGCTGGCCACGGCCACGTTGCGAACCGGCGACCATGTCGGCCGGGTGGGGGGCGAGGAATTCAGCGTGCTGTTCGCCGATTTGCGCAGCGACGCCGTGATGGACGTGGCGCAGCGCTTGCTCGACTCGGTGCAGCGCACGCCCTGCGCCCATGGCGGCAGCGTGATTGCCTATACGTTCAGCGCCGGGGTGGCGGAGTGGCTGCCGGGCGAGAACCTGCAGGCCTTTTTTGAGCGCGCCGACCGCATGCTGTACGCGGCCAAGCAGGGCGGCCGCAACCGGGTGCTGGGGCCGGGCATGCAGCCGGCCGAGCGCGTGCCGCTGCCGGCGGCCGCCTGATTCAACTGTCTTTGCGCGACGCCCGCGTGTCGTGCTTCATGATGCGCTCTTTTTCGCGCTGCCAGTCCTTCTCGCGCGCGGTGTCGCGCTTGTCGAAGAGTTTCTTGCCGCGGCCCAGCGCGAAGTCGAGCTTGATGCGGCCGTTCTTGTAGTGCAGGTTGAGCGGCACCAGCGTATAGCCGCGCTGTTCGACCTTGCCGATCAGCTTGCTGATCTCCTCGGCCTTGAGCAGCAGCTTGCGCGTGCGCATGGCGTCGGGGTGAATGTGGGTGGAGGCCGTCGGCAGGGGGCTGACGTGCATGCCGAGCAGGAACAGCTCGCCGTCGCGCACGATGACGTAGCTTTCCTTGAGCTGCACGCGGCCATCGCGGATCGCCTTGACTTCCCAGCCCTGGAGGACCAGGCCGGCCTCGTAGCGGTCCTCGATGAAATAATCGTGCGTGGCCTTGCGATTGTCGATAATGCTCATCTTGTGGGGGCCAAAATGCCCATCTGTTCTCTGATCCGTTCCGGGGCCGCCGTTCCCGGACCGGCATGCGGATCCGTTCCGTGGCGGGATCTGTTCTTGGGTTTGCTCTGCGGCAGGCGATGGGCGGGCAGTCCGGGGGGCGTTCGCCCGGATACCCGGCTGCCGCGGACCCGCCGCGGCCATGTTTGCGCCCCGGGTGGCGCGGTGCCGGTAAAATCCTATCATTCTAGCCATTTGCGATAGTCGATGCACAAAGTACAGCGATCCGTCCTGGTGCCCTACAGCGCCGCCCAGATGTTCGACCTGGTGGCCGACGTGGAGAAGTACCCCGAATTCATGCCGTGGTGCGGCGGCGCGGAGGTCCAGAGCCGCGACGAGCACGGCATGCAGGCTTCAATCCTGATCAGTTTCGCGGGCATGAAGCAGCGCTTCACCACGCGCAACCGGCATGTCTATCCCGACCGCATCGACCTGGAACTGGTCGATGGTCCGTTCTCCAGCCTGGTGGGGCACTGGGAGTTCCAGCCGTTGGCCGAGGACGCCTGCAAGGTGCTGTTCACCATGGAATACGCGTTTTCCAACCGGGCGCTGGAAATGGTGGTGGGGCCGGTGTTCAACCGCATCGCCACCAGCTTCATCGATTCCTTCACCAAGCGCGCGCAGGCCAAGTATGGGGAATGAGGCGCCCGCGGACGGGCGGATCGCCGTGTCGGTCTGCTATGCCTTGTCGGCCCAGGTCTGGTTGCGCGAGCTGCGGCTGCCGGCGGGCGCGACCGTGGCCGACGCCCTGCACGCCAGCGGCTTTGCCCAGGCTTTCCCGGTGGTCCAGCCCTGGGAGCGGGGCGTGGGCGTGTTCGGACGCGCGGTGGAGGCGGATACGCCGCTGCGCGACGGCGATCGCGTCGAGATCTACCGGGGCCTGAGTTTCGATCCCAAGGAGTCGCGCCGCCGCCGCGCCGAGCATCGGCGCGCCAAGACCGCCCGCAACGGGCGGGTGCGCCCGGCCGGGCTGCTCTAGCGGCTTGCCGCGGGGCGCGCTGCCCGGGCAGCGCGGCCAGCCCTCACATTGTCGTCATCGGGACAAATCGCGTCGCGTCTTCCGGCGTAACATTGACGGCGCCGTACCCTTACGTTTACGTCAACGTCATGTCAAAATGGCCTGGCTGGCGTTCACGAGACGGCAGCAACGCCAACAGACAATACCGATGACATCAGGAGACAGGCTGTGGACTTGGAACTGACCGACGAGCAGCGCGCGTTCGCGCAGGCCGCGCGCGACTATGCCGAGGGCGAACTGGCGCCCCATGCGGCGCGGTGGGATGCCGAGGGCATCTTTCCCAAGGAGGCGTTCGCGCGCGCCGGCGAGATGGGCTTCTGCGCCATCTATGCCAGCGAGGATATCGGCGGCCTGGGGCTGCCACGCCTGGACGCCACCCTGGTGTTCGAGGAAATGGCCGCCGTCGATCCGTCGACCACCGCGTTCCTGACGATCCACAACATGGCCACCTGGATGGTCGGCAAGTGGGGCCAGCCGGCCCTGCGCGAGGCCTGGGGGCCGCTGCTGGCCAGCGGCCAGAAGCTGGCCTCGTACTGCCTGACCGAACCGGGCGCCGGCTCCGACGCCGCCTCGCTGTCGACCCGGGCGCAGCGCCAGGGCGACCACTATGTGCTCAATGGCGCCAAGGCCTTCATCTCGGGCGGTGGCGACACCGACCTGCTGGTGGTGATGGCGCGCAGCGGCGGCGAGGGCGCGGGCGGCATCAGCGCCTTTGCCGTGCCCGCCGACAGCGAGGGCATCAGCTACGGCCGCAAGGAAGAGAAGATGGGCTGGAACAGCCAGTCCACCCGTCCGATTGTGTTCGAGAACGTGCGTGTGCCCGCCGGCAACCTGCTGGGCGAGGAGGGCGAGGGCTTCAAGATCGCCATGAAGGGCCTGGACGGCGGCCGCATCAACATCGGCACCTGCTCGGTGGGCGCGGCCCAGGGCGCGCTGGACGCGGCCCGCCGCTACATGGACGAGCGGCGCCAGTTCAACCGCCGCCTGGCGGAATTCCAGGCGCTGCAATTCAAGCTGGCGGACATGGCCACCCACCTGGTGGCGGCGCGTCAGATGGTGCGGCTGGCGGCCTGCAAGCTGGACGCCGGCGCGCCCGACGCCGCCACCTACTGCGCGATGGCCAAGCGCTTTGCCACCGACATGGGCTTCCAGATCTGCCTGGACGCCCAGCAGATCCACGGCGGCTATGGCTACTTGCGGGACTATCCCTTGGAGCGTCTGGTGCGCGATACTCGCGTACATCAGATTCTGGAGGGGACAAACGAGATCATGCGCGTGATCATCGCCCGCCAATTGTTGGAAAAAGGAGCCGACATAAGATGAATGCACCGGTGCTGTTCGAAGAAAGGGCCGCCGCCAATGGAATGCGCTTCGGGATCGCGACGCTGAATTCGCCGCAGACCCTGAACGGGCTGTCGCTGGAGATGGTCGACCTGCTGGCCGAGCGCCTGGACGCCTGGGCGCGCGATCCGGCGGTGGCGCTGGTGGTGCTTCAGGGCGCGGGCGAGAAGGCCTTCTGCGCCGGCGGCGACTTGCACGGCCTGTACCGCAGCATGACCGAGAACGCCGGCAAGGGCGCCTGGGGCAATGCCTACGCACGCCGTTTTTTCGAGCATGAATACCGCCTGGACTACCGCATCCACAGCTACCCCAAGCCGGTGCTGTGCTGGGGCCACGGCATCGTCATGGGCGGCGGCATCGGCCTGATGATGGGCGCCAGCCATCGCGTGGTCAGCGAGACCTCGCGCCTGGCGATGCCGGAAGTGTCCATCGGCCTGTTCCCGGATGTGGGCGGCAGCTGGCTGCTGAACCGCATGCCGGGCCGCATCGGGGTGTTCCTGGCGCTGACCGGCGCCCAGATCAATACCGCCGACGCGTTCTTCGCCGGCCTGGCGGATTTCCGCCTGAACCACGAAGACTGGCCCAAGCTGCTGGCTTCGCTGGAGGAGCAGCCCTGGGCCGGCCAGGCCGCCGGCGGCGCGGAGGATGCGATTCCGCCGCGCTCGATCAACGACGGCCTGTTGCGCCGGGCGCTGACGGCGCTCGAGCCGCAGACGCCGCTGGAGGGCGGTCACCTGCGCCAGCACTCGTTCATGATCAACAGCCTGTGCAGCGGCAACCGCCTGGACGAGATCTACGAGGAACTGGCCGGATTGAAGGACCATGCCGACCCGTGGCTGGCGCGCGCCGCCGCCACCATGTTGGCCGGTTCGCCCGGCTCGCTGCGGCTGTCGTTCGCGCTGCAACAGCGCATGCGGCTGCGGTCGCTGGACGATGTGTTCCGCGCGGAGTACATCGCCGCGCTGCATTGCACCGCGCATGGCGATTTCGCCGAAGGCATCCGCGCGCTGCTGATCGACAAGGACAAGACGCCGCGCTGGAACCCCGCGGTGCTGGACATGGCCACCGAGGCCTGGGTGCAGAAGTTCTTCGACGAGCCCTGGCCCGAGGGCCAGCCGCATCCGCTGGACGACCTGGGCAAGGAAGGCCGCTGACGTCCGCCGCGGAGCGGGCCGGCATCGCGTCGCAACACTGATTTCATACCTACAGCAATAGCAACAGGAGACAGGACATCATGAGCAGTATCGCGTTTATCGGTTTGGGCAACATGGGCTCGCCCATGGCATTGAATCTGGTCAAGGCCGGTCACAGCCTGACGGTGTTCGACCTGGTGCCGGCGGCGGTCAAGGTGCTGACCGATGCGGGCGCCAAGGCGGCGGCCTCGGCCGCCGAAGCGGTCAAGGGCGCCGAGGTGGTGATCTCGATGCTGCCGGCCAGCAAGCACGTCGAAGGCCTGTACCTGGACCAGGACCTGCTGGGCAAGATCCCGTCCAGCGCGCTCGTGATCGAGTGCAGCACCATCGCGCCGGACTCGGCCCGCAAGGTGGCGCAGGCCGCCGAGGTGCGCGGCATCGCCATGATCGACGCGCCGGTCTCGGGCGGCACCGGCGGCGCGGCCGCGGGCACGCTGACCTTCATCGTCGGCGGCCAGACCGCCGCGCTGGAGCGCGCCCGTCCGGTGCTGGAAAAGATGGGCAAGAACATCTTCCACGCCGGGCCCGCGGGCGCCGGCCAGGTCGCCAAGATCTGCAACAACATGCTGCTCGGCATCCTCATGGCCGGCACCTCCGAGGCGCTGGCGCTGGGCGTGGCCAACGGCCTCGATCCCAAGGTGCTGTCGGACATCATCGCCAAGAGCTCGGGCCGCAACTGGGCCACCGAGCTGTACAACCCGTGGCCCGGCGTGATGGAACACGCCCCGGCCTCCAAGGGCTACGCCGGCGGCTTCGGCGTCGACCTGATGCTCAAGGACCTGGGCCTGGCGGCCGAGGCGGCGCTGTCGGCGCGCGCCTCGATCCCGCTGGGCGAGCTGGCGCGCAACCTGTACTCGTTGCACAGCGCGGGCGGTTCGGGCCGGCTGGACTTCTCCAGCATCGTCAATCTGGTCAAGCGCGACCAGGACTGACATGGCCGCGCCCGCGACTTGCGTCGATCCGGCCGGGCGGGTCCAGGCGAGCTTCGAGCGGCAGAGCATCATGCGGCTGCTCGGCGCCAGCCTGGACGTGGTCGAGCCGGGCAGGGTGGACATCGCGCTGCCGTACCGCGCCGACCTGTGCCAGCAGAACGGCTTCCTGCACGCCGGCATCTCCACCACCATCGCCGATTCGGCCGGCGGCTATGCCGCCTTCAGCCTGTTCCAGCCTGGCGAGGACGTGCTGACCTCGGAGTTCAAGATGAACTTCCTGGCGCCCGCCAAGGGCGAGCGCTACGTGGCCAGCGGCCGCGTGGTCAAGCCGGGCAAGCGCCTGTCGATCTGCCAGGTCGAAGTGCATGCCTACGAGGGCGAACAGGCCACGCTTTGCGTGATAGGCTTGCTCACCGCGGTGCGCGTGACGCCGCGTTGAGCCGCTGGCGGCGGCCGTCCGCCGCCAGCCTTGTCGCGCCTTGAACGGGTCCACGGCAATGCCTTCCAAAGAACATCACCGGATATTCCGCAGCAACTGGCTGCGCGCGGCCGTGCTGGGCGCCAACGACGGCATCGTCTCGACCGCCAGCCTCATCACCGGCGTCGCCGCGGCCCAGGCCTCGCACGAGGCGGTGCTGACCTCGGGCCTGGCCGGCCTGGTGGCCGGGGCGCTGTCGATGGCGGCGGGTGAATACGTCTCGGTGCGGTCGCAATCCGATATCGAGGCCGCCGACCTGCGCATGGAGCAGCGTTCGCTCAAGCGCAATTCTGGCGAAGAGCTGGAAGAACTCATCGAGATCTATGTCGAGCGCGGCCTGTCGCGCGACCTGGCCGAGCAGGTGGCGCGGCAATTGACGCGCCATGACGCGCTCGACGCCCATGCGCGCGATGAGTTGGGCATTTCCCTGCACAATCGTGCCCGTCCGGTGCAGGCGGCGGTGGCGTCGGCGGCCTCGTTCGCCGGCGGCGCGGCTTTGCCGCTGGCCGTTGCCGCGGTTGCGCCGCTGCCGCATCTGATCAGCTGGGTGATCGTGGCGTCAGTCGCCTGTCTGGCCTGTCTGGGGGCCCTGGCGGCAGGCGCCGGGGGCGCGCCCAAGGGGCCGGCGGCATTGCGGGTGACCGTGCTGGGCGCGCTGGCGATGGCGGTGACGGCGGGCGTGGGCGCCATGTTCGGCGCCGTTGTCTGAGGGGCGCTGGCGGCGACGGCCGCGCGGATCGGGTCCGCGGGCCGGCAACCGGGCGGCGTGCGTCAGGGGGTGAGGGAGTACGGCAGCGGGGCGGCCGCGATGCGCGGGCCGTCCGCCGAGGCCAGCCGCAGATCGCCTTCCGGCAGGGCGGCCAGGGTGGTTTCGAACAGCACCGACACGGTGTCGTGCGCGCGCGAAGCATCGACGATGCGGCCGATGGGCTCGCCCGGCTGGGTGGCGTCGAATACGTCCTGGCCCGCCAGGCTTTCAGTGGAGAGGTCGGCGCCGGCAATGGTGCCAAAGGCCATGCGGCGCTTGACCGTGCCGCGGTAGTGGCTGCGCGCCACCACTTCCTGGCCCGGATAACAGCCCTTGGTGAAGCTGACACCCTGGATCAGGTCCAGGTTGACCGTTTGCGGAATGAAGACGTCCTGGGTGGCCGTGGTGATCCAGGGAATGCCGGCGGCCAGGTCGGCGGCGTGCCACTGGGCGGGCGGGACCTGGCCGAGCACGGGCGCCAGCGGCGCCGCGGCCTCCAGCTGGGCGTCGGAAGCGACCCACCACCAGCGCAACGTGGCGTCGGCCGAGGGCGCGGCGATCCAGGTGCCGGAGGGCAGTTCGGCGCGTTGCCACGGCGTGCGCGGCAGCGCGCCGGCGCCGGCTTCCAGCGCGGCCAGTTGCGCCGGCGCGGCCTGCACGCCGGTCACATGGAGGGAGGCGGCGGCCAGCTTGACCTTGGCGCGCAGCACGAACATGGACAGACGCTTGATCAGGGCCGCGGCCAGGTCCTGGCGCACCAGGCCGTACAGGCGCGGCGCGTCTTCGGCCGGATCGGCGCCGCGCCACATCACCAGCGTGGCCAGCAGGCGGCCCTTGGCGGTGCAGTAGCCGGCCAGGCGGGCGGCGTCGGCGGGCAGGCCGGTGACGTCCTGCGTCAGCTGGCCGTGCAGGAAGGTCAGCGCGTCGGCGCCGCTGGCGCTGAAAACGGCGAAATCATCCAGGGGAGCGCATTGCGCGCAACCTTCGGCGCGCGCCGGGATCGAAGAAAAGAAAGCATGCATGGCTGCGTGGGCCCGTGACTGATCATCAAAGGCTTGATGATAGCTGTGTTCTCCTCCTGGCAGGCCCATGCCCGCGCGGGGCAAAGGGGCGCGCGGCGCGCTCCGGCCCTCGTTTTGCCCCGCCAGGTTCGCGCGATCCATTAAACTTCCCGGACTTATGAAGAAGCGACTCCGTTTTTACGTCTTGTGGTCATTCCTGCTCATCGTGCTGGCCGCCGCCGCGGCTGCCGGCGCCGCCTGGCATTGGATGCACCGGCCTATCCACCTGTCGGCCGACAGGATCGATTTCGTGGTGGACCCGGGCAGTAGCCCGCGCACGGTCGCGCGCGCGCTCAATGCGGCCGGCGTGCCGGTGTGGGAGCCGGGCTTCGTATGGATGGCGCGCCTGTCCGAGCAGGACAAGCTGATCAAGGCGGGCGGCTACCAGGCCATCAACGGCGACACGCCCTGGCTGCTGCTGCAGCGCATGGCGCGCGGCGACATGACCCAGCGCCAGATCACCTTCCTGGAGGGCTGGACCTTCCGCCAGATCCGTCAGGCGCTGCGCGAGAATCCCGACGTCAAGCAGACGCTGGGGGACATCAGCGACGAGGCCCTGATGGAACGCCTGGGCTCGGACATCAAGCACCCGGAAGGCCTGTTCTTCCCCGACACCTACATCTTCACGCCGGGCAGCACCGACTTTGACCTGCTGCGCCGCGCCTATCAGGAAGGCCAGCGCATCCTGGACGACACCTGGGCCAAGCGCCAGTCCGACCTGCCGCTGTCCACGCCCTACGAGGCGCTGGTGCTGGCGTCCATCATCGAGAAGGAAACCGGTCATGGCCCGGACCGCCGCCGGGTCGCGGGCGTGTTCGCCAACCGCCTGAAGATCGGCATGCTGCTGCAGACCGATCCCACCGTCATCTATGGCATGGGCGACGCCTACCAGGGCCGCATCCGCAAGCGCGACCTGCAGACCGACACGCCCTGGAACACCTACACGCGCCCGGGCCTGCCGCCCACGCCGATCGCGGCCGCCGGCCGCGCGGCGCTGTTGGCGGCGGTGCAGCCCGAGCAGCACAAGTTCCTGTTTTTCGTGTCGCGCGGCAACGGCACCAGCGAGTTCTCGGTAAACCTGTCCGAGCACAACCGCAACGTTTCCCGCTACATCCTGGGCCAGACCCCGGCGGCCCGCCCGGCGCCGGCCGGCAGGCCGCCCGCGCCCGCCGCGCCCACCCCCGCCGGCGCACCGGCCCAGGAGGCGGCACCCACCCCCGCGCCGGACAGCGATCCGGCGCCAGCACAAGGACAAGAGCAATGACCTCACGCGGACGCTTCATCACGCTGGAGGGCGTGGACGGCGCCGGCAAGAGCACGCACACGCAATGGATCGCCGAATTCCTGCGCGGCCAGGGCCTGGAAGTGGTGTCGACGCGCGAACCCGGCGGCACGCCGCTGGGCGAAAAGCTGCGCGCGCTGGTGCTGACCGATCCGATGGGCCTGGATACCGAAACACTGTTGATGTTCGCGGCCCGCTGCGAGCACCTGCACCAGGTGATCGAGCCGGCGCTGGCGCGCGGCGCCTGGGTGGTGTGCGACCGCTACACCGACGCCACCTATGCCTATCAGGGCGGGGGCCGCGGGCTGGGCGCCGCGCGCGTGGCCGCGCTGGAAACCTGGATGCAGGCGGGCCGGCCCGATCGCACCTGGCTGTTTGACGTGCCGCTGGAAGTGGCGCGCGCCCGCCTGGCCGACGCCCGCGAGCCGGATCGCTTCGAGCGCGAAGGCGCCGCTTTCTTTGAACGTACCCGCGCGGCCTACCAGGCCCGCGCCGCGGCCGAACCCGACCGCATCCGCGTGATCGATTCGACCCGGGCGATTGCCGAGATCCGGCTGGAGCTCGAAGCCGGGCTGCGCGAGCTGGTGGCGGACCGTCCATGAGCGCGCCCCAGTTCCTGCCCTGGCAGATGGAAACGGCGCGGGCCTGGCTCGGCAATCGCGAGCGTTTCGCCCATGCCTGGCTGGTGCATGGCCTGGCCGGCATCGGCAAGCTCGATTTCGCGGTGGCGGCCGCCGCCAGCCTGCTGTGCGAGACGCCGCAGGACGGCCTGGCCTGCGGGCATTGCGCCGCCTGCGCCTGGTTCGCCAGCGGCAACCACCCCGATCTGCGCCGCATCCGGCCCGAGGCCGTGGCGGTCGAGGAGGGCGCCGACGCCGCCGAGTCCCCGGAAGACGCCGAGCCGGCCGCCGGCGCCGCCAAGAAGGCGCCGTCCAAGGAAATCCGCATCGACCAGATCCGTTCGCTGGAATCCTGGTTCAACACCGCCACCCATCGTGGCGGCTGGCGCGTGGCGCTGTTGTATCCGGCGCACGCGCTGAATGTGGTGTCGGCCAACGCCTTGCTCAAGGTGCTGGAAGAGCCGCCGCCGCACACGGTGTTCCTGCTGGTGGCGGACGCGCCCGATCGCCTGCTGCCGACGCTGGTGTCGCGCTGCCGGCGGTTGCCGTTGCCGGCGCCGGACCCCGATACCGCGCTGCAATGGCTGCGCGACCAGAACGTGGAGCCCGCGCGCGAATGGCTGGCCGCCGCCGGGGGCGCGCCGCTGGCGGCGCTGCGCCTGGCGCAGCATGCGGAAACCGCATGCCCGCCCTGGCTGACGCAGTTGGTCGGCCCCTTGGCCAAGGGCCAGACGCCTGACGTGGGCACCTTGGCCGAGGCCTTGGAAAAGGCCGCGCCCGCTGAGTGGATCGACGCCCTGCAGCGCCTGTACACCGACCTGATGCTGGCCGCTGCGGGCGCGCCGGTGCGTTATTTCCCGTCGCTGGCGGCGGCCGTGGCCGAGGTGGCCGGACGCATGAACACCGCGCGCGCCGCCGAAGCCGCGCGCTGGCTCACGCGTCAGCGCGCGCTGGCCACGCATCCCCTGAACGGCAAGCTTTTCGCCCACGCGACGTTGCAGCGCGTGGTGCTATCCTGCCAGGCATAACCCGCCGCGACGCCGTCGCCCGCCCGGCCTGTCCGGCGGCGGGGGCGTCGCGGCCTCCCTGATCCAAGCCTCATGTACGTCGATTCACACTGCCATTTGAACTTTCCCGAGCTGGCGGCCGACCTGCCCGCGATTCTCGAGCGGATGGCCGCCAACCAGGTGACCCACGCGCTGGTGGTCAGCGTCAACCTGCCCGAGTGGCCGGGCCTGATGTCGCTGGTCGAGCCGCAGGCCAACCTGTGGGCCTCGGTCGGGGTGCATCCCGACTACGAAGACACCCCCGATCCCGAATCCGAGGAATTGGCGCGCCTGTCGGCCCACCCAAAGGTCGTGGCGATCGGCGAGACCGGGCTGGACTATTACCGCCTGTCCGAGCCGCTGGACTGGCAGCGTGAACGTTTCCGCCGCCACATCCGCGCCGCGCGCGATACCGGGCTGCCGCTGATCGTGCACACGCGTTCGTCGGCCGAAGACACCGTGCGCATGCTGCGCGAGGAACGCGCGGCCGAGGTCGGCGGGGTGATGCACTGTTTCACCGAGACCTGGGAAGTGGCCCAGGCCGCGCTCGACCAGAATTTCCATATCTCGCTGTCCGGCATCGTGACGTTCAAGAACGCGCATGTGGTGCACGAGGTGGCCGCCAAGGTGCCGCTGGACCGCCTGCTGATCGAGACCGATTCGCCCTACCTGGCGCCGGTGCCGTACCGGGGCAAGCTCAATGATCCGTCCAAGGTGATCCACGTGGCCGAGAAGATCGCCGAACTGAAGGGGATCAGCGTGGCCGAGGTGGCACGGGCCTCCACGAATAATTTCTTTAATCTTTTCAGTAAGATAAAGAAATAATCTAAAGTCAAATATCTAAAGTAAATTATCAGGATTGCCATGGTTGCCAGCACTGTGTTCTCCCGCCGCCGACTCGCCTCGCACTGCCGTGGCGCGCTGCTGGCGCTGTGCGTCGCCGTGTCGGCGCCGGCCCTCGCCCAGGCGGCCAATCCGTCGGACTGGTGGGTCTATGTCGCCAACGACTACACCGACGAGATCAAGGACCTGCTGGCGCAGGGCGCCGACCCGAACGTGCGCTATCGCAACGGCCAGCCGGCCATCATGCGGGCGGTGGCGGACGGCGCGTGGAAGGTCTTCGACGTGTTGGCGGCTCATCCTCGCACGGACGTGAACATCGAGAATCCGGCCGGCGAAACGCCCTTGATGTACCTGGCCATCGCGGGCCAGGTGGAGCGCGCCCGCGCGCTCATGGCGCGCGGCGCACAGGTCAACCGCCTGGGATGGACACCGCTGCACTACGCGGCGTCGAAGGGGCAGTTGGCCATGGCGCAATTGCTGTTGCAGAACAAGGCGATGGTGAACGCGCCGGCCCCCAATGGCGAGACGCCGCTCATGATGGCGGCGCTGTCGGGCAACAAGCCGATGGTGGACCTGCTGCTCAAGGCGGGGGCCGACGTCACCACGCTCGACACCAAGGGCCAGGACGCGGCCGACTGGGCGACGACCGGCAAGTCCACCAAGCTGGCCGCCGAACTCAAGACCCTGATCGCACAGCAGGAAGCGGCCAAGCGGGCCCGCCGCGCGAGCGGGCCGGCCGAGCCGGAGCCTGACGCGGTCGACGCCGCGGCGGCGCCGCCAGCCGATGCGCCCGCGCCGCTGGACGCGCCGCCGCCCGCCGCGCCGCCGCCCCTGGCGCCGGCGCCGGAAGCCAGCCCCAAGTCTTCGTCCAGCGTCGGCGGGGTGTCCGGCGTGCGCCTGAACAACTACGACAAGCCTGCCACGCCCTGAGGCCCCTGCCTGGCTTGTCCCGAAACCCGCCTCGTGGCGGGTTTTTTATTGGCCGTTGCCGGCGGCGGGTTCGGGGTTTTCCCTGTGAATTCTCATTGGGTGGGAAAAATTTCAACGTTTAACACCATAAGTTGATAATCTGCGGCCATCAAACCTGGAGTGCTTGTTGATGGATCAGTCGGTAGGGGCGGGCGCGGACCGCGTGCTGTACGTGTTGGCCACGCTGGCCCGGCACGACGGTCCCCTGAGCATCGCCGCGTTGGCGGAAAAGACCGGCCTGGCCCAGAGCACGCTGTATCGCCAGGTCGCGCTGCTCAAGCGCTGGGGTTTCGTCGCCGAACATGAGGGTGAATACGGCCCCGGTCCGCTGTGCGTGCAACTGGCCTGGGGTTTCGACCAGTCTTCGTTCCTGATCCATGAGGCGCAGCCGGACATGGCGGCGCTGGCCGCCGCGTCGGGCGAGACCATCGGCTTGCTGGTGGCGGTCAAGGACCAGGCCGTGTGCCTGGACATGGTCGAGAGCCAGCACCCGTTGCGCTGTTCCTTCACCAAGGGGCGCGGCCTGCCGCTGGCGCGCGGCGCTTCCGCCAAATCGCTGCTGGCCTTCATGCCGGCGGCGCGCCTGCAGGCGGCGCTGGCCGTGCTGGCGCGCGAATCGGGCGTCGACCCGGCGCGCCTGGCCGACGAACTGGAAGCCATCCGTGCCCAGGGTTATGCCGTGACCGACAGTGAGGTCGATGCCGGCGTCTGGGGCGTGAGCGTGCCGATCTTCCAGCGCGCCAACCAGGCGGTGGCCTCGATCACCCTGATGGCGCCGTCGACCCGCGCGGCCCAGCGGCCCCAGGCCTTCATCGACTTGACCGTCGCCGCCGCCCGCCGCATCTCGGGCAAGTTGCAGGCGCACTGACCCCGCGCCTATCCGGATTCCTCGCTGTCCCCGCCATTGCCGCCTCATCTCTAGATCACCCGTTACGCCGCATCGATCGCCGTATCCGCATCCACCTTCTTCTTTCAGGATTTGCCATGACCACTCGCCGCACCCTGTTGACCGCCGCCCTGACCCTGGGCCTGGCCTGGAGCATGGGCACCGCCCACGCCCAGGAAACCATCCGCGCCGTGACCGACGCCACCTTCCCGCCCATGGAGTTCGTCAAGGACGGCAAGCGCACCGGCTTTGACATCGAACTGGTCGAGGCCCTGGCCGCCGCCATGGGCAAGAAGGTCGAATGGATCGACATCGACTTCAAGGGCCTGATTCCCGCCCTGCAGGCCGGCCGCGCCGACATCGCCGTGTCCGCCATCTACATCACGCCCGAGCGCAGCAAGGTGGTGGATTTCACCGACCCGTACTACGCCGGCGGCCTGGTCGTGCTGACCAAGAAGGACGGCCCGGTCAAGACCCTGAAGGACCTGGACGGCCGCAAGGTGTCGGTGCAGGTGGGCACCAAGTCGGTCAACTACCTGAAGGAACACTATCCGTCGGTACAGCGCGTCGAGGTCGAGAAGAACCAGGAGATGTTCAACCTGGTGCAGATCGGCCGCGCCGATGCCGCCGTGACCGGCAAGCCGGCCGCCAAGCTGTTCGCCCAGAGCACCACCGACCTGACCGTGCTGGCCGACCAGGTCACCACCGAGGACTACGGCATCGCCGTGCCCAAGAACAAGCCGGAACTGACCCGCGGCCTGAATGAAGCGCTGCAGAAGATCAAGGCCGATGGCAGCTACCAGGCCATCGTCAACAAGTGGTTCGAGGCGCCCGCGAAATGAACCTGGATTTTGCTCCCGTCTTCGCCGATTTCGACGCGTTGCTGCGCGGCGCGGTGGTCACCATCGAGGTGACCGCCGGCGCCTTGCTGCTGGGCTGTGTCATCGGCCTGCTGGTCGGCGTCGGCCGGCTCAACCCGCAGCGCAGCATCATCTACAACCTGTGCAGCGTCTACCTGCTGTTCTTTCGCGGCACGCCGCTGCTGGTGCAGTTGTTCATCTGGTTCTTCGGCCTGCCGCAGTTCGGCGTGACGCTGCCGGCGTTCGCCTGCGGCGTGCTGGGCCTGGGCATGTATTCCGGCGCCTACGTGTCGGAAATCGTGCGCGGCGCGATCCAGTCGGTCGACCGCGGCCAGACCGAGGCGGCCCGTTCGCTGGGCATGTCGTCGGGCCAGGCCATGCGCATCATCATCCTGCCGCAGGCGGTGGTGCGCATGATCCCGCCGCTGGGCAACGAGTTCATCGCGCTGATCAAGAATTCGGCGCTGGTGTCGCTGTTGACCATCCATGACCTGATGCACGAAGGGCAGAAGATCATCAGCGTGTCGTACCGCTCGCTGGAAACCTATCTGGTGGTGGCGCTGATCTATCTGGTCCTGACCACGGCCGCCATGTTGATACTGCGCAGGATCGAGCAACGCCTGCGCGCGGGGGGGATGGTGCAATGAACGCCGCGAATCCGAAAGAAATGATCCGCATCCGCGGCCTGCAGAAATCCTATGGCGACCACGCCGTGCTGCGCGGCATCGACTTCGATGTGCTGCCGTCGCAGGTGGTGGTGGTGATCGGCCCCAGCGGCTCGGGCAAGAGCACCTTGCTGCGTTGCTGCAACGGGCTGGAAGTGGCCCAGGGCGGCACCGTCGAGATCTGCGGCCAGATGCTGCAGAACGAGGGCGAGCAGTTGCCCGAGGCGGCGCTGAACCGCCTGCGCATGCAGGTCGGCATGGTGTTCCAGGGCTTCAACCTGTTCCCGCACCTGTCGGTGCTGGACAACGTCACCGTCGGGCCGCGCACGCTGCGCGGCATGGGCCGCGACGAGGCCAACGCGCTGGCCGAAGACCTGCTGCGCAAGGTCGGCCTGGCGCAGAAGATGGCGGCCATGCCGGCCAGCCTGTCGGGCGGCCAGAAGCAGCGCGTGGCGATCGCCCGCGCGCTGGCGATGCAGCCCAAGGTCATGCTGTTCGACGAACCGACCTCGGCGCTGGACCCGGAGCTGGTGGGCGAAGTGCTGCAGGTCATGAAGCTGCTGGCGCGCGAAGGCATGACCATGATGGTCGTGACCCACGAAATGGGCTTTGCCCGCGACGTGGCCGACGTGGTCGCGGTGATGGACGGCGGCGTGATCCTGGAATCGGGCGCGCCCGAGGTCATCTTCAGCCAGCCGCGCGAGGCCCGCACCCGCGAGTTCCTGCAGGCCGTGCTGAGCACGGGGCAGGGGGCGGCATGACGGCGGCGCAACTCGACCGGAGCCTGTGGACCGCGCGCGACGACAGCGCCGAGCGCGGCGACACGCGCCGCCTGGCGCACATCGTCGAGCCGGCCGCCGGCCAGGCGCCGGCGGCGGGCGAGCCGGTGCTGCTGGGATTCGCCTGCGATGCGGGCGTGGCTCGCAACCAGGGCCGCGTCGGCGCGGCCGCCGGCCCGGCCGGCATCCGCAAGTACATGGCCGGCCTGCCGGCGCATGGCCTGACGCGCCTGCTGGACGCGGGCGACGTGGCCTGCGAAGGCGACCAGCTGGAAGACGCGCAGGAGCGGCTGGGCCTGGCGGTGGCCGACCTGTTGCGCCAGGGCGCCCGCCCGGTGGTGCTGGGCGGCGGTCATGAGATCGCCTGGGGCAGCTTCCAGGGCCTGGCGCGCTGGCTGGCGGACCGCGGCGATGAGGGCCCGGTGCTGGTGCTGAACCTGGACGCGCATTTCGATCTGCGCACCGGCCGGCCGGGCAGTTCCGGCACGCCGTTCGACCAGATCGCGCATTACTGCGAGGCACAGGGGCTGGCGCTGCAATACGCCTGCCTGGGCGTGTCGCGGCTGGCCAATACGCCGGCGCTGTACGCGCGGGCGGCCGAAGTGGGCGCGGTGTGGGTCGAGGACCGCGACATGCAGGAACGCCACCTGGCGGCGCGCCTGGCGAACGTCGACGCCTTGCTGGCGCGGGCCCGCCACGTCTACCTGACCATCGACCTGGACGTGCTGCCGGCGGCGGTGATGCCGGGCGTGTCGGCGCCGGCGCCCTATGGCGTGCCGATGGCGGTGATCGAGGAGATCGTGCTGCGCGTCAAGGCCAGCGGCAAGCTGCGCCTGGCCGACATGGCCGAGTACAGTCCGCGCTTCGACATCGACGGCCATGGCGCCCGCGCGGCGGCGCGCCTGGCCTGGCAACTGCTGTCCGCCTGACACGGTCCGCGGCGCGAGATCCGCCGCGGACTTCCGGCCCGCCGTCATGGCCGCTCGCGCGGCGCATGGCGGCGGGCTTTTTCACGCCTGCGGCGCGGCCAGCGGGATCGACATCTCGTGGTGGAAGAGATTGTCGGGATCGACGCTGCGCTTGGTGGCGATCAGCGCGGCGGTCTTGTTGCCGTAGTACAGGTCGAGCCACTGCGGATCGACGTGGCTGTGGCTGGCGTCGGTGTACTTCATGTCGGTGTCGGGGTAATTGATGTAGCACCCCTCGAACGGCGAGCCCGGCTGGTTGCTGGGCTTGCCGCCGTACTGCGCGAAGTACTCGTCGTACAGGTCGGCGATCCACTTGATGTGGAAGGCGTCCTGGGCCGGATCGGTCCAGTACACCTGGAACTGCGACTTCAGCAGCGACGAGCGCTGGCATACGCTGGTCGGGTTGGTCGTCTCGTCGTTGCGGTTGATGCGGCCGCCGTACGAGTCGATCTGCACCAGCGCCTGATTCAGGCGCGGGTCGTCCGAGCCGTTCAGGTATTCCCAAAGGGCCATGATCTCGACGTCGCTGAAATTGGCCTTGTGATAGGCGGACTTGTACTTGCCGCGCTGGTTGCTGCCCGAGCCGTTGATGCTCTGCGTCAGCCACAGCCAGTCCATCTTCTGCGCATCGTTGACCGCATGGGCCAGCAGCCGCGGCGCCGGATGGACCACGCGGTGCGACGGGCCGTACCAATGCGTGGACAGGTTGACGGCGGGCGCGGCGCTGGCCGCCGCGTTCATGGTGGCGACGAAGTCCAGGAACGGCTGGTCGCGCGCGCCGCCGACCTTGCCGTCCTTGCCGGTGTACTGGATGCTCAGCACCACGTCGCCGGTCGAGCGGTGCTGCACCTTCAGCAACGTGAACAGGCCGCCGTTGGCCTTGGCCGGGTCGGGGCTGTTCCAGTCGGCGTCGTGGTCGGCGAACCACTGCCAGTAGGCGCGCATGAAGCGCGCGAAGTTGGCGCGGCCCGTGGCGCCGGCGCCGAAGCTGGCCCAGGGGTAGGACAGCGACAGCCAGTAGGCTTCCTGCGGCGCGGCGGGCAGGTCGGCGTAGTAGTAGGTCAGGATGATGCCGTAGTTGCCGCCGCCGCCGCCGCGGCAGGCGATGAAGAGGTCGCGGTCGGCGCCGGCGCTGTGCAGGTTGACGTGCTTGGCGACCAGCTTGCGCGAACCCGGGCCCTGCGGCACCAGGATGTCCACGCCCGAGAGCCAGTCCACCGTCAGCCCGTGCAGGCGCGACAGCAGGCCGTAGCCGCCGCCGACGATGTGCCCGCCCGAACCGACCGAATAGCACGAGCCGCCGGGCAGGGTGCGGTTGGCGGTCTTGTACAGGTCCAGGTAGCCGTCCCAGTTCTGGTTGCCGGACGCGGCCGCGAAGCGGTAGCGCGCGGCGGGGTTCCAGGGCGAGGGGATGTCGCCGGCCTCGCGGTAGCGCAGGCCGGTCATCAGGCTCAGGTCGATGATGGCCAGCGGCTGGCCGTGGTCCTCGGGCAGTTTGTTGGCCACGAAGCCCTCGTAGCAGTGGCCGCCGCTGCGTACCGTGATGCGGCAGCCCTGGGCCAGCGCGGCGTTGGCCGCGTCGAGCACGTCCTGCGGGGTCTTGCAGACGTAGATGGCGTTGGCGCCCTGGCCCGTGGCGGGGAAGCGCAGGTTGAAACCCTTTTGCAGGGTCGCGTAACGCGGGTCATTGCTGTCAATCAGGGAAAAATCCGACATGCGCACCTCTATGGTTGATTTTCATGAGTGCAGTGATGCAAGCGGGGGGCGCCCGCCGGCAACGCGGGATGACAAGCTTTGGAACGCCGCCGGTGCCGGGTACCGCTGAAACCGGGGCCGGTTGATTCTGGGTCAAGTGGATGACGGTTTCAAGCAAGGTGCGACAGCGTTCCGGCGGCGGCTGACACACGGATGCGATGGAGCGGCGGCGCGGGAAGGGGACGGGCGGGGCCAGGGCGTGTCGCAAGTCACGCGGCGGAAAGTTGTCCGGCCTGGTGGTCCCCCGGTGGATGTCGGCCGGGCCGTGCGGGCTGGACGCTGCTGGCGCGCGGGGCTAGGATAGGCGCAGCGTTTCGGCAGGCTCGGCAACGCTCGCGGTCTCCGTTTTCATATTGTGTCCCCAATTAATATTTTTTCATAAAATACGGGGACGCAATAAGGATATGGATAAAATGGCGCAACTTTGTCAGGAGAGCATGTCCATGTCTCAAACTCCCACCCATGCCTTGCCGTCTTATCTGAATGCCGACGATCTCGGCCCCTGGGGTAATTACCTGCAACAAGTCGACCGGGTCACCCCGTACCTCGGTTCGCTGGCGCGCTGGGTCGAGACCCTGAAGCGCCCGAAGCGCTCGCTGATCGTCGACGTGCCGATCGAGCTGGACAATGGCAGCGTGGCCCACTTCGAGGGCTACCGCGTGCAGCACAACACCTCGCGCGGCCCGGGCAAGGGCGGCGTGCGTTTCCACCAGGACGTGACCCTGTCGGAAGTGATGGCGCTGGCCGCCTGGATGTCGGTCAAGAACGCCGCGGTCAACCTGCCGTACGGCGGCGCCAAGGGCGGCATCCGCGTCGACCCGCGCAAGCTGTCGCAATCCGAACTCGAGCGCATGACGCGCCGCTACACCTCGGAAATCGGCGTCATCATCGGCCCGTCCAAGGACATTCCCGCCCCTGACGTGAACACCAACGCCCAGACCATGGCCTGGATGATGGACACGTACTCCATGAACGAAGGCTCGACCGCCACCGGCGTCGTGACCGGCAAGCCGATCGCGCTGGGCGGCAGCCTGGGCCGTGTCGAGGCCACCGGCCGCGGCGTGTTCGTGGTCGGTTGCGAAGCCGCGCGCGACCTGGGCATCGACGTGTCCAAGGCGCGCGTGGTGGTGCAGGGCTTCGGCAACGTGGGCGGCACCGCCGCCCGCCTGTTCCATGAAGCCGGCGCCAAGGTCATCGCGGCGCAGGACCACACCGGCACGGTGCACAACGCCGCCGGCCTGGACGTCCACAAGCTGCTGTCGCACGTGTCGCAGCATGGCGGCGTGGGCGGCTTCTCCGGCGGCCAGGCCCTGGACAAGAACGAGTTCTGGACGCTCGAAACCGAATTCCTGATCCCGGCGGCCCTGGAAAGCCAGATCACCGCCGACAACGCCGCCAAGGTGCGCGCCAAGATCGTGGTGGAAGGCGCCAACGGCCCGACCACGCCGGAAGCGGACGACATCCTGGCCGAGAACGGCGTGTACGTGGTGCCGGACGTGCTGGCCAACGCCGGCGGCGTGACGGTGTCGTACTTCGAATGGGTGCAGGACTTCTCCAGCTTCTTCTGGAGCGAGGACGAAATCAACCAGCGCCTGGAACGCATCATGCGCGAGGCCTACGCCTCGATCGCGCAGGTGGCCAGGGAGCACAAGGTGACGCTGCGCACCGCCGCCTTCATCGTGGCTTGCACGCGCATCCTGCAGGCCCGCCAGGTGCGCGGCCTGTACCCGTAAGTCCTGCTGGCGCCGGGCCAGGCCCGGCGCGCGGAGGAGCCAGAGGAAGACAGGAAAACCGCCCCGACAGGGGCGGTTTCCATTTTGGGCCGCGGAGTGGGCGGGGCGCGTCGCTTACGGCGGGATGGCGGCCACCGGCGCCGCCGGCCGGAACGCGCGGGTCCTCACGACTTGGGCAGCAGTTCCGGCTTGAGGATGCCGCGCAGGTCCGAGTACGGAATGCTCAGTTCCGGTTCGCCATGCGAGTAGGGGGCGATCGAGTAGGCGTCGTACTTGACCACGATGCCGTCGCGCGTGAGCGCGAAGTTGTCGCTTTCCTGGAACGGCCACATCTTGTTATAGGCCGCCGGGTCGCGCTTGGCGTCGCTGTTGCCGGCCAGCCACTTGGCGTGGGCCTGCCGCAACGCGGCGACGTATTCGGCGCGGCGCCCGGGAATCAGCGCTTCGTCCAGCGCCATGACGCGGCCGCGGCTGCGTTCCCAGTTCAGGTACTGGGTGGCGGGAATGCCGTGCGCGGCGCCGGTCAGGAACTGCTCGGTGTGCAGCTCGATCGAGACGATGTCGCCCACGGTGTCCTTGACGCTGGCCTTGAAGTAGGTGGCGTCGCGCGGCCGCGCGGTGGACCAGAAATATTGCGTGTATTCCGACAGCGTCTCGTACGGGCCGCGGCGATTGGCGTCGGTGCCGGTCATGTAGGCCAGTACGTGGTCGACCAGCGCGCTCAACTTGGGGATGCCGGGAAAGGCCACGCTGTCGATCTCGATGCGCGGGCAGTCGCCCTTGCAATCGGGCTTGTTGGACGCCCACTTGATGCGCTCGGTGGCCAGGTCGCCGATCTTCTCGGGCGTGGCCGTGCTGGCGGCCGCCGTCGGCGAGTCCAGGGTGATGTTGGCGGGGGGCGAACTGCCGCAGCCGGCCAGGGCCAGCAGGACGGCTCCCAAACCCGCGGCGGACAGGCCGCGCGGCTTGCGGGGAAGACGCATTGAACTACCTCCAGAAAACCCGGCCGCGCCCGCGGGCGCGACCGTCCGACTTAAACCCGTGGCGCCTCAGGGAACGACCGCGGTCCATTCGGGCGTGGAGAACTTTTCGGCGGCCTGGGCCTCGGCCTGGGCCAGCGTGGCCGCGCCCACTTGGCCCGGCGTCAGCCGGTGCAGGCTGGCGAAGGTGTCCACCATGCGCTGGATGATGACCTCGCGCGCCAGCCCGGTCTGGGTGCGCAGCGGGTCCACGCGCTTCTTGGCGCTGGTGGTGCCCTTGTCCGACAGTTTCTCGCGCCCGATGCGCAAGACTTCCACCATTTTATCGGCGTCGATGTCGTAGGACATAGTGACGTGGTGCAGCACGGCCCCTGCGCGGCGCGCCTGGGCGGCGCCGCCGATCTTGCCGATGTCCGAGGCGATGTCGTTGAGCGGCTGGTACCAGGCCTTGATGCCCAGGCCCTGCAGCGCCTGCAGTACCCAGGCGTCCAGGAAGGCATAGCTTTCCTGGAAACTCATGCCGTGCACCAGCGCCTGCGGCGCGCTCAGCGAATAGGTGATGCTGTTGCCGGGCTCGATGAACATGGCGCCGCCGCCGCTGACGCGGCGCACGACCTCGATGCCGTGGCGCCGGGCGCCCTCGGGGTCGACCTCGTTCTTGAGCGATTGGAAGCGGCCGATCACGACCGCGGGCGCCGACCATTCCCAGATGCGCAGCGTGGGCGGGCGGGTGCCGGCGCCGACTTCGTCGGTGATGACGGCATCCAGCGCCATGTGCAGCGCGGGGCGTTGCGGCGCTTCGTGGATCAGCTGCCAGTCGTAGTCGTTCCAGTCGGTGCGCGTCATGCCAGCGCCCTCCGCAGCACCACCGCCACGGCCTCGGCCGAGAAGCCGAACATTTCGGTGTCGGGCGGTAGCGCCGACTGCACGGCCAGCGCCAGTTCCAGTTCGCCGGCGTCGGCGGGCAGGCCGTTCAGGCCGCGGTTGATGGCTTCCAGCGCCTCGGGCGGTTCGAGGAAGAAATCACCGCTGATGCGGACATCGGCCAGGCGGCCGTCGCGGACTTCCAGGTCCGCGACCACCAGCTTGCCGCCGGGGACTTTGTATTCGCCGTGCATGGGCGCTCCTTTGTGTATCAGGCCTGGCGCCGGGGGCGGCGCTACAGGCTCAGTTTCATGCCGTCATGGCTGGCCACGAAGCCCAGGCTTTCGTAGAAGCGGCGGGCGTCGGGCCGGGCGCGGTCGGTGGTCAGCTGCACCATGGCGCATCCCTGCGCGCGGCACTGCTCGATGGCCCACTCGAACATGGCGCGTCCCAGGCCCTGGCCGCGCGCCGACGAGGCGATGCGCACGCTCTCGATCTGTCCGCGCCATTGGCCCAGCCGCGACAGGCCGGGTATGAACGATAACTGCAAACAGCCGATCAGGCGCGCGTCGCGCTCGACCACCGCGAAGAACTGGTTCGGGTCCTGCTCGATGGCGGCAAAAGCCGCAGTGTAGCGGGGGTTGAGCGGAACCGAGGGGTCTTCGCGCCTGGCGCCGAGTTCGTCGTCGGCCAGCATGGCGACGATGGCGGGCAGGTCGCCCGCGCGCGCGCGGCGGAACCGTAGCGGGGAATCGGTCATGGCGGCCTCGCTCAGCGCACGTTCTGGGCGGTCTGGCCGAACAGGATGCGGCGCGACTCGTCGTCGCTGACCGACGGCGCGGTGTTGACCTTGTCGGCCAGCGCGTAGGCGCGCTGCACGGCCGGACGCGCGGCGATGGCGTCGAACCAGCGCTTCAGGTGCGGGAAATCGTTCAGGTCCTGGCCCTGCTTGGCGTGCGGCACGATCCAGGGGTAGGACGCCATGTCGGCGATGGAGTAGTCGCCGGCGACGAACTCGCGGTCGGCCAGGCGCTTGTTCAGCACGCCGTAGAGGCGGTTGGTTTCCTTGACGTAGCGCTCGATGGCGTAGGGGATGCGCTCGGGCGCGTAACCCGAGAAGTGGTGGTTCTGGCCGGCCATGGGGCCCAGGCCGCCCATCTGCCAGAACAGCCATTGCGAGACCTCGGCGCGGCCGCGCAGGTCGGCGGGCAGGAAGCGGCCGGTCTTTTCGGCCAGGTACTGCAGGATGGCGCCGGACTCGAACAGCGACAGCGGCGCGCCGCCGTCGGCGGGCTGCTGGTCGACGATGGCCGGAATGCGGTTGTTGGGTGCGATGGCCAGGAATTCGGGCTTGAACTGGTCGCCCTTGCTGATGTTGACCGGGTGGATCTCGTACGGCAGTCCGGCTTCTTCCAGGAAAATCGTGATCTTGTGGCCGTTCGGGGTGGTCCAGTAATAGAGATCGATCATGGGGATTCCTCAGCGTCTTGGCGCCGCCGGCCACTGCCGGCGGATTGGAAGGTCCATGATAGCGGCGCCCCGGGCGGGCGGCCGAATACCCGGGGGCGCGGTGCGGGTTTGGCGCCCGGCCCCGTTCAGGCCGCGCCGGGCCGGGCGCCGCCGCGCAGGCGCCACTGCCAGTTCAGGCTGACGCCGGCGGCCGCCAGGAAGATCATGGCCACGCCCAGCACCTGGGTGGCGTCCATGCGGTGGCCGTACACCACCAGGTCCAGCAGGATCGCCACGGCCGGATAGATGAAGCTGAGCGCGGCGGTCGAGGTGGTCGGCAGCTTCTGGATCGCCGAATACATCAGGATGTACATCAGGCAGGTGTGGATCAGGCCCAGCGCCACCAGGTAGCCCCATTGCAGCGGGGCCGAGGGCAGCGCCTGGAAGTCGGCCATCGGCAGCAGCATCACCGCGCCCAGCGTCACCTGCACCAGCGCCAGCACCTGCGGCGGGATGCCCTTCAGGCGCTTGACGATGACGGCGGTGACGCCGTAGAGCGCCGCCGCGCCCAGCCCCAGCAGCAGGCCCGACAGATAGGCGTCGCCGCCGCTGTGGTCGGTGAGCTTGAGCACCAGCAGCAGGCCGGCGAAGGCGATCACCGACCAGGCCAGCTTGCCGCGCGTGGGCCGTTCGCCCAGGAACAGCGCGCCCAGGCCGATCAGGAAGAAGGGCTGCACGTTGTAGACGGCGGTGGCCAGCGAGATCGACGCCAGCCGGTAGGCCGAGAACAGCAGCACCCAGTTCAGCACCAGCGCGGCGCCCGCGGCCAGGGCCAGCGCCAGGGTGCGGGCCGTGAACAGGCCGGGCTTGAGCAGGCCGCGCGCCCAGCAATACAGGAACAGCGACAGGGCGCCGAAGACGCAGCGGAAGAACACCACGTTCCAGGCGCTCTGGCCGGATTCCAGGACGAACACGCCCAGGGTGCCGGACAGGGTCATGGCGGCGGCCATCTGGGCCAGGCCAACGCGATCGGATGAGGGGGACATGGAAGGCTCCAGGGGACCATGCGGTCCGTGATTCGATGGAGAAATTATCCCAGGCCGATCGGGCCGGTTATATGATGTTGCTGCGGCAGTTTTGTGTTTGAACCTTCGTTCGGGTGGAATTTATGCAGAATGACCTAAAGAATGAAAATCCAGTCCTGGACGGCATCGACCGCCGCCTGGTGGAGATGCTGACGGCCAATGCGCGCACCACCACCGCCGACCTGGCGCGCCAGGTCGGGATGTCCGCGCCGAGCGTGGCCGACCGCCTGCGGCGGCTGGAGGAATCGGGGGTGATCCGCGCCTACACGCTGGACGTCGATCCGGTGGCGCTGGGCTACACGCTGGAGGCCATCGTGCGCATCCGGCCGCTGCCCGGACAGTTGCGGCGCGTCGAGGGGCTGATCCAGGAAATTCCGGAATTCGTCGGATGCGACAAGGTCACGGGCGATGACTGCTTCATCGCGCGGGTGGTGCTGCGTTCGATCACGCATCTGGACGGCATCCTGGAACGCGTGACCGAGTTCGCCGAGACCAACACCGCTATCGTCAAGGCGCACACCGTGCGCCGCCGGCTGCCGCCGTTGCGTTGAACGGGCGCGGCGGAATCGGGCGCGTCGCCGGCGCGAGGGCCAGCGCGGCACGTCCTGCGGCGGCGCCAGGATCCGGGCGCGGCTGGCGGGCTTGGCAGCCGTCAGGCGGCCGGCGCGGCCAACGCGCGGACGATGTCGTCCTTCAGCCCGGCCGGCGTGTCGGTGGGGGCGTAGCGCTTGATCACCTGGCCGTCGCGGCCCACCAGGAACTTGGTGAAGTTCCACTTGATGCCCTCGGTGCCGAAGACGCCGGGCTTTTCGCCCTTGAGCCAGCGGTACAGCGGGTCGGCGTTGGCGCCGTTGACGTCGATCTTGGCGAACAGCGGGAAGGTGATGTCGTACTGCGTGGTGCAGAAGTCGAGGATCTCGGCCTCGTTGCCCGGCTCCTGGCGGCCGAACTGGTCGCAGGGAAAGCCCAGCACCGTCAGGCCGTCGTCGCGCAGGGCGCGGTACAGTTCTTCCAGGCCCGAATACTGCGGCGTGAAGCCGCATTTCGAGGCCACGTTCACCACCAGCAGCACCCGGCCGCGGTAGGCGGCCAGCGGCTGGTCGGCGCCGTGGATGTCGCGGGCCGAGAAATCGTAGATCGTGCTCATGCGGGCTCCTTGGGTCAGGCGTCGGAACGGGACGAGGCCAGCGCGCCGGTTTGCGGCGGCCGCGCCATCCCGGCGTGGCGCCCATAGTAGCGCGTGCCCCACAGGGTCAGCAGCAACACCGCCGCGGTGATGGCCGCCGACATCCACGGCAGGTCGGTCAGCGGCAGGCCGTGGCCCAGCGCCAGGCTGCCGAGCCAGGCGCCGCCGGCGTTGCCCAGGTTGAAGGCGCCCTGGTTCAGGGTCGAGGCCAGGTTGGGGGCCTCGGCCGCCTGGTCGACGATCAGGGTCTGCAGCAGCGGCACCACGGCAAAGCCGAGCGTGCCCCAGATGAAGGTCATCACCAGCATCGGCGCCAGCGCGTGGATGGCCTGGCTGAGCGCCAGGAACACCAGCAGCAGGCCCAGGAAGATGCGGCGCAGCGACACTTCCAGGTTGCGGTCGCCCAGCTTGCCGCCGAGCGTGCTGCCCACCGTGAGGGCCACGCCGAACAGCAGCAGCACGCCGGTCACGCCGCGTTCTGACACGCCGGTGATGTCGCGCAGGATCGGCGCGATGTAGGTCAGCACGCAGAACAGCGCGGCCGAGGCCAGCACGCTGGCGAGCAGCGGCCACAGCACGCGCACGTCGCGCAGCACGCGGAATTCACGCAGGATGTTGCCGGGCTGCATCGGGATGCGGCCGGGCAGCCACGCCGCCAGCGCCGCCACCGCGACCAGCCCGATGCCGCTGACCACCCAGAAGGTCGAGCGCCAGCCCGCCACCTGGCCCAGCGCGGTGCCCAGCGGCACGCCCAGCACGTTGGCCAGCGTCAGGCCGGTGAACATCAGCGCGATGGCGCTGGAGCGCTGGTGGCGCGGCACCAGGTCGGCCGCCACCACCGCGCCGATGCCGAAAAAGGCGCCGTGGCAGAAGGCGGTGAAGACGCGCGCGGCCATCAGCGTGCCGTAGCCGGGCGCGAGCGCACAGAGCAGGTTGCCCAGCACGAAGGTGCTGGCCAGGCCGATCAGCGTGGCCTTGCGCGGCAGACGCGCGGTGATGATGGCCATGATGGGCGCGCCGATCACCACGCCCATGGCGTAGCCCGTGATGAGCAGGCCGGCGATGTCGATGCTGACATCCAGGTCGGCGGCCACGTTGGGCAGCAGGCCCATGATGACGAATTCGCTGGTGCCGATGCCGAAGGCGGCGGCGGCCAGCGCGATGAGATGCAGGGGCATGGAAAACCGGGGAGAAAACCGGGCGCTGGGGGCCGCGGCGGCAGGGAAGGGAGCGTGGATTTTAGAGCAGCGGCCCGCGCGCGCCGGCGCAAATCCCTGATGCCGATACGGGTATACCCTTGGTCTGGATTCAGGCCAGTTTCAGGTCCAGCGGCGTGATGCCCGGGAACACCTGCGCCAGCCGCGCCGGACTCAGGCCGTACAGGCGCGAGAACAGGCCGGCGAATAACGCGCGGTATTCATTGAGCACCGGATAGTCGCGGTCCTGGAACAGGGTCTCGCGCCTGACCGCGACCTGGCGGCCGGCAATGCGGCCGCCGCGCACGTGGCCGCCCAGCACCCAGTAGACCGTGCCGTGGCCGTGGTCGGTGCCCTTGTTGCCGTTCTCGCGGAAGGTGCGGCCGAATTCGCTGATGACCACCACTGTGGTTTGCTGCCAGGCCGGGCCCATGGCATCGGCGTAGCCGGCCAGCGCCCGCCCCAGCTGGCCGAGCCGGTTGGCCAGCAAGCCGCTGGCGCCGCCCTGGCCGACGTGCGTATCCCAGCCGCCGACGTCGACGAAGCCGAGGTTGTAGCGGTCGCGCATGAAGCGGCCGATACGGCGCGCTTCCTGTTCCAGCCTGTCGGCCGATACGGCGTTGCCGCTGGCGGCCTCCATCTCGGCGTCGAGTTCGGCGCGCGTGGCGCCCATGATGCGCTGGCCCTCGGCGACCGAGGCGCCCAGGTCGGTGTGCTGGTACATGGCGGCGATGGCGCGGTTGTCGGCCTCGGACAGGCGCGACTTGCGGGCCGCGCCGCCCAGGTCGATGTTGGGCACGCGCTCGGCGCCGCGGAAGATCTGCGGCACTTCGGAGGTGAAAGCGGCCGCCTGTTCCTCCTTGCCGCCAAGCGTCGCGGCCAGGCGGTTCAGGAAGCCCGAGCGGAAGTCGCCATTCGTGTCGCGGGCCGCGCCTTGGCCGAGTTCGATGCGGTTCTGCGTCTCGAAGTGGCTGCGGCTGGTGTCGTCGGTGCCGGCGAACGGCACGAAGGCCAGCTGGCGCTTCTGGTAGAACGGCATCAGGCTGTCGGCCAGCGCCGGGTGCAGGGCCCAACCGTCGGCCAGGGGCAGCGCGGCGCCGGCGCCGCTGCCGGGCCTGGCGATGGCGATGCTCGGGCGCGACTCGTAATAGAAGTCGCTGCCGGCCGGCACCAGCAGGCTGGCGGCGTCGTAGGCGCCGCGCATGAAGACGACCAGCAGCTTGTTGCCGGCGGCGGCCGGCGCGGCGTACAGGCGGTTGGCGCCGAAGACGAGCGGCGCCGAGGCCAGGAGTTGCAGGATGCGGCGGCGGTCCATGATGGGTTTCTCCCGCGGCGCCTCAGCGCCGCATGAATTCGGGCGAGGCCAGCAGATAGGTGTTGGCGTCCCTGGGGTTCTGCGCCTGGGCGATGGCGTCGCGGGTGGCGGGCGACAGGCGCGCGAACAGGCCGTCGCCGGCGTTCTCGCGCACCAGCTCGGGCAGGCGCGGCAGTTCCACCGGCTCCTTGTCATCGCCTTCGCGATAGAAGGCCTGCGGCGCGGCGGCGATGGCGCGCGCCACTTCGAAGCGCGCGGTCATCTGGCCGGAGCCGGCCCAGTCCGACTGCGCCTGCGGGTAGCCGTCGGGCGTCAGGCGCTGGTTCAACGGCTGACCCAGTTGCCGCAGCATGGCCAGGCCCGGCCGCGGGTTGACGATGGGCGGCAGGTCGGCATAGGTCAGGCGCAGGGCCGAGTAGACGTAATGCACCGGGTCCTTGAACACGCCCGTCTTGAGCGACTGCGTGAATTCCGGCGAGCCATACAGCGTCTGCAAGGTGGCGGCGATGTCGCCGTCGCTGGCCTGGAAGGTCTTGGCCATCTTGTCGACCACGGAGGCCGGCGGCGCGTCGCCCATGAAGTAGGCGGCCAGCTTGGCGCTGATGAAGCGCGCGGTGGCGGGATGGCGCGCCAGCAGGTCCACGGCCTCGTCGACTTCCGCCAGCCCGGCGCCGCGGATGGTGTGCCCCAGGAAGCGCTTGTCGCCGTAGTCGTGGCGCGCCGGGTTGAACAGGAACAGGCCGTCCAGCACCACCTGGTCGCGCAGCGCCGGCCGGACCTTGGGCGGCCCGTCCTGGTTGTGGATGCCCAGGCCGGTGAGGATGCGCGCCAGTTCCTGCACGTCGGCCTGCGTGTAGCCGCCCTTGACGCCCAGCGTGTGCAGCTCCATCAGTTCGCGCGCGTAGTTTTCATTGATGTGTCCGGCGGCGTTCTGGGTGTTGTCCAGGTACGCCAGCATCGCCGGCGAACGCAGTGTGGCCGCCAGCAGGTCGCGGAACTTGCCAAGCGCGTGCGGGCGGATGGCGCGTTCCTCGTACTGGTCGATGTAGGTGCCGATGTCGTTCTTGGCCGCGTAGACGTTGAAGTGGTTCATCCAGAACCAGGTCATCTGTTCCTGCAACTGGTTGGGCGAGTACAGCGCGCGGTAGAACGCGCGGCTGGCGGTGTCGTCGGCGCGCTGGCGCGAGATGGCGCGGGCGTCGCGCTGGGCCTGCTGCTTCGGATCGGGGCCGGCATCCTTGGCGTCCTGGCGCAGGCGGCGCTGCTCGGCGTGCGCGTCCTCGGCGCTCTGGCGCGAGATCGACAGCGCGTCGATGCGCTGTTGCACCGCGGCGGGCAGGGGCGCCTTCGGATCGGGGTGCAGTTGCGCCTGCAGGTAGCGCTGCGGGCCCATTGCGCGCATGCGCGCCAATTCGGCCGGGGTCGCGCCCCAGGTGATGCGGTTGACCAGCGCGGCGTCGAGCGCCCGGGCTTCGGCTTCGTGGCCGGTGGCGGCGGGCTTGGGCGCGGCGGGCGGCGGGGCCGTGCCGGGGGGCGCGGCCAGCAGGGGCGCGGCGAGCGCCAGGGCCGCCAGCGGCGGCAGCCGGGGCGCCAGGCGGCGCAGGAAGAGGCGCATGTTCGGCATGAAGCGGGCACCTTGCGGGTTGACGGTTGCGGCCTGCCGTCAGCAGGCGGTCAGGGCTGGCCGGCGGCGGGGGACGCGGCAGGCCCTGAGCGTGTGACAGGATAGTCGCACCGCGATTCCCGTCGCGACGCCGCTTGAAACGCAAGGAAACCGATGCTTGTGCCATGCGCCGCCGCTTTCCCTGCGCGGCGCGGGGCCATTGCGGCCGACGCGGCGGCAGCGGCCTATCATGTGCCATCGCAGTCAGCGCAAGCGGCGCAAAGGAGGGCGGCCATGCGGGAAATGATCGATCGTCTGGAAACCATGTTGGCCAAGGGCACCGACAACATGTTGTTGCGATTCTCGCTGGGCAAGGCCTACGCCGAGCAGGAGTGCTACGGCGACGCCGAGACGCACCTGCGCGCCTCGCTGGTGTTCGATCCGGCCTACTCGGTGGCCTGGAAATGGCTGGGCAAGGCCTGCCTCGGCCGCGGCGACAAGGCCGGCGCCCGCGCCGCCTGGGAGTCGGGCCTGAAGGCTGCGCAGGCGCGCGGCGACAAACAGGTCGAAAAGGAATTGCTGGTGTTCATCAAGCGGCTCGACAAGGACGCCGCCGTGCCGCAATAACGGCGCCGGCAAACGTCCTTTTTTTCAGGCCTCGGCCGCCGCTTCGGCCAGCCACTGCTTCAACGCCGCCAGCGCCGGCGCCGCGCCCGCCGGGGCGCCGCGCGACTCGATCAATCCGTAGTGCGAGCCATCCGGGGCGAATCCGGCCGGCGCGACCAGGCGTCCGCTGCGCAGGTCGTCCAGCGCCAGCAGGCGCGGACTGAGCGCCACGCCCAGGCCGGCGGCGGCCGCTTCCACCATCAGGAAATGATGATCCAGGCTGCGCGTGGCGCGAGGGGCGGGAAGCCCCGCCTGGCGCAGCCAGTCGTCCCAGGCGCGCGGCCGGGTGCGCGAAGACAGCGCCACGTAGTCGCCGGCCTCGAACGCGGGCAGCAGCGACGGGGCCATCACCGGCCCCATGCGCTCCGCCATCAGCGGGGTGACGATCCAGTCGGGATGCACCGGAAAATCCAGCCGCCGCAGCGCCAGCGTGACCTGGTCGCGGGCGAAGTCCAGCGGCCCGCCGCCGACCGACAGATGCAGCTCGATGTCCGGGTGCCGGTCCTGGAACCGCGACAGGCGCGGAATCAGCCAGCGCATGGCGATCGACCGTTCACACGACAGCACCACGGGGCGCTGCGCGTCGCGCGCCTGCAAGGTGTCGATGGCGTCGTGGATCAACGCCAGCGCCCGGCCCATGGACGAGGCCAGCAAGCGGCCGCCGTCGGTGATGCGCAGACCGCGTCCGGCCGGTTCCACCAGCGTCAGGCCCAAGTCGTCGGCCAGCTTTGTCACGCGGCGGCTGACCGCCCCATGGGTCAGCGACAGTTCGTCGGCGGCGGCGCGCACGGAACCCAGGCGCGCCACCGCCTCGAAGGCGCGCAGGTCGTTCAACGAGGGGCGGCGGGTAGCGGGCATTGGTGATAATAGATCACGAATAAACGTCAGAAATGATGGATTTTCCTGGTGGGTGATCTGCATTTTAATCACCGGTATGGACACACCGGAATCGTTATCCCGACAAGTCGGCATCATTGCCGACGACCTGACCAGCGCCGCCGATGGCGCCGGCCCGTTCCTGCCCTGGGCCGGTTCGGCGCGGGTGCATCGGGGCGCCGCCGCGCCAGCCGGGGAGCGCGTGTTGTCGGTCGACACCGGCAGCCGCGGGCAGGCCGAAGCCGGCGCCGTGGACGCGGTGGAGCGGGCCGCCGCCGGGTTGGCCGGGCGCGGCGTTCTCTACAAGACCCTGGATTCGACGCTGCGCGGCCACGTCCGGGCGGAGCTGGCCACGGCCCTGCGCGCCAGCGGCCGGCGCCTGCTGGTGGTGGCGCCGGCCTTTCCCGCGGCTGGGCGGGTGACGCGCGGCGGGATCCAGTACGTGCACGGCGAGCGGGTCGACGCCAGTGTCTATGCCGCCGATCCGGTACATCCGGCGCGCACCGCGCGCCTGCTCGACCTGATCGATCCGGCCATCGGGCCGGCCCGGGTGGTGCCCGAGGACGCGGACGCGGCGCAATTGCGCGATGCCGCGCGGCAAGCCCGGACGCTGGTGCTGGACGCCACCACGCAGGCGGCGCTGGACGAACGGGTCGCGCAATTGTGGACGCACGGGTCCTGCCTGTGGGCCGGCTCTCCCGGCATGGCCCGGGCGCTGGCGGCGCGCTGCGGCGAGGCGGTCGCCGGTCCGGCGCGGCCGCCGCGCGCGTGCCGGGTGCTGGTGGTGATCGGCAGCGCCAACCCGGCCAGCCGGGCGCAAGGCGAGACCCTGCGGGCCGCTGGCGCGCAGGTGGCGCATCGTGCCGACGAGATCGCCGCGGACGCCGGGCTGGTCTGCCTGATGGCGCCCGGCTCGCCCCAGGCCGATCCGGCCGCGGTGCTGGCGGCGCTGGCGCGGCAGGCGACGCTGGCGCTGGCGCGGCACCGCTTCGACGGCCTGATCGCGACCGGCGGCGACACCCTGGCGGCGCTGCTCGACGCGCTGGCCATCGACACATTTACCTTGACCTGCGAACTGGCGCCCGGCTTTCCCGCCGGGACGGCCGCGTGCGCGGGTCGGCAACTGGCGATCGCCATGAAGGCGGGCGGCTTCGGCGGCCCAGAGGCCTTGCGCGACGCCGCCTGGAGACTGCTGTGCCGATGAATCCTTCGCGCGCGGTCGCCGACCTGCCCGCGCCCGCCTTGCCCCTGGCCATCACCCTGGGCGACCCCGCCGGCATCGGGCCGGAGATCGTCGCCAAGACGCTGCTGTTGCCGGGTTACGCCGAGCGCTGCGTGGCGGTGGGCGATCCCGCCGTCATGGCGCGCGCGCTGGCGCCGCTGGGCGCGGCCGAACGGCTGCGGGTGGTGGCCGACGTGGCCGACGCCGAGCTGCGGCCGGACCGCGTCTGCCTGGTGCCGTCGTCCGCGCTGCCGCTGCCGCCGCCGTTCGGCCGGGTCGACGCGGCCTGTGGCCGTGCGGCGTACCAGGCGATCTGCCTGGCCATCGACCTGGCGCGCCAGGGGCGGGTGGCCGGGATGGTCACCGCGCCGATCCACAAGGAAGCGCTGGCCGCGGCCGGCGTGCCGTATCCCGGCCATACCGAGATCCTGGCCGAGCGCGGCGGCGCGCGGCGCGTGGCGATGATGCTGGCCAACGACGCCATCGCCACGGTGCTGGTCACCATTCATTGTTCGCTGCGCCAGGCCATCGAGCGCGCCGACTTCGAGGCGCAGTTGTCGGCGATCCGGCTGGCCCACCAGGGCGGCCGCGCGCGCGGCGCGCCGGCGCCGCGCGTGGCGGTGGCCGGCCTGAATCCGCATGCCGGCGAGGGCGGCCTGTTCGGCGACGAGGAACAGCGCATCATCCGGCCGGCGATCGAGGCCGCGCGCCGCGAGGGCATCGACGCCAGCGGCTCGTGGCCCGGCGACACGGTCTTCATGCAGGCGCGCCAGGGACGCTTCGACGTGGTGGTGGCGCAGTACCACGACCAGGGCCTGATCCCGGTGAAGTACCTGGGCCTGGAGCAGGGCGTGAACATCACCCTGGGGCTGCCGTTCGTGCGCACCAGCCCCGATCACGGCACCGCGTTCGACATCGCCGGGCAGGGCATCGCCGATCCCGCCAGCCTGCGGACCGCCATCGACCACGCCTTCCGGCTCGCCGCCCATGCGGCATCCCTTTGAACCTCCTATCATCCTGGACATCATGCCCGCCGACTTCATCTTCATGCTGACCCGCAACGACCGCACCGTGGCGGACGCCGACGCCCACCTGGACACGGCGCTCGCGTGCGGGGTGCGCCATATCGGTTTCAAGGACATCGGCCAGCCGCCAGCGGTCCTGCGGCGGCTCAACGCCACCATCCGCGCGGCGGGCGCACGCAGCTACCTGGAAGTGGTGTCGCAGGACCGGGACAGCGAGTTGGCGTCGGTGCGCGCCGCGCGCGAACTGGAGGTCGACTGTCTGCTGGGCGGCACGCACGCGGCCGACGCGCTGCCGCTGCTGGCCGGCTCGCCCATCCGCTATTACCCGTTTCCCGGCCGGGTCCATGGGCATCCCAGCATCCTCGGCGGCACGCGCGAGGAGATCGCGCGCAGCGCCGCGCAACTGGCCGGCCTGCCCGGCGTGCATGGGCTGGACCTGCTGGCCTACCGCGCCGACGTCGATGTGCCGGCGCTGATGGCGCAGGTATGCGCGGCGGGCGCGCCGGTGATCGTGGCCGGCTCGCTCGACACGCCCGAGCGCATCCGGGCGGCGTGCCGCGCCGGGGCGGCGGGGTTCACGGTGGGCACGGCGGCGCTGGATGGCCGCTTTTCCGCCGCGCGCGCCGGACTGGCGGGCCAGTTGGCGGCGATCCAGGCGGCCGCGGCCGGCGCCTGAACCGGGGGCCGATCCGGCGCCTGCGCCCGGATCCGCGTCGCCGCGGGCGTCACGAGGCGCGCTGTTCCAGCAACGGCTGCCCCTGGCGCGGCGCGGGTATCAACGCCGCCGGCGCCGCGGCGCGCTTGGGCAGCACGGTCTGGGCGCCGGCGATGCGGAACACTTCGATGGCGTGGCGCAGTTGCGCGCCGCGGGTGCGCAGGTTGTCCACCGCGCGGCTGGCCTGCTCCACGCGCGCGGCGTTGCTCTGCGCGGCGCTGTCGGTTTCCGAGATGGTGCGGCTGACGTTGTCGATGCCGGTGTGCTGCTCGTTGGACGTGGCGGCGATCTCGTTGACGATCTCGGTCACCTGCCGCACCGACCCGACGATGTCGAGCATGGCCTCGCCGGCGCGCTCGACATGACGCACGCCGTCCTCGACCTTGTGGTTCGACGCCTCGATCAGTTCCTTGATCTCGCGCGCCGCCGTGGCGCTTTTCTGCGCCAGGGCGCGCACTTCGGCGGCCACCACCGCGAAACCCTTGCCGGCCTCGCCAGCGCGGGCCGCTTCCACCGCGGCGTTGAGCGCCAGGATATTGGTCTGGAACGCGATGCCGTCGATGATGCCGACGATCTCGCTGATGCGCGCGGTGCTCTGCACGATGCCCTGCATCGCCCGCACCGCGTCATCGACCACCTGGCCGCCGCGCCGCGCCACGTCCGAGGCCTGATTGGCCATCTGGTCGGCGCCGTGCGCGTTGGTGGCGGTCTGTTTCACGGTGGAGGCCAGCTGTTCCATGCTGGCCGCGGCTTCCTCCAGCGAGGCCGCCTGGCGCTGCGTGTGGGCCGACAGGTCGGCGTTGCCGTCGGCGATCTCGGCGGCTGATGTCAGCGCGCTTTCGATGCCGTTGTGCACGTCGCGGGTGATGCTGACCAGGCTCTTGCGCATCACTTCCAGCGAGAACTTCAGCGCGCCGATCTCGTCGCGGATGCTGGCCGGCGGCAGGGGCGTGCTGAGGTTGCCGGCGGCGATCTGGCGGGTGAAGTCGGTGGCGGTGACGAGCAGGCCGGTGATCGAGCGGGCGAAGCCCCAGCCCGAGGCGAAGATCAGGATCACGCCCGCGGCCAGCATGGCGGCCGCCAGCGCGATTTCCTCGGCGCTCATGCGGTCGAGCATGCCGTACAGCGCCACGCCGGCCGCGCCCAGGAACAGGCTGGACGCCAGCATGGCCCAGGCCAGCATGCGCGAGCGCACGCCGGTCAGGCGCCACAGTTTCAGGCGCGCCAGCACGCCGCGCAGCCCGGTGGGCTGGACCTGGCCGCGGCTGAGCCTGAAGCCGCGCGCGCGGCCTTCGCGCAGGCGGCGGTAGGCGGCGTCGGCGGCCTCGATCTGGGCGCGGGTCGGCTTGACCCGCACCGAGGCATAACAGACGGTCTCGCCGCGTTCGATGATGGGCGTGACGTTGGCCAGCACCCAATAATAGCCGCCGTCCTTGCGGCGGTTCTTGACCACGCCGGTCCAGGACTCGCCGCGTTGAATGGTGTGCCACAGGTCCTCGAACGCCTCTTGCGGCATATCGGGATGGCGCACGATGTTGTGGGCCGCGCCCACCAGTTCCTCGCGGGTGAAGCCGCTGACCTCCACGAACGCCGGGTTGGCGTAGATGATGCGACCGCGGGCGTCGGTGCGGGAGATCAGGTACTGCTCGTCGTGCAGCGTGTATTCCTTGTCGTAGACCGGCTGGTTGTTGCGCATGCGTCTTTCGTCCTGTGATGGGCGGCGGGGGCGTGTTGCTGCCGGATCATCGGGGACGCGCGGTATCGCCGGGTTGATCTACGTCAAAACATTCTGAAACCATACGAAACATAAACGGCCGCGATCAGGCGCGGCCGTGATGTGATGGACGATTTTGGTCGGCGTTCAGGCCTTGGGCAGGTTGCCGAAGGCCTCCAGCGCGCGCAGCCGGCTTTGCGGCAGGTCGACGATGGGCGCGGGGTAACCGGCCGCCGCCCGTTCCATCGGGCTGGGATCGTGGATGGCGCTGTCGTCCAGATGCGCCAGCTCGGGCAGCCATTCACGCAGGAACACGCCGCGCGGATCGAACTTGCGCGATTGCGACAGCGGATTGAAGACGCGGAAGTAGGGCACCGAGTCGGCGCCGGTGGAGGCGCTCCATTGCCAGCCGCCGTTGTTGGCGGCCAGGTCGCCGTCCACCAGGTGCGCCATGAACCAGGCTTCGCCCAGGCGCCAGTCGATCAGCAGGTTCTTGCTCAGGAACATGGCGGTGACCATGCGCAGCCGGTTGTGCATCCAGCCCAGCGCCAGGAGCTGGCGCATGGCGGCGTCGACGATGGGGATGCCGGTGCGGCCTTCCTGCCAGGCGCGCAGGTCATCAGGCGCATCGCGCCAGGGCACCGCGGCGGTCTCGGGTTTCATCGGCTGGTGCATCGACAGTGCCGGGCAGGCGGCCAGCAGGTGCTGGTAGAACTCGCGCCACAGCAGTTCATTGATCCATGTGGCCGCGCCGGCGTTGCCGCTTTCCAGCTCGCCGTGGTTGGCCGCCTGCGCCGCGCGCAGGGCCTGGCCGGGCGAGAGCACGCCGGCCGCCAGGTAGGGCGACAGGCAGCTGGTGGCCGGCAGGCTGGGGAAGTCGCGTTCGTCGCGGTAGGCGTCGATGACCCCGTCGGCAAAGGCGTCGAGCCGGTCGCCGGCCGCGGCCTCGCCGGCCGGCCATAGGGCGCGGATGGCATCGCTGGCGGGCGCGTAGCCGTCGAAGGCGGGCGGCAGCGGATCGGCCTGCCAGGCGGGCGCCGCCTGCGGCTTGGGCGCGGCGATCGCGCGCGGCGGCGCGCTGCGCAGGCGCTCGCGGCAGGCGCGCGCATACGGCGTGTAGACGCGGTAGCAGTCGCCCTTGCCGGTCACCACCGTGCCCGGGCGCAGCAGCGAGGCGCCGTGGTGCAGCGTCCAGTCGATGCCGGCCTCGGCCAGGCGGCAGGCCACCGCATCGTCGCGGCGCCGTTCGTTGACGGCCCATTCGGTGTTGGCGTGGACCGCCGCGATGTCGTGCTCGCGGCAAAAGCGCAGCAGGGCGTCGGGGACCTGCTTCCAGGTTTCGACGGTCAACAGTTTCAGCGGAATGCCGAGCTGGCCCAGGTCGCGCGACAGTGTGTGCAGGTTGCGCAACCAGAAGTCCACCTTGGCGGGCGCATCGCCATGCCGCCGCCATTGTCCGGGCGCGGCGATGAACAGCGCGGTGACGGTGCCGTCCGCGGCCGCGGCCGCCAGGGCGGGGTTGTCGTGCAGGCGCAGGTCGGTGCGCAGCCAGATCAGGGTGTGCATTGGGGTAAATCCGGTGGAATAGGGCGGGACGCGCGGCAAGGCTGGCATTCTAGCGTGCGGCCCCGGGGGCGCGGCCGCGCCGCGCACACCTTGTAAAAACTACGAGTAGATGTGACGGATCGTGGCGCGGCCGGCGGGCCGACGGACGGGGCGCGCCACAGCCAAAGGCCCCCTGGCCGGCCGCGCCACGCCGTCAAACCATGAAACACGCTGGCGCTTTCCCTGTATTGACGCGGCCCTCGCCGCCGCCATGTAATTCATTCAACAGATAAAGAAGACGACGATATGGGACACCTGATGGATCTGCGCCCGTCCTTTCTCAAAGGACGCACACCCGCCGCCAAGACGTCGCGCGACGTCCTGCAACAACTGTGGCGCTCGTTCGATCTGCCCGACGAGGCGCTCGAGCATCTGGTGTTGACCGGCGCGGATCCGGTGTTGCCGTCCTCGTTCGCGGTGGGCACCGCTGCCCAGGCCAGCATGGCGGCCGCGGCGCTGGCGGCGGCGGAAATCTGGCACCTGCGCGGCGGCGAACGCCAGCAGGTCGGTGTCGACCTGCGGCACGCCGCGCAGGAATGCCGCAGCCATTTCACCATCAACGGTGTCGCGCCCGATCCGCGCGATCCGATCACCGGCGCCTATCGCTGCGGCGATGGCGGCTGGGTCCGCATCCACGCCAATTTCCCGCACCATCGCGACGGCGCCCTGGCGCTGTTGGGCTGTCCCACCGGGGACGGCGCCACCCGCGAGGCGGTGGGGCAGGCGCTGGGGCGTTGGCGCGCGCTGGATTTCGAACAGGTGGCGGCCGATGCCGGCATGGTGGTGGCCGCCATGCGCAGTTTCGACGAATGGGACCGCCACCCGCAGGGCCAGGCAATCGCGGCGCAGCCGCTGCTGACGATCGAGCGCATCGGCGAGGCCGATCCGCGGCCGCTGCCCAAGTACGGCCACGATGCGCGTCCCCTCAAGGACATCCGCGTGCTCGACCTGACCCGCATCATTGCCGGCCCGGTCTGCGGCCGCGCGCTGGCGGCCTACGGCGCCGACGTGATGCTGGTCAATTCCCCGCATCTGCCGAACATCGCCAACCTCATCGACACCAGCCGCGGCAAGCTGTCGGTTCATGCCGACCTGGATACCGCCGACGGCCGCATCGCGCTGGCCAATCTGTTGCGCAGCGCGCATGTGTTCGTGCAGGGCTACCGGCCGGGCGGCATGGCGGCGCTGGGCTTCGGGCCGGAGGACGCGGCCCGGCTGCGGCCCGGCATCGTGTATGTGTCGTTGTCGGCCTACGGCGCCACCGGCCCCTGGGCCACCCGCCGCGGCTTCGATTCGCTGGTGCAGACCGCCGCCGGTTTCAACCATGCCGAAGCGGCCGCCGCCGGGCAGGACGCGCCCAAGCCGTTGCCGATGCAGATCCTGGACCACGCCTCGGGCTACCTGATGGCGTTCGGCGCGCAGGTGGCGCTGGCGCGGCAGGCCACCGAGGGCGGCAGTTGGCACGTGCGCGTATCGCTGGCGCAGACCGCGCATTGGCTGCGCACGCTGGGCCGCGTCGACGGCGGCCTGGCCTGTCCGACGCCGGGCTTCGCGGGGCTGCTGGAAACGGAGCCCTCGGGCTTCGGCGAACTGACGGCGGTGCGCCACGCGGCGCAGTTCTCGCTGACGCCGGCGCGCTGGACGCGGCCGTCGAGCCCGCCGGGCACGCATCCGACGGTGTGGCCGTTCAACTAGCGGATCGCGCCACGCCCTGACGCCAAGGGGGGCTCGTCACGCGGATGGATCCCGACGGCTTAGCGCGCCCGCCGATCAAGCCGCGTTTCCACGTCCGGCCGCCACGGCCTATTTCTGGCCGGCCTTCCAGTCGCGCAGCGCGCGCATGGTGTTGCTGACGTGGGCCTCGGGATTCATGTTGGTGTATTCGTACAGGATCTTGCCATCGGGCGTGATCACGTAAGACACGCGTTGCGCGCGCTCGGGGCGCGCGTCCAGCACCGCGTCGTAGGCCTTCATGATCTTGCCGTCGCCATCGGCGGCCACCGCGAACTTGCTGCGGCATGCACTGACCGAGAATTTGTTCAGGGTATCAATGTCGTCGGCCGAGACGCCGATGACGGTGGCGCCCAGCGACTTGTATTCGTCGGTGGCCTCGGCGAAATCATGGGCCTCGATGGTGCAGCCCGCCGTGAACGCGGCGGGGTAGAAATACAGGACCACCGGACCCTTCTTGAGCGCCTCGGCCAGCTTGAAGGTGAACACGTTGCCGCCGAGCGAGGCCTGGGCGCTGAAGTCGGGCGCGGGCGCGCCGACGTTGAGGGCGGCCTGCGCGGCGGGGCCGGCCAGCAGGCCGCAGGCGAGGAACAGGGGGGCAAGGCGCTTCATAGGGGTCTCCGCGAATCGGGGGGCCGTGGGCCGCGTGGACATCGACGGGGCCGGGCCTGACCACTGTAGCCGCGTCGTCCGCAGGAATCCAGCCCGGTGGACAACGCGGCCGCGCTGCGAGGTCAGTCGCGGCCGCCCCGTTCATGCGGCGCGCCGCGCTCGCCGCCACCGCCGCGTTGCGGTTCCTGGCCGCCGGATGGCCGCCCGCCGCCGTGCTGCGGATTGCCCTGCGGCCGGGCCTCGGGACGGTTGGCGGGGGCCGCGTGCGACTCGCGCGGCGCGCGGGGCGCCAGGTTGTCCGGGGCCGGGCCGGGGCGCGGCCCTTGCTGCGGCCGCGCCTGGGGCTGGGCTTGCGGCGGTCGAGCTTGCGGCTGATTCTGCGGCTGGGCTTGCGGCGGTCGCGATTGGGCTTGACTGGGCGGCTGGGCCTGTGGCGGCCGCGATTGCAATGGACTCGGCGGTTGGGCCTGTGGCGCGTTTTGCGGCTGCCGCGCTTGCGGCTGGCCGGGCGTCTGTGCTTGCGGCGGCCGGGCCTGCTGCCCCGGCGTCTGTGCCGCCGGCGGGCCGCCCGCACCGCCACGGTTGAAATCCGGGCGCGGGCCGCCGGGCGCTGCGGTGCCCGGTCCACGGTCCGGGCCATTGCCCGGTCGATTCTGCGCGCCGCTTCCCGGTCCGTTTCCTGGCCCATTGCCTGGTCCGTTGCCTGGTCCATTTCCCGGCCCGTTGCCAGGGCCCGCGCCGGGGCGCATCCCCGCGGCCGGGCCGCCGCGGCCCGGCGCATGGTCCACGAACGCCTGCGGCGGACGGCCCTGGTTGTGGTCGAAGAACTGGGCGCGGTTGCCGCCGGCGTCGCGCACGAAGGCGCGTTGCACGTCGGTGGGTGGATGATGCGGTTCGTTGCGCGCGGCGACTTCGCGCGGATCGGCCCGGCGCTGGATACCGGCGGGACCGCCGTTGTAGCTGATGCGGCGGTTGTCGATGTTGTTGACCACTACCGTGTGGTTGTAGACGTTGGTGACGCGGGTGACGTTCACGTTGGTCACGGCGCGGTTGTAGAAGAAGCGGTCGTGATCCCAGTAACCGCCGACGTAGCCGATGCCGATGTAGCCGAAGCCATAGTTGATGCCGCCATAGAAGCCGATGTGCGGCCCCCAGTAGCCGGCGTGCCACAGATAGACGCCGTCGACGAAGCCCCAGTAGCCGGGGGTCCACAACGCGCCGGTATAAGGCGCCAGCACCCAGGCGCCCGGGACCCAGAAGAAGCCGTAGCGGTTCAGGCTCCAGTATCCAGGCACCCACATGTAGCCGTCGCCGGGCGCGGGCGGCTGGGTGTAGACGGGCAGGGGCGGCGGCGGTTGCGGGCTGCGGTCGACCGGCGCCAGGTTGGCGTTGGCCGGATCGCCATTGTCATAGGCGGGCGCGGCCGGGGCTGGCGGCGGCGCGTACGTCTGCGCCAGGGCGCCGGCGCAGACCGTCATCAATGCAGCGGCGGCCAGGGGGCGCAGGCGGGGAACCGAAGCGAGGGCGTTCATGGCGTTTCCTTTGCGCGGCGGGGGCGCGCGGATCAATAGCCGTGGTAGTAGCCACCGTGATAGTAATAGTGCGGCGCGGGGTAGTAGTAATAAGCGGGCGCCGGCCGGTAATAAGCCGGGCGCGCCGGCACCACCACACAGCCGGTCAGGGCGCTGGCCATCGCCAGCATCAGCAATATCGTCTTCTTCATGGTCAATCTCCTGCCGAGCGCCTGGCGCGTATCGCGCCGTTTCCTGGCTCGTAGGGATTAGGCCATGGCCAGGGGGCCGAGTTCGAGGCCTGTAATGGTTCCGAAACAGCTTTCAGGTGACGGATGTTTGCGCCGGCGTGACCGTTGATGTCGTTCGTAGCAATTGTTCGGGTCAGAAGGGCCGCTTTCCTCTTGAGGCGGCTCGGCGAGGAAAAAGGGCCCCCCACGCCGCGCCTTCGGCTTGCTGCCCCCCAAGGGGGCGCTTTCCTCTTGAGGCGGCTCGGCGAGGAAAGGGCCCCCCACGCCGCGCCTTCGGCTTGCTGCCCCCCCAAGGGGGGCGCTTTCCTCTTGAGGCGGCTCGGCGAGGAAAGGGCCCCCACGCCGCGCCTTCGGCTTGCTGCCCCCCAAGGGGGGCGCTTTCCTCTTGAGGCGGCTCGGCGAGGAAAAAGAAAAGGCCGCCTCGCGGCGGCCTGGGTGCAGGGGTACAGGAGCTCCCGGCGGGATCAGTTCCAGCGGCCGCCGTTGCCGGCCAGGCTGAAGCGGCCGGCGCCCATGAAGGCGATGGCCAGGGCCGTGAACAGGAACATGCCTTGCAGTTCCAGCGCCCAGCCGCCGTTGTTGGTCAGGCTGCCGATCTGGCCGGTATGGGCCAGCAGGATCGCGACCACCATGTTGATGGCGATGATCAGGCCGCCCAGGCGGGTGTAGACGCCGATGATCAGCAGCACCGGCGCGATGATTTCGCCGATGTACACGCCATACGCCAGGAAGCCGGGCAGGCCGTGCGAGGACAGCATGCCGGCGATGCCGCCGACGCCGCCGCCGGTGATCTTGAACAGGCCATGGAGCAGAATCAGAATGCCGAGGGTCAGGCGCAGGATCAGCTTGCCGGTGTCGTCGGATTTGATCATGGTGGATTTCTCTTTATGGTGGTTAAGGGGGATGCGATGCGCCGGTTTGAGCGCACGCCGAGCCTTTGGTTCCCGCTCCCGCGCCGGCCGGCGCGGGGTGGGCCATTATTACAAATCCGGAATGTGACCAGCAAGCGTCTTGCCGCGCGCCGGCGGGCCGGCGCTGACGAATGCTTACAGTTCCTCGAGGTAACGCATGCGGAAGCGTCGGCCCTTGATATTGCTGTTGGACAGGCGCGAGAAGGCCTGCTTGGCGATCTTGCGGTCCAGCGCCACGTAGGCGTTGAACTCGGTGATGTTGATCTTGCCGACCTGCTCGAAGGCCAGGCCGCCGTCGCCGGTCAGGGCGCCCAGCAGGTCACCGGGGCGCAGCTTGTCCTTCTTGCCGCCCTGGATGCACAGGGTCACCATGGGCGCGCGAAGCGGCCGGTCGGCCTTGGGGCGCAGCGATTTCAGGTCGCCCCAGGTCAGCGGCGCGCCCTGGTATTGCTCGATCAGGTTGGCCCAGCGCATTTCGTCGGGCGAGCACAGGCTCAGGGCCAGGCCCTTCTGCTCGCCGCGGCCGCTGCGGCCGATGCGGTGCACGTGGACCTCGGTGTCCTTGGTGACGTCGACGTTGATGACCGCGCCCAGGTTCTGGATGTCCAGGCCGCGCGCGGCCACGTCGGTGGCCACCAGCACGGCGCAGCTCTGGTTGGCGAACTGGATCAGGATCTCGTCGCGCTCGCGCTGTTCCAGGTCGCCGTTCAGCGCCAGGGCGCTGATGCCGTCGGCCTGCAAGCGTTCGACCAGATCGTGGCTGCGGATCTTGGTGTTGCAGAAGGCCAGCGTCGAGACCGGGCGGAAATGTGCCAGCAGCCTGGCCACGGCGTCCAGGCGCTCGTCGGGGTCGATCTCGTAGAAGATCTGTTCGATGCGGCTGGCGTCGTGCTGGGCCTCGACCTTGACCTCGGCCGGGTTGCGCAGGAAGCGCGCGCTCAGCTTGCGGATGTTGTCGGGGTAGGTGGCCGAGAACAGCAGGGTCTGGCGCTTGGCGGGGCAATGCGAGGCGATCGCCACGATATCGTCGTAGAAGCCCATGTCGACCATGCGGTCGGCCTCGTCCAGCACCAGCGTGGTCAGGCCGGACAGGTCCAGGCTGCCGCGTTCCAGGTGGTCCTGGATGCGGCCGGGCGTGCCCACCACGATGTGGGTGCCGCGCGCCAGCGATTCGGCTTGCGGGCGGGCCGCGGCGCCGCCGCACAGCGTCAGGATCTTGACGTTGGCGATCTGGCGCGCCAGCCGGCGCAGTTCCTGCGCCACCTGGTCGGCCAGCTCGCGGGTCGGACAGAGCAGCAGCGCCTGCGGCGTCAGGCGGGTGGGATCGAGCTTTTGCAGCACGCCCAGGCCAAAGGCCGCGGTCTTGCCGCTGCCGGTCTTGGCCTGCGCGATCAGGTCGCGGCCTTCCAGGATCAGCGGCAGGCTTTGCGCCTGGATCGGCGTCATCTGCTCGAACCCCAGGCTTTGCAGGTTATCGAGCAGGGCGGGCAAAAGGGGCAGGGAAGTAAAGGGCGTCTGGGTCACGGCAGGGGCTCTCGCAGGAACTGCGATAAATACGGATTCGGCCGACAGTGTAAGGCCTGCGGGTTCCCCGGGGCGCGGGGACTGGCGCGCGCCCCGGCCGCCGGGCGCGCGCCAATTCGGGGGCGCGTGGCGCAATCAGGCCGACGGTTCGTAGGTGCCCGCCAGCGCTCGCGCCGCTTCCTGCATGCGCGGCAGCCAGGCGCGCGCGCCGTCGATCGACAGCCGCGCCATCGGCGCGTGCAGCGCCACCGCGGCGATGGCGCGGCGCCCGCGCATGATCGGCACCGCCATGCAGACAATGCCGAGCAGGAATTCCTCGCGGTCGAAACTGGCGCCTTCCTTGCGGATCGCCAGTAGCTCGCGTTCCAGCGCCGCCGCGTCGCACAGCGTGTTGGGCGTGTAGCGCGGCAGCGGCGCCGCCGCCAGCAGCCGCGCGCGCGCCTCGCGCCGCATGTGCGCCAGGAACAGCTTGCCGCTGGCGCTGCAATGCAGCGGCACGCGCGAGCCGGGCTGCAGGTTGACGCGCAGCGGCCAGGCGGTCTCGACCCGGTCCAGATAGATGACCTCGTCGCCGTCCAGCATGGTGCAGTTGCAGGTTTCGCCGATCTCGTCGACCAGGCTGTCGAGGATGCGGTGGCGCTCGGCCCGCAGGGGCGAATTGAGCAGGGTGTCGCGCGCCAGCAGCGCCAGCCGCGGGCCGGTGATGTAGCGCTTGCCGGCCGGCTCGCGCAGCAGCATGCCGGCGTCCACCAGCCGCGACAGGATGCGCAGCACTGACGGCTTGGGCAGGCCGGTGGCCTCGGTCAGCGCCGCCAGCGATACCGGCGCCTCGGAACCGGCGACCTGTTCCAGCAGGGTCAGCGCGCGCAGCGCCGCGGAGGATTCGTCTTTCATCTTTCAATATTTGAAGATTTGGCGAAAGGCCGCCAGGTTGGTGCGGATTCTGCAGAAAATGGAACGCCGCAGGGTGGGAAATGCGGGAGTTCTGCTGCAGTATCGGTTCACCCCGGCCAATATGCAATCCAAGCCGCGCCGGTCCGCCAGGAGAGAGACCATGAGCAGCAAACAACACATGACCCCCAGCGAAGCGTTCGTCGAGACGCTGGTGGCGCAGGGCGTCAAGGACGTATTCGGCATCGTCGGTTCGGCCTTCATGGACGCGCTGGACCTGTTCCCGGCCGCCGGCATCCGCTTCGTGCCGACGGTGCACGAGCAGGGCGCCGCCCACATGGCCGACGGCTATTCGCGCGTCACCGGCCGCCACGGCGTCTGCATCGCGCAGAACGGCCCGGGCATCACCAACTTCGTCACCGGCGTGGCCGCGGCCTACTGGGCTCACAGCCCGGTGGTGGCGATCACGCCCGAGACCGGCACTTCCGGCATGGGCCTGGGCGGCTTCCAGGAAACCGAGCAGCTGCCGATCTTCTCGCGCATCACCAAGTACCAGGCGCACGTCAACCGCCCCGACCGCATGGCCGAATTCACCGCCAAGGCCTTCGACAACGCGCTGGCCGAGCGCGGCCCGACCCAGCTGAACATCCCGCGCGATTATTTCTATGGCGAGATCGACGTGGCCATTCCGGAGCCGCGCCGCATCCGCCGCGGCCCGGGGTCCGAAGAAGACCTGGAAGCGGCCGCGCGTCTTTTGGCCAGCGCCAGATTCCCGGTGATCGTCGCCGGCGGCGGCGTGCTGTTCTCGGCCGGCCAGGCCGAATGCGTGGCGCTGGCCGAGCTGTTGGGCGCGCCGGTGGTCACCAGCTACCTGCACAACGACGCCTTCCCGGCCAGCCATCCGCTGTGGTGCGGGCCGCTGGGCTACCAGGGCTCCAAGGCCGGCATGAAGCTGCTGTCGCAGGCCGACGTGGTGCTGGCGCTGGGCACGCGCCTGGGACCCTTCGGCACCTTGCCGCAGCACGGGCTGGACTACTGGCCGCAGAACGCGCGCATCATCCAGGTCGACGCCGACCACCGCATGCTGGGCCTGGTGCGGCCGGTGTCGGTGGGCATCTGCGGCGACGCCAAGCCGGCGGCGGCGGCGCTGGCCGCGAAATTGCGCGATCGCGAGGTCGCCTGCGTGGCCACCAAGGCGGCGCGCGGCGAAGAGATCGCGGCGCAGAAAAGCGCCTGGGAAAAGGAACTGGACGGCTGGTCGCACGAGCGCGACGACTGGAGCCTGGACATCATCGAGCACGGCGGCGGCCGCATGCATCCGCGCCGCATGCTGCGCGAGCTGGAGCGCGCCATGCCCAGGCACGTGATGGTGTCCACCGACATCGGCAACATCTGCTCGGTGTCCAACAGCTACCTGCGCTTCGACGAGCCGGATTCGATGCTGGCGGCCATGAGCTTCGGCAACTGCGGCTACGCGCTGCCCGCGCTGATCGGCGCCAAGCTTGGGCGCCCGGACCGGCCGGCGGTGGCCTACGTTGGCGATGGCGCCTGGTGCATGAGCTTCCAGGAATTGCTGACCTGCGTGCGCGAGCGCATCCCGGTCACGGCGGTGGTGTTCCACAACGGCCAGTGGGGCGCGGAAAAGAAGAACCAGGTGGACTTCTACGGCCGCCGCTTCGTCGGCAGCAACCTGCAGAATCCCAACTTCGCGGAACTGGCGCGGGCCATGGGCGCCGAGGGCATCCGGGTCGAGCATGCCGACCAGGTCGGCGCGGCGCTGCAGGCCGCGTGCAAGGCGCAGTCCGAGGGCAAGACCACGGTGCTGGAGATGATGGTGAGCCAGGAGCTGGGCGATCCGTTCCGCCGCGATGCGCTCAAGCAGCCGCTGCGCCTGCTGGACAAGTACAAGCGCTACGTCAACCAGCCGTTCCAGCCGGGCGAGGTGCCGCTGCCGATCGACCCGGTGCGCGGCTGACGCCATGGCCAGCGACCGCTTGTTCGAGCCGCTGCGGGCCGCGGCGCTGTCGGCCGGGCGGGTGCGCACGGCGGTGGCCTATCCACTGTGCGCGTCCAGCCTGGGGGCGGCGGTGCAGGCGCGCGAGGCCGGCTACATCGAGCCGCTGCTGGTCGGGCCGGCGGCCCGGTTGGCCGGCTTGATGGCCGAGCTGGGCCTGCGCGCCGGCTCGCTGGAGATCGTCGACACGCCCGATGACGAGGCGCTGGCCGCGCGCGCCGCCGCCGGCCTGGCGCGCGACGGCGCCGTCGGCATGCTGATGAAGGGCAGCCTGCACACCGACCATTTCATGTCGGCGGTGGTGGCGCGCGAATCGGGCCTGCGCACCGGCCGGCGCATCAGCCATGCCTTCGTGATGGCGGTGGCCGCGTATCCCAAGCTGTTCATCCTGACGGACGCCGCCGTCAACATCGCCCCGACCCTGCAGGAGAAGGCCGACATCGCGCAGAACGCCATCGACCTGGCGCGCGCGCTGGGCGTGGCGCGGCCCAAGGTGGCGGTGCTGTGCGCCACCGAATCGGTCAACCCGGCGATGCCGGCCACGCTGGATGCGGCGGCCCTGTCGAAGATGGCCGACCGCCAGCAGATCCGCGGCGGCCAGATCGACGGTCCGCTGGCATTCGACAACGCCATCTCGCGCCAGGCGGCCGAGCAGAAGGGCATCGTCTCGCCGGTGGCGGGCGACGCGGACATCCTGCTGGTGCCCGACATCGAGGCCGGCAACATGCTCTACAAGGAGCTGACCTGGCTGGCCGGCGCGGCCACCGCCGGGCTGGTGCTGGGCACGCGCGTGCCGGTGCTGCTGACCAGCCGTTCGGACGCGGTGCAGGCGCGGGTCGACAGCTGCGCGGTGGCGGCGCTGTATGCGCGGGCCCTGGCGGCCGGCGCGCGTTGAAGCGGGGCGCGCGCCGGCCTGGCACCATCAAGTCCGGCGGTTTGGTACTAAGCGGGGGCCCCCGGGTTGACTAGGCTAGCGTCATAGCCATCGTGTGAATGGCTCATGCCAACAATGCCAAGGGGTGGATGATGCGCAGCGCGACACGCGGCTTTGCCGCAATACTGACAGCATGGGCAATGGCGGCCGGTGCGCCGGCTGCGCGGGCCGCCGATGCGCCCAAGCCGGGCGGCACGCTGGTGATCGGCTCGACCCAGGTGCCGCGGCACCTGAATGGCGCGGTGCAATCGGGCATTGCCACGGCGCTGCCCAGCGCCCAGCTGTTCGCCAGCCCGCTGCGCTACGACGCCAACTGGAAGCCGCAGCCCTACCTGGCGCAATCGTGGGAGCTGGCGCCCGACGCCAAATCGCTGACCCTGCACCTGCGCCACGACGCGCTGTTTCACGACGGCCAGCCGGTCACGTCCGAGGACGTGGCGTTCTCGGTGATGGCGGTCAAGCAGAATCATCCGTTCCAAAGCATGCTGGCGCCCGTCGAACGCGTCGACACGCCCGATCCCTACACCGCCGTGCTGCGCATGAGCAAGCCGCACCCGGCGATCCTGCTGGCGCTGTCGCCGGCGCTGATGCCGGTGCTGCCCAAGCACATCTATGGCGACGGCCAGGACCTGAAGAACCATCCGCGCAATTCCGCCAACGTGGTCGGCTCGGGCCCGTTCACGCTCAAGGACTTCAAGCCGGGCCAGGAGATCGTGCTGGAGCGCTTCGACAAGTTCTTCGAAAAGGGCAAGCCCTACCTGGACCGGGTGGTGGTGAAGATCAATCCCGACGCCACCAACCTGCTGATCGGGCTGGAGCGCGGCGACATCGGCGTGCTGCCGTACATGACCGAGCCGACCATCCTGCGCCGCGCCAAGGACAACCCGCAGATCGTCATGACCGATCGTGGCTACGAGGGCATCGGCGCGCTTGGCTGGCTGGCGTTCAATACCGCGCGCAAGCCGCTGGACGACGTGCGCGTGCGGCAGGCCATCGCCTACGCCACCGACAAGGGGTTCATCACCAAGGCGCTGAACGCCGGCTTCGCCAAGCCGGCGGACGGGCCGATCGTGGCCTCCAGTCCCTACGCGACCCAGGACCTGAAAAAGTATCCGCTGGACCTGAAGAAGGCCGAGCAGCTGCTGGATGAAGCCGGCTTCAAGAAGGACGGCAAGGGCGAGCGCATGGCGCTGACGGTCGACTACATGCCGGGCAGCGACGTGCAGGGCAAGAACGTCGCCGAATACCTGCGCAGCCAGCTGAAGAAGATCGGCATCGCGGTGCAGGTGCGCGCCTCGCCCGATTTTCCGACCTGGGCCAAGCGCATCGCCAGCCATGACTTCGACATGACCACCGACATCGTGTTCAATTGGGGCGATCCGGTGATCGGCGTGCACCGCACCTATCTGTCGAGCAATATCCGCGACATCATCTGGACCAACACGCAGTCCTACAGGAATCCCAAGGTCGACGAACTGCTGGCGCAGGCCGGCACCGAAACCGACGATGCCCGGCGCCGCGCGCTGTATGCGCAGTTCCAGCAGATCGTGACCGAGGACCTGCCGATCGATTTCCTGACCATCATTCCGTACCACACGCTGTCCTCCAGGAAGGTGCATGGCCTGCCCGATGGCATCTGGGGCCTGCTGTCGCCGCTGGACGACACCTGGCTGCAATAGGAGAGCGGCCATGTTGCGCTATCTCGCGCGTCGCATCGGCTACGCCGTGGTGCTGCTGCTGGCGGTGGTGACGCTGAACTTCCTGTTGATCCACATCTCGCCGGGCGATCCGGTCGAGACCATCGCCGGCTCCATGGGCGGCATCAGCGAGGAACTGCGGGCCCAGCTGCGCACCCAGTACGGGCTGGACCGGCCGTTCCTGGTTCAACTGGGGCTGTATCTGTCGCAGGTGGCGCGCGGCGACCTGGGCTATTCCTACTTCTTCAACCTGCCGGTGGCGCAACTGATCTGGGAGCGGGTGCCGGCCACGCTGCTGCTGGTGCTGACGTCGGTGTCCAGCGCCTTCCTGGCGGGCACCGCGCTGGGGGCGCTGGCGGCGCGCAAGCCCAACGGGCCGCTGTCGCAGGGCATCACGCTGCTGTCGATGGTGGGCTATTCCGCGCCGGTGTTCTGGACCGGCATCATCCTGATCATCCTGTTCGCGTCGCTGCTGCCGTGGTTCCCGGTGTCGGACATGCGCTCGGCGGGCGGGCCCGAGGGCGGCTGGGCCGGCGCGCTGGACGTGCTGCACCACCTGGTGCTGCCGGCCTTCACGCTGGCGTTCGTGTACCTGGCGCAGTACAGCCGGCTGGCGCGCGCCAGCGTCATGGACGCGTTGGCGGCCGACTACATCCGCACCGCCCGCGCCAAGGGCCTGCCCGAGCGCACCGTGCTGTACCGGCACGCGCTGCGCAACGGCGTGCTGCCGGTGGTGACCATGCTCGGCCTGCAATTCGGCAACGTGCTGGCCGGCGCCATCCTGGTGGAAACGGTCTTCAACTGGCCGGGGCTGGGCCGGCTGGCGTTCGATTCCGTGCTGCGGCGCGACTATCCGACCCTGCTCGGCATCCTGCTGTTCGCGTCCCTGCTGGTGGTGGTGATGAACCAGCTTACCGACCTGGCCTACCGGCTGATCGATCCCAGGATAAAGACCTCATGAGCCACGTTCCTCCCGCCTTGTCCGGCGCGCCCGCGCCGGCGGCCGCCCGTGCGGCGCGGCCATCGTACGAAGCGCTGCGCGCGTTCGCCCGCAATCCGGGCGCGCTGATCGGCTTGCTGTTGCTGGCCGCCATCCTGGCGGTGGTGCTGATCGGCCCCCTGGTGATGCCGGCCGATCCCTTCGAGATCGCCAGCGCGCCGATGGAGCCGCCCGGCGGCGAGCTGCTGCTGGGCTCGGACTATATGGGCCGGGACGTGCTGACCGGCATCATCCATGGCGGCCGCGCCACCTTGCTGGTCGGCGTGGTGGCGGCGGTGCTGTCGATGGCCATCGGCATCACCGTGGGCGCGCTGGCCGGCTACTACGGCGGCTGGGTCGATGAAACGCTGATGCGCATCACCGAGTTCTTCCAGGTGCTGCCGGCGCTGTTGTTCGCCATGGTGCTGGTGACGCTGTTCTCGCCGTCGCTCGTCACCATCGCCGTGGCCATCGGCGTGGTCAGCTGGACCGCCACCGCGCGCCTGGCGCGCGGAGAATTCCTGAGCCTGAAGCGGCGCGAATACGTGCTGGCCGAAAGAGTGATCGGTTCCAGCAACGCGCGCATCATCTGGCGGGTGATCCTGCCCAACGCGCTGGCGCCGCTGATCGTCTCGGCCACGCTGGCCATCGGCACCGCCATCCTGTTCGAGGCGGGCCTGTCGTTCCTGGGGCTGGGCGATCCCAACGTGATGAGCTGGGGCCTGATGATCGGCAGCAACCGGCCCTACATCCTGACCGCCTGGTGGGCGGTGACGTTGCCGGGCGCGGCCATCTTCCTGACGGTTCTCGCGGTCAGCCTGATCGGCGACGGCCTGAACGATGCCCTCAATCCCAAGCTGGCCAGCAAACGGAGAAGCTGATGAGCGCCTTGCTTGAAGTCCGCGATCTCGGCGTGTCCGCCGCCCACGGCGGCCCGGCGGTGGTGCGCGGCGTGTCCTACACCGTCAACCGCAACGAAATCCTGTGCGTGGTGGGGGAGTCGGGATCGGGCAAGTCGGTCACCGCGCAGGCCATCATGGGGCTGCTGCCGCCGGATCAGTTGCGCGTGACCCAGGGCCGTATCCTGTACGACGGGCGTGACCTGGTGGGCCTGTCGGCGGCCGAATGGCAGGGGCTGCGCGGCCGCAGGTTCGGCATGGTGTTCCAGGAGCCCATGACGGCGCTCAATCCCGTCATGCGCGTGGGCCGGCAGGTGGAGGAGGTGCTGGCCTGGCACACGGACATGGACGCCGACGCGCGCAGGCAGCGGGTGCTGGAGCTGTTCGGTCAGGTGCTGCTGCCCGATCCCCGCGCCATGTACGCGGCCTTTCCGTTCCAGCTGTCCGGCGGTCAGCGCCAGCGCGTGGTGATCGCGATGGCGCTGGCGCTGGAGCCGGACGTGTTGATCGCCGATGAGCCCACCACCGCGCTGGACGTGACCACGCAGGCGCAGATCCTGGCGCTTATCAAGGACATCCAGCGGCGCATGGGGATCGGCGTCATTTTCATTACCCACGATTTTGGCGTGGTGGCCGACATTGCCGACCGCATCGTGGTGATGCGCCACGGGGCGGTGGTGGAGGCGGGCGCGGCCGCCGAGATCCTGAACCGGCCGCAGCATCCCTACACCCGTCAATTGATCGCGGCGGTGCCGCACAAGCCCGAGGGCAAGGAGGAGGCCGCCGCCACGCCGCCGCTGATGACGGTGGCCAAGCTGTGCAAGACCTACGTCACCGGCGGCCGCCGGGTCGAGGCATTGCGGGATATTTCGCTGGAGATCCGCCAGGGCGAGACCCTGGGACTGGTGGGCGAATCGGGCTCGGGCAAGTCCACGCTGGGCAGCGCGCTGATCGGCCTGGTGGCGCCAGACAGCGGCAGTGTGCGCCTGGACGGCCGCGAACTGGTCGGCATGACGCCAAGGGATTTCCGGCCCTACCGGCGTCAGATCCAGATGGTGTTCCAGGACCCTTACGCTTCGCTCAACCCGCGCCAGCGCGTGGTCGATTCGGTTGCGCAGGGGCCGATCGGTTTCGGCGAAAGCCGCCAGACCGCGCTGCGCGAGGCGCGCGAACTGCTGGCCCTGGTGGGGCTGGGCGGCGACGCGGGCGAGCGCTATCCGCACCAGTTCTCGGGCGGCCAGCGCCAGCGGGTCGGCATCGCCCGCGCGCTGGCGCTCAAGCCGCGGCTGCTGGTGGCCGACGAGGCGGTCTCGGCGCTGGATGTGTCGATCCAGGCGCAGGTGCTGGACCTGCTCAAGACCATCAGCGGCCAGTTCGATCTGTCGGTGCTGTTCATCACGCACGACCTGCGCGTCGCGGCGCAGATCTGCGACCGCATTGCCGTGATGCGACACGGGCAACTGGTGGAGCTGGACCGCGCCGCCACGATTTTCTATCACCCGCGACACGAATACACGCGCCGCCTGATCGATTCGGTGCCGGGCAAGGCCTGGAACAAGCCCGACCTTCAGGCGCTGGCGGACATCACGAACAGGAGCAAGCAGCATGCATGACGCCCCGCATCCGGGACCGGCCCAAGCCGCCCGCACCACCATTTTCGCCGCCCGCGCCATCCTGACGATGAACCCGGCCCAGCCGCGTGCCACGCACGTGGCGGTGCGCGACGGCCGCATCCTGGGCGTGGGCAGCCGCGAAGACCTGGCCGGCTGGGGACCGGCCGAGCTGGACGAGCGCTACGCCGACCACGTCTTGATGCCGGGGCTGGTGGAGGGGCACTGCCATCTGCCGGAAGGGGGCATGTGGCAGTTCGCCTACGTCGGCTACTACGACCGCCGTGGGCCCGACGGCCGCGTGTGGCCAGGCCTGAAAAGCTTCGCGGCGGTGGCCGCGCGTCTGCGGGAATTCGCCGCCGGCCTCGCGCCGGAACAGACACTGATCGGCTGGGGCTTCGATCCCATTTTCTTCGGTGGACAGCGCATGAGCGTGCGCGACCTGGACGCGGTGTCGGCCGAGCGGCCCGTGGTAGTGATGCATGCCAGCATGCATCTCATGAATGTGAACACGCCGATGCTGGCCCGCGCCGGCATCGACCGCGATACGGATATCGAAGGCATCAGCCGCTTCGCCGACGGCCAGCCCAGCGGCGAGCTGTGCGAATTCGCCGCCATGTTCCCGGTGATGCGGCTGATCGGCAATCCGTTCCGCACCGTGGGCCTGTCGGAAAACGGCCTGCGCATGTTCGGCAAGGTGGCGCAGTGGGCTGGCGTCACCACCGCCACGGATCTCGTCAACGAACTGGGCGATGAGGGCCTGGCGACGCTGGCGCGGGTCACGGCCGAGCCCGACTACCCGGTGCGTATCGTGCCGGCGGCGTCGGCGCTGACCTACGCCGGCGACCCGGCCGCCTGCCTGGCGAAGCTGCGCGAGGCGGGCCGGCTCAATCATGGCAAGCTGCGCCTGGGCATGGTCAAGCTGGTGGTGGACGGCTCCATCCAGGGCTTCACCGCCAGGGTGCGCTGGCCGGGCTATTACAACGGCGCGCCCAACGGCATCTGGGTGATCGCGCCGGGCGAACTGGACGGGCTGGTGCAGGCCTATCACGAGGCCGGCGCGCAGCTGCACATCCACACCAATGGCGACGAGGCCACCGAGCTGGCGATCGACGCCATCGACCGCGCCTTGCGCCGCAGCCCGCGGCGCGATCACCGCCATACGCTGCAGCATTGCCAGATGGCCGATGCCGCCCAGTTCCGCCGCATGGCCAGCCTGGGCATGTGCGTGAACCTGTTCGCCAACCATATCTTCTATTGGGGCGACGCCCACCATGCCCTGACCATGGGGCCGGACCGCGCCAATCGCATGGACGCCTGCGCCTCGGCCGCGCGGGCAGGGGTGCCGTTCGCGATTCATTCGGACGCGCCGATCACGCCGCTGGGGCCGCTGTTCACCGCCTGGTGCGCCGTCAACCGCCAGACCGCCTCGGGGCGGGTACTGGGCGAGTCCGAGCGCATCAGCGTCGAGGCGGCGTTGCATGCCATCACCCTGGGCGCGGCCTACACGCTGCACATGGACCACCTGGTCGGCTCGATCGAGGTCGGCAAGCACGCCGATTTCTGCGTGCTGCGCGACGATCCGCTGGACGTGCCGCGGTCACGGCTCAAGGACATCGAGGTGCTGGGCACGGTCATCGGCGGCCGGCCGCTGGCGCTCCAGGCAGCCTGACATGGCGCGCATCCCGCTGACGGTGGTGGGCGGTTTCCTCGGCGCCGGCAAGACCACCTTGCTGAACCACGTGCTGGCGGCCGGCCGCCGCCGCGCCGCGGTGCTGGTCAACGATTTCGGGCCGGTGGATATCGACGCCGGCCTCTTGGCGCAGCGCGCGGACAAGGTGATCCGGCTGGCCAACGGCTGCGTCTGCTGCTCGATGGCCGGCGGCCTGGACGACGCGCTGGCGCGGGTGCTGGCATTGGACCCCGCGCCCGAATGGATCGTGATCGAGGCCAGCGGCGTGTCCGACCCCGGGCGCATCGCGCAGGTGGGCCTGTCGGATCCGCTGCTGCAACTGGAGGCGGTGGTGGTGCTGGTGGACGCCAGCGGCATCCGCGACACGCTGGCCGATCCCCTGCTGGCCGATACCGCGCAACGCCAGCTGCGCGCGGCCGACCTGCTGGTGCTGAACAAAACCGACCTGCTGCCGGCGGCCGGCCTGCCGGCGCTGCGCGACTGGCTGCGGCTGCAGTCGGGCGGCGCGCCGATCGTGGCGACGCGGGAGGCGCGGGTGGAACTGGCGATGCTGGCCGGCGGCCCGCCCGAGAGCCATGCGTCCTGCGGCCCACATTGCGGCCACGCGGCGCACGGGCCGGCGGCGGGCTTGCCGATGGATGCCGCCGGCGCGGCGCGGGCGCCGCGGGGCGACGATCCCCGGCATCCCTTCCAAAGCTGGCTGTGGCCGGCGCCGGCCCTGTTGCACGCCGACCGCCTGGCCGACGCCCTGCGGCAACTGCCGCGCCATTGGTTGCGGGCCAAGGGCTGGGTGCGCACGGAACGCCACGGATGGGTGCTGGTGCAACTGGCCGGGCGGCGGGTGCGTTTCGACACGCGCGCGGCGCGTCCGGCCCAGGTGCAGTCGCCGGGGCTGGTCTTCATCGGCATGCGCGGCCTGACGCGGGGCGAAGAGGTCGCGGCGCGGCTGGCGCCGGCGGCGGCTTGAGTCGCGGCGCCATCGTCCGCGCGGACGGCCGGCTGGTGCAAGCGATTTGCCGCGTCTGGTTCTAGACCCTGCCCGACCCCCCGCGTACCTTGGGTCCAGAGCCTGGGCGCATGTCGCGTCCGGCGATCGAGGAGGGTAGGCAATGCAAAAGACCGTCACCGTGGACATGCTGGCCGAGTTCGCGGCCGCGTGGAACCGCCACGATATCGACGCCCTGATGTCCTTCATGAGCGAGGACTGCGTCTTCGAAACGGTGGGCGGGCCCGAGCGCTGGGGCGCCCGGCACAGCGGCCGCGAGGCGGTGCGCGCGGCCTTCGCGGCGGCCTGGAAGAACTTTCCCGATGCGCAATGGAACAACGGCCGCCACTGGGTGGCGGGCGAGCGCGGCGTGTCGGAAAGCACCTTCACCGGCACGGCCGCGGACGGCTCGCGGGTCGAAGCCGACATGGTCGATGTGTTCACCTTCCAGGACGGCAAGATCCGCGTCAAGAACGCTTTCCGCAAGCAACGCCCGGCGCTGCCGGCCCGCGCTTGAGCCGACGCCGCCACCGGACCCCGCCCCATGGATGCCGCTATGTCCTCCGATCTGTCGAATACCGCCGGCACGTTCGTCGATCCCACCAGCGCGCCGGCCGCCAGCCCGGCCGCCAGCGCCTACAACCCGACCTATGACCCGCTGGTGTCGCCTCCCGGACGCGGGCAGGAATACGCGCCCACCTACTGGGTCGCCACGGCCGGACCGCCGCCGGCGGACGATGGGCCGATCCAGGGCGACATCGAGGCCGACGTGGTCATCGTCGGCTCGGGCTTCACCGGCCTGTCGGCGGCGTTGGCGCTGGCGCGCGACTATGGCGTGCGGGCGGTGGTGCTGGAGGCCAACCGCGCCGTGTGGGGCTGCACCAGCCGCAACGGCGGGCAGGGCCAGAACGCCTCGGGGCGTCTGTATCGCTCGCAATGGATCGAGCGCTGGGGGCTGGAGACCGCCCGGCGCCTGGACGCCGAGATCCACGAGGGTTTCGACTACTGGAAGAGCCTGGTGGCGCAGATCGATTGCGATGCGCAGCCGGGCGGCCATCTCTACACTGCGCACCGCGAGAAAAAGATGGATTTCCTGCGCAACGAGGCGCGGGTGATGCGCGAGCAGTTCGGTTACGACACCCGCATGCTGACCCGCGACGAGCTGCGCGAGCGCTACGTCGATGACCACGAGGCGATGGGCGCCTTGCTCGAACCCGACGGCATCGGCGTGCATCCGTTGAAGCTGGCCTATGGTTATATGCGGCAGGCTCGCGCGCTGGGAGTGCGGCTGCATCCGGGCAGCCCGGTGCTGGGCTGGACCGAAGAGGGCGGCGGCTATCGCCTGCAGACCCCGGGCGGCACCGTGCGGGCCAGGCGGGTGGCGTTCGCCACCGGCGGCTACACCGCGCAGGGGGTGAACCGGCTGCTGGACAACCGCATCATGCCGATCCTGTCCAACTCGATGGTGACGCGGGTGCTGACGCCCGACGAGCGAGCGCAGGCCGGCCTGAAGAGCACGGTGTTCATCACCGACACCCGCACCTTGCGGTTCTACTATCGGCTGTTGCCCGATGGCCGCATGCAGATCGGCAGCCGCAGCGCGCTGCGCGGCGCCGATGCGCAGCACCCCCGCCACCTGGCGCTGCTGCGTGACGGGCTGGCGCGCAAGTTCCCGGCGTTGCGGGGCATCGACGTGGACTACGCATGGACGGGCTGGGTCGACGTCAGCCATGACATGATGCCGCGCATCACGCAGCCCGATCCGGCGCGCCAGGTGTTCTACGCCTTCGGTTACGGCGGCAATGGCGTGGCGTTCTCGGCGCATGCGGGCCGCCGCCTGGCGCAGCGCATGATGGGGCAGGACGGGGTGAACTGGAGTTTGCCGATTTACAACACGCCGTTGCCCGGCCATCTGTTCGCGCCGTTCCGCCGCATCGGCCAGGCGCTGCTCTACCGCTGGTATTACCTGCGCGACGAGGTGCTGTAGCGGTGACGGCGGCGGTTCGTGTCGACGCGCGCGCGGCTACCGACGGTGACGGTAGCCGCGCGCGCCCGCTTCGCTCAGAACTGATAGCGCACACCGACCTGGCCGCTGTAATCGTGTTTCAGTTTGCCGGCGAAGCTGCTTTCGATCTGGCTGTATAGACGCCAGTTGGCGGACAGTCTGGCATTGAGCGACAGGTTGACCAGATAGCGGCTGTCGTCCGCGATCGGCTGGCTCAGCCGATCCCCCGCAACGCTGTTGTTCAGGATCTCGACGCTGCCCGCGCGCCGCAGGTTCTGCAGCCGGAACAGCCCGGCGGACAGGCTCAGCGCATGTTGGTCATCCGACTGCAGGATCACCCCGGCAGCGGCGCCGATCTTGGCATAGATCGGCGTGCTGGCATTGATCCGCACATCGACGCCGCTTTTATCGCCATGCAGCGTGTAGGCGCTGGTGCGGCCGGTGACCACTTCGATGGAGGGTTCGATGAAGGCGCGGTCATTGAACAGGTTTTTCCGCCATCCCGCCTGCACGCTGGCCAGCAAGGTCGTGGATCGCGCACCCTGTCCGTCAATGTTCAGGTTGGCCGGAAGATGATAGGTCTGGTTGGTTCTCAAGTATTTGGCGACGACGTCGATGAAGGGGCCGTCCTCGCTGATCCAGGCGTAGTAGAGGCCGATACCGCCCGTGGTGTGTTTCTCCGACAGGCTGCCTTCGCCCTGACCGGAGCCTTGGGTGTAGCTTCCCATGACGCCGTACAACTGCTTGCCAAGCTTGCGGTCAAGACCCAGCTGCAGCGTGGTGTGTTTCAGGTGGAGTTGCTCATAGTCGGCCTGTCCGTGGCTGGTCTTGAACCACAGTCCGGCCTGTTCATTCAATTGGCGCACATCTCCCAACCGTTTGTTGAACTGATTGGTTTCAAGCACGAAAGCGACCCTCGGCAGGCTGGCCAGCACGCCGGTGCGGAGGATCTGCCGCCGTACCGCGGTAATCTGCTTGACGGTGTCGTCGTCCGCGGTGATGCCGGACTGCTGCAAGCGGTCGATGATGCTTTCGCGCGATTGCAGGGCGTCCAACTCGGACAGCCTCAAGGAAAATGGCGTGAATGGCGACAGGGCGCCCGAGCCGTGCCCGGCGGCGCCGGTGTCCGGCGTGGCGCCGGACGCGGAATCCTGCGCCGGATCCTTTTCGGCGTGGGCCTCGGCGGGGCCGGTGGAGCCCGAGTCCGCCGATGGCGTGTCGGTGGGGGCGGTGGAGCCCGAGTCGGCCGACGGCGCGTCGGTGGGGGCGGTGGAGCCCGAGTCGGCCGATGGCGTGTCGGTGGGGGCGGTGGAGCCCGAGTCGGCCGATGGCGTGTCGGTGGGGCCGGTGGAGCCCGAGTCGGCCGATGGCGTGTCGGTGGGGGCGGTGGAGCCCGAGTCGGCCGATGGCGTGTCGGTGGGGGCGGAGGAACCCGAGTCCGCCGATGGCGTGTCGGTGGGGGCGGAGGAACCCGAGTCCGCCGATGGCGTGTCGGTGGGGGCGGAGGAACCCGAGTCCGCCGATGGCGTGTCGGTGGGGGCGGAGGAACCCGAGTCGGCCGATGGCGTGTCGGTGGGGGCGGTGGAGCCCGAGTCGGCCGACGGCGTGTCGGTGGGGGCGGAGGAACCCGAGTCGGCCGATGGCGTGTCGGTGGGGGCGGTGGAGCCCGAGTCGGCCGACGGCGTGTCGGTGGGGGCGGTGGAGCCCGAGTCGGCCGATGGCGTGTCGGCAGGGCCGGAGGAACCCGGGTCTGCGGCGCTGTCCGGCTTGGCTGGGGAGCCGGTATCGGGCGGCGGCGCGGGCTTGACGCCGGAATCGGCATCATCTGGCGATGGCGGCGCCGGCGTATCTCCGGGCGCCGCGGTCTCGCCCGGCGGCAACGCCTCCGGGGGCCTCTTGTATGCCAATTGCCAGTTTTTCTGCGTGGCCGTGCTGACGATTTCGAGGTTGGGCGCGTAGATCGTGAGCCCTTGCGTCACAGAACCGGGTTTGAAATAGCCGTCCGCGGTCGTTACGGGCGCGGTCGCCAACAGCAGGGCGCCGCTGCTGCTGGCCGGCGCGGGATCGTGAACCAGGAGCGTGAGATCCAGGTGGTTGTCGCCGCCCTGGGCCAGGGTGGTGATGACGATACTGTCGCTTTCCCCGCCTTCAGGTCGCGCGTTCAGGGCGAAGTGCACGCCGCTGGCGTTCATGGTGTCGGTTTGCAGGGTGTGCGGCGTCCAGTCCGCCCCAGACTGGGACAGTTCCACGCGGCCCGCTGTCGGCAACTGCAGCGAATCGAACTGCCGGTCTTGCGTCAACCGCCAGGGGGCATCCTGGCGCATGCTGATGAGCCACCATTGGCGTTGGTCCGCGTCATGGCTCACCGCGAGGCCGCCCAACCATGGATTGTCGCGCGCGGACGCATCGGCGGGGTCGGGTTTTTCGAAAGCCTGCTCCAACGTGAACAGATCGGCCCGCGTGGACCGCGGGGCGCTGAGCAACAGGGTTTCCCTGGCTTGCACGGCGGCGCTGGCTGGAGGGACGCCGAAGTCAGTCACGCGCAAACGGTTGCCGTTGCCGTTCAACTCAGTGGCGACCGTCAACTGGTCATGCTCACCGCTATACGGGTCGACACGAAAGGCAAAGACGCTATCGGACGCGGCAACGGTGCCGGCCGTCAATGTGTAGGAGGATGTCTTCGTTGTCGCCGCCAGCGGCCGGCTCGATGCCAGCGGCGAGCCGGGATTGGCCCGCGCCACGAAGGCTCGTCGCGTCAGGTCATTGTCGTCGAAGTTCAGGATCGCATTGCTGGCGCGTAGCGATTTCAGCGTCGAGTCGCCCGTAATGATCCAGCGGGAATTGTCGTTCGCCTGCAGGTTCGCCTCGGCGGCGGTCACCGCGCCGGCGTACACGGTTTGGGGCGCCCCGGCCGCGGCCGGGGCGCCCAGCGTGATGTCGCTGGCGGTCAGGCTGGAGACATCGCTGAACGAATGGCTGCCGGGCGCCATGTGCACGCTGGCATCGCTGCCCAGCAGATTGATGCCGCGGGTGAAGTAATAAGCCGTGTGGATTTCGGTCGAGGACGGGCTCGTGGCGCTGCCGGCCAGCGTGAGCGCCGCGCCATTGGCCACCGCGATGGTGCCGTCGCCATACCAGCCGGCAGCCCCCCGCAGGTGCGCGCCGGGGTGCAGCGTCAAAGCGCTGGCGGTGAAGCGGCTGGATTCCGTCAGCGCGGCCTGGTCGGAGAAGACATTGATGATGCTGTCGCTGGCATCGACGGCGCCCGCGAATTTCTCGTGGATGTCCAGTGTTGAATGTTCGCTCAGGGAAACCCTGCCCTGGTAACGGCTCTTGTCGGCGTCCGTATTGGCGATGGCGGTGCCTTTCACCGGTTCCTGGGCCAATGAGCCGCCATCGTTCTTGTTCAGGTACAACTGCGGGCTGCCCAGGATGATCTGCGCGCGTTGCGCGTCAATGTCGCCCAGCAGGGTGGCGTTGCGTGACAAGCGGAAGGTGGTGTCTGTCAGCGCCAGTTTCCCGACGGCGAACTCGCGCGTTTCCCAATCCGGCTGGTCAAACGACACGGATTGCGTCCGGACGGAGTCATCCCCGAGATCGAGCAGCTTGCGCGCATCATCCGGGGTGTTGATCGCATGGATCACCGGGTGGCCCTGGAAGACCAGTTCGCCTTGCCGCTGCGTGAACGAGTTTTCGCCGAGGTCCATGCCGCCGTCGGCGATGAACACCGTTTTCGACGGGTTGGCGATGCTGACGTCGATATTGCCTTGCAGGGTTCCCGGGAAGAGGAATTCCGTCTGTCCGGGGAAGTATTCCCGCTTGCGCTCATTGGCCTTCGCCAGCGCGAGTATTTTCGAGGTCCCCGCGTATTCCCAGTAGTCGTCGCTGGCCTGGGTGCCGTAGACCGGGACGGCGCCGAAATTGTTCTGCTTCAGGACGAAGTAGCTGAGCCCTTGTTTGTAGAGATCGCCCCGCTCTCCGGTGCCCGCCCTGACCGGCATCAGAATGTAGTCGCTTACCTCGGGCGGAGTCACGGGCGTGAGGTTGATCGTTGCGGTCGCTGTTTTCGTCGCGGTGTTGGTGATCGTGGCGCCATGGTCTTTTGCGTTGGCGTGCAGTTGATTGAACGTGATGTCGTTGCCATTGAGGTTCAGCACGCCGCCCCGGGCTCCCCATGCGATATGGTCGGGGTCGACCTGCCGGCCGTCGCCAAGCACGACTTCCGCGCGACCGCTGGACAGGGTGATGCCGTCGAACGCCTGAACGTTGTCGCTCTCGTCGGGCCGCTGCGACAGAATCACCTTGCCATCGCCGATTTTCAGGCCGCCCGGGTTGACGCCCTTGCCTGCAATGGTCAGGGTGCCGCGGCCGATCTTGTGCAGGTTGTCGCCGGCCACGCCGTTGACGCGCCAGACCACGGTGGCGTTTTCCTTCACGTCGATGCCGCCGCCCATCCAGGTCTGATCCGTCTCCGGGGAAACGATATAGCTGTCATGGAAGGTCAGCGAGCCGGCTCCCTGGTTGATGGGGTCGTGCAATGTGATTTCGCCGTGATCTGCGCCGCTTTCGGTGCGGAAGGCCAGGTTCTTGCCCGCGTCGAGCCCTTCGAAGTCGAGCGCGCTGTTGCCGTCCGCGTAGCTCAGGCCTGGCGTCTTCTTGTAGCCATGCATCAGGAACTGGCGGCCCTGCTGGGCCAGGCTGCCTGCGCCCCGGGCGCTATCGAATGACCAAAGCAACGGCCCCTTGCCATCCGCGTAGGCGACTTCCGGATCGTTATCCCTGGCGTAAACGCTATTGAGAAAGTCCATTGGCGGATGCGACCAATAGACATAGCCCGCCTCGCCGGCGGGCAATTCGATTTCTGCCGCCACGCCCGCAAGTACCCACTGCTTATGCTCGGCATCCCAGGCAAACAGGGGCGAACCGCTGTCTCCGTGTTGCACGAATGCGGGCAACAGACCATTGTCTCCCCGCGCGATCACAAAGGTGTCGTTGGACCACATCGGGGTGACGATGCCGCCTGTCGCCCATTTGTACGCGTAGCCGATCTCGTGCAGGCCGGGCGCGAGCTTGCCCGTCAAGGGATTGTGACCATTTTCGGGATGGTCGCCGACGAACTGGATGCCCATTCCGACCCGATAGAACACGGGGAATTTCTTTTTTTCTTCCTCAGTCCAGAGATCGGGGTCGCCCAGGGAGAGCAGCGGTGTCGATGTTCGCGATACCGGAAACATGGCGATCGGCGCCGCGTCGGTCACCAGCTTGCCCAGGCGGTTGAGATCGAAATCCCACTCCTGGGTCCAGTCCCTCTCGCGGTGGTAATCCGGGTGTATGTCTCTGCGGATCTGGGAGTAGGTCACGCCGGTAAAGCGGGTGCTGTCATGTCTGCCGTTGTGCGCTACGCCGGCGACATATTGCGGCGCGATCAGCGTTGCGATTCCGTTGTCGTCGCTGACGCTGGAAAAATCAATGAACGGGATGTCGCCGCTCAATCGGCCGCGCAGGGCGCCAGACTTGTCATGGATGGGAACGCTCAGGGCGCCGGGCTGGAACGCGCCCTTGTTTTCGGCGAAATCCCGGTAGGTCTGGTAGGGAATGTCGATGCTTACGTAACTGGCGCCGGCGATGCCCGGTAACAGGCCGGCGAACAACAGCGGCAGGGCGGCCTTTATCTTGCCGAGCGGCGTTCTTTTTCCCGTCGGCCGGGGGGGGCCGGTTGTCGAGCCGCGCTGGCGTCCGCCGCATAACTCGGATACCGCGATCAGTTGGTGCCGATGATTGTATTTGAGCGAGTAGATCTTGTTCATGGTGGTGGGGCGCGCACCCATTGGAACGAGGGGCTGCCATAGCGGTTTTCGAGCGATCGGGTGTCGACGCGGCCCGTGGCCGGGGCGCCATCGCGATCTCGATCGGCGGGACGGGTCGAAGCGCGCTTGGAAGCCCCCGCTTTTTCGACATCGCTGCAAAAGGAGCGGCCGGCGTACGCCGGCCGCTCGTTCAGATTGAACTTGAGTTTGGGGAGTCTCGCGTTGAATCAGCCGATAAATCGGACTGCTTCCATTTCAACGCCGCATCAGGCCGCCGCCCGCAGACGGAAGCGGCGCACCACCTGCGCCAGCTTCTCGATACCCGGCCCGATATGCTCGGCGCGGATCGAGGTGAAGCCGACCCGCAGGAAGTTGCGGGGCGCGCGGGCGGCTTCCATGAAGAACACCTGGCCCGGCTCCACCACCACGCCCTCGGCCTGCGCCGCCTGCGCCAGCTCTGTGGCATCCAGCCATTCGGGACCCTTGAGCCAGCACGATGACGAGCCGGTGATGGGCACGGCGGTGAAGTCGGGCAGCCAGCGCGCCAGCGCATCGGCCAGTTCCGCGCCGCGTTTCTGGTACGCCTGCGACTGGCGCCGCAGCAGCGAATGGTGGTGCCCCAGCGAGATGAACAGCGAGAACGCGCGCTGGATATAGGCGGACGGGTGGCGCAGCATCAGGCGGCGCAGCGCGCGCAGTTCGGCGGTGAGCTCGCGCGGCGCGACGATGTAGCCGATGCGCAGTCCCGGCGCGAATGACTTGGCCAGGCTGCCGACATAGATCACGCGGCCGTCGCGGTCCAGACTCTTGAGCGCCGGGATGGCGCCGTCGCCCCAGCGGCTTTCGCTTTCGAAGTCGTCTTCGATGATCAGGCTGTCGGCCTGGCGCGCCAGTGTCAGCAGTTCCTCACGTCGCGTCGGTGACAGGGTCACGGTGGTTGGGCACTGGTGGCCGGGCGTGACGAACACGTAGTCGCAGCCCAACAGGTGGGTGCCGGTGCGCAGGCCCTGGTCGTCCACCGGCAGCGGCAGCAGGTGGCGGGTATGGCTGGCGAAGATGTTGCGCGCGTCGGGGTAGCCGGGGTCCTCCATGCCGACCACGGTGTCCTCGTTGACCAGCAGGTCGGCCAGCAGGTAGAGCGCGTGCTGGGCGCCGACGGTGATGACGATCTCCTCGGCATCGGCCCACATGCCGCGGCGCGGCAGCACCTGGGTGCGGATCTGTTCGATCAGCGCGGGATCGTCATGGGTGATGAGGTCGGGCGCCCAACTGCGGATGTCCAGCACCGACAGCGCCTTGATGCAGCATTCGCGCCAGTCGGCGGTGGGGAACAGGTCCTGGTCGAACTGGCCGTAGACGAAGGGGTAGGGCTGCTTTTGCCAGTCGCGCGGCTTGACGATGTTGCGCTGGCGGCTGGGACGAAAGCGCAGCCGCTCGTCCCAGCGAACGTGGTCGACCGACGAGGCGGGTCCGCCGTCCATGCTGGGAGGCGCGGCGCGCCCCTCGAGTACGCCGTCGTGGACGAAATGACCGCTGCGTTCGCGCGATTCGAGGTAGCCTTCGCTGACCAGTTGCTGATAGGCGAACACCACGGTGTTGCGGGCAATGCGCAACTGGTCGGCCAGATAGCGGCTGGATGGCACCGGCGCGCCGGGCGGCAGGTGGCCGCTGAGGATCGCCGACACCAGCATCTGCCGCACGCGGCCTTGCAGGCTGAGGTTGGGGGCGCTTTCCCGTTCGAACAGGCGTTCCCACAACACAGGCTTGAGCATCGAGGCCTGGCTGGACATGGCGGCTCCTTGAAGTGGCGGCGCGCCCTGACCGCCGCGGCGTCGGGCGGGAGCAGGGACGGAACCCCAGGATAGAGGAGCGGCGTGGGCAAAAGGAATGGGGGATTGCCCTGCCGGCGGTTCCGGCTTGAACACACTGGCGGAAAAATGGAACGGGAGCCATCCGATAATCCGGGTCGGATGCGTGATTTTCCCGGGGCCTCTGGCGCGGGTCCCGCGCCGGCTCTATGGCCGCGCGCCGGCACTGGCGAGTTGCCCCGGCGGGCTCATGCAGCGGGATGTTACCGCGCCGTTCGCATGATGCGGGTCTGCCAGGCGGCCAACATCGCGCCAAGCTGTTCGGGGGAGAATCCGATCCAGTCCACCGGGATCACGGACGCGGCGACGTTGGGGGACAGCAGCGGAATACGGGCCCGCATGGCGTCGCTGACCTGGGTCTTCTGATTCGACGGCGCATAGAACATGGCTTGCGCGAAGGCCTGCTGCGCCTGCGGGCTCAGCGAGTAATTAATGAAAGCCTGCGCGGCTTCGCTGTTGGGGCGGTCCGTCACCTGGGCGATCATGAGCGTCACGACGACGGTGCCTTCCCTGGGCACTGTCGTGGCATAACCTTCCAGGGCGGCCTTGTGGGTTTCGCTGCGGGAATTCCAGCCCACCGCCAGCAGTGCCTGATGGTGGGCGACCAGCCAGTACTGGCTGGGACGGGGCGTCCAGGTCCGGACATTGGGTCCGAGCTTTTCCAGGTAGGCGAAGCCGGGTTCGAAACTGCCGGCGTTGTCTGGCATGCCCGAAAGGCGGTTCGCCAGCAGTGTCAGCGCGATCATGCTGCCGTCGAGCCCGGCGTTGGCCGCGATGGTGAGTTTGCCGCGGTACTTCGGGTCCCACATCTCGCGCCAACTGGCGGGAGGGCTTGAAAATGCCGACTCGGCGTAGACGAGGTTCATGGTGTCGTGCATGGCGGGCAACGCCCACATACCGAGTTCCCGGCCCAGCGGGCCCAGGTCCGCCGCATTGGGAACCTGCCGCGGATCCATGGGCGTAATGAGGCCCTCGCGCTGGGCCTGACGGGCATGGGCGGGGTCGAGGATAACGACGTCGATCCGTGGTCCCATTCTTTGCGAACGCAGTACCGACATGGCATTGCGCGAATCGCGCACGGGGTAGTAGTTCACCTGAATGTCGGGATGCTGCGCCTCGAACGGGCGGATCACCGCGCGCGTGTACTTTTCGTCGAAGGAGTCCACCCCGGAGGCCATGACGGTGATCTTTACTGGGGAGGCAGCCCGCGCGGGGCGCGCCGGCGAGGCGGCCGCCGCGCTTGCGACGAAAAACGCCAAAAACAGGCGGCGGCTCATGACACGATCCATTCGAGAGACTCCCTGGGCGCGCTGACTCACGGTCCTCGGATGGGCTGCGATCGAGCGCCGCAATGCTATTGCGTGCGACAGGATGGGCGCGCATGGCACAAACAATCGGAGTTTAGGAAATGTCTGATATTGCCGACAAGCGGTTTCTTGGAACATGGCACCTTGAACAACGTATGACTCCATTGCGGGCACTCTCGATACTCTGTTAAGCCAATCCAGCTTGAATGATGGCGTGGCAAGGGGGCGGCCTGGCCGCGGGAGCCCGGAACCTATCGTCATGTCATCCCGCTCCATTCCGTTCTTGCTGACCGCACTCGGCGCCGCCCTGTTCGCGCTATCCCCCCGGGTGCATGCCGCGCCCTTGAAAATCACGGAAAAATCCGTCATCCAACAATTGACGCTGCTGCCGGCAGTGCCGATCAATTACAGCGGACCCGGCGCCGCGCTCGAAGTGTCGAGCCCGACCGGCGTGATGACGGTCGACGCCAACGTGATCAATGCGGGCGCCCCGGCCACGACCACCATGGGAGCATTGGTCACGAAGGGCTCGATGATCATGCGGGATGCCGAGATTGTCACGCAGGGACAGGCCAGTCACGGTTTGAAGGTCGCCGCGGATCGGGGTGGCCCCGCCAGCCTCAGCGCAACGCGCACGCGCATCGAAACGTTCGGCGACCAGGCCTTTGGCGCGCTGGTGGAAAACGCGGGCGGACGCCTCGACCTGACCGACGTTTCGATTGTCACGCACGGTGGCGCGACGACCGGCCTGTTCGTGGGGGGGGCGGGGGCGCTGCTGACGGCTACCGGCGGCAGCGTCACCACGAGCGGCAACGGCGCCGAGGTCATGGACAACGGAAGCCTGCGCCTGGATGCGACCCGGCTCGATGTCGCCGGCCCCAATGCCTGGGGCATCGCCAGCTATGCTTCCGCGCCGGGTACTCGCAATACCATTTCGCTGTCCGCGGGCAGCCGCATCGAAATGCAGGAAGGCGCCGGCCTCATGACGGCTGGGGGCGACCATCAGTTCACTCTGGATTCGGCGACGATCACGGGACGCGCCGGTGGCGCGAGCGATGGCGGCCTCCTGCTGCATTCGCAGTCGACCGAGCAGGCGCGGGTGCGCGTTCCAGCCGGCACGACGACGCCCAGAGATATCGCCACGGGCAGGGTCGGATTGAACGCGACGGCCTCGCAACTGACCGGTGACGTACTCATGGAGAGCGGCACCGCCGATATCGCGCTCGCGGGTGGATCGACGCTGACCGGCGCGCTGGTCGAGCGCAAGGGGGCGCGTGTGGCCCGGCTGGCGCTGGATGCGTCCAGCACCTGGCGGGTGCGCGGTGATTCCTCCTTGGCGACGCTGGACAACGCCGGTACCGTTGCCTTCGTTGCTCCCGGCGCCTCAGGCGACTTCAAGACCGTGACGGTCGACCATTACGTGGGAGGCGGCCTGCTGGTGCTGAACACGCGCATGGGCGACGATGCATCGCCCACGGACCGACTGGTCATCAACGGCGGCAGTACGACGGGCGATACCGCGCTGCGGATCGTCAATGCGGGAGGCAGCGGCGGCCAGACCCGCCAGGGCATACGGCTGGTGCAGACCGTGAATGGCGGCACCACGACGGCCAATGCGTTTCACCTGGACGCGGGCTCGACCGGATTTCGCGCCAGTTCGGGCACGCTGGCCCTGAACGGCTATGAATACAGCCTGGCGCGCGGAGGCAATGGAGGCGTTTCTGCCGACTGGTATCTGACGTCGGCATACGGGACGCCGCAGGAATCCAAACAAGCCTTGGCGCCTTCAGGCGCGGACGCCCAAGCCAGCGCCACGCGAACCGACGCCAAGCAGCCGGCAGCCGGCCAAGCTGTCGCCAATGCCGAGGCCGTGGCGGCGCCCGCGAACAGCCGGATCAGGAACATCTCTCCCGAGAGCGGTGCATACGTCGGCAACCAGATTGCCAGCCAGCAGTTCTTCATGCATGGCGTCCAGGATCGGGCGACGGCCGCTGCGGGGGATGGCCCGGGAACCTGGGCGCGGGTATTGGCGCGGCGGGACAATGGCATGCGCATGCGGGACGGCGACGATGACATCGCCATCGATAGCTCGGTGTTGCAGATGGGCGGCGACCTGCTGCACGCCTTTTTGGGTGAAAAGGCTGCGATCCATGTGGGCGTGATGGGTGGCTATGGCGAGGCGCGTGTGCGCTCGCTCGCGACGATTCTGCCGGCGGGCGCATCTCAGCCGGTTCGGATACGCGCGCGTGGCAAGGTGTCCGGCTATTCAGCGGGCGCCTATGCCACCGTCTACCAGGATGACCTGACCCGCCTGGGGGCCTATGCCGATGTTTCGTTGCAGTATGGCCGCTACACCAACCAGCTTGGCAGTGAACTGGGATCGGCGCGCTATCGCGCCGACACGTGGACCTCGGCGTTCGAGATGGGGTACGCGCTTCATCCGTTTGCCGCCGGCTCGGCATTGGACAGCCTGGTGGTGCAACCGAAGGTGCAGGTGGCATACAGTCACTATGACGCGCAGGCTGCCTCTTTGCCGGGCTCGCGTATTGCTGGCGTCACGGAAAACACCTGGATTGCGCGTAGCGGGGTGCGCCTCTATTCCGAGGTCGCATCCGGCGGCGGCCGTTCGGCCGTGCAACCCTACCTGGAGGTCGATTGGCTGCACCGCGGCGATGGACCTTCGGTGCGGATGGGGCCGAACGAGTTCGAAGCCGCGCCCATGCGGGACGCGATGGAGCTGGCCGCGGGTGTGCACGGTGGTCTGGGCAAAGCGGTCACGCTGTCCGCGCAACTGGCGGGCGAGGTGGGAAGCCAGCACCGGCATGGTTATGGCGGTGAGATCGATATCGGCTATCACTGGTAGGGCGCGGCATCGCGCCGCGTCCGGTAAACCAGCGTTCAAATCCGTCCCTTCCACGGAATCGCGAATTTCTCCAGATACCGCACCAGCAGATCGAACGCGAAGGCGAACACGCCGATCACGATGATGCCCATGATGACCGTGTCGCTGGCCAGGAACTGCGCGGCGTTCAGCACCATGAAGCCCAGCCCGCGATCGGCCGCCACCATCTCGGCGGCCACCAGCGTGGTCCAGCCGACGCCGATGCCGATGCGCATGCCGGTGAAGATCTCGGGCATGGCGGCCTTCAGGATCACGTGCCAGACGATCTGCATGCGGCTGCCGCCCATGGCGTAGGCGGCGTGGATCTGCTCGATCGAGACCGAGCGCACGCCGGCGCGCGCGGCGATCGCCATGGGCGCGAAGATGGCCAGGTAAATCAGCAGGATCTTGGGGAACTCGCCAATGCCGAACCAGATGATGATGAGCGGCAGGTAGGCCAGCGGCGGCAGCGGACGGTAGAACTCGATCGGCGGATCGAAGATGCCGCGGGCGTAGCGGTTTACCCCCATCAGGATGCCGACCGGAATGGCGGTGGCGCAGGCCAGGAAGAAGGCCGAGAACACCCGCGTCAGGCTGGCCAGGGCGTGCTCGGCCAGGGTCGAGTTGGCCACGCCGTCGGTCATGGCGGACACGAACTTGCCGTATACCGCCTGCGGCGACGGCAGGAACAGCGGCTTGACCCAGCCGGCGTTGGTGGCCAGGAACCACAGCGCCAGCAGCGCGATGCTGGTCAGCAGGCTGATGTGGCCGCTGTAGCCGGCCCCGGGCGCGCCGTACACCTTGCCGGGCGCGGCGGGCCGGCGGCCGCCCAGCCCGCTAGGCATGGACGGCCTGCGCGTCGGCGGCGGCAAGTTCGTCGCCGTAGATGATGCCGAGGACTTGTTCGCGCATGGCGATGAAGTCGGGACTTGATTTGATGCCGCGGCCATCGCGCGTCTCCAGGTAGCGCCGGTTGAAGTCCGGCTGGAAGGTGTGGGTGATGCGTCCGGGGCGCGGCGACATGACGATCAGCCGCGAACCCAGGAACAGCGCCTCTTCCACGCTATGGGTGATGAAGAAGAACATCTTGCCGGTCTGGCGCCAGATATCCAGCAGCAGCTCCTGGATGGTCTCGCGCGTGAGCGCGTCGAGCGCCGCCATCGGCTCGTCCATCAGCAGCATGGCCGGGTCGCAGGTCAGGGCGCGGGCGATGCCCACGCGCTGCTGCATGCCGCCCGACAACTGGTAGATCATGTGACGGTGGAAGTCCTTCAGGCCCACCAGCTCCAGGTTGCGGCGCGCGCGGGCGCGGCGCGTCTCCTTGTCCACGCCCTGCAGCTTGAGGCCGAATTCGGTGTTTTCCAGCACGTTCAGCCAGGGCAGCAATGCGTGCTTCTGGAACACCACGCCGCGGTCGGCGCCGGGGCCGGTAATGGGGCGTCCGCCCAGCGTGATCTCGCCGTCGGTGGGCGACAGGAAACCGGCCAGGAGGCTCAGCAGCGTGGTCTTGCCGCAGCCGGAGGCGCCCAGCGCGACGACGAATTCGCCGGGTTCGATGGTCAGGTTGACGTCCTGCAATGCGATCACCGGTCCGCTGTCGTGCAGGCCGGGGTAGGTGACGCTGACGTGGTCCGCGCGCAGGGCCTGCGCGGCGGACGTGGCGGGTGCAGTCATGCGGGGTCCCCTTGCATGGTGCGACGCCCGCGGCCAGGCGGGCGCCGGGACCGGGCGCGGCTTGCGGCGCGCCCGGCGTCTCGCCGCGGCTATTTGGCGGCCGCTTTGGCGTACTGGTCGGTGACGTGGGCGCTGTAGTCGTCCAGCGCCTTGTCGATCTGCTTCTGGTCCTTGAGGAATTTGGCGCTGGCGGCGAAGGCGCGCGCGGCGCCCGATTCCTTGCCGCCGCCCAGCCATTCGGGCGAGGCCTGTTCCTGGGCGGTGGGGAAGGTCAGCAGCGTGAGCGCGGTGGCGACGTCGTCGGGCTTGCCGCCGATCAGCTTGACGATGCTCTTGACCTGCGCCGAATCGGCGGTCCAGGCGGCCGGGTTGGCGCGATAGGCGGCGTACGACTTGGCCAGCACGGTGGTGAAAGCCGCCATGAACTTGGGGTTCTTGGCGGCCCAGGCGCGATCGACCACCAGGCCGTCGAAGGTCGGCACGCTGGCGCGGCCGATGGCTTCGGAGTCGGCGATGACCTTGCCCGTCTTCTCGATCTCGGTCAGGGCGGGCGGCCAGACGTAGGCGGCGTCGATGTCGCCGCGCTGCCAGGCGGCCACGATCTGCGGCGGCTGCATGTTCAGGATGCGCACGTCGCGCGGGTTGATCTTCCAGACCTGTTCCAGCCCCACCAGCAGGTGAAAGTGCGAGGTCGATACGAACGGCGTGGCGACGCGCTTGCCCTTCAGGTCGGCGGTGCCGTTGATGCCCGAGCCGTTGCGCGCCACCAGCGCTTCCGACTTGCCGATGTTGTCCAGGATCCAGAACAGTTGCAGGTCGACGCCGCGGGTGGCGGCCGAGGTGATGCCGGTCGAGCCGAGCACGCCGACCGGCACGTTGCCCGAGGCCAGGGCGGTGGAAATGTCGCCGCCCGAGGTGAACTGGCGCCAGTCGACCTGGTAGCCGGCGTCTTTCAGGGCGGCATCGAAGCTGCCGTCGGCGATGGCGGTGAGGAAGGGGCCGACGATGAGCTGGTAGCCCACGGTCAGGCGGGTCTGGGCATGGGCGGGCGCGGCCAGCAGGGTGGCGGCCAGGCCGGCCAGGATGCCGCGGCGGATGAGGCGGTACAACGCGTTCATGGTGATCTCCCGTAGAGAATGGGCCGCGCCCCGACGCGACCGGCTTGTGCCGGTGCGGCCTGTGGTGCCAGTTTGCCCGGATGGGGCCGCAGCGCTAGGGCCAGATGCCGTATTCGATAGGAGCCAAGCCCCGCGCCCCGCGCCTTTTGGCGCAGGGCGCGGGCGAAAAAAAGCCGGCCCCATCGGGGGCCGGCCGTTTCGCGCGATGGGCGCACGCGTTTCAGCGGATCAGGCTGAGGAACTCGGCGCGGGTCGACGGGTTGTCGTGGAATTCGCCCAGCATCACCGAGGTGACCATGGACGAATTCTGTTTTTCGACGCCGCGCATCATCATGCACATGTGCTGGGCCTCGATGACCACCGCCACGCCGGCGGCGCCGGTGACGGACTGCACCGCCTCGGCCACCTGGCGGCTGAGGTTTTCCTGGATCTGCAGGCGGCGGGCGTACATCTCGACGATGCGCGCCACCTTCGACAGGCCCAGCACCTTGCCGTTGGGCAGATAGGCCACATGCGCCTTGCCGATGAAGGGCAGCATGTGGTGCTCACAGAGCGAATACAGCTCGATGTTCTTGACCAGCACGATCTCGCGAGTATCGGAGGTGAACAGGGCGCCGTTGACGATTTCTTCCAGATTCTGGTTATAGCCCCGGCACAGGTGGCGCATGGCCTTGGCCGCGCGCGCCGGCGTGTCGACCAGGCCTTCGCGGGACGGATCTTCCCCCAGGGCTTCGAGAATGGCGGTGTAGTGATTTTCCAATGACATGGGAACTCCTGGGGGCTGCGCGCCGGCGATGGCGATGAACACGCAAGTCTACTCCAGCGCGGGCCCGCTTCGCAGCCGGAAACCTGACGGATGGAGGGGTTATACGCCGCGGTTCTCCACCGCGTATTTGATCAGTTCGGCCTGGCCGTCGATGCCCAGCTTGCGCTTGATGTTCAGGCGGTGGGTTTCGACGGTGCGCACCGACAGGCCCAGCGCCTGGGCGATCTGCTTGTTGGCGTGGCCGCTGGCGATGTGGCGCAGCACGTCGCGCTCGCGCTGGGTCAGCAGGGTGGCGGGGGCGCTGGCTTGCGACAGGCGCAGCGACACGGCGGCGCTGAAGTAGTTGCGGCCGGTCATGACGCTATCGATGGCCGCCAGGATCTCCTGGGCCGGCTCGTCCTTGAGCAGGTAGCCGCGGGCGCCGGCGCGCACCGCCTGCAGCATGTATTCAGGGTTGTCGTGCATCGACAGCACCAGCACCGCGATCTGCGGATAGCGTTCATGCAGCTGCGCGGTCAGTTCCAGGCCGCCCACGCCCGGCATGTTCAGGTCCATCAGCACCAGTTGCGGCAGGGTGCCGCCCTGGGGGTCTTCGGCCAGGCAGGCCTGCAGGAAGGCCAGGGCGGCGGCGGCGTTGCCCGCTTCGCCCACCACCTGCAGGTGGGGCACGGTCTCAAGGCGCAGGCGCAGGCCGTCGCGCACCAGCGGGTGGTCGTCGATCAGCAGCAGTCGGATGGGGGAGCCAGGGTCGGTCATGCGGGTCGGGAAGCGTCGGAGGCGTCGGAGAAGGGCGGCGGCAAGGGCAGCCAGGCCTGCAGGGTGGTGCCCTGGTCGGTGGTATGAAAACTGAGGCTGCCGGACAGCGCGGTCATGCGTTCGCGCATGTTGCGCAGGCCGATGCCGCGGCGCGGATCCTGCTGCACCTCGGCGTAGTCGAAGCCGCGGCCGTCGTCATGGATGGTCAGGCGCAGGTCGCGTTCGGTGTAGGCCAGCGTCAGGTCGGCGCGGCGGGCGCCGGCATGGCGCACCACGTTGGTCAGGGCCTCCTGGGTGACGCGGAACAGGGCGGTGGCGTAGGCATCGGGCAGCTTCACCGGCCGGCCCTGGGTCGACAGGCGCACGGTCAGCGGCGCGGCGCCGTGCTGGCTGGCGCCGGCGAATTCGCGGCCCAGGTGTTCCAGCGCGGCCGGCAGGCCCAGGTCGTCCAGCAGGGTGGGGCGCAGGTTGTGCGAGATGCGGCGCACCTCGCCCACGGCGGTATTGAGACGGTCGAGCGCGCCGCCCAGCGGCGTGTCGATGTGCGCCAGCGCGCGCGGCTCGGCGCCGAGGGCCTGGCGCAAACGTTCGCGCGCGGCCTCCAGCGCCAGCTTGATCGACACCAGCACCTGGCTGATGCCGTCGTGCAGCTCGCGCGACAGGCGCGCGCGTTCGTCTTCCTGCGAGCGCACCAGCTGCTGCGCCATCAGCCGCAGCTTGGCGTCGGACTGGCGGTGGTCGCTGATATTGAGCGCCAGGCCGCAGGCCGCCACGCCCAGGATCGAGACCGCGGCGATGCCGGCAACCCAGGCGAACATGTTGCGGATGTTGGACTGGGCGGCGGCGTCGATGTGCGCCAGGGTCTGCTCGACGTCGTCCAGGTAGATGCCGGTGCCCAGCATCCAGCCCCAGCGTTCCAGCACCACCACGTAGCCGAGCTTTTCCACCATCTGGTGGGTCGAGGGCTTTTCCCACTGGTAGTGCACCGCTTCGCCCTGGCTGCCGCCGCGGCGGGCCGCCGTCAGCAGGTTCTGGATCACTGGCTGGCCGCGGGTGTCGCGCAGGTTCCAGAGATCCTGGCCGACCAGTTCGGGCTGGCGCGGGTGCATCAGGTTCCGCCCTTGCAGGTCGTAGACGAAGAAATAACCGTCGTGGCCGAATTCCATCTGCGCCAGCAGCGCCAGCGCGCGCTCGCGGGCGGCGTCGCCGTCGCTGGCGTCCTGCAGCGGGGCAATTGCGCTGTAGGCCAGGCTGACGTAATGGCGCAGCTCGCTTTCCTTGCTGCCGAGCCAGGCGCTTTCCACCACTTCCTTTTCGCGCTGGGCCAGTTGCAGGCCCTGCACGTAGACGGCCACGGCGATGGCCGCCAGCGCCACCAGCAGGGGGACGGCGGCCAACAGCAGGATTTTCAGGCGCAGCTTCATCAGGGGATTTGTATCAGCGCCGAATGCGCGTGTTGCGGTGCATCAAGGGAAAAGGCCCATGCCGGACAGGAGTCCGCGCCGCCGATTTTACGATCCCGGCGGCGAATATGCTGCGGCGCATTCCGTAGTACCACGTAGGGGGCTTGCGTAGTTCCGCGCTTGTTGCGCCCCGGGCAAACCGAAATACTAACGCCCGCGTCGACCGGACGCCGTGCGGACGTTCGCGCCCGCCACCCTACAACAATGAGTCTGCCTACCCGCGGGACGAAAAAAGCGTTTCACGCCAAAAGCATGGCGGGAGGCAAGAGGAGCACTTATGCAAACCAGCAGTAAGGGACTGGGTCAGCACCTGGTCTGGCTGGCGGTTGCGGTCCTGGGCGCGTTCGCGCTGGGCACCGTGGCGCTGGCCAGAGGGGAGACCATCAACGCGCTATGGGTGGTGATTGCCGCCGTCTGCGTGTACTTGATCGCATACCGCTATTACAGCCGCTTCATCGCCAACAAGGTGTTCCGCCTTGATCCGACGCGCATGACGCCGGCCTGGAAGTACAACGACGGCCTGGACTACGTCCCGACCAACAAGCATGTGCTGTTCGGCCACCACTTCGCCGCCATCGCCGGCGCCGGCCCGCTGGTCGGCCCCGTGCTGGCCGCGCAGATGGGCTACCTGCCCGGCATGCTGTGGATCCTGGCCGGCGTGGTGTTCGCCGGCGCCGTGCAGGACTTCACCATCCTGTTCATCTCGACCCGCCGCGACGGCCGCTCGCTGGGCGACCTGGTCAAGTCCGAGCTGGGCAAGATCCCGGGCGTGATCGCGCTGTTCGGCGCCTTCATGATCATGGTCATCATCCTGGCGGTGCTGGCGCTGATCGTGGTCAAGGCGCTGACGCACTCGCCGTGGGGCACCTTCACGGTGGCCGCCACCATTCCCATCGCGCTGTTCATGGGCGTCTACCTGCGCTACATCCGGCCGGGCAAGATCGGCGAAGTGTCCATCATCGGCTTCGTCGGCCTGATGGCCGCCATCACCTTCGGCCAGGACGTGGCCGCGCATCCGGTCATCGGCCCGATGTTCGACTTCGACGGCAAGGGCCTGACCTGGATCCTGATCGTCTACGGCTTCATCGCCTCGGTGCTGCCCGTGTGGCTGCTGCTGGCCCCGCGCGACTACCTGTCGACCTTCCTGAAGATCGGCACCATCGTCGGCCTGGCCATCGGCATCGTGGTGGTCGCGCCCGAGCTGAAAATGCCGGCGCTGACGCAGTTCGTGGACGGCTCCGGTCCGGTGTGGTCGGGCAACCTGTTCCCGTTCCTGTTCATCACCATCGCCTGCGGCGCGGTGTCGGGCTTCCATGCCCTGATCTCGTCGGGCACCACGCCCAAGCTGATCGAGAACGAAACCCAGGCCCGCTACATCGGTTACGGCGGCATGCTGATGGAATCGTTCGTCGCCATCATGGCGCTGGTGGCCGCTTGCGTCATCGAGCCGGGCATCTACTACGCCATGAACAGCCCGGCCGCCGTCATCGGCACCACGCCCGACCAGGTCGCCCAGGTGGTGTCCAGTTGGGGCTTCGTGATCACCCCGGCCGACCTGGTGCAGACCGCCAAGGACGTCGGCGAAAGCACCATCATCTCGCGCGCCGGCGGCGCGCCGACGCTGGCCGTGGGCATGGCGCACATCCTGCACCAGGCCATCGGCGGCCCCAGCATGATGGCCTTCTGGTACCACTTCGCCATCCTGTTCGAGGCGCTGTTCATCCTGACGGCGGTGGACGCCGGCACCCGCGCGGGCCGCTTCATGCTGCAGGACCTGCTGGGCACCTTCGCGCCGTCGCTCAAGCGCACCGAGTCGCTGCCGGCCAACCTGATCGCCACCGGCCTGTGCGTGGCGGCGTGGGGCTACTTCCTGTACCAGGGCGTGGTCGATCCGCTGGGCGGCATCAACACGCTGTGGCCGCTGTTCGGCATCGCCAACCAGATGCTGGCCGCGATCGCGCTGACGCTGGGCACCGTGGTGCTGTTCAAGATGAAGCGCGACCGCTACGCCTGGGTCACCGTGCTGCCCACGCTGTGGCTGCTGGCATGCACGCTGACCGCCGGCTGGCAGAAGCTGTTCCATGCCGACCCGAAGGTCAGCTTCCTGTCGCACGCGGCCAAGTACAACGCCGCCATCGCCGAAGGCAAGGTGCTGGCCCCGGCCAAGTCGCTGGCGGAAATGTCGCGCGTGGTGCTGAACGACTACATCAACGCCGGCCTGTGCGCGATCTTCATGTTCGTGGTGGTCAGCATCGTGGTGTTCGGCATTCGTTCGGTGATGCGCGCCCGCGCCGAGAACCAGCCGACCGCGCGCGAGACGCCTTACGAAGCGCTGCCGGCCGTGGCCGCCGGCGCGGACTGACGCAAGGAGGCGCCGCCATGCTGTTTTCCAACATGACCTCGGCGGCCGGCGCCGCCGGCCGCTACCTCGGGCAGACCCTGCGGTTGATGGTCGGCGTGCCCGACTACGAGAACTACGTCGAGCACATGCGGCGCACTCATCCTGACCAGGAGCCCATGAGCTACGAGGACTTCTTCCGCGAGCGGCAGGACGCCCGCTACGGCGGCAAGAAACGCATCGGCTGCTGCTGACGGGACCCGAGGGTCTGTTGACCGCAATGCAAAAGGCGCCGGCTTTGTCCGGCGCCTTTTTTCGCTGGCATCAGCGCGCGTGTTTCTTGGCCCCGGCCACGCAGATCACCGCCGCCAGTGTCACCAGCAGCATGGTCCAACTGACCTGCTCGTGCAGCAGCAGCGCCGCCAGGCCCAGGCCCATGAAGGGCTGGAACAGCTGCAACTGGCCCACCGCCGCGATGCCGCCCTGGGCCAGGCCGCGATACCAGAACACGAAGCCGATCAGCATGCTGAACAGCGACACATAGGCCAGGCCGATCCAGCCGGCCGGGGTGACCTGCGCGAACGAAGGCGGCCAGGTGAGCAGCGTCAGCGGCAGCATCACCGGCAGCGACAGCACCAGCGCCCAGCTGATGACCTGCCAGCCGCCCAGCGTGCGCGACAGCCTGGCGCCTTCGGCGTAGCCCATGCCGCAGACCACGATGGCCGCCAGCATCAGCAGGTCGCCCTTGAGCGACACGTCCAAGCCGCCCGTCAGCGCGTAGCCCGCCACGAAGGCCGCGCCCGCCACCGAGAACAGCCAGAAGGCCGGCTTCGGCCGTTCGCCGCCGCGCAGCACCGCGAAGATGGCGGTGGACAGCGGCAGCAGGCCGAGGAACACGATCGAGTGCGCCGAGGTGACGTGCCGCAGCGCCAGCGCGGTCAGCAGCGGAAAGCCCAGCACCACGCCGATGGCCGTCAGCGTCAGGGCGGGCAGCTCCGCGCGGCGCGGCCGCGGCTGGCGCAGCAGCCACAGCAGGGCCCAGCCCAGCAGGGCGGCGATGGTGGCGCGGGCGCCGGTCAGGAAGATGGGATCGAGTTGCGCCACCGCCACCCGGGTCGCCGGCAGGGAGCCGGCGAAGATCGCCACGCCGATGAAACCGTTGATCCAGCCGCTTGTTGCCTTGTCCATGCACCGCTCCGATGAAAACGCCAGTGGAGCATTTCCGGTGCGCCTGCCCCAGAGACAGTCCAGTACAATTAAAAATAACTGTTATGCAATACAGTCCAGTACGGCCAGGGAGGCAACGGTGAAGCAGGGCGGCACGCGAATCGAGGCGGTGATGGCGCAGGTGCGGTCGCGCATTGCGTCGCGCGCCTATTCGCCGGGCACCAGGCTGCCTTCGGTGCGGGCGCAGGCGGCCGCCATGGGGGTGTCGGTGTCGACCGTGGTCGAGGCCTATGAACGCCTGGCCGCCGAAGGCAGCATCACGTCGCGGCCGGGGTCTGGCTTCTACGTCGCCGGCCCGGTGGCGCCGCTGGCGCTGACCGAGATCGGCCCCAGGCTGGACCGCGAGATCGATCCGCTGTGGGTCTCGCGCCAGTCGCTGGAGGCCGCGCCCGACGCGCTGCGGCCCGGTTGCGGCTGGCTGCCGGCCGACTGGATGTACGAGCTGGGTATCCGCCGCGCCTTGCGCGCGCTGGCCAAGGCCGCTTCGCTGGAATTGACCGAATACGCCACGCCGCTCGGCCATCCCGGGCTGCGCCAGGTGCTGTCGCGGCGCCTGGCCGCCGCCGGCATCGACACCGCGCCCGAGCAGCTCATGCTGACCGAGTCCGGCACCCAGGCGATCGACCTGATCTGCCGCTTCCTGCTGGAGCCGGGCGATACCGTGCTGGTGGACGATCCCTGCTATTTCAATTTCCATGCCTTGCTCAAGGCGCACCGCGCCCGCGTGGTCAGCGTGCCGTACACGCCGAACGGGCCCGACGTGGCGCGTTTCGAGGCGGCGCTGCGCGAGCACGCGCCGCGCCTGTACATCACCAATTCGGGCATCCACAACCCCACCGGCGCGACGCTGTCGTCCCTGGCGGCGCACCGGCTGCTCAAGGCCGCCGACGGCGCGGGGCTGGTGATCGTGGAAGACGACATCTTTGCCGACTTCGAGCACACGCCGGCGCCGCGGCTGGCCGCGTTCGACGGCCTGTCGCGCGTGATCCAGATCGGCAGCTTTTCCAAGACCATCTCGGCCTCGCTGCGCTGCGGCTTCATCGCGGCGCGGGCCGACTGGATCGACAGCCTGGCCGACCTGAAGATCGCCACCACGTTCGGCGGCGGGCGGCTGGCGGCCGACGTGGTGTTCCGGACGCTGACCGACAGCGGCTACCGCAAGCACATGGAGTGGGTGCGGCAGCGGCTGGGCGAGGAGCGCGACCGCGCCAGCGCGCGGCTGCGGGCGCTCGGCATCGTGCCGTGGCTGCAGCCGAAGGCGGGTATGTTTCTGTGGTGCCGCCTGCCGGCCGGCATTGACGCGGCAACCGTGGCGCGCGCCTGCCTGCGCGACGGCGTGGTGCTGGCGCCAGGCAACGCCTTCAGCGTGTCGTTGAGCGCGGGCGACTGCCTGCGCTTCAACGTCGCCCAGTCCACCGATGCGCGCGTTTTCGACACCCTGGCGCGGGCGTTGGCCACGGCGCGCAAGGCGTGAGCGGTCCCGCGGAAGGTTCCGCGCGCTAGGGGCTGTTGGCCGGCGCGTCGCGGCGGGCCCGTTTCTCGGCGGCCAGCACCAGCGGAATGGCGCTGGCCGCGCACAGCGCCATCACCAGGAAGCCGCCCGGCGCGTAACCGCGATACAGCGCGCCGCCCAGCTGGATGCTGCCGAACATGAACACCCCGCCCGACAGCAGCGCATACAGCGCGATGGCCGACGTCTTGCAGGCCGCCGGCACGCGGCGCGCGATGTACCACATGATGGCGGCATTGTTGCCGGCCAGCGTGAAGCATTGCAGCACCTGCAGCGCCGCGATCCAGCCCGGGTCGGCGGTGGCCGACAGGCCGGCCCAGCGCAGCGCCGTCATGGCGGCCGAAACCAGGATCAGCCATTGGGCGCCGAGCCGCGCCAGCACCTTGGGCGCCAGGAAGAAGAACAGCACCTCGCTGGCCACGCCCACCGCCCACAGCGTCGAGATCAGCGCCGTCGACAGGCCACGGTCGGTCCAGTAGAGCGTGGAATACGAATACAGGAAACCGTTGCTGGCCTGCACCAGCGAGGCGGCGGCGATGCACAGCAGCAGCGGCCGGTCGCGCAGGATCTCGCGCATCGGCAGCCGCGCGCGCTCGGCCGGCGCCTCGTCGGCGCTCGGGCGCGCGGCCCGCGGCAACAGGCGCACGCAGGCCAGGCAGGCGAGGATCAGCAGGATCGACAGCCACATTACCCAATCGGCGTCGAAGGTCTTGATGAGGTAGCCGCCGGCCACCGTGACCACGGCGAAGCCGAGCGAGCCGCAGGCGCGGATGATGGTGTAGGAATTGCCCTGCCCACGGCCGCTGGCGATGGCCATGCGGTCGAGCAGCGGCAGCACCGCCGGGAACACCGCGTTCAGCAGCAGGGTGACGGCGAACAGCCAGGCCGGCGCCGCGCTGAACGGGTAGCAGATGAACAGCAGCAGCGAAGCGGCCAGCGCGGCGAAGATCAGCCCATGCGCGCCGCCGCGCTGGTCGGCCACGTGCGCCACCACCGGCGTCGACAGGATCTTGGGCAGGAACGAGGTCGCCACGATCAGGCCGATCAGCGCCGGGTCGAGGCCGCGGCTGGCGAACCAGAGGGGAAGAAACGGGATGCTGACGCCCTGCAAGCCGTAGTACAGGAAGTAGAACCCATGCAGTGCGATAGCGCCTTGCCGGGCGTCGGGGTTGCCGCGCATAGCGATGTGACGGGAGTGTGGCCGGTGTGAAGCGCCGTAGCATACTCCTTCCGCCCGCCCGCCCGCCCGCCCGCCCGGCCGGCTCCGCGCCGCCGCGCGCCGCGCGCCGCGCGCAGGCCGGCGGCCGTGCCGGTCTTGCCCGGGCAGCGGCCGTGCCGGCCTCACCAGGGCGGCGGCCGTGCCAGCCTTACCATCGCAGCGGCCGTGCCCGCCTTACCAGGGCAGCGGCGCGGCTTCGCCGTTGGCGTGTTCGCCGTAGTAGATCGACGGCAGCAAGCGCGACAGGTAGGTGAACTCGGTATAGCAATGGCGCAGCAGGTTCAGCCCCAGCACGTCGGGCACGTCCTGTTGCGGCCGTGGGCTCGACAGGCCCAGGTAGAAGCGGCTGCGCAGCACGCAGCCGAACGGTGTGTCGCGCGCCAGGTGGATCATCTGGCCATCCCTCGGATCGCCATCGGCGTCGAGTTGGATGTGGTCGCCGAAGCCGATGCGGGCGTAGATGGCCGCCGACACGTCCTGGTTGCCGTGCGCGGCGCGCAGGCGCGCGGCGTCGAAGGCCTCCTGCGGGGCGTGGAATTTCAGCCTGGCGGCCACTGGCGGCAGGTCGGCCAGCGACTCCACCGCGTGGATCGAGGCGCCGATATAGCTTTCGCCGCGCCGCCAGGCGCTGTCCCAGCCACGATGCTCGACATGGTCGTGCGGATGCCACCACTTGATGTGCTGGGTGGTCTGGAAGAACTTGAACCACCAGTCAATCATGCGGCCCTTGCAGCCGTGCAGGTCGGTGCGCGTGGCCACCACCAGGCCGCCGCCGGGCAGGCGGGCAATGCCGGTCTCCAGCGGCAGCGGCGCGGGATCGAGCAGGCTGTCCATGTCGGCGGCGATGTGCGCCGCATCGGGGTGCGGGGTGGTCATGCGAGGTCTCCGGGATAAGGGAAAGCCATAAGGGAAAGCCGATTCTACATTAAAGAAACGCAGTTCGTTTCCAAAATAAGCGGACCGTGTAAGATCGCCCACTCGACATCAGGAGAACCAATCGCCCATGGCGTCCCTTGCCTCATCCGCCGCGCCGCGCCCGCGCGGCCGTCCCGCCCGACCCGACGCCGAACTGCGCGCCGCGATCCTCGACGCCGCCACCTGGCTGCTGCTGAACGAAGGCTATGGCGGCGCGACGCTGGAAGCGGTGGCCCGTCGCGCCGGCATGGCCAAGAAAACCGTGTACCGCTTCGCCGCCAATCGCGAGGACCTGGTGGCGCAGGTGGTGCGCGGCTGGACCGACAGCTTCGAGCCGGCGCTGGCGCAGGAGGTCGCCAGCGCCGCCGAGGTGCTGCCGGCGCTGGCGCGGGTGCTGCAGACGATCGCCGACCGCGCCCTGTCGGCCGACGCCGTCGGCATGTTCCGTTTGTTGACGGCAGATTTTCCGGCGCGCAACGCGCTGCTGGCGGTGTATCAGGAAAACGGCATCGAGCGCGGCACCGCGATGTTGGCGGGGTGGTTCGAGAAACTGGCCGCGCGCGGTTTGATCCGCATCAAGCAACCGCGTCAGACCGCCGGCCTGCTGTTGGCCATGACCATCGCCGAACCGCTGCGGCAGATGGCGTTGGGCCTGGTCGAGCCGCTGCCGCGGGGCTCCATCGCGGAGCGCATCCAGGCTTGCGTGGCGCTGTTCTCCGGGCAGGGGAAGGTATTCGAGGTCCTGCCGGACTAGTGATGGCGTCATGCCCGCGCGGGCATATCGATTCAGCTTGGCGCCAGCCGCGCGCGGCCATTGGCAAAGCGCGCATACGGAATTACCCTGGGACGTCGCGGCGCGACCGATCGCGCCGCGCGCGTGTTTTCCGAATCATTTCCAGGAGCTGCGATTCATGGCCAAGAAACTGAATGCGAAGACCACCAAGGCGGCGAAGACGCTGCGCAAGCGTCCGCTGGCAACCCCCACCGATCTGGCCGCCGCCGCCACCCGCGATATCTCCGCGGTGTTGAACCAGGTGCTGGCCGACGTGTTCGCGCTGTACCTGAAGACCAAGAACTTCCACTGGCATGTCAGCGGGCCGCATTTTCGCGATTACCACCTGCTGCTGGACGAGCAGGGCGACCAGTTGTTCGCGATGACCGATCCCATCGCCGAGCGCATCCGCAAGATCGGCGGCACCACGCTGCGTTCCATCGGCCATATCGCGCGCACCCAGCGCATCGCCGACAACGATGCCGACTACGTCCAGCCGCTGGACATGCTGGCCGAGCTGCGCGAAGACAACAAGACCCTGGCGGCCACGCTGCGCGAGGCCCATAACGTGACCGACGAGCATCGCGACATCGCCAGCTCCAGCCTCATCGAGAACTGGATCGACGAGACCGAGCGGCGCACCTGGTTCCTGTTCGAGGCCAGCCGCCAGGGCGACAGCACCGGCCATTGAACGGCGTAGGCGGCCGTTTCCCGGCCCTTGTATCGGGGGACGGGAGCGGGCGGGGCGAAGGGCGGTCCGCCGGTTGCCGGTGCGTCAGCCCTCGCGCCCGAATCCGCCGCGGGCCCATTCCGAGGCCCGTTGCACGCTCAGCTTGTAGGTGGGCGCCACGTGGATTTCGGCCAGTTGTTCGCCCGATTCGTCGTAGGCGCTGAGCAAGGCATAGGGCTCGTCCTCGTCGGGCACGATATCCAGCTTGACGGTGACGCGGCCGGCGGCCGCATCGATCTTCACGCTCTTGTGCAGCGTCGCGTGCAATTGCTGTTCGTGACGGCGCAGGACTTCGTTGGCGGTCTTGACCAGGGTGTGGAAGGCGGGGGTGTCGAGGGGCTTGGGGTTCTTCTTGTCGCGGCCCATGGTCCACGGACCCACCAGGGCCGGTTCGGCCTGCCCGTCCAGGGTCATCTCGACGGCCCAGCCGTCGTCGTCTTCGTTCTTGATGATGCGGGCGGTCCAGCCATCGTCGCGCCACAGCGTGGCGCCCTGTTCCCTGCGGTCTTGGAAGTCGCCGTCGTCCGGCATGTGGGTGTCGTTCACTACTGTGCTTTTCCTGGGGGCATGGGTTCGCGGCCTCGCGGGCGGGGTTGCCGCGCCAGGCCGAAGAGATCATGGATGCGCAGGGAGGATATCCGGATGGCCGGATTCCGCCTGCCCCCGCACTGTAGCGCAATGCGCGCGGGCGTTCCCGGCGCGGCGGGCGCCGCCATCGCGACGCCCGCCGTTTCGCGGCGTTGCCCTAGAAGCGCACGGCCAGCTTGAGCAGGCCCGACTGCTGGCGGTTGCCGCCGCCGAACTGCGCGTCATAGGCGACGCCGGCGGTGGTGTTGCGGGCGAGCGCGATTTCGGCGCCCAGCCCGACCACCGCGGCGTTCCTGGCGATCGGCACGCCGCGCACCGAGAACGTGCCGCCGCCGTCGAAGGCCAGTTGCTGGCTGGGCGTGACGTCGCCCATGGCGTGGCGCCAGCCCAGCGAGGCGGTCAGGCGGCCCGGCGCGCCGCTGGATTCGAACTGCCAGGCCCCGCGCACGCCCAGCGTGCTGCTGGTCACGTCGTCGGTGCGGCCCTTGCCGCGCAGCGCGGCCGATCCGCCCGATTCCTCGAAATCCCGCGTGCGCAGCTGGTTCCAGGCCAGCCCGGCATAGGGTTCGATGCTGTAGGCATCGCTCAGCGGCAGGTGGTAGCCGAGTTCGCTGAACAGCTGCGTCGACGAGGCGCGGTAGGACGACTCCAGGCGCTGGTTCAGGCTGCCGGCCGCGACGTCGCGCTTGGTGTTGATGTCGTGCCAGGTGTAGGCGGCGCCGGCCATGAAGCGCAGGTGGCCGGGACCGGCCTGGAAATTGCGGCCGCCGAAGATCGTGGCGGTGTAGCTGTCGACGTCGGTGCGCGAGGCGGAATCGGCCAGCGAGCTGTGGCTGCCGGTGTAGCCGACCGCGCCGCCCAGGCGCCAGCCGCCGCCGACCGCGCCATCGCCGCCGACGAACAGGCCGCCGGACGATTGGCTGACGCTCGAGGCGTTGCCGTCGCCAGCGAAGGTGCTCCAGTTGCCGAAGGCCTGCGCCCAGACCGGCGAGGCGCCGCTTTGCGGCAGCGCGTCGGCCGACGGCGCGCCCAGTTGGGCGGTCGGCTGTCCGGCGCGCACCAGCGCGTCGAGGTTGCCGCGCAGGTGATCCAGCGGCAGCGCGCGCACGCTGTCGGCCTGGCTCTGCAGCACGGTGGCGGTGCTGGCGTAGGCCTCGCCGGACAACTGCTTCAGGGCCGAACGCGCTTCATTGGGCGTCATTGTCAGCACGGCCGTGGTCACCTGGCGGGCGCCGGTGCCGGCGGCCGCAGTGGTGCCGCTGCCGACCACGGACGAGCCGTTGCCGGTGGCCGTCGCGCCATTGCCGCTGGAAGCCGAACCATTGCCGCCGGAGGTCGAACCGTTGCCGCTCGCGGGCGGATCTTCCTGGTCCAGCGCGCCGCCGACGCTGGCTTCGTTGCCGGTGCCGCCGATGCTGCCGATCGGCACGTCGTTGCGCGTGAGCGTCATGAAGGCATTCTTGGCGTCGTAGCTGAGCGTGGGCGTCAGGAAGGCGTAGGCGCTGGAGGCGCCGGTGAAGCGGCCCTGGATGCCGCCGTCGGCGGTGAGGATGTTGTAGGTGGTGCGCGGCGCATAGTTGCCGGCCGGGCCGACGTGCGCCACGGTGCCATCCAGCGTGGCGACGCCGGTGACGTGGATGCGGTCGCTGGCGCTGCTGGCCGGATCGGCGTGCACGCGATAGACGGTATCGGCGCCGAAGGCGAGGTTGCCGTTGACCGTCAACGTGCCGATGGGCGAGCCGTCGTTGCCCGGGGAGATCACGGCGGTGGGGTAGAGCGTGGTGGTGCCGACCTGGCCGACGCCCGCCAGCACGACCTCGCGGCCGATGTCCAGGGGGCCGTTCAGCTTGCCGTCGATCTCCAGGGCGCCGTCGGCGATCAGGATGGGGCCGCTCAGGCCGCTGCTGTCGGCCGTCAGGATCAGGGAGCCCGGGCCGGTCTTGACGAAGCCCTGGGTGCCTTGCAGCGGGTTGTGGATGGTGTCGACGAACTGGCCCGAGGCATAGGTGCCGTCGCCGACCACCAGGGCCGGCGGGTTGCCGCCGCTGCCCACCAGGGTGATGGGCGCGCCCTGCACGGTATAGCGGTCGGTCGCGAACTGGATGCCCGACACGCGCACCGGGCCGGCGCCGCCATCGACCGTGACCGTGCCCGCCGCGCCGGTGAAGATGGCGTAGCCGCCGTCGGGCAGGGCGCCCGTGGCGTTGGTGGGGCTGTTCCAGTTGCCGCTGGCGGCGCTCCAGGTGCCATTGCCGCCGCCGGCGCGGGTGGCGGATGCCGCGCCGTTGCCGTTCCACAGATTGGTGGTGCTGGGGCCCAGGATCAGGTTGATCTGTTTGTCGCCGGTCAGCGACTGGACGGTCGCCGCGGGCTGCGAGTCGCCGGTCACGCTGCCCAGCGTCAGGCCGTTGCCGTTCAGGGTGCCGCCGTATGACAGGATGCGGTAGTAGCCGGCGTTGGTGCCCAGCGTGTTGACCGACACGTTCAACGTGGTGTTGTTCAGGGTGGCGTTGCCGGCGACCGTGATGTTGTCGCCGGTGCCGGGCTGCGTGATCGGCAGGCCCGCGTAGCCGGTCTCGAAGTCGAACACGGCGTTGTTCATCGACAGGTCGCCCCTGACGACGAGGTTGCCGTTGGACACGCCGGTGGGCGTGCCCACCGGGTAGCCGGGGGCGACGCGCGCGCCGTTCACGTTGAGGTTGCCGTTGATCGCGCCGAAGCCCGAGACGGTGCCGTTGGCGGCCGCGTTGACGTTGCCGGTGAGGGTGACGCCGGCGCCGCCGCCGTTGCCGCCGATCACCAGGGTGCCGCCGTTGACGTCAACGCCGCCGGGGAAGGCGGCCGAGCCGTCGAACACCTGCGTGTTGCCGGACGCCACCGTCAGGTCGGCCGCCATGGCGGCGGCGCAGCAGGTGGTGCTCAATGCGACCGTGGCCGTCAGCCACTTGTTCGTGCCGTATATCAAGACTGGAATCCTTTTTGTCTCGGCCCGAGGTCCCGATGCCATACGCAATTGCCCACGGAAATCGTGTTTCCGGTGGCTGAAATACTTTGTATGGAATGGACGGGCCGGTGGAAAAAGGACGCAATTTATACCTGCTTTTTTGCAGATTTAAAAACTGCCTGAAAGATACCATCCAAGGCCGCGATTTTCGGCCGCTTGGATACCAACCAATTGTTTTTATTGGTGTTTTGGATACCGTCCGTATTATCAATATGGCGGGAATTGATACATTCTATATTATCTGTCAGGCACGATAGGTGCTGATTTTCGATTTTAAGAATCGGCGCGGTTTTTATTATTTATCTTGCTTATCGAGGCGCCGCGAAAATGGTCAGGACGCGCGCTTTACGGCCATCGCGGCAGCGCCTTCCCGGCTGCACGGCGCGCGACGGCAGCGACGGCCGCGCGTGGCGCGGCCGCCGGCGCGGCAAGCCCCGCCGGCGGCCGCCAATGACAGCCCTGTCCGCCAGCCGCCCGCGGATTCAGCCGCTGGCTACGGATTCACCAGCACCGGCTTGTCGCGATACGCCGCCGGGAAGGTCTTGGCCAGGTTCTCCACCTTCGGCACGTCGTTCACCATGATGTACATGCTGTACGGGTGCCGCACCAGGTAGTCCTGGTGGTAGCCCTCGGCGGGGTAGAAGGCCTTGAGCGGTTCCACCGTGGTGGCCAGCGCCTTGGGGTAGACGCCGGATTTGTTCAGCTGGGCGATGTAGGCCTCGGCCACCTTGCGCTGGTCGTCGTTGGCCGGGAACACCGTGGAGCGGTACTGGGTGCCGCTGTCCGGGCCCTGGCGGTTGAGCTGGGTCGGGTCGTGCGCCACCGAGAAATAGATCTGCAGCAGCTGGCCGTAGCTGACTTGCTTCGGGTCGTAGGTGATTTCCACCGATTCGGCGTGGCCGCTGCGCCCGCCGCTGACGGTGTCGTAGTCGGCGGTGGATGCCTGGCCGCCGGCGTAGCCGGAGACCGCCGAGGTGACGCCCTTGACGTGCTGGAACACCGCCTGCACGCCCCAGAAGCAGCCGCCGGCGATCACGGCTTTTTCCTGGGCCGCGCCGGCCGCCGAGGCGTCGAGCGCGGGCGGCGGAATGATGAAGGCAGTCTCGGCGGCGCTGGCCGTGCCGAAGGCGAACAGGGTGCCGGCGGCGGCGGCCAGCGCGGCCTGGCGGGCGCGGGAGAAGGGACGAAGGAACATGATGCGCAATCCTCGAAAAATGACGCCGGCCGCGATCAGGCCTGCGGGGTGAAGCTCATGGCCACGCCGTTCATGCAGTAGCGCAGTCCGGTCGGGCGCGGGCCGTCGTCGAAGACGTGACCCAGGTGGCCGCCGCAATTGCCGCAATTGACGGCGGTGCGGGTCATGCCGAAGCTGCGGTCTTCCAGCGTGTCGACGGCGTGTTCCAGCGGCTGCCAGAAGCTGGGCCAGCCGGTGCCGCTGTCGAACTTGGTGGCCGACGAAAACAGCTTCTGGGCGCAGCCGGCGCAGGCGAAGGTGCCGGCGCGATGCTCGTCATTGAGCGGGCTGGTGTAGGGCCGTTCGGTGCCCTCGCGGCGCAGCACGTCGTACTGCGCCTGGGTCAGTCTGGCGCGCCATTCGGCGTCGGTCAGGGTATAGGGGTAGGCGCGGGGCTGCGCGGCGCGCGCGGCGCGCCCGGCCAGCAGGGGCGCCAGGCCGGCGGCGGCCGCGAAGGCGCCGCCCGCGCCCAGGAAATGCCTGCGTGTCAGTCTCATGGGGGCTCCTTGGGAAAGCGGGCCCGCGCGCGGCGCGGCCGGGGCGGCGCCCGCGGGGCGGTTGGCGGGCGGGCTTACTTGCCCATGCTGTCCTTGCTCATGGAGCCGCCCTTGGACATGCCGTCCTTGGACATCCCATCCTTCGACATGCCATCTTTCGACATGCCATCCTTGGCCATGCCGTCCTTCTTCATGCCGTCGTGCGACATGCCGTCCTTGGACATGGAGTTCTTCGACATGCCGTCCTTGGACATGCCGTCTTTCGCCATGCCATCCTTGGACATGCCATCCTTCGACATGCCGCTCTTGGCCATGCCGTCCTTGGACATGTCGTCGGCCGCGTGCGCGGTGACCGCGCCAAAGGCCAGGCACAGCGAGAATGCGGCGGTGGTGAGTGTCTTCATGATGCGTTCCTCTGGTGTGTCGTGGTGGGAAAAAAAGTGAAAACCACCTAGCTGCCGCCGAACCAGTTGTAGCCCTGGTCCTCCCAGTAACCGCCCGGGTAGGTGTTGGTGACGAAAATCGCCTGGATGTGCTTGGGGTTCTTGTAGCCAAGCTTGGTGGGCATCCGCAGCTTCATCGGGAAGCCGTACTCCGGCGGCAGGGTCTTGCCGTCGTAGGTCAGCGCCAGGATCGTCTGCGGATGCAACGCGGTCGGCATGTCGATGCTGGTGTAGTAGTCATCGGCACACTTGAATCCCACATATTTCGCGGTCAGGTCGGCGCCCACGCGCTTCAGGAAGGTCGAGAACGGTACGCCGCCCCATTTGCCGATGGCGCTCCAGCCCTCGACGCAGATGTGGCGCGTGACCTGGTCGATCTGCGCCATGGCGCGCAGCTCTTCCAGCCGCCAGCGGCGCTTGTCCGCCACCATGCCGGTGACTTCCAGCCGGAAGCTCTCTTCCTCGACCTGCCGCACCTCGTCGATGCCGTAATAGGCATTGAACGGGAACGGGCGGGTGATCATGGATTCCGGATAGGTGGGGGCCAGCTTGTTCGGGTCGAAGATCCAGCCTTGCACGCGGTCGTTGAAGCGCGACACGGCGGTCAGCGCCTTTTCCACGTTTTCATCGTCGGACAGCGTGCAGCCGGACAGCATCGCCAGCCCGCCCAGCGTCAGGCCGCGGCGCAGGAAGGCGCGGCGCGAGGGCGCTTCGACCCGCTTGTCCAGGATCTTCACGGCTTCCTTCAGGATGGCGGGGCCGTCCAGGCCCAGCAGCGCCAGGCGTCGTTTTGCGCTCACGTTGGGCTCCTTATTTGCCGCGGATCATGGCGATCAGGCTGCGCGGCACCAGCGCCACCATGACCAGGTGGACCGCCACGAACGCCACCAGCAGCGCCATGGCGAAGAAATGGATGCGGCGCGCGAATTCGTAGCCGCCCAGCAGCGTGCGCAGCGTGTCGAACTGCACCGACTTCCACAGCACCAGGCCGGACAGGACCAGCACCGTGATATCCGCGATGACGAACAGGTAGGCCAGCCGCTGCACCTGGTTATAGTGGCGCGGGTCGGCATGCGACAGCTTGCCGCGCAGGGCGGCGGCCAGGTCGCGGGCGACGCCGCGCGGGCCGACCGGGAAGAACTTGCGCCACAGGCGGCCGGTGGTCAGGTTCAGGCCCAGGTAGAGCAGGCCGTTGACCAGCAGCAGCCACATGCCGGCGAAGTGCCATTGCAGCGCGCCGCCCAGCCAGCCGCCCAGGGTGGCGCCGTTGGGAAAGGTGAAGTCGAAGAACGGCGCGGCGTTGTAAATGCGCCAGCCGCTGGTCACCATGATGACCACGGCCAGCGCATTGAGCCAATGCACGATGCGCAGCCAGCCGGGATGGACCGGGCCGCGGCTGTCGGGCGCCGGGGCGGCGGGGGCGTCTGGGGTGGCGGGCGTGGCCATCATGGCGGGGCTCCTCGGGGAGGCGGTTGTTGTCGTTGGAGCCATTCTTCCCCGGCGCCGGTATCGAAGTCCTCACGCAAACTTAAAATAAATGTGATAACTCGCCGGCCACGGATTGGCGACAATAGCGCTGCCGGGGGCGGATCGCCCGCGCCCGGCGTTGCCGGCCGCTGCCGGGCGGCTTACCCTGATTTCCACCCCTGACCGAGCCCCTATGGATACGCCCCGCCGCGTCCTGATCGTCGAAGACGACGCCCACATCGCCGAATTGCTGCGCCTGCACCTGCGTGACGAGGGCTACGCGGTCGAGCACGCGGCCGACGGCAACGAAGGCATGCGCCGGCTGGAGGAGGGCGGCTGGGACGCCCTGGTGCTGGACCTGATGCTGCCCGGCATCGACGGCCTGGAGATCTGCAAGCGCGCCCGCGCCATGACGCGCTACACCCCCATCATCATCACCAGCGCCCGCTCCAGCGAGGTGCACCGCATCCTCGGCCTGGAACTGGGCGCCGACGACTACCTGGCCAAGCCGTTCTCGATGCTGGAACTGGTGGCGCGGGTGCGCGCGCTGCTGCGCCGCACCGAGGCGCTGGAGCGCAATGCCCGCATCGACGCCGGCAGCCTGCGCCAGCACGGCGTGGCCATCGACCCCATTGCTCGCACCGCTTCGGTCGACGAGCGCCGGCTGGAACTGACGCCGCGCGAATTCGACCTGCTGCATTTCTTCGCCCGCAACCCGGACAAGGTGTTCTCGCGGCTGGACCTGCTGAACCAGGTCTGGGGCTACCAGCACGAAGGCTACGAGCACACCGTCAACACCCACATCAACCGGCTGCGCACCAAGATCGAGGCCGATCCGTCCAATCCGCAGCGCATCCTGACGGTCTGGGGGCGCGGCTACAAGTTCGCGGCCGCGCCCGGCACGCCGGCGGAGTCCGCGTCATGAAGCGCCTGACCCTGACCCAGCGCCTGTCGGCCGTGTTCGCGCTGTTGCTGCTGGCGTGTTGCGGCGCGTCGGCCTGGCTGCAGATCTCGGCCAACGTGCGTTACGAGCAGGAAGTGGTGCAGCGCCTGTCCAGCGGGCTGGCGCAGCATATCGCCGGCACCAACGAACTGATGGACGCCAACGGCTGGAAGCCGGACGCGGTGCGTTCGCTGTTCTCGATGCTGATGATGGTGAATCCGGCGGTCGAGGTCTACCTGCTGGACAACGACGGCCGCATCGTGGGCGATGCGGCGCCGCCCGGCCAGATCAAGCGCGACCGGGTCGACCTGGCGCCGGTGCGCCGTTTCCTGGCGGGCGGGGCGCTGCCGATCGAGGGCGACGATCCGCGCCACCTGGATACGGCCAAGGTATTTTCGGCCGCGCCGGTGCGGGTGGCGGGGCGCGACGAGGGCTATGTCTATGTGGTGCTGCAAGGCCAGGCGCATGACGCGCTGGCAATGGCCGCGTCGCGTAGCGCGGTGCTGCGCACCACCCTGTGGTCGATTGCGCTGGTGGCTTTGTTGGGCCTGGTGGCGGGCCTGGCGGCGTTCGGCCTGATCACGCGGCCGCTGCGCGGGCTGACGCGCGCGGTGCGGGCCTTTGGCGACGACGACGGCCGCGCGTTGGCGGCGCTGGAAAAGCCGGCCGACGCCACCGATGCCAGCGGCGACGAGATCTCGGTGCTGCGCCGCAGCTTCGTGCAGATGGGCCGCCGCATCACCGAGCAATGGCGCGAGCTGACGCGCCAGGACCAGCAACGGCGCGACCTGGTGGCGAACATTTCGCACGACCTGCGCACGCCGCTGACCTCGCTGCACGGCTACCTGGAAACCCTGCGGCTCAAGGACGAAACGCTGGACGCGGCCGAGCGCCGCCGTTACCTGGACATCGCCCTGGCGCAGAGCCGCAAGGTCGGCCGGCTGGCGCAGGAGCTGTTCGAGCTGGCGCGGCTGGAATCCGGGCTGGTGCGGCTGGAACCCGAGACCTTCTCGCTGCCCGAGCTGGCGCAGGACGTGATCCAGAAATTCGAATTGGCCGCCGAGGCGCGCCAGCAGCGGCTGACCACGGCGATTGACCAGGAGCTGCCGCCGGTGCGCGCCGACCTGGGCATGATCGAGCGGGTGCTCACCAATCTGCTGGACAACGCCATCCGCCATACGGCGCCGGGCGGATGCATCGAGCTACGCCTGCGGCAGGCGCGCGACGGCGTGCAGGTGCGGGTCAGCGACAATGGCGCCGGCATTCCCGACGCCTTGCGCGCCGGCCTGTTCACCCGCGCCTCGGTGCTGGCGGACGGCCCGCGCGATGGCGGCGGGTTGGGGCTGGTGATCGTGCACCGCATCCTGAAGCTGCATCACAGCGATATCCGGCTGGTGCAACGGCCGGAGCCGGGCGCGGTGTTCGAATTCGACCTGCCGGCGGCGCGCTGACGCGGCGTCAGCCGCCCGCGCGCCGCCGGGGCCTGGCGCTGGCGTGCCGCCGTCAGGCGGCCGCCGGCATCCTGCCGTTCAGCAGATAGTCCATCAGCTCGCGCACGCTGCGCATGGCGTCGCCGAACGGCAGCTTCGACGCGCCGCGGAAGAACAGGCCGCGGCTGACTTCGCCGCGCATGGCGGCGGCCAGCTTCAGGTCGATGCAGAACTGGCCGAAGCGCGCGATGCCGTCGCGCAGGCCGCACTGCGTCAGGCAGTCCATGCGCTGGCTGCAACGGCGCGCGTCGCAGCGGGTGCTGTCCTGCAGGGTCTTTTCCTGGCGCAGGTAGCGCGTCAGCCACGGCGTCGGCACGGCGCGCGCCGGCAGGCCGGCCACGCTGGTGAATTCGGCCAGCTTGTCGGGGTCGGCTTCCATCAGCACGCGCTTGAAGTTCTCGTGCGCGTCGCCTTCCTGGGTCACGGCGAAGGCCGTGCCCACCTGCACGCCGTCGGCGCCGTGGCCGAGCCAATGGCGCACCTGTTCATGGCTGCCGACGCCGCCGGCCACGATCAGGCGCGGGGCGTCGCGGCCCAGTTGCAGGTCCTGGAACAGCTGGCGGCATTCGGCCAGCACGCGCTTGAAGTCGAAACGCTCGTCGTGGATGTCGTCCAGGCGCGCGGCGCCCAGGTGGCCGCCGGCGTAGCCGGGGTGTTCGATGACCACGGCGTCGGCCATGCGGCCTTTCTTCATCCACTTCTTCAGCACGGCGGCCACGCCGCGCGCTTCCGACAGGATGGGGACCAGGGCGACCTTGGGGTAGTCGGCGGTCATGTCGGGCAGGTCCAGCGGCAGGCCGGCGCCCATGACGATGGCCTGGGCGCCGCTTTCGCAGGCCTGGCGCACCAGGGCGGGATGGTCGCGCACCGCCTTCATGACGTTCACCGCGACCACGCCGCGGCCCTGCGCGGTGTCGAGCGCGGCGCGCACTTCGCGGTCCAGGGCGACGCGGTTGGCGCTGTCGATCTGTTCACGGTCGCGGCAGTCCTCGGTCTGCTCGATCAGGTCGGGATGGTGATGGCGCAAGTCCACACTGGCGATGGTGCCGACCGCGTTCTGGCTGGCGACCGCGCCGGCCAGGCGATGGGCGGAAACGCCGACGCCCATGCCGCCCTGGACAATGGGCAGCAATTCGCGGCCGGCGAGAGTGAGGGATTTGAACCACGTCATGAAATGGGAGCCTTTATTGGGAACAGTGGCTCCGAGGCTAGAGCAAGGCATGACGCGCCGCCTTGCGCGGAATCAAGCAGGCGGGTGAAAGCGGGGAGAGGGAACGCGGCAGGGGCGTGGCCCGGCCGGGCAGACAAAAAAAAGGGGCGGAGCCGGCGGGCTCCGCCCCTGACCAATGGTGGCCTTACGCCACCAGCTTGACCAGCGCCGGCACCGTCAGCACGGCGGTGTAGTAGCCCATGAACTGCACGCCGGTATTGAACCCGAACAGGCGCGACAGCAGGCCGCCGAACAGGCCCATGGTCAGGATCACCAGCAGGCCCAGGAACTGGCCTTCCCACACGCTGATCACGATGATCAGGCCGACGAAGGTGGCGATGATGGCCTCGTGGCTGACCTTGCGCGACACGAACAGCGCGGCGCGGCGCGCGAAGTTCATGGCGAACGGATACGACACGATCGCCGCCAGCAGCACCGCCAGCATGCCGTAGCCGAGGAACTCCCAGTGGTTCAGCAGGTTGTGCAGGTTGTGCGTTTGGCCGCTGGCCGCGTCCACCGTGAAGCGCGGCGGCGCGTTGAACAGCGGCGCGGCCGGCCCGGCGGCCACCGGGCTGAGCGGCAGGCCGAAAGCGATCAGCGGGATCAGGGCCTCGGCGATGTAGGTCGCCTCGGTGACGCCGTTGCGCGCGCTCAGCACCGTGGTCAGGCGGTGATAGGCGTGCTTGACGCGCGAGCCCACCAGTTCGCCCAGCACCACCGTCATCGCCACCGGGCTGAACACGAAGGTGGCGCTGGAGATGGTGGCGGTGGCCAGGGTCCAGCGGGTCTGGATGCGGTCCATCACCTTGAGCGGGTTGGGGAAGTAACCCGACCAGCCCTTGACGTCCGGCGCCAGCGAGAACGTGCGCACCTTGTCGCGCATCATTTTGGCGCGGCCCTGCGGCGCGATCACGGTGAACAGGTCGGCGATCAGCGGGCCGATGGCGATGCCCAGGAAGTAGCTGATGCTGAGCTTGACGCCGTACTTGGCGGTCAGGCTCTGCAGCGCCACGATCACCACCACGAACGGCACCAGCAGCGCCACCGCGGCCCAGCGGCCGGCCGAGAAATAGGCGATCAGCACCGCCGCGGCCAGGAAGATCCACGGCGCCGACTTGGTGATGGCGCCGCCGAACGGCGCCAGCAGCACGGCGAACAGCACCGCCAGCGGCACCGCCACGAAAGCGGCGACGATGGCGCCCGACACCATCTTGCGCAGCGCGATGTGCGGCACGCCCAGCTTGCGCAGCATGTTGGCGTCCTGCAGCAGCGGCGTGGCGAGCGTGTCGCCGGGGATGCCCAGCAGCGCCGTCGGCACCGCGTGGGTCATGTGTTTGGCGACCGCGCCGGCCAGGAAGAAGGTGAAGACGCCGGCGGGCGGCACGCCCAGCAGCACCACCAGCAGCGTCAGCGGCGCCAGCGTGGTGGTCTCGTCGGTGCCGGACACCAGGCCGATGGCGGCGAACACCACCGCGCCCAGGAGGCCCATGCCGGCGGCCACCATGATCTGTTCAAGCAACACGGGATCGCTCATGCCGGCACCTCTTCACGCACGTTGCGCGGCTGGGCCTGCGGCGCCGGCGCCGCGGCGGGCGCGGCGAACAGCTCGTACAGGTCCAGTTCCTTCAGTTCCTTGACCACCGCCGGTGGCAGGTCCGCCAGCGTGCCCAGGCCGCCCGGTTGCGCGGCCAGTTCGGCCAGCACCTCGGCGCGCCAGGCCGGATCGTGCGAGGCGCTGTGCTCGACCACTTCGCGCTTGGGCGGGAACAGGCGGGCGCAGATCACGCCCGCCAGCACGCAGCCGGCCAGGCCGGCCAGCATGGCGTAGGCGTGCGCCAGCTCGGGCGAGGCGACCTTGTCGCGCAGCCAGCCGCTGGCGGCGTAGAAGCCCGCCACGCTGACGGCGATGCCGATGGCGATGGCCCACGCCAGGTGGCGCAGGTCGACCGTGTCGTTCCATACTTCGGCCAGGCGTCCGGCGGACGCCTTACTGTCTCTTTCCATGTCTGTCTCCTTGATGGACGGGCGGCGCGGGAGGTTCCCGGCGCCGCCTCTGTTCTTGTGCGGCCGGCGTGCGTGCGCCGGCCGTGCCGCGCCGTCAGGCCGGTTTCCGCAGTTCCTCCAGCAGCGCCAGCGCGCGGTCGGCGCGCACGTCCTTTTCCTCGGCCATGCGTTTGGCCAATTGGTCGACCTCGGCGCCCACCGCGCCCACGGTCAGCGCGATGTTGCGCGCGTGCAGCGCCATGTGGCCGCGCTGGATGCCTTCGGTGGCCAGCGCCCGCAGCGCGCCCAGGTTCTGCGCCAGGCCCACGGCCACGGCGATCTCGCCCAGCTCCTGGGCCGAGCGCACCGCCATGATCTTGAGCGCCAGCCGCGCCAGCGGATGGGTCTTGGTGGCGCCGCCCACCAGGCCCACCGGCATCGGCATTTCCAGCGTGCCGACCAGGGCGCCGCTGGCGTCCTTTTCCCAATGGGTCAGCGAGGTGTAGCGGCCGTCGCGGCAGGCGTAGGCATGGGCGCCGGCCTCGACCGCGCGCCAGTCGTTGCCGGTGGCGACGATGACCGGGTCGATGCCGTTCATGATGCCCTTGTTGTGGGTGGCGGCGCGGTACGGGTCGGTGGCGGCGAACACGTAGGCATCCAGCACGCCCTCGATGATCTCGGCGCCGCTGCGGTCCTTGGTGTCGAGGGTCTGCGGCGTCAGGCGCACGCGGGCCCGCGACAGGCGCAGGTCGGCCAGGTTCGACAGGATGCGCAGCCGCACCGTGCCACCGGTGATCTCCTCGACCAGCGGCGCCACGGCCTCGGCCATGGTGTTGACGGTGTTGGCGCCCATGGCGTCGCGCACGTCGACGATCAGGTGCAGCACCAGCATCGGGCCGCGCGGCGTGTCGGCGAACACGTGCGCCTCGATGTCCTGGCAGCCGCCGCCCAGGCCGATCAGCACCTGGTCGCGGCTGTTGGCCAGCTTGACGATGCGCTCGCGCTCGCGCAGCAGGGCGACGCGCGCGCCGTGCGGATCGGTCAGGCCCAGCACCTGCACCTGGGCGCGCATCAGCGGCCGGGTGCTGGAGGTCTCGAAGCCGCCGTTCTCGCGCGCCAGCTTGGCCATGAACGAGGCCGCGGCCACCACCGACGGTTCTTCCACCGCCATCGGCACCAGCACGTCGCGGCCATTGACCTGGAAGTTGCCGGCCACGCCCAGCGGCAGCTCGAAGGCGCCGATGACGTTCTCGATCATGCCGTCGGCGCGCTCCAGGCCGAGCGCGCCCGGTTCGGCCAGTTGCTGGCGTTCCTCGGGCGTCAGGCTGGCCGCGTCGGCGATGGCGGCGAGGCGTTGGGCGGGGGTGAGGGCGCGGAAGTTGGGCAGGCGTGAATCGGCCACCATGGCATGTGTCTCCATCTGGAAATCTAGGAATTGGGTGACCGGATTCTAGGTAAACTGTACCGGCATTCAGAGGTACAGTTTGGACGAACAGTACCATCGCACTGCACCAATTTTCGACTTTTTCCCGCTGGAAACCACGCCGTGGACGCCGACAACTCCCCGGGCCGCGCCCCGCGCGCCGCGCCCATCGCCGAAAGCCTGGCGCGCCTGATCGGGCGCCAGATCGCCGAGGGCGTCTACCGCCCGGGCGATAAATTGCCGTCGCTGCGCGAGCTGGCGCAATTGCATCGCTACGCCAAGAACACCGTGGTGGTGGCGTTCGAGATGCTGGTGGCGCGCGGGCTGGTGGAGCCGCGTCGCGGCTCGGGCTTCTACGTGCTCGACACCGGGCCGGCGCGGCGCGCCGCCGATGAAGAGCCGGGCCAGTTGAGCCGCGCCATGGACATCGTCTGGCTGATGCGCGAGCAACTCAAGACGCAGCCCGACGCCATTGCCGCCGGCGACGGTTTCCCGCCGGTGGAATGGCTGGCCGACATGCGCATGGACCGCTATCACCAGAAGGTGGTGCGCACCGGCCTGGGCACGCTGTTCCGCTATGGCAGCCGCTTCGGCTACGCGCCGCTGCGCGAGAGCCTGGTGCGCAAGCTGGGCGACGTCGGCATCAGCGCGGCGCCGTCGCAGCTGGTGCTGACGCACGGCGCCAACGAGGCGATGGACCTGGTGATCCGCTACTTCCTGCCGCCGGGCGCGGCGGCGCTGGTGGACGATCCGGGCTACTACCCGCTGTTCGGCAAGCTCAAGCTGGCGGGCGTGCGCATGCTGGGCGTGCCGCGCCTGTCGGACGGCCCGGATCTGGCGGCGCTGGAGGCGTTGCTGCAGCGCGAGAAGCCGCGCCTATTTTTTACGCAGTCGCTGGCGCACAATCCCACCGGTTCCGACATTTCGCCGGCCAAGGCCTACAAACTGCTGCAACTGGCCGAGCGCCACAACCTGATCGTGGTCGAGAACGATCCGCTGGCCGACTTCAAGCCGACCTCGGCGGTGCGGCTGTCGGCGCTGGACCAGCTGGAGCGCACGGTCTACATCGGCAGTTTCTCGAAGTCGTTCTCGGCGGCGCTGCGGGTCGGCTTCATCGCCTGCGGCGCGGGCCTGGCCAGCGACCTGGCGGACCTGAAGGCGCTGGTGCACGTCAGCAGTTCGGAATACTGCGAACGCATGGTCGACGTGATGCTGCGCGACGGCCACTACGAACGCCATCTGGTGCGCCTGCGCCAGCGCCTGGAAGCGGCCACCGGCGACGCGCTGCGGGTGCTGGATTCGCTGGGCGCGACGGTCTACACGCGGCCCACCCGCTCGCTCTATCTGTGGGCGGCGTTTCCCGGCATCGACAATTCGCTGGCGCTGGCCGAGGACCTGATGCCGGAGAGGGTCATCATGGCGCCGGGCCGCGTGTTCAGCGTCGACCCGACGGCGGCCTCGCCCTGGTCGCGCTGCAATGTGGGCGCGGTGGCGTCGCCGCGCTTTCACGCCGCGCTGGCGGCGCGCCTGGGGCGCGGCGGCGCTCAGCGGTAGGCGAATTCCTCGAACCAGCCGCGCAGCAGGGCCTGCGCCTGCGCGCCCAGCAGCCGCGCCGGCGGGGTGCTGGGGCAACTGCGCGCGCCTTGCACCGCGAAGCGCTTGACGCCGCGCCGCGCCAGTTCGCGCGCCAGGCCCAGCAGCCGGGTCTCGTCGAGCCAGTCGGGATGCCAGGTGATGCGGCATTCGAAATCCACGCCCGCCGTCAGCAACTGCGTCAGGCAGGCCTGCGCCGACCGGTGCGAATCGCGCCGGCCCGTGATGTCGTCATAGCCCTGCGCGTCGGCCTTGATGTCCAGGCCGACCCAGTCCAGGTGGCGCAGCACGTCGGCCAGGCGCAGCGGGTAGATGCCGGCGGTGTGCAGGCCGATGCGGTATCCCATGCGCCGCGCCTCGCGGATCATCGACGGCAGGCGCGGCTCGCTGAGCGGTTCGCCGCCCGAGAACACCACCGCGTCGAGCAGGCCCTGGCGGTTGTCCAGGAACGCGCGCACGTCGCGCCAGTCGTAGCGCGCGTTGCGTGTCTGCAATTCGGGGTTGTGGCAGTAGTGGCAGCGCCAGGGACAGCCGGCGATGAAGACGACGGCGGCCAGCGTGCCCGGCCAGTCCACGGTGGAGAAGGGCGTCAGGCCGCCCACCGCCGGCGAATGGCGCGGCAGCGGCTGGGCCGCCGGCCGGGGCGGCGCGGCGTGGGCCAGGCGCGGCGGGTGGCGGGCTGCGGCGGCCTTGCGGCCGCCGGCCGCTTCAGGCACGTTGTTCGACGAAGAAGCGGCGTTCATTGAATTCGCCTTGTTTGCCGGTGTTGAAGGAAGACACGGGGCGGTGATAGCCCATGACGCGGGTCCAGACTTCGCAGCGCACGCGCTGGCTGTCGTCCAGATGCGCGGCCTGCGGGGCGATGGCTTGCGGGGTGATCACGGTTTGCATGATGGCTCCTGGGGGAAAGACCGGGCGGGGATCGCCCGGGGAAAAAACGCGGTGACCGGCGATGTCAGGCCGGCGCGCAGCAAGACGCCTGCTTGGCCAGCAATTCGGCGTCGCACTTCGGGCAGAACTCGTGGTGCCCGGCCAGATAGCCGTGGTTCGGGCAGATCGAGAACGTCGGCGTGACGGTGATGTAGGGCAGGCGGAAGTTCGACAGCGCGCGCCGCACCAGTTCCTTGCAGGCGCTGGCCGACGACACGGCCTCGTTCATGTACAGGTGCAGCACGGTGCCGCCGGTGTACTTGCCCTGCAGCGCTTCCTGCAGCGCCAGCGCCTCGAACGGATCGTCGGTGTGGCCCACCGGCAGCTGGCTGGAGTTGGTGTAGTAGGGCTGGGCCTCGGTGCCGGCCTGCAGGATGCCGGGATAGCGCTTGCGGTCCTCGCGAGCGAAGCGGTAGGTGGTGCCTTCGGCCGGCGTGGCCTCCAGGTTGTAGAGATGGCCGGTCTCTTCCTGGAACTCGGTCATGCGCGCCCGCACCCGGTCCAGCAGCCGCACCGCCAGCGCGTGGCCGGCCGGCGTGGTGACGTCGTCGGCGTCGTCGCTGAAGTTGCGGATCATCTCGTTGATGCCGTTCACGCCCAGCGTGCTGAAGTGGTTGCGCAGCGTGCCCAGGTAGCGCCGGGTGTACGGGTACAGGCCCTGGTCGATATAGCGCTGCACCACCTTGCGCTTGGTCTCCAGCACGTCGCGCCCGAGGCCCAGCAGGTGGTCCAGGCGCGCCATCAGCGCCGCCTCGTCGCCGCGGCAGGTATGGCCCAGGCGGGCGCAATTGATCGTCACCACGCCCACCGAGCCGGTCTGCTCGGCCGAGCCGAACAGGCCGTTGCCGCGCTTGAGCAGCTCGCGCAGGTCCAGTTGCAGGCGGCAGCACATGGAGCGCACCATGTGCGGCTCCAGATCGGAATTGAGGAAGTTCTGGAAGTACGGCAGGCCGTAGCGCGCGGTCATCTCGAACAGGCGCTCGGTGTTGGGATGGTCCCAGTCGAAGTCGGACGTGATGTTGTAGGTGGGAATCGGGAACGTGAACACGCGCCCCTTGGCGTCGCCGGCCATCATCACTTCGATGTAGGCGCGGTTGATCATGTCCATCTCGGCCTGCAGGTCGCCATAGGCGAACGGCATTTCCTCGCCGCCGACGTAGGGGATCTGCTCCTTCAGGTCGGCCGGGCAGGTCCAGTCGAAGGTCAGGTTGGTGAACGGCGTCTGCGTGCCCCAGCGGCTCGGCACGTTCAGGTTGTAGATCAGCTCCTGCATGCTTTGCTTGACCTCGGCGTAGGTCATCGCGTCGCGGCGGATGAAGGGCGCCATGTAGGTGTCGAACGAGCTGAAGGCCTGCGCGCCGGCCCATTCGTTCTGCAGCGTGCCCAGGAAGTTGACGATCTGGCCGATGGCCGCCGACATGTGGCGCGGCGGCGTGGCCTCGATCTTGCCGGGGATGCCGTTGAAGCCCTCGGTCAGCAGCTGGCGCAGCGACCAGCCGGCGCAATAGCCGCTGAGCATGTCCAGGTCGTGAATGTGGATGTCGCCGTCGCGGTGGGCCTGGCCGGCTTCGGGCGTGAAGACGTTGGACAGCCAGTAGTTGGCGGTGACCTTGCCGGCCACGTTCAGGATCAGGCCGCCCAGGCTGTAGCCCTGGTTGGCGTTGGCGTTGACGCGCCAGTCGCGCTGTTCCAGGTATTCCTCCATGGCGCTTTCCACGTCCACCAGGGTATGGCGCAGCGCGCGCAGGCGGGCGTGCTGTTCGCGGTAGACGATGTAGGCGCGGGCGGTGCGCCAGTAGCCGGCCTTGACCAGCGTTTCCTCGACCTGGTTCTGGATGGTTTCCACGCCGGGGCAGACGTTGCCTTCGGCGGCCAGCGCCTCGATCACCGCGCCGGTCAGCGCCTGGGCCACGTCGGCGTCCAGTTCTCCGGTGCCGCGGCCGGCGGCGGCGATGGCCGCCGCGATCTTGGCGCGGTCGAATGCGACGACCCGGCCGTCGCGCTTGAGGATGTGTTGGAGTTGCATCGCTGACACCATATGTTGTGGGGTGGAAAAACTCTACCACCACCTATGGTGTCAAAGACCGGGCCACCGAGGCGTTTGTCACGCCGGCTTGATGCCGGTCAAACGGCCCCGGCCGGGCCGGGGCGGGCGCAATGCGGCCCTAGAAGCCGAAGCCGACCCCGGCGATCGAGATGACCACCGCCAGCGCGGCGGTGCGCATCGCCGGGCGCGGCGACCACGACAGCATGCCGACCCACAGCAGGGCGCCGGCCGACAGCCAGCCGAGCCAGGCCACCACGCCCACGGTGTTGCCCCACAGGCCGACGCACGGCAGCAGCGCCAGCAGCAACAGCAGGATGCCGGCGGCGCGTAGCACGCGCGAATGGCCGGCGGACGGATCGCGGCCCCAGACCTGATCGTAGTGGCGCGGCATCGCCAGGCTCAGGCAGGCCATGCCGGAATAGGTCAGCAGCAGCGCCATGGCGATGCCGTATGCGTCGTTCAGATTCATGCCGTGGCTTCCTGGGGCGGGCGGGCGTTGCGCGGCGGCGGCGCCGACAACGGTTTCTTGCGCAATCGTAGCGCGGCCCAGCCGGCCGCCAGGCCGGTGGCCACGGCCGTCAGTTCGACGCCGGCGCTTTCCCAGTCGCCGCGCGCGATCTGCGCCAGCGGATGGTCGCCGATCGTCGCCAGCGACAGCAGCGGCAGCAGCAGGCACAGCGCCGACAGCGCGGCCAATTGCCCGATCCACGCGCGCCGCGGCGCGCACAGCCAGGCGTGGGCCAGCGTCAGCGCCCAGACGATGAAGAAAGCGCGCAGCTCCCAGCCGGCGCGCTGCGGCAGCGCCACCGGCAGCAGGCGGTTGGCCCACAGGTAGGCGACGCAGGCGATCGCCAGGCCGGCCAGCGCGGCCACGTTCAGGCCTTCGATCAGGCGGTAGACGCGCGCGGTGGCGGCGCCGAACTCGTTGCCCATCTTGTGGCGGCGCTTGACCATGAACAGCACCGCGCCCGTGCCCATCATCGCGGCGCCGGCCAGGCCGCACAGGAAATACAGCCATTTCATGGCCAGGCCGCCGAACTTGACCATGTGCAGGTCGGCCATCACCTGGCGCGTGAGCGGCGCGGCGCCGCCTTCAACGCCGCCGGGCGCGCGCAGGCGCAGCAGTTCGCCGCTGGCGGCGGAGAATTCGGCCATGCCAGTGGTGGTGCTGATGAGGACCTGCTGGTCGGCGGCCTCGTTCCAGCCATAGACCGCGATCCGCATCGAGCCGTCTTCGGGGTTGTTGACGACGATGGCGCGGGCGGTCTGCCCGATCAGTTGTTCGGCGCGGGCCACCAGCGGTTCCAGCGGCGGCACCGCCAGCGCGGCGCCGGTCGGCGTCGGCCGGTCTTCGCGGGAGAGTTCGGCCAGGTACTGGCGCGCGGCCTCGGCGCCGCCGCCATAGGCCGCCGTGATCGGCGCGGGCATCAGCGTCAGGGCCGAGATCACGATGCCGGTGTAGGCGATCATGAACTGGAACGGCAGCGTCAGCACCGCCGTGGCGTTGTGCGCGTCCAGCCACGAGCGCTGGCCTTTTTTCGCGCGGAAGGTGAAGAAGTCCTTGAAGATGCGCTTGTGCGTCACCACGCCCGACACCATCGCCACCAGCATCGCCATGGCCGCGAAGGCCACGATCCAGACGCCCAGCGGCTGGGCATGCAGGTTGTAGTGGAAGTCGACGAAGTGATTGCCGCCGAGCGTGGCGCGGCCGGCCGCGTGGGGCGCTTGCCCTGGCAGTTCCTGGCCGGTCTCGGGATCGAGTTCGGCGTCGGCGTATTCGCCGTTATGGTCCAACCAGTACGCCACCAGGCCGTTGTCGTGAAAGCGGTCCACCGGCCAGATCTCCCACATGCCGGCGCCGGGGTGATGCTGTGCCATGTACCGCACGGCCAGGTCGAGCCGGCGCGCGCGATCCACCTTGACGGGCTCGCGCGCCGCCGCATCGGCCTCGGCCGCGTGATGCTCGGGCGTCATCCAATGGGTGATGGGTTCGGCGAATACCGCCAGGGTGCCGGTCAGGAAGACGGCGAACAGCAGCCAGGAAAACCACAGGCCGACCCAGGTGTGGAGCCAGGCCATGGATAGACGGAAAGTGGGTTTCAGAACGCGCCTCGTTATTTTTCGACGCGGCCGCGGACCGGCGTCCTTTATTGAGAATGGTTCTGATTCTAATCGAAATGGGGCCAGAGTAGGACGGAATCCCTACGCGCTGGCCCCGCGGCGCAACGCAGGGCGCCCGCCGGCCTCAATCCAGTTTGATGTTGGCGCGCCGGCCCACTTCGCCGAAGGTCTGCAACTCTTGCCGCATGCGCGCCGTGAAGGCCGCGCCGTCCAGGTAGACCGGTTCCAGCGCCAGATCCGTGACGGCGCGTTGCATCTGCGGATCGGCCATGATCTCGGCCACCGCGCGGTTCAGCGTGTCCAGCACGGGCTGCGGCGTGCGGGCTGGCGCCACCAGGCCGTACCAGCCCACCATCGACACGCCGGGCAGGCCGCTTTCGATGAAGGTCGGCACGTCCGGCAGTTGCGGCACGCGGTGTTCGCCGGTGACGGCCAGCGCGCGCACCTTGCCGGCCTTGACCTGCGGCGCGGCCGACGACACCGTGTCCACGCCCAGCGCGATCTCGCCGCCGATCAGGGCGGTGATGAACTGCGCGCTGCCCTTGTAGGGCACCGGCGTCATTTTGGCGCCGGCGGCTTCGGCGAACATTTCGCCCACCAGGTGCGGCGCCGATCCCGGGCCGAAGGTGCCGTACATCAGGCCGCCGCTGGCGGTCTTGTCGCGCGCCAGATCGGCGGCCTGTTGCGCGGTCTTTGCCGGCACGCTGTTCTGCGCCAGCAGCACCACCGGCGCCAGGGCCACGATGGCGATGTGCTCGAAGCTGCGGCGCGGATCGTAGGGCAGGTCGCGCTTGAGCGCCGGCAGCACGGTGTAGGTGGTGCTGCCCGACAGCATCAGCGTGTAGCCGTCGGGCTGCGCCTGCGCCACGGCGTTGGCGCCGATGACGGTCGAGGCGCCGGGCCGGTTCTCGACGATCACGGCCTGGCCCAGCTTGCCCGACAGCCGGTTGGCCAGCAGGCGGGCCACCGCGTCGGTGGCGCCGCCGGGCGTGAACGGCACCACCAGCTTGATGGCCTGTTCGGGATAGGCGGCGTGGGCGGCGGGCGCGCCCACGGCGGCTTGGAGGGCAAGGGCCGAAAGGCAGGCCAGCGCGGCGGCGCGGATTCTGGCGATCATGGTCGGGTCCGGTCAGGGTTGGGCAATGGTAACGGGGTTGCGGGCGGCCTGGCGCAACGCGGCGCCCTGGTCGCCCAGGTCCCAGAACAGGCCGGCCATGATGGCCAGGCCTTCGCGCGCCACGCTGCCCAGCAGATGTTCGTTGGGGGCGTGCTGGGCGCAGGCGGGGTAGGAATGCGGCACCCACAGCGTGGGCAGGCCGAGCAGGTCGGCGAAGATGTCGTTGGGCAGCGAGCCGCCCAGGTTGGGCAGCAGCGCCGGCCGCAGGCCCGTGCTGCGCTCGATCGAGGCGGCGGCCCAGCGCGCCCACGGGTTGTCGGGCGACAGCCGGGTGGCGCCGGCCTGCATGCCGACGCGCACCTGCACGTCGCCGAAGCCGGCCTCATCGAGGTGGGCGCGCACGTGGCGTTCCAGCGCCTTCCAGTCGGTGCCGACCACGAAGCGCAACTGGCACCAGGCCGAGGCGGCCGGCGGAATGGCGTTGACCGGCTTGGCCGGATCGCCGGCGCCGAAGGTCAGCACGTCCAGGCTGTTCCAGCCGAACACCTGCTCCGCGGGCGACAGCCCCGGTTCGCCCCAGTCATTGTCGATCGCGGGATCGTCGGGACCGCCGCCGACCTCCAGGTCGGCCAGCGCCGCGGCCACCGCGGCCGGGATGGGGGGCGGGCGCAGGCCCGGCACCTGGATGCGGCCGCGCGCGTCCACCAGCGTGGCGATGGCGTGCGACAGGATGATGGCGGGGTTGGCCAGCAGGCCGCCCCAGTTGCCCGAGTGATAGCCGCGCTCGCGGGCGCGCAGCGACAGTTCGAAGTTGACCGCGCCGCGCGAGCCCATGAACAGCGTGGGGCGGGCAGCGGCCAGGCGCGGGCCGTCGCTGGCGATGAAGACGTCGGCGGCGAGAGTCTCGCGCTGCGCCTCGCAGAACGCCGCCAGGCCCGGCGAGCCGGCTTCCTCGCCGGTCTCGATCAGCCAGGTGGCGTTGAATCCCAGCTTGCCGTCGCGCGCCCGCAGGACTTCGCGCAGCGCCGCCAGGTTGATGGTGTGCTGGCCCTTGTTGTCGGCGGTGCCGCGGCCGTACCAGCGGTCGCCCTCGATCCGCAGGCGCCAGGGATCGCGGCCGGCGTCCCATTTGGCCGCGTTGCCGCGCACCACGTCGCCGTGGCCGTACAGCAGCACCGTCGGCAGCGCGGCGTCCTCGATGCGCCGCGCCACCAGGATCGGCAGGTCCACGCCGGCCGGGTTGGGATGCACCTGACAGGTGAAACCCAGCGCCCGCAGCGGCGGCGCCAGTTCGTCGTTCAGATAGGCGTGCTGGCTGGGCGCCTGGCCCGGCTCCTCGCTCTCTGTCGGGTAGGCCACGCGGCGGGCCAGCTCGGCCTGCAGGGTGCCGTCGTCGTAGGCGTTGGTGGCGTGAAGAATGGCTTGTTCGCGGATCACAGCGGTCTCGGAGGCGAAGAAGGCACAAAGTTATTACGCTTGTTCACATGCCACAATTAGATAATTCGCATTTGATCATTGCCATTTTGGCAATGGTTGGCGTGACCATTGCGAGACGGTCGGAATGACCTGGGGAGCGTGTCGTGATTTCGCTGGGTTTGAGGTATTTCCTGGAGGTGGCGCGCTGCGGCTCGATCGCCGGCGCGGCGGCCGCGCAGCACGTGGCGGCCTCGGCCGTCAGCCGCCAGATCGCCAAGCTGGAGGACGAGCTGGGCGTCGCGCTGTTCGAGCGCCAGGCGCGCGGCATGGCGCTGAGCGAGGCCGGGCGCCAGCTGGCGGCCTACGCCAGCGCCGCCGCGCTGGAGGCCGAGCGCATCGCCACTGGCATCCGCCAGCGCAGCGCGCTGGGCGACGTGACCGTGCGACTGGCTTGTACCGAGGGCTTCGCGCACCGCTTCCTGCCGCAGTGCATGGCCGATTTCAAGCGCCTGCATCCCGAGGCGCGCTTCCATCTGCTGGTGGAGCGGCCGGAGGAGGTCAACCGGCTGATCCTGGAGGGCCTGTCGCAGCTGGCGCTGCGCTACACGGTGGCGCCCGACGAGCGTCTCAAGACCGAGCTGCTGTGCCGCGCGCCGGTCTACGCCATCATGTGCCGGCATCATCCGCTGGCCGCGCGCCGCAGCGTCGGCGTGCGCGATCTGGCGCAGGCGCCGCTGTCGCTGGGCGATCCGGGCACCACGGTGCGCGACCTGTTCGACACGGCCTGCGCCAATGCCGGCGTGCACATCGAGCCGGCCTATGTGTCCAACCATTCGGCGGCCTTCCTGCCGATGCTGCCGGGCAGCCAGATCGTGGCGTTGACGGGCTACCTGACGGTGATCGGCCTGCTCGACAGCGCCGGCCTGGTGGCGGTGCCGTTCAGCAATCCCGAAATGCGCCAGCGCAGCATCCAGGTCGTGACCTTGCGCGGCGTCCACCTGCCGCCGCTGGCGCGGGCCTTCCTGGCGCTGCTGGCCGAACGCCTGAGCGTGGCGCCGCGCGCCCCGGAAGTGGAACGGGGCGCGGGCTGAGGCGTCGGGTGCGGCGCGGACGGGCGGATCAGGCGCGCCGCGCGCGCCACCCGGCCACCTTCAGCCGCAGCCGCTCCAGCGCCAGGTACACGATCGGCGTGGTGTACCGCGTCAGGAACTGGCTGATCATCAGCCCGCCGACGATGGTCACCCCCAGCGGCCGGCGCGGTTCCGAGCCTTCGCCCATGCCCAGCACCAGCGGCAGCGCGCCCAGCAGGCCGGCCACGTTGGTCATGACGATGGGGCGCAGGCGCAGCATGGCGGCGCGATGGATGGCCTGTTCCGGCGTCAGGCCCTCGCGCCGCTCCTGGCCGAGCGCGAAGGGCGGCCAGCGCCAGCCGCCGGCGTGCCCAGGCCGGCCTCGGCCAGCCGCGTCTGGATCAGTTCAAGCAGCGCCCGGGCCCGCGCGCTGACCGAGTGGCGGTGGCTGTAGACCCCGAGCAACTGCAGGGGCGCCGGTTGCAGGTCCAGCGGCACTTCGCACAGGCGGCCGGCGGCCAGGTCCTCCTGGCATGAGGCGGCCGCCAGGATCGCGAAGCCGATGCCCTGGCGCGCGCCCATCAGCGCCAGTTCGCCGCTGTTGACGCGGTAGCGGCTGCGCACCGGCACCTTGACGATGTCTCCGGCCGCGTCCACGAATTGCCAGGGCATGCCCTTGAGCGCGCTCAGGGTGGTGATGCAGGGCAGCGCCTTGAGCTGGCGCGCCTGGCGCGGCACGCCGACGCGGCTCAGCAGCGCGGGCGAGGCAACCACGATGCTGGGCAATATCGCCAGTTCGCGTGTGATGAGGCTGCTGTCGTCCTGGCGGCCGCGATGGAACACGATCGACAGATCGACATCCTCGCGCAACGCGTCGATGCCATCGAGGCGGGTGTCGCAGGCCAGGTCGATGCCGGGGTGACGATCGCAGAACTCCGCCAGGATCGGCGCCAGCAGCCGTGGCGCTTCGCCCGGCATGCACAGGTGCAGCGGTCCGCGCAGTTCCTGCCTGGCCGCGCCCAGTTCCTCTTCCGTGGCGGCCAGGCTGTCCAGCAACGGCTTGGCCCGCTGGTACAGCAGTTGGCCGGCTTCGGTCATGCGCAGATGGCGGGTGCTGCGTTCCAGCAGCCGCACGCCCAGCCGCCGTTCCAGTCCCGCGACATGGCGGCTGACGTTCGACGACGGCATGGCCAGGCGCCGCGCCGCGCCCGCGAAACTCTGTTCATCCACCACCGCCGCATAGACGCGAACGCTGTTCAGATCCAGGGCCTGACCCATGATTATCCCGTTTGCGATATGAAAGGAACCCATTTTTCCATACTAGTTCTCGCATCCGGCGGAATCTACGATGCGGATCCTGTGTGCGGCGTCGGGCCGGCACGCGGAATTTGAAGCAAGGATTCAGCATGGATATCGGAATACTGGGCGGCGGGATCGCCGGCCTGAGCGTGGCGCTCGCCCTGCATCGCTCGGGACACCAGCCGCGGGTCTACGAACGCGGCGCCGCGCCGGCCACGATGGGGGCCGGCGTGACGCTATGGCCCAATGCGGGTTGCGTGCTTGACCGGCTCGGGCTGCTGCCGGACGTCGCGGCGCTGGGCGGAAAGCCGGTGGCGATGCGCCGTTACGACCCTGCGGGCAATGCCCTGGGGGGACTCGACATCACCGCGCTGGATCGCCTGATGGGTTACCCGACCCATGCGATCCTGCGCCGCGACCTGCTGGCCGTGCTGCTGGCGCACACGGTGCGCGCCGGCATCACGGTCGAGTACGGCCATCGCGCGGTGGCGATCGAGCCGGGCGATGATGGCCGCGCCACGGCGCGGTTTGACAATGGCGCCGCCATCCGGCCGGACCTGCTCATCGGCGCGGATGGCCGCATGGAATCGGTGGCGCGCCGCTTCGTCACGGGTGACAACAAGCCGGTCTACCAAGGGTTCGTGAACTGGATCGGCGTCGCGTCGGCGCCAGGCCTGGCCGATGACATCGCCATCCAGGACTATTGGGGCGTCGGCGAGCGTTTCGGCTGCGTCGCGGTGCGGCGGGATCTGGTCTATTGGGCCGGGGCCCAGGTCCGGCCGCTGTCCGCCGCCGGGGAGGGGGCGGATCCGCGCGCGGAGGTTGCCGGCCTTTTCGCCGATTGGGCCGAACCGGTCGCGCGCCTCATCCAGGCGACGCCCGCCGACGCCGTGCGCCTGATCGCCGTGCATGACCTGGACACGCCGGCGGTCTGGCATCGGGACAATGTGCTGCTGGTGGGCGATGCCGCGCACGCGCCGTTGCCGACCTCGGGCCAGGGCGCCTGTCAGGCGCTGGAGGATGCCTGGCACCTGGGCCAATGCCTGGCGGCCGGGCCGCGCGACCTGGAGGCGGCGCTGGCCGCCTTCACCGCGATCCGCCAGCCCAAGACCGCCGGCTTGACCGAGCTGGCCCGCGTCCATGCGCGCGGCCTGTTCGAGCGCGATCCGGAGATCTGCCGCCTGCGCGACCAGCAGGCCAGGGCGGCCGACCCGGCGGCGGCGCTGCGAGGTTTGGCCAGCGCCTGGGGCGAAGGGCTGTGAACGGGGATAATACGGTTTTCCAGCCAGTTTCCGCCCCGGCGTGCGCCGGGCCGCTCATAGGGTTTCATCCATGCAAGAAAATACCTCCGCCGCCGCGCTGATCGACGCGCTGCGCACCGACCGCGCCGCGTTGCAGCTGTGGCAAACCGTGGCGCGCGAATACCAGGGCAAGCATGCCGAGGTGCTGGCGCCGCTGGAGGTCACCGAGATCGAGCTCAAGGCCAGGCTGGTGTTCTGCTTCGACCATGCCGCCAGGCAGAAGGAGCTGACCAAGGCGGAACGCCAGCTGGTGTCCGAGATCGCCGCGCAATTGGGGCAGGAAACGCTGTTCTCGATCCTGCTGGATGGCACGCCGGCCGAATGCGACGTCGAGCGCCTGAAGGCGGTCTACCGCAAGCACAGCGGTTCCGACATCGACGCCGAAGTGGCCGAGGAACGCGAGGCCGAGGCGGCCGAGATGGCCGAGATGGCCGCCTCCGCGCAGGCCCAGGCAGACGCGCCCGCCATCGCCGCGACGTTCGCGCCCGACGCGCTGGCGCAGGCCGAGGCTTTGCTGGCGCTGGGGCCGGACGGGCTGGACGGCGTGGCCGAAGACAAGCTGGCGCTGGCCATTCCCGTGCTGCGGGAGCAACTGGCGGCCGTGAACCGCGAGCTGGCCGCGTTCGAACGCGACTTCAAGGCCGAATACCGCTTCGATCCGGAGCAGCCGATCGACCCGGCCGACCTGATGGAAGACCTGGACGCGGAAATCGCCGATGTGCGGGACTACATCGGCGAGCTGGAGTTCGAGCTGTCGCAGTTCGTCGACATGCAGCAGCTCAAGGCCTGGCTCAAGGCCATGAAGAAGCAGCTGGAAGCGACCCGCCGGCGCGAAGCGCGCGGCTGAGAAACGGGGCGGCCGTCCGCGCTTCAAGGCGCCCGGCGCGGCCCGGCGGGCACGATCTTCATCATCGACGCCGCCGGCTTGGCGACGGCGTCCGCGCGCGGCCGGATCATCCACGGCCAGAAGCGCCACAGGTACAAGCCGAACCCCAGCGCCCAGGCGCCGGCCGACGCATGCAGCAAGCCCAGCGTGGCGCCGGTCGGCACCAGGGCGGCCAGGCGCAGCAGCGCCGCCAGGATCACCAGCGCATAGCTCAGCACCATGCTGCGGTCGGCGCGCAGCGGCCGGCCCAGGTGGCCCATCGCCGTGCGCGTGGCCATGCCGATGATCAGCACCGAGAAACCGGCCACGCCGATGACGTGCACCGGCCAGGCCGGCCGCGCCACGTAGCCGGCCAGTTGCGCCGCGCCCGCCAGCAGGCCGAGGCCCAGGCCCAGATAGCCCACGTACAGGACCCAAAGCAGCGGCACGCGGCGCGCTGCCCACGGCTTCCAGGCCAGCCACTGCGCCAGCGCCAGGACGCCGGTGACCGCGAGCAGCAGCGCGGCGGCACGCGGCGCCCCGGCCAGCAGGCCGGCAATCGCCAGCACGCCGGCGCCCAGCTGCCAATGGCCGCTGCGGGTGTGGGGCGGAATTTCCAGGCCGGCGACGGCGCGCTTGGCGAAGAACGGCAGCACGCGGCGGGCGATCAGCAGCGTCAGCACCGCCATCACCAAAAGGCCGGTGTTGAAGTAGCGCATCAGCACCAGGTAATCGCCCGCCAGCGCGGCGCGCAGATACAGCGCGTGGGCCGCCGCCAGCGCCAGCAGCAGCAATGGCACGCCGTAGTTGCGGCGATTGCGCGTGATCCAGACGGCGCGCGCCAGGGCAATGGCGGCCCACAGGAAGAACAGCAGGTCGGCCACGGCGGCCACGGTGAAGGCCGTCATGCCGGGCGCCAGGTAGGCGCCGCGCGCCACCAGCCAGAGCGCGCACAGCGCCGCCAGCGGCGCGCCGCGCAGCGGGTTGCGGCCGGTCCAGTTGGCGCCGGCCGTCAGCAGGAAGCCGACCGCGATGGTGGCCACGAAGCCCCACAGCATCTCGTGCGCGTGCCAGGGCATGGCGGTCAGCACGCCGGCCAGCCGGGCCGGGGCGAACACCCATAGCAGCACCGACAGCAGCGCCCAGGCGCAGCCAGCCAGGTAAAGCGGGCGAAAGCCCATTTCGGTGAAGGCGCGCCAATTCGGCCGCGCGGCGCCGTCGGCGGCGGGTTCTTCCAGGGTGAGCAGGGTGGACATGATGACCTTTGACCAGTAGCCGGCGGGGTGATTTTGAATGTGTATTTTAAATACATATTAACGCCGAAGGAGGCTTTCGGCCCATCGCGCGGATTTGATCCCGCGCAAACGCGGCGGCTTTTCCGGGGTGACTAGTCACATCGGCGCCGCCGATATGGTCGGCCGGCGAATGGTGGCGGCAGGCGCGGATGCCTAGGCTTGGGGCTGTCGTATTCCGTGTGCAAAAAAGCGAGAACCACCATGGCATCAACCCACCCCTCGGCCAGCGCGCCCATGCGGGTCCTGGTATCCAGCACCTTCGCCTTCACCATCTGCTTCGCGGTATGGATGATCTTCGCGGTGCTGGGCATTCCCATCAAGACACAGCTCGGCCTGTCCGAGACCGAATTCGGCCTGCTGGCCGCCATGCCGGTGCTGACCGGCTCCCTGGTGCGCGTGCCGCTGGGCATCTGGACCGACCGCTACGGCGGCCGCCCGGTGTTCTTCGTGCTGATGCTGCTGGCGGTGGTGCCGATCTGGCTGCTGTCCTACGCCACCGAGTACTGGCAATTCCTGGTGCTGGCGCTGTTCGTGGGCCTGACCGGCGGCTCGTTCTCGGTCGGCACGCCCTACGTGGCGCGCTGGTTTCCGCGCAACAAGCAGGGCCTGGCCATGGGCGTGTTCGGCGCCGGCAATTCGGGCTCGGCCATCACCAAGTTCGTGGCGCCGGCGCTGATCGCCGCCGCCGGCGGCGCCTGGGTGATCGTGCCGCAGGTGTACGCGGTGGCCCTGCTGGTGACGGCGATCCTGTTCTGGCTGTTCTCGGCCTCGGATCCGTCGCACCGGGTGGCCGGCGGCGCCAGCCTGAAGGCGCAATTCGCGATGCTGAAGGACCCGCGCGTGTGGCGCTATTGCCAGTACTACTCGGTGGTGTTCGGCGGCTACGTGGCGCTGGCGCTCTGGATGACCAAGTACTACATCGGCGAATACGGTTTCGACATGAAGCTGGCGGCGCTGCTGGCCGCGTGCTTCTCGCTGCCGGGCGGCGTGCTGCGCGCCGTGGGCGGCTGGATCTCGGACCGCTACGGCGCCTACAAGACCACCTGGTGGGTGATGTGGGTTTGCTGGGTGGCGTTCTTCATCCTGAGCTATCCGCAGACGCACTTTACCGTGCTGACCACCGGCGGCCCGCGCCAGTTCGACATCGCCCTGGGGCCGACCAGCTTCACCATCCTGCTGTTCATCGTCGGCATCGCCATGGCGATTGGCAAGGCCTCGGTCTTCAAGTTCATCTCGGATGAGTTCGGCCAGAACATCGGCGCGGTCTCGGGCATCGTCGGCCTGGCCGGCGGCCTGGGCGGCTTCATCCTGCCGATCCTGTTCGGCGTGCTGCTGGACCTGACCGGCGTGCGCTCCAGCGCCTTCATGCTGCTGTACGGCACGGTCTGCGTCTCGCTCATCTTCATGCATTTCAGCTTCCGGCCCGAAAGCGCCGCCACCGCGCGGCGCCAAGCCGCCTGATCCTCACCGGAGAAAACCTATGTCTTCCCATGTCCTGGCGCGCTGGGAGCCGGAAAACCCCGGCTTCTGGAAACAGACCGGCGCCCGCATCGCCAACCGCAACCTGTGGATTTCCATTCCCGCGCTGATGCTGGCGTTCAGCATCTGGATGCTGTGGAGCGTGGTGGTGGTCAACCTCGACCACGCCGGCTTCATGCTGTCCAAGAACCAGCTGTTCTGGCTGACCGCGCTGCCGGCGCTGTCGGGCGCCACGCTGCGCATCTTCTATTCGTTCCTGGTGCCGGTGTTCGGCGGCCGCAAGTGGACCGCGATCTCGACCGCCTCGCTGCTGATCCCGGCGCTGGGCATGGGCTTCGCGCTGCGCGACCCGACCACCTCGTTCCCGACGCTGCTGATCCTGGCGCTGCTGTGCGGCCTGGGGGGCGGCAACTTCAGCTCCAGCATGGCCAACATCAGCTTCTTCTTTCCCAAGGACAAGAAGGGCCTGGCCACGGGCCTTAACGCCGGCATCGGCAACCTGGGCGTGTCACTGGTGCAGTTCGTGGTGCCGGTGGTGATCTCGATGGGCGTGTTCGGCGTGCTGGGCGGCGAGCCGCAGACGATTACCGCCGGCGGCGTCCAGCGCAGCCTGTGGCTGCAGAACGCCGGCTTCATCTGGGTCATTCCCATCGCGCTGGCCTCGCTGGCGGCATGGTTCGGCATGAACGACATCGCCGACGCGCGCGCCTCGTTCGCCGACCAGGCGGTGATCTTCAAGCGCAAGCACAACTGGCTGATGTGCTGGCTGTACGTGGGCACCTTCGGTTCGTTCATCGGTTTCTCGGCGGGCTTTGCCATGCTGACCAAGACGCTGTTCCCGCAGGTCGACCCGACCACCTATGCCTTCCTGGGCCCGCTGGTCGGCTCGCTGACCCGTCCCGTGGGCGGCTGGGTCTCGGACAAGCTGGGCGGGGCGCGGGTCACGCTGTTCACCTTCATCGGCATGATCGCCGCGGTGCTGGGCGTGGTGATGTTCCTGCCGCTGAACGGGCAGGGCGGCGACTTCAACGGCTTCCTGGCTATGTTCATCGTGCTGTTCGCGCTGACCGGCGTGGGCAACGGCTCGACCTTCCGCATGATCCCGGTGATCTTCCTGCGCGAACGCACCCAGGCCGCGCAAGGCAAGGGCGCGGCCGCGCAGAAGCAGGCGCTGACCGACGCGGCCCGCGAATCGGCGGCGGTGCTGGGCTTTTCCGGCGCGATCGGCGCCTATGGCGGCTTTTTCATCCCGCGCAGCTTCGGCACCTCGCTGGAGCTGACCGGCAGCGCCCAGGCGGCCCTGTATTGCTTCATCGGCTTCTACGCCACCTGCGTGCTGATCACCTGGTGGTACTACGCGCGCCGCAACGCGCCGGTGCCCTGCTGACGGCAGGGTTGGCCGGGGTGACTAGTCACTCTGCCGCGCCCGCCCTGTGCCACCGGCGAATGGTCGGCCGGGCGGGCGAACACTAAAGTGATTTTGACAGCACAGATTGCAGTACGCGCCGGCCGGGCCGGCGCTCTTGGAGAAACGCAATGAGTCATTTTCTTGACCGGTTGAAGTTCATGTCGCGGGTGAAATCCACCTACGCGGACGGTCACGGGGCAGTGGTCAATGAAGACCGCAAGTGGGAAAACGCCTATCGCGCCCGCTGGCAGCACGACAAGGTGGTGCGCTCGACCCATGGGGTCAACTGCACCGGCTCGTGCTCGTGGAAGGTCTACGTCAAGAACGGCCTGATCACCTGGGAGACCCAGCAGACCGACTACCCGCGCACGCGGCCGGACCTGCCCAACCACGAGCCGCGCGGCTGTCCGCGTGGCGCGTCCTACAGCTGGTACGTCTATTCGGCGCAGCGCGTGAAGTACCCGATGATGCGCGGCCGCCTGATGGAAATGTGGCGCGAGGCGCGCAAGACCATGGACCCGATCGCGGCCTGGGAATGGATCAGCCAGGACCCGGTGCGCGCCAGGCGCTACAAGTCGGTGCGCGGGCTGGGCGGCTTCGTGCGCACGGACTGGGACACCGCGACCGAGATGATCGCCGCCGCCAACGCCTACACCATCAAGAAGTTCGGCCCCGACCGCGTCATCGGCTTTTCGCCGATTCCCGCCATGTCGATGGTCAGCTATGCCGCCGGCGCCCGCTACCTGAGCCTGCTGGGCGGCGCCTGCCTGAGCTTCTATGACTGGTATTGCGACTTGCCGCCGGCCAGCCCGCAGATCTGGGGCGAGCAGACCGACGTGCCGGAATCGGCCGACTGGTACAACTCGACCTACCTGATGGTGTGGGGCTCGAACGTGCCGCAGACCCGCACCCCCGACGCCCACTTCTACACCGAGGTCCGCTACAAGGGCACCAAGACGGTGGCGGTGTCCAGCGACTTCGGCGAAATGGTCAAGTTCGGCGACATCTGGCTGGCGCCCAAGCAGGGCACCGACGCCGCGCTGGCGATGGCCATGGGCCACGTCATCCTCAAGGAATTCCACCTGTCGGGCGCCTCGGCCTATTTCCGCGACTACGTGCGCCGCTACACCGACATGCCGATGCTGGTGCTGCTCAAGCAGCGCGACGGCTTTTACGCGCCCGACCACTTCCTGCGCGCCTCGCAGCTGGACGGCGCGCTGGGCGAGCAGAACAACCCCGACTGGAAGACGCTGGTGTTCGACGACACCAGCGGCGACCTGGTGGCGCCCAATGGCAGCATCGGCTTTCGCTGGGGCGAGGGCGCGGTCAACGGCGGCGAGAAGGTCGGCCGCTGGAACCTGGAAGCGCGCGACGGCGGCAGCGGCCGCGCCATCGAGCCGCGCCTGAGCCTGCTGGACGGCGCCGATGCCGTGGTCGGCGTGGGCTTCCCGTACTTCGGCGCCGAGCACGACGAAGTGCTGGTGCGCAATGTGCCGGCGCGCCGCATCCGCCTGGCCGACGGCAGCGAGGCTCTGGCGGCCACGGTGTACGACCTGCAGATGGCCAACTACGGCCTGGATCGCGGCCTGGGCGGCGGCAACGTGGCCGCGTCCTATGACGACGACGTGCCCTACACCCCGGCCTGGCAGGAAAAGCACACCGGCGTGCCGCGCGCGCAGGTGATCCAGGTGGCGCGCGAGTTCGCCCAGAACGCCCACGATACCGAAGGCAAGTCGATGGTCATCGTCGGCGCCGGTCTGAACCACTGGTACCACATGGACATGATCTACCGCGGCATCATCAACATGCTGATGATGTGCGGCTGCGTCGGCAAGAGCGGCGGCGGCTGGGCCCACTACGTAGGCCAGGAAAAGCTGCGGCCGCAGTTCGGCTGGGCGCCGCTGGCGTTCGCGTCCGACTGGGTGCGCCCGCCGCGCCAGATGAACGGCACCTCGTTCTTCTACGCGCATACCAGCCAGTGGCGCCATGAAAAGCTGAACGTGCAGGAAGTGCTGGGGCCGACCGCCGACCGCGGCCGCTATGGCGACCTCAGCATGATCGACCTGAACGCCCGCGCCGAGCGCATGGGCTGGCTGCCGTCGGCGCCGCAGCTGCGCACCAATCCGCTGGACCTGACCGCGCAGGCCGAAGCCGCCGGCAAGGACCCGGTGGCGCACGCCGTCGAGCAGCTCAAGTCCGGCGAACTGCGCATGTCCTGCGAAGACCCGGACGATCCCGCCAACTTCCCGCGCAACATGTTCGTGTGGCGCTCCAACATCCTGGGCTCCAGCGGCAAGGGCCACGAGTACTTCCTGAAGTACCTGCTGGGCACGCAGAACGCGGTGTTCGGCGACGAGGCCGACGCCATCAAGCCGGTCGAGGTCACCTACCAGGAAGACGCGGCCGAGGGCAAGCTCGACCTGCTGACGGTGCTGGACTTCCGCATGAGCACCACCTGCCTGTACGGCGACATCGTGCTGCCGACGGCCACCTGGTACGAGAAGGACGACCTCAACACGTCCGACATGCACCCCTTCATCCACCCGCTGAGCGAAGCCGTGCAGCCGCTCTGGGAAAGCAAGACCGACTGGGAGATCTACAAGCTGCTGGCTAGGAAGTTCAGCGAGATCGGCGGCCCCTACCTGGGCAAGCGCCGCGACCTGGTGCTGACGCCGCTGATGCACGACACCCCGGGGGAACTGGGGCAGGCCTTCGAACCCAGGGACTGGAAGCTGGGCGAATGCGACCTGGTGCCGGGCAAGACCGCGCCCAACATGACCGTGGTCGAGCGCGACTACAACGACATCTACCGCAAGTTCACCTCGGTCGGTCCGCTGCTGGACAAGCTGGGCAACGGCGGCAAGGGCATCAACTGGAACACCGAGCACGAAGTGGGCGAACTGGCCGGCATCAACGAGCGCGTCGACGAACCCGGCGTGAGCCAGGGCCGGCCGCGCCTGGACAGCGCCATCGACGCCGCCGAAATGATCCTGACCTTCGCGCCCGAGACCAATGGCCACGTGTCGGTCAAGGCCTGGGAAGCGCTGGGCAAGATCACCGGCCGCGACCACACCCACCTGGCGCTGGGCCGCGAGCACGACAAGATCCGCTTCCGCGACATCCAGGCGCAGCCGCGCAAGATCATCTCGGCGCCGACCTGGTCGGGCCTGGAAAGCGAAGAGGTCAGCTACAACGCCGGCTACACCAACGTGCACGAGCTGATCCCGTGGCGCACCCTGACCGGCCGCCAGCAGTTCTACCAGGACCACCGCTGGATGCTGGACTTCGGCGAGGGCTCGTGCGTCTACAAGCCGGCGATCGACACCAAGACCGTGGCGCCGATGCTGGGCCGCTATCCCAACGGTGAAAAGGAACTGGTGTTGAACTGGCTGACGCCGCACCAGAAGTGGGGCATCCACAGCACCTATTCCGACAACCTGCGCATGCTGACGCTGAGCCGCGGCGGTCCCCACGTGTGGATCTCCGAGGCCGAGGCCAAGCAGGCCGGGCTGGTCGACAACGACTGGGTCGAGGTGTTCAACGTCAACGGCACGCTGACCGCGCGGGTGGTGGTGAGCCAGCGCGTGCCGGTCGGCATGTGCCTGATGTACCACGCCCAGGAAAAGATCGTGAACGTGCCGGGCGCGGAGACCAGCGGCAAGCGCGGCGGCATCCACAACTCGGTGACGCGCACCGTGCTCAAGCCGACCCACATGATCGGCGGCTACGCGCAGCAGGCCTACGGCTTCAACTATTACGGCACCGTGGGCGCCAATCGCGACGAATTCGTGGTGCTGCGCAAGATGAAGAAGGTGGACTGGCTGGAAGGCCCGCTGGTCGAGGATCCCGCCGCCCAAACGCAACAGGAAGAGAAGCAATCATGAGGATACGCGCCCAAATCGGCATGGTGCTGAATCTGGACAAGTGCATCGGCTGCCACACTTGCTCGGTCACCTGCAAGAACGTCTGGACCAGCCGCGACGGCGTCGAGTACGCCTGGTTCAACAACGTCGAGACCAAGCCCGGCATCGGCTATCCCAAGGAATGGGAGAACCAGGAGAAATGGCAGGGCGGCTGGCGCCGCACGGCGGCGGGCAAGCTGGAACCGCGCCAGGGCGGCAAGCTGCGCATCCTGGCCAACCTGTTCGCCAACCCGAACCTGCCGCAGATCGACGACTACTACGAGCCGTTCACCTTCGACTACGAGCACCTGAAGAACGCGCCGCTGTCGCAGACACCGCCGACGGCGCGCCCGGTGTCGGTGCTGACCGGCAAGAAGATGGACAAGATCGTCTGGGGGCCGAACTGGGAGGACGACCTGGGCGGTGAATTCGCCGCGCGCAGCCGCGACGCCCTGTTCGAGGGCGTGCAGAAGGAGATGTACTCGACCTTCGAGAACACCTTCATGATGTACCTGCCGCGCCTGTGCGAACACTGCCTGAACCCGGCCTGTGTCGCCAGTTGCCCGTCGGGCTCGATCTACAAGCGCGAGGACGACGGCATCGTGCTGGTCGACCAGGACAAGTGCCGCGGCTGGCGCATGTGCATCTCGGGCTGCCCGTACAAGAAGATCTACTACAACTGGCACAGCGGCAAGGCCGAGAAGTGCACCTTCTGCTATCCGCGCATCGAGGCCGGCCAGCCGACCGTGTGCTCGGAGACCTGCGTCGGCCGCATCCGCTACCTGGGCGTGATGCTGTACGACGCCGACCAGATCGAGCGCGCCGCCGCCGTCGGCAACGAGCAGGACCTGTACGAGTCGCAGCTGGACCTGTTCCTGGATCCGCACTCGCCCGAGGTGATCGCCGCCGCGCGCGAGCAGGGCATCCCGGAATCCTGGCTGGAAGCCGCGCGCCAGTCGCCGGTCTACAAGATGGCGGTGCAATGGCGCGTCGCCTTCCCGCTGCATCCGGAATACCGCACGCTGCCGATGGTCTGGTACATCCCGCCGCTGTCGCCGATCCAGACCGCGGCCGAGGCCGGCAAGATGCCGCAGCGCACGCTCGGCACCAGCGCCATGATCCCGGACGTGGCCAGCCTGCGCATTCCGGTGCGCTACCTGGCCAACCTGCTGACGGCGGGCAAGGAAGCCCCCGTGTTGCAGGCGCTCGAACGGATGCTGGCGATGCGCGCCTACAAGCGCGCCGAGACCGTGCATGGCGAGCGCGATACGGCCCTGCTGGAGCAGGTCGGCCTGTCGGAAGAAACCGTGCAGGACATGTACCGCATCATGGCGATTGCCGACTACGAGGACCGCTTCGTGGTGCCCAGCAGCCACAAGGAGATCGTCGAGGACAGCTTCAACGAGAAGGGCAGCTGCGGCTTCACCTTCGGCAACGGCTGCTCGGGCGGCGTCTCGGAAGGCACGCTGTTCGGCCGCAAGCCGCAGGGCAGCGAGATCTTCATCGACATGCCGAAGTCGCGCAAGAAGGCCGCGGCCTGAGACGGGAGAACATCATGAGCCTTTATCGACTGCTTTCCGCGCTGCTCTGCTACCCCGAACAGGAACTGCTCGACGCCCTGACCGAGGTCGAGGGCGCGTTGGCCGCCCATCCCGACGCCGAGGAAGCCCTGCAACCGCTGATCGGCCACCTCGCCAGCCAGGACCTGATCGCGCTGCAGGAGACCTACGTGGCCACCTTCGACCGCAACCGCGCCCATTCGCTGCACCTGTTCGAGCACGTGCACGGCGAAAGCCGCGACCGTGGCCAGGCCATGGTCGACCTGCTGGAGACCTACCGCCAGCACGGCTTCGAACCGGTGGTGTCGGAACTGCCGGACCACGTGCCGCTGTTCCTGGAGTTCCTGGGCGTGATCGACCCGGCCGTGGCGCAGGACCTGCTGGACGACGCCATCCATGTGCTGGCCGCCATCGGCGCGCGCCTGGCGCGCAACGAGAGCCCGTACGCCAGCGTCTTCGTCGTGCTGCGCGGCCTGTCGCGGGTCACGCCGCGCGAGCAGACCGCGCCGCCGGTGCGCGACATGGACGAAGCCATGGAGACCTTCGGCGCCGGCGCCGACGGCGTCGAACCGCTGCTGCGTCCGTTCTCGGGCGACGGCGCGCAGGCCGTGCGCTTCTATCCCCGGGCGCCGGTCACCCGCTAATTTCCAGGACACGCATCATGAATTCCCTGAACCAGTTCTTCTTCGGCATCTATCCCTACATTGCCCTGACGGTGTTCCTGCTGGGCAGCCTGGCGCGTTTCGAGCGCGAGCAGTACACCTGGAAGACCGACAGCTCGCAGCTGCTGCATCGCGGCCAGCTGCGGCTGGGCAACATCCTGTTCCACGTCGGCATCCTTGGGCTGTTCTTCGGCCACCTGGTCGGCCTGTTGACCCCGGTGGTGGTGTGGGACACGCTGGGCGTGTCGCACACGCTCAAGCAGACGGTGGCCATGGTGGCCGGCGGCGTCATGGGCGGGCTGTGCCTGATCGGCCTCTTGATCCTGATCCACCGCCGCCTGAGCGACCCGCGCATCCGCAAGGCCACCCGGCCCGGCGACAAGCTGTTGCTGGCGTGGATCCTGGCGACGCTGCTGCTGGGCCTGTCGACCATCGCGCTGTCGGCCGGCCACATGGACGGCGAGATGATGGTGCGCCTGATGCACTGGGCGCAGCACATCGTCACCTTCCGCAGTGGCGCCGCCGACTTCGTGGCCGAGGTGCCGCCGCTGTTCAAGGCGCACCTGTTCATGGGCCTGACGCTGTTCGTGATCTTCCCGTTCACGCGCCTGGTGCACGTCTGGAGCGGCTTCGCCTCGGTCGGCTACCTGGGCCGCGCCTGGCAACTGGTGCGTCCGCGCTGACCCGAGGAGGCCGACATGCCTGTGACGATCAATGGCGTCGAACTGACCGACGCCGACATGGAGCAAGAACTGCCGCTGCACGCGGACGCGCCCAACCCGATGCGCGCCGCCACCACCGCGCTGGTGCTGCGCCGGGTGCTGCGGGACGAGGCCGCGCGGCAGGGGTTGGACCTCGCCTCGGAAGACGACGCCATCGGCGTGCTGCTGGAACGCCACGCGCCGGCGCCCGAGGCCGACGAGGCGGCCTGCCGGCGCTATTACCAGGCCAATCCGCAGCGCTTCATCGTGGGCGAGCTGATCGAGGCCGATCACATCCTGTTCCAGGTCACCCCCGGGGTGAATCTGGACCTGCTGCGGGCCCACGCCGGCGCGGTGCTGGCCGACCTGCTGGCCGATCCGTCCGGTTTCGCCGAGGTCGCGCGGCGGCAGTCGAACTGCCCGTCGGCGGCGGTGGGCGGCAACCTGGGGCAACTGGGGCGCGGCGACACCGTGCCCGAATTCGAAAAGGCCGTGTTCGCCCTGCCGGCCGGCGGCCTGCTGCCGCAGGTGCTGGAGACCCGTCACGGGCTGCACATCGTGCGCGTGACGCGGCGCATCGAAGGGCGCCTGCTGCCGTTCGAGCAGGTGCGCGAATCGATCGCGTCGGCCCTGGTCGCCGCCAGCCGCGACACCGCCTGGCGCCAGTACGCCAGGCTGCTGGTGGAGCGCGCCGACGTGCGCGGCATCGACCTGGGCGCGGCCGAGGACGACCGGGTGTTCGGGAGCCCATCATGACACCCGCGCCCGCCCTGGCGGCGGCCCCGGCGGCCTCGGTCGCCACCCTGGCGCCGACCGCGCCGCGGGGGCTGATTGACGGCTTCGGCCGCCGTATCGACTACCTGCGACTCTCGGTCACCGACCGCTGCGACCTGCGCTGCGGCTATTGCATGCCCAAGGGCTTCAAGGGCTTCGAAGAGCCGTCCAACTGGCTGCGCCACGACGAGATGGCGCGACTGGCGGGCCTGTTCGCCGGCCTGGGCGTGCGCCGCGTGCGGCTGACGGGCGGCGAGCCGCTGCTGCGCCGCGGCGTGGCCGGCCTGGCCGCCGCCATCGCGGCGCTGCCGGGGGTGGACGACCTGTCGCTGTCGACCAACGGCACCCAGCTGGCGCGCCATGCCGCCGCGTTGCGCGCGGCCGGCGTGGACCGTCTCAACATCAGCCTGGACACGCTGGACGCGGCCGCATTCGGCCGCATCACCGGCCGCGATTGCCTCGACGCGGTGCTGGCCGGCCTGCGCGCCGCGCGCGACGCCGGTTTCGCGCCGATCAAGCTCAACAGCGTGGTGCACGCCGCCACGCCCGAGGCCGACGTGCGCCGGCTGCTGGACTACGCCGTGGCGCAGGGCTTCATCCTGCGCCTGATCGAACCGATGCCGGTGGGCGACTGCGGCCGCCGCTATGCCCATGCCGACCTGGGCGCGCTGGGCGCGCGGCTGGCGGCCGACGCCGGCCTGGTGCCGGCGCTGGCGGGGCAGGGCGCGGGCCCGGCGCGCTACTGGGGCACGGGCAGCGGCGCGGCGGCGCTGGGCGTCATCACCCCCATGTCGCGCCATTTCTGCGCCGCTTGCAACCGCGTGCGGCTGGGCGTGGACGGCACCCTGTACCTGTGCCTGGGCCAGGAAGACCAGGTGCCGCTGGGCCGGCTGCTGCGCGACGGCGCCAGCGACGCCGAACTGGAACAGGCGATCCGCGCCGGCATCGCCGCCAAGCCGGAACGCCACGAATTCACCACCCGGCCCGAGCGCATCGTGCGCTTCATGTCGCAGACCGGAGGCTGACCCATGCGCGATCTAGAACGGCTGGTGGACGGCTTCCAGCGCTTCCAGCACCAATACTACGAAGCGGCGCCGTCGCTGTACCGCAACCTGCGCGACGGCCAGCACCCCAGCACGCTGCTGGTGGGCTGCTGCGATTCGCGGGTCGATCCGGCCATGCTGCTGGGCTGCGACCCGGGCGACATCTTCACCGTGCGCAACGTCGCCAACCTGGTGCCGCCGCCGGACCGCGACCAGGGCCACCACGGGGTGCTGGCGGCGATCCAGTTCGCGGTCGAGCAGTTGAAGGTCAGCCGCATCATCGTGCTGGGCCATGCCCAGTGCGGCGGCATCCGCGCGCTGATGGAGCGGCCGGCGCACGGCGATGGCGAACCGGATTACCTGAACCGCTGGATGGATATCGCCGAACCGGCGCGCCAGCGGGTACTGAACCAGATGCCGGCGGCGTCCGCGGCCGAGCGTCGGCGGGCCTGCGAGCAGGCGTCGATCCTGATCTCGCTGCGCAACCTGGAGGCGCTGCCGTGCGTGCAGCGGCGCCTGCAGGCCGGTGACCTCACTTTGCACGGCTGGTATTTCGACCTGGTGGCTGGCGCTTTGCTGGCATACTCGGCGCGGGCGGATGCGTTCCTGCCCATTGTCTGTCCTTTGTTCACGGAGTCCGCATGACCCCTGTTTTCGGTATCGCTGGCCGCTCAGGCAGCGGCAAGACCACCCTGATCGAGGCTATGCTGCCGCTGCTGGGCGCGCGCGGCCTGAAGGTCAGCGTCATCAAGCACAGCCATCACGACTTCGAGATGGAGCCGCCCGGCAAGGACAGCGCGCGCTTTCGCCAGGCCGGGGCGCAGGAGGTGATGGTGGCGTCGCCGTTCCGCTACGCCATCGTGCGCGAGCTGCGCGGCGCGCCCGAGCCGTCGCTGGCCGAGCAGGTGGCCCGCCTGGCGCCGGCCGACCTGGTGCTGGTGGAGGGCTTCAAGCAGGTCGCCATTCCCCGTATCGAGGTCTACCGTCTGGCGCTGGGCAAGCCGCCGCTGCATGCCGAGGACGCCAGTTTCCTGGCGATCGTCAGCGATGCCATGCTGGACACGGACTTACCCTGCCTGCCGCTGAACAACCCGGCGGCGGTGGCGGATTTCATCGTCCACGCGGTGGTGCGGGGCTGGGCGAAGGGACTACACTCAACCCGTTAAGCCGCGCGGCGCGCGGCAATCCCGGCCCAAGCCGCGCCGCGCACGGCAATCCCCGACCCGCCCGCACGCCTGTCCTACCGCAAACCTTTGCTGATGACGCCGCCCGATCCCTGCTCCGCTGCCCAGGCGCTGCCCTCGCCACGCCACCGGCTGTCCACGCGCATCGTCGCCAGTTCGCTGGTGGCGTTGATCGTGGTGCTGGGCATGATCGGCCTGACGCTGTGGCTGTCGTGGCAACTGGAAGGGGCGGGCGCGGCCATCAACGACACCGGCAGCCTGCGCATGCGCGCCAACCGCGTGGCGGTCGAGCTGATGCGGCCCGAGGCCGGCCGCCAGGCGCGCACCGAGGAACAGGTGCGGCTGATGGACGACACCATTGCCCGCCTGGCGCGCGGCAACCCGGCGCGGCCGCTGTTCATTCCCAACGACCCGCTCATCCGCCGGCACTGGGCGGGCGTGGCCGACTACTGGCGCGACATCATGCGGCCGGCGGCGATGCGCGCCATCGCCCGCGACGACGCGGCCGAGTACCTGCGGACGCTGCCCGATTTCGTCGCCCGCGCCGACGAACTGGTGCGCATGATCGAACAGGACAACGCCGGCAAGACCACCTCGCTGCGCCTGTCGCAGGGCGTGCTGGCGGCCATCGCCAGCGCCGGCACCCTGGCCATGATCTACCTGCTGTACCTGTGGATCATCGCGCCGGTGCTGCGCCTGCGCGACGGCCTGCAGCGCATGGCCGCGCGTGAATTCAGCACCCGCCTGCCGGTCGAGAGCCAGGACGAATTCGGCGTGCTGGCGCGCGGCTTCAACCGCATGGCCGATGAGTTGCAGAGCCTGTATGCGGGGCTGGAGCAGCGCGTGGGCGAAAAGACCGCCCAGCTCGCGGCGCAGAACCGCGACATCGGCGCGCTGTACGACATGGCGGCATTCCTGAACCAGCCCAACGACATCGAGGCGATGTGCCAGGGGTTCCTGCGCCGCGTCATGCTGCAGTTCGACGCCGAGGGCGGCAGCATCCGCGCGCTCGACCCCGACAACGAAAAGCTCAACCTGGTGGTGTCGGTGGGGCTGTCGGAGGAATTGGTCGAGTCCGAACACTGCATGCAGGTCGATGACTGCTATTGCGGCGTGGCCACGCGCCAGGCCGGCGTCATTGTGATTCAGGACTTGCGCCAGGCGCCGGCGCAGGCCGACCTGAACTGCCAGCGCGACGGCTTCGCCAGCGTGGCGGTATTCCGCATCGTCACGCGCGACGAGGTGCAGGGCTCGTATTCGCTGCATTTCCGCGAGCCGCGCAAGCTGACCGCGTCCGAATCGCAGCTGCTGGAAACCCTGGGGCAGCACCTGGGCGTGGCGCTGGACAACCGCCGCCTGGGTGCCCAGGCGCGCCAGCTGGCGGTGGTGCAGGAGCGCGGCCTGGTGGCGCAGGGTCTGCACGACAGCCTGGCGCAAGGCCTGAACTTCCTCAACCTGCAATTGCAGCTGCTGGACGCCGCCGTCAAGCGCGGCGACCAGGACGAGGTCGAGGAAATCCTGCCGCTGCTGCGCACCGGCGTGGACGAAAGCTACAAGGACGTGCGCGAACTGCTGACCAATTTCCGCGACAAGCTGGGCCAGGGCGACCTGAAGACGGCCATCGAGGACACGGTCGAGCGCTTCCGCCGCCAGACCGGCGTGCGCACCGAGCTGGCCTTCAGCCAGGGCGTGGGCGCGCCGCTGGCGCCGGAGCAGCAATTGCAGGTGCTGTTCATCCTGCAGGAAGCGTTGTCCAACGTGCGCAAGCATTCCGAGGCCGACCGGGTCGACGTGGTGGTGCGCAACGACCGCGACTTTAACCTGCTGATCGCCGACAACGGCCAGGGCTACGATCCGGACGAAGTGGCGCGGCGTGGCGAGGCTCACATCGGCCTGCACATCATGCGCGAACGCGCCGCCCGGATGCATGCCTTGATTACAATGAAGTCCCGGCCCGGCGGCGGCACGCGCATCGCGTTGACCCTGCCCGACGCCGAACGCCAGGCCGCCTGACCCTTCAAGACCATGCCCATCCGTATCCTGCTCGTTGACGACCACACCCTGTTCCGCTCGGGGATGCGCCTGCTGTTGCAGCGCCAGCCCGATTTCGAGGTCGTGGCCGAGGCCGGCGACGGCGTCGAGGGCCTCAAGCGCGCCAAGGAACTCAAGCCCGACGTGGTGCTGCTGGACCTGAACATGCCGGGCCTGTCGGGGCTGGAGACGCTGCAACTGCTGACGCAGGACCTGCCGTCCTGTGCGGTGATCATCCTGACGGTCTCGGAAGAGGCCGACGAACTCGGCCAGGCGCTGCGCGACGGCGCGCGCGGCTACCTGCTCAAGAACATCGACGCCGAGGCGCTCACCACCGCCATCCGCCGCGCCGCCGGTGGCGAGCCGGTCATCGCCGAAAGCATGACGGCCAAGCTGGTCGAGCAGTTCCGAGGCCAGGCCAGCCTGGCCGCGCAGGCGCCGGCGGGGCAGGCCGAGCGCCATCGCCTGACGGCGCGCGAACGCCAGATCGTGCAATGCCTGGCGCGCGGCGCCAGCAACAAGGTCATCGCGCGCGAACTCGACGTCAGCGAAAGCACGGTCAAGATCCATGTGCAGAACGTGCTGAAGAAGCTCAACCTGACCAGCCGCGTGCAGGTCGCGGTCTACGCCGTCGAACACGGGCTGCACGGCGACGATCCGGTCTGACGCCGCCGCGCCGGCTCGCGCTGGCCGCGCGGTTTGATCTGCGACAAGGCCACGGGCCGCGCCGGCCCCTAGACTGGCCGGCATGCAAATCCGAACCACTCCCCTGGAACTGGTGGCCCCGGCCGGCAGCCTGGCCGCGCTGAAGGCGGCGGTCGAGGCCGGCGCAGACACGGTCTACCTGGGCCTGAAGAACGCCACCAACGCCCGCAACTTCGCCGGGCTCAATTTCACCGAAAGCGACATCCGCGCCGGCGTCGAGCTGGCGCACAGCCGCCAGCGCAAGGTGCTGTTCGCCATCAACACCTTCGTGCAGGCGGGCCGCGGCCAGGAATGGCGCGAGGCGGTCGACGCCGCGCATGGGCTGGGCGCGGACGCGGTCATCATGGCCGACGCCGGCCTGCTGGCCTACGCCCGCGACCGCTATCCCGACCTGCGCCTGCACCTGTCGGTGCAGGGTTCGGCCACCCACACCGACGCCATCGAACTGATGAAGGAGCAATTCGGCATCCAGCGGGTGGTGCTGCCGCGCGTGCTGACGCTGGCCGAGATCGCCCGCATCTGCGCCAACGTCAGCGTCGAGGTCGAGGTGTTCGGCTTCGGCAGCCTGTGCGTCATGGCCGAAGGGCGCTGCCTGCTGTCGTCGTACGCCACCGGCGCCTCGCCCAACAACAAGGGCGTCTGTTCGCCCGCCGGCGCGGTGCGCTGGGTCGAGCAGGACGGCCGCCTGGACGCGCGCCTGAACGGCATCCTGATCGACCGCTACGGCCCGGGCGAGGCCGCGGCCTATCCGACGCTGTGCAAGGGCCGCTTCGAGGTCGAGGGCCACGCCGACCACGCGCTGGAAGAACCCACCAGCCTGAACGCCATCGGCCTGTTGCCCAAGCTGGCCGAGATGGGCGTGGCGGCGATCAAGATAGAAGGGCGCCAGCGCAGCCCGGCCTACGTCACGCAGGTGGTGTCCACGCTGCGCGCCGCGCTCGACAGCGCCCACGGCGATCCCAACCGTTATTCCCCCCGTCCCGAATGGAACGCCATGCTGGCGCGCCATGCCGAGGGTTCCCAAGTCACGCAAGGCGCATTCGAACGTCCATGGAAATGAATCCCAAGGTTTTCCGCATCTCGGTCGGCCCGTTGCTGTACTACTGGCCGCGCCAGCGCACGCTGGCGTTCTACGCTGAACTGGCCGACAGTCCGGCCGATATCCTCTACGTCGGCGAAACCGTCTGTAGCCGGCGCCACGAATTGCGCGCCGACGACTGGCTCGACCTGGCGCGCGACCTCGCCGCGACCGGCAAGGAAGTGGTGTTGTCCGGCCGCACCCTGATCGAGACCGGCGCCGAGGCCTCGGCCCTGCGGCGCCTGTGCGAGCAGCAGGATTTTATGGTCGAGGCCGGCGAGGCCGGCGCCATGCGCCACCTGGGCGGCCGGCCGTTCGTGGCCGGTCCGCACATGAACGCCTACCATGGCGGCACGCTGGAATGGCTGGCCGCGCGCGGCGCGACCCGCTTCGTCGCGCCGCTGGAAATGCACGTCAATGCGCTGGCGCGGCTGCTGGCCGAGCGGCCGGCCGGGTTGCAGGCCGAGATCATGGTGTGGGGCCGCATGGCGCTGGCGTTCTCGGCGCGCTGTTTCACCGCGCGCCACTTCCGGCTGAAAAAGGACGAGTGCGGCTTCCGCTGCATCGAGCATCCCGATGGCCTGGACATGCGCACGCGTGAATCGCGCGAGTTCCTGGCGATCAATGGCATCCAGGTGCAGTCGGCCGCCTGTCTCGACCTGCTGGACCAGGCCGCATACCTGGCCGACATGGGCGCCGACGTGCTGCGCGTCAGCCCGCAGTCGGCCGGCACGCTCGAAGCCATCGCGGCGCTGGACGCCGCGCGCGGCGGCCGCGCGCCGCAGGCGGTGCAGCCGCCGGCCGGCATCGGCCGTTGCAATGGCTATTTCCATGGCAAGTCGGGGATTGCCTGGCAGGAGGGGCTATGAGCGACAGCCGATTCGCCGTGCCGGGCCTGGTCGCGCGCCTGGGGCGGCGGCTGCCCGCGCCGCTGGTGTCGCTGCACTTCGTCGCCGGGCTGGAGTTGGCGCGGCGCCTGAACTGGCTCAGCCCGCCGCCGGAACTGGAGGGCCGCAGCTTCGCCATCACCATCGAGGACCTGGGCCTGTGCAGCCGCTTCACCGTGCGCGGCGGCGTTTTTCGGCCGATGTGGCATCGCGAGGCCTGCGAGCTGGCGCTGGGCGCGGGCGTGGCGGAACTGCTGGCGCTGATGCGCGGCGAGACTGACGCGGACACCTTGTTCTTCCAGCGGCGGCTGCGCATTTCCGGCGACACCGAACTGGGGTTGATCGTTAAGAACTGGCTGGACGCGGCGCCGCGTCCGGCCTGGCTGCGGCGGCTGGGCGCAGGCGTCCAATAGGCGTGGCCGCGAAGGCGGCATGCGCGCGGGCGCGGGTCTCAGGACGCCGCCGGTCCTTCCATGCGCCGCGCCACCCGCGACAGCGCCAGGCTGGCGCCGAAGTACAGCAGCGCCACCGCCAGGTAGACCTCGACATGGTAGGGTCGCCAGTCGGTGCCCGCCACCACCGCCTTGGCCGCGCCCAGCACGTCGAATACGCCGATGATGCTGACCAGCGAGGTGTCCTTGACCGCGCCGACGAACACGCCCAGCGCGGCCGGCGCCGCGATGCGGCGGGCCTGCGGCCAGATCACCGTCCAGTAGGCCACTGCCGGGCGCATGCCGAGCGCGCGCGCCGCCATCATCTGGCCCGGCGGAATCGCCTGCAGCGCGCCGCGCAGCACCTCGGCCAGCAGGCAGGCGGTATGCAGCGTCAGCGCGGCCAGCGCCATGCCGAACTTGGACACGCCGCCGCCCAGCAGCAGCGGCAGCACGAAGGATGCGAACAGCAATTGCGTCACCAGCGGCACGCCGCGCACGGCCTCGATCAACGCCGCGGCGGCGAGCGACCCGACCGGGCTGCCGCCGCGCCGTAGCAGCGCCAGGCCGAAGGCCAGCGGCAACGCGGCCAGCAACGCCGCGATCGCCAGGATCAACGTCACCAGCAGGCCGCCCCAGCGCAGCGGGCCGATGGCGCTGCCGCCCCACGGCCAGCCGCCCAGCGCGGCCGCCGTGACGGCGACCATCAGCGCGATCCACGCCAGGCGCGGGCGGGCCGCGAGCCGACCCACCCCCAGCGCGACCGCCACGCCGGCGAGCAGGGCGGCGCAGGCGACCAGCGCCTGCGCGCGGTCGGCCGGCGCCATGGCGCCGAACAGCAGCAACGGCAGGTTCTCGCCCACGGCGGCCCAGCAGGCGCCCGCGGCGGCGGCGCAGGTGGCCGGGCTGCCGCTCCAGACGGCGCGCAGCAGCGCCCAATCGAGCAACGCCCAGCCGGCGGCGGCCAGCAGCAAGACTGTCAGCGCCGCGCCCAGCCAGCCGCTGATGCCGCGTCCCTCGCGCGCCAGCAGGCGCAACGCGGGCCGCTCGCCCAGGCGGGCGCCGTGGCTGTCGCCGGGGCCGTGGCGGGCGTGGCGCGCGTTCCAGGCCGACAGCGCGCCGCCCAGCGCCAGGGCCAGGCCCAGGTAGACGGCCACGGCCAGCGTGATGCCTTCCAGCGCCAGCCCGGTCTGGGTGATGGCGGTGTTGATCACGGCCATCAGCTCCTGGTAGCCGATGGCGATGGCCAGGGTGCTGTTCTTGACCAGCGCCAGGCACTGGTTGGCGTAGGGGGGCAGGGCCACGCGCGCGGCATAGGGCGCGACAACGTGGCGCAGCACGCCCCAGGGCGTCAGCGCCATGGCCTGGCCGGCTTCCACCAGGCCGACCGGCACCGCCCGCACGGCGGCGCGCACGATGTCGGCGATGTAGGCCGCATGGAACACCACCAGGCCGATCACCAGGGCGGCGAATTCGATGCTGGGCTGCCAGCCGCCTTGCAGGCCCAGGCCGCGCTTGACGGGCAGATCGATGGTGACGCCGGGCAATAACGCCCAGGCCAGCGCCGTCGCCGCCAGCGCGGCCCAGGGCGCGGCGCGGCCGAGGCGATGACGCAGGCGCCAGCCGAGCAGCACGGCGCCCGCCGCCGCCAGCGCGTACGGCAGCCAGCCATGCAGCGCCGGCAATGCCAGCCCGCGGTTCGACAGCAGCACGGACGGCAGCGGCGTCCACGCCTGGCGCGCGTCCGGCAGGCGCAGCAAGAGGCCATACCAGACGAACAATTGCAGCAGTACCGGGGTGTTTCGCAATGGCGCGATGACGAGCGCGGCAGTGCGCGATGCCAGCGGCTGCGACGACAGCCGCAGCAGGCCCAGGCCGACGCCCAGCAGGGTGGCGAGCGGAACCGCCACCAGCGCGACCGTCAGCGTGTTCGCCAGCCCGGCGGCGATCGACATCCAGTAGGGATCGTCGGGCGTCACCGGCAGCAGGCTTTCCGAAATGCGGAAGCCCGCCGGCTGGAACAGGAAGCCGAAGCCGCCGCGGATGCCGCGCGCCGCCTGCGTGGCCTCGATGTGCAGCAGCAGTAACGCCGCCAGGGCGGCAAGCCCCAGGGTCCAGGCGGCGGCTGGCCACCAGCGCCGCAGCGCGGCGTTCCAGGGCGAGGGGTGAAGGGCAATCATGTCTGTCCTGGCCTGCGCCGGAAGGCCCGGCGGCTTCTCAAAAGCGCGCAGGCGAGCCGTCGGCCCGCCTGGCGGCAGCGCGTGCGTGAAGGCTTATTGGAACGGCGGCGAATACAGCAGGCCGCCCTGGTTCCATTGCCGGTTCAGGCCGCGATCGAGCTTGAGCGGCGTGGCCGCGCCCAGGTTGCGGTCCCACACCTCGCCATAGTTGCCGACGGCCTTGATCACGTTGCGGGCCCAGCCTTCGTCCAGCCCGAAGCTCTTGCCGATGCCGGGGTCCAGACCCAATAGGCGGCGCACCTGGGCGTCGCTGCTTTGCGCCTGGCTGTCGACGTTCCGGGAGGTGATGCCCAGTTCCTCGGCGGCCACCAGCGCGTTGACGGTCCAGCGCACGATGGCGGTCCAGTTGGGATCGTCCTGGCGCACGAAGGGGCCGAGCGGCGACTTGTTGATGCGTTCGGGCAGGATGACGAAGTCGTCCGGATTGGCGGCGCGCGCGGCGCGGCTGGCGGCCAGCGTCGAGGCATCCGACAGGTAGACGTCGCAGCGGCCGGCGTAGAAGGCCTGTTCCAGCTCGACCAGGTTCTCGATCACCACCGGCCGATAGTTGAGCTTGTGCTTCTTGAAGTAATCGACCAGGTTCTGTTCGTTGACGGTGCCGGGCTGCACGCAGACCTGCGCGCCGTCCAGTTCGGTGGCGCTTTTCACGCCCAGCTTCTTCGGCACCAGGAAGCCCTGGCCGTCGTAGAACACGATGCCGGCCGAGACGATGCCCAGGCCCGCGTCGCGGCCGGAGGTGATGGTGGTGTTGCGGTTGAGCACGTCGATCTCGCCGCCTTGTAGCGCGGGGAAGCGTTGCTGCGAGCTGAGCGGCACGAAGCGCGTTTTTTCCGGGTCGCCCAGCACCGCCGCGGCCAGCGCGCGGCACAGGTCGGCGTCCAGGCCGGTCCAGCGGCCCTGCTTGTCGGCGATCGACAGGCCGGCCGAGCCCTGGCTCACGCCGCAGACCAGTTCGCCGCGTTTTTTGATGGCGTCGACCGTGGCGCCCGCCGTGGCGGCGTTGGCCGTGGACATCGTCATATGCGCCAGCGCCGCCGCCACCCCGGCGGCTTTGAGTAGAGAGATCAACCGCATGCCGTTCCCGTATTCGAAGTATGCAAGAAAGGTATGAATTCTAGGGCTGCGTATCGCCATTGTGAGCGACTGTATCGTCATATGGTTATGAGAACTTAGCCTTATCCAAATTCGCGTCATATACCTAGAATCCGTCCATACCAAGTTGCAGGATTGAAGAAGGTTGCGCATGAGCTGGCAGGACGAATTCCGGGAATGGTTTCCCATCACTCGCGACAAGGCCTACGCCAACATCGCCTACACCAGCCCGCTCGCGCCCAAGGTGGCCGAGGGCGTGGCCGCCTTCTTCGACGGCATCACCCATGCCCGCAGCGACAAGCCGCAATGGCTGCGCGATGCCGGCGCGCTGCGCGCGCGGCTGGCGCGGCTGATCGGCGGCGACGCGCGCCGGCTGGCCTTCACCAAGAACACCACCGAGGGCCTGAATACCGTGGCGCAGGGCCTGTCCTGGCGGGAGGGCGACAACCTGGTGGTCGACGACCAGGAACATCCCACCAATGCCTTGCCCTGGCTCAACCTGCGCCGTCGCGGCGTGCAGGTGCGGGTGCCGCCGTCGCGCGCGCACCGCTATACGGTCGATGACCTGTGGCAGCATGTCGACGCGCGCACGCGGCTGATCGCGGTGTCGTGGGTGCAGTACGGCACGGGCCTGCGCACCGACATCGCCGAACTGGGCCGGCGCTGCGCCGAGCGCGGCATCTGGCTGGTGGTCGATGGCATCCAGGGCGCGGGCCTGTTGCGCGCCGAGGTCGACGCCTGGGGCGTGGACGCGTTCGCCAGCGGCGCCCACAAGGGCTTCCTGGGACCGCTGGGCGTGGGCCTGCTGCACGTGTCGCCGCGGCTGCTCGACGCGCTCGATCCGCTGTATGTCGGCCCGTCGGAAGTCACCACGCTCGACAAGGCCGGCCTGCAATGGCGCGTGGGCGTGTCCGACGCGGGCGACGCCCGCCGCCTGGAGACCGGCAATCTCAACTATCCCGGCATCGCCGGCTGGGCCGCGGCGCTGGACCTGATCGAGTGGGCGCGGCCCGAGCGCATCGAGCCGTGGGTGCTGGAGCTATCCGCCGCATTGAGCGATGGTTTGCGCGCCCAGGGCCTGCAGGTGGTATCGCCGGCCGACCCGGCGCTGCGCAGCACCACCACCGCCGTGCGCGTGCCCGATCCCGCCGCGGCGCTGGCGCACCTGGCCCGCGAGGGCGTGGTGGCCAGCATTGTGGAGTATGGTTACCTGCGCCTGTCCGTGGGCGCCTATAACAATCACGGGGACATCGACCGCATCCTGCGCGCCGCGCGCGGGTTCGCCGCCTGATCCCATCACCGATAACGCATTTTCGAGGAGCACTACATCATGACCGAAGCGAAGAAGCCCGACTGGCGGCTGGAAACCATCGCCGTGCACGGCGGCTACAAGCCGGACCCGACCACGCGCGCCGTGGCCGTGCCGATCTACCAGACCGTGGCCTACGCCTTTGACGACACCCAGCATGGCGCCGACCTGTTCGACCTGAAGGTGGCGGGCAACATCTACACCCGCATCATGAACCCGACCACCGACGTGCTGGAGCAGCGCGTCGCGGCCCTGGAAGGCGGCATCGCCGCGCTGGCGCTGGCCTCGGGCCAGGCCGCCGTGACCTACGCGATCCTGACCATTGCCGAGGCGGGCGACAACATCGTCTCGTCCAGCACGCTGTACGGCGGCACCTACAACCTGTTCGCCCACACGCTGCCGCAGTACGGCATCACCACGCGCTTCGCCAACCCCAGCGACCTGGCGGCCTTCGAGGCGCAGATCGATGAGCGCACCAAGGCCATCTTCGCCGAATCGGTCGGCAACCCGCTGGGCAACATCACCGACATCGCCGCGCTGGCCGAGCTGGCCCACCGCCACGGCCTGCCGCTGATCGTCGACAACACCGTGCCGTCGCCGTACCTGCTGCGTCCGATCGAGCACGGCGCCGACATCGTGGTGCAGTCGCTGACCAAGTACCTGGGCGGCCACGGCACCAGCCTGGGCGGCGCCATCATCGACTCGGGCAAGTTCCCCTGGGCCGAGCACAAGGCCCGCTTCAAGCGCCTGAACGAACCCGATGTCAGCTACCACGGCGTGGTCTACACCGAAGCCTTCGGCCCGGCCGCCTACATCGGCCGCGCCCGCGTGGTGCCGCTGCGCAACACCGGCGCGGCGATCTCGCCGTTCAATGCGTTCCAGATCCTGCAGGGCATCGAGACGCTGGCGCTGCGCGTGGACCGCATCGTCGAGAACGCGGTCAAGGTGGCCGGCTATCTGCGCGAGCATCCCAAGGTCGAGTGGGTCAACTACGCCGGCCTGCCGGATCACCCGGATCACGCCCTGGTGCGCAAGTACCTGGGCGGCAAGGCGCCCGGCCTGTTCACCTTCGGCGTGAAGGGCGGCCGCGAAGCCGGCGCGCGCTTCCAGGACGCGCTGCAGTTGTTCACGCGCCTGGTCAACATCGGCGACGCCAAGTCGCTGGCCACGCACCCGGCGTCCACCACCCACCGCCAGCTCAATCCCGAAGAGCTGCAGAAGGCGGGCGTGCGCGAGGAAACCGTGCGCCTGTCGATCGGCATCGAGCACATCGACGATCTGCTGGCCGACCTGGACCAGGCGCTGGCAAAGGTGTGAGCGGCATGAGCATGATTTCCCGCAGGACCCTGTTGCAACTGGCCGCCGGGCTGCCCGCCCTGGCGGCGGCCCCGGCCATCGCGGCCAAGCCGGCCGCCGGCCGCGCCAAGACCTACGTGCTGGCGCACGGCTCCTGGCATGGCGGCTGGTGCTGGCGGCCGGTGGCCGACCGGTTGCGGGCCGCCGGCCATCGCGTCCACGCGCCCAGCTTCACCGGCATGGGCGACCGCGCCCACCTGCTGCACCAGGGCATCACCATCGACACCTTCGTCGAGGACCTGGTCCAGGTGATCCAGAGCGAAGAACTGAACGACGTGATCCTGGTGGGCCACAGCTTCGGCGGCATTCCGATCTCGGGCGTGGCCGACCGCATTCCGGAGCGGCTGGCGCACCTGGTGTACTTCGATTCCATCGTGCTGCAAAGCGGCCAGGATGCGTTCTCGGTGTACCCCAAGGCCGACGCCGACGCGCGCATCGCGGCCGCCTCCAAGGCCACCAACGGCCTGGCCGTGCCGATTCCCGACCCGCTGCCGGCGGCGTGGGGTTTCAAGCCGGGCAGCGCCGACGAGGCCTGGGTCAAGCGCCGCCTGACGCCGCATCCGCTGGCCAGCTACACCACGCCGCTGACGCTCAAGCATCCCATCGGCAACGGCCGGCCGCGCACCTACATCCATTGCACCCAGCCCGAGCTGCCGGTGCTGGAGCAGTCGCGCCAATTGGTGAAGTCGCAGCCGGGCTGGAACTGGGTCGACATCGCCGCCCCGCACGAGGCCCATATCACGCACCCGCAGGTGCTGGCCGACCTGCTGCTGGGCCTGTCCTGACGCGCGGGCAAGTGGGGGCCTCGGCGCGCCCGATAGCGGGTGTGCCAGGGTGCGCGGGCCGCGGACGGCACCGGCGTTCAGTTCAGGCGCCGCCGCGACGCCAGGCCGAGGGCGCCACGCCCTCGGTGCGCTGGAACACGCGGCTGAAGGCCGCCTGCGAGCGATAGCCGACCCGTTCCGCGGCGTCCGCGATGGCCACGCCCTGCGCCAGCAGGCGCCGCGCCACGCGCATGCGCAGCAGTTGCAGCAGTTGCGCCGGCGTGGTGCCGCTTTGCAGCGTGAAGCGGCGGTGGAAGGTGGCCTTGGACATGTGCACGTGGCGCGCCATGTCGTCCATGCTCCAGGGATCCGCCGGCCGCGCCAGGATCGCCTGCAGCAGACTCGCCATGGCCGGGTCGCGCGCCAGCACGAACAGGCCGTGGGCCTGGCGGTCGTGGATCGCCAGGTGGCGCAGCATGAAGAACACCAGCATGTCGGTGAGCCGTTCCAGCACCACGGTCGAGGCGCCGCCTTCACGCAGGGTTTCGCCCAGGATCAGGTCGAACACGCCACGCGCGCTGGCGTAGCGGGCATCGTCGGCGCGCAGCACCAGCAGGTCGGGCAGCGTATCGGCCAGCAGATCCGCCAGGCCCGGGCGGAATTGGAAGAAGCCGCAGGCCAGGCCGGTGCCGTCGGGCTGGCGCGGCAGCAGCGGCTGCATCTCGCGGCACGCGGGCGCCGCCGCGTCGGCCGCGTCCAGCGGCGTCAGCGTGTGCGGCAGGTCGCGCAGGAAAAACACGCCGTCGCCCGCCGCCAGGGTCAGCGGCGCCTGGCCCGTTCCCAGCTCGACGCGGCAGCGGCCGTGCAGGATCAGGTGGAAGCTGGCGCGGGCCCGGCCGCTGGTGCTGGCCGACCAATTGCCGCAGTACTGGCCCAGGTGATACAAGCTGGACTGGACCTCCAGGCTCGACAACAGCAGGGCGTCGACGGCGGCTTGATCGGCGTTCGGGGCGGGCGAGGGCGGCATGGCGAAGTCGGCAAGGCGTGGGGCGGCCGCTCTGGTATGGCGGCATGACCGGATCAGTTTGGCGCGATCATACGCGGGGCGCCTGGCTGGTTATAAGCGCATAGCTGAAAGTCGATAAGATCGAGCATCAGCTTGCGATCCGCGTGCATTGTCGCGCGGGGCGGGGCGCCCGCACAATCGAGTTTTCGTTGATCCCATTCCGGAGACCTTCATGGCCCGTTTGCCCGTCCATACCGCGCAGAGCGCGCCCGAACCCACCCGCGCCGCCCTGGCCGCCGCCGAGCAAGGCGCCGGCTACCTGTCCAACCTGCTAGGCGTGCTGGCCAATGCGCCGGTGGCGCTGGAGGCCTACCAGACGCTGTCGCAGATCAACGCCCGCGCCGGGCTGACGCTGCAGGAGCGCGAGGTGGTCCAACTGGTGGCCGGCACCCGCCATGGCTGCACCTTCTGCGTCGCCGGCCACACGGCGCTGGCGCGCAACAAGGCCAAGCTGTCGCCCGAGGTGGTCGACGCGCTGCGCGCCCAGGGCACGCTGCCGGACGAACGCCTGCAGGCGCTGGCCGCCTTCACCGAAGCCGTGATCCGCACCCGTGGCCGCGTCAGCGACGCCGAACTGCAGGCGCTGCGCGCGGCCGGCTACAGCGACGGCAACGCGCTGGAAGTGATCGTCGGCGTGGGACTGGCGACGATCTGCAATTTCGGCAACAACCTGGCGCAGACGCCGCTGAACGAACAGCTCGGCGCCTACGCCTGGAGCGGCGCGCAATGACGGCGCGGCAGCCGGATCCGCGACTGTCGCCCGGACTGACCGCCTGGCTCGACACCCACGCCGGCGCGCTGGATGATGGCAGCCACGACGCCGCCGAGGTCCTGCCGCAATTGGCCGCGGCGGGTGTATTCCGCCTGGGCGTGCCAGCCGCGCAGGGCGGCGCGCCGGGCACCGACATCGGCGACGCCATCGAGGCCGTGTCGCAGGTGGCCGAGCATTCCGTGGCCGCGGCCTTCGTGGCCTGGGGCCAGCGGGTTTTCATCGAGTACCTGCTGCGCAGCCCCAATGCCGCCTTGTCGCAGGCCTGGCTGGCGCCCTTGCTGGCGGGCGAGGTGGCCGGCGCCACCGCGCTGTCGAACGCCATGAAGTTCCTCAGCGGCATCGAGTCGCTGCAGATCGAGGCGCGCCAGGAAGGCGCGCACTGGGTGCTGGATGGCCGCATGCCGTGGGTCACCAACCTGCGCAAGCAGGGCTTCCTGGTGGCGGCGGCCGTCTCGGCCCCCGACGGCACGCCGGCCGTGGTGGCCTTGCCGCATGACATCGCGGGCCTGACGCGCAGCGCCGACCTGGATCTGTTGGCGCTGCAGTCCAGCAACACCGCGGCGCTGGAGGTGCGCGGCGTGCGCATCGATCCGCAATGGCTGATCCATCCCGATGCGCGCCAGTACCTGCCGCGGGCGCGGCCGGCCTTTGCCGGGCTGCAATGCGGCCTGTCCATCGGCCTGGCGCGGCGCGCCTTGCGCGCCGCCGGCGAGGCGGGTCAGGGCCAGGCGTCGCGCGGCATCCTCGGCGAACCCTTGCAGGCGCTGGCGCGCCAGCTCGACGAGGCGACCGCGCGCCTGGTCGACGGCGTGCGCAGCGAACGTTTCGTGGCCGAACCCTGGCTACTGTTCGAAAGCCGCATCGCGCTGGCCGAGATCGCCAGCCAGGCGGTGCAGCTGGAATTGCAGGCCAGCGGCGGCGCGGCCTACCTGAAGCCGGCCGGCGACGGCTTTGCGCGCCGCTGGCGCGAGGCGGCCTTCCTGCCCATCGTCACCCCCAGCCTGGTGCAGCTCAAGACCGAGCTGGCCAGGCGCCGCGCGCGGCTGGCCGCCGAGGGCGCCGCATGAGCGCGCCGCAGCGCCCCGTGTTGCAGGCCCGTGGCCTGGCGCTGCGCTACGCCGGCGCGCCGCAAGAGGTGTTCCGGGACGTTGACCTGGCGCTGGACCGCGGCGAGGTGGTGGCGGTGCTGGGCGCCAGCGGCGCCGGCAAGTCCAGCCTGCTGCGGGTGCTGGCGGGGTTGCAGCCGGCCAGCGCCGGCACGCTGCTGATGGAAGGCGCGCCGTTGACCGGCGTGCATCCGCGCGTGGCGGTGGCATTCCAGGATCCGAGCCTGCTGCCGTGGTTGTCGCTGGAACGCAATGTCGCGTTCGGCCTGGACTTCGCGCACCAGCCCGCGCTGGACGCGGCCGAGCGACGCCTGCGCATCGACCAGGCGATCGACGAAGTCGGCCTGTCGCACGCGCGGCACCTGCGGCCGGCGCAGCTGTCCGGCGGGATGGCGCAGCGCACCGCGCTGGCGCGTTGCCTGGCGCGGCAGCCGGCGGTGCTGCTGCTGGACGAGCCGTTCGGCGCGCTCGATGAAGTCACGCGCGGCGAGATGCAGGCGCTGCTGCGCAAGGTGGTGGCCGACTTCCATGCCGCCGCCGTCCTCATCACCCACGATATCGACGAAGCGCTGCTGCTGGCCGACCGCATCGTGCTGCTGGGCGGCGCGCCCGGCGGCATCCTGGGCGTGTGGGCGGTGGACCTGCCGCAGCCGCGCGCCGACCTGTTGCCAGAAATGGGCGCGTTGCGCCTGGAAATCCTGACCCGCCTGCGCGATGCGCTGCGGGTCGCTCGCGGCCAAGCGGCCAAGGAGTCTATCGATGTGCCTTGAACACATGTCGCGTCGCGACTGGTTGAAACTGTCGGCCCTGCTGACGGTGGGCGGCGCCGCGCCGCTGCTGTCGGCCTTCAACGCGCGGGCGCAGAGCGAGCCGGACGCGCCGGTGCGCATCGGCTATCTGCCGATCACCGACGCGGCGCCATTGCTGGTGGCGCACAACAACGGCTTGTTCGACAAGGCCGGCGTCAAGGCCGAGAAGCCGACGCTGCTGCGCAGTTGGGCCCAGGTGATCGAGGCATTCATTTCAGGACAGGTCAACGTGGTGCACCTGCTGTCGCCCATGACGGTGTGGGCGCGCTTCGGCAGCCAGGTGCCCGCCAAGGTGGTGGCCTGGAACCACGTGGGCGGCTCGGGCCTGACGGTGGCGCCGGCCATCAACGACGTCAAGGAACTGGGCGGCAAGACCGTGGCGATCCCGTTCTGGTATTCGATCCACAACGTGATGCTGCAGTACCTGCTGCGCGAAAACGGCCTGGCGCCGGTGTCGCGCAAGGACGGCGCGCCGGCCGCCAACGAGGTCAACCTGGTGGTGATGGCGCCGGCCGACATGCCGCCGGCGCTGGCGCAGAACCGCATTGCCGGCTACATCGTGGCCGAGCCTTTCAACGCCGTGGCCGAAACGCTGGGCGTGGGCAAGGTGCTGCGCTTTACCGGCGACATCTGGCGCAACCACGCCTGCTGCGTGGTGTTCATGCACGAGCGCGACCTGCAGCAGCGGCCCGAGTGGTCGCAGAAGGTGGTCGACGCCATCGTCCAGGCGCAGCTGTGGATCCGCGATAACCGCGAAGAGACCGCCAGGCTGCTGTCCAAGGAAGGCATCAACCGCTATACCCCGCACGGCCTGCCAGCCTTGAGCAAGGTGCTGGCGCCGCCGCCGTCCGACCGCGAGCAATACCTGGCCAGCGGCGCGATCCGCCATGCCGACTGGGATGAACGCCGCATCGACTTCCAGCCGTATCCGTTCCCCAGCTACACCGAGGAACTGGTGCGGCGCCTGCGCGATACGCTGATCGAGGCCGACCGCGGCTTCCTGGCCAACCTGGACCCGGCGCGCGCGGCCGCCGAACTGGTCGACGACCGCTACGTCAAGCGCGCCATCGAGGCCGCCGGCGGGTTGGGGCGCTTCGGCTTTCCCGATTCGTACAACCGGGCCGAGATGGTGCGGGCGTGACGGCGCGCGAGTCGCTTGCCGCGGGCGCCCGCCAGCCCGCCAGCGTGGCCGCGCCGTCCCCGCCACGCGCGCGGCGCGACGGCGCGGCCGCGCGCGCCGTGCTGGGCCTGGGCGGCCTGGCGGCGCTGTTGGGGCTGTGGTGGGTGGGCACCGAGGTGCTGGCGCCGGCCGGCGGCATGGCGCGGCGCTTTGCGCCTGGCGCCACGTTCGCGAGCCTGTGGCAGTTGCTGACCGGCTCCGACCTGCCGCTGCACGTGCTGGTCAGCCTGCGCCGCGTGGCCGTGGGACTGGGGCTGGCGCTGGCCATCGGCGTGCCGCTGGGCCTGGCCATCGGCAGCTACCGGCGCCTGGAGGCGGCGTTGTCGCCGGCCATGCAGTTCCTGCGCATGATCTCGCCGCTGTCATGGATGCCGATCGCGGTGATGGTGTTCGGCGTGGGCGACGACCCGGTGTATTTCCTGCTGGCGTTTGCCGCGGTCTGGCCCATCGTGCTGAACACCGCCGCCGGCGTGCAGCAACTGGACGCGCGCTGGCTGCAACTGGCGCAGAGCATGGCCGCGACCCGCTGGGAGACGCTGCGCCATGTGATCCTGCCGGGGGTGCTGGGCCATATCCTGACCGGGGTGCGGCTGGCCATCGGCATCCTGTGGATCGTGCTGGTGCCCTGTGAAATGCTGGGCGTGTCGGCGGGGATGGGCTACTTCATCCTGGATACGCGCGACCGGCTGGCCTATTCGGAGCTGATGGCCATGGTCTTGCTGATCGGCGCGCTCGGCTTCGCGCTGGACGCCGCGGCGCGGGCGCTCTACCGCTATTGGCGCGGCTAGGGGGGGGCATCCCGGCTCGCCGACGTGCCCTGGGGCCGGGCGCGGCGGCCGTCGGCCGGGCAGATCACGGTGCGCAGCGAGCGCTGCACGGGATCGCGCACCACCGGCGCGTTCGTCATGCCGGCCACGGGCAGCGATTCCACCAGGCTGCCGGTGGCATTGGGACCGGCAAAATGCTGGGTCTCGGTGACGGTGTAGGTATTGTTGCTGCAATTCATGATCACGGCCTGCGTCACCGAGCCGTAGGGCTGGCCGTTAGTCTCCGAAACCCGGGGTTGCGCATAGAACCAGGCCACCGTCGCCAGCATCACCACCGGCCGTTCGGACAATTGCGTGATCGAGGCGCCGTCGTAGAACACGCCCGGCATGCTCTGCGGCGCCAGCGGCTGCCAGTCCGAGCCGTTGGCGGACGCGGGCGCGGCGTCTTCGGCCTGGTGTGGCGGGCCGCCGACGTCGCACGGCCGCGCGTTGCCGTCGCGCTCCGTCAGCGGCGCGCAGCCGCCGGCCGCCGTGACGGCCGGCTGGGCCCAGGCCGATCCCGCCAGCATGGCCAGGATCAGGGTGTGTAGCGCGTGCCTTGCTGTCATGAGGGCGTTTCCCGAGCGGCTTCCGTGTCAGTGTGGCCCCAGTATAGAGAAAGATCCGGTCATGGCCGGCGCGCGGGTATAGTCTCGTCCGTCCGGACGCCAACGTCGCCACACGCCGCGGCAGTCCGGTTCCAGGAGAAACGAGCACGATGAATATCAGGGGGTTCGCCGGCGTGGCCGCGATTGCCGCGACCGGCCTGCTGGCCTACGGCCTGCACCAACTGGTGCCCGAAGGCCAGCCATTGACGCGCAGCGAGGTCATCGGCGAACTCGACGGCCCGCCGCTGGCCGGCTATTCCCGCACGCGCCTGTACCGCTATGGCGATCACCAGTACCTGACCGGACAGTTGATCTCGGGTGACCGCGAGCTGGCCGGGCTGGGTCGGGCGCCGGTGCTGGATGCGCTGGTGCCGGCCGCGGCCGGCGGCGACCGTCCGCCCGCGCCGGGGGCGCCGACGCCAGAGGGCGCGCCGGCCAGCGGCCGGGCGCAAGCGCTGCTGCGCAGCGGGGCGGCCGCGCGCGAGGTCCGCAACCTGATCTATGGCGGCCGCGACAACGGCCGCTACGCGCTGCTGGGTTCCATCGGCGGCGATGCTGGCGTGACGCTGATCGGCACGCCTGGCCAGGCCCTGTACCTGGTCACCGGCACCTTGCGCCGGCCGGCCGAGGGCGAGCAGCCGCCGGCCCGGGAGGTCTTGCGTTCCGACGACCAGGGCGCCAGCTGGCGCCGGGACCCCGAGGTGGCGCTGGGCGCGCCGCAGCGCCACACCATGTTCCTGAGCGACGCGCGCGCCCTGGCGCTGGCGGACGGCGCCGATGGCGAACGTTTGCTGGTGAGCGAAGACGGCGCCCGGCGCTGGTCGACGCTGCGGCTGCGCGAGCAGGTCTGGCCCGACAGCGACAGCTATGGCAAGGCCTTTTCCGAACACGCGGACAGGGCCGGCGCCGGCGAACGACTGGCCTACGGCTGGTCGCTGTATCCGGTGGCGGCCGATCGCGCGGTCGGCTGGAGCTGGCGCGACCGCGTCGCGCCCGGTGGCGGCGCGCGGCGCATCGAGACCCGGCGCTTCGAGGTGCGGTTGCAGGACGGCGCGCCGCCGGCGTTCCGCATCACCCCCGACGTGGCCCCGGTGCCGGCGCAGGACCCGCTATCGTGGCCGGTGCTGGGCCAGCCGGTGTACGCCACGCACGGCAACCGCATCTTCCGCCTGGAGCCGGACCAGGGCAACTGGCACGAACTGGCCGCCACGCCAGACGTGCGGGGCCGGCCCACGTGGATCGGCCAGGCCTGGTTCGGCCGCCAGGGCTGGGTGGTCCAGACCTACGCGGATCATCTTTTCTCATTCGGCGATTACACCCGCACGTACTTCTACACCCGCGACCAGGGTCGCAACTGGCGGCCGTTCCAGCTCTCGCCCGACCAGGAACGCGGCCTGCTCGGCCTGGACGCGGCCGGCGAGGGCGTGCTGGTGCATGCCGTTCGGGACGGCCGCACGCTGATCGTGCGCTATGCGCTGGAGTAAGGCGGCGCGGTGACTCCACGCGCCGGCCATCCGCTTCAATCGGCCAGCACGTAGTCCGGATAGCGCTTGCAGATCTCGGCCACCTGGCTGAGCGTGCCCGACAGGTGCTCGCGCAGCGCCTGCTGCGCGCGCGGCGCGTCGCCCGCGGCGATGGCGTCCAGCACGCGCTGGTGGTCGTCCATGATGCGTTCGGCCTTGCCGGCTTCCGGCAGGTGCAGGCGGCGCAGGCGGTCGACGTGGCCACTGTAGCGCTGCTCCATGTCCCACAACGCGGTAACGCCGGCGGCCATGTGCATGTCGCGGTGGAAGGCCTGGTCGGCTTCCATGAATTGCGGGTACTGGCCGGCGGCGTGGCAGGCGCGCTGGCGCTCGATGCTGGCCTGTAGCTGCTGAATCAGCAGGGGATCGGGCTTCTGCGCCAGCAGATGCACGATTTCGAGTTCGATCGACCGCCGCAGGAAGTGCGCCTGGCGCGCCGCGGCGATGTCGATGCGGCTGACCACGGTGGTGTGCTGCGGATAGATCTCGACCAAGGCTTCCTCGGCCAGTTTCATGAGGGCGTCGCGGATCGGCGTCTGGCTCAGGCCGTAGGCCTCGGCCAGCATCACGCGCGACAGCGGCGCGCCCGGCGCCAGCTCCAGGGAAATGATCTGTTCGCGCAGATGTTCGAAGACCTGCGGCGCGGCATGCCGCGAGCGGTCCAGTCTGAGCTTGTGGCTAGGCATCGGGCGAAATTCGGTAAAGGTCGATCGTGGACGGGCAGTGGTGGAACCGGAGTGTAGCGGGTTTTCACCTAGCTGACGCACTAATGTATTAGTGTTTAAATGGCCTCGTCAACGATTTTGTCTCCTTCATTTCCTCGCACCCCAGGACCCGCACCCGCCTATGAAACGCACCTACGAAAGCCTGCGCAGCGCCGCCTGGATGGCCAAGGACGACCTGCGCTCGTTCGGCCATCGTTCCCGCATGATGCAGATGGGCTACGGCCCCGACGACTGGGCCGGTCGCCCGATCATCGCCATCATCAACACCTGGTCCGACCTGAACCCCTGCCACAGCCACTTCAAGCAGCGCGTCGAGGACGTCAAGCGCGGCGTGTTCCAGGCCGGCGGCTTTCCGGTGGAGCTGCCGGCGATCTCGGTGTCGGAATCGTTCGTCAAGCCCACCACCATGCTGTACCGGAACATGCTGGCGATGGAGGCCGAGGAACTGTTGCGCAGCCACCCGGTGGACGGTGCGGTGCTGCTGGGCGGTTGCGACAAGACCACGCCGGGCCTCTTGATGGGCGCCATCAGCGCCGGGCTGCCCTGTGTCTACGTGCCCGCCGGCCCGATGCTGCGCGGCAACTGGAAGGGCAAGATCCTCGGTTCCGGCTCGGATGCCTGGAAGCTGTGGGACGAGCGCCGCGCCGGCAAGATCACGCAGGAACAATGGACCGAGGTCGAAGGCGGCATCGCCCGCAGCTACGGCACCTGCATGACCATGGGCACGGCCAGCACCATGACCGCCATCGCCGAGGCCATCGGCATGACCCTGCCGGGCGCCTCGTCGATCCCGGCGGCCGACGTCAACCACATGCGCATGTCCGCCGAATGCGGCCGCCGCGTGGTCGAGATGGTGTGGGACGACCTGACGCCGCAGCGCATCCTGACGCTGGCCTCGTTCAAGAACGCCATCAACGTGGCCATGGCCATGGGCTGCTCCACCAACGCCATCATCCACCTGGTGGCCATGTCGCGCCGCGCCGGCCATCCGGTGGGCCTGGACGACTTCGACGCCGCCAGCCGCAAGGTGCCGGTCATCGCCAACATCCGGCCCAGCGGCGACAAGTATCTGATGGAAGACTTCTTCTATGCCGGCGGCCTGCCGGCGCTGATGTCGCGCCTGGAAGGCCACCTGGACCTGTCGGCCATGACCGTCACCGGCAAGACGCTGGGCGAGAACATCGCCGGCGCCGAGGTCTACAACGACGATGTCATCCGCAAGCTCGACACCGCCATCTACGATGAGGGCGCGCTGGCGGTCCTGCGCGGCAACATCGCGCCGGACGGCTGCGTCATCAAGCCCAGCGCCTGCGCGCCGCAATACCTGCAACACACCGGCCCGGCGCTGGTGTTCGACGACTATCCCAGCATGAAGGCCGCGGTCGACGACGAGAACCTGGACGTCACCGCCGACCACATCATGATCCTGCGCAACGCCGGCCCGCAGGGCGGCCCCGGCATGCCGGAATGGGGCATGCTGCCGATCCCCACCAAGCTGGTCAAGCAGGGCGTGCGCGACATGCTGCGCCTGTCCGACGCCCGCATGAGCGGCACCAGCTATGGCGCCTGCATCCTGCACGCCGCGCCCGAGGCCTACATCGGCGGCCCGCTGGCGCTGGTCAAGACCGGCGACCTGATCACCGTCGACGTGCCGGCCCGCCGCATCCACCTGAACGTCAGCGACGAGGAACTGGCCGCGCGCCGCGCCGCCTGGACGCCGCCGCCCAAGCGCTACGAGCGCGGCTACGGCTGGATGTACTCGCAACACATCCTGCAGGCCGACGAGGGCTGCGACTTCGACTTCCTCGAAACCAGCTTCGGCGCGCCCGTGCCGGAACCGGAAATCTTCTGAACCCGCCATCCCCTGAATCGATTTCCCTGGAGTTTTCCGTGTCAGACATGAATCCCGCCACCCGCGCCAAGCTGGCCGGCATCAGCACCGCTACGCTGTGCACCGCCTTGTTCAAGCGCGGCCTGCGCAACCAGTTCATCCAGGACGTGCGGCCGCTGAACGCGACGCTGCCCAACATGGTCGGCCCGGCCTTCACGCTGCGCTACATCCCGGCGCGCGAGGACCTGAACACCATCAAGGTGTTCGAGGACCGCGCTCATCCGCAGCGCGCCGCGGTCGAGACCTGCCCGCCCGGCGCGGTGCTGGTGATGGACAGCCGCAAGGACCCGCGCGCCGCCTCGGCCGGTTCGATCCTGGTGACCCGCCTGATGAAGCGCGGCGTGGCCGGCGTGGTCACCGACGGCGGTTTTCGCGACTCGCCCGAGATCGCCGAGCTCGGCTATCCCGCGTACCACAACCGGCCGTCCGCGCCGACCAACCTGACGCTGCACCAGGCGCTGGACATCAACGCGCCCATCGGCTGCGGCGACGTGGCCGTGTTTCCCGGCGACATCGTGGTGGGCGACCGCGAGGGCGTGGTGGTGATCCCCGCGCACCTGGCCGACGAGATCGCGGACGAAGCGGTGGAGATGACCGCGTTCGAGGACTTCGTCACCAGCCAGGTGCAGGCCGGCGCGTCGATCCTGGGCCTGTATCCGCCCACCGACCCGGCCACCAAGGACAAGTTCGCCGCCTGGCGCAAAGAACAGGGCCGTTGAGCCCTGGCGCCGGCCGACCGGCCGGCGACCCATGCCTATAAAACACAGAGGGCAGGAGACAAACATGAACAAGCAACGTCGCAGCGCGCTGGCCGCGCTGCTGGCAGGACCGCTGCTGGGCGCGTGGGCGCTGCCGGCCGCAGCCGCCGAGTGGCCGGCGCAGAAGCCGATTTCCTACGTGGTGCCGTTCACCGTGGGCGGCTCCACCGATGTGGTCGGCCGCGTGCTGGCGCAGAAGCTGGGCGACCGGCTGCACCAGAACGTCATCGTCGAGAACAAGCCCGGCGCGGCCGGCGGCATCGGCGCTACCTACGTGGCCAAGGCCGCGCCCGATGGCTACACGCTGTTCGGCGGCACCATCAGCACCCATGCCATCAACGCCAGCCTCTACAAGAACCTGAAGTACGACCCGGTCAAGGACTTCGAGCCGGTCTCGCTGATCGCCTATCTGCCGAACGTGCTGCTGGTCGATCCGAACCTGGGCGTGAACTCGGTGGCCGACCTGATCGCGCTGCTCAAGAAGGATCCGTCCAAGCGCACCTTCGCCTCGTCCGGCGCCGGCACTTCCACCCACCTGGCCGGCGAATTGTTCTCCAGCATGATCGGCGTGCCGCTGACGCACGTGCCGTACAAGGGCACGCCGCCCGCCATGGTCGACGTGTCCTCGGGCGCGGTGACGTTCATGTTCGACCAGATGACCGCCGCCTTGCCGCTCTTGCAGACCGGCAAGCTCAAGCTGCTGGCCGTCACCACCAAGGACCGCATTTCGCTGGCCCCCGACGTGCCCACCATGCAGGAGGCCGGCGTGCCCGGCTTCCAGATGGCCTCGTGGCAGGCGGTGTATGCGCCCAAGGGCACGCCCAAGCCCATCCTCGACAAGCTGGCCGCCGAGATCGCCGTGATCGTGAAGGAACCCGACGTGCAGGAAAAGCTCGGCAAGACCATGGGCATGGAACTGGTCGGCAGCACGCCCGACGAACTGCGCGCCCTGATGGCCACGGAGATTCCGCGCTGGGCGGAGGTGGTGAAGAAGTCGGGGGCGACGGTGGAGTGATGGCTCGTCAAGACCTGATTCCCACCCCGGCCTGGAGCCGGGGTTTTTGTTTTCCGCGTCCGGATTCCCGCGTCAGGGTTTCAGGTTCAGCTTCGGCACCAACGTATTGAAGGCCTGTTCCTGCCGCGCCACGTCGGCCGCGAATTGCGGTTGGTCGGCGTATGACGGCGTCAGGTTCTGCTTGCGCATCAGGGCCTGGAAGTCCTGCGACTGCGCCACCTGGCGCGCGGCGGCGCGCCATTTTTCGATGGCGTCGGCCGGGGCCGACTTGGGCAGGCCGATGCCGCGCCAGACGCTGAACTGCAGGTCGGCGCCGCGTTCCTTCATGGTCGGCACATCCGGCAGGGTATCGAGCCGCTTGGGCGCCATCACGGCCAGGGTGCGCAGCTTGCCGGTGTCCACGTGCTGCTGCAGTTCGGCATAGGCCACCGTGGTGGCCTGCACGTCGCCGGACAGCAGGCCCATGATGGCCGGGGCCGAGCCCTGGTAGGGCACGTGCACGAACTTCACGCCGGTCTGCTCGCCCAGCGCCGCGGCCGCCATGTGCGGCACGGTGCCGATGCCGGCGTTGGATACCGCCACCCGTTCCGGATTCTTCCGCGCGTAGTCGAGGAATTCCTCCACCGTCTTCCACGGCGCGTCGGCGCGCACCGTGACCGACGACGGATCGTCGGTGAAGCGGGCGATCGGCTGGAAGTCATTGACGGTGGTCTTGCCGATGCCCATGAGCGGCACCACCAGCATTTCCGGCGTCATCAGCACCAGCTTGTAGCCGTCGGGCTGGGCGTTGGCCACGTACGACCAGCCGATCGAGCCGCTGGCGCCGGGCTTGTTGATCACCACGGTCGGTTGCGCCAGCAGTGGCGGCCGCACCGCCTCGGCGATGGCGCGGGCGGTGTTGTCACTGCCGCCGCCGGGCTGGTAGGCGACCACCAGCTCCATCGAGCGGCTGGGGTAGTCGGCCGCCATCGCGGCGGGGGCGGCCGCGACGCAGGCCAGGAAGGAAAGGGCGCTGAAGGCCAGCGCGGGCAGGCGGGTGCGGGTCATGGCGGCTCCGGTGTCAGTAGCCCAGGGCTGAAAGATCCGCCAGTGTCTGGCGGGTGATGGCAAGGGTGCGTTCGCGTTCGGCGCCGGCCAGGTCCAGGCGCGGCGGCTTGACGGTTTCCGCGCTGCCGGTGATCAGGTGCTCGGCCAGCTTGATGTGCTGCACCAGCTTGACCACGGTGTCCAGGTGGAACAGCGGCGTCAGCGCGGCGTACAGCTTGCGGGCGCGCTTGAAGTCGCCTTCGACCGCCAGCCGCAGCAGGTCCACCGAGGCCTTGGGCAAGGCGTTGGCCATGCCCGAGACCCAGGCGGTGACGCCCAGCGCGGCGCTTTCCAGCACCAGGTCGTCGACGCCGCAGACCACCGCCAGGCGGTCGCCGAAGCGCGTGATCAGGTCGGTCACGCGAGTGGTGTCGTAGGATTCCTCCTTGATGGCGACGATGGTCGGCTCCTGCAGCAGTTGCGCCACCAGGTCGGGCGTCAGGTCGACGCCGTAGCCGCGCGGGTTGTTGTACAGCAGGATCGGCAGGGGGCTGGCCTGTGCCACGCTGCGATAGAACGCCACCGTTTCGCGCTCGTCCGACTTGTACGTCAGGCCGGGGAATACCATCAGCCCATCGACGCCGATCTGCGCCGCCTGGCGCGCGAAGGCCGCGGCGCGCGCGGTGCCGGTCTCGGCCACGCCCGACACCACCGGCACGCGGCCGCGCACGGTCTCGACCGCGATGCGCAGCACCTCCAGCTTTTCGTCGGGCGCGAGCTGGGCGTTCTCGCCCACCATGCCCATCATCACCACGCCGCCCACGCCGTTGGCGATCAGGCGCTCCAGGCCCTGGCGGATGGCGTCCGCGTCCAGCGAGAAATCGGGCTTCAGTTTGGTGGTGACCGCGGGAAATACGCCTTGCCATTGAATGCTCATGCTGCCGCTCCTGTTGCGTGATCCGTCCGGGATCATCCCGTCTGGGTATTAATTGGATATTGGATCCAAAATAGAAAGACCTAAAAAAACGAGGCAAGAAGCCTCGAGTCGTCGCCTGGGAAGGGCGCCGATTTTTGCTGGATCATGGATCCAATATACTCACATTAAACGGGCTGTGGATACCGGCTGTCTCTCGGGGTTTTCCTGGGCGTGGCGTCGGGTCGATCGCAGGCCCGCCGCCGGCCGGCGTCCGCCGGGCGGCATTCTTCACCGGATGTGACGTGTCCCAGAATTCCTCTCCCGCCAGCGCCACCCAAACCCGGCCCGCCGCCGGCCGCCTGGTGCGCAAGACCGCCGTCGACCTGGTGGTCGACGAATTGCGCGACCGCATCCTGTCCGGCGCGATCGCGCCGGGCTCCGCCCTGCGCCAGGAACTGCTGGCCGAGGAACTGGGGGTGAGCCGGCTGCCGGTGCGCGAGGCGATCCGCCAGCTCAGCGCCGAAGGCCTGGTGGACATGATCGCGCACCGCGGCGCCTACGTCTCGATGCTGTCGCGCGCCGAAGTGCAGGAGTTTTTCGACATCCGCCTGCGGCTGGAACCCTGGCTGCTGCGGCTGGCGGTCTCGCAACACACGCCCGAGGAACTGGACGAGGCGGCGCGCATCGTGGCGCGGATGGACAGCGCCGAACCGCAGCAGTGGGGCCGCTTGAATTGGCAACTGCACGAGCTGCTGTACCGCGCGGCGCAGCGGCCGGCGGCGCTGGCCATGGTGCGCGCGCTGCATGAAAAATCCGAACGCTATTTCCGCTTCCAGATCGTCAACGCGCCGATCCGCCAGCAGGCCCACGACGAGCACAGCGCCCTGATCGCATTCTGTCGCCAGGGCCGCGCCGGCGAGGCCGAGGCGGCCCTGGAACACCACATCGCCGAAGCCGCCGAGCAGATCCTGACCATTGTCGATCATCTGCTGGATACGACGGCCGCGCCGGCCTGAGCGCCGATCGCCTGCCTCCCGTGATTGCGATGGCGGGGCGGCAATCGCGATGACAGGGGCGGGCGCCAGCAGGTCCGAAGATCGCCAGGCCATAGCGCGCCACGCGCCGGATTTCCGGCCTCGCCAAAAAAAACGCCGGCCCGGAATGACTTCCAGCCGACGTTCGTGAAGTTGCGGGTGTGCGCGACGCCCGGTTCGAGTCCGCGCGGGACTCAGTTGATCTTGATATTGCGTTCCTTCACCAGCACCTTCCACTGCGCGGTTTCCTTGGCCAGGTAGTCACGCAGTTCGTCGGGCGTGCCGCCGATCGGTTCGGCGCCGATCGAGTCCAGCGTCGCCTTGACCTTGGGTTCGTTCAGGGCCTGGCGCATGGCCGCGTTCAGCTTGGCCACGACCTCGGGCGGCGTGCCGGCCGGCGCGAAGGCGGCGAACCACGGCATCAGTTCGTAGCCGGGCAGGCCGCTTTCGGCCACGGTGGGCACGTTGGGCAGCGCGGCCGAGCGCTTGGCGGTGGTCACCGCCAATGCGCGCAGCTTGCCGGCCTCGATGTGCGGCTTGGCCGACGTCACGCTGTCGAACATGTAGTCCACCTGGCCGCCCAGCAGGTCGGCGATGGCCGGGCCGCTGCCCTTGTAGGGCACGTGCAGCATGTCGATCTTGGCCATGGACACGAACAGCTCGCCCGCCAGGTGGATCGAGGTGCCGACGCCGGCCGAGGCGTAGGTGTAGTGGTTGGGCTGCGCCTTGGCCTTGGATATCACTTCGTCCACGCTCTTCACATCGTTGCGCGCGGGGTTGGTGACCAGCACGTTCGGCACCACCGCCAGCAGCGAGATCGGCGCGAAGTCCTTGATCGGGTCGTAGTTCAGGTCGGCGTACAGCGCCGGGTTCACGGCCATGCCGTTGGCCACGATCAGGATGGTGTAGCCGTCCGGTTTGGAACGCGCCACGCTGGCCGCGCCAATGTTGCCCCCGGCGCCGGCGCGGTTCTCGACGATGAACGAGGTGTTCAGTTGCTTGCCCATCGACTCGCCCAGGGTGCGGGCGATGCTGTCCATGGCGCCGCCCGGCGGGAACGGCACGATCCACTTGACCGGCCGGTCGGGATAGCCGTCGGCCATCGCGCCGCTGGCGGCGCCGAGCAGGGCCAGGCCCATGCAGGCCCGGGCGAGGTGTTTGAAAGCGTGGCGCAAAACCATGTCGTGTCTCCGTGTGCTTGAATTATTTTTCCGCGCGCCGATGCGTGGCCGGCGCGCGGGAACAACCGTGGGGCAGGGCGCGTCAGCGGTCCCTGCGGTAGAAAGCCAGTTTGTCTTCGTCCAGTTCCAGGCCCAGGCCCGGGCCGGTGGGGATCTCCATCTCGAAATCGGCGTAGCGCGGCGGGTTGGCGACGATGTCGTCCTTGAGCAGCAGCGGGCCGAACAGCTCGGTGCCCCACGACAGCCGCGGCAGGCAGGCAAAGCCATGCGCCGAGGCAATCGAGCCGACCGAGCCTTCCAGCATGGTGCCGCCGTACAGCGACATGCCGGCGGCGTCGCCGACGGCGGCGGTGCGCAGCATTTCGTGGATGCCTCCCGACTTGGCGATCTTCAGCGCCAGCACGTCGGCCGCGCCCAGGCGCGCGATGGCCAGCGCGTCCTCGGGGCCGTTGAGGGCTTCGTCGGCCATGATGGGCACCACGAAGCGCGCCGCCAGCCGCGCCATGCCGGCCAGGTTGGCGCGCGGGATGGGTTGTTCGATCAGGTCGACGCCGGCCGTTTCCAGACGCGCGATGGCGCCGGCCGCGTCGGCCTCGTTCCAGGCCTGGTTCACGTCCACCGTGACGCGGGCGCGCTCGCCCAGCGCCTGCTTGATGCGCGACACGTGGGCCACGTCGTCGGCCACGGCGCGGCGGCCGACCTTGAGCTTGAAGGTGTTATGGCGGCGGCTGGCGAGCAGCGATTCGGCTTCCTCGATGTCGCGCGCGGTGTCGCCGCTGGCCAGGGTCCACAGCACCGGCAGGCTGGCGCGCACGGCGCCGCCCAGCAGGGTCGAGACCGACACGCCCAGGCGCTTGCCCTGGGCATCGAGCAGCGCGCTTTCCAGCGCCGACTTGGCGAAGCGGTTGCCGCGCGCCACGGTTTCCAGGCGCCGCATGGCGGCGTGGATGTTGGCCGCGTCCAGCCCGACCAGCGCCGGCGCCAGGTAGGTGTCGATGGCCAGCTTGATGCCTTCCGGGCTTTCCTCGCCATACGACAGGCCGCCGATGGTGGTGGCCTCGCCGATGCCCTCGATGCCGTCGCTGCAGCGCAGGCGCACGATCACCAGCGTCTGGCGCTGCATCACGGCCATGGCCAACTGGTGGGCGCGGATGGTCGGCAGATCCACCAGGATCGCCTCGACCGAATTTATCGTTACCGGATTCATACTTTCCAAAGCAGGTTCTTCAGGGCAAGCGCAGTATCGCTTGCGTTAAGCCGCCAAGTCCAAGACTATATGGGTCTCCATTTATACCTTCAGGGTTTGGATAAACCATGGAACTCAGGCACCTGCGGTATTTCCAGGCGGTGGCGCGCGAGGGCAGCTTCACCCGCGCCGCCGAAGCGCTGCACATGGCGCAGCCGCCGCTCAGCCGCCAGATCCGCCAGATGGAAGAGGAACTGGGCGTCGCGCTGTTCGAACGCACCACCCGCGCCCTGCGCCTGACCGAGGCTGGGCGCTTCCTGCTGGAGCAGTCGCGCCTGCTGACCGCAAGGCTGGATGAAGTGCTGGAGGGCACGCGCCGGCTGGGCCAGGCGCGGCGGCGCTGGTTCGGCATCGGCTTCGTGCCCTCGACGCTGTACGGCTTCGTGCCCGAGCTGATCCGGCAATTGCGCGGCGCCGACGCGCAGGTCGAGGTCGGCTTGATGGAGATGACCACGCTGCCGCAGCTGGAGGCGCTCAAGGCCGGCCGCATCGACCTGGGCATCGGCCGCATCCTGCTGGACGATCCGGCGATCGAGCGCCGCGTCCTGATGACCGAGCCGCTGATGGCCGCCGTGCCGCTGCGCCATCCGCTGGCCGGCTGCGACAGCGTCTCGGTCGACCGGCTGGCGCAGGAGCCGTTCGTGCTGTATCCGGCCCGGCCGCGGCCCAACTTCGCCGATCATGTGCTGGATCTGTTCCGCGCCGCGGGCCACGCGCCGCAGGTCGCGCAGGAGGCCAACGAGCTGCAGACCGCCATCGGCCTGGTGGCGGCCGGCCTGGGGGTGACGGTGGTGCCGGCCTCGGTGCAGCGCCTGCAACGGCGCGACGTGGCTCACGTGCGCATCGACGCCGAGGCCTTCGTGTCGCCGGTGATCGCCAGCTACCGCAAGGACGACGCCTCGCCGTTCCTGGCGCAGGCGCTGGCCCTGGCGGCGCAGCTGGCGAAGGGGTAACCAGCGGAGGCGGGCCGGTCGCGGCGGGTCGGCAAGGCGATCGGGCTGTCCGGGCTGAGGGATTTCGGCGGGCGCTGCCGCTTCAGGCCGGACCTGGCGGCTCGGCCGCGCCAGTGTCGTTTTCCAGGGGCACTTCGATGTGGCAGGCAATGCCGTCCTGCCGGAATGCCAGCGTGGTCTTGGCGGCCAGGGTGAACCCCAGCGCGTGCTCGATCAACTCGCGGCCATAACCGCGGCGGCTGGCGTCGGGCGCCACCGGCAGGCCGGTTTCGACCCAGTCGAGCACCAGCACTTCCCGGCTGTCCTGGCGGGCCAGGCGCCATTGGATGTCCAGGCGCCCGGTGTCGTAGTTCAGGGCGCCATACTTGACCGCGTTGGTGGCCAGTTCATGGATGGCCAGCGCCAGCGTCTGGATCCGGTCCGCGCGTAGCGGCACGGGCGGACCGGCAAGCGAAATCTGGTGGCCGTTGCCGACGGCCTCCAGTTCACGGCGCATCATGTCGTGGAATTCGATGCGCTCGCCGCCGGTTTCTCCCAGCAGGCCCTGAACGCGATCCAGGGCGGCGAGCCGGGTGTCGAAGCGCTTGAAGGGTTCACCTTCGCCCAGCGTGCGCCGGGCCACGTTCTTGACCAGCGCCAGCAGGTTGCGGGTGCGGTGCTGCAATTCGGAGATCAGGATGCGATGGCGCCGTTCGACGCGGGTGATCTGGGTGATGTCGATGAAGGTCACGACCACGCCGTCCACCCGGCTGTCGCTGCCGCGGTAGGGCACCAGCCGCAACAGATAGTGCTTGCCGTCCAGCGTTCCGGCGATGCGCCGTTCGATCGGCTGATAGCGGTCGTAGACGTGCTGGATGTCACTGGCGAACGAGGGCAGGTCGAAACGGCTGGCCAGATCGGTGATCGGCCGGCCGCAGTCGCTGGGCAGGATGTTGAACACGTCGCCGACCGCGGGGGTGAAGCTGCGGATGATCAGATCGTGGTCCAGGAACAGCGTGGCGATGGCGGTGCTTTCGAACAGGTTGTGCAGGTCGCTGTTGCTGCGGTCCAGCTCGTCGACCTTGCCATGCAATTCGCCATTGACCGTATGCAGCTCTTCATTGAGCGATACCAGTTCTTCCTTGGAGGCTTCCAGTTCCTCGTTGGTCGATTGCAGTTCCTCGTTGACGGACAGCAGTTCCTCGTTCGAGGATTTCAGCTCTTCCAGGGCGGTTTCATATTCCTCGATCATCGATTGCAGGCGCTCGCGCGTGTCGCGCAGCTCGGTTTCCATGTGCTGGGCGGCGCCTTGCCGCAACGCATGCGCATGGACCTGGGCTTCTTCGCGCGTCAGGACCGGCCCCTGGTCGGTGAACAGCACCAGGTACAGCGGTTCCGTGTCGTGGCGGGCGGCCAGCGGCTCGACGGTCAGCGACACGCGCTGCACGCGGCCCTCGTCGTCCTCCACCGCGACGTCGCGGCGCACCGCTGGCATGCCGTTCTCGACCGCGGCGTGCAGCAGGGTGCGCAGATCCAGCCGCAGGCCCTTGCGCGCCAGCGTCAGGATCTGGCGTGTGGGCGCGCCGGCGGCCGCCTCCAGGTATTTGCCGGTGCGGCCCGAGTAATAGACGATGTCGCCGTCCCGATTGACCAGCACGTGGGCGGGCGCATGCTGCGCCAGCACCTGGGCATCGACCGCCTGGCGCAGCGCGGCGGCGCCGGGTTGCGGGCGCGGAGGGCCCGCGCTGGGCTGGCCGCGGGACTGCAGGGATGCCAGCGGCAGCGCGGGCCGGGGCGGCGGGGCAATGTCGGCGCGGCGCTGGAAGATGCGGTGCCGTTTCTCGACCGGACTGAACAGTTCGCTGAACTGGCTGACGTTCTCGGACATGCCCAGGAACAGGTAGCCGCCGGGCCGCAGCGAATAATGGAAGGTGGGAATGACCTGCTTCTGGATCTCGCCGCCGAAGTAGATCAGCAGGTTGCGGCAGGAAATCAGGTCGATGCGCGAGAACGGCGGGTCGCGCAGCACGTTGTGCGGCGAGAAGATGCACAGTTCGCGCACCTGTTTGTTGACCACGTAGCCGTCGCCGTCGGCGACGAAATGGCGGTCGCGCCGCTCCTGCGGCATGCTGTCGAGCAACTGGCCGGGATAGCGCGCGGCCCGGGCCACGGCCAGCGCGCGGTCGTCGATGTCGGTGGCGAACAGCTGGATCTGCGGCGTGGCCGCCATGCTGTCCATGTGTTCACGCAGCAGGATGGCCAGGGAATAAACTTCTTCGCCGGTGGCGCAGCCCGGCACCCAGATGCGCACCGATTCGGACGTGCCACGGTTTTCCAGCAGCTTCGGGATGATCTGGCGCTGCAGCGACTCGAACGCCTGGGCATCGCGAAAGAAATTGGTCACGCTGATCAGCAGGTCCCGGAACAGCGCGCTGGCCTCCTGCGGGGAGACTTTCAGGAACTCGACATAGGCCTCGAGGCTGCCGATCTGGTTCACGTGCATGCGCCGCTGCACGCGGCGCATGAAGGTCCTGTTCTTGTAGCCGCTGAAGTCATGGCCGACCCGCGCGCGCAGCAGATTGCTTATTTCGAGTCCGGCCGCATCCAGCCGCACCGCGCCGCTGGCCTGCGTCCCGGTCGTCGCGTCCGGCAGCGTGGGCAGGCCCTGGGCGAACTCCACCAGGCGTTTTCCCATCTCTTCGGCCGGCAAGGCGAAGTCGACCAGGCCGCTGGCGATGGCGCTGTCCGGCATTTCCGGATTGCGCGGTCCATAGCCGTCGGCGGCCTGCGCCAACGTCAGGCCGCCGTGTTCCTTGATGGCCTTGATGCCCAGCGTGCCGTCGGAATTGCCGCCGGACAGGATCACGCCGGCGGCAAAATCGCCGCAATCACGCGCCAGCGCGGAAAAGAACAGGTCGATGGGCCTGCGTCCGGGCAGATCCGCGGGACGCTTGAGCACCCGCAGGCGGCGATGGCTCACGGACATGAGCGCATCGCGCGGCAGCACGTAGACGCTGTTGATCTCGATCTGCTGGTTGTCGACGGCGGTCAGCACCGGCAGCGAGGTGTAGCGCGAGACCACCTCGGACAGATGGCTTTCGCGCGAGGGGCTCAGATGCGTGACCACCACGAACGCCACGCCGGGCGCGGGCGGGATACCGCGGAAAAAGCCTTCCAGCGCCTCGACGCCGCCCGCGGACGCGCCTACCCCGACGATGGGGAATTCCGGTGTGAGGGTCATGGTTGTGCGCGCCGGCCGTACCGGGCGGATGAGAGAGGTGGCAGCATCATGCCGACAGTAACACGGGCGTGCGCCTTTTGTGCTTCCCCCAATCCGCGCCGTTGTGTTCCCGGTTTCCTGTCCATGGCCCTGGACCCAAGGGGGCGGCTCACGTTTTGCGGCAGAGCCAGCCCTGGAATGTCAGCGCGGCGTAGAACCGCTCGATATCGGTGAAGCCGGCCTCGCGCAGGATGGCTTCGTCTGCCTGCGGCGCCAGCACCGGCAACTTGTCGCGCATTGCCCGCATGCCGTTTTGGGCCTGTTCGGCGGGCACGCCCGCGGCGGTCACGAAGGCGGCATTGCGGGCCAGCCAGGCATCGCGCCGTTCGGGTGGAAAACTGTGGTGCACCGCGATGAAGGGCGCGCCGGGCTTGAGCCGGCGGCTGATTTCGCGAACGGTCCGAAGGCGTTCGGGCGCTGCCAGGAAATGCAGCGTCAGCAGGCAGGTGGCGCCGTCGAAGGGGCCTTCGGGCGCGTCGTCGATATAGCCCTGGTGCAGCGCCGCGCGCGGGGCCAGATCGCCCAATGTGGCGATGGCCTGGCGCAGCATGTCAGCCGACGGATCGACGCCGTCCAGGCGCCAGCCTGGCCGCGTCTCGGCCAGGGCCTTCAACTCCAGTCCGCCGCCGGCGCCGAGCACCAGGAGGCGGCCGTCGTCCGGCGTCAGCTCGGCCATCAGCAGGCCGATCATGCGGTGCAGGTCGCGCAGGCCGGGGACGTGGCGCGCGACCCGTTCGGCGTAGTCGTCCGAGGCGCCGGGCGTATTGGTGAAGGACATCGATGACTCCGGGCGGGACGGCGGCCAGGGCGGCGCGCCGTCATCATGAAACATATGATGTTGCATGATAGCGTCGGCGTCAAGCGGCGACGACCGCGATTGGCCTGGTGGCGGCCGGCCAGGGGGTGGCTCAGGGGCTGCCGCCCGCAGAGGAATTCAAACCGAGCGGCTTGGGGGAATCAGGCCGCGATGGAGAGCGCCCGCGCCGCGCCGGGAAAGTCCGGCAGCACGATGTCGCAATGGCCGGGGCGCACCCAGCGCACCCGCTCGCGGGTGGCGTCGATGCAGCCGCCTTCGGCGTACACGCCCTGCGGGTCGCGGATCCGCATCATGCGTTCAAGGATGACGGCGGTGGCCTCGGGGTCGGCCAGGGTTTCGTGCACGCGTTCCTTGACGATCTGCTCGTCGATATGGCGCTTGCCAGCGGCGTTGGTGCGCAGGCCGTGGCGCCAGTGGTAGATCTCGACGCACTTGGACGTCAGCGTGTATGGCGCGCCGCGTTCCCAGAAATTGTTGAACAGGCCGCCGCCCAGGTAGAACACCCAGGACCCTTCGTAGCCTTCGACGTCCGACGATTCGGCGTCGGGGTTGCGGAACCAGAGCCGGTCGCCCGGCACGTAGAAGCGCTGCGGCAAGGGCGCGTCGAGCGCGCCGTATTCGTGCAGGAAGGTGTCGTGGAAACTGCCGGACATGACCGCGCGCGTTTCCCATTGGCGCTGCAGCCGGCGGCCGAGCTCGGGGTTGGCGGTCTGCAGTTCCTGCGCGATGCCGAGCACGGTGACGTATTCGGTGGCGCGGTAGCACGAGAACGAATACAACTGGCCCGAGGCCTCGGGCTGGGTGGCCTTGCGCAGTCCGTCGATCAGCGAGCGGCCCGGCAGCACCGTGAACCCGCGCGCCTCGTCGTAAGTCCAGTAGTCCTCGGGCCGCTCGGCGTGTTCGGTGTCGAAGGCCAGCGCGGTCTTGCCGGCGGCCTGCACGATGTAGCGGCGGATGCGCACGGCCGAGGCCAATTCCGCCACGCTGGGGAAGTCGAAGGCGACCGGGCTGGCCAGCATCGCCAGCACGATCTCGCGGTCCAGGTCGGCTTCGTTGGCGTCGGTGCGCAGGCTCAGCGCCCGCGCCACGCCGGTGGTGTCGTGGTCGGGCAGGTAGCTGGCGGCGAAACCGGGCGTGAGCGCGGCGTGCACGCCGGTGGCGCTGGCTCGCGCCTGGCAATTGGCGGCGGCGCGCAGCCCAAGGTTGGACAGGAAGTGTTGCGTCATTTCCAACGCGTCGGCGGCGTGGATGACAATTCCGCCCGGATCGGGACAGGGCTGCTGCGGGGATGACGGCATGGAATACGAACCGGAAGGCAACGGACAGGATATGGATAAGCGCACACGGGGCCGAGTTCCCGTCAAGCTGCAAAGGCGCGTGAATATCTGTTTCAGGTCGTGCGCGCCCGTGGAAGCCGTCCCGTGGGGTCTGATTGATTGTAGGGGTGATGCCTTAATATCAGCTGTATGAATATGGCTCGCCAGCCGCATGATTGTCACGGCGCTGTCATGCGCGAGGGCATCCGGCGCCTGGCATGACGGGCCGGCACGGTGCCGGTCCGAGACTGGATTGACGTCGGGAGGCGACGCGCAGATGACCCATCCCTTGTCCGCCGGCGTGATGGCCTTGTATCAGACGCATGCGGCGGCGTTCGAGCGCGACCGCGGCGCCGCGTTGATCGAGCGCGCCTGGCTGGCCGACTTCCTGGCGGCGTTGCCGACGGCCACGCCGCGGGTGCTGGACATCGGCTGCGGCACCGGCGTGCCGATCGCCGGCCACCTGATCGAGCACGGCTGCCGGATTACCGGTGTCGATAGTTCGACCGCATTGCTGGCGCGCGCCGCCGCGCGCTTTCCCGAACAGGCATGGATCGCCGCCGACATGCGCCAGCTGCCTTGCGCCGGGCCGTTCGACGGCCTGATCGCGTGGCACAGTTTCTTCCATCTGTCGCCCGAGGACCAGCGGCCCATGTTCGCGCAGTTCCGGCGCCTGGCCGCGCCGGGCGCGGCGCTGATGTTCACCAGCGGCACGACCCTGGGTGAGGCCATCGGCCGGCTCGACGGCCAGCCGCTTTATCACGGCAGCCTGGACAGCGCCGAATACCGCGAGCTGCTCGCGGCCAACGGCTTCGAGGTATTGCGCCACGTCGAATGGGACGCCGCTTGCGGCAACGCGACGGTGTGGCTGGCCAGGCGGACCTGAGCCGGGCGGGGCGACGGGCCGCCAGGTCATAGATGCGGATCGCGCAGGATCGCCCGGATCCTGAGGAAGGCGTAGGCGGCGCAGCCCAGCGCGATCAGCACCACGAGCCAGGCATACGCCTTCTTGCGCTGCTTGGTGGACCAGGCTCTATCGTAGGTGGCCACCGGATCCCACAACACCTTGCCGTCCATCTGGCGCAGCCCATAAACCCTGATGGGCACGTGCACGCTGAACATCTGGCCCTCGTAGACGTTCTTCAGGTCGTCCGGCTCGCGGTCGGTCAGCAGTTCCAGGGTCCGTGGCAGGACGAGGCCGGTCACAACGGCGCCCGCCTCGAACGCCACGTCGGGATAGTCGTTCGAGAAATAGCAAAGAGGCCTGTAGCCGCTGTTCTGCCGGGAGCTGGCGGTCCGCGAGTAGGGGCATACGGCCAACTTGTCCACGCGCACGGCGATGGCGTGCAGCGTGGCGGGATCGGGCGGCAGGTACGCCTTGTTCGCGGCGTCGAAGAGATCGCGGGACAAAATCAGTAGCATCAGGCAGAGGAACAGCGCACTTAGCGGGCGCTTGAAGCGCGCCTTGATCTCGCTCCATTCGCTCATCGGTGTGGCCTCGTAGCGCGGGGGGTTGCGATAGTCATGCACATCCTTGGTTCAGGCTCAAGGCCTCTTCGATTGCCGTATTGTGGTGGGCGGGGGGAGGCGAGCGAATTCGAGCGGCGCATGCTCCGCCATCAGTTCCGCCACCCAGTCGATGAACACCCGCAGCTTGGCGCTGACGTGGCGGTTGGGCGGGAAGGCGATGTAGAGCGGCATCGGGTCCAGTTGCCAGTCCTCGAATAGCGGCATGAGCTCGCCGCGCGCGGCATGTTCGCGCGCCATGTAGTCGGGCAGCCACAGCACGCCCATGCCCGCCAGGCCCGCCGCCAGATAGGCGTTGCCGTCGTCCACCGCGACCACGTAGCGGCCGTGCGCATGGACGCGCTCGTCGCCGCGCCGCATGGCGTAGGGCAGGGGTTTGCCGCTGCGCGACCAGAGGAAGCCGACGATGCGGTGGTGGCTGTCCTCGAGATCGCGCGGATGGCCGGGCGCGCCGGCCCGTTGCAGGTAGGCGGGCGCGGCATACACGCGCAATTGCAGGTCGCCGACGCGCCGCGCCGTCAGTGACTGGTCGGTCAGTTCGCCGCCGCGCACCACGCAGTCGACGTTCTCGCCGATCACGTCGACGATGCGGTCGCTCACGCCCATGTCGAGCTGGATATCCGGATAGCGCGCGTGGAAGGCGGGCAGGGCGGGCACCAGGATCATGCGCGCCAGCGGGCTGGGCACGTCGACCCGCAGGCGCCCGCGCGGCACGGACGCGGCCACGGACAGGCTGGTTTCGGCGTCGTCCATGTCGGCCAGCAGCCGCAGCACGCGCTCGTAGTAGACCGCGCCGTCGGCGGTGACGTTGACCTTGCGGGTGGTGCGGTTGAGCAGGCGCACGCGCAGCCGCGCCTCCAGTTGTTGCACCAGTTGCGTGACGCTGGTCTTGCTCATGTGCAGCGTCTCGGCCGCTTTGGTGAAGCTGCCGGTTTCCACCACGCGGGCGAAGGCCTGCATTGCGTCGAAACGGTCCATCGCCACTCCATGGGATCAGGGGATTGTTTGCATTTTACAAACAGTGATGGACAAGCTTGCCCGTTTATCGGCGGCGGCGCCGTCCGTACAGTGCCTGCATCATCAATACGGGCTTAAGGCCCGGGACAGGAGAATGAGTATGGCAACGCGTGATGTGGTTTTTCCGGCCGGGCGCCAGGCGCTGTATGAACGCAACCGCTATTCGCCCGCGGTGCGGTCGAATGGCTTTCTGTTCGTGTCGGGCCAGGTGGGCAGCCGCGAGGACGGCTCGCCCGAACCCGACCTGCAGGCGCAGGTGCGGCAGGCGTTCGACAACCTGAACGCGATCCTGAAGGCGGCGGGCGCCAGCTTCGAGGACGTGATCGACGTGACGGTGTTCATGGTGGATCCGGCGTCCCGCTTCGAGACCATCTGGCAGGTGGTGCCGGAATACTGGGGCCCGGCGCCGCATCCGACGCTGACGGCGGTGGGCGTGACCTGGCTGTACGGCTTCGATTTCGAGATCAAGGTGATCGCGAAACTGCCGCGGGACGCCTAGCCGGCCCTGGCGGCGGGGCAAGAAAAGCGACGGGGCAGGCCGGCGGGATCGCCGGGCCTGCCCCGTTTTGCGTGCCTCGTCGTATCAGCCGCGCAGGCGGGCCACGGCTTGCGCCAGGTCTTCCTGCTTGCGGATCAGGGCGGCCTCGACCTGATCGCGCGGGGTGCGGGTGTCGTCGCGGTGGCCGGTCAGATCGGCCGCGCGCAGCAGGCCCATCAGGTCCTCGGTGCGGGTCTGGGTCGTGGGCGTGATGCGGCTCTGGTCGACCAGCTTGCCCTTGACGAACTTGCTCACCAGGGTGGACATCGTGCTGGATTCGGTGAACGAGGCCTTGGCCAGTTCGCCGTCTTCGTAGGCGATGTCGGTGCGGTTGCTGTAATCGTCGCGGATCTGGTGGAACGCGTAGTTCTGCGACTCGGGATCCGTGGTCAGGTTCAGCTTCTGATCGGGCGTGAGCGCGCGGTGGAAGCTGGCGTTCAGCGACGATTGCTGCTGTTGCGTGATCGCCAGGTCCAGTTGCGGGCGGCCGCTGGAAGTGGTGTTTTGCGAGGTCTCGTACGAGAAGGTGTCGAATTCGCGCGGCTGCAACGGATTGGACGCGACCGGCGCCTGGTTGATCGAGGCGGAGAAGTCGGCCAGGCCGGACAGCATGGTGCGATGCACTTCGGCCGGCATGCCCAGGCGCGTCGTGGTGGTGCCTTGCGGCGCCCAGTCGCCGTAGCTCTTGTGCAGGTCCGAGAAGCCGGACTTGAACAGGGCCATCAGCGTGGCGTCGCCTTCGCCGCGCTTCTGGGCGCTGTCGAACTTGCTCAGGTAGCTGTTGATCGCGGCCGTCTGCTGCTGGGCGCTGCCGAACTGGCTGGGCTTGCTGGCGTCGACGTTGATCTGGGCCGAGCCGGCCACGGTCTTGACCGTCAGCGAGCGTTGACCCGCATCGGCCTGGAAATTGAAGCTGACGCGGTCGGGGCCCTCGGCGCCGACCGTGGCTTCCAGCGACACCGACGACAGCACGCTGGTATTGAACTTGGCCAATGCGCCCAGCGCCAGCTTGGGCGGCACCGAGGCCAGGCCGTCGACGGCGTCCTGGAACGATTTGGACAGGCCGGCGATGGCGCTGCGTTCTTCTTCGGTGAGCTTCGCATCGCCCACGTCGATCTGCACGCCCAGGCCCTTTTCATTGCTTTCCAGGGTCACCGTGACCTTGGCGCCGCTGGCGGTGGTGATGCGCAGCGCGACCGAGTTGTCGGCCACGGCCGCGCCCTGGGGCGCGGCGATGCCGTCCACCGGGGCGGCGGCGCGGGACGACGGGATCGACAGCGAGAAATTACCGCCATCGTTCTGCATGCGGCCCAGCAGGGCCGCGGCCAGGCCCTTGAACTGGCCGGTCAGCGACGAGGCGCGGACGTTGTCGGACATTAACGAGGACAGGGCATCCGGGGCCTGGACCTGGCCGGCGGCGACGGATTCGGGCGAATAGGTCAGCACGTTGGCCGGCTGGCCCAGCGTCACCGAGGTGGACGCGGGAATGTCGGGGCTGCGGTTGACGGTGGTGACGCGGGACACCCCGGTCGCCGGCGCCTGCGGGGCGATGACGAGCGGCGGGGTGTAGCTGGAGATCGTGGTCATGTCAGTGGTATTCCTGGCGGGCAACAACTGCCCAATGAGGCTTGCCGGGGAGTATCACCATGACTAACGGCGGGCGCGACGGAAAATTAATCGGCTGGCGTTATTTATTTTTGCTTTTTTGGGGTTATTTATATTCAGTTAAATGACAGTTTCTGGGAATGATTTCCAAAATAATGTCGACAAAATAAATGCCGTGCGCCGCGATTATCCGCTCGTGCGGGCGGCGCATGTCTCGCGCCGCCTCGCGCCTTATTTCACGACATAGTTCTTCGCTTCATTTTCACCGGCCCATTTACGCAGCGCGGCGATGAATTCCGGGCAGACATTGCCGTCGACGGTGGAATCGATGATGACGCTGTCCTTCATGCGCATCAGCACCTTGCATTCATAAATGCGGGTGCGGCCCTGGTAGTAACCGCTGCTGCTTTGCTGGAATACCGGCGTCGCGGCGCTCGTGTTGGTGGCCGGGATCATGCCGACGACCTGCTGGCTGGTGCCGGTCGTGACCCATTCCTGGTAGGGCGCGGCCTGGTAGTCGGACCACTCCAGCTCCATGGTGTTGCCCACCGCCCGTTTCCTGGACGGCTCGCCCAGCGCCGCGATGGCGTCGTTGATCGAGCGGCCCTGCATGTTGCGGGCGACGTTGACGCTGGGAGAAAACGACAGGCCCTCGGAGAAGACCCGGCTGAGCGAGGGCAACGACGAACTGCCGCCGCTGGGCATCGGCGCGCATCCGGCCAGGCTGGCGGCGGCGATCAGGCTGGCGGCCAGGCGCAGCGTCGGACGGCGGGCGGAAAGGGGCAGGGGGAAGATCATGGCTTGTGGTCGGCGCTCCGTGTCGGTCGGGCGCGGCGGCTGCGATTGCGAGCCGGGCGCCAGGCGTTTTGTTTCTCTTCGTGACAGGCCGGGGTGGCCAGCCCTGCGACGGGAGAATGATTGCAGACTGACAGCCTGCTTACGAAATGTCCGCCATTTTTACCGATAAACGGGGCCAGCTTCCTTGCGCCAATGGTGAAATTTGTTACTCAATATGCCCGCGTCGTATTGGCAAAGGGGACGGACCGGCCGAGCCGCTTTGCTAAGATCGTGGCCGCTGAATCCACCCGATCCGGACACCGACCATGCTATTTGCCCGCTTTTCCCCGACTATCCGCGCGGCGCTCGGCGCGCTGGCGTTGATGGCCGGCCTGTTCGCGCCGCAGGCGCATGCCGACAAACTCTATGGCGGCATTGCGACGGATGGCAAACACGCCAAGATCTATTGGGCGCTGCCCGAGGATTCGGAAAAGGCGGCCGAAGCGGCGGCGTTGGCGGCCTGCCGCAAGGGCGGCGGCAAGGACTGCAAATCGCTGAGCTGGTTTTCGGACAGTTGCATGACGTATGCCCGCAATACCTCGAACGACTTGTTCCCCGGCAACAGCGTGTCGCCGGAAATGGCGGCCAAGAAGGCGATCCGACGCTGCACCGCCGGCAGCCCCAACGGCAAATGCTGGTTGACCACGATGCCGCTGTGCGTCGGGCCGGGCTACAGCGCGCAGGACATGGAAGCGGCCAGAAGGGCCACGCCCGCCGAGCTGGAAGCCCTGTCCGCCAAGCTCAACGACCGCGAATACTGGGGCGCCGTCGCCGAGAAGGACTCGGGCGACCTGACGTACTCGGACGGCTACCCCAATGAGAAGGACGCCCTCAACCAACTGCTGGAATGGGATGAATGCACCGGCTGCACCAAGGTGCTGACCTACCGCGACACCTGCGTCGGCATGGCCTGGGCCAAGGGCGTGAAGGGGCGCGGCACCAGCTACACCGCGCTCGATCCCGACCCGAAGGCGGCGCGCGATGCGGCGCGCAACACCTGCAGCGCCAAGAGCGGCCTGCCCAATTGCGTGGCGATGGTGCGCTGCTCGGGCCGTCCCTACATCAGCGGCTATGCCGGCGAGGACGAAAAAGCCAATTGAGATCGCCATGAGGCGGCAGCGCGCCGCCCGGCACGGCAAGCCGGCTCCCGTACAGGGGGCCGGCTTTTTTCATGGGCGCCCGGTCAATCCGCCAGCCGCGCGGCGGCGTCGCGCACCACCTGTTGCAGCCACGCCAGCGCCGCGTCCCCGGGCGCGCGCCGGCTGCACACCATGTCGATATCGAAAGGGCCCGGGTCGACCTCGGGCGGCAGCGGCCGCAGCGTCAGTCCGGGGCCGGCCAGCCGCAAGGCGGCGCGCCGCGCCAGCGTGGCCACCAGGTCGGTGCCTTGCACCGCGTGCGGCAGCGCGACGATGTGGGCGAAGGTGCAGGCCACCCGGCGCCGCTGGCCCAGCCGCGCCAGGCTGGCGTCCACCACCCCGCGCGCCGAGCCGTCGTCGCTGGGCGTGAACAGCGCGTGCGGCAGCGCCACGTAGCGCGCCAGGTCCAGCTTGCGGCCGCGCAGCGCCGGATGCTGCCTGTCGGCGATGCAGACGAAGTGTTCCTGGTATAGCCGTTCGCGCAGCATGCGCTTGGGCGGCGCCAGGTGGCCGCCGATGGCCAGGTCGACGCTGCCGTTGTCCAGTTGCTCGTAGAGGGCGGCGCGGTCGAGCCGCGCGATGCGCAGGTCGATGCCGGGCGCGTCGCGCCGCAGCGCCGCGACGATGTGCGGCACGATCACCACGTCGGCGTAGTCGCTGGCCGCCACGGTGAAGCGGCGGCCGGCGGCGGCCTGGGGATCGAAGCCGGCGCCTTGCGTCAGCGCCTGGCGGATCTGGTCCAGCGCCGCGCTCACGGCCGGCATCAGCGCGGCGGCCTTGGGCGTGGGCTGCATGCCGTCCGCGGTGCGCAGGAACAGCTCGTCCTGGAACAGCAGGCGCAGGCGGCCCAGCGCGCTGCTGACCGAGGGCTGGGCGCGGTTGATGCGCTGGCCGGCCAGGGTCACGTTGCGGGTGTCGTAGAGCGCCTCGAAGGCGACCAGCAGGTTCAGGTCGACGGCGGAAAGATTCATGCCATCAATAATACGAATAGCGATTATGGATTTCAACAATTCCAGGGCGCGGTCCTACCATGGCTGGCAGCAATGGAATCGAAGGACTGCGCAATGACGACCGTACTGATTACCGGCATCGAACCGTTCGATGGCGAAACCCTGAATCCCTCCTGGGAAGCCGCGCGGCGCCTGGATGGCGCGCAAGTGGCCGGCGCCACCCTGGTGGCGCGCCAGCTGCCGTGCGTGATCGGCAAGGTGGTGGGCGTGCTGCGCCAGGCCATCGAGGACACGCAACCGGACCTGGTGATCTGCCTGGGCCAGGCGGGCGGCCGCAGCGACGTGTCGATCGAACGCGTCGCGATCAACGTGGTGGACGCGCGCATCCCCGACAACGAAGGCCGCCAGCCGATCGACGAACCGGTGGTGGCGGGCGGCCCGGCGGCCTATTTCTCGACCCTGCCGATCAAGGCCATCGTGCGCGACCTGCGGCGCGCGGGCGTGCCGGCGTCGGTGTCGTCGACGGCGGGCACCTACAACTGCAACACCATCTTCTACGGCCTGTCGCACTATATCGCCACCGAGCGTCCGGCGTTGCGCGGCGGCTTTGTGCACGTGCCGTACCTGCCGGAGATGGCGGCCCATCATCCCGGCCAGCCCAGCCTGGCGCTGGAGACGCTGATCGAAGGCGTGAAGGTGATGGTGGCGACTTCGCTGGCCGTCACGGCGGACGTCAAGGAAGGCGGCGGCGCGCTGCATTGAACGGAGACGGACGATGGATACCTTCAACGACGCCGACGCCTTCGCGCTGGACGGCGTGCCGTTCCGCCACCGGCAGGTGCGGGTGGACGGCCTGGGCTATCACGTGGTGGAAGGCGGCGCCGGGCCGGCGCTGATCCTGCTGGCAGGGTTTCCTCAGAGCTGGTACGCGTGGCGCCGGGTCATGCCCCTGCTGGCGCCGCACTTCCGCCTCTATGCGGTGGACCTGCCCGGGCAGGGCGACTCGGATAAGCCGCTGGACGGCTACGACACCCGCACGGCGGGCGAGCGCCTGCGGGCGCTGTTCCACACGCTGGGGCTGACGCGCTACGCGCTGGCCGGGCACGACATCGGCGCCTGGATCGCCTATCCCTACGCGGCGCGCCACGCCGACGAGGTGGAGCGCCTGGTGCTGCTGGACGCGAACATCCCCGGCGTGACGCTGCCCGCCAGCTTCGAGCTGGGACCGGACAACTGGAAGCGCTGGCATTTCCTCTTCAACACCGTGCCGGACCTGCCCGAAGCGCTGTTGCAGGGACGCGAGCGGGTGCTGATCGAGTGGTTCTTCAGCCGCAAGACCGCCAACAAGCCGGGCGTGTTCAGCCGCGCCGACCTGGATGAGTACGAGCGCGTCTACCAGACGCTGGGGGGCTTGCGCGGCATGCTGGGCTATTACCGCGCGGCGCACCAGTCGGCCGAGCAGAACCGGGCGCTGCGCGAGACGCCGTTGACGCAGCCGGTGCTGGCGCTGGGCGGCGAACACGGCAGCGCGCCCGATCTGTACGAGGCGCTGGGGCCGCTGGCGCGCGACCTGCGCGGCGGGGTGCTGGCCGATTGCGGCCACTATCTGCCGGAAGAGCAGCCGCGCGAACTGGCGCGGCGCATGCTGGCGTTCCTGGCGTAGCCGGGCGCGACCGCCGCGGCAGACGGCCGCCCCGGAAAACGGCGGCGCGGCAAACGACGGACACGGCGAGGGGCCGCCCCGGGCGAACGGCCACCCCGGCGAAGGGCCGCCCCGGCAAGGGCCGCCCCGGCATTTCCACATTGCGCATCGGTATTTGTCCGGCGCGCGGCGCGCTCCTATCCTGGCCTGCTTGGAATTTCCGCAGGGAGCAGGATGATGGGCAATCGACGCAGATCCGTACTGAAGGCCGCGCTCGGCCTGGCCGGCGGCGTGGTGGTGGGCGCGGGCTTGTTGAGCAACATGACCGGCGCCGCGCCGGCCGCCACCGACGACGCCACGCGCTATCCGAGCCGGCCGGTCAAGCTGATCGTGCCGATCGCGGCCGGCGGCAGCGCCGACAAGCTGGCGCGCACCGTGGCGCAGAAGCTGAGCGAGAAGTGGGGGCAGAGCGTGGTGGTGGAGAACCAGCCCGGCGCCAGCAGCGCTATCGGCAATGCCGCGGTGGCGCATGCGCGCGGCGACGGCTACACGCTGCTGCTGGGCGGCGACGCCTTGTCGCTGAACGCGCTGCAACCCGGCAAGCCGCTGTACGACCCGTTGCGCGATCTGCGCGGCGTGACCAAGGCGGTGGTCAATCCGCAGTTGCTGGTCGTGCGCCCGGGCCTGGGCGTGAAGACCTTCCAGGAATTCGTGGCGCTGGTGCGCAGCCGGCCCGGCGAGATCTCGCTGGCGCTGCCTGGCGGCAATGGCAGCCTGCAGCACCTGGCGGTGGAACTGCTCAACGAGCGCATCGGCGCCAAGACCAACCAGATTCCCTATCCGGGCGGCGGGCCGGCCACGCTGGATGTGCTGGGCGGCCACGTGGACGCCATGCTGATCACGCTGGCCGCCGCCACCGAGAACGTGCGCTCGGGCAAGCTGGTGGCGCTGGCGGTGACCACGCCGTACCGCTCCAAGGCGCTGCCCGAGGTGCCGACCATGCAGGAGGCGGGGCTGGCCGACTACGCGGTCGAGAGCTGGCAGGGCTTCGTGGTGCCGGCTTCGACGCCGAGCGCGCTGGTCGAGCGCATCCATCGCGACGTGGTGGCCGTGCTGCGCGAGCCGGAGACCGCCACGCTGCTGGAGAACCTGGGTTTCGCCATCGCCGCCTCGACGCCCGAAGCGGTCGACCAGACCGTGCGCGACGACATCGCCACCTATCGCCGCGTGATTGCCACGGCCGACGTCAAGCTCCAGTAGACGCGCCGCAACAGCGGTTTCATATTCATATCTGAAAGTCTTCTTTGTGTTGTGCGGCGCCGGACCGCAGCATAGAACTTCGTTCAATGCCTACGACACAACAACATGAAGACTCGCAATATCTCCGGCCGTATCCTGCAGGCGGCCGTCGCGCTGGCCCTGGCGGCCGGCGCCACCGGCGCCCACGCCGATGCCACGCTGGACAAGATCAAGGAACGCGGCACTGTCACCATCGGCGTGCTGGCCAACGGCGGCGTGTTCGGCTCGATCGACCCGGCCACGCAGCAGCTGGTCGGCTGGAATCCCGACCTGGCGCGTGAACTGGCCAAGGGCCTGGGCGTGAAGGCCGAGCTGGTGCAGGTGCAGACCGCCACCCGCACCCAGTTCCTGATCTCGGGCAAGGTCGATCTGCTGATCGCGTCGATGGAGCTGAATCCGGAGCGCGCCGAGATCCTGGGCTACGCGCCGACGCCGTTCTTCCGCGTGGGCGGCGCGGCCGCCACCCGCAAGGACAGCGGCATCGCCAAGTGGGAAGACCTGCGCGGCAAGCCGGTCTGCGTGTCGCAGGGCAGCAGCTTCGCGCGTCCCTTGCAGGCCGACTACGGCGCGGTGGTCAAGGGCTACAAGAGTTCTTCGGACTCGCTGCTGGCGCTGCGCGGCGGCCAGTGCGTGGCGGCGGTGCACGATTCGACCCTGATCCATCCGCTGTTGCGCACCAATCCCGAATGGGCCGACTACCACGCGCCCATCGCCACGGAAGTGCTGCCGGCCAATTCGGTGGTGTGGACCCGCAAGGGCGAGGCCGACACCATCGCCGCCGTCGACAAGGTGATCCAGGGCTGGCACCGCAGCGGCTGGCTGATCGCCACCGAGAAGCGCCTGGACATCCAGCCGCCGCAGCCGCTGCTGCAGGAACTGCACGACAAGTACAAGCAGGGCAGCTGAGCCTCGCGCCGCCCGCCCGTGTTGGAAAAGACCGATGAATAGACAAGCAATCAAGTGGGCCGCCGCGCTGGCGCTGGCGGCCCTGGCGACGGCGGCGCACGCCGACGCCACTCTGGACCGCGTCAAGCAGCGCGGCAAACTGGTGGTGGGCGTGGACGGGGCCAGCCCGCCGTTCGGCCTGCTCGATCCGGCTACTGGCAAGGTGGGCGGCTTCCAGACGGAGCTGGGCGGCGATATCGCCCGGCGCCTCGGCGTCACGCTGGAGACGGTGCCGGTGACGGCCGCGACCCGGGTGCAGTTCCTGCAGGCGGGCAAGGTCGATCTGCTGATCGCCAACATCCAGTGGACCCAGGAACGCAGCGAGATCCTGAGCTATGCGCCGACCCCGTACAACCTCGTGGGCGGAGCGGCCATGGTGTCCAAGCGCAGCGGCATCAAGCGCTGGGAGGACCTGAAGGGCAAGGTGGCCTGCGTGTCGCAGGGCAGCAATTTCGCCAAGCCGCTGCAGGAGACTTACGGCGCGGTGGTCAAGGGCCTGCGCAACATCCCTGAATCGCTGCTGGCGCTCAAGGGCGGCAGTTGCGATGCGTCGGTGCACATCCAGCCGGCGCTGTACGAGACGCTGCACGGCCCCAACGGCAAGGAATGGGACGGCTTCGAACTGGCCACGCCGGACCAGTTGATCCCGTCGCCCACGGTAATCTGGACCCGCCGCAACGAGGCCGATACCCGCGCCTTCGTCGATGGCGTGATCCGCGACTGGCACAAATCCGGCCTGCTGGTGAAAGAGGCCGACAGGTTCGGCGTGCCGGCCGATTACCTCAAGCAGGCCAACGCCGACGCGCAGGCCGGCAAGTTCGACAGCGCGCCGCCCGAGGCCCAGGCCAAGCCATGACGACGGCCGCCAGGGACACGCTCGATCCCCTGAACCTGATGAATCCCGGAAAGGTCCTGTCATGACTGAATCCCTGTTTCCCGGCGTGTTCGCGCGCCGCGTCCGCGGCGTCGAACTGTCGCCCATCGCCGCGGCCGGCGCGCGCGCCGCGCGGCTGGCGGCCGAGGGCCGCTCGATCGTGGTGCTGACCTCGGGCGAGCCCGACTTCGACACGCCCCAGGCCATCAAGGACGCCGCCGCGCTGGCGCTAGCGCAAGGCCAGACCAAGTACACGCCGACCGCCGGCACCGCCGCGCTGCGGCGCGCCGTGGCCGATGGCTATCGCCAGCGCCACGGCCTGCCCACCGAGGCGGCCAACGTCATCATCTCCAACGGCGGCAAGCAGGTGATCTACCTGGCCCTGGCCGCCACGCTGGACGAGGGCGACGAGGTGATCGTGCCGACGCCGTACTGGCCCACCTTCCTCGACTCGGTGCGGGTCAACGGCGGCACGCCGGTGCTGGCGCCGACGGCCGAGGCCGATGGCTTCAAGCTCACGCCGCAGGGCCTGCGCCAGGCGCTGACGCCGCGCACCAAGTGGCTGATCCTGAATTCCCCCGGCAATCCGTCGGGCGCGGTCTACAGCGAGGCCGAGCTGGCGGCGCTGGCGGCGGTGCTGCGCGAGCACCCGTCGGTGCTGGTGCTGTGGGACGAGATGTACGAGCAGATCTGGTTCGACGAGCCGCCCGCGCACCTGCTGCGCGTCGCGCCGGACCTGGCCGGACGCACGCTGGCGGTCAACGGCGTGTCCAAGGCCTATGCCATGACCGGCTGGCGCATCGGCTGGGGCGTGGGCCCGGCGGCGCTGATCGGCGTGCTGGAGGCGGTGCAGTCGCAGGTGTCGTCGGGCCCCAGTTCGTTGGGCCAGGCCGCCGCGCTGGTGGCGCTGCAGGGCGTGGCCGACGACTTCGTCGAGAACGCGCGGCTGGCCTATGCGCGCCGGGCGCGGCTGATGGTCGACGGCCTGGGCGCGGTGCCGGGCCTGCGCGTGGCGGCGCCGCGCGGCTCGTTCTTCGCCTGGATCGGGGTGGCCGGCCTGATCGGCCAAGTCCGACCCGACGGCGGCGTCATCGCCGACGATGGCGACGTGGTCGACTGGCTGCTCGAAGCCGAAGGGGTGGCGGTGGTGCGCGGCGCGGCCTACGGCCTGTCGCCGTACCTGCGGCTGTCGTTCGCCGCGTCGGACGCCAAGCTGGCCGAAGCCGTGACGCGCATCGGCCGCGCCGTGGCGGCGCTGCGGCCGGCGGCGCTGGAGGCGGCCGCATGATCGAACAGGCATTGCAGGCCTGGGTCCATTTCTTCAAGCCCCTGGGCCTGAATTACGGCTTCGTGCTGGATCCGGGCGAGCTGTCCGCCTTCGGCCACGGCCTGCTGGTGACGCTGCAACTGTGCGCCTGGACCATCCCCGTCAGCCTGCTGTTCGGCGTGCTGATCGCGGCCGGGCTCACCAGCGGCCGGCCCTGGCTGGCGCGGCCGCTGCAGGCCTTCGTCGAGCTGACCCGCAACACGCCAACGCTGGTGCAGCTCTATTGCGCCTTCCTGGTACTGAACATGCTGATCACGCAGAAGCTGGGCGGCGGCAGCCCGATCACGCCGTTCATGTGGGTGGTGATCGTGGTGGCGCTGCACAAGGGCGTGTTCCATGCCGAGGCGCTGCGCGCCGGCATCGAGGCGGTGCCGTCGGTGACGCTGGAGGCGGCGCGCTCGCTGGCCTTCTCGCGCCGCCAGATCCTGACGCAGGTGCAGCTGCCGCTGGCGCTGCGCTTCGCGCTGCCGGCGCTGGTCAACAACCTGGTGGACCTGGTGAAGATGACCGCGATCGCCTCGGCCATCGCGGTGGGGGATGTGACCTACGAGTCCATCATGATCTGGTCGCACCGCGACAACGTGCTGGAACTGCTGCTGCTGATCCTGCTGTATTTCGGCCTGCTGACCTGGCTGGTGAGCGTGGGCGGACGCTGGCTGGAAGCGCGCTTGAGGATGCCCGGCTATGGCCAATGAACTGGTATTGAATGGCGCTGCCGCGCATCGCGCGGGCGGGGGCTGGCGGGCGCTGCTGCGTGATCCGTGGGTGGTGCTGCTGCTGGCGCTGGTCGCGCTGGGCGTCGCCTGGGCGCTGACCGACAGCGCGCCGGCCGCGGTGCGGCACCTGTGGCACTGGTCGCCGGCGCTGCTGCGCGGCCTGGGCATGAACGTGCAGATCAGCGTGCTGGCCATGGCGCTGGGCACGGCTGCCGGGCTGGTGGTGGGCGCGCTGTCGCTGTCGCCGTCGGCGCTGCTGCGGCGTCTGACGCGGATCTACGTGCTGGCATTCCGCAACGCGCCGATCCTGGTGCTGGTGTACTTCACCACCTACGTGTTCCCGTTCGAACTGAACCTGGGCGGCTGGAACCTGCCGTTCCCCGACTGGATCAAGGTGGTGATCGGGCTGGGCCTGCCGGCCAGCGCCAACGTCGCCGAGATCTTCCGCGGGGCGATCCAGTCGATCCCCGAGGCGCAATGGGAAGCGGCGCAGTCGCTGGCGTTCCGGCGCGCGCAGATCTTCCGCATGATCGTGCTGCCGCAGTGCGTGCGGCGCATGCTGCCGTCGTGGATGAATCTGTACGCCAGCATCACCATGAGCACCTCGCTGGCCTCGCTGGTCGGCGTGCACGACCTGGTCGACACCGCCACGGTGGCCAGCAACACGGTGGCGCGCAGCGACTTCACCATCCTGGTCTATTTCACGCTATTGGCGCTGTTCTTCGCCTATTGCTATCCCATCGCGCGCTGGACGCGCCATCTGGAACGACGTTATGCGCATCACTGACAGCGGCGGCCACGCCGCGACCGACACCCCGCTGGTGAGCCTGCGGGACGTGCACCTGGCATTCGGCCAGACCGAGGTGCTCAAGGGCATCGACGTCGAGGTCCGGCCTGGCAACGCGGTGTCCATCATCGGCCCGTCGGGCTCGGGCAAGTCCACCATCCTGCGCTGCATCACCGGCCTGCTGCGGCCGCAGCGCGGCGAGATCGAGGTCGGCGGCGTGCGGGTCGATGCGCTCAAGGCCGAATCCGAACTGATCGCCCTGCGCAAGCGGGTGGGCTTCGTGTTCCAGCAATACAACCTGTTCCCGCACCTGAGCGTGCTGGATAACCTGGTGATTTCGCCCATCAAGGTCAACGGCCAGCCGCGAGCCCAGGCCCAGGCGCTGGCGCGCGAGCTGCTGGCCAAGGTGCGCATGGACCACAAGGAAAACGCCTACCCGGGCGAGCTGTCGGGCGGCCAGCAGCAGCGCGTGGCCATTGCCCGCGCGCTGGCCCTGCGGCCCGAACTGATCCTGTTCGACGAAGTGACCTCGGCGCTCGATCCGGAAATGGTGGGCGAAGTGCTGACGGTAATACGCGACCTGGTGCATGACGGCCTGACCTGCGTGCTGGTGACGCACGAAATGCGCTTCGCCCAGGAGGTGAGCGACACGGTGTACTTCACCGAAGCCGGCCGCATCGTCGAGCACGGTCCGCCGGCGCGCATCTTCGGCCGGCCGGACAGCGAGCGCACCCGCGCCTTCCTGCAACGCGCCTCGGCCGAGCCGCCCGCGCGGCGCGCGCAGGCCGATCCGATCGACGCCTACCTGACCTTTGACCCGCTGCGCCTCGCAGTGTGATGCCTTTCCGCAACCCGGAGCCGACATGACCACCGAATCTTCCGTTACTCTCGAACGCCGCCAGCAGGTGCAGGACGCGCTGGCCGACATCCGCGGCCTGCTGGCCGCCGCGCCGCTGACGCGCGACCTGCTGGCGCGGATTACCACGCGCCTGGAGCAGCTGGCGCAACAGCGCGCGCTGTTTCCCGCCACCGAATTCGCGCCGCCCGCGCCGGGGCAGGGCGTGGGGGCCTCGACCCGCTACCGCCTCAATCCCGACGACGCCGCCGGCGAACCGGCGCTCTACCTGAACTCGATCAACCCGGGCAAGACCACCTTGCCGCACAACCACACCACCTGGGCGGTGATCGTGGCGCTGTCGGGCCAGGAGCTGAACCGCGTCTACCGCCGCAGCGACGACGGCTCGCAGGCTGGCCGCGCCACGCTGGAACAGGTGCGCGAAGTGGTGGTGCAGCCGGGGCAGTCGGTGTCGTTCCTGCCGGACGACATCCACAGCATCCACGTCACCGGCGATGCGCCGACCCTGCATTTCCACCTGTATGGGCAGCCGCTGGAGACGCTGTCGGGCCGCATCGGCATCGACCTGGCCACCGGCGAGATCGTCAACTACAACGCCACCCAGATGAAGCCGGGCCAGGAGCAGCGCGCATGAGCCTCGATCACGCCCACGTGCAGACCCGGCTGGTGCATGCCGGCAGTCCCGACCTGAAGCAGGGCGCCGGCCCGGTCAACGTGCCGGTGGTGCGCACCAGCACCGTGCGCTTCGCCGATACCGCCACCCATGCCGCGCTGAACGCGCAGCGTGCCGCCGGCGAACGCATCGCCACCTACGGCCGCCACGGCCTGGACACGCACCAGGCGCTGGAAGCGGCGGTCGCGTCGCTGGAAGGCGGCCATCGCAGCATCCTGGCGCCATCCGGCCTGTCGGCCATCGTGCTGGTGCTGCTGGCCACGTTGGCGCCGGGCGAGCACGCGCTGGTGTCGGACAGCGTCTATTCGCCGGTGCGGCGCGTCGACAAGGCGCTGCTGCAGCGCTACGGCATCGAGGTCGAATACTTCTCGCCCGGCCGCGACGATCTGGCCGAACGCTTCCGCCCCAACACGCGGCTGCTGTACCTGGAGTCTCCCAGTTCGCTGCTGTTCGAGGTGCTGGACCTGCCGGCGCTGGCGGCCCAGGCGCGCAGCCGCGGCGTGCTGGTGGCCACCGACAATACCTGGAGCGGCGGGCTCTACTACCAGCCGCTGGCGCTGGGCGCCAACATCTCGATCCAGGCCGCCACCAAGTACCTGGCCGGCCATTCCGACGTGATGATGGGCGTGGTCACGGTCGACAGCCCCGAGCTGGCGCGGCAGGTCGGCGCCACCTACGATGCGCTCGGCCTGGCGGTGGGCGCGGACGATGCCTACCTGACGCTGCGCGGCCTGCGCACGCTGGACGTGCGGCTGGCCCGCCACCACCAGAACGCGCTGAGCGTGGCCGAATACCTGTCGCGCCATGGCGATGTGGAACGGGTCTTTTACCCGGCGTTGCCGCAGGATCCGGGCCATGCGCTGTGGCGGCGTGATTTCAGCGGCGCCAGCGGCCTGGTGTCGTTCGCGTTCAAGGCCGGTCAGCCGGGCGCCGCGGCGCGCTTCATCGACGCGCTGCGCTATTTCTCCATTGGCGCGTCCTGGGGCGGCTACGAGAGCCTGGCGCTGGAGGCGGCGCCGGAACGGCTGGCCGAGCACAGCGTGTGGCAGGGCGGCCATGAAGTGGTGCGCCTGCACATCGGCCTGGAGCATCCGCTGGACCTGGTCGAGGACCTCGACCGGGCCTTCGGCGCGGTCCGCGACGGCCTGCGCCGCAGCGCCTGACGCATATGCAAATGACTGCGTTTCCTTAGGGATTCTGATTATGTAGAAGCAATTACAACCTCTTTGTCCGGTTGTACCCCCGGGGTCTAGAATTTGCCTTGTTCCACGGTTGGCGGCAGGGCATGTCTTCTATTTCTTCGATCGGATCGGTACAGCTTTCCTTCGCGGCGCGGCAACTGGATGCCGTGCGCGAGTTCTACCGCGGCACCCTCGGGCTGGATGAGATGCCGGTCCCGGACGGGCGCCTGCTGTTCGCCCTGGGCGACGCGACCCTGTCGCTGTCGCCAGTGGCCGAGGTCAACCGCGAGGTGCGGGCCGACTATCTGGCGATCCGCACCCACGCCTACGACGACATTCTGCTGCGCCTGCGCGACGCCGGCTTTCATCCGGTCTGTTCGCTGCCCGACGCCTCGCCGCGCGTCATGTACGTCAAAGATCCCAGCGGCAATCAACTGGCATTTCTCGGCTAGGCCTCGTGCTCGGCTCCCTCACACAGGCCTCGGCGATTCCATGAACTTCCAGCAACTGCGTTCCGTGCGCGAGACCGTGCGCCGCGATTTCAACCTGACCGACGTATCCGAAAGCCTGCACACTTCACAGCCTGGCGTCAGCCGCCAGATCCGCGAACTGGAGGAAGAGGTCGGCGTCGACATCTTCGTGCGCTCCGGCAAGCGGCTGATCGGCCTGACGCCGCCGGGCGAGCAGATCCTGCCGCTGGTCGAGCAGATCCTGCAATGCGCCGACAACATCCGCCACGCCGGCGCCGAATACGCCGACAGCCGCAAGGGCGTGCTGTCGATCGCGGCCACGCATTCGCAGGCGCGCTACGCCTTGCCGCCGGTGGTCAAGGAATTCCGCCAGCGCTATCCCGAGGTGGTGCTGCACCTGCACCAGGGATCGCCCAAGCAGGTCTCGGAGATGCTGCTGGAGGGCGAGGCCGACATCGGCGTGGCGACCGAGGCGGTGGCCGACTATCCCGGCCTGCTGAACCTGCCGTGCTACCGCTGGAGCCACAGCGTCATCGTGCCCAAGGGGCATCCGCTCGCCGCGGTGGACGGCGGCATCAGCCTGTCGCAGCTGTCGCGCTATCCCATCATCACCTACGGTCGCGGCTACACCGGCCGGGCCCATATCGACGAGGCCTTCGCCCGCGCCGGCATCACGCCGGACATCGTCATGACGGCGATGGACGCCGACGTCATCAAGACCTATGTCGAGCTCGAACTGGGCGTGGGCATCGTGGCCGCCGTCGCCTGGGACGCCGAGCGCGACACGCGGCTTTGCGCCATCGACGCCCGCCACCTGTTCGAGATCAACCTGACGCGCCTGGCGATCCGCCGCGGGGCGTGGCTGCGTGGCTATGCCTTCCACTTCATCGAGATGTTCGTGCCGACGTTGACGCGCGCGGTGGTGGACCAGGCGCTCAAGGGCGAAGCCTGAGACCGGGCGAGGGCGCGCGGCTGCGTGGCCTGCGCGCGTGGCGCGGTGCCGCGCCGTGCCGTCCGGCCGGCGGGCGCGCATCGCCGGCCGCATAACCATAGACGCATTTCTACGTTGTCCGCGCCCGGTCGCGGACGTAGGCTGATCCGGTTCTTCAACCCCAGGAATTCCGGATCCCATGAGCACCCATCCCGACGCGGCCGCCGCCGCTTTCCGCCACGATACCGAACGCGCCCGCGCCGTGCGCGACTTCATCGCGCAGGTCAAGGCGCTGGCGCCAGACCCCGCGCGCGCCACGCCCGAACAACTGGCCCCGGTGGCCCGTCTGCTCGAAGCGCTCGGACGCCGCGCGGAATTGTTTCCGGCCGAGGCCTTTGCGGTGGTGCCCGGACGGCCCACCTCGATCTACCGCCTGGCCGAAGACGCCGACGGCGGCTACGCGTTGTACCTGTCGCTGGGCGAGCCCGGCAAGGCGCAGCCGCCGCACGACCACACCACCTGGGCCATCATCGCCGGCGTCTCCGGCAACGAGCGCAACGAGGTCTATGCGCGCAGCGCCGGCAATGAGCCCGGGCGCGACGTGCTGACCCACGTGCGACGGGTGGACGTGGCGGCGGGCAATTCCATCGTGCTGGGACCGGCCGACGTGCACACCATCGAACTGGTGGGCGACGCGCCCGGCGCGCACCTGCATTTCTACGGCCTGGCGCTTGACCGCCTGCACGGCCGCGTGGTGTTCGAGAGCACCGCCGGCGGCGCCTACCGCACCTTTTCGCCGCCGGCCGCGATCTACCATGCGCGCCTGTCGCCCGCCGGGTTGCAGGAAGCGCTGCGCGGCGAGGCGGAGATCGCCGTGCTCGACGTGCGCGAAGCCGGCCGCTACGCCCGCCGCCACCTGCTGTACGCAGTGCCGGCGCCGCTGTGGCGCCTGGAAGTGCTGGCCGACCGCCTGGTGCCGCGCCGCGACACGCGCATCGTGCTGGTGGACGACGACGAGACCCTGGCGCATCAGGCCGCCGCCAAGCTGACGCGCCTGGGCTGGACCGACATCTCGGTGCTGGCCGGCGGCACCGACGGCTGGGAGCGGGAAGGGCGCGAACTGTTTTCGGGCACCAACGTGCCCAGCAAGGCCTTTGGCGAAGTCATCGAACACGAAAAGCACACGCCGTGGATCGACGTCGACGAACTGCACGAGCGGGTCGCGCGCGGCGACGACATCGTGGTGGTCGACAGTCGCACGCCGGAGGAATTCCACAACTTCACGCTGCCGTTCTCGCACAGCCTGCCGGGCGCCGAGCTGGTGTACCGCATCCGCGAGCTGGCGCCGGATCCCAAGACCTTCGTGGTGGTGAACTGCGCCGGCCGCACGCGCAGCATTGTCGGCGCGCAGACGCTGATCGACGCCGGCATCCCGAACCGCGTCGCGTCGCTGCGCAACGGCACCATGGAATGGCTGCTGTCCGGCCGCGAGCTGGCCTATGGCCGTCAGGCGGCGCTGCCCGAACCGTCGGCCGACAGCGCCGCCGCCGCGCGCGAGCAGGCGCGCGGCGTGGCGCAGCGTGCCGGCATCGGCCATATCGACGCGGCCACGTTGCGCGCCTTCGAGGCCGAGCAGGGCACGCGCACGCTGTACAAGTTCGACGTGCGCACCCGCGAGGAATACGAAACCGGTCACCTGCCGGGCTGGCGCTGGGCGCCCGGCGGCCAACTGGTGCAGGCCACCGACGAGTACCTGGCCACCCGGCGCGCGCGCGTGGTGCTGGCCGACTGGGACGGCGTGCGCGCCCAGACCACCGGCGCCTGGCTGGCGCAACTGGGCGCGGTCGAGGTCTACCTGTACCAGCCGCCGGCGCTGGCGGCGCTCGAACGCGGCGCCGAGCCGCGCCGCGTGCTGCGGCACCGGCCCGACGTGCCGGCGTTGCGGCCGCAGGCCTTGCAGGCGGCTATCGACGCCGGTTCGGCGGAGGTCTTCGACATTGAATCGCGGTTGGCCTACGAGCGCGGCCACGTGCCGGGCGCGCGCTATGCCGCGCCGGATCGCCTGCAGGAGTTCCTGCCGGCCGACACGCAGCGGACGATCGTGTTGACGTCGCCCGACGGCGTGCTGGCCGCCGTGGCGGCGGCCGAGCTGGCCTGGCGCACCGGCCGCCCGGTGCGCTACCTGCTGGGCGGCACCCGCGCCTGGCAGGCGCAGGGCCTGCCGCTGGCGCAGGGCGCCGACGGCGTGCTGACGGGCGACGACGACCAGAGTATCAGTCCGTACCTGTTCGACGATCTCTCGGCGCGCGACCAGGGTTTTCGTGACTACCTCGATTGGGAACTGGGGTTGGTGGCGCAACTGGAGCGCGACGGCAGCGCGGATATCCGGCTGATCGCGGCGGCATAGGCGCGGCGGCGCGCGAGCGATGGGCGGCCGGCATGGTGCCGCCGGCCGCCCATCGCCTGCCTGCGCGGCCGCGCCATTTGCGCCTGGCGCCGCAATCTGCGCGTCGCGGTAATCAGGTTATGACCACTTAATTGTTCCTGACTGTAAGCTGAACAAATATGCTCCGGTTTCCCAGGCCCGATCGTGCCTGCTTCCGGAGAACGTGATGTCCCTTTCCAAATTGCTGGCGGGCGCCTTCGCCGCGCTGGCCGCGCTGATGGCCTTTCCCGCCACGGCGCAACATGCCAAGTACCTGGTCACCACCGAGTGGCTGGAGAAGAACCTGAACGACCCCAAGGTGCGCGTCATCGAGGTGAGCGTCAACCCCGGCCTGTTCGAGCGCGGCCACATTCCGGGCGCCAGCAACGTCAACTGGCACACCGACCTGGTCGACACCGTCAACCGCGACATCGCGCCGCCCGCGCAGTTCCAGGCCCTGTTGCAACGCACCGGGGTCAACAGCGACAGCACCACGGTGCTGTATGGCGACAACAACAACTGGTTCGCCGCGTGGGGCGCCTGGATTTTCGACATCTATGGCATCGAGAACGTCAAGATCCTGGACGGCGGCCGCAAGAAATGGGAAGCCGAGGGCCGGCCGCTGTCCAACAGCGTGAAGATCCCCGCCGCGGGCAACGCCCGCCCGAAGGACGCCAACACCGCGTTGCGCGCCCACCTGCAGGACGTACTGGCCGTGGCGCGCAAGGACAAGGCGGGCGTGCTGGTCGACATCCGCTCGGCCGATGAATACAACGGCAAGATCTTCGCGCCCAACGGCGTGCCGGAACTGGCCGTGCGCGCCGGTCACGTGCCGGGCGCGGTCAACGTCACCTGGAGCAAGCTGGTGGCGGAAGACGGCACCTTCAAGTCGGCCGACGAACTGCGCGCCATCTACCAGGCGGCGGGCGTGGACGGCAGCAAGCCCATCATCACCTATTGCCGCATCGGCGAACGCTCCAGCCATTCGTGGTTCGCGCTGCGCAAGCTGCTGGGCTACGACGTGCGCAACTACGACGGTTCGTGGACCGAGTATGGCAACAGCGTCGGTTCGCCGATCAGCAATCCGTCCGGCACCGTGTGGGGCAAGACCTGAGTGAGCGCCCAGGCAACCCCCGCGTCGCCGGCTCCGCCGCCGACGGCGTTGACGGCGGGCGCGGTCCCGCCGGACGTCCCGGCGATCGCCAATGCGGCGGCCGTGGCGCTGCTGGCCGCCATCGGCGCGGCCGCCTGGTGGCTGGCGTCGCAGCCCGAGGGCGGCCGCGGTTTGTCCCTGTCGCTGCTGCTCGGCGCCGCCTTCGGCGTCGTGCTGCAGCGTTCGCGATTCTGCTTCTACTGCATCGCGCGTGACGCGATCGAACGGCGCGACCCGGCCGGCGCCTATGCCGTGCTGGTGGCGCTGGCGGTCGGCACGCTCGGCTACCACGCGGTGTTCGGCGCGTTCCTGCCCATCCCCGGGGCCGAGCGCCTGCCGCCCGGCGCGCACATCGGGCCGGTCAGCCTGGCCCTGGTGGCCGGAGCGTTCGTGTTCGGGGTCGGCATGCGCATTTCGGGCTCCTGCATCAGCGCGCACTTCTACCGCCTCGGAGAAGGCGCGCTGGCGTCGCCGTTCGCCTTGCTGGGCGCCGGGCTCGGCTTCGTGCTGGGCTTCGCGTCGTGGAACACCTTGTACCTGGCCATGATCCAGCAGGCGCCGGTGGTGTGGCTGCCGCACCACCTCGGCTACGGTGGCACCGTGCTGCTGCAAGTCGCGTTGCTGGCGTTGCTGGCGCTGGGCCTGAGCCGGCTCGGCCGGCGCGTGCCGGCCGCGCGCCAGGCCGATGGCGCGCCTGACGGCGCCGCCATCCGGCCAGCGAATGCCTCCCAGCACGCGGCGAACGACCCGGCCACGCCGCCGTCCTCGCCATGGCAAGCCGTGCTGCGGGACCGCTGGCCGCCCGCCGTCGGCGGCCTGCTGGTGGCCTTCATCGGCGTCATCGCCTACCTGCGCATCGCGCCGCTGGGCGTGACCGCCGAACTGGGCAGCGTGGCCCGCACCGCCGCGTCCGCGGCCGGCGCGCTGCCTCCACGCCTGGAGGGGCTGGACACCTTCGCCGGCTGCGCCACCGTGGTCAAGCAGGCGCTGTTGTCCAACAACGGCGCCTTCGTGCTGGCGTTGGTGGCAGGCGCCTGGGCCGCCGCGCTGGCCGCCGGCGCGTTCCGGCCGCGGTGGCCGACGGCGCGTGAGATCCTGCGCAGCTTCACCGGCGGGGTGCTGATGGGATGGGGCGGCATGACCGCGCTGGGCTGCACCGTCGGCACCTTGTTGTCCGGCGTGATGGCGGGCGCCGCCTCGGGCTGGATCTTTGGACTGGCTTGCGTGGCGGGGATCTGGGTGGCGCTGAAACTGCGCCCGACGCGCTGAGCATCCGTCCGCTTTCCACCGGCAACCGCTTCCGCTCGACCGTTCCCGCCGATACGTTATTGCGGAAGGATCGGCAATAACGGCTCCATGGGCGGGCCGGTCGAGGCGGCCCGCGCGCCTTAGCAGGCGCCACGGAGGTCCGGTTGTCGGGTAGCGGCGTGGAGGCGGCGGTGGCGCGGTGTCGGAAGTATGGGGCGGGGGTGTGCGGCGTTGCCGCTGAAACCCGGCTATTGCATCGGCAGATCAGGTTCGGCGCCGAGCTGAGGCGCCGGCGATGAAACGACATCACGCGTACCTGCTCGTGATCATGTCGGTACTGGCGATGCTTCTGCTGGTGCCATTATCCTGGTTGCTGCCGTTCCCGCACGGGTTCGCCAAGGCGCACGCCAAGTCGGACGAGCGGGCGCAGGCTACGCCAACGATGCAGACGCCGTTCTCCCCGCCCAACGGCGGCCGGGAGATCCGTTCGCTCAGCGTGCATCCCGATGGCAATGACTGGCTGTTCGTGGAATGCGTCCGCACCGGCGACAACCGGTGCGACGTCATGCGCTATCAATGGAAGACGGGAAAGCTGTACCGCTACGGTCTGCCCGCTGGCTACACCTATCCGTACGCCCACTATTCACCGCAGGGCAACTACATCGTGATGTCGCGGCGGCGGATCGCCGGCGATTCCGACGATGAACAGCGCCGTTCGCTCGACGCCATGCAGATCCTGCTGATGCGCAGCGATGGCGAGGGCCTCCAGATCCTTCCCTTGGCGCGGGGCAACAAGCTCTCGCCTTTCATGTCGCTGGATGAAAGCCGGATCGCATTCTGGAGGACGGGACGCATCCTGCCGCCCGGACAACGCCTGGGCCTGCTCGATTTCGATATCTGGGAGTTTGATCGGGCCGACGCGACGGAACGGCCTTTTGCCGGCATCTTCAAATTCGTTTCCGGCGGCCAGGCGCAGTATCTCTCGGATGACGAGATCCTGTTCCGAACCTTCGGGCCGACGCGACATCTCTCGAGCTACGAGTCCCTGTATGGCAGAAGCAGCGTCCATCGCATGCGGCGCGGGGATACGCGGCTGCCCGAGCCACAGGTCTTCAGCGGCATCAAGTACGCCGAGATGCCGACGATGGATCGCGCAGGGAACCTGTATCTCTGGGGGCAGACGCCGCGCTACGGCCTGACCGTGATCCGTATTGAACCGGGAGGCCAGCGCAGGGCCTGGCAGCCGGGCCTGGGATTCATTCCGCAGGAGTTGATCTGCGATCCGGCTGGCACCTATCTCGCGATGATCTATTGGGACCAGCCGATGGATGTCACGAACCGTCCGGGCGGCTTGGCCATGCTGGATATCGCGACGGATACCTGGACCGCGATTTCCCTGCCGTCGTGGCGGGATGCGGAAATCATTCCGGTGAACACAAGTGCGAGCGGCGTGGATAACGGCGCACGGGGCGGTTCGATCAATTCGAGGAGCTACTGATGGCTATGGAGCGTGACGCAATAAGATTGGCGGATCTGGATCCTTGGAGTCCAACAAGCTACATCCCCGTGTACGGGTTTTGGTGCGGGCCAAATTGGTCCGCAGGGGAGAGAGGGGGGGAGAAAACCAGGGCGCAGTTGATCGAGAGCCCGGTATTGACGCGTATCGGAATTGACGGCGTGACACCTGGAATCAGCCCCGTCGATTCGTTCTGCAAGGACCATGACATCGCCTATTTCGACGCGCAGGGGCAGCCGGATGAAGCCATGAAAAAGCTGGAAGCAGATCTCGTCTTGATGGCTAGGCTCGACCAGCTTGATTTCGACCAACTTCCGGCGGTTGAGCGCTTATATGCCCGCCTGATGTCGTTTGTATTCTTCGAGAAAATTATATGCGTTGATCTGCCCAACGCTTCGAGCGAGTGGATGGGGAGCCGCATTCTCGAACTCGCCAAGTCCTTCGAAAGACTCTTCCAGAAAATCGATGGCCTGACCTACATCGACCAGTTCGGTACCAAGATGACGGGCGTGGCCCTAGATGGCAAAGTTGGAGTGACCTGCCCCCAGACTTAGTACGGCATCGAAATAGAGTCCAGGGTTAAAAACCTTTGTTGCCGATGCGCCTGAGCAAACTGCTCCGGTGTTAAGTATCCCAGCGCGCTATGCGGGCGTTCGGTGTTGTACTCGACGCGCCAGTCTTCGATCAAGGATTTGGCGTGGCGCAGCGACATGAACCAATGCTCATTCAGGCATTCATCGCGGAATTTTCCGTTGAAGCTCTCGATGTATGCATTCTCCACGGGCTTGCCTGGTCTGATGAACGACAGCTTCACGCCAACCTGATAGGCCCAAGCGTCCAAGGTCCTGCCGGCAAACTCCGGGCCGTTGTCCACGGTGATGGATTTGGGCAGCCCACGCAGTTCCGCAAGCCGCTGCAGCACCTGTGCCACCCGCAATCCCGGCAGTGATGTATCGACCTCGATGGCAAGACACTCGCGCGTGTAGTCATCGACGATATTCAAGCACCGGAACCTGCGGCCATAGGCCAGACCGTCGGACACGAAGTCCATTGACCAGCTCTGATTCGGCGCCGTCGCAACGGGACGAACTACCCGTTCTGCGGGAGCGATGCGCTTGCGGCGACGCTTTCGAACGCTCAAGCCGGCTTGGCTGTAAAGCCGCCAGACCCGCTTGTGATTCGTCTGCCAGCCTTCACGGCGCAGCAGAATATGGATGCGCCGATAGCCGTAGCGTCGTTTGAGCGCTGCCATCTCCTTCATGCGCTCGGTCAATGCCACATCGCCCGTACGCTTACTTTCATAAGCGAATAGCGACCGGGAAATGCCTACCAGCCCGCAGGCCCGGGTGATACCCATGCCGCGCTCGGTCATCAACGTTCTGACCGCTTCGCGTTTGGCCTGCGGGCTTGCTACTTTCGGCTCAGGAGGTCCTGAAGCGCAGCCTTGTCCAGCATCGATTCAGCCAACAGCTTCTTGAGCTTGTTGTTCTCTTGCTCCAGCTCCTTCAGTCGCTGGGCGTCCGAGACAGTCATACCGCCGAACTTCGCCTTCCAGTTGTAGTAGGTGGCCTCCGAGATCCCGTGCTTGCGGCACAGTTCGGCCACCTTGGCCCCTGCCTCGGCCTCCTTCAGCACCCCGATGATCTGTTCTTCCGTAAATCGTTTCTTCATTGCCGTTCCTTTGTGAACGGACTCTACATCGATTTCGTACTAACCACGGGGAGCAGGTCACATTACCCTGATTACGCCTGGCTACCATCCTGCCCCGGAGTTGGGCGCGGCGTCAAATAACCCGTTGGCGTCGTACGAATCCGGGCAACTTTTCTCGGGGTGGGGACTCGGGACGCCACAAGCTGGTTTGGGTGGGGGAGCATACGATCCCTATTTGCCCTTCTCGACGACTGTGCCGCCGGGAGGGCAGGATGCGGATGCTCCGGTGCTTACCGAGAGCCCAGCGTTATCCACGCCAGCTGGTTCCGGGACAAGGTATTTCGCCGAGGTCGTCGATACGCCGGGCCCCGGGGATCTGATGGGCCAGCCATCTCCGCCGATTCAGGTGGTAGGCGATGCCCCCATGGATGCTTGGATGCCATCTCCTTGGGATCCGGACCCCTTGGGGTGCTTTTCATGGGAAGGCTCGCCCGAGTTTGATGATTGCTGGGGGTTGTATTCCTTAAGCTTCTTTTCGGTATCTGAGCCGGGCCCAACAACCGAGTTAGAGTTTGTCGAGGCTCAAAGCGGCGAGCCCGGAAGTATCGCGGACTCTATATATCGCCACGATCTCCACAATGAGCAAGAGGCGGACGATCTTGTCTATGCGCCGGTCTTGGGATTGTTTTCATCGCCCCACCCCCCCGACCTACCAGTTGGACAAGACATATATTGAACTTATCCGCACCGCAGCCCGTCTGAGGACCGATCAGGCCCACGATTGCGCCACGGCCGCCAGGCACGCGATCACCGAAGCGAACGCAATGGCCAGCCCGATCAGCTTGCGCTTTTCCAGCTCGGTCCAGAGCAGCACGCCGGTCAGGCACAGCGCGATCAGCGCGCCGCCGATGGTGTCCGACAGCAGCACCCAGGCCACACCGGTGCCATTGGCGCGATGGAAGTTCTGGACCACTCCCCACCAGCTGGCGCTGCTGCGGCGGGCGCTGGCGGCGCCGCTTTGCGGCCAGAATTCCACCTGCACCTGATAGCCCGGCGCGCGGAACAGCGCCTGCCAGCGCTCGGGCTGGCGCGCGGTGACATCGCCCCAGCGCACATCCTGCGCCGCTTCCTTGCGGATGCGTTCGACCGGCTTGTCCAGCTTCAGGGCCTGCTGCAACCAGCGGCCCACCGCGGCGTCGGTTCGGGGCAGATCCGCGGGCGCCTGCAATTGCAGGGTCTCGACCACGGGCCCGGGCAGGTCGATCTTGAGCACGGCCCGATGGTTCTGCAGGATGCCGCTGGCGCCGAACAGCAGGCCCAGCAGCGCGCCCCACAGGCCGAGCCAGCCGTGGGCCTTGCGCAGCGCCTTCAGGTATTGGCCGCGGCGCGCGGGCGGACGCGGGCGGGCGGAGGCGGCGGCGGTCATGGTTGGGCGTCGCGCAGGCGCAGCGCGGTGATGGTGAAGCTGTCGGCGACGAAATGGCGTTGGGCCTCGCCCCCGTGCGCCGGATACACCTCGGTGTCGTCCATGCTGAACAGGTAGGCGATGCCGTGGGCGGCGTCATAGGCCATGTTGTGGGCCCAGGGACGGGTGCCGACCGAGGCGAGGCGCCGCAGTTGCCCGGCGGGGCGGGCGTCGTGGATCCACAGTCGAGCGTCGGCGCCGCTCGGGGCCAGCAGCCAGCCGCGCGCGGCGTCATAGGCCAGGGCGTTGATGTCGCGACCGGACTTGGCGCTGGCCAGGAGCGCGCCGCTGTCCGCGTCCAGGCTCAGTACGCGCGGTTCGGCGCCGCGGCAGGCGACGAACAGACGCTTGCCGGCCGGGTCCGCCGCCAGGGCGCTGGGGCGCGGGCACTGGGCCGGCTGCCATGAACGTATCAGCGTCATGCGGCGCAGGTCGATGACGGCGATGCGGCCTTCGTCGCGCAGCGGCAGCGCCACCAGGCCCGCGCCCAGCAGGACCGGCGCATCGAGCTTGGCGGCCGGCAGGTCGAGGCTGGCGCGTATACAGTCGCAGGCCGGATCGAGCCGATAGATGCGCGAGATGTTTTCGCGGCGGCCGCTGGTCACCAGCACCTGGCCGCTGTCGGGGTCATGCAGGAGATTGTTGAGGTTGCCGATCTCGACCGGCACGTGCCGCAGCACGCGGCTGTCGGAGGCCCGCAGCACGAGCACGCTGCCGTCCATGCCGGCCACGTAGAGCCGGTCGGCGGCGGGCACGGCGACGACGGCATTGGCGCCCTCGGTGCCGGGGATCGGGGCGCGCGCCTGGCGGCGGGCGGTGTCGTAGACGGTCAGGCCGTTCTCGCGCCGTGCCAGGAGCAGTTCAAAGCCGTCTTGCGCCAGCGTGGCGAAGCCCCAGCTGTGACCGCTGCCGGGCAGCGTGGTCGCGCTGCGCTCGGCGATGATGGGATCGCCCGGCGCGGCGCGGGCGGCGCCGGCCGCGGTCATGGCGATCAGGGCGGCGGCCAGGAGGTTCGGCAGCGTCGCGGCGCGCCGGCGCGCCTGCGACGCCGCCCGCACGCAAGCGGATTGCTTCATGTTCAGAACTCCACCCGGGTCGACAGCACAAACTGGCGCGCGTCGCCCATGGAAATGAAATATTGGTTGGCGCTCGACGTGTAGTAGGTGCGGTCGAACAGGTTGTTGACGTTGAGCTGGAACTGCACATTGCGGCCGGCGATGCGGGTGTCGTAGGTGGCGAAGGCGTTGACCACGGTGTAGGCCGGCAGCTCGAAGGAATTGGCCGAATCGCCGGGACGGGTCCCGACGTAGCGCGCCGCGGTGCCCAGGCGCAGACGGCCCGCGCCCACCTGGCCGGCGTTATAGACCAGCGCCACCGAGCCGGTGTGGCGCGCCACGTTCCAGAGCCGGTTGCCCTGGTACTGCGGATCGTCGGTGGTGCGGGCGTCGAGATAGGCATAGCTGGCCATGAAGTCCCAGCGCGCCGACAGCGAGCCGCTCACGTCCAGCTCGACGCCGCGCGAGCGCGCCGCGCCACTGGTGCGCCAGTCGGTCAGCTTGGTGACATCGTTGTATTGCGACACCAGCACGTTGCGCTTGCGGATGTCGAACAGCGCCAGGGTGCCGGTGGTCTGGCCCGGCATGTCCCATTTCAGGCCCAGCTCCCACGACTTGGCCTGTTCCGGCGCCACGCCGGAGTCGATCACCGTGCCGCTGGTCAGCGGGGCGATGGTCGAGGTGGGCTTGAGCGATTCGGTGTAGCTGCCATACAGCGACACCTCGGGCGTCCATTTGTAGACCAGGCCGGCGCGCGGCAGCCACTTGCCGCCCTCGATGTCGGTGTTGGTCTTGAACGGCCGGCCGCGCCCGGCCAATTGCTCATAGTGCTGGTAGCGCAGCCCGCCCACCAGGATCCAGCGCTCGCCCAGGTGCAGCGAGTCCTGCAGGAAGAACGAGGTGGCGCGCAGCTTGTCGGTCTGGTCGCTGTCGCTGGCGACCACGGTGCTGCCGGGATCCTGCTGGTCGTAGACCGGGTTGACGTAGCTGAAGGGCTTGGACAGGTTCTGCCGGATCAGGTCGGAACGGAAGATCTTGCGGCGCTCGTAGTCGGCGCCGACCTGCAGGTCGTTGCGCAGCCCGCCGATATCGATGCGGCCATCGACGTAGCCGATCACGTAGTGATCGGTGGAGAGCGCGCCGCGGGTGCCGTCGTTGCTGCGCTTGATGGTGCCGGCCACCGGATCGATCGCGGTGGTGCGCACCTGGTTGGCATCGTAGCGTTCCTGGTTCCAGCTATAGCCCAGGTGCGCCTTCCAGTGGTCGGTGACGCGCTGGTCGACGGTGACCTGGGCCAGTTCGGTGCTGCCCCACATGTTGTTGTACGGCTCGTCCAGGCGGCGGCGCGAGGGAATGTCCAGCGGTTTGCCGGTGGTGGGGTCGAGCGCGGTGCCGCGGTCGAATGGGTAGCGGTAGTCGCGATGCTCGTACGACGCCACGATCTGCGTGTCTTCGCCGTACCAGGCGAGCGATGGCGCCACCAGCGTGTCGCGGCGGCGGCCGAAGTCGCGCCAGTAGTCCTCGTTCATGGTGTCGACCACCAGGCGGTAGGCCAGGCGCGAGTCGCCGATCGGCCCGGTGCTGTCGAGCGTGGCGCCGGCGCCATCGCGGCCGTGCGCGTAGGTGGAACCGGTCAGCGTGATGGCGTGATACGGCGTCAGCTGCGGCCGCTTGCTGACGATGTTGATGACGCCGCCCGGGTCCATGATGCCGTACAGCAGCGAGGCTGGCCCCTTCAGCACTTCGACCGTGTCGGCGGCGGCGTTCAGGCCGCGGCCCTGTACCAGCGGCATGCCGTTGTGCATGATCGAACCGTCGCGGTTGGCGCCGAAGCCGCGTTTCATCAGCGTGTCCTGCGTGCCCGCGAGGGTGTTGCCCTGGGTGATGCCGCTGACGTTGGCCAGCGCATCGTCCAGGTTGCGCGGGCGCTGGTCGCGCAGCACCTGCGCGGGCACCACGTTGATGGCTTGCGGCTGGTCCAGCACCGCCAGCGGCGAGCGCGTCACCGAGGCCACCGGTTCCGGCTGGTAGGCGCCTTCGGCGGTGGTCGCGCCCAGCACGGTCACCGGTTCCAGCTGGGCGGCATTGTCGCCACTGGCCGCCGGCCGCACCGTGTAGACGTTGTCCGGGCGCCGCTCGGCGCGCAGGCCGGTGCCGTCCAGCAGCCGGCCGAAGCCCTGGTCCACGCTGTAGGCGCCGGACAGCCCGGCGCTCTGCTTGCCGGCGACCAGGCGCCCATCCAGCGATAGCGTCACGCCGGCCTGGCTGGCGAACTGGCTCAAGGCCTGCGACAAGGGGCCGGGCGAAACCTGAAAGCCGGCTGGCGCCTGCGCCTGGACCGGGGTGGCGGCCAGCATGGCGAGCGGGGCGGCCAGCGCGGCGGCGAGGGCGCGGGCCAGGAGCGGGGAGCGGAAGGGAGGGACGTGCATGGGATTCCTTGGCGGCGGACGCGCGAAACGCGTCGTACATCCGGCATGCCAAGCGAAAAGAAAAAAGGGGAACTGGAAATCCGCCGCTGTTACAAAAAAGGCCCGTCGCGCCGGGGCGATGTCCGGTCAGGCGGCTTCCAGCCTGACCCAACCGGGCAGCACGCGGCGGGCGCGCACCGGCAGGGTGGTCTCCAGCGCGCGCAGGATGCGGTCGGTGTCGGCCAGCGGGAACACGCCCACCAACGGCAGCTGCGCGACCTCCGGCGTACAGGTGACGAAGCCGCGCCGGTAACGCGCCAGTTCGGCCGCAAAGCGCGCCAGCGGCAGGCCGTCGGCCACCAGCTCGCCCCGGGTCCAGGCGTCGCGGGCGCGGTCGAGCGTTTCGGCCGGGTCGATGGCGCGGCGGCTGAAGCCGGTGCGCGTGCCGGCCTGCGCGATGTGGACGGGGGCATCGTCGGGCCGGATCTCGACCGCGCCGGCGTAGACATCGAGCCAGGCGCGGCCGCCATCGCGCAGTACGGCAAAGCGGGTGCCCAGCGCTCGCAGTTGCGCATAACCCACATCCAACAGGAACGGCCGGGCCGGCGCGCGCGGATCGGGATGGGTGTCGATCAGGGTTTCGCCGTCAACCAGCACCACGCGGCGCGCCTGCGCGTCAAAGCGCAGATTGACCGCGCTGGCGGTGTTCAGCCACAGCCGCGAGCCGTCCTCCAGCGTGGCCTGGCGGGTCTGGCCGACATCGGTGCGCAGGTCAGCCAACTGACGGCGGGTGGCGGGCTGATTCCAGGCGGCGGCGCCCAGGCCGCCGACGCCGGCCAGCAGCATCAGCGTGCGCAGCGCGCGGCGGCGGCCGCGTCCGGCGCCGGTGAGGGCCTGCAGCGCCGGCTCGCCGGCCACGGATTCGAAGCGCGCGCTGATCGCCGCCACGGCGTCCCAGGCGCGGCGGTGTTCCGGCCGGGCATCGAGCCAGGCCTGCCATTGGCGGGTGTCGTCGGCGCTGGCGCGCTCGTCGCCCAGGCGCGCGAACCAGTCGGCCGCGGCTTCGAGCACGCGGCGGTCGGGCAGGGCGGATAGCGCGGCCGGCCTCACCAGACGCCGTCCGCGATCAGCAGGCATTGCAGCATCACCTGCGCCATGTATTTCTTCACCATGCGCTCGGACACGTCCAGGCGCTGGCCGATCTCGGCATAGGTGTAGCCGCCCAGTTGCGCCAGCAGGAAAGCCTCGCGGGCGCGGGCCGGCAGGCGCTGCAGCATGGCGTCGATCTCGACCAGCGCCTCCAGCACCAGCGCGCGCCGCTCGGGCGAGGGCGCGCAGGCCTCGGGGCGCTGGGCCAGGGCTTGCAGATAGGCGTGTTCGAGATCGCGGCGGCGCCACAGGTTGACCATCAGGCCGTGGGCGATGCGGGCGAGGAAGGCGCGCGGTTCGCGCAGGCCGGGCGTGTCGCGGGCGGCGATCAGGCGCACGAAGGTGTCCTGGGCCAGATCGGCGGCGTCGTGGTCGTCGCGCAGGCGACGCCGCAGCCACGCCGTCAGCCAGGCGTGGTGCGAGCGATAGAGCGTGTCGACGGCGTGGGGAGCCGGGAGGTCGCCGGGCGGCACGGATGCTCCAAACCGGAAAAATAATGGGAATGGTTCCTATTATAACTATTTGGGACTGGAATTGCAGCGCGGCCGTCCAACGTGGAGGGCGCGAATCGGGTCACCAGCCAGCGTCGTAGATGCCATCCACAAGTGTGGCGTAGTCAGGATCCATGATCGAATTGTCCACGAGCATCGCCGTATTGCATGCTTCGGCCGCCAAGTCCTGTCCGTGCGCGTCAAGACTTTTGATCGCATGAGGATGTGCGTCAGAGAAGACTATCGCAAAAATAGCTCATATATTTATCTAAGTCCGGCCTGTCACAATCGAACGAGTCCCATTTTGGGTTGATCCACTCGTCCGCAGGATTCCCTTCGACCACGATAGACGGCGATGGCAATCCCATCAGGTCGCCTGGACCTTCGGGTTCCACTACCTCGGCGAAATAGCGGGGAGTGGAGGCGTCCCCCGATGGTTCCATCCTCTCTGTCGGAAAATCAGGGCCATCCACCAGACCGAAATCCCCCGGAAATATTGGCCATTCGTCTCCGAACCACGTCGCGATACTACCAGCCGAAGCGGGGGGCATTTTTTCCGTAAACTCGGGCGGCGGCAGAGCGCCAGCAGACCAGGGGGGAATCGTAACTGGCGCGGATGCTCCAACTTGCACGAACACTGAACCATCGTCGAGGGTTGTAGTTATCGTTTCGCTTCCGGCAATAACCGCGCCGTCATGCAGAGAAGTGATGCTGTGGATCGCTGGATAGGCATCCTTGTAGTAAGTTATGGATGCGCCCTGCCGGTTGCTTCCGGCGATGGTCAAAGTGAACAGCACGTACGACATGGATTCGACATGCCCCTCACGATCAAGGCCCATCACGTTCCCGTGATAACTTGAACCGCTCATGGTCGTCCCGAACTGGTCTGTGTAGATAAGGCTGTCGATACCGCCGAATCCCATTTCGACGGATGCCATCAGGTCGCCAAAGGCACGCTTCACCAATTGGTAGCCGAGGGCGGGAAGATCGAAATTCCAGATTTTCTCGGCAAAGGCGAAGGCCATCAGTTTGCTATAGGTCTGCTCAACTTCCGGCAGGCTTTGCTGATCCAGTTGAGAGAGCCTCGCCATCAGGGCTATGTCGGCCTTGAGCTTTTGCATGGCTTCGTCCGGCTGACCTTTGGCATCAAAATAGGCCAGATCGTGATCCTTGCACATCGCATCCAGCGGACTCTCCCGCGTGGTTCCATCGACTCCCGGGCGTTTGAACACCGCTCCTCGAACAAGCTCGTCCCGACTCAGTTCTCCACCGCGCTGCCCCGCGGACCAATCGGGCCCGCACCAATTGCCGTATATGGGAACAAGACTGGCCAGTTCATCCCAATGGGGGTTGAGGAGCCTGATATCGCCGTATTCGGAAGCCATCTTCGTTCACGCTAATCGTCAAGCACTACGGTTTCACTTCGTTATTGCCCAGTCTGGATGAGACTGTCACAGGGATGATCTCTGCATCTGCCCACGAAGGCAGTTGGATCGCAGACCACGTGGTAGTAGCGATATCCAGCATGGCCATTCCTCCAAGCCTGTTGCCCCGAGTGGAGGGCTGATCCATGTAGATCGTCGCGATATAGCCGCCGCCGGGCGCACATAGCAATTCGCGAGGCTCAAATATCGACCCCGAATCCGCAGGCATTAACTGCCACCCTTGCCGCACGCCTTGCGAGGACAGGCGGATCACACTCAAGCCATGGCGACGCGTTTGTCCCTGGAGGCAAAGACGGCCAGCCCGGTCCTGGGACGGCAGTTCAGCATGCGAGATTCCATCAAAGGCACATGGGACTGGCACCTTGTCGTCTCCACGTCTCATTCGATAAATCTCGCTACCCCCATAGCGATCGTGGTAACCGGCGAAGAGCCCGGACGGACCGTAGGATTGGAGGAGAATTTCGTCGTCCGAAACGTACTGCGCCTGCCCCCCTTCGACAAACTTGAACAAACCCGAGAAAGGCCGTTCCGAGCCGCTTGAAAGGTCAAATTCCCAGAGATCGAACTCTAGAAGCCGCACACGCCGACCGGGTGGCACCAAGCGCGCACTGCGCCAGAATGCGATTCTCGTCTCGTCCAGAGACATGAAAGGGGATAACTTGTTTCCTTGCGCCGCCGGAATGATCGTCAGCACACCGCCTTCGCTGGGCATCAGCGCAATTTCAGATTCATTCAGCGAACGGCGCTCCTCGTCTTCGGAGTCACCCGGAATCTTCCGACGTGACATTACGATGTAGCGCCCTTGAGGCGAATAGTGTGCGTAAGTGTAGCGAAAGCCTTCAGGCAATCCGTAACGATACAAGCGGCCTGTCGTCAACTGATAGCGCATTACGTCACAACGCTGATGAATCCGCTCAACGCACTCGACGAACAACCAGTCGCTGCCATTCGGATGAATGCTGAGTGAACGGATCTCACGGCCACCATTGGGAGGCGAGAAGCGCGTCTGCGTGGTGGGCGTCGCCACCTCGGCCGCGGCCCTCGCCTTCACTTCGGTAGTCGGGGGCGGTGAGGTGAGAAAAGACCACCACAATGGCAAGACGCAAGCCACCGTCAATGCCGCGGCGAAAATCCATCCTCGATTTCGTTTAGTCATTGCGGCCGCATGCTTCAGAAGCCCGCAGGACTAGCGGGACAATGCCCAATACCGTATAGCGATGGTCAGGGTGACGAAAGCGCCAATTCGGCTAAAGCGGACGAACCCTCATCAAGTGGCCGTCTCGATGCCTGCCCGCTACCTATGTGAGGTGGCACTCCTTGCGCATGGCATCACCGCTTTGCGACGAAACGCGAAACTGCCCCCGAATGTCTGCAATTCGGCGGCAGTCAGAGGCCAGTTTCGCTCCCGCCTTACTTGAACAACGCCGCGTTCTCTTCCAGCACCGCATCCGCGCACTGCGCGTCCAGGTTGCCGCCGGGCGCGCCGGCCACGCCGATGGCGCCGATGACGTTGTTGCCGGCCTTGATCGGCACGCCGCCGCCCAGCAGCAGGTAGCCGGGGATGTCGGTCAGGTTGGCGGCGCCGGGGTTCTTCTGCGCGTTCTCCATGATGGCCAGCGTCGGCGCCTTGGCGGAGGCCGAGGTGAAGGCCTTGGCGCGGCTGGCCTCGATGGTGTGGGGGCCGGCGTTGTCGGCGCGCACGAAGGCCTTGAGCAGGCCGGCGCGGTCGACCACCGAGGCGCTGACGTTGTAGCCCTTGGCCTGGCAGGCGGCGACGGCGGCGCTGGCCAGCTTCTGGGCGTCGGCGGTGGAGATATTGCTTTCGGTGAGCACGGCGGCGTGGGCGGCGCCGCTGACGGCGAGCGTGGCAACCAGGGCGGCGAGCGGGTGGCGGGTCATGGTCTGCGTCCTTTTTTCGTGTGGGGATCGGGAGCAGTCAGTGTGGCCAAAAGGCGCGTGGCGCGGTATACGCCCGATTACCCACGCGCCTCCGTAGCGCTACGGAGGCGGCGCGCGTAACGGGGCTCGCGGTGGCGCCGGCGTCACTCCAGCAGCGTGGCGTACTGGCGGATCAACTGCGCCAGCGAATCGGCCTCGAGCTTGGCGAACACGTTGGCGCGGTAGGTTTCGACGGTGCGCGGCGACAGGTCGAATTCGCGCGCGATTTCCTTGTTGCTCATGCCCTGCACGATGCGTTCCAGCACCTCGTGCTCGCGCGTGGACAGGCGCGCCAGGCGGTCGGCGGCGGCCTGGGTCACGGCCAGCCGCTCGCGGCGGGCGATGTGGCCGCGCACGGCGGACTGCACCGCGTCCAGGAAGATGTCGTCGTCCACCGGCTTCTGCAGGAACTCCATGGCGCCGCCCTTGAAGGCGCGGCGGCACAGGTCGACGTTGGCGTGGCCGGTCAGCATCACCACCGGCAGGTCGGAGGCCTCGGCCAGGCGCGCCAGCACGTCGAGCCCGCTGATGCCGGGCATGCGGATGTCGAGCACCACGCAGCCGATGGCTTGCGGCGACAGTTGCGCCAGGAACTGCTGGGGATCGGCATGGCCCTCGCTGCGCAGGCCGACGGTGCGCAGCAGCAGCGCCAGCGCGTCGCGCACCGCGTCGTCGTCGTCGACCAGGTAGACCAGCGGGGATTGATCGGGCGCGTTCATGCGGTTTCTCCGGCCAGGGGCAGGACCAGGGTGAAGCAGGCGCCCGAGGGTTGCAGGTTGCGCGCGGCCAGGCGGCCGTCCATCGCGCCCGCCAGCGTCTCGCAGAGGGCGAGGCCCAGGCCCATGCCCTGGGCGCGGGTGGTGTGGAACGGCGTGAACAGCCGGGGCATGGCGTCGGCGGCGATGCCGGGGCCATTGTCGCTGACGCTGAACACATAGGTGGCGCCCTCGGCGCGGCCTTCGAGGGTGATCTGGCGCGGGCCGGCGGTGCCGGCCAGCGCGTCGGCGGCGTTCTGCACCAGGTTGTGCAGGATCTGTTCCAGGGCCACGCGGTCGCCCAGCGGCCGGGCCTGCGGGCTGGCGTTGTGCCAGCCCAACTGGATGCCCTGGCGCGCCAGCTCGGGTTCGCGCAGGAAGCGCAGCGAGGCCACCAGCGCGTCCGGGGCCAGCGCTTCGCGCCGGCCGGGGGCGCTGGGCTGCACCAGTGCGCGCATGCGGCTGATGATGTCGGCGGCGCGCTTGGCCTGTTCTGCGCTGGCCAGCAGCGCGCGACGCACCGTGGGGCGTTCTTCGTCGTCGTCCAGCAGGCGTTGCGCGGCGCGCGTCTGCGCCAGGATCGCGGTCAGCGGCTGGTTCAGTTCGTGGGCGATGCCGGCCGCCATTTCGCCGAGCGTGCCGAGCCGCGCCATCGCCGCCAGGCGCGCCTGTTCCTGCTGGCGCCGGGCTTCGGCGCGCGAGCGCCGGGTGGCCGTCACGCCCGCCACCAGCAGCGCGCTGGTCAGGGCCCACAGCAGCCAGGGCAGCCAGGGCCAGGTGGCCGGCGTGAGCGTGCGGCGGCTGTGCAGCAGGAAGGGCTGGCTGGTCGCGCCCAGCGGCTTGTCCAGCGCCAGCGGCCAGCCGAACGGCGCGGGATCGGGCTGGCGTTGCAGCAGCGGCAGCGGCTGTGCGCCGATGGCCAGGCTGACGTTGGACAGGCCGGCGGGAAAGTCGGCGGCGGCGAGCAGGTCGCGCGCGTCCACCAGCAGGCTCCAGCTCGACGGCGACACCAGCCAGTAGCGGCCGGCGTCCAGCGGCAGCGTGACAGCGCGGCCCAGACCGCCGGCCTGGGCCACGGCGGCGCGCAGGCCGGGCGGCTCCGCGCTGCTGCCGGACCAGGCGCCGTCCGCCAGATAGCCGAGCGCCTGCAGTTGCGGCATGGCCGGGCGCAGGCTGGGAAACAGCCGTTCCGGCGCGGGGGGATGCGACAGCGCGGCCAGCGTCGCCAGCACCGCTTCGTGCTGCACGGTTTTCTGGCTCAGCATGCGCTGCGCCACGCTGGTGTCCTGGAAAAAGCGGTCGTACTGGTCGACGTAGTGCTGGCGGCCGATCCAGAGGGCGCCGAGGCAGAACAGGACCAGCCAGTAGAGGAAAGCGCGGTGGCGCAAGGGGGGATTCACGTTGGAATTATGCCCTGCGCGCCGTCCGGCCCGGAATCCGTAGGGCTACGGAGGCGGCGCCGCCTCAAGCGGCGCGACGGCCGGCGTCGTGGGCGTCGTGGGCGGCGGGGGCGGCGGGGACGGCGGGGGCGGACGGGGCGGCGGCCGACAATGCCATCTGATGCAGCGCGGCGACCAGGTCGGATTGGGTCACCAGGCCGACCAGCACGCGGTCATCGCCCAGCACCGGCACGCAGTGCAGGCGGTCGGACATGGGGCGCGCCAGTTCGATCGCCGGCAGGTCGGGATGGGCGAACGGCACCTCCGAGCGCATGCAATCGGCCACCAGCAGATCGGCGGGCGCGCCGCCGGCGGCGGCCGCGGCCGGCCGGCTCTTGCGCGCCAGCACGTCGCCCTGCGCCAGCATGCCGGCGTAGCGGCCGGCGGAATCGAGCACGGGCAGCCATTGCAGGCGGTGCTTGTCGAACAGGCGCACGGCGTAGTCCAGCGGGTCCTGCTGCCGCACCGAGACCACGTCGCGCGACATGATGTCGGCGCAGCGCACGTCGCCGAAACGGCGGCGGCTGGCGCGCAGCTCGGCCGCCAGCACGATCTCCTCGAGGTCTTCCTTGCTGATGTCGAGCAGCTCGCCGCGTTGCGCCAGGGCCTGGTCGAGATCGGCGCGCGAGAAGCCGAGGCGGGCGCTGGGCGCCGGGTCGCGGGTCTGGTGGCTGGCGGCCGGTTCGGCGTGGCGGCGCGGATAGTTGCGCTTGAGCAGGCCGTTGAAGACCACGGCGATGCAGAGCAGGATGGCGGAATTCAGCGCCACGGGCCAGAGCGCGAAGCCATAGCCCAGCGCCGCCACCTGGGGGCCGCCCAGCACCGCGGTGAGCGCCACGGCGCCGCTGGGCGGGTGCAGGCAGCGCAGCGAGAACATGGCGCCGATGGCCAGCGCCGCCGCGGCCGCCGCCGCTACGCCGGGATCGCCGATCGCTTGGGCGCAGAACACGCCGATCAAGGCCGAGACGATGTTGCCGGCCATGATCGGCCAGGGCTGTGCCAGCGGGCTGGCGGGCGCGGCGAACAGCAGCACGGCGCAGGCCCCCATGGGCGCGATGAACCACGGATTGGCGTTGCCCAGCGCATGGTGGCCGACCCATTCGGTGCAAAACAGCCCGAGCAGCGCGCCGATCGCGCCATAGAGTTTTTCGCGCGTGTTGACGCCGACCGGCGCCGGCGCGAACGCACCCAGCCAGCGCCTGATTGCCACTCCCAAGGTCTTCTCCGTTGCAGATATATCGGGGGGCGATAATTTATCACGCGGCGTGCGCGCCCGCGCGCCGACGGGGCGCGGGGCGATCAGCGCTCGGCGGATTCGCCGCCGATGCGGGCCAGCAGGCGCGTCAGCAGCGGGCGCATGGCGCGCAACTCTTCCAAGTGCGAGGCCGACAGGCTGGCGAGAAGGCGTTCGGCCTTGTCCGTCAGCACCACTTCGACGCGGCGGCCGTCTTCGGCATCGGACTCGCGGCTGACGAGATCGAGCCGTTCCAGCCGAGTGACCAGTTCCGCGGCGGTATGGGGGCGCACCAGCAGGCGTTCGGCGATCTCGCCCACGTACAGGCCGCGACGTCCGGGCGCGGCGGGGCGGCTGCCTTTGATGGCCAGCAGTGCCTGGTGCTGCTGCGGCATCAGGTCGACGCCGGCGGCGGCGTTTTCGCTGAAGGCCGCGAACTTGCGCAGCGCATAGCGGAAGTCCGCCAGCAGTTCGTAGTCAGTGGCCGTGGGCAGGGTGGGGCGGGGGGAGGATTTCACGCGGACGATTCTAATCCGCGTTCGCCGGCCGCGCGCAACCGCCACAGCGCATCCAGCACGTGCTGGGTGGCGCGTTCGACCTGGCCGTCGCGATGCGCGATGCCCAACGGCCGCCAGAGCGCCGGCCGCAACGGCCGCATCACGATGCGTGGATCGGGTTGCGGCGCCGTGGCTTCGTGCGGCAGCAGCGTGGCGCCGTAGCCGGCCGCCACCAGGCTCTTGATGGCATCGTTGTAGTTCAGCTGGATGCGTGGGCGCGGGTTGAGGCCGGCGCCGGCGAACCATTCGCCGGTCTGGCGCGACAGCCGGGTGCTGGCGTCGTTCAGGATCAGCGGCCGATCGCCGAGCCAGGCCGGGGCGATGCGCGCGGGGGCATTCCAGCTGGCAGGCAGGAACGCCATGATGGGGTCGCGCCGCCATGGCCGCAGCACCAGCCCCGCCACCGCAGGCTGCGGCAGCGCCACCAGGCCGACGTCGAGCGCGCCGTCGCGCAGCTGCTGCAGGGTTTCCTGCGAGGTCAGCACCGCCACCTGCACGTCAATGCCCGGATGCTCGCGCCCCAGGGTTTCCAGCGCCTGGGGCAACAGGTGGGCGATGGCGCCGGTGGAGGCCCCCAGCCGCACCCGGCCGCCCAGCCCCTGCACCTGCCGCTGCACGTCGTCGAGCGCCTGGTCGGCTTCGGCCAGCAGGCGGCGCGCGCGTTCGAGCAGCGTCTCGCCGATGGGCGTGGGACGCACCTGGCCGCGTTTGCGCGTCAGCAACGGCGCGCCGATGCGCGCTTCCAGGTCGGTGATGTGCAGGCTGACGGTGGGCGGCGCCAGGTGCAGCGCGCGGGCCGCCTCGGCGAACGACCCCAGGTCGGCGATGGCGACCAGGGTGCGCAGGCGGTCGAGATTGATTTCACGCATGGCGGTTTTGTTCAGAAAGTCTGAATCTGAACGTCATGATATTCGACTTTTCCTATTGAGTGGGTTGCGCAATGATGGCATCCCGACTTCTTCATTCCGCCGGCGCCGGGCCGGCCATTCCGCAAGGCCACGCACATGACGCAACCTCTCGTATTCATCGACGGCGACCAGGGCACCACCGGTCTGCAGATCCACGAACGCCTGCGCGGCCGCGCCGACCTGCGCCTGTTGACGCTGGCCGAAGCCGACCGCAAGGATCCCCGGCGCCGCGCCGACGCCATCAACGCCAGTGACATCGCGATTCTTTGCCTGCCCGACGAGCCGGCGCGCCAGGCAGTGGCGTCCATCGTCAATCCGCAGGTCCGGGTGATCGACGCCAGCTCGGCGCACCGCACCACCGCCGGCTGGGTGTACGGCTTCCCGGAAATGGAGGCGGAGCAGGCGCAGCGCATTGCCCAGGCCAAGCGCGTCACCAACCCCGGCTGCTATCCCACCGGCGCGATCGCCTTGTTGCGGCCGCTGGTGCGGGCGGGCCTGGTGCCGGCCGATTACCCGCTGACGGTGCATGCCGTGTCTGGCTATTCGGGCGGGGGACGCGCCAGCGTCGACGCCTATGAGGGCCCGGGCGCCAGCGGCGGATTGGCATTTCAGGTCTACGGGCTGGGGCTGGCGCACAAGCACACGCCGGAAATCGAGCGCCACGCCGGGTTGTCGCAGCGGCCGGTGTTCGTGCCGTCGTATGGCGCATTCCGCCAGGGCATCGTGCTGACGGTGCCGCTGCAACTGCGCCTGTTGCCGGACGGCGTCACGATCGCGCAGTTGCAGCAATGCCTGGCGCGGCATTACGCCGGCAGTCGCCATGTACAGGTGTTAACGCCGCAGGACGCGGCGGCGCAGACGCATCTGGATCCTCAGGCGCTCAACGGCACCAACGACCTGCGGCTGGCGCTGCATGGCAACGAACAGCATGGCCAGGTGCTGCTGACCGCGGTGTTCGACAACCTGGGCAAGGGCGCTTCGGGCGCGGCGGTGCAGAATCTGGACCTGATGCTGGAGGCGCTGGCGCTGGCCGAAGCCTGAAGCTCGCGGCCGCCGGGTTGGCGGGGCGGCCGCAAGCGGTTTGTCAGGGGTTTTCTGCTCAACTTGAGCGCCGATACCGTCGTCGGTCCGGTCCCCGGGGGACACTCATGAGCTTCGAAATCCTGCGGCGTACGCCGCTCTGGGTATGGGCGTTGTTCGCGTTCCTGCTGTATCGCGGCATCCGCGCGCTGCGTCCGCGGCAGGTGTCGGTGACGCGCACCTTCCTGCTGCCGGTGCTGTTCCTGGTGTGGGCGCTGGTGTCGATCCATGGCGAGGTCACGGATCTGCGAGCGGCTTATGAAGCGTTCTGCGCGGGTGTCGCGGCCGGCGGCGCGATCGGCTGGAACCTGTGGTCGCGCGTCGGCCGCGCCGCCTACCATCCCGAAACGCGGATGATCGAGCGGCCGGGTTCGCCCATTACCCTGGTGCTGCTGGTGCTGGCCTTCGTGTCCAAGTTCGTGCTGATGGCGATGCTGGCGCGGGACCACGGCCTGGCCGCCGACGCCGCCTTCTCGGCGGCCTTCGGCGGCGTGTCCGGATTGGTGGACGGCATGTTCTGGGGCGGCACGCTGTCGCAGATCTGGCACCTGCGGCACCTGGCGCTACGCCCGCCGCTGGCCCGGCGCTGACCCGGCCGCCGCCTCATTCCTTCACCCGCTCACCATTTCATTTCGCCCTTGGCCACCTTGGCGCTGATCTCCAGCGAGGCAGCGGCCCCGGCTTGCGGGTAGCGCGCGCGCATCGCCTGGATCAGCGCGGCGCTGTCCCTGGCCTGGGCGGCTTCGGCCTCGAAGGCGCGCAGGTAACCCTGGGTGTAATGCACCGATTCCAGCGTCAGCGGGGCGCCGGGAGCGTAATGGCCCGGCACCACGGTCGTGGGTTTGAGGCTGTCGATACGGGCCAGGGTTGCGAGCCAGTCGGCGCGCGATTGCGGCGTCTGCGTGTCGGCGGTCCACACATGCAGGTTGCCGAACACCACCACGCCGCCCACCACCGCCTTGCGCGAGGGGATCCAGACGAAGCTGCGATCGGGCTGCGGACCGTCCAGGCCGGTGATCCGCAAGGTTTCGCCTTCCAGGGTCAGGGTGTCGCCTTGCAACACTTGCGGAATGACCGCCTTGCGCGGCGCGTCGGCGCCCAGCTTGGGGCCCCAGAACGTCAGCTTGGCGTCCACGGTGTCGCGGATGTGGCGCACGGTGGGGGCGGTGGCCACGACCTTGGCCTGGGGGAAGGCTTCCAGAAGGGTGTCAAGCCCGAAATAGAAATCCGGGTCGCCATGGCTGATGTAGATGGTGGTGAGCGTCTTGCCGCTGGCGCGCACCAGCGCCACCAGTTGTTCGGCTTGTGACTTGCCGAACTGGGCGTCGATCAGGATCGCCTCGCGTTCGCCGCTGACCAGGACGGACGAGACCTGGAAGATGGCGTCGTTGCCCGGGTTGTAAGGGGTGATTGTCAGTTCGCCGGCGGCGGCCAGGCCGGGCATGGACAGCACGAGTGCCAGGCGGGGCAGCAGGCGGCGCAGGGAGGGCAGGGTGGACATGGCGGTTTCCTGGAAAAAGAGGGAATGACGGCAGTCTAGTTGCGCCATCCGGTCAGATAAACCGCAATTTATGGGTAAAACTGTTGCGTATAACGGTCATGTGGGTGGCGCCAGCGGCGTTTTTTCGCCGTCGGCGGGATCCGCCAGCGCGTCCACCACCAGCGTGCGCAGCCAGCGCGTGCCGGGATCGCTCTCGAAGCGCGCGTGCCAGTGCACGGTGACGCTCAGCGGCGGCAGCGTCAGCGGCAGCGGCCGGATCTCGAAAGCGTTGTCGCGGTTGAACCAGACCGCCGCGCGGTGCGGCAGGGTGACGGTCAGGTCGGTGCGCCGCACGATCTCGGCGGCGGCCGAGAAATGCGGCAGCGTCAGGTAGGGCTGGCGGTGCAGCCCGGCCTCGCCGAGCACATCGTCGAGCAGGCGGTGCGCGCTGGCGCGCGACGCCACCAGGATGTGGTCCAGGCGCTTGAACTGGCCGCGCGTCAATCCCGCCGACAGCACCGGATGGCCGCGCCGGCCCATGCAGGCGTAGCGCTCGCTGAACAGGTCGGCGTGGCGGGTGTGGCGGCCCAGGCCGGCCAGGTTGCCGATCGCCAGGTCGATCTCGCCGTCCTTGAGCGCCTGCGGCAGTTGTTCCAGTGGCACCTCGACCACCTCGACCCGCAGGCGCGGCGCCAGCGCGTGCACGCGCTCCATCAGGCTGGGCAGGAAAACCATTTCGCCGATGTCCGACATCGACAGGCGGAAGCGCCGCGCGCTGCTGGCGGGATCGAAATGCTGCCGCAGGCTGACGGCTTCGGCAAAGCTGTTCATGCCGCGCTCGATCGGGTCGGCCAGCGCGAAGGCCACCGGCGTGGGCCGCATGCCGGCGGGCGTGCGCACGAACAGCGGATCGTCGAATTTCTCGCGCAGCCTTGCCAGCGCATAGCTCACGGCGGGCTGCGTCAATTGCAGCCGCTGGGCCGCGCGGGTGACGCTGCGTTCGTGCAGCACAGTCAGGAAAACCCGCATGAGATTCAAGTCGAAGTCCACGCCTGCCCTTGTTATCAGTCTGGTTTATGCAATGAATAATACCCATAAATTTGACACATAAATAGTTGATTCCTAGACTAATTTTCACGAGCCGCGGCAGTGACCGTGCGGCCGCCGACAACAAGGGGAAGAGCACGTCATGCATGCATTGACTTTGCCGTCGCTGTTGCGCGACCAGGCGGCACGCCAGGGAACGCGGCCGTGGATCCAGGCGCCGGGCGGCGCGCTGCGTTACGCCGAGGCGCCCGAGCACGCGGCCCGCTGGGCGGCGCTGCTGGCCCAGGCCGGCGTGGGCCGTGGCGACCGCGTCGGCCTGATGGCCGGCAACCGCATCGAGTTCATGTCGCTGGTGCTGGGCTGCGGCTGGCTGGGCGCGGTGGCGGTGCCGATCAACACCGCGTCGCGCGGCATGCAGCTGCAGCACATCCTGGCCAACAGCGGCTGCGTGCTGCTGGTGGCCGACCGGGCCTCCTGTCCGGCACTGGCCGGCCTTGACGCCGCCGGCCTGGCGCTGCGCCAGATCTGGCTGCTGGACGATGGCGCGAACGACTCGGCCGCGATCACGCCCGGCCTGCCGGCGCCGGCCACCGCGCTGCCGGCCTTGCCGGACGCGCTCGCGCCCGAAGCCGACCTCGGCCCGGGCGACACCCTGGCGATCCTCTACACCTCCGGCACCTCGGGTCTGTCCAAGGGCGTGTGCTGCCCGCATGCGCAGTTCCACTGGTGGGGCGTCATCGCGGCCCGCAACCTGGAGATTGGCGCCGACGACGTGCTCTACACCAGCCTGCCGCTGTTCCATACCAACGCGCTGAACGCCTGTTTCCAGGCGCTGGCGACCGGCGCCTCGATCGTCTGCGACGAGCGCTTTTCGGTCAGCCGCTATTTCGAGCGGCTGGCGGCCACGGGCGCCACCGTCACCTATCTGCTGGGCGCGATGGTGCCGATGTTGCTGGCGCGTGAAACGTCGGCGGCCGAACGCGGCCACCGCACCCGCATCGCGCTGGCGCCGGGCGTGCCCGAACGCTTCCATGCCGTCTTCACCGAGCGCACCGGCATCGCGCTGCTGGAAGGCTACGGCTCCACCGAGACCAATTTCGCGCTGGGCGGCACGCTGGCTGAGCAGCGGCCGGGCGCCATGGGCCGGGTCGCGCCCGAGTTCGACGCCATTGTCGCGGACGAGCACGACGCGCCGCTGCCGGACGGCCAGGCCGGCGAACTGCTGCTGCGGGCGCGGCCGCCGTTCGCCATCGCCACCGGCTACTTCGGCATGGCCGACAAGACGGTCGAGGCCTGGCGCAACCTGTGGTTCCACACCGGCGACCGCGTGGTGCGCGACGCCGACGGCTACTTCCGCTTCCTGGACCGCATGAAGGACGCGATCCGCCGGCGCGGCGAAAACATTTCGTCGTACGAGGTCGAGCAGGTGCTGCTGGCGCATCCGTCGGTGGCGGTGGCGGCGGTCTACGCGGTGCGCTCGGAGCTGGCCGAGGACGAGGTCATGGCGGCGCTGGTCTGCAAGCCGGGCTGCGCGCTCACGCCCGAGGCGCTGCTGGATTTCTGCCAGCCGCGCATGCCGTATTTCGCCGTGCCGCGCTACCTGCGCATGCTGGATGACCTGCCGCGCACCGAGAACGGCAAGGTCCGCAAGTTCCGGTTGCGCGATGAGGGCGTGACGGGTGACACCTGGGATCGCGACGCCGCCGGCTACCGCGTGGCGCGCTGAATCCCGTCCATAGATAAAACAAGGGGCAAGAGCATGACGATGGCATACCAGGGCGCGGCGCAGAGCGCCGACGAGCAGGCCCGCAGGAAGCGCACGCGGCGGGTGGTGATGGCGTCCGTCGCCGGCAACGCGATGGAGTGGTACGACTTTTTCATCTACGGCACGGCGGCGGCGCTGGTGTTCGGCGAACTGTTCTTTCCCAAGGGCACCGATCCGCTGCTGGGCACCATGGGCGCCTTCGCCGGCTTTGCGGTGGGCTTTCTGGCGCGGCCGCTGGGCGGCGTGGTGTTCGGCCACATCGGCGACCGCTATGGCCGCAAGCTGGCGCTGGAATGGACGCTGGGCATCATGGGCGCGGCCACCTTCCTGATCGGGCTGTTGCCCACCTATGAGCAGATCGGCATCTGGGCGCCGGTGGCGATGGTGGTGCTGCGCGTGCTGCAAGGCGCGGCCGCCGGCGGCGAATGGGGCGGCGGCGTGCTGCTCATCAGCGAGGCGGTGGGCGGCAAGCGCCGCGGCTACTTTTCGTCGTTCAGCCAGTTGGGCGTGGCGGGCGGCTTTGTGTTGTCTTCCGGCGTTTTCATGCTGGCGCAGCAACTGCCGCAGGAGGCCTTCATGAGCTGGGGCTGGCGCCTGCCGTTCCTCCTGAGCGTGCTGATCTTCGGCATCGGCCTGTACATCCGCAAGCACATCCCGGAAAGCGACGAATTCGTGCAGGCCAGGAAGACCGCCAAGCGCGGCATGCCGGCGGTGGAAGTGTTCCGCCGCTATCCGCGCCAGGTGTTCACGGCCATGGGGCTGCGCGTGGCGGAGAACGGCGGCTCGTACATCTTCCTGGCGTTCGCGCTGGCCTACGGCAAGTTCCTGGGCATTCCCAATGACGTGATGCTGGGCGGGGTGCTGGCGTCCATGTTCATCGAGCTGGGCACGCTGGTGTGGTTCGGCCACCTGTCGGACCGCATCGGCCGGCGCGCCGTCTACCTGATCGGCTCGGCCGGGTTGATGCTGGCGGCGTTTCCGTTCTTCTGGCTGGTGCAGACCAAGGAGCCGGTGTGGATCTTCCTGGCGTTCTTTCTGGGCAATACGGTCTGTCACGCGGCCATGATCGGCACCCAGCCGGCGTACTTCGCCGAGCTGTTCCCGGCCGAGGTGCGCTACACCGGCCTGGCGCTGGGCCACGAGCTGGCCTCGGTGTTCGCCGGCGGCCTGTCGCCGCTGATCGCCATGGCGCTGCTGCGCAAGTATGAATCGGCCACGCCGGTGGCGTGGTTCCTGGTGGGGATGGCCGCCATTACGGTCATCACCTTGCTGCTGACGCGCGAACCGCCGCGCCAGGAATCGGCATGAGCGCCGGTCCCGGCATCGTCGGCGTGGGCGAGACGCCCGCGCTGCGCCATCCCGAGCCTGGCTGCGACACGGCCACGCTGATCGCGCGGGCGGTGCGGCTGGCGCTGGACGACGCCGGGTTGCGGCCGGCGGACGTCGACGGCCTGGGGCTGGCCTCGTTCACGCTGCGCCCCGACCGCGCCATCGACATGGCGTGGTGGCTCGGGCTGACGCTGGACTGGTGCATGCAGGACGAGATGGGCGGCGCCAGCGCCATCAATATGCTGCGCCACGCCTGGCTGGCGCTGCGGGCCGGGCAGGCGCGCACCATCGTGCTGGTGGCGGGCGACCATTTCAGCGGCGCCGACTTTGCCGCGCTGGTGGGGCGCTACAACCGCAGCGCGCAGGATTACCTGAGCCCGCTGGGCTGCGCCGGGCCGAACCCGCTGTTCGCCATGCTGACGCAGCGCCAGATGGCGCAAACCGGCCTGCGGCGCGAGGATTATGGCGCGCTGTGCGTGGCGCAGCGCGCCTGGGCGGCGGGCAATCCCAACGCTGCGTATCGCCAGCCGCTGACGCTGGGGCAGTACCTGGAGGCGCCGATGGTGGCCGAGCCGCTGGGCCGGCTCGATTGCGTGCCGGTGGTCAGCGGCGCCTGCGCGCTGGTGCTGCAGGCGCGGCCGCAAGGCGTGCACGTCGCGCTGCGGGCCAGCGGCGCGCGCTACAACGCCGACCAGCAGGAAGGCGACGGGCTGGTGACCGGCATCGCCGGGTTCGCGCCCGTGCTGTGGGCCGAGGCTGGCCTCGGGCCGCAAGACATGGACGTGGTCGGCGTGTACGACGATTACCCGGCCATGGCCGTGGCGCAGTTGTGCGACCTGGGCCTGGCGCCGGCGGACGACCTGCCGGGGTTCATTGCGCGCCGCATCGCCACGCGCGAGTTGCCGGTCAATACGGCGGGCGGCCAGTTGTCGGCGGGACAGGCCGGCACGGCCGGCGGCATGCATGGGCTGGCGGAAGTGGCGCGCCAATTGCTGGGCCGCGCCGGCGCGCGGCAGGTGGCGGGCGCGCGCCACGGCGTGGCGACCGGCTACGGCATGGTGCAGCTGCGCTACGGCATGTGCGCCAACGCGGCGGTATTGGCCAGGGAGGACGCATGAGTTTCAGCGTGATGGAATGCGCACAGTGCGGGCACCGGGTCTACCCGGCGCGGCTGTGGTGCCCGGCGTGCGGACACGAGCGGGCGCGCGAGGTGGCGGTGGAGCAAGCTGAACTGCTGGCGTGGACCCGGGTGCCGGGCAAGGGCGGCGACGCCGACGGCGTCTTCGCTACCGTCAATGCGCTGCCGCGCGGGCCGCTGCTGGTGGTGCGCCTGGCGGATATGCCGCAAGGGGTGGGGCAGCGGCTGCGCTTGTCGACAAGGACGGCGCACGGAGCGGCGCTGCCCTGGGCGCAAGCGTTGCCCCAAGGCGACGCGGTGCCGGGCGAGGGCTGACAGCCCGGAATCGGCCTTGGCGTGAGCGCGCCGATCAGCGCTGCCCGTCGACCGCGCGGATCGATTGCAGCCGTTGCGCCAGCGCGGCGGTCGACAGTTCGCCGACGCGCACGTCCATCAGCCGGCCTTCGGCATCGAGGAACAGGGTCGCGGGCAGACCGCGGTTGCTCATCTGGCGCGAGGCGTCGCCGGCGGGATCGAGCAAGGCGTTGGCAAGCGATGGCGCGTGCTCATCCAGGTATTGGCGGACGGTGGCCGCCGCTTCACCCTGGTTCAGAAAGACGAAATGGATGTCGGGGTTGGCCGCCTGCGCCTGCTCGAAGGCCGGCATCTCGCGGCGGCACGGCGGGCACCAGCTGGCCCACAGGTTCACAACCATCGGCTTGCCGTGAAAGGCGGCCAGGGAGGCGGGCGCGCCATCCAGCTGGTGCAGCGACAGGGCCGCCAGCTCTGGCTGGGGCTGCGCCGATGGCGTCAGCAGGCGGCCGCCGCCGAGCCAGACCGCCGTGCCCAGCGCCATCGCGACCAACACGGCGCGGCGTGGAGCGAGTTGGCGCAGCACGGCGTAGGCGCCGTAAGCCAGCGCCGCGGCCAGTCCGGCGGAACCGGCCCAGCCGCCGTCGCGCAGGTCGAGAATCCTGAGCGGGGCCTGCAGGAAGTGATCGCGGTATTGCCAGACGAAGGCCAGCCGCGCCGCCAGCAGGCCCAGCAGCAGGCAGCGCCACAAGACGCGGCTGGCGTCCTCGGCGCGCGCGCCGGCCAGCAGGCGGCTGGCGAGCAGGCCGACGGCGACGGCGGCCGCCAGCAGCGCGAGCTCGATCGGAAACACCAGGGGGCCAAGACGGAGGGCGGGACTCATGCGGCGCGCTCCCGACGCGCGGCCGCGCCGGGGCGGCCGTTGCTGCGAAATTCCATGGCGTGATGCGAGTAGGGACAAGCTCCAAGCCTAGCACGCCGTTGCGATATGCTTGGACATCCTTCCTCGCCGTCGTGTGCCCTCGATGAAATCGCTGCCTTCGCTGTTGCCCCTGATCCAAGCGCCGATGGTCGGCTCTTTCAGCCCGCTGACCATCGCCGCATGCCGCGCCGGGGCCCTCGGCTCGCTGGCCTGCGCGGCGCTCGGCGCGGACGCGCTGCGCGAGCAGATCGCCGCGATCCGCGCGCAGACCGATGCGCCGTTCAACCTGAATTTCTTCAGCCACACTCCGCCCGCGCCCGACGAGGCGGCCCAGGCCCGCTGGCGCGAGACGCTGGCGCCGTACTACCGCGAGGCCGGGCTGGACCTGTCGGCCGCCGGCAGCGGCCCGGGCCGCGCGCCGTTCGACGACGCCATGTGCCAGGTGGTCGAGGAATCGCGCCCGGCGGTGGTGAGCTTTCATTTCGGCCTGCCGGACGACGCGCTGCTGGAGCGGGTGCGGCGCGCCGGCGCCATGGTGCTGTCCTCCGCCACCACCGTCGAGGAGGCGCGCTGGCTCGACGCCCGCGGCGTGGACGCCATCATCGCCCAGGGCGTGGAGGCGGGCGGCCATCGCGGCATGTTCCTGACCGATGACATCGGCGCGCAGCCGGGCCTGTACGCCTTGCTGCCGCAGGTAGTGGACGCGGTGGGCGTGCCGGTGATCGCGGCCGGCGGCATCGCCGACGGGCGTGGCATCGCCGCGGCCTTCGCGCTGGGCGCGGCGGCCGCGCAACTGGGCACCGCCTATCTGCTGACGCCGCAGGCCGGCCGTTCGGCCATCCATCGCCAGGCGGTGCTGGCCGCGCGCGACGATGCCACGCGCCTGACCAATCTGTACACCGGCCGCCCGGCGCGCGGGCTGCTGACGCGCTTCATGCGCGAACAGGGGCCGATGAGCGCGGCGGCGCCGGCGTTTCCGCTGGCGACCGGGGCGGTCGATCCGCTGCGGGCGGCGGTGGAAAAGACCGGCAGCGGGGATTTCTCGCTGCTGTGGTCGGGCGAGGCGGCCGCGCTGGCGCGCGAGACCGACGCCGAGGCGCTGACCCGCCAGTTGTGGGACGATGCGCTCGACTGCGCGGCCGGCCTGCGCGGGGGCATGGCGGCGCGGGCCGGCTAGGGCCTCGCGGCCTGTCCGGGTTGGCGAATGTGCCGGCGGGCGGCGGCCTGGGCGTTGACGCCGTTGGGGGCGGGCAACCCGTCCCCTGGCAGGATCTTGTCCGGCGCTATCGCTTGGCCCTATATATGGCCACGATGAAACACATATTTCCAGGGACGCTAAAATAACCGGCTCGCGGCTTTCGTCGAGCCCTCCGGCCTTCTTCATTCCTGCGCCTCGCGCCCTCGATAAATATGAAAAAACTGACTGCTGTTCTTCTCGTGTCCGCCACCACGATGCTGACCGCCTGCGGCCCGTCCGACAACGCGCCGGCCGCCAGCGCGCAGGCCCCGGCCGCCGCCCGCAAGGTCGTCGTCGGTTTGGACGACAATTTCCCGCCCATGGGTTTCCGCGACGCCAACAACCAGATCGTCGGTTTCGACGTCGACATGGCCAAGGAAGCCAGCAAGCGCCTGGGCCTGGAAGTCGAATTCAAGCCGATCGACTGGAGCGCCAAGGAAGCCGAGCTGAACGGCAAGCGCGTCGACGTGCTCTGGAACGGCCTGACCATCACCGAAGAACGCAAGAAGAACATCAGCTTCACGGCCCCCTACATGGCCAACCACCAGATCATCATCGTCGGCAATGCCTCGCCGGTGAAGGCCAAGGCCGATCTGGCCGGCAAGGTGGTCGGCGCCCAGGACGGCAGCAGCGCCACCGACGCCATCGCCAAGGACCCGGTCGCCGGCAGCATCAAGGAAGTCAAGAAGTTCGGCGACAACGTCACCGCGCTGATGGACCTGGCCGCCGGCCGCCTGGACGCCATCGTGGTCGACGAAGTGGTGGGCCGCTACCTGATCAGCAAGCGCGCCGGTGAATACCGCGTGCTGGACGACAACTTCGGCACCGAAGACTACGGCGTCGGCGTGCGCAAGGACGACACCGAGCTGCTGGCCAAGCTCGACAAGACCCTGGACTCGATGAAGCAGGACGGCACCGCCGGCCGCATCGCCACCCAGTGGTTCGGCGCCAACATCGTCAAGTAAGCTTCAGGGAAACGCCCGGACCGCGCCGCGGTCCGGGCGTTTTTCAGTCCGGCGATTGCCCGCGCCGCCCATCCCGCTCCTGATTTCTCCCGCCGGCAAGGCGCCCACCCATCCGCATGGACTACGTACTCTCCCTCCTGGGACCCCTGGCGCAAGGCGCGAAAGTGACCTTGACGCTGTTCTTCATCACGCTGGCGCTGGCCGTGCCGCTGGGCCTGGTGCTGGCGCTGCTGCGGATCTCCAAGTGGGGCTTCGTCAGCCAGCTGGTCAACGGCTACATCTGGCTGATGCGCGGCACGCCGCTGATGCTGCAGATGCTGTTCATCTACTTCGCGCTGCCGTTCGTGCCGGTGGTGGGGGTGCGCCTGCCCGACTTCCCGGCGGCGGTGGTGGCGTTCGCGCTGAACTACGCGGCCTATTTCGCCGAGATCTTCCGCGCCGGCATCCAGTCGGTGGACCGCGGCCAGTACGAGGGCAGCAAGGTGCTGGGCATGACCTACCTGCAGACGCTGCGCCGCATCGTGCTGCCGCAGATGGTGCAGCGGGTGCTGCCGCCCATGAGCAACGAGACCATCACGCTGGTCAAGGACACCTCCCTGATCTACGTACTGGCGCTCAACGATATCCTGCGCACCGCGCGCGGCATCGTGCAGCGCGACTTCACGACCACGCCGTTCCTGGTCGCGGCCGCCTTCTATCTCATCATGACGCTGGTGTTGACGTGGTTCTTCCAGCGTATGGAAAAGCGCTATGCCAAATACGACCAGTAATCCGTCCGCCGGCGGTCGCGGCGCCATGATCTCGGCGCGCGGCATCGTCAAGTCGTTCGGCGCCAACCGGGTGCTGGACCAGGTCTCGCTGGAACTGGGCAAGGGCGAGGTGGTGGCGGTGATCGGGCCGTCGGGCTCGGGCAAGAGCACCTTCCTGCGCTGCCTGAACCACCTGGAAACCATCGACGACGGCACCATCGAGATCGAGGGCGAAGCCCTGGCCACGGCGGTGCCGGGCGGCCAGAGCCGCTACGCCAGCGACGGCGACGTGCGCCGCATCTGCCGCAAGATGGGCATGGTGTTCCAGTCGTTCAACCTGTTCCCGCACATGACGGTGCTGCAGAACATCATCGAAGCGCCCATGATCGTCAAGGGCATGCCGCGCGCCGCCATCGTGCCCAAGGCCGAGGAATTGCTGCGCAAGGTCGGCCTGCTGAACAAGCGCGACAACTATCCCACGCGCCTGTCCGGCGGCCAGAAGCAGCGCGTGGCCATCGCCCGCGCGCTGGCGATGGAGCCGGACATCATGCTGTTCGACGAGCCGACCTCGGCGCTCGACCCCGAGCTGACCGGCGAAGTGCTGCGCACCATGCGCCAGCTGGCCGACGAGCACATGACCATGCTGGTCGTGACCCACGAAATGGGTTTCGCCCGCGAAGTGGCGCACCGCGTCATCTTCATGGACGAGGGCCGCATCGTCGAAGAGGCGCCTTCCGCCGACTTCTTCCGCGCGCCCCAGCATCCGCGCAGCCGCGAGTTCCTGGCGCACATGCTGTAAGGGCGGTATCGGCGTCGGGCGGCTTGCCGCCGTCCTGGCGCCGCCAGCGCGCCGGTCTCAGCCCTGGCCGCCGCGCCGGGGCACGACCATGGGGCTGCCGGTCTCCGGATCCGGCAGCACCCGGCATTCCAGATCGAACACCTGCCGCATGGCGTCCTCCGTGACCACCTGGCGCACCTCGCCCTGCGCCGCGATGGCGCCGGCCCGCATCATGACGACGCGATCGGCATAGCGGAACGCCAGGTTCAGGTCGTGCAGCACCACCACCAGCGTGCGCCCGGCGCGGTGCAGGCGGGCGCACAGCTCCAGCAGGTCGATCTGGTGGCGGATGTCCAGAAACGTGGTGGGCTCGTCCAGCAACATGATGCCGGCGTCCTGCGCCAGCACCAGCGCCAGCCAGGCGCGTTGGCGCTGGCCGCCGGACAGCGTGTGCACGGGATGATCGGCCAGGTCCGCCAGGTCGGTATCGGCCAGCGCCGCGTCGACCGCCCGGGCGTCGGCGGGCGACCACTGCCGCAACAGGGTCTGGTGCGGATAGCGGCCGCGCGCCACCAGGTCGCGCACCGTGATCATTTCCGGGGCCAGCGGGTTCTGCGGCAGATAGGCCAGGCGCCGCGCCACGGCCTTGCGCCGCAGGCTGGCCAGGTCGGCGCCGTCCAGCAGCGCCTGGCCCTGGCTGGGCGCCAGCGCGCCGCCGAGCACGCGCAGCAGCGTGGACTTGCCGCAGCCATTGGGGCCGACCACCGCCGTGAACGCGCCCGGCGCGACCGCCAGCGACAGGTCGCGCAGCACGGCCGTGTCGCCGTAGGACAGGCTGACCTGCCGCAGTTGCAGCGCCGACGGCGCGTCGGCCGGATCGTTCAGGTGGAGGTCTTGCGCCATTCGAGCACCAGCAGAAATGCGAGATAGACACCGCCGATGCCGGCGGTCAGGACACCCACGGGCAGGCCGTTGGGGCCGGCCAGGCGGGTCAACAGGTCGGCGCCGGCCAGCAGCACCGCGCCGGTCAGGGCCGCCAGCAGGGGTTGCGGCCCGCTGGCCGGCACGCAGCGCCGCGCGATCTGCGGCGCCGCCAGCGCGACGAAGGCCACCGGACCGGCCACCGTGACCGCCGCCGCGGCCGCCAGCACCGCCACCAGCGTGGCGGCCAGCCGGCTGCGCGATGGCGTGGCGCCGAGGGCCTGGGCCAGATCGTCGCCCATCTCCAGCAGCCGCAGGCGGGCGCACAGCGCCAGCCCGAGCGGCAGCAACAGGGCGCCGGCCGCCCCGATCAGGGCGACGTCGGTCCAGGTCTTGCCGGCCAGGCTGCCATTGAGCCAGGCCGCGGCCAGGTAGGCCTGTTCGCGCCGCAGGTTGGACAGGCCGTATTGCACGAAGGCGAAGGCGATCGCGCCGACGGCGATGCCGGCGATGACCATGCGCTGGGGCGCGGCGAAGCCGGCGCCGGAGCCGAACCAGACGCCGGCCGTGGCCAGCAGCGCGCCCGCCGCCGCGCCCCAGGCCACCGGCATCAGCCCGGGCCAGACCATGGCCACGGCCACCGCGCCCGCGGACGCGCCGGCCGTCAGGCCGATGACGTCGGGACTGCCCAGGGGGTTGCGGGTGAGGCTCTGGAACAGCGCGCCGGACAGGCCCAGCGCGGCGCCGGCGCCCAACGCCGAGAGGGCGCGCGGCAGGCGTACGGTATGCACCAGCCATTGCTCCATGGCGCCGCCGGCGCCTTGCAGCGCTTGCCACAACGCGCTCCAGGACAGCCCGGGATCGCCGGCCCGCACCGTCGTGGCGAGCACGGCGCCGGCCAGCGCCAGCAGCAGCACAGCATAGGCCGGCGCGCGCGGCGCGACGGGCCAGGCGAGCCAGTTGCCGGCGCGCAGCAGGCGCGCTGGTTGCGCGATCAGGCGCGGCGTTGCGCGGGTCATGCCAGGCTCCGCGGCCGGCTGCGCAGGGCCGCCAACAGGAAGGGCGCGCCGATGAACGCCACGACCACGCCCGTCAGCAGTTCGGCGGGCGCGCGCAGCAGCCGCGCCAGGATGTCCGCGATCAGCATCAGCAGCGGACCCAGCACCGCGCAGTAGGCCAGCAGCCAGCGCAGGTCCGGTCCGGCCACGCGCCGGGCCATGTGCGGCACCGCCAGGCCGACGAAGGCGATGGGGCCGGCGGCGGCGGTGGCGGCCGCGGCCAGCATCGCCACGCACAGCAGGCCCAGCAGGCGGCACAGGCTGGTCCGCAGCCCGAGCGCCTGCGCCAGCGCGTGGCCCAGCGCCAGCAGGTTGAGCGGCCGCGCCAGCGCGGCGGCCAGCAGCAGGCCGATGCCGATGTAGGGCGCGGCGCGCCATGCCGCATCGAGCGATTGGCCCGCCAGCGATCCCACGGCCCAGAAGCGGTAGGCATCGAAGATGTCGTCGCGCAACAGCGCCACCGCCTGCACATAGGCGAACAGCACCGCGTTGACGGCGGCGCCGGCCAGGATCAGCCGCACCGGTTGCAGTCCGCGGCCGCCGGCCCCGATCAGGTACACCGCCGCCGCGGCACCCAGCGCGCCGGGCAGCGCGGCCCAGAACGGATGCGCCGGCAGGCCGCCCAGGGCCAGCGCCGTGGTGACGATGGAGGCGGCCGCGCCGGCATTGACACCCAGCAGGCCCGGCTCGGCCAGCGGATTGCGGGTCAGCGCCTGGATCAGCGCGCCGGCAACCGCCAGGGCCGCGCCGGTCAGCACGGCCAGCAGGGTGCGCGGAATGCGCGAGGCCACCACCAGCGCCGCGTGGCTGTCGTCGGGCTGCAGCAGCGCGCGCCAGACCGTGGCCGCCGACAGGCCGCGCGAGCCGAGCCACAGGCTTGCCAGCGCGGCGGCGGCCAACAGCATACAGGCGCCCAGCAGCAGTGGCGCGCGCAGGCGTGGGCTGTGGGAGGGCGGGCTATCGACGCGCGCCGCGCGGGGCTGGCGCGGCGGCATCAGGGCGCGGCTCCGCCGGCCTGGGCACGACGCGCGGCCTGCGCCAGTTGCGGCGCCAGCCGGTCCAGCATCCAGGCCACCGCCAGCGGCGTGCCGGAGGACGAGGCCATGACCAGCGCCGGGTCGCTCAGCGCCACGTAGGCGCCGCGCCGCACCGCGGCAATCGAGGCATACAGGGGCAGGGCCGCGGCGCGGTCGCGCTCTTCCGGGGTGTAGAACCAGGACACCAGGATGTCGGCGTCGCCGAGCGCATCGGCGTGCTCGAAGCCCAGGTAGTGGGCGAAATGCCCGGCGCTGGCATGCAGGCCGCGCACCGACGGCGCCAGGGTCAGGCCCATGGCCGTGAGCGTATCGACGCGCGGATCGCCGGCGACGTAGGCGGCGAAGTTGCCCGAGCCCAGGTCGGCGCGCACATAGGCGAAGGTCTTGCCGGCCAGTTCGGGGTAGCGGCGCGCGGCCTGCGCCAGCGCGTCGTGGATGCGCGCCTTGAGCGGCCCGGCGGCCTCGCGCCTGCCGAGCGCCCTGGCGATCAGGTCGATCTGCGTGTCCACCGGGGTCAGGAACGGCTGGCCGGGATAGGCCACCACCGGCACCAGCCGCGACAGTTGCGCGTAGGCCTCGGGCGTGACGCCGGAGAACGGCGCCAGCACCACGTCCGGGCGCAAGGCGATGATCTTTTCGATATCCAGTTCGGGGTAAACCGTGATGCGCTCGGGCAGGGGCTGGCCGGTGGCCTCGATGGCGGCGCGCACCCAGGGCCAGTAATGGTCGGCGTCGCCGCCCCAGTCGGCGCGGCCCACGCCCACCGGCACCACGCCCAGCGCCAGCGCCAGGTCGTCGGCGCCCAGGCCCAGGGTGACGACGCGCCGGGGCGGAGTGGTGATGACCGCCTTGCCGAGCGCGCTGTCGAGCGTCACCGGAAAACCGCCAGCCGGCGCATCGGCGCCGTCGCGCGGCGCGGGGCCGGCCGCGTTCGCGGCGGGGGTGGGCGCCGCCGTGGCGGCGGGCGGCGCGGTCCGGTCGCAGGCCGACAGGGTGCAGGCCATGGCCAACGCCGCCGCGCACAGGGCGGCGCGGCGGCGCCAGGGCACCGCGGTGAATCGATGCAAACGCATTGTGCCGGGAAGCTCCTTGGTGGGTCGTCAGCCGCCGCTTCAGTACTGCGCGCGCAGCGTCAGCATGACGTTGCGCGGCGCGCCATACCAGCCCTGGCTGTAGAAGCCGATCTGGTCGTAGTACTTGCGGTCGAACACGTTGTTCAGGTTGAGGGTGGCCGAGACCTGCTTGCTGAAGTCGAAGCGGGCCATCAGGTTGACCAGCGCGTAGCTGCCTTGCTCCACGTCCACATTGCCGCGCGGGCTGGCGGCCGAGCGGTAGATGCGGCTTTGCCAGTCGACGCCGCCGCCCACGGTCAGGCGGTGCAGATCGCCCGGCAGGCGGTAGGTGGTGTAGACCTTGAACAGGCTGCGCGGATGGCTGGTGTTGATCGGCTTGCCGTCGGCGTCCTTGGCGGTGAAGTGGGTGTAGCTGGCGCCGAGGTTCCAGCCGGGCATGAGCTGGCCGCTGGTCTCCAGTTCGAAGCCTTCGACCTTGGCGCCGGAGACGGCGCGGTAGGCCTGGGTGCCGGGCATGCCGATGACCGACTCGCCCGGGATGGCCTGTGCCAGGTTGTTCTGGCGCGTCTGGTACAGCGACGCGGAGGCGTTCAGCAAGCCGTCCAGGTAGGCCGCCTTCAGGCCGACCTCGTAGCTCTTGCCGTCGATCGGCGGCAGGATCGAGCCGCTGGGCGAACGGGCGTTCTGCGGCTGGAAGATCTCCGTGTAGCTGGCGTAGGCCGTGTAGGTGCTGTTGATGTCGTACAGCAGGCCGGCGTAGGGCGTGAACTGGTCGTTGATCTTGTACTGGCGCTTGCTGCCGAAGTAGGTCTGGTTGGTTTCCCAGTTGCTCCAGCGTCCGCCCAGGATCAGGTGCAGCGGATCGGCCAGCGAGAAGCGGCCCACCGCGTAGGCGCCGGTCTGCTTGACGCGAAGGTCGTCCGCCGGCGTCTTGTTGGCGGCCCAGGTGGGCTCGACGACGTGATCCTGGCGCCAGTCGAAGAAGCTGCCCAGCGCGGGCTTGGCGCCGGTCTGCAGGTACTGGCCGATATTGCTGTGGTCGTTGACGCTCATCCAGCCCAGCGCCAGTTCGTGCTTGCGCCCGAACAACTGGAACGGGCCCGACACCGTCAGGTGGATGTCATCGCGCGAGCGGTCGCCATCATAGTTGTTGTACGCGCTGGTCATGCCGGCGCCCGTGACGCGGTCGGGGTAGCCGCCGCGGAACAGCTGCTTCATGCGGTAGTCGCCGTCGTTGTGGCTGTAGGCCGCGCGCACCTTCCAGTCATTGGCGAAGCGATGCGTCAGGTCGACGAAGGTGGTGGTGGATTCGGTGTCGATGCGGGCCCAGCGGGTGTTGTTGGCCACCGAGCGGTTGAAGTCGGTGCGCGAGCCGTCGCTGTAGAACAGCGGAAAGCCGCTGCCGAAACCGTTGCTCTGGTTGCGGGAATACTCGATGCCGGCGGTCAGCACCGTGTCCGGCGTGAGGTCGGCGCTGATGACCCCGTAGAAGGTGCGCTTGCGCGAATCCAGGAAGGTCACGTAGCTGTCGCCCTGGTCATAGGCGGCGACGAAGCGCGAGCGGATGCGGCCGCCTTCGGTGACCGGCACCGACAGGTCCAGGTTGCCGCCGACCTGGTTCCAACTGCCGGCGCTGGCGCTGCCGGACAAGGCGAACTCGCGCAACGGCTTCTTGCGGATGAAGTTGACGGCGGCCGACGGATTGCCTGAACCGGTCATCAGGCCGGTGGCGCCGCGCACGATCTCGACGCGGTCGTAGATGGCCGAGTCGATGTCGGTGGCGCCGTAGTTCCACAGGCTGAGGATGGGCGAGTTCAGGCCGTCGAACTGGAAGTTGTCGATATCGAAGCCGCGCGACGAGAACGCAAAGCGGTTGCTGTCGTTGCGCGAGACCGAGATGCCCGGCGCGCTGGCCAGGATCGCGCCGGTGTCGCGCAGTCCCTGGTCCTCGATCTGCTGGCGCGTCACCACGCTGACGGACTGCGGCGTCTCGCGCGGCGACAGCGTCAGGCCGGTGGCCGTGCTCATGGCATCGGTGGTGTAGGAATGGCTGCCTTCGGTGGTGCCCGGGATGCCGGCGCCGCTGACGGTGACGGCGGGCAGTTGCGCCACATCGCCGCTATCGGCGCTGGCGGCGCTCTGGGCGGTGGCTTGCTGGTGGGTAAGGGCGGAGCAGAACAGGGCCGTCTGAATCGCGTAGACAAGGGGGCGCACCCGGCGCGGACGCGCGGCGGGCAGGGGCGGTACGAACGGCATGAGGACAAGCTCCAGCGGAAAAATTTGGTAATGAGAATTATTGATTTTTACCGTTGTGCTGATGTATGCCGAACGACGTGATGCATATGGAGAATGCCATGGGCCCGGTGCGCCGCCGCGCGAATAGGCCCGCTCGAAACCCGCGAGCCGGCAGGCTAGCCCAGGCCGGCCTCGGTCTTGGCCACGGGGGCGGCGCGGCGGTGCAGCCAGGCCCAGCCGATGGCGCTGGCCGCCACGCAGGCCAGCATGGCCGCCGCCAGCCGCAGCGGCTGGCCATAGACCAGCGGCACGCCCCAGCCGCTGGCCACGGAGAACGTCAGCATCTGCATGAAGCCGAGGACGGACGCGGCGGTGCCCGACAGGTCCGGCACATGCCCCAGGATGCGCAATGTCATGGCCGGCACGCCCATGGCCAGGCCGCAGGTGTACAGGCCGGGCAGCAGCACCGCCCAGGGCAGGCGCGGCGGCTCGGCGGCGGCCATATACAGCACATAGGCCAGGCAACTGCCCCCCATCAGCAGATAGGCCAGCAGCGTGATGCGTCCATCCGACCAGTGCCCCGCCTTGCGCGCGGCCAGCAGCGCGCCGGCCATGGCGCCGGCCACCAGCGGCACGAACAGATAGGCGAAATCGGTTTCCGGCAAACCCAGGACGTTGACGATGAAATCGGGCGCCGCCCCGATCAGGAACCCCTGGGCGGCGAACAGCAGGCTGAACGCCGCGCCCAGCGCGGCGTAGCGCCGGTTGCCCAGCACGCGCGCATAGTTGCCGCCCAGCGTGCGCCAGGCCAGCGGCTGGCGCCGCTCGGGCGGCAGCGTTTCGGGCAGGCGCCGCGCGCACAGCAGCCAGGCGGCGCCGGCCAGCGCGGTCAGCAGCAGGAACACGGATCGCCAGCCCTGGTGCGCGGCCAGGTAGCCGCCCAGGATCGGGGCCAGCGCCGGCGACAGGTTGAACACCAGGATCAGGTAGGACATGGCGCGGCGCGCCACCGCGCCGTCGTAGCAGTCGCGGATGATGGCCTGTCCGACCACGATGCCGGCGCCGGCCGACAGGCCCTGCACCGCGCGCCCGGCCAGCAGCCAGCCGAAGCTCGGCGCCAGCGCCGCCATCAGCGCGCCGGCGACGTACACCCCCAGCGCCGTGAGCACGACGCGGCGCCGCCCCAGCGAGTCGGACAGCGTGCCATGCAGCAGCAGCATGGAGGCATAGCACGCCATGTACACGCCCAGCGTCAGTTGTACGGTTTCCTGCGGAACCGCGAATTCCCGGCCCAGCGCCCCGAATGCGGGCAGGTAGGCGTCGATGGTGGCGGGGGCGACACAGGACAGCAGGCCCAGCATCAGCACCATGACGGGAAAGGAAGGCAGGGGTTCGCGGCGTGACACGACGGCATCCATGGCAGGGGCTTCCCGGGCTGGGAAGCGCTGTCGCATGGTCGCCTGTCATGGCGGGTTGCAGGAATGGAGAACGCCGCGAGAGCAATGGGCGCCGCCGTAAGCCGTGCACGAACCGGCGCTCAGTTCAGTTCGCTGGGCGCGATGCCGTAGCGTTCGCGGAACGCCGTGGCGAAGTTGGTGGCGTGGCGGTAGCCGACGAAGTGCGCGGCCTGCTGCACGCTGCATCCCTGGGCCAGCTGTTCGCGCGCCACCTCCAGGCGGCGCTCGCGCAGCCAGCTGAAGACCGAGCGCTGGTAGGTGGCCTGGAACTTGGCGCGCAGCGTGCTGGGGCTCATGCAGGCCAGCCGCGCCAGGTCGTCCAGCGTATGTTCCTCGCCGGGCGCGTTGTACAGGCGTTCGCGCACCCGTTCCAGCAACTGGCGATCGCGCTCGGAAACGGCGCTGTCGGCCGGCGCGCGCTGTTCCAGCGTGGCCAGGGCGTGCGCCAGCAGCTGCGTGGCCACGCCTTCGCGCAGCATGGCCTGCAGCGGGCCGTCCCAGCCGCAATCGAGCAGGTGTTCGATGGCCTGCAGCAGATGGCCCTGCACCTGCCAGCGGCGCAGCCGCAGCGACGGCGAACGCAGCGCCTTCCAGATCAGCTCGCTGGTCGGGTCGTCGCCCGCGCCATCCGGGTCGGACAGCGACAGGTTGACGCTGCGCAGGCGCTGGCCGGGCGCGTGGATGCCGGTCATGGCGACGGTGTCGCCGTACAGCGCGCTGACGCCGCTGTGCGCGGCCAGCCTGACGTCGTCATGGCGATCGATGCGGGTCTGGGCGTTGCCCTGCAGCATGACGATGGCCGAAAAACGCGGCGACATCATCGAGGTGGCTTCGTAGTGCTGGTGCACGCGCACATCGGACAGCACCAGCGTCAGGCCGGGGCGGATCGCGTGGGTCTCGACCCGGCCTTCGGCGATGCAGAGGGTTTCCGGATCGCCCCGCAGCGCGCCATTCAACTGCGGCAGGCGGTAGCGGAAACCGCTCTGGCTGCCCATGCGGTTGAAGTCGGCGACGGTGAATTGGGCGGGGGAGGGTGATGGGTTCAAGATCGTCACTCGCGTTACGGGATGAGCCCCTAAGATGGCCGTTCACAAGCCATTGGATGTGAGAATGAGAATAACATATGTTCGCATTGTTGCAGCTATTCTCACCCATGCGGCACCGTTTTTTGGCGCCATGCCCATTTCCCCCCGGCACCCGCCTCAAGGCGCCGCGCAATCGCCCAGCTCGTCTCCCATGATGTCGCGATACCACTCGTGGAAATGCTGCATGCCGTCTTCCATCGGCGACTGGTAGGGGCCGCTTTCGGAAGTGCCGCGGCGCAGCAGCGCCAGCCGGCCGGCGTCCATGCGTTCGCCGATCTCGTCATCCTCGACCGCCGTCTCCATGTAGGCCGCGCGCTGCGCCTCGACGAACTCGCGTTCGAACAGCGCGATCTCCTCCGGGTAGTAGAACTCGGCGATGTTGATGGTTTCCTGCGGACTCTTGGGGTACAGCGTGGAAAGCACCAGCACGTGCGGGTACAGCTCGATCATGTGGGTGGGGAAGTAGGTCACCCAGATCGCGCCGAACTCGGGCGCCGAGCCATCGCGATAGCGCATCAGCGTGTCGTGCCAGTCGCGGTAGACGTCGGAGCCGGGCTTTTCCAGCGAATCGTGCACGCCCACGCGCTGCAGGCTGTGCCGGCGGCCGAATTCCCAGCTCAGGTCGTCGCAGGTGACGAAGCGCCCCAGCCCGGGATGGAACGGCCCGACGTGATAGTCCTCGAGGTAGACCTCGATGAAGGTCTTCCAGTTGTAGTTGCACTGGTGCACCTCGACGTGATCCAGCACGTAGTCGGAGAAATCGAATTCGGGCCGCTCGAACAGGTGGCCCAGGTCGGCGCGCGGGTCGCGCGGGCCTTCGAACAGCAGGCCATGGCAGTTCTTCAAGGGGAAGCGCGGCAGGTTCAGGCACGGCGTGCTGGGGAACTGCGGCGCGCCCAGGATCTGGCCGCGGTTGTCATAGGTCCAGCGATGCAGCGGGCAGACGATGTTGCCGCCGCTGGCCGACAGGTTGCCGGCGGGGTTGCCGGGGCCGGTGACCGCGCCGGTCTCGCCGCCCAGGATCAGCGCCTGCCGGTGGCGGCAGACGTTCGAGACCAGCTCGACGCCCTGGGCGTTGCGCACCAGCACGCGGCCGCCGTCCTCGTGCGGCAGGCGGCGCCAGTCGCCCGGCTCGGGCACGCCTTTCTCGTGGCCCACGTACAGGGCCGATTGCTTGAATATCCGTTCCTGTTCGCGGGCGAACAGGGCTTCGTCGAAATAGGCCCGAACGTGCAGCGGGCTCAACGCCTCGCGCACATGCTCAAGGCGGCCAATGTCCGTCATTTCCGACTCCTTGTGCCATCCCGCAAGGCCCGGCCGCCCTCAGGCGGGCACGGCGCTCTCGGCGTCGATCCGGGTCATGCGTTCGGCAAGATCCAATTTGGGGCAGGTGCTGCAGTAGTCGCTGTCGCGCCTGCGGAAGTAGTGGCAGCAGACCTGCCGGTCCACGGCAATGACCGGCAGGTCCGCGCGCCGCCAGGTCAGGTAGCCGCTGCGTCCCGGGACGCCGAGCAGGTCCATCCAGGCGCCGGCCTGCCGCTGGGCCCAGGCATTGGCGGCGTCGCCGTCGTCATGGCGCGCCGCGAGCAGCGCGTAGAGCACGCAATCGGCCTGCATGCACTCGGCGGCGCGCGGGCTGACCCGCAGCACCTGGGTCAATTCGCGGTAGAAGGTGGCGAAGATATTGCGCAGTTGCGCGGCGGCGGCCTGCATGCGTTCGCGCAGGCCGGCGCGCAAGGGGGCATGGCGCTCCAGGGTGTAGCCGATGATGAAGCCGTCGTCCGGCACCGGCTGGGTCATGCGCGACAGGTCCGGCACGATCTCGCTGCGGTGCGCGGCGATCACGCTCAGGTAGACGGGCTGCCAGATCAGCAGCCCCCAGCAGCGCAAAGCCAGGTAGTGCGGCCCGGCCTCCGGATAACGCTGCCCCCAGACATCGCGCAGCCGCGCGATGGCCTGGGTGTTGTCGGCGCCCGGGCGGATGCCCGGCCCGGGCGCCGCCGCGACCTGGCCCGACAGTCCGGGCACCAGGCGGCCGGTCAGCGCCAGCAGGTCGTCCAGGTCGTGGTTCACGCAAGCGCTCGCACGGTGTCGGCCTGGCCCTGGCCCAGCCATTGCGGCCGATAGCGGGCGATCGGGTTGGCCAGGTTGGGCGCCATCTGGAAGCTGCCGATGGGGTCCGCCAGGTTGACCATCTGCAGGTTGTTGGCCAGTTGCAGGCGGTTCAGGCACGAATGGATCATCTCGGGGGCGAACAGATCGTACTGGCGATACTTTTCCAGCCGCTCGGGATGGGCCTCCTGGTAGGCGGTGATGCGGCCGGCCACCAGTTTCCAGAAGGCGTCCTCGTGCATCACGCCGTGGTCGGCCAGCACTTGCGCCAGGTGGCGGAAGTAGCCCTCGAACACATCGACGAAGATGGTCAGCAGCTTGTATTCCTCGGGCACGTCGGCGGCCAGGCGGCGGGCGTTCTCGGGAAGGGCGGCGTTCGGGTTGAGGATCGACGACTCCTCGGCGATGTCCTTCATGAAGGCGCGCACCGGCACGTGGTCCTCGATCACCAGGATGACGTTCTCGCCGTGCGGCATGAACACCAGGTCATGGGCGTAGAAGCAATGCACCAGCGGCGTGAGGTAGGCATCGACGTAGCGCTCCAGCCACGCGGCCGCGTCCAGACCCGAGGCGCGGATCAGCTCGGGCAGCAAGGCGCCGCCCCGCGGATCGACGTGCAGCAGCGCCGCCATGGTCATCAGGCGCTGGTTGGCGCCGATCAGCGCGGTCGGGTTCTCGCGCCACAGCGCCGAGAACATCTTCTTGTAGGGCGTGTCGACCGAGATGGCCGCTTCGTAGTAATAGTTGCGGAATCCCAGCGAGGCCGCTTCGCGCAGGATGGCGAAGCCGTTGCGGCGCAGCCACGGGTCCGACGAGATCAGCCCGTGCAGGTACTCGTTGATGGCTGGCGTGCCGGACATGTAGTACGGCGACAGGCCGCGCATGAAGCCCATGTTCAGGATCGACAGCGAGGTCTTGACGTAGTGCTTGCCGGGCTGGCTGATGTTGTAGAAGGTGCGGATCGACTGCTGCGCCAGGTAATCGTCGTCGCCATAGCCCAGGCACACGATCTTGCGCGTGGCCACGTAGGGGGCGAACGCCAGCGACAGCTTGTTGAACCACTGCCACGGATGCGAGGGCATGAAGTAGTAGTCGGCCGGGTCCAGCCCCTGATCGCGCAGGGTCTGGGTGTGGCGGGCGACGGTGTCCGCGCCCAGTTCGTCGCGCAGCAGGCTGTCGTAGTCCATGGTCGACAGGCAGGCGAAGTGGGCATTGTCCTTGTGCACCGCCAGCCACATCACGCGGATCGGGCTGGCGCATTCCGGGGCGTAGACGTGGTAGTCCTCGGCGTCGAAACCCAGGCGGCCATTGTTGGCGACGAAGCTGGGATGGCCTTCGATCATCGAGGTCTCGATGGTCTGGTAATCGGCCACCGCCAATTCGGCGGCCGTGGGCGCGGCGCGGGTGTGCTTGTAGGCGCTGCCGTGCAGCGTGCTGGTGATCTCGTCCAGGTAGATCGGCAGGCGGTCCTCGGGCATGCCGAGCTTGTCGCGGATCTCGATGACGAACTGCAGCGCGTCCAGCGGCGCGGGCGTGCCGGCCATGGTCTTGCTGATGGATTCGGGCGGGATGCGCCAGTGGCGCATGGCCATCAACTGCGCATCGAACTGGTACTCGGCATGGCCGTCGGCCAGCACCAGGCGGTAGCGGTCAAAGCCGGGCGCCTCGGCGGGGCCGAGCCGTTCGGGCTCCAGCAGCCATTCGTGGGCATATTCCGAGATGGCCTTCTTCACCAACAGGCGGTTCACTTTGTCCCAGACCTCGGGCGCGAGGTGGCTGGCGATCTGGGCGGGATGGGGCTGGGTGCTCATAGGGAAGACTCCTGGAGTTGGGCCTGTTCAAACTGCTGCCGGGTGCAGAAGGCGATGCTGGCGGTCTTCTCGCGAAAACGCGCCTGGCCGGCATAGACAAAACCCATGGCCAGGTTGAGCGCATGGATCTTGCTGTTGTTGCTGTCGGGTTCCACCACCACGCGACGGGCCTGGAGGCGGTCGAACATGAAGCGCATCACGAAGGCCAGCACGTTGCGGCTGAAATTCGGGATGCGCACGCGCGGCGGGCCGATGAAGATGTGCATGCCGAGGTCGCCGGGGCGCACCGGGTAGTGCTCGCCGACCTGGTCATGGGCGGGGTCGTAGCATTCCACCAGGAAGGCCGGGCGGCCGTCGTGGCTGCCGAGCCAGGCGCCGGCATGGCCGCTGTCGACCAGGGTTTCGTAGAAGTCGCGCACCTGCGCTTCGGTGAACGTCTGCATCGACCAGAAGCGGGCGTAGTCCATCGCGAACCACTGGCGCAGCAGGGCGGCGTCGCCGGCGGGATCGAGCGGGCGCAGCGCCAGGCCCGCGCCCTCGTCGTAGTGGCTGCGCGCCTGGCGGTCGATCTCGCCCAGGAAGGCGGCGGTCATGGTGATCATGGCGGGCTCCCGGGGCATCAGACGGTGGCGGCGCGATGGCCGTCCAGCATGGGCATCAGTTCCGGCGCGACGGCGCCGCGGCACGCCGGCGCCGGCTGGGCCGCGCGATGCGCCAACACGCCGCTGGCCGGCGGACGGAAGTCCTGCAGCGCGGTGCGCGGCTCGATGGCGTAGTGCTCGTGGCCGGTCAGTTCGCGCAGGATCTGCGAATTGCGGTAGCAGCAGAAGCCCAGGTCGGGATTGGTGACGCCATGGCTGAGCAGGCCGCTGTTCTGCACGAAGATCTCGTTGCCGCCGTGGTCGATGGTGTAGTTGCGGGCGATCTGGTAGTTGCCGTCCTCGGCCCAGGCGATGCGGTCGTGGATCGGATTGACGCACGCGGGGATGCTGCGGGCATAACCGGTGGCCAGCACCAGGCCGTCGGCCGCGTGCGAGAACACCTGCCCGGTGTCGACGTGGCGGAACTCCAGGTGGTAGCGGGCGGCGTGGCGGTCGTAACGGCTGGCGCACAACTCGGCATTGGTCAGCAGCGTATAGCGGCGGTCGCCGTTGTGGATCTTCTCGTCCAGCAGGTCGTAGATCTGGTTGATGAGCGAGGCGTTGATGCCCTTGTACAGACTGCTCTGCTCGGCCAGGATCTGGCGGCGGCGGTCTTCGGGCAGGTCGTAGAAGTAGTTGGTGTAGTCCGGCGAGATCAGCTCCAGCGTGAGCTTGGTGTTCTCCATCTGGAAAAAGCGCGGCGAACGGGTGATCCAGGCCAGGCTGTAGTCGTGTTCGTCGCTGTCGCGCAGCAGGTCGTGGAACACCTCGGCCGCGCTCTGGCCGCTGCCGACGATGGTGATCGAGGCGCGCCGCTGCAGTTGCTCCTTGTGCCGCAGGTACTCGGCGCTGTGGATGTAGGGCGCCTCGCGCCGGTCGCAGCAGGGCGGCAGCACCGGCTGCGACCCCAGGCCCAGCACCAGCTTGCGGCAGCGGACCATGAAGCGTTCGCCATTGACGCTGTGCTGGCCGGTGACCAGGTAGGTGTCGGTCTCGGGGTCGTGCAGCACGCTCTGCACGTCGCTGTTGAAGCGCAGGTTGGGCAGGCGCGCGGCCACCCACTTGCAGTAGCGGTTGTACTCGGCGCGGGTGAGATAGTGGTTCTCGCGCATGTAGTACGAATAGATGCGGCCGGTCTGCTTGCTGTAGTTCAGGTAGCTGTATTCGCTGCGCGGATCGGCCAGGCTGACCAGGTCCGCCAGGAATGGATTCTGCAGGGTGGAGGCCTCGATCAGCATGCCGGGGTGCCAGTCGAAGCCCGGCTTCTTGTCCAGGAAGAGGGCGCGCACGCCGGGCAGCGGGGCCGACAGGCAGGCCAGGCTGAGATTGAAAGGGCCTAGGCCGATCGCGACGAAGTCATAGATTTCACGGTTCATGATGGTTACGCCTTTTGCGGAGTCTCTCGTTGCACGGACGATGCCCGGGGCGGGCATACTCGGAACAGGGCCGGCTAGTCAGGCGGAACGGGACGCGAGCGGCTCGCCGGGCCGTCGGTCCACTGCGACAACAAAGAATTTCCATCGCCGGTATTGCATGAATTCAACATCTGTTTGGGTATGATTTTCATTTGCAATATTGGCACTCTAGCAAATGCGCGCCGGGCGCGACGCATCGCCCGCGCCATGCAGGCGGCGCTCATATGCAGGGTGGCAAAGCGCATAGGGACGCGATCGGCGGGCATATCCTCATGCGGCGCCAGCGCCGGCAACGCGCCGGTGCGGCGCGGACCCGCGCGGGTTATGCTTGCCGCCATGTCAGATAAACGTCCCGTGCTCAGGCTGCGCGGCGTCTACAGCGAGCGCTTGTCGCCCGTCAGCCTGGATCTCGCGGCGGGGGAATGCGCCGCCATCACCGGCCCTTCGGGGTCGGGCAAATCGCTGCTGTTGCGCCAGGTCGCCGACCTGGACCCCGGCCACGGTGAAATCGAACTCGACGGCGCGCCGCGTTCGGGCATGCGCGGTCACCAATGGCGCCGCCAGGTGATCTACTGCCAGGCCGAGGCCGGCTGGTGGGACGACCATGTCGCTCCGCACTTCGCCGATCGCGCGCGGGCCGCCGAGCTGATGCAGCGCATGGGCCTGCCGGCCGGGAAAATGGACGCGCTGGTGCAGGAGCTGTCCACCGGCGAACGCCAGCGGGCCGCCCTGGCGCGCGCACTGGCGCTGGCGCCGCGCGCGCTGTTGCTGGATGAACCCACCGCCGCGCTCGATCCCGCCGCCACCGAATTGGTGGAAGCCGAGCTGCGCCGCTACCTGGACGGCGGCGCGGCCATCCTGATGGTGACCCACAACCCCGACCAGGCCCGGCGCATGGCCCGCCGCGGCTGGCGCATGGCGCAGGGCAAGCTGGAGCCGCAATGGACGTGATCAAACTGCAGGCCACCGACCTGATCATCGCTTCGCTGCTGGTTGTGCTGTCGGCCGGCATTTCCTTCGCGCTGCGGCTCAACCTGCAAAAGCAGGTGCTGTGGGCGGCGCTGCGCACCGTGGTGCAGCTGCTGCTGGTCGGCCACATCCTGCGCATCGTGTTCGCGCACGCGGCGCCCTGGCTGACCGCGCTGGTGGTGGCCGTGATGATGGCGCTGGCGGCGCGCGAGGTCGCCGCCCGGCCCAAGGCGCGCCTGGCCGGCCACGGCAACGGTTATGTGGGCGCCATGGCCGTCGTCGCCACGACGGTCATTACCGCGCTGTTCATCCTGTCGACCGCGTTGCGGCCCGAGCCCTGGTACGACCCGCGCTACACGATCGCGCTGGTCGGCATCGTGCTGGGCAGCGTGCTCAACGCGGCCAGCCTGGCGCTGGACAGCGTGTTGTCCGGCGTGCGCCGCGAAAAGCTGGCCATCGAGGCGCGCCTGTCCCTGGGGGCCACGGCGCACCAGGCCTTCGCCGTGCTGCTGCGGGAATCCGTGCGCCGCGGCATCGTGCCCAGCATCAACCAGATGTCGGCGGCGGGCATCATCACGCTGCCCGGCATCATGACCGGCCAGATCATCGCCGGCATGGATCCCATCGATGCCGCCAAGTACCAGATCCTGTTGATGTTTCTGCTCTGCGGCGCCAGCGGCATGGCGGCCATGGGCGCGGCCTACGGCGCCATGCGCCGGCTGACGGACGAGCGTGGCCGGCTGCGGCTCGATCGGCTGATGGCTGAGCGCTAGCGCGAGCGGCGCGCAGGGCCGCCTCGCGTCCATCAGGGCGCGCGCCCCGACGAAATTTGATGAAATATCGACGGGATCTGCCGCATACTCCGTCCCTCCATAGAATGGCCGGCGTCCCCGGCCGCAAAAGAAGGGCGGGATCCGTATGAGCATTACCGAGATGTTTGCGTGGTTGACCAGCGAGCAGGGCCTGATGGCGCTGCTGGCGCAGAATTGGGTGCTGGGCACCTGCATCATCGCCGCCATCGTGTTTATCGAGACCGGCCTGGTGGTGATGCCGTTCCTGCCGGGCGATTCGCTGCTGTTCGCGGCCGGCGCTTTCCTGGGCCTGGCGGGCATCGATCCGCTGGTGTCGCTGGCGGCCATCACGGCCGCCGCCATTGCCGGCGACGCGCTCAACTATGCCATCGCCTCGTCCCGCTGGGGGCAGAAGCTCGCCCACAGCCGCTGGGTCAAGCCGGACCACCTGGAACGCGCGCGCGACTATTTCGCCCGCTATGGCGCCATGACCATCACGGTGGCGCGCTTCGTGCCGATCGTGCGCACGCTGGCGCCGTTCGTGGCCGGGCTGTCGCAGATGCCGCGCCGCACCTTCTTCGTCTACAACGTGGTCGGCGCCATCCTCTGGTGCGGCTCGATGCTGCTGGCCGGCTACTGGCTCGGCTCGATCGCCTGGGTGCGCGCCAACCTGCACTGGGTGTCGGTCATCATCATCGGGCTGTCGCTGATTCCGGTGGCGCTGCAATGGCTGCAGATCCGCCGGGCGCGGCGAGTCTCGCAAGCCTAGCGGCCGCGAGGGACGGCCGGTCGCCGGCGACAAGGGCCGGCCACGACGATAAAGCAAGAAAAAAGCCGGCGGCTCCGTGAGGAACCGCCGGCCTTGGCGCGACCGGGCCGGCTGGCCCGGGGGCGTGACGGGGCTTAGCCGATGCTGGCCAGCACCTGGTTCAGCGTGGCGCTGGGGCGCATGGCGCGGCTGGCCTTGTCTTCGTTGGGCTGGTAGTAGCCGCCGATGTCGACCGGCTTGCCCTGGGCGGCCTTGAGCTCTTCCAGGATCTTGGCTTCGCCTTGCGCGAACGCGGCCGCGGCCGGGGCGAACAGCGCGGCCAGCGCGCGGTCGTCGGTCTGCTCGGCCAGGGCCTGGGCCCAGTACATCGCCAGATAGAAGTGGCTGCCGCGGTTGTCCAGGCCGCCGACCTTGCGGTCGGGCGACTTGTTCTCGTCCAGGAACTTGGCGGTGGCCAGGTCCAGCGTCTTGCCCAGCACCAGGGCGCGGGCGTTGTCGTAGGCGCGGCCGAGGTGATCCAGCGACGCGGCCAGGGCCATGAACTCGCCCAGCGAATCCCAGCGCAGGAAGCCTTCTTCCAGGAACTGCTGCACGTGCTTGGGCGCCGAACCGCCGGCGCCGGTTTCGAACAGGCCGCCGCCGGCGACCAGCGGCACGATCGACAGCATCTTGGCGCTGGTGCCCAGTTCCATGATGGGGAACAGGTCGGTCAGGTAGTCGCGCAGCACGTTGCCGGTGACGGAGATGGTGTCCAGGCCTTCGCGGATGCGCTTGAGCGAGAACTTGGTGGCCTCGACCGGGGGCAGGATGCGCAGATCCAGGCCGCTGGTGTCGTGGTCGTTCAGGTACTGCTTGACCTTGGCGATGACCTGGGCGTCGTGGGCGCGCTTTTCGTCCAGCCAGAACACGGCCGGCGTCTGGCTGACGCGGGCGCGGGTGACGGCCAGCTTGACCCAGTCCTGGATCGCGGCGTCCTTGGTCTGGCACATGCGCCAGAGGTCGCCGGCTTCGACGGCCTGCTCCAGCAGCACCTTGCCCGAGGCGTCGGTGACGCGCACGGTGCCGGTGGCGGGGACCACGAAGGTCTTGTTGTGCGAGCCGTATTCCTCGGCGGCCTGGGCCATCAGGCCGACGTTGGGCACGCTGCCCATCGTGACCGGATTGAAGGCGCCGTGCTGCTTGCAGTCGTCGATGACGGCCTGGTAGACGCCGGCGTAGCAGCGGTCGGGGATGACGGCCTTGGCGTCCTGCAGCTTGCCTTCGGCGTTCCACATCTTGCCCGAGTCGCGGATCATGGCGGGCATGGAGGCGTCGACGATGACGTCGCTGGGCACGTGCAGGTTGGTGATGCCCTTGTCGGAGTTCACCATGGCCAGCTGCGGCAGCGTCTTGTAGGCGGCGTCGATGTCGGCGGTAATCGCGGCCTGCTGGTCGGCGGGCAGCGATTGGATCTTGGCGTACAGGTCGCCGATGCCATTGTTGGGATCGAAGCCGGCCTGCTTGAGGACGGCGGCGTGCTTGGCCAGCACGTCCTTGTAGAACACCGACACCACGTGGCCGAAGATGACGGGGTCGGAGACCTTCATCATGGTGGCCTTCAGGTGCACCGAGAACAGCACGCCCTGGGCGCGCGCGTCGTCGATCTGGGCCTGCAGGAAGGTCTTGAGCTTGGCGGTCGACAGCACGGCGGCGTCGATGATCTCGCCGGCCTTGACCGGGGTCTTTTCCTTCAGCACGGTCTTGGTGCCGTCGGCGGCGGTCAGTTCGATCTTGACGTCGCCGGCTTCGGCGATCAGGGCCGACTTTTCGGTGCCGTAGAAGTCGCCGCTGTCCATGTGCGCCACGTGGGCCTTGGAGTCAGCCGTCCAGGCGCCCATCTTGTGCGGGTGCTTGCGGGCGTAGTTCTTCACCGACAGCGGGGCGCGGCGGTCGGAGTTGCCTTCGCGCAGCACGGGGTTGACGGCGCTGCCCTTGACCTTGTCGTAGCGCGCCTTGACGTCGCGCTCGGTGTCGTTGGCCGGGGCGTCCGGGTAGTCGGGCAGCTTGTAGCCCTGGTCCTGCAGTTCCTTGATGGCGGCCTTGAGCTGCGGCATCGAGGCGCTGATGTTCGGCAGCTTGATGATGTTGGCTTCGGGCTGGACCGCCAGGGCGCCCAGTTCGGACAGGGCGTCGCCCAGCTTCTGGCTGTCGTCGAGGTAGTCGGGGAACAGGGCGATGATGCGGCCCGCCAGGGAGATGTCGCGGGTCTCGACCGTGATGCCAGCGGACTTCGCGAAGGTCTGGACGATCGGCAGCAGGGAACGGGTTGCAAGCGCCGGAGCTTCGTCGGTGAGGGTGTAGATAATCTTCGGAGTAAGAGACATGATCCTTGAATCTGTTCGGCGGTGGCGCTAGGCGCAAACCCGAACATGCTATGCGGCGTCAGCCGGTAGATGTTGTCGAGAGTGGGTTCGTATGGGCAGACCCGGGCAGGCCCCGATCGGCTCAACATGGCGCCGCCCGTCCTTTATGTGCTGGTCCAATTGCCCGACCGCCTGGAAGGTACGACTGCCACGAATCGAACATTGTAATACCGCGCCCCGTCTGGCGCGCGCGGAAATGGGCGCCAATCGTCCGCGGGCCGTGCGGTCGGGGCGGAAAAGTGCCTTTTTGTTTCCAGGAATGGCGCCAAATGACCATAACTTGCTGGTATCGGCATGGAAGTTATGGCTAATATTCCGCATCCGTTCGCGCCAGTCCGCGGGCGGAAAAGAGCGGGGCGCCGGATGACGATGGGCGTTGTGCAGCCCGGCGCGTGGAGATGCAATGCGGTTTGGCAGTCTGTCGTTCGATCCGAAGTTCCACTACGCCAGCCGTCCCGATGGCCAGACGATCCACTTCACGCCGGTCGAGAGCGCGGCGCTGGCGCTGCTGGTCGGGCACATGGGCCAGATCCTGCCGCGCCAGCGCCTGCTGGACGCGACCCAGCGCGGCGAGGCCGACGCGCTCGAACGCAGCGTTGACCTGATGATCAACCGCCTGCGCGGCAAGCTGGGCGATTCGGCCCGCGCGCCGCGCTTCATCGCCACCAGCTATGGCGAAGGCTATAGCTGGATCGCCGCGCCCGAGCCGGAGCCGGGCGGCGATGTCTACGTCGCCATCGGCCCGGCCGCCGGCCCCGAGGCCCTGCGGACCGAACCGAGGGTCAAGGCCTTCCTGGTGGATCTGGCCGGCGCCCTGCGCGCCCGCCTGCCGAGCGAGCGCGGCGTCAGCCTGTTGTCGCTGGCGGCCGCCAACGAGGCCCAGGCGCCGTTTCGTGTCGAGGTCGGGCTGCGCCAGGACCAAGCCGGCGTGCACTGCGCCGTGGTGCTGCGCGAGGCCGCCAGCGGCGCCGCGCTGCGCGCCGAACGCTGGACCATCGCCCCGGCCGACGAGGCCGCGGTCGGCCGCAGCGCCGCTTCCACCTTCGCCGCCTCCATCAAGAGCGAGATCTGGCGCAGTCTGGCGCGGGCCCGTGGCGAACTGGCCGGCCCCACCGACGAGCCCATCGAGTTGCGCCTGCATCGCGCCGCGCAACTGCTGTCGCGCACGCCGCAAAGCTGGCTGGAGTCGGCGTCGGAACTGGAAAAGCTGCGCGCCGAAAGTCCGGACGATCCTCACACCGCGCTGATGTGGGCGTCGCACCTGTATGCGCGGCTGGTGCTGGACCTGTCCAGCGATCCGGCCGAACTGGAGCCGCGGATCGAGGCCCTGGTGTTCCAGGCGCTGCCGCGCGTGCGCGCCAATCCGCTGCTGGCGCTGGCGGCGGCCAAGCTGTTGTGCTTTGTCAGCCACGACCACCTGGAGCTGGCCGAGGCCTTGGCCGAGGACGCCTTCAGCCACGGCACCGCCTTCGCCTCGGCGTTTTCGGTGATGGGCCAGTTGCGCCTGAACCGTGGCCGTCTGCGCGAAGCCATCGACCACTTCGACCAGGGCATCGAACTGGCCGAGCCGGGGTCGGAATTCCAGGTGTTCCTGATGGTGCTCAAGTGCACCACGCTGCTGGCGCTGGACGACCGCCAGGCCTGCCAGGCGGCCTGCGAGACGCTGTACCGGACCAAGCCGCTGACGCGGACGCAGATGGGGCTGTTCCTGTCTTCGCCGGACGAGGTCCTGCCCGACGATCTGCGGCAGATCCTGCTGGCCCTGGACGCAGACCTGCTGCGGCGCCTGCTGGCGCACTTTGAATACCTGTTCGTGCGGCGGGTGCCGGACGCGGCCGGCAGGAAGAACATGTTCCGGGGCGTGCTGGCGCAGCTGGCCAGGCACCGGCCGATCGATGACCTGCCGTCGCGGGTGGGCGTCTATCTGTAGGCGCCCTGTTGTATTCGCCATGTACTCGCCATGTGCCCCGCCGCGTCGGCAAGGCGGGCGGCGCGGTTCGAGTTGATGCGCGATTTGACAAATGGCCCCGCTTGCGGGAAGCTACGGCCCATGACTTCCCGCGCCGTCCGCATTTCGCTGATTATTACCATCATTCCTGGAATGGTGGGTTAACGCGCGACCGCAGTCAGTCAAACAAACCCGCCCCACGAGGCGGGTTTTTTGTTGCCGCCTCTGCCGGGCCCAGCCCCCACGCCGCAGAGAGTCTTCATGCAACAACCGCAAGCCGCCACCGCCAAGACGTCCCACACCGACCCCTTCACGCCGGGCCATGCCGCGCCCATGGAATACCTGCGCCAGATCCTGACGGCGCGGGTCTACGATATCGCCCGCGAAACCGAACTGGACCTGGCCCAGGGCCTGTCGCGCCGGCTGGGCAACCGCGTGCATCTCAAGCGCGAGGACAACCAGCCGGTGTTCTCGTTCAAGGTGCGCGGCGCCTACAACAAGATGCGCAACACGCCGCAGGCGGCGCTTGAACGCGGCGTCATCACTGCCTCGGCCGGCAACCACGCCCAGGGCGTGGCAATCTCCGCCGCCCGGCTCGGCGTGCGCGCCACCATCGTGGTGCCGCAGACCGCGCCGCAGGTGAAGGTGGACGCGGTGCGCGCCTTCGGCGGCCCGACGGTGCAGGTGGTGCTGGCGGGCGATTCCTACAGCGACGCCTACGCCTACGCGCAGACGCTGGCCCGCGACCAGGACCTGACCTTCATCCCGGCGTTCGACGATCCCTACGTCATCGCTGGCCAGGGCACGGTCGGCATGGAGATCCTGCGCCAGCACCCGGGGCGCCTGGACGCGGTGTTCGTGCCGATCGGCGGCGGCAGCCTGGCGGCGGGGGTGTCGGTGTACATGAAGGCGGTGGACCCTTCGGTCAAGGTGATCGGGGTGCAGACGGTCGATTCCAGCGCCATGGCGCAGTCGATCCAGGTGGGCGAGCGGGTCAGCCTGGCCGAAGTGGGGCTGTTCTCCGATGGCACGGCGGTCAAGCTGGTGGGTGAAGAGACCTTCCGGCTGTGCCGCCAGTATCTGGACGAAGTCATCCTGGTGGATACCGACGCGGTCTGCGCGGCGATCAAGGACGTGTTCCTGGACACCCGCAGCGTGCTGGAACCGGCGGGCGCGCTGGCGCTGGCCGGGCTCAAGCAGTACGTCGAGCGCGAAGGCGCGCAGGGCCAGTCGCTGGTGGCGATCACCTCGGGCGCCAACATGAATTTCGACCGCATGCGCTTCGTGGCGGACCGGGCCGAGGTGGGCGAGGCGCGCGAAGCCGTGTTCGCCGTGACGCTGCCCGAGGAGCGCGGCAGCTTCCGCCGCTTCTGCGCGGTGATGGGGCAGCGCAGCGTGACCGAATTCAACTACCGTATCGCCGATGCCAACACCGCCCGCATCTTCGTCAGCGTGCAGATCGCGCGCCGCGGCGAGGCCGCGGACATCATGCGCGGCCTGGAGCAGGAAGGCTTCGCGGTCAGCGACCTGAGCCACAACGAAGTCTCCAAGCAGCACATCCGCTACATGGTGGGCGGACGCTCGCCGCTGGCGGGCGGCGAACGGCTGTTCCGCTTCGAGTTTCCGGAGCGTCCGGGCGCGCTGATGAAGTTCCTGTCGGCAATGGCGCCGAACTGGAACATCAGCCTATTCCACTACCGTAACCAGGGCGCGGACTTCAGCTCGGTGCTGGTGGGCATCCAGGCGCCGCTGGCGGACGACGCGGCGCTGGACCGCTTCCTGGCGCAACTGGGCTACGCGCATTGGGAAGAGACGGCGAACGAGGCGTACCGGCAGTTCCTGATCTAGGCGGCCAGCCCATGGTGGGCCAGCCCATGATGGGCCAACCCGTCCACATGCACCTGGGGCTGGCCTTGCGGGCAGCGCTCCACGCGCGCCAGCACGCCATAGGCGCGGCGCAGCGTATCGGGCGTGACCACGTGCCGCGGCGGGCCTTCGGCCAGCAGGATGCCACCGTGCAGCAACAGCGCATGGTCGGCGTGGCGCAGCGCGATGTTCAGGTCGTGCAGCACCACCAGCGTGATGAGCCGGTGGCGGACGGTCTGGCGCCGCAGCACGTCCATGACATGGAACTGGTAGTTCAGGTCCAGCGCCGACAGCGGTTCGTCCAGCAGCAGCAGGCGCGGCCGCCGCACCAGCGCCTGCGCCAGCGAGGCCAGCTGCTTCTGGCCGCCGGACAGCTCGTCGAGGTAGCGGCTGGCGAGATGGCCGATGCCCAGTTCGGTCAGCACCTGCATGGCCTCGCGCATCAAGGCGTCGCCGCCCTGGCGCGCGCGGCCCGAGCGGGCCGCCACCAGCACCGACTCCAGCACGGTCATGTGCACGCCCTTGGGCAGGGCCTGGGGCATGTACATGGCGTGCTCGGCGCGGCGGGCCGGAGAGAGGCCGGCGAAATCCGCGCCGTCCAGCCGCAGGTCGCCGTCCAGCATGGGATTGAGCCCCGCCAGCGTCTTGAGCAGGGTCGATTTGCCGCTGCCGTTCGGCCCCAGCAGGGCGGTCAGCGTGCCCTCGGGCAGCGGCGCCGCCCGCAGGCCGCGCAGCACCGGGCGGTTGCCGTAGCCGGCGGTCAGCGCGCGGATCTCCAGCGAGGTCATGGCGTCAGCGCTGCAGTGCCAGCGTGCCGCGCATGTGCTGGGCGTGGGCCGGGAACGAGCAATAGAAGGTGTAGGACTCACCCGCGGCCAGGCGGCTGACGGGGAAGGTGACGGTGGCGGTTTCACCGCCGCCGAGCATCGGCGTCCTGGCCAGGATGCGACCGTCGCCCGGCGCCAGGAAGTCGTGCGCCGCGCCCGCCTTGATGCCGTCGACCATGACCGCGTCGATGTCCTCGGTCTTGGTCAGCACCCAGTTGTGGCCGGCCTTTTCCTTGCTGTTCTTGCCGGTGTGGATGAGGCGCACCGTGAAGTCCTGGCAGGTCGCGGGCACCACGATGTGGTTGGGCGCGAACTTCTTGCCGGGCTGGCCTTCGATGTCGATGCCGCAGGCGGGCTCGGCGGCGTGGGCGGCGCCGGCGGCCAGCAGGGCGACGAGGGCGAGCGGGTAACGGGTTTGCATGGGGAGGCGTCTCCGGGGGCAGGGAAAGGCGTCAGCCGCGCTTGAGGGCGCGGATGACGATGGTGAGAAAGAAGGGAATGCCGACCAGCGAGGTCACGATGCCCACCGGCACCAGCGCGCCGGGCAGCACGGTCTTTGAGGCGACCGAGGCCAGCGACAGGATCAGCGCGCCGGCCAGCGCGCTGCCAGGCAGGTAGTAGCGATGGTCTTCGCCCAGCAGCAGGCGGGCGATGTGCGGCGCCACCAGGCCGACGAAGCCGATGGTGCCGACGAACGACACCGCCAGCGCCGCCAGCGCGCTGACCCGCAGCAGGCTCACCAGGCGCAGGCGCTTGACGTCGATGCCGAAGCTGGCGGCGCGTTCCTCGCCCAGGCGCACGGCGGTGAGTTTCCAGGCGTCGCGCAGCGAGAACGGCAACGCCAGCGCCAGCGCGGCCGCCATCACGCCCACGGTGGTCCAGGTGGCGCGCGCCAGGCTGCCCATGGTCCAGAACACGATGCCTTGCAGCGCTTCCTCGCTGGCGATGAACTGCAGCAGCATGACCAGCGCCTGGAACGAATACACCAGCGCGATGCCGAACAGCACCACGCCCAGCGTCGATCCGCCGCGCCAGCGCGCCACGCGTTCCAGGATCAGCACCGACACCAGGGTGCTGGCGAAGGCCGACAGCGACACCACCATGCCGGGCGGCAGCGCCGGCGCGTGCCAGTCCAGGGTGATGGCCAGCGAGGCGCCGAACGCGGCCGCGGCCGACACGCCCAGCGTATAGGGGCTGGCCAGCGGGTTGTCCAGCATGGTCTGCATCTCGGCGCCGCCCAGGCCCAGGGCCAGGCCCACCAGCAGCGCCATCAGGGCGTAGGGCAGGCGGAACTGCCAGACGATGACGCGGGTGCCGGCGTCGGCGGCGTCGGGGTGCAGCAGGGTGCGCAGCAGGTCGAGCGGCGCCAGGCCGGCCGGGCCGGTGGCGATGTCGGCCAGCAGGCTGATGGCGATGGCCACGGCCAGCGCCAGGGCCAGCGCCAGCCGCCGCCGGCGGGTGCGATGGTAGCGGGCGACGGGATCGTCCAGGACGCCGTCGGCGGCGAGGACGGTAGCGGAAGTCTGCATGATGGCGTGCCTGCCTGCCGTCAACGGGCGACGGGTGCGGTCCAGTAGGTGCCGGCGCCGTCCACGTCGAGGAAGTCGCGGTACAGCGTGGCCAGCGTGGCGTCCGGGTCCAGCGCGGCGGCGCGTTCGGGGTACAGCCACTTGGCCATCGCTTCGATTGCCGCGATGTTGTAGGGCGAGTTGTAGAACGCGTGCCAGATGCCGAAGGCGCGGCCGCGCTTGACCGCGTCCAGATCGCGGATGCCGTCGCGTCCCAGCAGGATGGACAGGCTGGCGGCGGAGACATCGGCCGCGGCGCCGGGGCCGACCAGCAGGCCGGGGCGACCGGGGTCGGAGCGGCTGCCGGTGGCGATGTAGACCTGCGGCTGGGCCTGGAGCAGGAACTCCATGCTGACGTCGCCGATCGCGCCCGGCAGCACCGGGGCGGCGACGTTGACGCCGCCGGCGGCTTCCAGCAGGTCGCCGAAACTGCCGTTGCCGGTGGTGTGGCAGCAGGCGGGCCACACGCCGGCCAGCATCTCGACGAATGCGCGCGGACGCTCGGCCTGCGGCACCGGCTGCACCAGCTCGCGGACCTTGGCCAGGTGCGATTCATAGAAGGCGATGTAGCGCTCGGCCTGTTCCCGGCGGTCGAGCGCCTGGCCCAGGATACGCAGGCTGGGCACGGTGTTCTTGACCGGATGCTGGCGGAAATCGATGAACACGACCGGGATGCCGGCCTGCTGCAGTGACGCGATCATCGGGTTGTTGCGGCCCGGGCCGTGGCCGCTCAGGCTGAAGATGGCCACGTCCGGCTTGAGCGAGACAATCTTCTCCGGGCTGACGCTGGCCTCCGAGGTGGTGCCGATCAGCGGCACCTCGGCCGCCTTGGGGAACCGCTTGATCAGCTGCAGCCAGGAATAGGGATCCTGTTGCTTGAGTTCGCCCTGCCAGCCGACCACGCGCGCCACCGGGTCGGCGCGGTCCAGCAGCGCCATGGCGAAGACGAAGCGGCCTTCGCCCAGCAGCACCCGCCGCGGATGATCGGGCACGGTGACGACGCGGCCGGCCAGGTCGGTCACCTGGCGCGCCTGGACGCCGGGCAGGGCGCAGAGCAGGGCGGTGGCGGCCAGCGCCGCGCGGAACATGATTTTCAAACGCATGGGAGATCCCGATCCAGTGGCCACGACACGCCCCGCGGGCTTGCGGGTAACGCGAACCATTCCTATCGGCAGGCAGTCTCCGCCATCGGGGTTCAAGAATTCGTTAAGACGCGCGCCAGGTTGTGGCGGCAGCGCCGCGAACCGATGGGCTTCCATGACCGGATCGCGGCCGCGCTTACAATCTGAGATTGATTTCCATTCCCCGCTCCGCCCATGCGTGTTCTTGTCATCGAAGACGACCCCGACATCCTCGCCAACATCACGCACCACCTGACGCGCCACGGCTACATCGTCGACTGCGCCGAGGACGGGCTGCGCGGCTACGCCATGGCGGCCGAGGGCGGCTTCGACCTGATCGTGCTGGACCTGATGCTGCCGCGGCTGGACGGCTATGACCTGTGCCGGCGGCTGCGCACCGAGGCCGGCTGCGATACGCCGGTGATCATGGTGACCGCGCGCGATACCCTGGACAACCGGTTGACGGGGTTCGACGCCGGCGCCGACGACTACCTGGTCAAGCCGTTCGCCCTGGCTGAACTGGCCGCGCGCGCCAAGGCGCTGCTGCACCGCGCCAGCGGCGCCGGCGCGGCGCGTGTGCTGCGGGTCGGCGACCTGACGCTGGATACCGGCACGCTGGCGCTGGCGCGCGGCGGGCAGGCGCTGCGGCTGCCGCCGTCGCCGCTGCAACTGCTGATGCTGCTGATGCGCGCCAGTCCGGCGGTGGTGCACCGCGGCCGGCTCGAAGAGGCGCTGTGGCGCGATTCGCCGCCGGACAGCGACAGCCTGCGAACGCACATCCACCAGATCCGCCAGGTGGTGGACAAGCCGTTCGCCACGCCGCTGCTGCACACGGTGCATGGCATCGGCTACCAACTGCGGGCCGTTGACGATGCGTAGCGCGCGGCGCGGGCTGGCGCGCTATCTGGTGCGCACCTACCTGCTGCTGGCGCTGCTGGTCGGCGGCGCGCTGACCTGGGTCTCGATCTGGAGCGTGAACACACTTGAAGTCCACCTGCAGCGCATCGACATGGGCATGGCGGTGGAACGGGTGCGCAACGATTTCCTGGCCGGCGTCGATCCCGGACGGCCGCACCGTTTCTTCCATGGCGCGCCGGGCAGCGAGGCGTTTCCGGCGGGGCTGCGCGGGCTGGCGCCGGGCTTTCACAAGATCGAGCGCGACGGCCGCGTCTGGCACGTGATGGTGGACGACAAGGACGGCCAGCGCTACATGCTGCTGCGCGACTACACCGAGTACGAACGCAACCAGTCCACTTCGCACTGGACCGTGGTCAGCGGCCTGGCCGGCGGCCTGGTGCTGGCGTTCGTGCTGGGCACGCTGGCGACGCGGCGCATGTTGCGGCCGCTGGCGCGGCTGGCGGCGCAGGTCACGGCGCGCGGCGCGCAGCCGCCCCAGACCCGCCTGGCGGCGGACTATCCGCCGGACGAGATCGGCCGGCTGGCGGACGCCTTCGACGCCACCTACAACCAGCTCGAACAGGCGCTGCGGCGCGAACAGTTGTTCACGGCGGACGTCGGCCATGAATTGCGCACGCCGCTGATGGTGATTTCCAGCTCCTGCGAGCTGCTGCTGGACGAACCCGGCCTGGACGCCGACGGCAGCGCTCGCGTGCGGCGCATCGCCGCGGCCGCGGCCGACATGGGCGAACGGCTCGATACCTACCTGATGCTGGCGCGCGGGCGCGACGCCAGTGACCAGTTCAAGCGCGAAAGCGCCGGCGGCGCGGCGCGTGAACAACTGGCGGCCTGGAGCGCGATGGCGCAGCGGCGCGGCATGTCGCTCGTACTCGAAGCGCCGGCGCAGGCGAGCGTGGCGGATCCAGACGATGCGCAGGCGGCGGCCGCGCAGGCCGACGCGCCGCGTTATCCCGCGCCCTTGCTGCGCGCGCTGCTGTCCAACCTGATCCGCAACTCGCTGCAGTACGCCGGCCCGGGCGCGCGCGTCACGATCAGCGCCGGCCCGGACTACCTGCAGGTGGCCGACGACGGCCCGGGCATCCCGCTGGAACGGCAGGAAGCCGTCTTCAGCCCGTTCGTGCGCGGCGCGCAGCCCGATGCCGGCAACCTGGGGCTGGGCCTGTCCCTGGTGCGGCGCATCTGCGAGCACCAGGGCTGGCGCGTGTCGCTGCGGTCGGCGCCCGGGCAGGGCAGCGTGTTCAGGGTGGACCTCAGAACGACAGCTCGGCCGTGAAGGTTACGGTGCGGCCGGCGCCGGGCACGCCATAGAGCTGGAATCCGTCGAGCGAGGCGCCGACGCGGCTGTAGTAGAACTTGTTGAACAGGTTCTCCACGTTCATGCCCAGGGTCAGCGACTTGTCGACGCGATAGCGCGCGGCGACCGAGTGCAGCCAGTAGGACGGCGCCTTCTCGTCGTCGCGTATCCAGATGGGATGAGTGCCGGACGGACCCGACACCGTGGAACTATTGTTGTTCTTTCCGCCTACGTACTTGTTATCGGTGTAGCGCCGCTTGCCCACATATTGCGCGCCATAGCTCAGCGAAAGCTTGTCGGTGGCCGCGTACGTGGTCCACAGGTTGAACGTCAGGTCGGGCACGTTCTTGGCTTGCTCGCCGCTGTTGGCGCCTTTGGTGATGCGGCTCTTCATGGCGCTGACGCCGGCGAAGGCCGACCAGCGCGGGGTGAGGTTGCCCGCCAGCCCCAGCTCGATGCCGTCGACCCGCTTGGCGGGCAGCGCGCGCACCACGTCGGTGGCGTCGTCGCCATACTCCCAGGAGTCGGACAGCTCGGTGCGGAACACCGCGCCGGTCAGCGACAGGTCGCCCTGGGCCAGGTCCCACTTGCCGCCCAGCTCGTAGGTCTTGGACACCGCCGGCTTGTAGCTTTCGCCGCCGGTGGCGCCGTAGATGTTGTTGTTGGTCGAGGCGCCCAGCGCGGACGGCTGCGCGGCCCGGCTGTAGGCGGCGTAGAGGCTGGCCTCGGGCACCGGCTTGTAGGTCACGCCGAGGCGGCCGCTCCAGGCGCCGTCCTCGACCCGGTTGGTGCCGTGCTGGCCGGCGGAGCCGGTGACCTGCGTGACGCGGAACCGGTCATAGCGCAGCGCGCCCTGCAGCAGCCATTGCGGCGTCAGCGTCAGCGTGTCGCCCACGTACAGGCCGGTGTTGAAGACCTCGGCGCGGTTGCCGTCGGCGCCCTTGACCTTATCGACCCCGCCCATGTCGACGCCGCCGTTGTTGCGCAGGTCGAAGGTCGGGTTGGTCGACGGCGCCTTGATGGTGCGTTCGTGGTCGCCGTAGGTTTCCTTGTAGAACTCCACGCCGGTCACCAGCTGGTGCTTGATGGCGCCGGTCTGGAAATCCAGGCTCAGGTTGGTCTGGTTGGCCAGGATGGTGTAGCGCTTGGAGGTGCCGAAGTCGTTGCCGCGCAGCTGGCCATAGGGGCTGGGGTTGTCCAGCGCCACATAGCCGCTGTACGACGGGACGCCGTCGGCGCTGTTGACCAGCGGCCCGGCGCCGGCGTAGCCGTAGGAGGTGCGTGAGGCGCTGTTCAGGCGCGCCGGCGACAGCACGCCGATGCGGTCGGTCTGCTCCCAGCGGCTGATGTTGGACAGGCGCACGCGGTCGTTGAAATCGTGTTCCGCCTTCAGGGTGGCCTGGTCGGTGCGGGTCTGTTCGGTGTACAGCGACGGATCGCCGTACCAGGCGTTGCGCGACACGTTCGGCATGCGCTGGCCACCGGTGCCGCGCTGGATCGGCACGCCGCCGTCGGGAATGTTGTTGTCTTCCTGGTGCAGGTAGTTCAGGGTGACGCGGGTGGGCGTGCCCAGCCCCATCGCCAGCGAGGCCGCCATGCCGGAGCGGTCGAACTCGGTCACGTCGCGCTCGGCCACGCCGTTGTGGTGACGCATCAGGTTGATGCGCAGCGCCGAGCTGTCGGTCAGTTCCTGGTTCAGATCGGCCGTGATGCGGCGGTAGTGGTCGGTGCCCAGGCCGCCGGACGCCTTGTAGAACGAGCCCAGCCGGGCTTCCTTGCTGACCAGGTTGACGCTGCCGCCGACCGCGGAGACGCCGGATTCGATCGAGCCGGTGCCCTTGAACACTTCGGCCCGCTCCAGGTTGAAGATGTCGGTGCGGCTGGACATGCCGGCGTCGCGGATGCCGTCGATGGTGATGCTCTGTTCCGCCGAGAAGCCGCGGATGGTGAACATGTCGCCCCAGCCCAGGTTGCCCTCGCCGGAGCTGAAGGTGATGCCCGGCACGTTGCGCAGCACGTCCTGCAAGCTCTGGGCCTGTTGCTCCTCCAGCACCTCGCGGGGCACCACGGTGATGCTTTGCGGCGTGTTCAGCAACGGTTCCGAGAATTTGCCGGATTGCACCCGGTCGGCCTTGTAGGGCGCGGGGCTGTCGGCCTGCACCGTGACCGGCGCCAGCACCGTGGCGTTGTCGCTGGCCGGCTGCGCCTGCGCGCTGGCGGCGGCGCCAAGCGCCACGCCCAGGGTCTTGAGCGCCATCGCGCCGGGATGAGAGGGTTTGTACTGCGCCATCGTCGGGTTCCAGGAAAGTGCCAATGAGAATCGTTAGCGATTCTAGGAAGGCCCATCTCAAGATCTCGTTAAGGCGTGTGGCGCCATCGTCATGACGACGGCGGTTCCGCTCGCGGCGATGGGGGCTGACGGCGGGGCGGCCATTCCCGCGGTCCGAAAAAAACGCCTTCCGGGGAAGGCGCTTTCACGGTGGGCGTGGTAGCGGGCCAGGGCCCGCCCGGCCTCAATGCAGGATCTGGCTCAGGAACAGCTTGGTGCGCTCGTTCTGCGGGTGGTCGAAGAACTCGTCCGGGCTGTTCTGCTCGATGATCTCGCCACGGTCCATGAAGATGACGCGGTTGGCGACCTTGCGCGCGAAGCCCATTTCGTGGGTCACGCACAGCATCGTCATGCCGCTTTCCTGGGCCAGGTTGACCATCACGTCCAGCACTTCCTTGACCATTTCCGGGTCCAGCGCCGAGGTCGGCTCATCGAACAGCATGATCTTGGGGCTCATGCACAGCGAACGGGCGATGGCCACGCGCTGCTGCTGGCCGCCCGAGAGCTGGCCGGGGAATTTCTTGGCCTGGTCCGGAATGCGCACGCGTTCCAGGTACTTCATGGCCGTGGCCTCGGCTTCGGCGCGCGGCTTCTTCAAGACCCACATCGGGCCCAGCGTCAGGTTCTCCAGCACCGTCAGGTGCGGGAACAGGTTGAAGTGCTGGAACACCATGCCGACGTCCTTGCGGATGGTCTCGATGTGCTTGAGGTCGTTGGTGAGCTCCGTGCCGTCCACGATGATGTGGCCTTTCTGGTGCTCTTCGAGCCGGTTGATGCAGCGGATCATGGTGGACTTGCCCGAGCCGGACGGCCCGCACACCACGATGCGCTCACCCGGCGCCACGTCCAGGTTGATGTTGCGCAGCACGTGGAACTGGCCGTACCACTTGTTCACGTCCTGCAGTCGAATGATGGCATCAGACATGCCTGTACTCCCGTAAATATCGCGTTGCGGGCCCGCCCGTGGCGGGCCCGCGGCAAGGTTCTATCGTGCGTGACCGGTGGCCAGGCGTTTTTCCAGCGCCTGGCTGTATTTGGACATGGAGAAGCAGAAGACGAAGTAGATCAGCGAGATGAACAGATACGCCTCCACCCCGAATCCGCGCCATGCCGCGTCGGACAGGGCCGCCTTGGCCGCCAGCGTCAGGTCGAAGATGCCGATGATCACCACCAGCGACGTGTCCTTGAACAGCGCGATGAAGATGCTGACCAGCGGCGGGATCACGATCTTGAGCGCCTGCGGCAGGATGATCTTGCGCATCTGCTGCCAGTAGTTCAGGCCGAGCGAGTCGGCGCCTTCGTACTGGCCCTTGGGGATCGCCTGCAACCCGCCGCGCACCGTTTCGGCGATGTACGCGGCCGCGAACATGATGATCGCGATCTGCGCGCGCAGCAGCTTGTCGATGGAGAAGCCTTCGGGCAGGAACAGCGGCAGCATCACCGACGACATGAACAGCAGGCTGATCAGCGGCACGCCGCGGATCAGCTCGATGTACACGACGCACAGCGCCTTGATGGCCGGCATCTTCGAGCGCCGGCCCAGGGCCAGCAGCACGCCGATCGGGAAGGCGAAGGCGATGCCGAACGTCGACAGGATCAGCGTCAGCGGCAGGCCGCCCCAGCGCGCGTTCTCGACGTAGGTCAGGCCCAGCACGCCGCCCCACATCAGGATCGCCACGGCGGTCAGGCCGACGGTCCAGATGATGGCGAGCTTCCAGTTCCAGAAACGACGGATGCCGCTGCACACGATCACGGCGACCAGGATGATGGTCGCGATCAGCGGCCGCCATTGCTCGTCGTACGGATAGGTGCCGAACAGGATCAGCCGGTGCTTCTCGATGATGAAGGCCCAGCAGGCCCCGCCCACCGAGGCGCGGCATTCCTGCGCGTTGGCGGCGGTGAAGTTGGCCTTGATGAAGGCCCACTCGACCAGCGCCGGCACCGACATCAACAGGAACCACGCCAGCAGCACCGTGATCAGGATGTTCAGCGGCGAGGAAAACAGGCGCGAGCGCAGCCACGCCCACGCGCCGACATGGGTCTTGGGCGGCGGCAGCCCTTCACTGGGGATATGCGTAGTGCTGCTCATATCAACGCTCCACCAGCGCGATGCGCTTGTTGTACCAGTTCATGAAGATCGAGATCGACAGGCTGACCGTGAGGTACGCGCCCATGATGATGAGAATGCCCTCGATGGCCTGCCCGGTCTGGTTCAGCGTGGTGTTGACCACCGACACGATGTCCGGATAGCCGATCGCCACGGCCAGCGAGCTGTTTTTCAACAGATTGAGATACTGGCTGGTCATGGGCGGAATGATGACCCGCAAAGCTTGCGGCAGCACCACCAGGCGCAGCGCCAGCGGCCGCCGCAATCCGAGGGCGCCGGCCGCTTCCCATTGGCCGTTGCCGACCGCCTGGATGCCCGAGCGCACCACCTCGGCGATGAACGCCGCGGTGTAGATCACCAGGCCCAGCAGCAGCGCCGCGAACTCCGGCGTCAGCGTCAGGCCGCCCGTGAAGTTGAAGCCCTTCAGTGCCGGCATGTCCAGCGTCAGCGAGGCACCGCTGGCGAGCCAGCCGATCACCGGCAGGCCGATCAAGAGGCCGATGGCGGCGCGGCCCAGCGGGAACGCCTGGCCGGTGGCTTCCTGGCGCTTCTTGCCCCAGTGGCCCAGGAACAGGATGGCCACTACCGCCAGGCCCAGCCCAGCCAGCACCCAGTCGAGCGAGGCGCCTTCCAGCCCCGGCACCTTGAGGCCGCGGTTGGAGATGAAGACGCCCGGCAGCGGGTTGTGCGCCTGGCGCGGACCCGGCATGTTCTCGGTGATGAGCGCATACCAGAAGAACAGCTGCAGCAGCAGCGGCACGTTGCGCATGACCTCGACGTAGATCGAGGCCAGCCGCGCGACCAGCCAGTTCCTGGACAGCCGGCCCACGCCGATCAGCACGCCCAGCACGGTGGCGGCCACCAGCGCCAGCAGGCCGACCCGCAGCGTGTTCAGGATGCCCACGACGATGGCGCGGCCGTAGGTGTCGGCCGGCCCGTAGGCGATGGGCGATTCGCCGATGGCGAAACCGGCTTCGCGCGTGAGAAAGCCGAAACCGGTGGCGATGTTGCGCAGCGCCAGGTTCTGCAGGGTGTTGTGGACCAGGAACCAGATCGCCGATCCCGCCAGCGCCAGCGCCAGGGCCTGGTAGGCCAGGGCGCGGGTGGCCGGATCGTTCCAGGACCAGCGGCGCGGCGCTCGCCGCGCGTTGGCATTGCTCTGCTTGCCCACGGTTCAGCCCGCCATCAGCGCGCCGACCGCGGCGGCCAGCCGGTCCATGCCCTGTTCGATCACTTCGGTGGCGGTGGCGAAGGAGAACCGCACATACGGCGACAGACCGTACGAACCGCCGTCGATCACCGCCACGCCGGCCTGGCGCAGGAAGAACAGGCTGACGTCCAGGTCGGTCTTGAGTTCGCCGTCCGGCCCCTTGCGGCCGATCAGGCCGGCGACGTTGGCGTAGACGTAGAAGGCGCCGTCGGGCGTGGCGCAGGAAATGCCGGGAATCGCATTCAGGCGCCGCACGATCAGGTCGCGGCGCGCCTTGAAGATGGCGACCATCTCGGTCACGCTGGACTGGTCGCCTTCGAGCGCGGCCTGGGCCGCGGCCTGCGAGATGGCGCTGGGGCAACTGGTGCTTTGCGACATGACCGTGCTCATGGCCTTGATGAGGTCGGCCGGGCCGGCGCCGTAGCCGATGCGCCAGCCGGTCATGGCGTAGGCCTTGGACATGCCGTTGACGATCAGCGTGCGCTCGGCCAGGCGCGGCTCGACCTGCACCGGCGAGACGTGCGCTTCGGCGCCGTAGCAGAACGGCGCATAGATTTCGTCGCTCAGGATCCAGACGCGCGGATGGCGCACCAGCACTTCTGTCAGGGCACGCATCTCGGCGCGGCTGTAGACCGCGCCGCTGGGGTTGCTGGGCGAATTCAGGATCAGCCAGCGGGTGCGCGGGGTGATGGCCGCCTCCAGGCTGGCGGCGTCGAGCTTGAAGCCCTGCGATTCGGGTCCGGTCACGACCACCGGCTTGCCCTCGTTGAGCAGCACCATGTCGGGATACGACACCCAGTACGGCGCGCACACGATCACTTCGTCGCCCGGTTCCAGGCTGGCGGTCAGGGCCGCGCCGATGATCTGCTTGGCGCCGGCGCCCACGGTGATCTGGTCCAGGCCGTACTTGGCGCCCAGGGTCTGCTCCAGGCTGCCGGCGATGGCGCGGCGCAGGCCCGGCGTGCCGTTGGGGCTGGTGTAGCGGATGTCGCCGCCGGCGATGGCGTCCTGGCCGGCGCGCGCGATGTGGGCGGGCGTGGCCATGTCGGGCTCGCCCAGGGTGAAGTCGGCGATCTCGCGCCCGGCGCGGCGCAATTCGTCGACCACGATCTTGGCGGCCATGCTGGGGGAGGGTTTGATCTGCTTGAGGCGGGCGTTGACGATGCTGTTCATGGTGACTGCTTCAAAGAATGCGAAGGCCGGCGCGAGGCGGTCGGTCCGCGGAAATCGGGAAAACGCGGCGCGGCCCGGAGTCATCGCCGGGCCGCGCGAGAGGCGCTCAGCGCACGGGCCAGCCGTACATCAGGCCGCCCTGGGTCCACAGCTTGTTCAGGCCGCGGTCCAGCTTCAGGGGGCTGTCCTTGCCCATGGCGCGGTCGTAGCTTTCGCCGTAGTTGCCGACCTGCTTGATGATGTTGTAGGCCCACTTGTCGTCCAGGCCCAGGTTCTTGCCCATGCCGGGCGTCACGCCCAGGATGCGCTGCACGTTGGGGTTGGTGCTCTTGAGCATCTCGTCGACGTTCTTGGAGGTGATGCCGTATTCCTCGGCTTCGAGCATGGCGTTGAGCGACCAGCGCACCACGTTGAACCACTGTTCGTCACCCTGGCGCACCATGGGGCCGAGCGGCTCCTTGGACAGGTTCTCCGGCAGGATCTCCCAGTCGTCCGGCTTGGCCAGGCGGGTGCGCATGTTGGCGGCGGTGTTGGACTTGTCGTTGGTGTAGGCGTCGCAGCGGCCCGACTCCAGCAGGCGGAAGTTCTCGTCGTAGTTCTCGACCAGCACCGGCTTGAAGGTGATGCCGCGGGCGCGGAAGTAGTCGGCCAGGTTCAGTTCGGTGGTGGTGCCGGGCTGCACGCAGACCGTGGCGCCGTCCAGCTCCTTGACCGTCTTGACGTTCATCGACTTCTTCACGATCAGGCCCTGGGCGTCGTAGAAGTTCACGCCCACGCCGATCAGGCCCAGGGTGGTGTCGCGCGTCAGGGTCTGGGTGGTGTTGCGCGACAGCATGTCGATCTCGCCCGATTGCAGGGCCGTGAACTTGGCCTGCGCGGTCAGCACGTTGCCCTTGACCTTCGAGGCGTCGCCGAACATCGCGGCGGCCACGGCGCGGCACATGTCCACGTCCAGGCCGGTCCATTCGCCCTTGCTGTCGAGCACCGAGAAACCGGGAATGCCGGCAAAGCCGCATTGCAGGAAGCCTTTTTTCTTGACGGCTTCGAAAGTGACGCCGGCCTGGGCGCCGGAGGCAACGCACACCAGGGTCGCCGCGACGGCGGTGGTCAGGAACTTGCGCATGAGAGTGTTCTCCAGGGGTACGGAAAAGGGCAGGGAATGGCTAGGAAACAGACCGGCGGCGCACCGTCGCATCCCCCGGGCGGGCGGGGATGGGACAGGCGCTTGGGACGGGGAGGGGAAAGGCGGGGCGTCGGCGACGATGGCCTTCCGGGCGGGCCTTACCGGTGGAGGCGGGCGGCGTAGCGTTGGAAGGTCGGGCGGGGGACAGGCAACAGGCTCATCGGCGGCACTTGGACGGCAGATCTTGCATAACTGATGAGACGTATGATGGCAGCCGTCATACAAGTGAGCAAGTCAGGGGATTCCCGTAATTTGCAATGTCGGCAGCGGTTATATGGCGCGCGCGGACGGGCGCCATGAGGCGCGGCGCGGGGCAGGCGACGGACCAAGGCGGCGGGTCGCCGCCCGGGAGGGTTCCGTGGGCCCGGGCGTACTGGGAAGGAGCGCGGCGCCGGTCAGGCCGGCGGATTGGACAGCAGCTTGCGGTAGCGGGCGATGCTGTCGCCCAGGTGGCGGGCCATGGCGGCGCGCGCGGCGCCGGGATCGCGGCGCATGATGGCGGTCAGGATGGCTTCGTGCTCCTGCACGTTGCGGGTCTCGTAGACCTCCAGCTCTTCGGGCGTCTTGCCGCCGTGCTTGATGTTCAGGTCCAGCATCACGTCGCGCACCGCCGCCTGCAGCAGGGCCGGGAAGTGCGGGTTGTTGGACGCGCGCGCGATCGACAGGTGGAACTCGTAGTCGGCCTTGACGGCGGCTTCCATGTCGCGGGTGGCGCGGTTGAAGGCGTCGAAGGCCTCGACGATGCCGCTCAGGTCGGCGGCGCTGCGGCGCTCGGCCGCCAGGCCACAGGCCTCGACCTCGAGGCCGGCGCGCAGTTCCATGATGTGCAGCGCCCACCGCGGATCGGCCGCCGGGGCGACGACGAAATCGATGGGCTTTTCGCGGTCTTCGGTGACGAACACGCCGATGCCGGCCTTGCTGACCAGCCGGCCGCTCAGGCGCATCGAGGCCACGGCCTCGCGGATCACGGTGCGGCTGACGTCGAATTCGGCGCACAGCGCATGCTCGGACGGCAGCTTGTCGCCGGGGCGGTACTGGCGGGCGTCCAGGCGCTTGGTCAGTTCGTCGATCACGACGTCGGTCAGGCGCGAGCGTGGGCGGGGCCGGGGAGTTTCCATTGTCTCTCTTGTAGGGTTGCGGCGCCGGGAGGGCCGTAATCCCTATGATAAACGCCCGATGCCGTATGACAGCATACAGGAGCGTTATCGGGCCATGGCTGGGGCGGGGTCCTGGCGCCGTGGCCGTGGCGCCCAAAGCAGGACGCCCTCCGGTGGGCGGAGGGCGTCCTGGCTGCGCGGAACCGCAAGAGGCAGTGGTCGGCGCGTGGCCGCCCGCCGCGGGCCGGCGTTTACTGCGGGCCGAGTTTGCGGATCAAGGCGTCGAGCATCTCCAGTTCCTCGGGATGCAGGTCGGTCAGCGGCGCGCGCACCGGGCCGGCATCGTGGCCGACCAGTTTGGCGCCAGCCTTGACGATGCTGACGGCGTAGCCGGCGCAGCGGTTGCGGATCTCCAGGTAGGGCAGGAAGAACTCGTCGAGTAGGCGGTTGGTGGTGTCGTGGTCGTTGGCGGCGATGGCGCGGTAGAACTGCATCGCGGTCTTGGGCACGAAGTTGAAGACGGCCGACGAGTAGACCGGCACGCCGAGCGCGCGGTAGGCGGCGGCATAGACCTCGGCGGTGGGCAGGCCGCCCAGGTAGGAGAAGCGGTCGCCCAGCTTGCGGCGGATGCGGACCATGGCTTCGATGTCGCCGACGCCGTCCTTGAAGCCGATCAGGTTGGGGCAACGCTCGGCCAGGCGGGCCAGGTGGTCGGCCGACAGGCGCGACTGGGCGCGGTTGTAGACGATGACGCCGATCTTGACGGACTTGCAGACCTGTTCGACGTGGTCGGCGATGCCTTGCTGGGAGGCTTCGGTCAGGTAGTGCGGCAGCAGCAGCACGCCCTTGGCGCCCAGGCGCTCGGCTTCCTGGGCGTAGGCGATGGCCAGGCGGGTGGGGCCGCCGGCGCCGGCCAGGATCGGCACCTTGCCGGCGCAGGTGGTGACGGCGGTGCGGATGACATCCGAATACTCGTCGGGGGCCAGCGAGAAGAACTCGCCGGTGCCGCCGGCGGCGAACAGGGCGGTGGCGCCGTAGGGGGCCAGCCATTCCAGGCGCTGGGCGTAGGTCTTGGCGTTGAAGTTGCCTTGCGCGTCGAAATCGGTCACGGGGAAGGAGAGCAGTCCTTCCGAGACGATGGCCTTGAGTTCCTGGGGTGTGGTCATGCCTGGGTCCATTGAAGCGAAGTGAAGGCCGCCGTGGCGTCATGCCCGCGACCGGGGATTGGGTAACTGATGATGTATGTCATCGTACAACATACAAGTTGAATCGACAATGCCTGCGCGCCGATCCAAAAGAAAACGGGCGGCCCATGGCCGCCCGTTCATGGCTTCGCTGGAAGCGGATCAGGCCGACAGCACGCCGTCGGTCATGCGCGGCAGGCCGAGCGGATTGGCGCGCTTGAGGCCGTCGGGCAGCAGCGCGTCGGGCAGGTCCTGGTAGCAGACCGGGCGCAGGAAACGGCGGATGGCGGTGGCGCCTACCGAGGTCGAGGCGGGGTTGGAGGTGGCCGGGAACGGGCCGCCGTGCACCATCGCATGGCTGACTTCGACGCCGGTGGGATAGCCGTTGGCCAGGATCCGGCCGGCCTTGCGTTCGAGCACCGGCAGCAGGCCGCGCGCCATGTCGGCGTCGGCGTCGTCCACGAACAGGGTCGCGGTCAGCTGGCCTTCCAGGTGCTCGGCCACCTCGCGCATCTGCGCGGCGTCGCGGCATGCCACCACCAGCGAGGCGGGGCCGAACACTTCGGCCTCCAGCTCGGGCGAGGCCAGGAAGCGGGTGGCGTCGGTGCCGAAGACGGCGGGGCCGGCGGCGTTGGCGGCGGGCCGCGAGGCTTCGCCGCGTCCCAGCGTGGCGACGCTGGCGTGGCCGGCCAGGGCCTGTTCGCCCTGTGTGTAGGCGGCGAAGATGCCGGGGGTCAGCATGGTGGCGGCGCCCTTGGCCTGCACCGCCTGCCCGGCGGCCTGGCGGAAGCGCTCCAGCGCCGGGCCTTCGATGCCGATCACCAGGCCGGGGTTGGTGCAGAACTGGCCCACGCCCATGACCAGCGATTCGACGAAGCCCTTGGCGATGGTTTCGGCGCGCGCTTCCAGGGCGGCGGGCAGCAGGAAGACGGGGTTGATGCTGGACATCTCGGCATACACCGGAATCGGCACCGGGCGCGCGTTGGCGGCAGCCACCAGGGCCAGGCCGCCGCGGCGCGAGCCGGTGAAGCCGACCGCGGTGATGGCCGGGTGCGTCGCCAGCGCGGTGCCGATCTCGTTGCCGGCGCCGAACAGCAGCGAAAACACGCCTTCGGGCAGGCCGTGCTTGGCCACCGCTTGCTGGATCACGCGGCCCACCATTTCGGAGGTGCCGGGATGGGCGTTGTGGGCCTTGACGATCACCGGGCAGCCGGCGGCCAGCGCCGACGCGGTGTCGCCGCCCGCCACCGAGAACGCCAGCGGAAAGTTGCTGGCGCCGAATACGGCCACCGGGCCTAGCGGCACGTTGGCCAGGCGCAGGTCGGCGCGCGGCAGCGGCTGGCGGTCGGGTTGGGCGGGGTCGACGGTGGCGTCCAGGAAGTAGCCGTCGCGCACCACGCGCGCGAACAGGCGCAACTGGCCGACCGTGCGGCCGCGCTCGCCCTGCAGGCGGGCCAGCGGCAGGCCGGTTTCCAGGTGAGTGCGCTCGATCAGCGCATCGCCCAGCGCCAGGATGCCTTCGGCGATGCTTTCGAGGAATTGCGCGCGGGTCTCGAGCGGCGCGGCGCGGTAGGGGTCGAACGCGGCGGCGGCCAGCTCCGCGGCGCGCGCCACGTCCTCGGCGGTGCCGGCGCAGAAACCGGGTTGCAGCGGTTCGCCGCGGGCCGGGTCGATGGCGTGCAGCGGGGCGCCGGCGCCTTTTACGGACTGGGCGCCGATCAACATATTGCCGGTCAAGGTCATGAATCTCTCCGAATGAAAACGCCCCCGGAACGGGGGCGAACAGGTGTGGCGCGTCGCGGGCCTATTGCGGGCCCAGCTTGCGGATCAGGGCGTCGAGCATCTCCAGTTCCTCGGGACGCAGGTCGGTCAGCGGGGCGCGCACCGGGCCGGCATCGTGGCCGACCAGCTTGGCGCCAGCCTTGACGATGCTGACGGCGTAGCCGGGGCAGCGGTTGCGGATCTCCAGGTAGGGCAGGAAGAACTCGTCGAGCAGGCGGTTGGTGGTGTCGTGGTCATTGGCGGCGATGGCGCGGTAGAACTGCATCGCGGTCTTGGGCACGAAGTTGAAGACGGCCGATGAATACACCGGCACGCCGAGCGCGCGGTAAGCGGCGGCATAGACCTCGGCGGTGGGCAGGCCGCCCAGGTAGGAGAAGCGGTCGCCCAGCTTGCGGCGGATGCGGACCATGGCTTCGATGTCGCCGACGCCGTCCTTGAAGCCGATCAGGTTGGGGCAGCGCTCGGCCAGGCGGGCCAGGTGGTCGGCCGACAGGCGCGACTGGGCGCGGTTGTAGACGATGACGCCGATCTTGACGGACTTGCAGACCTGTTCGACGTGGTCGGCGATGCCTTGCTGGGAGGCTTCGGTCAGGTAGTGCGGCAGCAGCAGCACGCCCTTGGCGCCCAGGCGCTCGGCTTCCTGGGCGTAGGCGATGGCCAGGCGGGTGGGGCCGCCGGCGCCGGCCAGGATCGGCACCTTGCCGGCGCAGGTGGTGACGGCGGTGCGGATGACATCCGAATACTCATCGGGGGCCAGCGAGAAGAACTCGCCGGTTCCGCCGGCGGCGAACAGGGCGGTGGCGCCGTAGGGGGCCAGCCATTCCAGGCGCTGGGCGTAGGTCTTGGCGTTGAAGTTGCCTTGCGCGTCGAAATCGGTCACGGGGAAGGAGAGCAGTCCTTCCGAGACGATGGCCTTGAGCTCCTGCGGCGTGGTCATGGGCGGGTTTCCGTAAGTGGCGGGTGACCGCAGGCAGGCGAGCCTGTTGTGCGGACCCGATTGAATAGGTACGTCATCGTACAACATGATTTTAGTCGATTCAACCGATTGGCCAGCGCTTGCAGGCGTAATGTTCGGGAAATCCGCAATGCTAGCCGGGCTTGGGGCAAAGCATAATTGCATTAGTTGTACGATAACTTATCGCGCGCCGCCTGCCGCGGCGCCCCATTCTCAAAGGACTCCCCCATGCTGCCCGCGGCTGGCCCAGCGCCCGTGCTGATCAAGATTCATCCCGAGGACAACGTCGCCATCGTCGCCAATGACGGCGGCCTGGCGGCCGGCGCCGCGCTGCCCGGCGGCCTGACGCTGGTCGAGGCCGTGCCGCAAGGCCACAAGGTGGCGCTGCGCGACCTGGCGCAGGGCGAGCCGGTGCGCCGCTACAACGTCATCGTGGGCTACGCCGCGCGCGACCTGCCGCGCGGCAGCTGGGTCAATGAGCGCGTCACCACCATGCCCGCCGCGCGCACGCTGCAGGACCTGCCGGTCGGCACGCGCAAGCGCGCGCCGCTGCCGCCGCTGGAAGGCTACACGTTCGAGGGTTACCGCAATGCCGACGGCACCGTCGGCACGCGCAATATCCTGGCGATCAGCACCACGGTGCAATGCGTGCAGGGCGTGGTCGAACACGCGGTCGAGCGCATCCGCCGCGAGCTGTTGCCGCGCTATCCCAATGTCGACGGGGTGGTGGGCATCGAGCACACCTATGGCTGCGGCGTCGCCATCGACGCGCCGGGCGCGGCGATTCCGGTGCGCACGCTGCACAACATCGCCCGCAATCCCAACTTTGGCGGCACCACGATGGTGGTGAGCCTGGGATGCGAGAAACTGCAGCCCGAGCGCCTGCTGGCGCCCGGCGCCATCCCGATCCGCGCTGGCGGGGGCATGGCGGCGGACGGCGGCGTCGATACCATCGTGCTGCAGGATGACGAACACGTGGGCTTCGAGTCCATGATCGCCAACATCATGCGCACCGCCGAGCGCCATCTGCGGATCCTGGACCAGCGCCGCCGCGAAACCTGTCCGGTGTCCGAGCTGGTGGTGGGCGTGCAGTGCGGCGGCAGCGACGCGTTCTCGGGGGTGACGGCCAATCCGGCGGTGGGCTTCGCGGCCGACCTGGTGGTGCGCGCCGGCGGCACCGTGATGTTCTCGGAAAACACCGAGGTGCGCGACGGCATCGACCAGTTGACCGCGCGCGCCGCCACGCCGGAAGTGGCGCAGGCGCTGGTGCGCGAAATGGCCTGGTACGACGAATACCTGCAACGCGGCAGCGCCGACCGCAGCGCCAACACCAGCCCGGGCAACAAGAAGGGCGGCCTGTCCAACATCGTCGAGAAGGCGATGGGGTCGATCATCAAGTCCGGCACGTCCAATATCGACGGCGTGCTGTCGCCGGGCGAACGGCTGACGCGCAAGGGCCTGATCTTCGCGGCCACGCCGGCCAGCGACTTCATCTGCGGCACCTTGCAATTGGCGGCGGGCATGAACCTGCACATCTTCACCACCGGGCGCGGCACCCCCTACGGGCTGGCGCAGGTGCCGGTGATCAAGGTCGCCACCCGCAGCGACCTGGCGCGGCGCTGGCACGACCTGATGGACGTGGACGCGGGCCGCATCGCCACCGGGCAGGCCTCCATCGAGGAGGTGGGCTGGGAGCTGTTCCGCCTGATGCTGGACGTGGCCAGCGGCCGGCGCCAGACCTGTGCCGAGACACTCAAACTGCACAACGCCCTGGCGCTGTTCAATCCGGGTCCGGTGACCTGAGGCTTTTCCCGTTGGCGGCGCCCGAGGGCGGCGCCAACGCCGGCGGCTTCCCGGCGCATGGCGGCGGGGGCCGGACCCGGCCTGCCGCGGCCGGCCTGGACACACCCCTTACAACGACAACGGAGACAACATGGATTCAAACAGAAGGCACCTGCTGGCCGGCGCCGCCGCGCTGGGACTGGCGCGCCTGACGCCGGCCTGGGCCCAGGCGGAGGCATGGCCGACGCGGCCGGTGCGCATCGTGGTGCCGTATCCGCCCGGCGGTTCGTCGGACATCATCGCGCGCGTGATCGCGCCGCGCCTGGCCGAAGCGCTCAAACAGACGGTGGTGGTCGAGAACAAACCCGGCGCCAACGGCAACCTGGGCGCCGGCATCGTGGCGCAGTCGGCGCAGGAGGGCCACTCGGTGCTGCTGTGCGATGTCGGCGCGCTGGCGATCAGCCCGTCGGTCTACACCAAGCTCAGCTTCGATCCGTCCAGGGATCTGCGCGCGGTCGGCATGCTGGCGTATTCGCCGCACGTGCTGGCGGTGCATCCTGATGTACCCGCCAGGACCGTGCCGGAGCTGGTGGCGCTGTCGAAGAAGCAACGCCTGAATTTCGCTGTCACCGCCATTGGCAGCGCGCCGCACCTGGCGGCCGTGGCGGTGCAGCAGGCCACCGGCGCGCAATGGGAATACGTGCCCTACAAGGGCGGTTCGCAGGCGGTGACGGACACCATCGGCGGCCAGACCCAGGTCATCATGAACGGCCTGCTGGCGACGCTGCCGCACATCAAGGGCGGCAAGCTGCGCGCGATCGCGATTTCCAAGAGGGAACGCATGCAACTGGTGGCCGACATCCCGACGATTTCGGAGCAGGGCGTGGCGGGCTTCGAGTCCGGCACCTGGCAGGGCGTGATGGCGCCGGCCACCACCACCGACAAGACCGCCAGCCTGCTGGCCACGCTGATGGGGCAGATCGTCAACCAGCCCGACGTGAAATCGCAGCTGAACGAGCAGGGCGCCGAGATCGTGGTGCGCGACCCGGCGCAGCTGGCGCAGTTCTTCAACAGCGAGCGGGCGCGCTGGGCCAAGGTAGTGCAGAGCGCGGATATCCGGCTGGATTGAAGCGGGCGGCCGGCACGCCCGACCCTCCAAAAGACCGCGGACCGTGGAGCGCCTGGCGCCGCACGGTCCGCTTTTTTTGGAATGCCGCGATCAGTCGGTGGCCTGCGTATCCGACGGCGCCTGGGCCGGCGTTGCCACCGAGGTATCGACAGACGTGTCGACCGGCGCGTCCACGGACGTATCGGCGGGCGCGGCGGCCTCGGCCTGCGCCGATTGCTTGGCGCCTTCCGCGGCCGGCTTGCCCTTGTTCGCATTGCCCTTGCCGCCACGGCCGCCGCCCGCCTTGGCGTGGCGACGCGAGGCCATGCGCTTGGCGTGCTGCGCCTCGTTGGCGGTGACGGCGCCGGCGGGTTCGCCGTTCAGGTCCACGCGCGCGGCGGACTCGACCATGCAATCCCAGTAGCGGCGGCCGTCACACCAGGTCTTGACGGCCTGCTTGATCTCATCGGGACTGAGCTGCAGGGTCTTGGCGTGCTGCACCAGATCTTCCAGCACCCCCAGCTTGAGCGGCACCTTGGGCGCCGGCTTCTTGGGGAAGGCTTTGGGGAATTGCCGCTGCAGTCGCGAAATGGCGATGAGCACCGGGTCGACCGCCGGCGCCTCGCGTCGTTCGCCGGCCGGCGAACGCGCAGGTTTCTTCCGGGCGGCAGCCGCATCGTCGGACGGACGCGCGGCCGGCTTGCGCGACCCCGCGTCGTTGCCGGCCGGACGGGCGGTTTTCTTTTTGGAAGCCGCCTCTTCGGGAGCCTGCTTCAACAGCAGTTCTCGGATTGCGGCGAGCTGTTCTAGACCCATGGTGTGCTGCGACTTCAAATGTTGAAAGCGTGCAGCATAACAGTTGTGGCGTGTCGGATTGAAGTTGCGGGCGTCCGGCGGCCGTCGTAAGCTCGTCGGCACCATGGGGATGCACACGCCGGTTACGTTTATGCGCACGTCCGCCGCCGCCCGCCGCGCGCTGGGGTGGCTGGCGGCGGGGCTGCTGGTTTTGCAGTCGCTGGTGGCCTCGACGGCGCTGGGCGCGCCCCTGCCGATGGACGCCGCAACAGGGGCTTCCGTCATCCTGTGCACGGCCAGCGGTCCCCGCGTCGTGACACTGGATGGCGCGGATGCCGCCGCCGACACGGCCCCGGCCGTTCCCCCCGTTCCCCACGGCGTGGGCGGCACCTTGCCGCATTGCTGCGCCGCCAGTTGCGCCATGTTGACCGGCGCCGGTCCGCCTGCGTTCGCGGGGCTGGCCTGGCGCCTGCCGCTGGCGGCCCCAGCCCTGCCGCGCGCCGCGCGGGCCACGCCATGCCCGCATGGCGCGCCGGCCTGGCTGCCGCAACAATCGCGCGCGCCGCCGCGCGCGGCCTGATCACTGCGCCCGTCCCGGCGCGCGCCACGTCCGTGGCGCGCGATGCCGGGGACGCGCCCGCCCCAGATCCCGAGTCTTCCGACTTCGCGTGCGCGCAACCTCGCGCACGCGCCATCCTTTTCCGCGCGGCCTGGCGCCGCCGAACCCTTGGAGTCCGATCATGTTCAAACCCGTATTCATCGCCGCCACGCTGGCGCTCGCCCCGCAATGGGCCTGGGCCCATGCCCACCTGCAACGCGCCACGCCGGCCGACAAGGCCGAGGTAGCCGCGCCGTCCTCGGTGACGGCCAGCTTCTCCGAAGGGCTGGAGCCCGCGTTTTCCTCGTTGACAGTGCTGGACGCGGCCGGCAAGCAGGCGGTGCAGGCCAAGGCGGCGCCCGCGCCCGGCGATGACAAGACGCTGGTGCTGCCCGTCGCCAACCCCTTGCCGGCGGGCGCCTATACCGTGAAATGGCAGGCCCTGTCCAAGGACGGCCACAAGACCAATGGGGCCTGGACATTCACGGTCAAGCCCTGAGATGGACACGTTGTGGGTCGTGTTTGCGCTGTGCCGCGCCGTGAGCGCCGGCGCGGCGGCCGTGCTGTTCGGCGCCAGCGCCATGCTGGCCGTGGGCGGCTCGCCGCGCCTGGGCGTGGCGGCGGAAGCGGCGCTGCGGCCGGCCCTGCTGCGCGTCGGCGCGGCGGGGCTGGTGGCGACGCTGTGCCTGCTGCCGTTGCAGGCCGCCACTATCGCCGGCGACTGGCGCGCGATACTGGACGGCGACTTGCTGGACACGGTGACCCAGCAGACCCGCTACGGCCAGGCCTGGACGGTGCGCGCGTTGTGCGCGGCCGCCGTGCTGGGCGTGGCGCTGGGGCTGCGGCCGGGCCGGCCGTCGTGGCTGGCCGGCCCGGCGGCGGTGGCGCTGGCGCCGCTGGCTTTCACGGGCCACGCGGCGATGCACGAAGGCGGCTGGGGCATGGCGCACGCGCTCAATGACTATCTGCACGTGCTGGCGGCCGCGTTCTGGCTCGGATCGCTGCCGGTGTTCCTGGCATGGCTGGCGGCCTGGCGCCAGCCGGGGGACCGTGCCGAGGCCACCGGCGCGCTGTTGCGGTTTTCCGCCTGCGGGCATGTCGCCGTCATGGTCCTGCTGCTGAGCGGCGTGGCCAATGCGGCGCTGATTCTGGGGCCGACGCTGCCGCATCCGGGGTGGGCCTATGTGGGGGTGTTGCTGCTCAAGGTCGCGCTGGCCCTGGCGATGACGGGCCTGGCGCTGGTCAACCGCTATCGTTGGATCCCGCGCATCCGGCGCGATCCGGTCCAGGCGCTGCATGCCATCCGGCGCAATACCTGCCGGGAACTGGCGGTGGGCGCCGCGGTGCTGATCATCGTGGGGGGATTGGGGTTGATGTCGCCATCGTAGCCGGCGGCGCGCTTGTCCGGCATGACGGCGGCACGAGGTGCCGTCATGCGGGCCGTCCTCCCGCCAGCACCAGCAGCAACGCCAGCGCCAGCAGCAGGCCGAAGGCGGCCAGCGCGAACGGCAACAAGCGCGCGTAGACCTGGCGTTCCTGGCCGTGGCCATGCGCCAGGCCGGCGGCGATGGACATGCGCACCGGCGAGAAAAATCCCATCGACGTGCCGGATACGTGCAGCAGCGCCGCGGCCGCGGGCAGGCTCAGGCCGGCGTGCTGCGCCAGTGACAGCTGCGACGGCATGAACAGGCTGTTGGGCGCGTTACCGCTGTTGGCCAGGATGCCGAAGGCGCCGGCCATCAGGGGCGTGATCAACAAGGTCCAATCATTCAGGGCGCGGAACAGGCCATCGGCGTAGGCCTGCGAAATGCCGGCGCCGGCCAGCACCTCGGCCATCATCGCGAACAGGAAGACGGACAGTACCGCATGCTTGCCGGTGCGCCAGGCGTGGCGCGCATTGCCGGCCAGCAGGCCGGGCTGGCGGCGCAGCGCCGCCATCAGCAGCGCGCCGCCGATCAGCCAGCTGCCGGCATGCAGGAAGGGCGCCCAGGCGGGCAGGTCGGGATAGGGGCTGAAACGCGCCAGGCCGGCCAGGCCCTGGTTCAGCGCCGGCACCAGGCGCGTGGCGACCAGGCAGGCGATCAGCACGATGTAGGGCAGCGCGCCGCTGGCCGCGGTCCGCAACTGCGCGCGACCGGGACGCCGGTCCAGCACGAAGCGCAGCACGATCAGCGGGCCATAGGCCGCCAGCAACGCGGTTTCCGGGCCCAGCAGCGCCGTCGCGGCGCTCAGCAGGACCAGGCTGGCCAGCATCCACGCTGCCTCGCGCCCGCGTTCGGCCGTCGTTGCCGGCAGGCCCGCGCGCCGCGCCGTCATCCAGAACAGCGCCATCCATGCCGCCATCAACAGGGCCACGGGCACCATGCCGTACAGGGCCAGTTGCGTCGGCGGCACGCGCGCGTAGGCCGATGCCAGCAGCGTGCCGCTGCCCATCGCGCCCCAGGGGATCAGGGTCTGGCTCAACAGCGCGAAGACCATCAGTTCGCGCGGCTTGAAACCGAGCGGGCGGATCAGCAGCACGGTGCCGAGCATGCCGACGCCGAAGCCGGTGGCCGATTCGGCGAACGGACCCACCAGGAAACAGGCGAAGAACAGCAGGCGGCGCCGCGCCAGGGGATCGAGCGGCGCTCCGGCCGCGTCCGCGCCCGCCGTGGCGGCCGCGGGCGGGGCGCCTCGCGCCGCCATCTGCCAGAACAGCAGTCCGCCCAGGATGTAGGGCGTGATGACGCCGCCGATCCAGAGGCCGCGCGTCAGGGCCCCGCCCAGCGCGCCGGCGCCGAAAGCAGCGGGGGCCGTGAACAGCGCCACCGGAATGGCCGCCAATAGCCCCAGCACCGCCGCCAGGGTGGTATTGAGCCGGCCGCTGGCGATGGCGCCAATGACCACCAGCGCCGGCACGGACCAGAGCAGATACATCATGGCGCGACACCCGCCCGCGGACAGGCGCGGCGGGCGCGGCGCGGGCCGGATGCGCGGACGCGCACGGCTCAGCAGGCCGCCGCGAAGGCGCGCAGGATGCCCAGCGCGTGGGGCGTGGGGCCCAACGCCGCGCGCAGCGCCGCCACGTCGTGGCCTTCGGCCGCCAGGAAATCCTGGCGGCGCGCCAGGCAGGCGTCCATCAGCCCCGGGGTGAACTCGGGATGGAACTGCACCGACAGCGCGTGCGGGCCGTAGCGCAGGATCTGGTGCGGATCGTGGGCGGTGCCGGCGAGCACGGTGGCGCCGGCCGGCGGTCGCAGTACGCTCTGCTCGTGCGTCAGGTGGGCGGCGAAATGATCGGGCAGGCCCGCCAGCAGCGGGTCGGCCTCGGCGGCGGGCAGGCGGGCGACGGCATGCAGGCCGATTTCGCGGCCGCGCGGATGGTAGTCGACCGTGCCGCCGAAGGCATGGGCCATCAGTTGGTGGCCATAGCAGATGCCGAGCAACGGCAACTGCGCGTCCATCGCCTCGCGCAGCCACTGCGCGGTGCGTTCGCTCCAGGGGTGCCGGTCGGTGACCATGGCCCAGGAGCCGGTCAGCACGGCGCCGCGCAGCGAGGCCGGATCGGGCAGGGCCTCCTCGGCGGCCGGGTGGACCACCGTCAGGGGCGAGTCGATGCCCGCCAGGGCGGCCGTGACCCAATCGGCCTGTTCGCCATGGGTGGCGCGCAGGTCTTCGGGCGGTCGGCCCATTTGCAGGATGGCTAGCGGTCGGTGAGGCATGGGGGATGGCGTAATCGGCGGGTCCCGGATCGGTCCCGCGCAATGATGAGGCCGCCGCGCGCATTCATCAATAGCCCTGTCCGGCTATCTGCTATGAGCGGGATTGATATCGGCCCGGCTCTGACGCCTTTGCACGAGCCTGGCCTGCCGCGACGCCCGCCGGCTCACAGCGTGGCGGGCTCGCGCGCGCGGGCGGCGTCCCGCGCCTTGGCGACCGCGCGGTGCGCGGGCCGCGCCAGGCCTAGGTGCTGGCGCAGGGTCGAACCGTCGTATTCCGTGCGGAACAGGCCGCGGCGGCGCAGTTCCGGCAGCGCCAGCTCGATAAAGTCATCCAGCCCGCCGGGCAGCCACGGCGACATGATGTTGAAGCCGTCGGCGCCGTCCTCCTCGAACCACTGCTGCAACTGGTCGGCCACGCTTTGCGGCGTGCCGACCACCTGCTGGTGGCCGCGGGCCCCGGCGATGCGCAGGTACAGCTGGCGGATCGTCAGGTTGTCGCGGCGCGCCAGATCGATCAGCAATTGCTGGCGGCTCTTGCCGCCGTTGGTTTCTGGAATGGCGGGCAGCGGTCCGTCGACCGGGTAGCCCGACAGGTCGAAGCCGCCGATCATGTTGGACAGCAACTGCACGCCGACCACCGGATGGATCAGGTCCTGCAGGCGCGCGAACTTGTCCTCGGCCTCGGCCTGGGTGCGGCCGATCACGGGAAAGATGCCGGGCATGATCTTGATGTCGTCGGGATCGCGGCCGTACGCCACGGCGCGGCCCTTGATGTCGCGGTAGAACGCCTGGGCTTCGTCGAAGGTCTGGTGCGCCACGAAGATGACCTCGGCGGTGCGCGCCGCCAGGTCGCGGCCGGCGGGCGAGGCGCCGGCCTGCACCACCACCGGCCGGCCCTGCGGCGAGCGCGACACGTTCAACGGCCCGCGCACCGAGAAATGCTCGCCGCGGTGGCGCAGCGGATGCAGCTTGGCGGGGTCGAAGTACTGGCCGCTGGCCTTGTCGCGCAGGAAGGCGTCGTCCTCCCAACTGTCCCACAACCCCAGCACCACGTCGTGGAATTCGGCGGCGCGGGCGTAGCGGCGGGCGTGTTCCACGTGTTCGTCCAGGTTGAAGTTCTGTGCCTCGCCCTGGCCGCTGGAGGTCACCAGGTTCCAGCCCGAGCGGCCGCCGCTGATGTGGTCGAGCGAGGCGAACTTGCGCGCCACGTGGTAGGGCTCGTTGTAGGTGGTGGAGACGGTGGCGATCAGGCCGATCTTCTCGGTCACGGCGGCCAGCGCCGACAGCAGCGTCAGCGGCTCGAAATGGTCGCTGCGCGCGGTGCGCGACAGCGACGGCAGGTCGGTGTTGCGCACGCCGACCGAGTCGGCCAGGAAGATCGCATCGAACTTGGCGGCCTCGGCGCGCCGCGCCAGTTCGACGTAGTGGCGGAAGTTGACCGGCGCGTCGGCCTGGGCCTCGGGATGGCGCCAGGCGGCGATGTGGTGGCCGGTCTGCATCAGGAAGGCGCCGAGTTTGATCTGGCGCGAGGGGCGGGTCATGGAATTCACTCCAGAAGGAATGGCGGCCTCGCTCGGGCGGCGGCCGTCGGTAAGTGAGGAAACAGGCGGTCAGGGCGTGGCAAGTGGCGTGGCCGTCGCTGGCATCACCACGCCATCCGCAGCGAGGCCAGCGACGGCAGCGCCGGCACGCCGCCGGCCGCCTCCGCGCCCAGCGGCGGGCTGTCGTCGGCGGGCGCGCCGTCCGGCTCCAGGAAGTCGGACAGCACGTCGTCGCGCAGGCGGATGAATCGTGGATCGCTGCGGTTGCGGGCATGCGCCAGCGGCACGTCGACGATGCGGCGGATGCGCCCCGGGCGCGGCTGCATGATCACCACCCGGTCGCCCAGGTAGACCGCTTCCTCGACATCGTGCGTCACCAGGATCATGGTGATGCGCTCCTTCTGCCAGATGCGCTGCAACTCGGTCTGCAGCCGCGCCCGGGTCAGCGCGTCGAGCGCCCCGAAGGGTTCGTCCAGCAGCAGCACGCGCGGCCGGTTGACCAGGCCGCGCGCGATCGCCACGCGCTGCGCCATGCCGCCCGAGATCTGGTGGGGATACGATTGCTCGAAGCCTTCCAGCCCCACCAGGGCGATGTGCTCGGCCACCCGGTCGCGCTTTTCGTTGTTGGAAATCGCCGCGTTGCGCAGGCCCACGGCGATGTTCTGCGCCACCGTCAGCCACGGGAACAGGCGGTGGTCCTGGAACACGATGCCGCGTTCCGGGCCGGTGCCGCGCACCGGCTCGCCGCCCAGGGTGATGGCGCCCTCATAGGTGTCGTCCAGCCCCAGGATCAGGCGCAGCAGGGTGGACTTGCCGCAGCCGCTGGCGCCGACGATGGAAACGAACTGGCCGGCGGGGATGTCCAGGTCCACGCCCGTGAGCACCTGCAGCACGCCGCCCTCGGCCTGGGCGCTGGGATAACGCTTGCCGACCGCCTGCAGCGACAGGTCCAGCGAAGTAGGTTGAGTCATGCCTGAGTTTTCCTGCGGTTATTGGTCCTGCCCGCGCAGGCGCGCGAGCCGCCGTTCGGCCACGCGGGCCAGGGCATTCATGAGCCAGCCGATCACCCCGACCACGAACATGCCGAAGATCACCAGGTCCATCTGGAAATGTTCGCTGCCCTCGATCAGCAGGTTGCCGATGCCGACGCCCGCCACCAGCAGGTATTCGGCGCCGATGGTGGCCAGCCAGGAATAGATCAGCGCCAGGTAGACGCCGGTGAAGATCGCCGGCGCGGCGGCCGGCAGCACCACCAGGGCGAAGGTCTGCCAGCGGCTGTAGCCGTAGACCCGCGCCACCTCCAGCAGCTTGGGCGGCGAGTTGCGCACGCCATCGCAGGTGTTGACCACCACCGGCACCAGCGCCGCCAGCGACAGGAACACCACCTTGGCGGTGTCGCCCAGCCCGAACCACACCGAGATCAGCGGAATCCAGGCGAACAGCGAGATCTGCTTGAAGGTGTTGAAGCTGGGCCCCACCAGCCGGTTGAACACGGGCGACAGGCCCAGCAGCACCCCCAGCAGCAGGCCGGACAGCGTGCCGATGGCGAACCCGGTCAGCTCGCGGCCCAGGCTGGCGCCCAGCGCGCGCCACAGCTTGCCGCCGACGATCTGGTCGGCGGCGGTGGCCAGCACTTTGCCGGGCGACACCAGCAGGGCCGAGTTCACCAGGTCGGCGCGGGCCAGCAGCCACCACAGCGCGATGGCGGCCACCGGCAGCACCAGGCCGCGCCAGCGGCCGCCGCCGCGCACGGCCAGCGGTTGCGCCAGCGCCAGTTCGGCCGCGTCGCGCGAGGAAGGCGTGGGCGCGTTCATGGCCGCACCTGCACGTTGGCGGCGCCGCGGCGGCCGTGGATCAGGCGTGTCTCGGTCCAGTCGAGCAGCCGGTCGATGGCGTAACCGATGGCGCCGACCACGATCACCGCGGCCATCACCAGGTCCAGCTGGAACAGTTGGCGGCCATAGACGATCAGGTAGCCCAGGCCCTCGCTGGAGGCCACCAGCTCGACCACCACCAGCGACAGCCAGGCCTTGGTGAAGCCCAGGCGCAGGCCGGTGAAGAGCGTCGGCAGGGCCAGCGGCACCACCACCTCCAGCACTTCCTGGCGCCGGCTGTAGCCATAGACCCGCGCCACTTCGCGCAGCGCCGGGCTGGCCTGGCGAAAGCCCTGCAGGGTGTTGAGCGTGACCGGCACCAGCGCCGCCTTGGCGATCAGGATGTACTTGAGCGGTTCGCCGATGCCGACGATCAGCAGCACGAACGGCAGCCAGGCCAGCACGGGAATCTGCACCAGCGCGTTGAAGGTCGGCAGCACGTAGGCCTCGAGCCGGCGAGACAGGCCCATCGCCGTGCCCAGCAGCAGCCCCAGCAGGCTGCCCAGCGCGAAGCCGACCAGCACCCGCTGCAGACTGGCGCGGGTGTTCAGCCACAGGTCGCCGCTGGTGGCCAGGTCGCGCAGGGTGTCCCAGACAAAGGCGGGCGGCGGCAGCACCTGCGGCGAGATCCAGCCCTGGCTGGCGCCGGTTTGCCACAGCGTCAGCAAGGCCAGCGGCAGCAGCCAGGGCGCGGCGGTCCAGGCCGCCTGGCGCGCCCAGGCCGGCGCCGGGGCCAGGCGCGGCAGGGCGTGATGGGAAAGAGAGGCCATGGCGCGGTCCCGTCAGCGCGCGGCCTGCGCCGGGCCCGATACCGGCTTGCCGGCGGCGTCGAACGCGGTCCAGTAGCGCTCCAGCCCCTGGGCCTTGAGCGCATTCTGCAGGTAGCGCGGATCGAACCAGCCGTCCAGCGAGACCTCGCGGCGGATCAGCTTGAGCTTGGCGGCGTCGGCCACCACCGCCTTGTAGCGGGCGATGATGAAGTCGTCGATCAGCGGCGAGTTGCGCGCGGCCAGGTCCTGCTTGTCGAACTCGGCCTGCCACGAGGCGTAGGGCACGCCGCTCTTTTCCCAGATCTTGAAGAGCGCGTCGCGGTTCTTCTCGTCGGACGACCACTGCGCGGCGCGCACGAACACGTCCACCACCTTCTGCACCTGGGCGGGATTCTCGCGCTCGAAGTCCTCGCGCACCAGCAGAGAGGCCTGGCGGGTGTAGGCGGGGTCCTGGCCCTGGGTGCTGTAGATGACCTTGGCCAGGCCCTGGTCGCGCACCTTGAACCATTCGTAGCCGCCGAAGGCCGCGTCCACGCCGTTGGACACCAGCGCCGCCTGGGCGCTGCCGGCATCCAGATTGACGCCCTTGATGTCGCGCTCGGCCAGGCCATGCGCGGCCAGCACGTTGATCGCCACCAGGTGGCCGTTGGTGCCCCGGAAGATCGACACCTTGCGGTCCTTCAGGTCCTCGATGGACTTGAGCGGGGAATTCGGCGGCGCCACCAGGTACAGGTTGTTGCGCGCGCCGCTGACCAGCAGCAGCTTGGTCTTCAGGCCGTTGGCGCGGCCCACCACCTGCGGCAGGTCGCCCTGGTAGGCGAAGTCGATCTGCTTGTTCGACAGCGCCTCGTTGACGGCCGGGCCGGCGCCCTTGAAGAACAGCCACTCGACCTTGACGCCGTCCGCGGCGAAGGCCTGTTCCAGCCACTGATTGACGCGCACTACGCCGCCCGGCGAGCCGCCCCAGGTGATCGGGTCGCCGCCGCCGGCCGTGGCCACGCCGACGCGGATCACGTCGGCGGCCCGGGCGCTGCCGCCCCACGCCGCCAGGGCCACCAGGCCCAGCGCGGCAACGCGTTTACTCAGGATCATCAATGACTTCATGGAAAGACTCATTCAGAAAAGGATCGGGCAACCGGCCGGCATCACGCCGCCCGGCGGTCAGGCAAACAGCGGCGGGCGGGATCAGGCGGCCGCGCGCGCGGGCGCGGCGGCGGCGAGCTTGCGCTCGATGGCGGTGCCCTGGAAGAAGGCCGGATTGGCCTCGGTATAGAAGCGGTAGGGGTTGCCGAACACCAGCGCCTTGAAGTCCTGCGCGCTGATCACGCCCTGTTCGACCAGGTCCCAGCTTTCGGCCAGCGGCGCGGTGAGGTCGGGCACGTCCCAATGGCCGATGTCCGAGGACCAGATGGCGTTGATCTTCACGCCGAGCGGGTTGACCTTGTCGTTGAAGGCCGCCGCCACGGTGCGGTCGTCGGATTCCGAGCCGAAGTAGAAGCTGTCGACCCAGCGCTTGCGGATGTCCTCGACCGACTCGATGCCGGCGGCGGCGAAGTCGTCCAGTTCGTCCGGATGCGGGTCGCGGCTGTGCGGCAGGGCCGAGATGCCCAGGCTGTCGCGCAGCAACTGCCGCGGGTCAATGTCGCGGCCCCGGATGAAATCGGCGCCGTAGCGCTGGAACAGCTCGTGCAGCAGCGCCACGTCGGCGTTGGCCGGGTTGTAGTTCTGCACCGCGGCGCGGTTGCGCTTTTCCCAGCGGTCCACCAGGTGGGTGTAGACGTGCGAACCCCAGTCGGCGCCGCCTTCCAGCAGCGCCACGCGCAGGTTCGGGAAGCGCCGCGTGACGCCGCCGAAGAACAGCGCCTTGGCGAAGGCCTGCGAGCCATCGGCGAAGTGGCCGATGTGGTTGAACATGTAGTTGCTGATGGAATGGCGGCCGGTCCAGCCCTGGCTGCCGTAGTGCGTGGTGACCGGCACGCCCAGCTCGACCACCTTGGCCCAGAACGGGTCATAGTCGTACTCGCTGTCGATGCCGTAGAAGTCGATGTAGCTGGCGTGTTTCGAGATCTCGGGATGGTCGGCGGCGGGATACTTGCGCGCGATCGCCTTGATCGGCCGCTTCACGCCGCCGGCGATGTTGATGACTTTCAGGCCCAGCGTCTTGACCGCGAACTCCAGTTCCTCGATGCCTTCCTGCGGCGTGTTCAGCGGAATGCCGGCCACCGGCGTCAGGCGGTCGCTGTACTTGCGGTACTGGTCGGCATGGAAGTGGTTGATGGCGCGGTGCAGCGGCTGGCGGAACTCGTCGCCCGCGGCCAGCGGCGCCAGCACGTCGTTGGGGAACAGCACGGAGTAGTCCGCGCCTTGCTCGGCCAGGCGCTCGTTGAGCAGCTCGGGCAGGGTGTAGGTGGCCAGGTCCAGCGTGTTGCGCGTGACCCGCGCCCACCAGGGCGAGCGCAGGGTGCGGTTGTCCTGGCGCTCGGCCGGCGTCTGCTGGTACCAGTCCTTGCCGCCGCTCTTGGTGGCGAAGCGCGAGCCCAGCGCCTTGCGCAGCGCATCCACCAGCTTGCCGCCGCCGTAGTGCTGGACATAGTCCTCCAGGACCGGCGCATAATCGTTGACGTGCACGTCAGTGTCGATCACCGGGAAATCCAGGGTCGCCTTGACGGCGGCGGACCGTGACGCGTGGCTCGGGTGCAAAGGCTGGTTCATGCTGGCGCTCTCCGTGGGTCATGTCGCGAGGCGCAGGGGAAGTCCCTGCTTGCCTGGCAAACATTACGGGAGCGCCGCGCGGCGCCCAACGAAGGATTGGTTGTTTAGTTGTGCGTCATGACCAAATAACCAATCCTGGCGTTCAACCGCCGCGGCGCGACGTCAGCCATTGCGCCGGCGGCAAGGCATGGTTGACGATGCGCACTTCGCCGATGCTGCCGAAGAAGCCGTCGGCGCGCGCCCCGTCCCACGAGCCGGCGCCGATGACCCACGGCATGTTGGCGGCCAGCGCCGCCAGGCCCGGGGCGTCGGCGACGTTGCGCAGCACTGGCGCGCCCTCGACGTACAGGATCGTCTCGTGGGTGGTGTTGTCGTTGACGATGGCCACGTGCATCCACTTGTCGGCGATGATCTCGCCGGACCAGTTGGCCTTGGCGTCGCGGGCGCCGGTGCGCTCGGGCACCACTTCCCACTGGATCTCGCGCAGGCTGGAGATGGCGAACAGCAGCGGCGGCGATTCGGGGTCGCCGCCATTGAAGCCGGGCAGGTCGCCGCGCTTGCCGTCGCGCGTCATGATATTCATCCATGCATGCTTCTGCGCGGTCCAGTCTCGGTCGATCTTGATGAAGGCCTCGACGGTATAGCCGTTGGGCACCGCCTCGGCGTTCAACACCGCCGTGGTGGCGGTGGTGAAGTAGCTCATGCGCGAGGTGTTTTTGTCGGTGTTCAGGAAGCGCACCGAACCGGGCGCGGCCGACAGGTAGTGATGGTCGTTGGACCAGACCACGTCGCCCAGCTGCGCGCCGACCACGCCGTCGATGTTCAGCGCCGCGCGGCTGACCGGGTTGTTGCCGGTGCGGTCCTGGATCACCTGGCCCACCGGCACCGGCTGGCCATCGGCGCCGCCGAAGAAGCGCCAGTGCGCCAGCGTGCCGGACACCTGCGGGTAGTCCTCGGTGTCGGCCGCGGGCTTCTGCGTGATGATGGCCGGGTCGGTGTAGTTGGCCAGGATCAGGGCGCGCGCCTGCTCGACCAGCGACGTGTGCGTGGGCGCGGCGGCCTTGAAGTCCTTGTTGAAGCGGGCAAAGCGCTTGGCGAAGTCCATCTTGATGGTGAACGCCTCGTTGGCGCCGGTCAGCACCGCCTGGTCGAAGGCATTGAGCGTGGCCTTGGGCTTTTGCGGCACCCACGGCGAGAACGACAGGACGCGGATCTCGTTGTCGCTCAGGTCGAACTCGTACAGGCGCATCAGGCCGTTGCCGCCCTGGTAGGCCATCTGGTAGTCCACCACCATTTCCTCGACCGGATTGCCGAAGGCGTTCATCTTGGTCAGGTGCGCCGCGCCGTGGTAGTGGCCGTTCAGCGTCATGAAGATCTGGTCGTTGTCGCGGATCAGCATGTCCCACAGCATCAGGCCATAGGGCACTTCCAGCGGGCTGATGCCGTCCTTGTCGATGTTGAGCAGTTGGTGGTTGACCAGGATCACCGGCAGCGTCGGGTTGGCGCGGATCACCTGGTTGGCCCAGGCCAGCCCAGCGTCGGAAATGCGCCACGACAGCGACAGCACCATGAACTTCTGGCCCTCGGCCTGGAAGATGTGGTACTCGTGGAAGCCGCTGGGATCGCGCCCGCCGAACGTGGCCTGCTTGCTGGCGCGGTCGGTGCCGAAAGTCTGCAGATAGGGTTCCGCGGCCAGGTTACGCTGCGCGTCGGTGGCGCTGCCCTGGCTGCCGGGGTCGACGTAGTCGCGGTCCAGGATGACGTCGTGGTTGCCCGCCAGGATCGAATACGGCACCTTGGCGTCTTCCAGGATCTTCATGGCCTTGCTCGCCACGGTCCACTGGTCGGGCTTGCCCTGCTGGTCGACCACGTCGCCCAGGTGGATCAGGAACGGAATGTCGAGCGACTTGGCGTGATCGGCGACCCATTGCGTCTGGGCCTGGTAGGGCTCGCTGCCGTACTTGCGCATGAACTGCTGGTTCTCGGCGTCGGTGGCGTAGCGCGAGTAGAACTGGGTGTCCGGCAGCACCGCCACGGCGAAGCTGGAGATTTTCCTGGGCGGCGGCGGCGCGGGCGTGCCGGGCGCGCCGGGCGTGGCGGCTTCATCGTCCTCGCTGTCGCTGGCGCAGGCAGACAGCAGCAGCGAGCCGCCCACGGGCATCAGCGTGGCGCCAAGCCCGGCCTTGAGCAGGCTGCGCCGGCGCGGGTCCGCCGCCACCGGCAGGTTGTTGGAAGTCTCGGCAAGGTCATGATTGCCGTCAGGTTTGTCGTGCGCCATCTATACCGCCCATCGGTCAAAAAAGGGGGAAGCTTAGAAACGCCGAATGACGGATTTGTTAACCCTGCGTGAAGATTCTGCGTCGCCTCGCACCGCGCGGGCGGCTTATAGCCATATAGCGCCAGGTTGGTTCGCCTGGCCGCCGGGGCGCGCTATCTTTTTCGTTTCGGCGAAAACAGGGCTCTTGTCATGCCAGCGCAACGTCAACTCAAGCTGGGCGCATTCATGCGCCCCGTCAGCATCCACACCGGCGCCTGGCGCTACCCCGGCGCGCAGCGCGACGCCAATTTCAACTTCGAGCACCTCAAGCGCTACGCCCAGGCGCTGGAACGGGCGCGCTTCGACGCGTTCTTCATGGCGGACCACCTGGCGCTGCTGAACATGCCGATCGAGGCGCTCAAGCGCAGCCATACCGCCACTTCGTTCGAGCCGTTCACGCTGCTGTCCGCGCTGAGCCAGGTGACCGAGCGGCTGGGGCTGGTGGCGACCGCGTCGACCACCTTCGATGAACCGTTCCACGTGGCGCGGCGCTTCGCCTCGCTCGACCACCTGAGCCAGGGGCGCGCCGGCTGGAACATCGTGACCACCTCCAATCCCGACGCCGCGCTCAATTTTGGCCGCGCAGAACAGCCCGACCATGCCCGGCGCTATGCCCGCGCCCGCGAGTTCTACGACGTGGTCACGGGCCTGTGGGACAGTTGGGCCGACGACGCCTTCATCCGCGACGCCGACAGCGGCATCTATTTCGACCCGGCGCGCCTGCGCACGCTGGATCACCACGGCGAACACCTGTCGGTGCGCGGACCGCTGCACATCGCGCGGCCGGTGCAGGGCTGGCCGGTGATCGTGCAGGCCGGCGCCTCCGAGCCCGGCCGGCAGCTGGCGGCGGAGACCGCCGAGGTGGTATTCGCCGCCTCTGCCACGCTGGAGGACGGGCGACGCTTCTATGCCGACGTCAAGGGCCGCATGGACGCGCTGGGGCGCGACCGCGACCATCTCAAGATCCTGCCCGGCGTGCTGGTGGTGGTGGGCGAGACCGATGACCAGGCGCGGGCCATCCGGGCGCGCCTGGACAGCCTGGTGCACTACGAAAGCGCGATCGCCTCGCTGTCGGTCGCGCTGGGATGCGACGCCTCGCGCTTCGATCCGGACGCGCCGTTGCCGCCGTTGCCCGAGACCAACGCCAGCAAGAGCAGCCAGGAACGCGTGCTGCGCCTGGCCGAGCGCGAATCGCTCACGGTGCGCCAGCTGGCGCAGCGCCTGGGCGGCTATGGCGGGCTGGCGATGGTCGGCACCGCCGCGCGCATCGCCGACCAGATGCAGGAATGGCTGGAGACCGAGGCATCCGACGGCTTTAACGTCATGTTCCCGTGGCTGCCCGGCGGCCTGGACGCTTTCGTCGGCCAGGTCGTGCCGGAACTGCAGCGCCGCGGCATCTTCCGGCGCGAGTACGAGGGCCGCACCCTGCGCGAGAACCTGGGGCTGCCGCGTCCGGCCAACCGCCATTTCACGCCGTGACGGGCGCCGCGATCAGTGCGTCGGCGCGGGGCGGGCCTCGCCCCGGCGCCGCTCCATATAGGTCTTGACCACCAGTGTCAGCAGCGCCATGCAGGCCAGCAGCGCCGCCGCCGTGAAGGCGGCCACGGTCTTGTAGTCGTCGTTGAGCTGTTCGATCAGCAGCGGCAGCGTCAGCGTCTTGCCCCGGATGGCGCCCGCCACCACCGACACCGCGCCGAACTCGCCGACCGCGCGCGCATTGGTGATGACCGCGCCGTACAGCAGGCCCCACTTGATGTTGGGTAGCGTCACGCGGCGGAAGATCTGCCAGCCGCTGGCGCCTAGCGTCAGCGCGGCCAGTTCCTCTTCCTGGCCTTGCGCCTGCATCAGCGGAATCAGCAGGCGCGCGACGAACGGCGAGGTCACGAACACCGTCACCATCAGGATGCCGGGCCAGGCGAACATCAGCTGCACGCCGTGGCCGCTGAGCCAGCGGCCGAAGATGCCTTCCAGGCCGTACACCACCAGGTAGCACAGCCCGGCCACCACCGGCGAGGTGGCATAGGGGATGTCGACCAGCGCCACCAGCAGGCGGCGGCCACGGAAGTCGTAGCGCGTCACGCACCAGGCCAACAGCACGCCGAACACCAGGTTGACGGGCACGCTGACCACCGCGGCCAGCAAGGTCAGGCCGATGGCCGCGCGCATGTCGCTGGCGCCCAGGTTCTGTAGCAGGGCGTCGAAGCCGCCGGCGATCACCCGGGCGAAGATCAGGGCCAGCGGCAAGGCCAGCAACAGCAGGGCGGCGAGCAGGCCGGCGCCGATCAGCAGGCGGCGCGGCCAGGGGGAAGGGCGCGTCATGGCTCAGATCCCCGGCACGCGCTGCCACGGCAGCAGGCGGCCCTGCAGCACCTGCAGGGCGAACAGCAGCAGCAGCGAGGCCGCCAGCACCACGGTGGCGATGGCGGCGGCGGCGGGGTAGTTGTATTCGGCCAGGCGGCTGAAGATCATCAACGACGTCACCTCGGTCTTGTAGGGAATGTTGCCAGCGATCATGACCACCGCGCCGAACTCGCCCAGGCTGCGGATGAAGGCCTGCGAGCCGCCGGTGAACAGGGCCGGCACCAGCGCCGGCAGCAGGATGCGCCAGGCGGTCTGGCCCGGGCTGGCGCCGAGCGTGCGGGCGGCTTCCTCGTATTCGGCCCCGATGTCGGCCAGCACCGGCTGCACCGAGCGCACCACGAACGGCAGGCTGGTGAAGATCATGGCGATCACCAGGCCCGGGAATGCATACGAAATCTTGATGCCCAGCGGCGCGAACCATTGGCCGACCCAGCCGCCCGGCGCCAGCAGCACCGACAGGGTCAGCCCGGCCACGGCCGTGGGCAGCGCGAACGGCAGGTCGATGGCGGCGTCCAGCAGGGCCCGCCCGGGGAAGCGGTAGCGCACCAGGATCCAGGCCAGCAACAGGCCGATGACCAGCACCACGGCGGTCGAATAGAACGCCGCCAGCAGCGTGACGCGGTAGCTGGCGAGCACGCGCGGGTCGGTGACGGCCTGCCAGTACTGGCCCCAGCTCATCTGGCTGCTGTAGAGCGGCAGGGCCGACAGCGGCAACAGGATCACGAGCGTGATGAACAGGCTACTGACGCCGAAACTGAGGCCGAAGCCGGGCAGGACGGGATGCTGCCGGAAGAACGTGGACATGCGGACCTGAACGTAAAAACGCCAGCCACCCTCGCGGGCGGCCGGCTGACGAGACGGAAGGCGGGGATCGACGCGGCGTGTCAGCGGCCGGCGCCCAGCAGTTGGTCGAGCACGCCGTTGGCGGCGAAGTGGGTCTTGGTGATCTGGTCCCACGAGCCCAGCACGTCCTGCGGATTGATCAGCCGGATCGACGGAAAGCGGCTGGCCGCGGCCTTGACCGCCTCCGGGTCATGCACCCGGTAGTTGAAATCGGTCAGCAGTTTCTGGATGGCGGGCGAGTACTGGAACTGCAGATAGGCCTCGGCGACCTTGCGCGTGCCTTTCTCGTCGGCGACCTTGTCGACCACCGCCACCGGGAACTCGGCCAGCACGCTGACCGGCGGCACCACCACCTCGAAGCCCTGCGCCTTGAACTCGTCGCCCTTGGCGATGTTGTTGACCTCGGATTCGAAGGTCAGCAGCGCGTCGCCCTGGTTGTTCTGGGCGAACGCCACGGTCGCGCCGCGGCCGCCCGTGGGAAAGCTCTCGACGTTCTTGAGCAGCTTGCCGACGAAGGCGCGGGTCTGCGCGTCGTCGCCCTTGAATTTCTCGTTGGCGTAGAGCCAGGCGCCCAGGTACGAGTAGCGCGCGTTGCCCGAGGTCTTGGGGTTCGGGAACACCAGCTTGACGTCGTCGCGCACCAGGTCGTCCCAGGTCTTGATGTTCTTGGGATTGCCCTTGCGCACCAGGAACGCGATGGTGCTGTAGTAGGGCGAGCTGTTGTTGGCGAACTTCTTCTGCCAGTCGGCGGCCAGCAGCTTGTTCTGCGCCAGGATGTCGACGTCGGGCACCTGGTTGAAGGTGACCACGTCGGCCTTCAGGCCCTGGATGATCGACTGCGCCTGGCGCGAGGTGCCGGCGAACGACTGTTCGATCGTGACGTCCTGCCCGGTCTTGGCCTTCCAGTCGGCCTGGAATTTCGGATTGATGGCGGCGAACAGTTCGCGCGCGATGTCATAGGACGTATTGAGCAGGGCCTGGGGCGCTTGCTGGGCTTGCGCGGCGCTGGCGGCCAGGGCCGTCAGCGTCAGGGCCGAGGCGAGCAGTCGTTTGAGCAAAGGGCTTCTCCGGATGAAAGGCGCTACGCGGGAAACCCGCGGCCGGGGCGGAAGGCCCCGATACCGCATGATGCTTATGCCGCCCGGTATTTGGAAATATTCAATTACCGTTAACTCATAGCCGGGCGTTGTAACCGGCGCGCCGCACCCGCGTTTTCCGGCATGTGGCGGTTTCTCGGACCGGAGGCGCTCACGATGCGTCCCGGGACGGGTAGGCTGCGCGGCAAGGACATGGCCACGGTCTTTCGGGGGCCGATGACCGCGCTCAAGCCGGGCCGCAGTGGCGGCGGCCAGATGGCCGAAGTCATGCGGATCCATGGCGCCATCAACGGCCAGCCCGCCTGCGCCAGGCGGCCTGACCCGATGCGCGGGCTTGATGCGGATCAAGCCCGCGCATCGGCCGCGGCCGTTGGCGCGTTTCCGAACGTCCTACAAGGCGCCGCGCACCTTTTTGGCCGGATCCTGCGTGCTACCATCGGCGCCTTCGAGGGGATGCGAATGCACACGGGCGCCAATACCGGGAGACGATGGACCGCGTTAGCCGCGGCGTTCCTGTTCGTGTTCCAGGCGCTGATCGCCTCAGCCGCCTTGCCCGGTCCCGGCGCCGCGCCGGGCGCCACCACCATCATCTGCACGGCCAGCGGTCCGCGCGTGGTCACGCTGGACGCCGAGGGCGGCGTCGCGCAGGACGCGCAACAACACAGTGGCGCCTTGCCGCATTGCTGCTTCGCTGGCTGCGCCATGCTCGGCGCCGCCGCGTTGTTAGGGCTGCCGCCGCTGGCCTGGCGCCTGCCCCCGGTGCGGCAGGCGCTGCCGGCGCCCACTGTCGACATCCACTTCTCCAGCGCGCAGGCGCGATTGCCACGGCAGTCGCGCGCGCCGCCCGTCCTGGCCTGAACCCCACCCGTTCCCGTTGTTGCTGGCGCGCCTTGCTTGCGGCCCGCGCGGTCGCGCGCGTCCAGCCCGTTCAGATCCAGAGACTCTCATGCACAAGAACAAGGACATCCTGCGGGCGACCTGCCTGGTCACCGCCCTGGCCGCGTCGTTTCCCGCCTGGTCGCAGGCCGCCGGCGCCGACGCCATCACCATCACCGATCCGGTGGTGATCACCGGCGTCGCCCCGAGCGCGCCGCTGACCTTCACCACCGACCCGAAGATCCCGCGCCAGCCCCTGCCGGCCAGCGACGGCACCGACTATCTCAAGACCATTCCCGGTTTTTCGGCCATCCGCAACGGCGGCACCAACGGCGATCCGGTGCTGCGCGGCATGTTCGGCTCGCGCCTGAACATCCTGACCAACGGCACCTCGATGCCCGGCGCCTGCCCGGCGCGCATGGACGCGCCCAGCTCGTACATCTCGCCCGAGAACTTCGACAAGCTGACCGTCATCAAGGGCCCGCAGACGGTGCTGTGGGGGCCGGGCGCCTCGGCCGGCACCATCCGCTTCGATCGCGACACGCCGCGTTTCGCCGAGCCCGGTGTGCGCTTCGACGGCAGCCTCGTGGGCGGATCGAACGGCCGTAACGACCAGGCCGCCGACCTGACCGTGGGCAACGACAAGGTCTACACCCGCATCACCGCCAACCATTCGCACGCCCAGGACTACAAGGACGGCGACGGCAACAAGGTGCCGTCGCGCTGGGACAAGTGGAACGCCGACCTGGCGCTGGGTTTCACGCCCGACGCCGACACCCTGTACGAGCTGACCGCCGGCACCGGCGATGGCAACGCCCGCTACGCCGGGCGCGGCATGGACGGCTCGCAGTTCAAGCGCGAAAGCTTCGGCCTGCGCTTCGAGAAGCGCAACCTGGGCGGCGTGCTGGACAAGCTGGAGGCGCAGCTCTACTACAACTACGCCGATCACGTGATGGACAACTACACGCTGCGCGCGCCGGATCCGCACGGCATGATGCCGATGGCGATGGCCTCGGACGTGGATCGCGCGACCTGGGGCGGCCGCATCGCCGGCACCTGGAACCTGGCGCCGGACCTGAGCCTGGTGACCGGCCTGGATTTCCAGCAGAGCCGGCACCGCTCGCGCAGCGGCACGGACACGGTCTCGTACCGCTCGCAGAGCTGGGTCAAGGACGCGAGCTTCGCCAACACCGGCCTGTTCGGCGAACTGACCTGGCACGCCACGCAGGACAGTCGGGTCATCGGCGGCGCGCGGGTGGACTGGGCCTCGGCCAAGGACTTCCGGCGCAGCAGCGGGTCCATGATGATGGCCAGGCCCAACCCCACGGCCGGCGAACGCCGCAATGAGACGCTGCCCAGCGGGTTCCTGCGCTACGAGCGGGACCTGGCGGACCTGCCGGCCACGGTGTACGTCGGCCTGGGCCACGCGGAACGCTTCCCGGACTACTGGGAGCTGTTCTCGCCGAAAAAGGGGCCCGACGGGTCGGTCAACGCGTTCCGCGGCGTCAAGCCCGAGAAGACGACGCAGATCGATTTCGGCGCGCAGTACAAGACCGAGACCGTGGATGCCTGGGTGTCCGGCTACGCCGGCTATGTCGACGACTTCATCCTGTTCGACTACGCCAAGAGCCGCATGGGGGGCATGGGCGGCATGGGGGGCATGGGTGGCATGCATGGGGGCCATGGCATGCACGGCGGCTCGACGCAGGCCGCCAACATCGACGCCCGCATCGCCGGCGGCGAACTGGGGCTGTCCTACCAGGCGGCGCCGCGCTGGAAGCTGGGCGCGACGCTGGCGTATGCCTGGGGCCAGAATCGCAGCGACGGCCGCGCCTTGCCGCAGATGCCGCCATTGGAAGCCAAGCTCAGCGCGGCCTACGACGACGGCACCTGGTCGGCCGGCGCGCTGTGGCGGCTGGTGGCGGCGCAGCGCCGCTATGCGCTCAACCAGGGCAACGTGGTGGGCAAGGACTTCGGCCCTAGCGCCGGCTTCGGCGTGTTCTCGCTGAACGGCGGCTACGCGGTCAGCAAGCAGGTCAAGCTGTCGCTGGGCGTGGACAACCTGTTCAACAAGACCTACGCCGAGCACCTGAACCTGGCGGGCGACGCCGGCTTCGGCTTTGCCGCCAACACGGCGTTCAACGAACCGGGGCGCACCGTCTGGGCGCGCCTGAGCTTCAAGTACTGAGCGCCGTCCGGATCCGCTTGAGGTCCCGTTCCAGCTCGATGCGCATCGCTTTCAGCAACGCCCGCGCGTTTTCCGAAAGCGGTGTGCCGGGCCGGAACACCAGCAGGCAGGTGAAACCGATGTCCAGTTCCAGCGGCTTGATGGCCAGCCCGCGCGCCAGGTAATCCAGCGCCATGACCGGATGCACCAGGCCGATGCCCACCCCGTGCAGGGCGAACTCGCAGACGGAATTGGAGTAGGGCGTCTCCAGCACCGGCCGCAGCGCCAGGCCCTGGTCGTGCAGCGCGGCTTCCAGCCGTCGACGGCTGGCGTCCTCGGGGTTGAGCGCGATGAAGGCGTGTTCGGTCAGGTCGCGCAGCGTGATGCGCGGCCGCGCCGCCAGCGGATGGCGGTTGTGCATGGCGATCACGCCCGGCAGCCGCAGGAACTCCGAGTGCTCCAGGCCGGCCACCGACAGCTCGTCGGCCATCAGGCCGAAATCGAGCTGGCCGGCCGCGACCTGCCGCAGCACCTCGCGCGAACTCATGATCTGGAACGACATCTGGATGCGGCGGTCCTGCAGGCCGAAGGCGGCAATGGCGCGCGGCATGAAACCGGTGCCCAGCGCCGGCAGCGAGCCGATCGCCAGGCGCCCGACGCCGAACGATTTCAGGCTGCGGATGCGGTGCTCGATCAGCTCGAAGCCGGCGAAGCAGCGGTCCACTTCCTCCATCAGCGCGCCGGCCTCCTGGGTCGGCACCAGCCGGCCGCGCACGCGCTCGAACAGGCGCAGTTCCGACGAGGTTTCCAGCTTGCGGATGGCCTGGCTCACCGCCGGCTGCGAAATGCCCAGCAGGGTGGCGGCCTTGCTGGTGGTGCCGGCCTGCATCACGGCCCGGAAGACCTGGATCTCGCGCATGTCCATCTATAAGTCCCGCTTATTGACTAAGTTTTTTCGATTGTTGAGGCAATGGCGGGAAAGACAGACACTGGCGCTGTTCCCGATCACTCCTAAGCCCAGCAAATAGAGTAGATGAAAGCTATCAATCAGACTAATAGAGATTTCGCCAGTCTCTCGCCCGCCGTCCAGCGGGCCTCCACCGTGGTGTTCGATTCGCTCGACGCCTTCGTCAACCGCAAGCACCGCCAGCCCGACGGCTTCAGCTACGGCGTCACCGGCACGCCCACGGCGCGCCTGCTGGAAGACCGCATCGCCGCGCTGGAAGGCGGCCGCCATTGCGTCATCACGCCGTCCGGCGCGGCGGCGCTGATGACGGTGGTGATGGGCTTCGTGCGCGGTGGCGACCACCTGCTGCTGTCGGCCGCCAGCTATGGCGCGCTCAAGACCTTCGGCGAGAAATGGCTGGCGCACATGGGCGTGGACGTGGAGCTGTACGACCCGTCCATCGGCGCCGGCATCGAGGCCTTGATCCGCCCGGCCACCCGCATGATCTGCATGGAGGCGCCCGGCACCGTCACCATGGAAATGGTCGACGTGCCCGCCATCGCCGCCGCCGCGCGCCGCCATGGCGTGCTGACCATGATGGACAACACCTGGGCCAGCCCGCTCGGCTTCCAGCCGCTGGCGCACGGTGTCGACTTCAGCGTCGAGGCCGCCACCAAGTTCTTCGGCGGCCACTCCGACGTGCTGATGGGCAGCATCAGCATGAACGACGTCGACCACTACGCCGTGATGCGCGAGACCCAGAGCATCCTGGGCCAACAGGTCAGCCCGGACGATTGCTTCCTGGTGCTGCGCGGCCTGGAGACGCTGGCGCTGCGGCTGCGCGCGCAGAGCGACGCGACGCTGCGCGTGGCCGAGTGGCTGCAAAGCCAGCCGCAGGTCGAGCGCCTGCTGTACCCGCCGCTGCCGTCGGACCCGGGCCATGGCCTGTGGAAGCGCGACTTCCGCACCAACGGCTGCCTGTTCTCGATGGTGCTGGCGCCGGCGCCCGAGGCGGCCTTCAACGGCTTCTTCGAGTCGCTGCGCCATTTCGCCATCGGCGCCAGCTGGGGCGGTGTGCACAGCCTGGCGGCCTATTACCCGGCCGACTTGCAGGCGGGCCGCGCCTACCCGGCGACCGACCGGCCGATCGTGCGGCTATCGATCGGGCTGGAGGATGTGGACACGCTCAAGGACGACCTGCGCGGCGCGCTGGCGGCGTACCAGGCGCGACGCTGAGCGCGCGGCTGGCGCCCGACCCGCCCGGACGGCGCTTTGCGCCGAATCCAGTTCAACACACCGGCCGGCCGCGCATGGCCGACCGGCACGAAGCGCCCCGAGGCGCTCACCACATAGCAAGGGGAATTGCCATGTTCAGCTTCAAGCAGACTTACCGTTGTCTCGCCCTGGCCATCGCGGCCTGCGTGCCGACCGTCGTGCCGGCCCAGGCCGCCGCCCAGTCCGCGGCGCAACCCGAGGCACAAACCGCGACACAAGCCACGACACAAACCGCGACACAAACCGCGACACAAGCGCCCGCCGCCGGCGCCTCGCCGGTGGCGGCGGCCGTCACCCAGGCCAACAGCCCCACCGTCGACCAGATCCGCGCCCGCGGCTACGTCATCTGCGGTTCCGGCCATGGCACCACCGGCTTCTCGGCGCCCGACAAGGACGGCAACTGGAAGGGCCTGGACGTCGACACCTGCCGCGCCATCGCCATCGCGGTGCTGGGCGACGCCAGCAAGACGCGCTTCGTGCCGCTGACCGGCCAGCAGCGCCTGACGGCCCTGCAGACCGGCCAGATCGACGTGCTGCCGCGCACCACCTCGTGGACCCTGCGGCGCGATGCCAACGGCATCAACTTCACCTACCCGAATTACTACGAGTACGACGCCTTCATGGTGCGCAAGGACCTGGGCATCACCCAGACCAAGGACATGAACGGCGCCACCATCTGCGTGCAGACCGGCTCGACCAACGAGGTCACGGTGGCCGACCTGTCGCGCAAGTTCAAGCTGGGCCTGAAGACCGTGCTGTTCGACAACGTCGCGGCCTCGCGCCAGGCGTTCTTCTCGGGCCGCTGCGACGGCCTCATCACCGACGCCTCGGCGCTGGCGGCGGTGCGCGCGACCCAGGCGCAGAACCCGGACGACTACGTGATCTTCCCGGCCAGCGGCCACAGCGAGGCGCTGACGCCGTCGGTGCGCCATGGCGACGACCGCTGGTTCGACATCGTCAAATGGGTCATCCAGGTGCCGATCGCCGCCGAGGACATGGGCATCACCCAGGCCAACGTCGACGACATGCTCAAGTCCGACGATCCGCGCATCGCCCGCTTCCTGGGCACGGAGCCGGGCAACGGCAAGGCGCTGGGCCTGGACGAGCGCTGGGCCTACAACATCGTCAAGCAGCTGGGCAACTACGGCGAGATCTTCGAGCGCAACGTCGGCAAGAACAGCCCGATGAAGCTCGAGCGCGGCATGAACCGCCTGTATCGCGACGGCGGCCTGATGTACCCGTACGTCTTCAACTGAGCGGCGCGCGGGGCTCATCATGTTCAAGCGACTCTGGTTCGACGGCCGCGCCCGGTCCGTCCTGGCGCAACTGCTGATCGCCGGCGCCTTCGTCGGCGCGGTGGGCTGGCTGGCCTGGAACGCCCACGCCAACCTGACCCAGCGCGGCATCGCCATGGGTTTTGACTACCTCGGCGAGGCGGCCCGTTTTCCCATCGCCGAAAGCCTGCTGGCGTACCAGCCGACCGACAGCTACGGCCGCGCCTTCCTGGTGGGGCTGGCCAACACGCTGTACATCTCGGCGCTGGTGATCGCGGCCTCGACGCTGCTGGGCTTCGGCCTGGCGCTGGCGCGCCGCAGCCGCCATCCGCTGGTGACGGGCGTGGCCACGGTCTACCTGGAAGCCGTGCGCAACACGCCGCTGGTGGTGCAACTGCTGTTCTGGTACAGCCTGGTGACGATCAACCTGCCGCCGGCGCGGCAGGCGCTGCAGCCGCTGCCGGGCGTGTTCCTGTCGGTGCGCGGGCTGTTCTTTCCCAGCCTGTCGTTGCAGGGCGATACGCAGCCGCTGTGGTGGGCGCTGGGCGCGGCGGCGCTGCTGCTGTGGGGCGCGTGGCGCCTGGCGCGCCGGTCGGTGGCGCCGCGCATGCCGTGGCGCAGCCTGGGCCTGGTCGCGGCGCTGGCATTGGTGGCCGCCGTGGCGCAGTGGGGCGGCGCCTCGCTGCACGCCGACGTGCCGGCGCTGCGCGGCCTGAATTTTGCCGGCGGCAGCGCCTTCACGCCGGAATTCACCGCCTTGCTGGTGGGGCTGACGATCTACTCGGCCGCGTTCTCCGGCGAGATCATTCGCGGCGGCATCGACGCGGTGCCCGCCGGCCAGTGGGAAGCGGCCCATTCGCTGGGCCTGAAACCCGGCGCCGCGTTGCGCTGGATCGTGGTGCCGCAGGCGCTGCGCGTGATCATCCCGCCGATGACCAGCCAGTACCTGTCCATCATCAAGAACACCACGCTGGCGCTGGCGGTGGGCTACCCGGACCTGTCCTTCGTCATCACCACCACCATCAACCAGACCGGCCAGGCCATCGAGGGCGTGGCGGTGCTGATGGCGGTGTACCTGAGCATCAGCCTGAGCGTGTCGCTCTTCATGAATCTGTACAACCGCCGCATCCTGAGGACGCAACGCGCATGAGCCTGTCCCATCCTTCCTCTCTGCCGCGGGTTCTGCCGCCGCCGGCGGACCGCCGCGACAGCGCCTGGCACCGCCTGTTCGGCAGCGCCGTCAGCGCGCTCGCCACCGTGGCCACGCTGGCGCTGGTGCTGGCCGCGGCCGGCAAGCTGCTGAACTGGGCGGTGCTGGATGCCGTCTGGCCGGGCGCCACGGGCGCCGTCTGCCGCCAGGCCAGCGGCGCCTGCTGGGCCTTCCTGGGCGAGAAGATGCGCCAGATCCTGTTCGGCATCTATCCGCCCGGCGAGCAATGGCGGCCCACCGTGGTCTGCCTGTTCATCCTGGCGATGACGGTGTTTTCGCTCAGCCCGCGCCAATGGCGCGCCCGCACGGCGGCGCTGTGGATCGTCGGCCTGGCGGCCGGCCTGCTGTTGATGCAGGGCGGCGTGTTCGGCCTGGCGCGGGTGCCGACCTCGTCGTGGGGCGGCCTGCCGATCACGCTGCTGCTGGCGGTATGCGCGCTGGGCGCTGGCCTGCCGCTGGGCGTGCTGCTGGCGCTGGGACGCCGCGGCAGCCTGCCGACGGCGCGCTTCATCAGCATCGGCGTGATCGAGTTGATCCGAGGCTTGCCGCTGGTCAGCCTGCTGTTCATGGCCTCGATCGTGCTGCCCATCATGCTGCCGGCCGGCATGACCATCGACAGCCTGCTGCGCGCCGGCATCGCGCTGACGGTGTTCTCGGCCGCGTATCTGGCCGAGGTGATCCGCGGCGGCCTGCAGGCGATCCCGCCCGGACAGGCCGAGGCCTCGCGCGCGCTGGGGCTGTCATGGTGGCAGATGACGCGTCTGGTGGTGCTGCCGCAGGCGCTGCGAAAGGTGATCGCGCCGCTCACCAATACCGCCATCGTGATGATCAAGAACACCAGCCTGGTGCTGATCGTGGGCCTGTTCGACCTGCTCAGCTCAGGGCGCGCGGCGCTGACCGACCCGGCCTGGCCCACGCCCTACGTCGAGACCTATCTCTTCATCGCATCGATCTATTTCTGCATCTGCTTCGGCCTGTCGCGCTATTCGATGTGGCTGGAGCATCGCTATAAAAAAGGGGAACTCCGATGACCACGCCTTGCGCCGCCACGCCGCCCGCCATCGCCATTGCCGGCATGCACAAGTGGTATGGCGACTTCCATGTGCTGCAGGACATCAACCTGCAGGTCCGGGCGGGCGAGCGCCTGGTGATCTGCGGGCCGTCCGGTTCCGGCAAATCCACCATGATCCGCTGCATCAACCGGCTCGAACGCCACCAGCAGGGCTCCATCGTGGTCAACGGGGTTGAGCTGAGCGACGACCTGCGCGCCGTGGACGGCGTGCGCACCGACGCCGGCATGGTGTTCCAGCACTTCAACCTGTTCCCGCACCTGACCGTACTGGAGAACTGCATCCTGGCGCCGACGCAGGTGCGGCGCATGCCGCGCGCGCAGGCGGTGGATGTGGCCATGCGCTACCTGGAGCGGGTGCGCATTCCCGACCAGGCCGGCAAGTACCCGGGCCAGTTGTCGGGCGGGCAGCAGCAGCGCGTGGCCATCGCCCGCTCGCTTTGCATGCAGCCGCGCATCATGCTGTTCGACGAGCCGACCTCGGCGCTGGATCCGGAGATGGTCAAGGAAGTGCTGGACACCATGACCTCGCTGGCCGAGGACGGCATGACCATGCTGTGCGTGACCCACGAGATGGGCTTTGCCCGCAACGTCGCCGACCGGGTGGTGTTCATGGACGGCGGCCGCATCATCGAGATTGGCGAGCCGGGCGATTTCTTCGACAACCCCCGGCATGAACGCACGCGCGCCTTCCTGGAGCGCATCCTGCATTGAGGCGGGCAGGGCGGCGGACGCAGCCATCACGCCCGGGTTTGTTTATGAAAATGGAAACCATTATCATGCATGCCTCTGTCGATTGTGCGTCATGTCCTTGCGTCCGTCCCGTCCCTCCGGCTTCCTGGCCTATTACGAAGAGCTGCTCGCGGTCTGGACCCGCAAGCTGGGCTGCCGCGACGCCGCGCGCGACCTGGCCCACGACGCGCTGGTGAAGTGCCTGGAAACCGACCCGGCGCAGGTGGCGCAGCCGCGCGCCTATCTGCACCAGGCCGCGCGCAACGCGGCCGTCGATCAGTTCCGCCGCGACGGCGGGCAGGAATGGGTGCCGCTTGATACCATTGCCGACCACGCCAGCCCCTTGGGCGACCCGATGGCCCAGGCGCGCACCGGCCAGCTGGGCCAGGCGCTGGAAGCGGCGCTGGCGGAACTGCCGCTCAAGTGCCGCCAGGTGTTCGTCTGGCAGCGGCTGGAAGGCCTGACGCAGGCCGAGATCGCCGAACGCATGGGATTGAGCAAGAACATGGTCGAGAAATACATGATCCGTACCGCGCTGCATCTGCGCGAGCGGCTGGGGGCGTATGCGCCCCACTGACGCCGCATCGCCCGGGCAGGCCGGCGGCGAGGCCGGCGTCGACGCCATCCGCGCCGAGGCGGCGCGCTGGTTCGCGCGCGCCCATTCCGGCGAGTGGGACGCCGCGCAAGAACAGGCGCGCGCCGACTGGCTGGCGGCCGATCCGCGCCACGCCTATGAGTACCGCCTGCTGCAATCGATCTGGCAGGCCGCGGACGCCGTCGCGCCCGAGCGCCTGCGCGCCCTGGCCGAAGCGCCGCGCCGTGCCGCGCGTTCCGGGCGGCGAGCCGCGCTGGCCCTGAGCCTGGGCGCCGCGATCCTCGCCGTGGGCGGCTGGGCGCTGTGGCCGCGCGGCGCGGGCTGGACCGAATACCAGACACGGATTGGCGAACTGCGCAGCGTGGCGCTGCCCGACGGTTCCCGCGCCGAATTGAATAGCAACAGCCATATCCGCGTGCGCTTTGACGATGCCGAGCGGCGCGTGCTGCTGGTGGCGGGCGAGGCGCTGTTCTCGGTCGAGAAGAACGCCGGCCGCCCGTTCGTGGTGGATGCCGGCCTGGGCACCGCGACCGTGACCGGCACGCGCTTCGACGTGCGCCGCGACGCGGACCAAGTGCGGGTGCTGGTGGAGTCGGGTTCGGTCAAGGTGGCCGGCGCGCACGACGCGGCGGCCTTGCCGGTCGCGGCCGGGCAGGGCGTGCGCATCGGCGCGGCCGGGCAGGCCGGAGGGGTCGAGCCCGCCGACGTGGCGGCGACGCTGGCCTGGCGCGGCGGCCAGATCCGCTTCAGCAATACCGACCTGGCCACGGCGGCGCGGGAAGTATCGCGGTACCGGCAGCACCCGATCGTGCTGGGAGCCGGGGTGGCGCATCTCACCGTGACCAGCGTGTTCCAGACCCGCGACACAGACGCCTTCCTGACGGCTTTGCCGCACATCCTGCCGGTGCAGGTGCGCCAGCTGGCCGACGGCCGCAGCGAGATTTCGGCGCGTTGATGCTGTTACAAAATAGTTCGGCCGGGCATTCAGGTTTTTTTGCCGTATTGCGTCTTCTTCTTGATTCCGTGGGGCATGGGGCCCATCGATGACGGATCAGGAGCAGAAGCTGTGGTTCACAAGAAAATGGGACAAGGCGCGCCGGTGGCCGCGCGCCTGACGATGGCCGCGATGGCGGCAGTGCTGGCGTTCGGTCCGGGGATGGCCGACGCGCAGGCGACGGCGCCCGTCGCTATCGACATGCCGGCGCAGTCGCTCGACCAGGCGCTCAAGCGGCTGGCCGAAACGCACGGCCTGCAGATTTTCTATGCGCCTCAGACCGTGGCCGGCATGCAGGCGCCGGCGCTGTCCGGGTCCATGACGCCGCAACAGGCGCTGGCCGCGCTGCTGCAGGGCAAACCATTGCGGCTGCGGCAGGAAGGCTCGGCCACCCTCATCGAACCCGAGGCGGCCAGCGGCGGCGCCACCGTGATGGCGCCGATCGAGGTCAGCGCCTCGCGCACGGCCAGCAACCTGGTCAGCCCCGTGCAGCAGACCATCGTGCTGGAGCGCGACGCCTTGCAGGAACTGCGCACCGGCTCGGACAGCCTGGCCAGCGTGCTGGCCAAGACCGTGCCGGGCATGGCCGATTCCAGCCGCACCATGACCGACTACGGCCAGACGCTGCGCGGACGCGGCGTGCTGGTGCTGGTGGACGGCATTCCGCTGAACACCAACCGCGATTCGTCGCGCAATCTGGCCAACATCGACCCGGCCACCATCGAGCGCGTCGAAGTGCTGCGCGGCAGCAGCTCGATCTACGGCGCCGGGGCCACCGGCGGCATCGTCTCGATCACCACCCGGCCCGCCGGCGGCGAACCGGTGGCCGAAACCACCGTGACCGCCGTCAGCCCGCTGAGCCGGCTGAATTCGGACGGGCTGGGCGGCCAACTGCAGCAGCATTTCGCCGGCAGCCAGGGCATGCTGGACTACGCGCTGGACCTGGGCGCGCGCCACAACGGCGCCTCCTACGACGCGCGCGGCCGCCGCATCGCGCCCGAACCCAGCCAGGGCGATCTGTTCGACTCCAACATCTACAGCCTGGGCGGCAAGCTGGGCCTGCGGCTGGACGACAAGCAGCGCCTGCAGCTGTCGGCCAGCTACTACAACGCCGACCAGCATTCCGATTACACCTCGGATCCCTCGGTCGGCCGCCTGCCGCCGGGCACGGCGCGCGCGCTGCCGCTCAGCGGCCTGGACCTGGCCGACCAGAACCAGATCCGCAACACGCTGGTGAACCTGGAATACCAGCACCTGGACCTGCTGGGCAGCAAGGTCACGGCGCAGATGTACTACCGCGACTACTACACGCGCTTCACGCCGTTCGACGCGCGCGCCGTGGTCACGCGCGGCGGCAACGTCGACCAGGTCATGCAGAACAGCAAGGTGTTCGGCAGCCGGCTGACGATCGACACGCCGCTGGGCGAGCAGTCGAAACTGCTGTGGGGCATGGACTTCAACCAGGAACGCAGCGACATGCCGATCGACGTGTTCGACGCGGCGGCCTACGACGCCAGCGGCGGCCGGGTGTTCCGCAAGACCGGCCGCCTGACCTACATGCCCGAGCTGACCTCGCGCAGCACCGGTATCTTCGGCCAGCTGGAGCACCGCTTCAACGAGCAATGGTCGGTGCAGGGCGGGGCGCGCTACGAGTACGCCACCGCCCGCTTTGGCGACTTCGTGCCGCTGTCGCAATCGCGCGTGGCGTCGCCAGCCTCGGTGCGGGGCGGTTCGGTCAGCTACGACGCCTTCCTGTTCAACGCCGGCCTGACCTACGCGCCGATCCGCGGCCAGGAGCTGTACGCCAACTTCAGCCAGGGCTTCCAGTTGCCGGACATCGGCGTGCAGATGCGCAACGCGCGGCCGGGCTTCGACATCGGCTCGTCGGACCTGCAGCCGGTCAAGACCAACAACTACGAGCTGGGCTGGCGCGGCGGGGTGGACAACACCACGGCGTCGCTGGCGCTGTTCTACACCACCTCCAAGCTGGGCGATGTGCAGAGCTTCAACAACGGCCTGATCCTGACCCGCACCGAGGAGCGCATCCACGGCATCGAGGCGACGGTGGACTACCTGACCGACGACGAGAAATGGGGCACGGGCGGCACGTTCACGTGGATGAAGGGACGCGAGCGGCCCGACAACGGCCAGTGGCGCGACATGACCGGCTACCGCATCCCGCCGCTCAAGCTCACCGCGTACCTGCAGTACCGGCCCAACGAGCGCTGGAGCAACCGCATCCAGGCCAATTACTTCGGGGCCAAGGACTACCGGCTGGATGGCGTCGAGAGTTTCGGCCGCCGCGACGTGGGCAGCTACTTCACGGTGGACCTGATGAGCCGCTACCAGGTCACGCCGAAGGACACGCTGATCGTTGGGATCGAGAACCTGTTCAACCGCGACTATTACCCGCTCTATAGCCAGTTGATGCGCACCAGCACCAATACCAGCCGCCTGCCGGCCCCAGGCACGGTGCTGACGCTGACGTACCAGCACCGCTGGTAGCGACCGGGAAGAGGCAAGGGTCAAGGGCCGTCGGCGTGTTTTAATACGCGTTTTACGAGCCCTTGAACCCTGACACGGTTCCCCTGCCTCATGTTGCGCCTGACCGAAATCATCCTGCCCCTGTCGACCTCCCAGGACGACATCGAAAACACCCTGCGCGCCGCGGCCTGTAGCCGCCTGGGGATCGCCCCCGAGGCCCTGCGCGCGCTGACCATCTTCCGCCGCAGCTATGACGCGCGCAAGCGCAGCGCCATCACGCTGACTTATTCCGTGGATGTCGAGGTGGCCGACGAGGCCGCCGTGCTCAAGCGCGTCGCCGGCCTGCGCACGGTGATGCCGACGCCGCCCATGGAATACCAGTACGTCGGCCACGCGCCGGCCGATCTGCCCGAGAGCCGTCGCCCCGTCGTGATCGGCTTCGGCCCCTGCGGCCTGTTCGCGGCGCTGATCCTGGCCCAGATGGGGTTCCGGCCGATCATCCTGGAGCGCGGCCGGGTGGTGCGCGAGCGCACCAAGGACACCTGGGGGCTGTGGCGCAAGAACATCCTGCAGCCGGAGTCGAACGTGCAGTTCGGCGAGGGCGGGGCGGGCACGTTCTCCGACGGCAAGCTCTCGACCCAGGTCAAGGACCCCAAGCACTACGGCCGCAAGGTGCTGCAGGAATTCGTCGCCGCCGATGCGCCGCCCGAGATCCTGTATGTCAGCAAGCCGCACATCGGCACTTTCCGCCTGGTCAAGATGATCGAGCAGATGCGCGCGCAGATCGCCGCGCTGGGCGGCGAGTTCCGCTTCGAGAGCCGCGTGGACGATATCGAGATCGAGGACGGCCGGGTGCGCGGCGTGCGCCTGGCGGGCGGGGAGTTCATTGCCGCCAGCCACGTGGTGCTGGCGGTGGGCCACAGCGCCCGCGACACCTTCCGCATGTTGCACAAGCGCGGGGTGTTCATGGAAGCCAAGCCGTTCTCGCTGGGGTTCCGCATCGAGCATCCGCAGTCGGTGATCGACCGCGCCCGCTTCGGTCCCAGCGCCGGCCATCCGGTGCTGGGCGCGGCCGACTACAAGCTGGTGCACCATGCCGGCAACGGCCGCGCGGTCTACAGCTTCTGCATGTGCCCGGGCGGCACCGTGGTGGCCGCCGCGTCGGAGCCCGGCGGCGTGGTCACCAACGGCATGAGCCAGTATTCGCGCAACGAGCGCAACGCCAATGCCGGCATCGTGGTCGGCATCGAGCCCAAGGACTTTCCCGGCATCGAGGACTCGCCGCTGGCGGGCATCGACTTCCAGCGCCATTGGGAAAAGCGCGCTTACGAACTGGGGGGCGGCGATTACAGCGCGCCGGCGCAGTTGGTGGGCGACTTCCTGGCGGGCCGGCCGTCGACCGCGCTGGGCAGCGTCACGCCGTCGTACAAGCCGGGCGTGACGCTCGCCGACCTGTCGTCCAGCCTGCCGGACTACGCCATCGCCGCCATCCGCGAAGCCCTTCCGGCGTTCGAACGCCAGATCAAGGGCTTTTCCATGCACGACGCGGTGCTGACCGGCGTCGAGACGCGCACCTCGTCGCCGCTGCGCATTACGCGCCGCGACGATTTCCAGAGCATGAACACCCTCGGGCTGTTCCCGGCGGGCGAGGGCGCGGGCTACGCCGGCGGCATCATGTCGGCCGCCATCGACGGCATGAAAGTGGCCGAGGCGGTGGCGCTGCATCTGCTGGGCCGAGACGACATCACCGGCGGCAATCGGCGCGGTCCCAGCGACGATTATTGAGCTGACCGGGATGGCCTGTCCGGGCGCGGCGGCGACGGGCAGGCGTCGCGGGCGCGCGCGGTTATCCGGTCCGGGGGGCCCCGCTCACGCACAGCGCCACGGGCAGATCATGCAGCAGCTGGTCCAGTTCCCATGTCGCGGAGGGATGCCGGCGCGATGACAGCGGGTCCAGGAAGACGCCCCCCGCATCGTCCGGCAACAGCAGGCGAGTGCCGGCCCAATGGTCGCGCGCGGTCGCCGCGTCGCCCCGCGCATAGCCGGCGATCGCCGTGGCGCACAGGCGCGGCACGACGACCAGCAGGGCCTGATCCTCGTGGCGCCGCAGGAATGCCAGGACGTGCGCGGCGCGCGGCCCTTGCGCCGCGACGGGTTGCAGCGTGCCCTCGCGCAGCAGCGCCGGATGGCGGGCGCGCACGGCCAACGCGCGCTGGATCAGGGCCTGCTTGACCGCGCCGCTGTGCCAGGCGGCCGCGCTGGCGTCGATGGCGCCGGCGGCAGGCGCGCCGTCCAGCAGCGCCGCGCGCCGGGCATAGTCCACCGGCCGGCGGTTGTCGGGATCGACCAGGCTGAAATCCCACAGGTCGGCGCCTTGGTACAGGTCCGGCACGCCGGGCAGCGTGTTGCGCAGCAGGGTCTGTGCGAGGCTGTTGACCAGTCCGGCCGGCGCCAGGCGCAGCGCGTAGCCGGCGATCTCGCGCAGCAGTGTCCTGCCGTCGGGCGTGGTCAGCAGCGCGTCGAGCGCCTGGCTGGCGGCGTCTTCGTAGCGCGGGTCGGGGGCGGTCCAGCGCGTGTGCAGCTTGGCTTCGCGCAGGGCCTTCAGTTGCCATTGCGCGACGCGCTCGATCCAGGCGGCGACGGCGTCCGGGCGGGCGTCGATGTCGTCGGGGGCCAGCTCCAGGGGCCAGGCGCCGACCAGCGTTTGCAGCAGCAGATAGCGGTCGGCGCGCGATGGCCGCTGCTCGGGGCCCGGCAGGCGTTCGATCCAGCCGCTGGCGGCGGCGATCCAGTCCTGCGGGATTTCGCTCAGCGCGGCGAGGCGGCAGCGGCTGTCTTCGCCGCGCTTGTGGTCATGGGTGGCGGTGGCCAGCAGCGCGTCGGGATGGCTGCGGCCGCGGGCGGCGCAAGCGGCCAGGAAGGCCGCGGGTTCCAGGCTGAAGCGCGCCGGGCTGGCGCCAACCTCGTTGCGCGACAACAGCGGGCCGTAACGGTAGAACAGCGTATCCTCGAGCGCCTTGGCGGCCAGCGGCGGGGTCAGTTGCTGGAAGTGGCGCAGCGCCCGGGCGCGCGCGTTGCGCAGGGCGTTGGCCGCGTCCGCCTCGCAAGGCTCGCCGGGCGAGCCATCCAGCCATTGGTCCAGCAGTGCCAGCAACTGGTCGTCGGGGCTGTCGGGCGCGGCCGCCAGCGCGGCGCGGGCGCCGGCCAGCGCGGTTTGCCAATGAATCCGGTCCGCCGCGCCGTGGCCGCCGTCTTCGGCATAGCTGCGATACACCGGAAACGCCGCCAGCAATGCTGTCAGCGCCCGGTCGATCGCCGGGGCCGCCCAGTCGCGCGTGCGCAGGTCCAGGCGCGCCACCCGGGTCAGCGCGCGCACCAGCACCAGCCGTTCCGAGGCGAAGTGGCGCGCCAGCATGAGTTCGCGCGCTGCGCGCAGTTGCGCCGCCGCGGGGCGGGGATCGCCGCTCAGGGTCTCCCAGAACCGTGTCAACGGGTCGCGCGCCGCTGGAGCATGCAGCAATGCGCCGACCTGGTCCATGAAGTCGTATCCGGTGGTGCCGTCCGCCTGCCAGCGCGGATCGAGGCTTTCGTCGTCGGCCAGTATCTTTTCCACGATCAGGTAGGGGTCGGCCGCCAGGCCGGCACGGGCGCGTTCCGGCGCCGCCCTTAGCAGGGCGCCGTGCAGCCGCTTCAGGTAGGCGCCCGGGCTGGCCAGGCCGTCGATGTGATCGATGCGCAGGCCGTCCAGCAGGCCCTCGCGATACAGGCGCAGCGGCAGGTCGTGCACGGCGTCGAACACCAGGTCGTCCTCGACCCGCACGCCGACCAGTTCATGGATCTCGAAGAAGCGGCGCCAGTTGATCTGGTCGGGCGCGGCGCGCCACCAGGCCAGGCGGTAGTGCTGGCGCTCCAGCAGCTGGTGCAGGCGCCGCCGGCCGGCGGCCGAGTCGGCGGCATGCGCCGCGCAGGTGTGCGCGGGGTTTTGCGCGGGCGGCGACGGCTCGGCCACCGGATAGCGTTGGCCGCCCACGTCGATGGCGTAGCCGCGCTGCGGGTCATGCGCCAGGACAATCATGCCGGCGTCGAGGCAGACGCCATAGGGTTCGGGCAGCACCGGCAGCAATACCTTGCCGCGCAGGGCGGGGTCGGGGGCGCGCCAGTCGATGTCGAAGCAGCGCGAATGCGTGCTGCGTTCGCCGCGCCGCAGCACGTCGGCCCACCAGGCGTTGGAGACATCGGCCGCCATGTGGTTGGGCACGATGTCGGCGATCAGGCCCAGTCGGTGGGCGCGGGCCGCTTGCGCCAGCCGCCGCAACGCCGCTTCGCCGCCCAGTTCCGGGCTGACCTGGCCGTGGTCGATGACGTCGTAGCCGTGGGTCGACCCGGCGCGGGCGCGCGTGATCGGAGACAGATACAGGTGGCTGACGCCGAGCGCGGCGAAGTAGCCGACCTGGGCGCGGGCATCGTCCAGGGTGAAGCCCGCGTGCAGTTGCAGGCGGGCGGTGGCGCGCGGCCGGGACGGCGCGGGCCCCGGGGGCGTGTCGATACCGTTCATGGCGTGCGTCCTCGCAGGGACCGCAGGAGCGCCAGCCGTTCGCGCACCTCGGGCGCGTCCAGGCAATCGGCGGCGGCCAGCGGCTGGCGTTGGCGCCAGTTGGGATGGCGGGCATCGCCGCCGGGCAGGTTGGGCTGATCGAGGGTGCCGGTGGCGTCTTCCAGCGGCACCAGGGTCAGGGGACATGGCGCCGCCGCCACGAAGGCCAGCAGCTTGGCCGCGGGCGCCTGCGCGGGGGCGGGCTCGGCGGGCTGGTGCGCATGCTCGCGCACCGCCTGCCACAGGCTGTCGCGATCGGCGTCGCGTTGCGCGCGCAGGTCGGACTCGCGCTGCGCCGGGCCCAGCAGATCCAGGCCGGCGCGCCAATCGATGTCGCGGCCCCGCCACCAGCCCTCGAGCGTGGGCAGGTCATGTGTCGTGGTCATGGCGGCGGCCTGGGCGGGCCAGTCGCCCGGCGGCATGAACGGGGCCGCCGGCTTTGCGCCGGGCGTCGCGCGCATGAACCACAGCACGTCCATGCCCAGCACGCCGTGGTCGCGCAGCGTGTCGTCAAAGCCGTCGGGCACCGTGCCCAGGTTTTCGCCGATCACCAGGGCCTGGTGGCGCCAGGCCTCCAGCGCCGTCAATCGCAGCAGCGTGCGCAACGGGTAGCGCAGATAGGTGCCATCGCCGGCCGCCGCGCCTTGCGGGATCAACCAAAGGCGCGCCATGCCGAGGATATGGTCGATGCGCAGGCCGCCGGTCTGGGCCAGGCTGGCGCGCAATAGCGCGATGAACGCGGCGTAGCCCGATTGATGCAGGGCTTGCGGCGACAGGGCGGTCAGGCCCCAGGCCTGGCCGCGCGGGTTGTGAATGTCGGGCGGCGCGCCCACGCCGGTGCGCCGCATCAGGTCGGCCTGGTGGCTCCAGGCGTGGCTGCCGGCGGGGCTGGCGCCGATCGCCAGGTCCGCCACCAGGCCCACCCGCATGCCGGCCCGCCGCGCCGCCTGTTGCGCCTGCGACAGGCTGACGGCGGCCAGCCACTGGCAGAACTGGTGGAACGCCAGCTCGCCAGCCTGCGCCTGGGCGAAGTCGCGGGCCTCGCGCGAGCGCGGGTCGCGCAGGCCGTCGGGCCAGGCGCTCCAGGCGCGCGGCGCGCCGGGCATGCGCGCCAGGTGTTCGTGCAAGGCCTCGAACAGCGCGTGGTCGTGAAGGTCCTGCCCGCCCGCCTCGCAGAAGCTCCGCAGCGCCTGGCGCTGGTCCGGCGTCGCGACCCGTTCGAAGTCGCGGTATAGCTCCCGCAGCAGCCGCTGGCGCGCATGGGCGGCTTGCGGCCAGTCGATCAGGTCGCGCGCGTCCAGCGTGCGCAACGCCTGCTGCGCCAGCGGCCCCATTCGCGCCAGCGCGGCCCGCACCTGGGCCTCGCCCAGCGCGGCGGCGGGATCGGCGTAGAGCACGTTCAGGAAGAGCCGGCTGGAAGGGGAATAGGGGCTGTACTGCTGGGGATCGGACGCGAACATGGCATGCACCGGGCTCATCGCCAGCACGTCGGCGCCGGCGGCACCGGCGCTGACGGCCAGGTCGCGCAGCGCGCCGAAGTCGCCGAAGCCCTGGGTCGCGTGGACCAGGTCGGCGGCCGGGCGCCGCAGGCTGTAGACCTGGGCAGCCAGGCCCCAGGCGCGCGGCTGGGGCTCGCCCAGCAGATGGGACAGACTGGGCGCGCTGCTCGGCGCCACAGCCAGGGTCACGGTGCCGGTGGCCAGGGTCAGCGTGTAGTAGCCGGGAACCGTCGGCGCTTCCAGTTGCGGCACGCCGGCGGCATCGGCCGTGGTGTGTCTGGCCAGGGGCTTCGCGTGGGCGGCGCCGATTTCGTAATGACCCGCGCAGGCGGGGGGCAGGCGCAGCATGCCGCCGGCGGTGGTCACCATCATGGCGGGCAGTTGCGCGTCGCCGCGTGCCCGCGCCAGGCGTTCCTGGCTGGCGCGGATGTCGGCGTCGCTGTCCGCCGGCAGGTCCATCGCGCCCAGCAGGGCGCGCAGTGTCTCCGGCGCCACGGTGCGCGGCTGGCGATAGGCATCGGTCCAATGCTCGGCCAGGCCGGCGGCCAGGGCGAGGGCCGAGAGCGTCCCGCTCATGGCGCGTCCTCCAGCAGAACCACCACGCTGTCGGCGCAGGCGCTGCCGGCGCGCAGCGAGGCAAGCGCGCCGGGCAGGGACTCGAACAGCAGATCGGCGAAGTCGCCCGGTGGCGACAGCGTTGCCGGCAGCGGCTCGCGGTCGGCGCCCAGGTTGGCGTACAGCGTCAGCACGGCGCCGTCGCCCAGCCGCCAGCGCGCCATGACCGTGGCCGTCCCGAGCGCCAGCGCGCCCAGGCTCTCGGCCCCGCGCAGGCGCGGGGCGAGCGCGTGCTGGCGCAGGTGCAGCAGGGCACGGTAATAGGTAAGCCAGTTCTTGGCGGCATCGCCGGTGTCGTCGTGCCAGGGCAGGCTGCGCGCATAGGTATCGGGGGCGTTGGGATCGGGCAGGGCCGTGGCCGCGTCGTGGGCGGCGTAGGCCGGGAATTCACGTTGCCGGCCCTCGCGGACCGCCTGCGCCAGGGCGGGGTCGGCATGGCTGGTGAAGTACAGGAACGGCGCCTCGCTGCCGCATTCCTCGCCCATGAAGATCAGCGGAATCTGCGGTATCAGCAACTGCAATGCCACCGCCGCGCGCAGGCGCTCGGGCGAGGCCGCCAGGCGCGTCAGGCGTTCGCCCAGGGCGCGGTTGCCGGTCTGGTCGTGGTTCTGCAGGAACAGCACGAAGGCGCTGGGCGGCAGGTGGGCGCTGGGCTCGCCGCGCGGACGCCCGCCGCGGTAGGCCGAAGGCTGGCCCTGGTAGAGCCAGCCCTGTTCCAGGCACTGCGCCAGGGCCTGCGCCGGATAGCGCGAGTAGTCGGCGTAGTAGCCCTGCGATTCGCCGGTCAGCAGATGGTGCAGCACGTGATGCGCGTCGTCGTTCCATTGCGCGTCGTAGCCGGCCTGCAGCAGCGAGGCGCGGTTGTCGTCGTTTTCCAGGACCAGGTGCACGTGGCGCCCAGGCAACTGGCCGCGCACGTGGCGCGCCAGTTCCTCCAGCCACTCGTGGCCGACGATGGCGTGGACGGCATCCAGCCGCAGGCCATCGAAGCGGTATTCGCTGAGCCAGTACAGCGCGTTCTCCTCGAAAAAGCGGCGCACGGCGGGCTGGCGGAAATCGATCGCCGCGCCCCACGGCGTGGGTACATCCTCGCGGAAGAATGGCGCGGCGTAGCGCGGCAGGAAGTTGCCATCGGGGCCGAAGTGGTTGTAGACCACGTCCAGCATCACGCCCATGCCCAGGCCATGGGCGGTGTCGATCAGCGCCTTGAGTTCCTCGGGCGTGCCGTAGGCGGTGTCGGGCGCGTACGGCAGCACGCCGTCATAGCCCCAGTTGCGCGCGCCCGGAAAGTCGGCCAATGGCATCAGTTCGAGCAGCGTGACCCCCAGTTCGGCCAGGGCCGGCAGGCGCTGGCGGACGCCGGCGTAGCCGCCCGCCAGGCCGACGTGGACTTCATACAGCACGCTGTCTTCCCACGGGCGTCCGCGCCAGCCGGCATGCTGCCAGGCGTAGGCGTCGGGCCCGGTCACGACGCTGGCGTCGTGCACGTCGCCGTCCTGCAGGCGCGAGGCCGGGTCCGGCACCATGGCGCCGTCGCCGAGGCGATAACGGTAGCGCGTGCCGGGACCGCAATCGACGTCAACCTGGGCGTAGCCCTGCGCGTCTGGATGCAGCGCGATGGCGTCGCGGCCTTCGATCAGCAGGGCCAGGCCCGGCGACGCGGACGGCGCCCACAGGCGGAAGCGCGTGCGGCCGTCGGGCAGCGGCAGCGCGCCGAAGGAAAAGGGTTCGGGCCAGGCCGTCATGCCGCCGGCTCCTGCATGGGGGCGGCGGCGAGCAGCACCAGGCTCTGCGCCGGCACCGTTACCTCGGCATCGTTGACGGGCGCCGCTGGCGTCGGGGCGGACGAATCCAGTTCGCGAATCCAGGCCAGGGCCGGCGCCGGCAGGGTGAACGCAAGCGCCTCGGCGCCGGGATTGAGCAGCAGCAGCGTGATGTCGGCGCTGCCGTCGTCGCGAAGGGCCGCGCGGCGCAGGGCCATGGCCCGCGCGCCGGCGTCCTCCCAGGAGGCGGGCTCGATGGGTTGGCCGTCGGGGTTGAACCAGCTGATGGCGGCGATGCCGGGGCGGACTTCGCGCGCCGCGTCGCCATACCGGGCGGCGCGCAGGGACGGGTGGCCGCGCCGCAGCGCCAGCGCCCGCGCCACCGCCTGGCTCAAGCCCCGGCCCTGGTCGCTCTGCGCCTCGGTCCAGTCCAGCCAGGACAGGGGCGAATCCTGGCAGTAGGCATTGTTGTTGCCGTCCTGGCTGTTGCCGAATTCGTCGCCCGCCAGCAGCATGGGCGTGCCATCCGACAGGCACAGCGTGGCGAGCAGGGCGCGCTGCACGCGGGCGCGCCGTTCCAGCACGGCTTCGTCCTCGGTCGGGCCTTCTTCGCCCCAATTGCTGCTGTAGTTCTCGGCGTGGCCGTCCTCGCCATTTTCGCCGTTGGCCTCGTTGTGGCGGCCGTTGTAGCTGACCACGTCGCGCACCGTGAAGCCGTCGTGCGAGGCGACGAAGTTGACGCTGGCCCACGGGCGGCGATGGCGCCGGTCGAACAGGTCGCGCGAGGCCGTCAGCCGCGCCGCCATGTCGCCCCGCTGGCCCTCGTCGCCGCGCCAGAAGCGGCGCACGGTGTCGCGATAGCGGTCGTTCCATTCGGCGAAGGCGGGCGGATGATTGCCCAGCTGGTAGCCGTCCGGGCCGATGTCCCAGGGTTCGGAAATGAGCTTGACCGCCGCCAGTTCCGGATCCTGCAGCACGGCATCGAAAAAACCGGAGCCGGGGTCGAAGCCGGTGCCTTCGCGCCCCAGCGTGACGCCCAGGTCGAAGCGGAAACCGTCCACGCCATAGGAGCGCACCCAGTGGCGCAGCGAATCGGTGACCATCTGCAGCACGCGCGGATGCGACAGGTTGACCGTATTGCCGCAGCCCGTGTCGTTGATGTAGTGCCGCTCCTCGCCAGGCACCAGGCGGTAGTAGCTGGCGTTGTCCAGGCCGCGCCAGGACAGCGTCGGTCCCAGTTCGTTGCCTTCGCAGGTGTGGTTGTAGACCACGTCCAGGATGACTTCCAGGCCCGCCGCGTGCAGCCGGCGGATGGCCTGGCGCAGTTCGTTCGGGCCGTGCTGCAGGTACGAGGGCTCGGGCGCGAAGAACGACAGCGTGTTGTAGCCCCAGTAGTTGCGCAGGCCGCGTTCCAGCAGGAAACGGTCCTGCAGGAAGGCGTGCACCGGCAGCAGCTCGACCGCGGTGACGCCCAGGCGCTGCAGGTGTTCGATGAAGCGCGGGTCGGCCAGCGCCGTGGCGGTGCCGCGCAAGGGCTGGCGCAGGTCCTCGCGCTGCATCGAGACGCCGCGCAGGTGAACCTCGTAGATGACGCTGTCGGCCCAGGCGGTGCGCGGCGGCTTGCTGTTGCCCCAGTTGAATGGCAGGTCCTCGACCACCACGGCCTTGGGCATGGCCGGCGCGCTGTCGCGCCGGTCCAGGGACAGGTCGGCGCGGGCGTGGTTCAGGCGGTAGCCGAACAGCGCATCGCTCCAGTTGACCGGACCGGTGAGCTGGCGGGCGTAAGGGTCCAGCAACAGTTTGTGCGGGTTGAAGCGGTGGCCGTTGCGCGGATCGTAGGGGCCATGCGCGCGCAGGCCGTAGACCAGGCCGGGCTGCGCATCGGGCAGGTAGCCATGCCAGATCTCGTCGGTGCACTCCGGCAGGTCGAAGCGGCGCAGTTCCTTGCGGCCGCGGGCGTCGAACAGGCAGACCTCGACGCGGGTGGCATTGGCCGAGAACACCGCGAAATTCACGCCCAGGCCGTCGCTGGTGGCGCCCAGGGGGTACGGCTGGCCTGCCGTCATGCGGGTCAACAAAGAAGGATCCATGGTCATTCGCCTTGGCGCAGGAAGTAAAGCGTGGACAGGGGCGGCAGCGTCAGCAGCAGCGATTGGGCGTGGCCGTGCGCGGCTTCGGGGCGGGTCCGCGCCTGGCCCAGGTTGCCGATGCCGGCGCCGCCGTAGACGCCGGCATCGGTGTTCAGGACTTCGTCCCAGCGTCCCGCCAGCGGCACGCCGATGCGGTAGCCGCCGCGCGCCACCGGGGTGAAGTTGCACACCGCCAGCAACTGGGTGGCGCCGTCGGTGCGCAGGAAGGCGACGACGCTGTTGTCGGCGTCGTCCAGCACCACCCAGGCAAAGCCGGCCGGGTCGGCATCGCGCGCGTGCAGGGCGGGCTGCGCGCGATACAGGTGGTTCAGGTCGCCGACCAGGCGCTGCACGCCCCGGTGGCGCGGATCGTCCAGCAGGTTCCAGTCCAGCGGCGCGTCGTGGTTCCATTCGCCGGGCTGCGCCAGTTCGCCGCCCATGAACAGCAGCTTCTTGCCGGGGTGCGCCCACATGTAGCCGAGGTAGGCGCGCAGGTTGGCGAAGCGGGCGCTGTCGTCGCCCGGCATCTTGCGCAGCAGCGAGCCCTTGCCATGCACCACCTCGTCGTGCGAGAGCGGCAGCACATAGCGCTCGGCGTAGGCGTAGACCATGCTGAAGGTCAGCTCGCCGTGGTGGTGCTTGCGGTGCACCGGGTCTTCGGCCAGGTAGCGCAGCGTGTCGTGCATCCAGCCCATGTTCCATTTGTAGTGAAAGCCCAGGCCGCCGTCGGCCACCGGCGCGGTCACGCCGGGCCAGGCGGTCGACTCCTCGGCGATCATCATGGCGTCGGGCACCTCGTCGCGCACCGCCTGGTTGAGCGTGCGCACGAAGTCGACCGCCTCCAGGTTCTCGCGGCCGCCGTGGCGGTTGGGGATCCACTCGCCGGGCCGGCGGCTGTAGTCGCGGTACAGCATCGAGGCCACCGCATCCACGCGCAGCCCGTCGATATGGAAGCGTTGCAGCCAGTGCAGGGCGCTGGCGATCATGAAGGCGCGCACCTCGGTGCGGCCCAGGTTGTAGACCAGGGTGTGCCAGTCCGGGTGGTAGCCTTCGCGCGGATCGTCGTATTCGTACAGCGCGGTGCCGTCCAGGCGCGCCAGGCCGTGGGGGTCGTCGGGGAAGTGGGCCGGCACCCAATCCAGGATCACGCCGAGGCCGGCGGCGTGGCAGCGGTCGACGAAATGCGCGAACGCGGCCGGCGGGCCGAAGCGCGCACTAGGCGCGAACAGCCCCAGCGGCTGGTAGCCCCAGGATCCGCCGAAGGGGTGTTCCATGATGGGCATCAGTTCGATATGGGTGAACCCCATCGAGGCGGCATAGGCTGGCAGCTTGTCGGCCAGCTGCCGCCAGGGGCAGGCGTCGCCGTCGGCGGCCAGCCAGGAGCCGGCATGGACTTCGTAGATGGCGATGGCGGCGCCGGGCGCGTGGCGCCGGCCGCGCGCGCGCATCCAGTCGTCGTCGGTCCAGGGATAGGGCGCGGTGTCGTCCACCACCGACGCGGTGGCGGGCGGCAGTTCGGCGCGGCGGGCGTGCGGGTCGGCCTTCAGGCGTACCGCGCCGGTGGCGTCGGTGACCGCGAACTTGTAGACCGCGCCCGCGTCCACGCCGGGGATGAACAGTTCCCAGACGCCGGCCAGGTGCCGCAGGCGCATGCCGTGGCGGCGCGGGTCCCAGCTGTTGAAATCGCCCACCACCGCCACGCGGCGCGCGTTGGGCGCCCACAGGGCGCAGCGCAGCCCGGCCACGCCATCGATCGTGTCCAGGCGCGCGCCCAGCCATTGCAGCGCCGCTTGCCAGTCGCCGGTGGCCAGTCGCCGCAGCGCGTCGTCGGGCAGCACCGGGCCAAAGGCGTAGGGGTCGGCGGTGGACTGCCGCGCCTGCGGCCATTCGATTTCCAGCCGATAGCTGTGCGGCGCGCCGGCGCGGGCGAAGGGCGCGGGGCCGCTGTACAGCCCGTCGCCGTCATCGGCCAGCGCGCGGCGCGCGTCGTCCGGACCGAGCACGGTGACCGCGCGCGCGCCGGGCGCCAGCACCCGCACGCCGCCCTGATGCGGGCCGAGCACGGCAAAGGGATCGCCATGCAGGCCGGCGATCAGGGCGGTGCGCTCGGCGGGGTCGAGCGGGACGGGATGGCGCGTCATGAGGTCGAATCCTCGGCATCGATGGCCGCGTTCCGCAGCCATTCATGGGCCAGGCCAGCCAGGGCGCACAGCGGAATGGAGATCCAGTCGGGGCGGTGGCCGGCCTCGTAGCCGATCTCGTAGGCGGCCTTTTCCAGTTGAGCCAGTTGCAGAAGGGTGCGCCAGGCGGGTGAAGCCAGCGCGGCGGTTTCCTCGTAGCCTTGCAGGAAGGCCTCGCTGGCGCGGGCGCGAAAGCGCGCCAGCAGCGCATCGCGCAACTGCGCCGGCGAATTCGCGGTGGCGGCGTTTTCCACCGGCGCCGCGTTGGCGTCGGCGGGCGCGCCGCCCAGCGGATCCTGGCGCGCGACGGCGGCGGCCGCGTAGTCGAAGGACCGCAGCATGCCGGCCACGTCCTTGGCGGGCGAGGCCAGTTGCCGTCGCTGCGCCAGCGGGTGATCCGGCTCGCCCTCGAAGTCGATCAGGTAGGCGTCGGTCTGCGCCACCAGCACCTGGCCCAGGTGCAGGTCGCCATGCACGCGGATCAGCGGACTGCCGGCCAGCGACTGCGCCATGCGTTCGATCCGCGCCGTCAGCCGGTCGTGGTGCTCGAACAGCCATTGGGCGCAGGCGCGCGAGGGTTCCTCCAGGGTATCGAGGCGATGGCGCAAGGCCTTGGCGGCGCGATCCAGTTGCGCGGTGACGCTGGCGGCGAGGGCGTCGGCATCCTCCCGCGAGGCCCGCGCCGGCGCGAACGCCGGGTCGTCGCTGGGGCGCGACAGCACCTGGTGCAATTGCGCCACGCGCCGGCCGATGGTGGCGGCGAAGGTCGCGTAGCCCTCCAGGCTGGCTTCGAATTCCTCGGGGCTGTCGCCGCCCAGCAGCGCGGTGGCCAGGGCACGCTTGAGGAAGTCCAGGGTCCAGCCCCAGGCGTCGCCCTCGTTGGCGATATAGGCATACAGCACCGCCAGGGTGCACGGCGTGTCGTCGGCGTCGATCCGCCTGACCTCGCCTAGCAGGGTGGGGATGTTGGCGTAGCCGGCGCGCGTCAGGTGGCGGCTCATTTCCACTTCGGCCGACAGCCCCGGTTCGGCGTTGCGCAGCAGTTTCAGGATGGCCTGCCCGCCGATCACCACCGAGCTGTTGGACTGCTCGCCGCTGATCCATTGCAGCGCCGGCTCGGCGCCCAGGTCCAGCGCCGCCAGGCCGGGCTCGGCCTGGCAGCGGATCACGCCGGGCCGCTCGCCCGGCTTGCCGCCCTGGCGCCCGTCCCACTCGCGGCCGGCGCGCAGGGCCTGGACCACGCCCAGCACGAAGCCGGGTTGCAGGAAGGCGTCGGCCAGGATGCCGACTTCCGGCCCGCGCCGCACCCGCGCGATCGGATACTGGACGTGCGCGGTTTCGTCCCACACCAGCGCGAAGGGCACCTGCACCCGCTGGCCCGCGCCGGCGTCGGCCGGTTCGGCCTCGGCCCAGTAGTACTCCGCGTCATCGGCGCCGAACGGCGTGGCGTAGGCCAGCCGCGCCCGCGCCGGCGGCGTAGCGCCCGGAAACCAGCGCTGGCGCGCCAGGTATTCCGGCAGCACTTCGGTTTCCAGCGCGACGCGCGAAGCGTCCGTGAGGACGGCATTGGCGTGGCCGCGCAACACCAGCGTGACCAGCTCCGGCATGCGTTCGGGCAGGCTGGCATGCCAGCCGGGCGGCGCCGCCTCGGCGCTCAGGTCCATCCAGTAAAAACCATACGGAGGCAGCGTCAGCAGATACGGCAGTTCGCCGATGGCGGGAAAGGGCGTGCCGCCCAGCATTTCCACCGGCACGCGGCCATTGAAGGCCTGCAGCGGCAGTTCGACCGGCTGGGCGGCGTTCGACAGGTTGGCCACGCACAGGATGGTGGTGTCGCGCCACTGCCGCAGGTAGGCCAGGATCTTGCGGTTGCCGGCCTGGATGAAGCGCAGCGTGCCGCGGCCGAAGGCGCGGGTCTGGCGGCGCTGCGCCAGCATGCGGCGGGTCCAGTTCAGCAGCGAATGCGGGTCGCGCTGCTGGGCCTCGACGTTGACGGCCTCGTAGCCATACAGCGGCCCCATCAGCACCGGCAGCGGCAGGCGCTCGGGGTCGGCGCGCGAGAAGCCGCCATTGCGGTCGGGCGACCACTGCATCGGCGTGCGCACGCCGTCGCGGTCGCCCAGGTGCACGTTGTCGCCCATGCCCAGTTCGTCGCCGTAGTACAGCACCGGCGTGCCGGGCATCGACAGCAGCAGGCTGTTCATCAGTTCGACCCGGCGCCGGTCGCGTTCCAGCAGCGGCGCCAGCCGCCGGCGGATGCCCAGGTTGATGCGGGCGCGCGGATCGGCGGCGTAGACGCTCCACAGGTAGTCGCGTTCGCGGCTGGTGACCATCTCCAGCGTCAGTTCGTCGTGGTTGCGCAGGAAGATGGCCCACTGGCAGGTGGCGGGAATGTCGGGCGTCTGGCGGATGATGTCGGTGATGGGAAAGCGGTCTTCCTGCGCGATCGCCATGTACATGCGCGGCATCAGCGGGAAGTGGAACGACATGTGGCATTCGTCGCCATCGCCGAAATATTCCTGCGCGTCCTCGGGCCACTGATTGGCCTCGGCCAGCAGCAGGCGTCCCGGGTACTCGGCATCGATCACCGCGCGGATGCGCTTGAGCACCTGGTGGGTCTCGGGCAGGTTCTCGTTGTTGGTGCCTTCGCGCTCGACCAGGTACGGCACGGCGTCCAGCCGCAGGCCGTCCACGCCCATGTCCAGCCAGTGCCGCATCACCGCCAGCACTTCCTTTAACACCTGCGGGTTGTCGTAGTTCAGGTCGGGCTGGTGCGAATAGAAGCGGTGCCAGAAGTAGGCATTGGCGACCGGGTCCCAGGTCCAGTTCGATTTTTCGGTGTCGCAGAAGATGACGCGGGTGCCGGCGTAGGCCTTGTCGTTATCTGACCATACATAGAAATTGCGCGCGGCCGAACCGGGCCGCGAACTGCGGGCGCGCTGGAACCACGGGTGCTGGTCGGAGGTGTGGTTGACCACCAATTCGGTGATGACGCGCAGCCCGCGCGCATGGGCGGCGCGAATCAGCCGGCGCACGTCGGCCACGGTGCCGTAGTCGGGATGCACGCCGCGGTAGTCGGCGATGTCGTAGCCGTCGTCGCGGCGGGGCGAGGGATAGAACGGCAGCAGCCAGATCGTGTCCACCCCGAGGTTGGCGATGTAATCCAGTTTGGAGATCAGCCCCGGCAGGTCGCCGACGCCATCGTCGTTGGAGTCGAAGAACGACTTCACGTGCAGTTGGTAGACGACCGCGTCCTTGTACCAGAGGCCGTCGTCCTGGGGCGGGGTGTCGCTGTTCATGGTGGCGGGCTCCCGGGCGGCGTCAACCATGACGCGACAGCCGCCAGATGCGGTAGGGTTGATCGGGGGACAGCGCCACGTCGCGGGCGCCGCCCTGCCAGGTTTCGCGCTGTCCGCCCAGCAGGTCCTCGGCCACCAGTTCGGCCGCCCAGGGCGGGCAGAACAGCGCGTAGGGCGGCTCGAGGCGGGCGGTCTGGGGATGGAACGGGTCCAGGCTGATCGCCGCCAGGATCACATTGCCCTGGCCGGGCGTGGCCTTGGCGAAGGCGATGACGCGGTCGTTGCCGCTGGCCGCGAGCGTCAGGCCGCGGTGGCTCTGCAAGGCGGGATTGGCGCGGCGCAGTTGATTCAGGCGCGCGATCTCGGCGCGGATGTTGCCGGCCTGGTGCCAGTCGCGCTGGCGCAGCTCGTACTTCTCGGAGTCCAGATATTCCTCCTTGCCCGGCACCGGCGCGGCCTCGCACAGTTCGAAGCCGCTGTACACGCCCCACAGGCCGGAACCCAGCGCGGCCAGCGCCGCCCGGATCAGGAAGCCGGGGCGGCCCGAGGTCTGCAAGAACAGCGGATTGATGTCGGGCGTGTTGACGAAGAAATGCGGCCGGAAGAAATCCGCGACGGGCGCCTGCGAGATCTCGCGCAGATAGGCTTCCAGCTCGGCCTTGTCGTTGCGCCAGGTGAAGTAGGTGTACGACTGGGTAAAACCAATCTTGGCCAGGCGGTACATCATCCTGGGCCGGGTGAAGGCTTCGGACAGGAACAGCACATCCGGATGGCGGGCGTGCACGTCGGCGATCAGCCATTGCCAGAAGGGCAGCGGCTTGGTGTGGGGGTTGTCGACGCGGAAGGTGCGCACGCCCTGTTCCACCCAGAACAGCACGATGTCGCGCAGGGCACGCCACAGGCCCAGCTTGCGCGCGCGCTTGGGCGCCGGGCCATAGAACGCCACGTTGACGATGTCTTCGTACTTCTTGGGCGGATTCTCGGCATAGCGCAGCGAACCGTCGGGCCGCCAGGAGAACCAGTCGGGATGGCGCGCCAGCCAGGGGTGGTCGGGCGAGCACTGGATGGCGAAGTCCAACGCCATCTCCAGGCCGTGCTCGCGGGCGGCGTCGACCAGCCGCAGGAAGTCGGCCAGGGTGCCCAGGCGCGGCTCGATGGCGTCGTGGCCGCCGGCCGGCGAACCGATGGCGTAGGGGCTGCCGACATCGTCGGGTCCGGCGCGCAGGCTGTTGTTGCGGCCCTTGCGGTTGGCCAGGCCGATGGGGTGGATCGGCGGCAGGTAAAGCACGTCGAAGCCCATCGCGCGGATGTCGGGCAGGCGCGCGATGACATCGTCGAAGGTGCCGTGGCGGCCGGGTTCGGCGGCCTGCGACCGGGGGAACAGTTCGTACCACGCGGCGTGGGTGGCGCGCGGCCGGTCGACCCAGAGCGGGTGGATGGCGGACAACGATTCGAACGGGCGGCTGTCGTGGCTGCGCATGGCCTGGGCCAAAGCGGGGTCGAGCAGCGTCTCGATCTGGGCGGCGTCGGGTTCGCTGTCCGGCGCCGGCGCGGCGCAGGCGCGCAGGGCGCGCTTGATCAGGCCGGCGCCGGCGCCGGGCGTGGCGGCCTGGCTGGCGCGCTGGTCGGCCGCGCGCAGCAGTTGCAGGCCTTCCTCGCGTTCCAGCCGCAGACTGGCGCCGGCGGCATGCTTGACTTCCAGTTCGTGCCGGAACGTCTCCCAGCCGTCGTGCCAGGCGGCCACCTGGAACGCGTGCGGGCCGATGCGGTCGGGCCGGAAGCTGGCGGACCAGCGGTCATTGCCGACCGGAACCAGTGGCACGGCGCGCCAGGCGGGTTCGTCGTCGGCGCGCCAGCGCAGCTCGGCCGCGAGCCGGTCATGGCCGTCCATGAAAATGTCGGCCTCGACTTGCACGGCATCATGCACGCCGCATTTGACGGGGAAGGCGCCGCCGTCGACCGCGGGCACGACCTGTTCGATGGCGATACGGGCCTGGCCGGCGCCGTCGCCGCGCGTCGCCGAGGTCGCGCGGGGCGACAGGCGCACGGGCGCGGCTGGCGCCAGCTCGTAGCGGGCGCAGGCGGCGGGCGGCAGCGGGGCGCCCAGCGCGGTATCGCCGCGGGCGACGATCGTGCCGGCGGGCAGCAGGCCCGCGGCCAGGTCCCAGTCCAGGCGGGCCGGGGAGCGGTCATCGGGGTTGAGCGCCAGCAACGCCGCGCCCTCGTCTGCCGTGTCCCGCAGCAGCAGGGTGGCGCCGCCGTCGCGCCCCACCACCAGGCGCGGCTGCGCGGGGCAGTGCGCGTCGCGCAACCAGGCGTTGACCTGTGCGGCGCCGGCCGCGCGATCGGCGTCGGCGGCCAGCCAGCCGGAGGCGCTCAACGCGGCGCTCCAGGCGCGTCGCGCATCGCTGGCGACGGACGTGTCCGGGCGGGCCTTGTCCAGCGCGCCGGTTGGGGCAATGACCGGCGCCACCTCGCGCAAGCGTTCCAGTTCCTCGGCCAGCCAGGGCGAGCGGTAGTCCCACCACGGCAGCGATGAAAACACGCCGTCAAAGCCCGCGTCGCGCAGGCGGGCCAGGGCCGCTGGCGGCAGGCCCGGCGTCCAGGCCAGGCAACGCAACGCGGGGTCGGCCTGACGCGCGGGCGCGAACAGCGACCGCCATGTCTGCGCATCGAGATGCGGCGGCGGCTGCACGACGTAGCCGCCGACCCCCGCGCGCGTCCAGCGCAGCAGGCGCGCGGCCCAGGCATCGACAAAGCCGGCCGGCGGATCCTCGCGCAGCTGCCTGACGCCGTGTTCGGCCAGCGACAGCCGCGGATCGCGCGCCGGGTCGTCGACCGGATCGTGATACCAGGCGGCGGGCGCTGTACTGTCCACCGCATCGCGGGCCACGCGCTGCAGTTCCAGCCGCAGCAGCAATGCCAGCCCGTGCTTGGCGGCCTCGCCGGCATCCCGCGCCAGGCGCGCCGGCAGCGGCCCGGTGCCGCCGTCCGGGGCCGGCGCGCGATCGGCGTCGACCGGCGCCAGCGAGCGCGCGTTGGCCGGGCATAGCCAGGGCACGGGGACCAGCACCGCGCTGAATCCGTCGCGGCCGACCCCGGCCAGCAGCCGCTCGCGCGTGGCGTCGTCGGCCGGCAGGCCGGACGGCGCGTAATAGATGCGCGGCGCGGAGGAAGGCAAGGCCATTGGCGGTTCCTACTGGAGCACGGGGGTGGTGAGGGAGGCGGCGCGGCGCGCCTGCCGCGCGCGTGGCGTGGCGCTTTCCGCCAGCGGCGACTCCGCCGGGGCGGCGCGATCGCCGCCGAGCGCCTGGAACAACGCCAGGTACTGCGCCACCGCGGGCCGCCAGCTGAAGTCCGCGGTCATGGCGTTGCGCTGCATGGCCCGCCACAGCGTCGCGTGGCCGTGCAGGTGCAGCGCGCGCGCGATGGCGGCGGCCATGTCGGCGGGCGCGTCGCCGTCGAACAGGACGCCGGTGGCGCGGGCCATGGCGGTCAGGGGTTGGTGCGGGCCGGGGTCCGCGATCGTGTCGGCCATGCCGCCGACCCGCGAGCCGATCGGCAGGGTGCCATAGCGCATGGCGTAAAGCGGCGTCAGGCCGAACGGCTCGAAGCGGCTGCCGTGCAGCAGCACGTCGCCGGCGGCGTGCAGCCGGTGCGCGCCGGCCTCGTCGTAGCCGATGCGCACGGCGCAGCGGCGCGGAAAGCGCCCGGCCAATTCGGCTAGGGCGGCCTCCAGATGGCGCTCGCCCTGGCCCAGCACCGCCACCTGCAGCGACGGGTGCGCCTCCAGCGCCTGGGGCAGCGCCTGCGCGGCCACATCGGCCATCTTCTGGCCGGTCAGGCGGCTGCACATGATCATCAGGACGGCCTGCGGATCTTCCCGCAGTCCGTACTCATGCTGCACGGCCGCCTTGCACAGGCGCTTGTTGGCGAGGTCGGCGGCGCTGTAGCGCAGCGGGCCCAGGTGCGGGTCGCGCGTCGGGTTCCACAGATGCGTGTCGATGCCGTTGGCGATGGCCAGCAGATCGGTCTCGCGTTCACGCAGGACGCCGTCCAGGCCGCAGCCGAACGCGGGGGTCAGGATCTCGCGCGCATACCGCTGGCTGACGGTGGTGACGCGATCGGCGTAGCGTATGCCGGCCTTCATGAAATTCAGCTGGCCCCAGGCCATCGCGCCGTCCTCGCCGCGGAAGGCGGGCCCGATCCCCAACGCGGCGGCGTCTTCGAGCGGGGCCTGGCCCTGGAAGGCAAGATTGTGAATCGTCAGGACGCTCTTGACGTCTTCGATGCCCGCGGCCCGCAACAACAGGGGCGCCAGCGCCGCGTGCCAGTCGTGCGCGTGCACCAGATCGGGGCGCGGCAGCCCCGGCAGGCCTTGCGCGATGCGGACGCTGGCATGCGCCAGCGCGGCGTAGCGCAGGGCGTTGTCCGGATAGGGCTGTCCGCCGCTATCCAGATAGAGGCCGTCGCGATCATAGAGCGCGTCGTTGTCCAATAGCAGGAAGGGCAGGCCCGATTGCGGGCAGATGCCGGACAGCAGCCGCGCGTCACCGCCCGGCAGCCCGGGCAGGTCGGCAACGGGGCACAGCGATTGCAGGCGCTGCGCCACGCCGCGATAGGCGGGCAGCAGCAGGGTTGGAAGCGCCTGGGCCTGGGCCAGCGCACGCGCCATGCCGGTGATGGCATCGCCCAGCCCGCCGGTTTTTGCCAGGGGGAAGGCTTCGGCCGCCACGATAAGGATTCTGGGTGTCGCCATGCTCGCTCCGGAGAGGGGGCGGAGGGCCGCCGGAATCGGGGCCGTGTCCGCAAGCCTGATCCCTACGCAAGTGCCATGCCCGGGCCTGGCGCCCTGTCGCGCCAGGGGGGAGACGGCGCGCGGGCGCCGTTGTTGCCGCATCTTGTAATCCTGGCTCAGCGCGCGCGGGCCAGGGTGTGGCGCTTGCGCCAGGCAAGGCGCAGCTCGACCAGCATGAACGCCAGCAGGGCCAGGCACAGCGGCGCCAGCGCGTACAGGGCGCGATAGCCCAGGGCCGCGCCCAGCACCTCGGCGGCAGGCAGCCGGGGCGACAGGGCCGCCACGAAGATCGCCTCGGTAGTGCCCAGTCCGCCCGGCACCCGCGTCACCACCGCCGCGAAACTCGTGCACAGCAGGATGCTCAGCACCACGGGATAGCTGACCCTGCCTTGCAGCAGCACATACATGATGGCGCCCATCAACAGCCACGACAGGGCCGCCGTCAGGCTCTGCAGCGCGGCCATGCGCGCGCCCGGCAGGCTCACGCGCTGGCCCAGCCAGTGCACCGAACGGCGCGTGGCGCGGGCGCAGATCCAGACGTAGAAGGCGGCCACGGCGATCAGTCCCACGCCCAGCAGGCGCAGCACGCCGCCGCCGATCTCCCAGCCGGCGGGCACCACGATCAGGCCGCTGGCGAACACCAGGCCCGCCACCCTGCCGTAGCCGAGCCAGTTGGAGACGGCGGAGAACACCGCCACCCGCGTGGCCACCGCCTTGCGGCACCCCAGCCGCGCATACAGGCGCAGGCGGGCCCCCAGGCCGCCCAGCAGCACGCCCAGGTTCAGGTTCAGCGCATAGCTCAGCATGGCCACCCCGAGCACCTTGGGCCAGGGCAGCGCGTGGCCGACATAGCGGCGGCCCAGCAGGTCCATCGAGGCATAGGCGAGATAGGCCGGCACCACCAACGCGGCCGCCAGCGCGATGGTGGCGCGCGGAATCCGGCGTACCGCCTGCCACACCTGGGGCCAGTCGACCGACGTGGCGAAATACGCCAGCAGGGCGGCCACCAGCGCCAGCACGATCCAGGGCAGCACGCGCTTGATCCGGGGCCAGCGGTGACGCGCGATCCGCGCCAGGCGGGAGCGATACAGGCTCATTGCGCCTCGCTTTCGCGCCGCGGACTGTTGTCGTCCAGGGTGCGCAGGCGCGGTTTGTGCGCCGGCAGGGCGCCGGCCCAGGCGGGAAAGCGCCGCAGGAAGTGGAACACCACCACGCCGACCCACAAGCGGCGCAGGCGCCGCCGGGAGCCGGGCCGCATCCGCACCGGCCGGCAGTCCTGGGCGATGAGGCGGTCCAGGCTGGCGCGCAGGGCGGCGTTCAAGGCGGTATCGCGCGCCACCACGTTGGCTTCCAGGTTCAATGCCAGGCTGAGCGGATCGAGGTTGCTGGAGCCCACGGTCGACCAGTCCTGGTCGACACAGGCCACCTTGGCGTGCAGCGGACGCTTGCAGTATTCGAAGATCTCCACGCCGGCGTCGATCAGGTAGTCGTAGAGCATGCTGGCGGCCAGCTGCGCCACCAGCATGTCGGGTTCGCCCTGCAGCAGCAGGCGCACGCGCACGCCGCGCCGGGCGGCCTTGGCCAGGTCGTGCAGCAGGCGATAGCCCGGGAAGAAATAGGCGTTGGCGATCAGCACATCGTGGCGGGCCGCGCGCAGGCCGGCGCGGTAGTAGCGTTCGATGTCGGTGGGGTGGTCGTGGTTGTCGCGCACCACCAGGCGGCCGCCGCCGTCGCCGGCGGGCATGGCGTCGACGGGCGCGGACCGCCGCCGGCGCCGCCGGCCCGCGCCGAGCGCGGCGCGGGCATAGTCGGCGATGTCCGCGGCCAGCGGGCCATCCACCCGCACCGCATAGTCCTGCTTGGCCTCCGGCCCATAGTCCCGCAGGTGGTCGGCCGAGAAATTCATGCCGCCGATGAAGGCGCAGGCGCCGTCCACCGCCACGGTCTTGCGGTGCATGCGCCGGAACAGGTTGGTGCGCACGCCCAGCAGGCGCGGGCGCGGATCGAACAGATGCACGCGCACGCCGGCGTCGGTCAGCGGCGCCAGGAACGCATCGGACAGCGCGTCCGACCCATAGCCGTCGACCAGTACATCCACGCTGACGCCGCGCCGCGCGGCGGCGATCAGGCCGCGTTGCAGATCGCGCCCGACCGGGTCGTCGAACAGGATGAAGGTCTCGACCAGGATTTCACGGCTGGCGGCGTCCACGGCGGCGCGCACCGCCGGAAAATAGGCCTCGCCGTTTTCCAGCAAGGTGTAGCGGTTGCCGTCGCGCCAGCCCAGCGGCGGGGGCGTCATAGCGCGATCTCCGCCGCGATCGGCACGTGGTCGGACAGGCGCGACCAGACCCGCGAGGCCAGCGGCACCGGCCGCCAATCCCGCACGTCGCGCACGTAGATGCGGTCCAGCCGCAGCAGCGGCCAGCGCGCGGGAAAGGTGCGGGCCGGCCGGCCCAGGCGCGAGGTGAAGACCTCGCGCACCCGGCAATCCCGCAGCAGGCCATCGGCATTCAGGCGCCAGTCGTTGAAATCGCCGGCGATCAGCAGCGCCTCGCCGGCGGGAACGTCGCGCGCCACCAGGCGGCACAGACTGGCGATCTGGCGCCGGCGATGGCCCTCGCGCAAGCCCAGGTGGACGCAGATCGCGTGCAGCGCGCGGGCGCTGCCAGGTATTTCCAGCACGCAATGCAGCAGGCCGCGGCTTTCATGGCGCCCGATGCTGACGTCATGGTTCTCGAAGCGCGTGATCGGATAGCGCGACAGCACCGCGTTGCCATGGTGGCCGGCCGGATAGACGGCGTTGCGGCCGTAGGCGAAATCGCGCCATAGCGTGTCGGCCAGGAATTCGTACTGCGAGGCGGCCGGCCAGCCCTGCGGACGGCGCGCCGCCATGCCCTGGTGTTCCCCCACCACCTCCTGCAGGAACACCAGGTCAGGCGCCGCCGACCGCAGCGCGTCGCGCAGGTCGGGCAGCATGAATCGGCGGTTGAAGCTGGTGTAGCCCTTGTGGGTATTGACGGTCAGCACCGTCAAGGTGGCGGGGGCAGGCATGGCGTCTCCAGGCGCGGGAATCCTCGCCCGGTAGCAAGTGCCGTGCCTGGCGCCAGTAGCGCTACAGTCCCAGCGCCAACAGCATCAGGAAGGCGCCGAACAGCACGAAATGGGTCATGCCCTCGATTGCGTTGGTCTGGCCGTCGTTCAGGTTGATGGCGGCCACCAGCAGGGTGACGAGCATCATCAGGGTCTGCAGCGGCGTCATTGCGATGTCGATGCGCTGCCCGGAAAACAGCGCCAGCGCCTCCATGGCGGGCACGGTCAGGATCACCGTGGACAGCGAAGCCCCCAGCGCGATATTGACGACCGACTGCATGCGATTGGCCAGGGCGGCGCGCAGGGCGGTCAGCATCTCCGGCGCGGCCGAGATGCCGGCCACGATCAGCGCCACCAGGCCGGCGGGCACCGCCATGCCCGCCAGGCCGCGATTGAGGGAATGCGACATCAGTTCGGCCAGCGCGCCTACCGCGGCAATGCCAACCGCCATCACGACGATCGACTGGCGCCGGCTCGGGTAGCCGGAGGGCGGCGACGGCTGGCGCGTCTTCTTGTCCGGATAGCTGTAGCTGAAGAAGTAGCTGTGCGGGCCGGTCTGCATGCGCAGGAACACGCCGTACAGCAACAGCATCGCCACGATGGTGAAGCCGCTGTAGGCGCGCCAGCCTGCCTGGGGCACGAATTCGGGGATGATCATCGACACCGTCACGGCGGTCAGGATCATGACGCTGTAGGTGCGCGCGGAATCGTCGTTGTAGGCCTGCTCGCCGTGCTTGAAGCCGCCGATCAGCGCGGCCACGCCCAGGATGCCATTGATGTCCAGCATGACGGCCGAATAGATGCTGTCGCGCACCAGCGTCGGCGAGCCCGCCTGGGACGAGACGATGGCCAGCACGATCACCTCGACCAGCACCGCCGACAGCGTCAGGATCATGCTGCCATAGGGGTCGCCCAGCCTGCGGGCGATGCGCTCGGCGTGGCGCGCCACGCTCAGCGACGCGGCCAGGATGGCGCCGATCAGCACCGCGCTTTCCAGCAGGCTGGACAGGCGGCCGTAACCGCCCAGGCGGGAATCGAGCGCGAATCCGGCGATCGCGACGGCGCAGGCCAGAAGCAGGAACTTCTCTGACTGCAGAATGGATTTCATCGGGACTGGGGCAGGCCGCAATAGTGCCAGCCTAGCACGGCCGGGCCGCGGGCGGCGCGCGCGGCGGGCACGCGGCTTGCTGGGTCAACGGTTTCGTCGGACCGGAAAAAGACCCCATGCCCATCACCCGCGTACCCAGGCGGCCATCATCGTCGAAGCGAGCGTCCTCCGGGCAGGGGGGCGGCCGTGGCAATCCCGTCTCCCGCTTCTTCGACCATTTCGCCGCGCATGTGACCCGAGGGGCGGGTTCGCCCGTCGCCTTCGGGCTGGCGTTGATCGCGGTCGTGGTGTGGGGACTTTCCGGCCCGGCGTTCGATTATTCCGAAACCTGGCAGTTGGTCATCAATACCGGCACGACCATCGTCACCTTCCTGATGGTGTTCGTGATCCAGCAGAGCCAGAACAAGGACAGCGAGGCCGTGCACCTGAAGCTGGACGAGTTGCTGATCGCGCTCCAGGGCGCCGACGAGCGGCTGGTCGACGCCGAACGCCTGGACGAAGACAAGTTGCTGGCGCTGGCGGCGGCCTGCACGGCGCGCGCCCGCACGCAGCGGCGCAAGCGTGCCCGGACCCGGAGGCGGCAATGAGCCATGCCACGCCGACCGTCCGCAAGGGTCAGTACGGCGGCCCGCTGGATCGCGACACCGTTCGCGATCGCTTCGTGCTGCGCTCCTTGCGAGCCATTTCTTCCAATGACCCGGCTGCCTGCTTGCCGCCGACGCGTCTGCCCCCTCCATGACGGCGTCTCCGCGCGGCGTGACGCGCGGCGCCTTCGGCACGGCGGTTGCTGGAGAGAGCCGGCGGCATCAGCCGCGACCCACCGATCACGCCGCGGCAACCCCGCCGGAAACACACAGGAGTCAACCATGACGCAAAAGACTTTGCAGGATCTGTTCATCCACGAACTGTCGGACATCTACAGCGCCGAGAAGCAACTTACCCGCGCCTTGCCCAAGATGGCGCGCGCGGCCAGCGAGGCCAAGCTCGCCGAGGCCTTCACCGCGCACCTGGAGGAAACCCGGGGCCAGGTGGAACGGATCGACAAGATCGTCGAGGCCACGGGCCTGCGGCTCAAGCGCGTCAAGTGCGCGGCGATGGAGGGTCTGGTGGAAGAGGGCCGCGACGTCATCGAGGAAGTCGAAAAAGGCCCCGTGCTGGATGCCGCGCTGATCGCGTCGGCGCAGAAGGTCGAGCACTACGAGATCGCCAGCTACGGCACGCTGTGCACCTTTGCCAAGCAGCTGGGACACGGCGACGCGCTGGCGCTGCTCAAGGAAACGTTGGCCGAGGAAAAAGCCGCCGATGAAAAGCTGAACACGCTGGCGCTGGAGCAGGCCAATGCCAAGGCGGCGCGGGCCGGCAAGGCCGCGTGATATCGACACGACGATCAGGAGACCGCCATGGGCAATGCCATCACGCATCCGGAGGCGCCAGACCCGGGCCGCAAGGCGCCGGCCCGGCCCGATCAATCGCCCGCCGAGTCGCCCGACCCGCCCGTGCGCGATGAAAAGGCGGACCGGCGCGGCCGCTGGCCGCCCGACAGCCTGCCCAATCCGATGCCGGAAGTCGATCCGCAACAGACGCCGGGCATCGATCGACTCGGCGATACCGGCCCCGAACAGCAAGTATGGGCGCGCAGTGGACGCGCACGCTAGGAAACCGCCATGGACATGTACGCACCGCCGACAGCCATACCCACCCCTTCCGCGCGCCGCGCGCCACACCCCGCGATGGCGGCCGGACGCCCGCCCGCGCGGCGGGCGACCCCGCGCGTGCCGTTGAACGGCTTCTCGCATGTCTTGCCCGCCGCCCTGGCGGCCAGCCTGGAGCGGCGTCTGGCCACGGCCACGCAAGAGGCGTGGGCGCAACGCCTGTGGGCCGGGGACGCCACGCTCTGGAGCGGTGGCGACGAAAGCGAATGGCTGGGCTGGCTGCGGCCTGGCGCCGCCCCGACGGACCTTGGCCGCCTCGCGGCCGCTTGCCGCCGGCTGTGCGTGGCGGGCTTTACCGATACGGTATGGCTGGGCATGGGCGGCGCCACACTGGGCGCCGAGGCGCTGGCGCACATCCTGGGCGTGGCCGGCGGCGGCTTGCGCCTGCACGTGCTCGATTCCACCGACGTGGCGCAGATCCTGGCGCTGCAGGCGCGGCTGGACTTGACCCGCACGCTCTTCGTGGTCGCCAGCAAATCGGGCACCACGCTGGAGTCCGGCATGCTGGCCGCCTACTTCCAGCAGTGCGTGGCGCGGCGGCTGGGCCGGCAGGAAGCCGCCCGCCGCTTCGTCGCCATCACCGACCCCGGCACGCCGCTGCATGCGCGCGCGCTGCAGGAGGGGTACGCGGCGATCTTCCTGGGCAATCCCGCCGTGGGCGGCCGCTATTCGGTGCTGTCCGCGTTCGGCCTGGCGGCGGCGGCGCTGCTGGGACATGATCCGGCCCGCCTGTTGCGCGCCACCCAGCCCATGCGCCGCGCCTGTTCCGCGCACCGCGACCCGAGGCGCAATCCCGGCCTGGTGCTGGGCGCGCTGCTGGGCGAGGCGGCGCTGGCCGGCCACGACAAGGTCACCTTGCTGGCCGACCCGGGTCTGGAAGCGCTGGCCTGCTGGCTGGAGCAACTGCTGGCCGAATCCACCGGCAAGGACGGCAAGGGCCTGATTCCGATCGCCCAGGAACCCCTGGCCGAGCCGGCGGACTATGGCCGCGACCGGCTCTTCGTCCACCTGTCCAACGGGCAATCCGCCGGGCTGGAGGCCAGGGTGCGGCAATTGGCCGCCGCAGGCCATCCCGTGGTGACCTGCCACAGCGGCGCGGCGTTATCGGTGGGGCAGGAATTCTTCCGCTGGCAGGCGGCCACCGCCATTGCCGCCGCCGTGCTGGGCGTCAATCCCTTTGACCAGCCCGACGTCGAGGCCAGCAAGGCGCGCGCGCGCAGCCTGGCGGCGGCGCCGGACGGCACGGCCGGCGCGCAAACGTGCGCATTGCTGCGGGTGCAAGGGCCGCTGGCCTTCCACGGCGCGCCCACGGCGGCGCCGGCGTCGTTCGCGCGGCTGGCGGCGCACCTGGACGCGGGCGGCTACGTGGCGCTGCTGGCGTATTTGCCGCGCGACGCAGACTGCGAACGCTGGTTGGCATCGGCGCGCGACTGCGTGCGTGGCGGCACCGGCGCGGCCACGGTGGGCGGCTTTGGTCCGCGTTACCTGCATTCCTGCGGGCAACTGCACAAGGGGGGAACCGCGGGCGGCGTGTTCCTGTTCATCACCGCCGATGCGCCGCAAGCGCTGGCCGCGCCGGGCCATGGCGCAAGCTTTGGCGCCACGCAGGTCGCCCAGGCGCGCGCCGACATGGAAGAACTGATGGCGCGAGGCCGGCAATGCCTGCGCATCCACATTTCGGGGGATCTCGACGCCGGCCTGGCGCGGCTTGCCGCGCTGCTGCGCCAGGACCTGGCTCCCGGCGCGGGCGTCCGCGCCGCCTGAGGCAATTTGCCCGAGGCGCTTTACCCGATGTTCCTCACACCCGATGCCCCCCACCTCAGGCCGTGCACCGCCCGGCCGCGTCCGGCCCGGACCTGGCCGTCCCTTATTGGAGATATCCCATGAAGCTTTCCCGACTCATCATCAGCGCCGCCGCGCTCGGCGCCCTGGCCACCGCCTCCGCATGGGCCCAGGGCACACAGCCGGACGGCAATGCGACGCCGCCCGCGACCACCGCGCCGGCCCCCAAGCCAATGCCCAAGGCGCAGCCCGGGCAGGCGGACCCGCAGCCGCAACCCAAGGCGCAACCGGGACAAGGCGATTCGCGCGCCGTGCCCAAGTCGCAGTCGCCGCAAGGCGAGCCGCGTCCGGCCAAGGATGACCGTCCGGCCCGGCGCCTGGAAGGCGAAGGCGGCACCGATAGCCGCGGCCCGGCGCGTGGCCAGGGCGGCACGGGCTCCACGGGGCAGGGCGGCATGCCGGGCTCCGGCGCGTCGGCCGGTTCCGGTGGCACCACCGACACGCGCTGACGCAGCGCCGGGCGGCGGCGCGGAACTCACGCCGCCGCTTCCTCCCCGTGCGCCGCGCGCCGTGCCAGGTGCAGGATGCTTTCGGGCAGCGCCAGCGCGATATCGGCGGCCTGCAGGTCGCGCATCACGCTCAGGTAGATGGCCTGTTGCAGATCCATGTAGCGGTTGTAGTCGGCGCTCATGACGTAATACACCGCCTCGAATTCCAGCGCGCTCTCGCCCAGCCGCGCCAGGTGGGCGCGGTCGTAGCGGGTGTCCGGCTGTTCCTCGATGCGCGCGCGGATGATGGCGGGGATGGCGGCCACCTGGTCGACCGGGGTGCGATACGCCACCCGGATCGAGAACACAATGCGCCGTTGCTGCATGCGCTTGTAGTTCTGGATTGTCTGCTTGAGCAGTTCGGTGTTCGAGCACACGATCTGTTCGCCGCCCAGGCTGCGGATGCGGGTGGTCTTGAGGCCGACGTGCTCGATGCTGCCGGCCACGGCGCCGAAGACGATGAAATCGCCGGCCTCGAATGGCTTGTCCAACCCGATCGAGATCGACGCGAACAGATCGCTCAGGATGGTCTGCACCGCCAACGCCACCGCCACGCCGCCGATGCCCAGGCTGGCGACCAGCGCGGTGATGTTCACCCCCACGTTGTCCAGCATGGCCAGCAGCACGATCACCCAGACCAGCGCCCGCAGCAGGAACGACAGCAGCGTGGCGGTGATGGAGCCGGTGCGCCCGCGCGCCGCCACGGCGTGGGCCAGGCCCACGTCGATGCCGCGATCCAGCCACAGCGCCAGTTGCAGCGCGATCAGGACGAACCACAGGTGGCCCGGGCCGGCGCGGCCGGGCAGCGGCGCGCCCACCAGGTCCGCCGCCAGCAGCAGCGAGGCCAGCGCCAGGATCACCCAGTTGGTGCGCAGCAGGATGCGCGACGCCGCGCCGGCGATCCCCTGGCCGGGGGGCTGCGCCAGGCGATCCAGGCGTGCCCGTGCCAGGCGCAGGACCAGCATCAGCAGGCCGCACAGCGCCGCGCCTGTCGCCAGCGCCGCGAGCCACAGCGCGACGGGATGATCGGCGAGCAGGGCGGAGAAGGAAAACCAGGGGGAGGGCATGTCGTCTCCGGGGGAAGGGGATGCCGCCACGCAGCAATCGCCGTGCCGTGCGTTCGCCGCCCGCCTGGCGCTCGGGCTTGGGGATCGCCGCTGCGGTGGTCAGTCAAAGGGCGGCACCGGAGTCGCATTGAAAGGCGCGCACGTATGGCAGACCAGCATCGGTCGGCATTGGAACAGCCAGCGCCATCGCGGCGCCGGGCGCGCGCGGCAAGCCCTGACTTGGCTGGTCCGGCCGTCCCACCCTGGCGCCGGGCTCGGCGGGTCTTTCGTCTGGAGGTGTCAGAAGGCGAGCAGGAGCGAGGCCAGGTTCAGCAGCGCCAGCAGCACCGCGCCCATCGCCCATAACAGCAGGGCCAGCCACAGGCCGATGGACAGCCTGCGCAGCCGGCGTGAGGGCGTCTGCGAGGACGCCGGCCGCGGCGATCGGTCTGTCTCCTGGAGGCGCTCGGCATTGGCGGCGGGACCGGGGATCGGCGCGGCGGGCGGGCTCAACGAAACCGCCGCGTTGCCGATCAGGGTGGTGGATGCAGCCGGCTCGGGAATGATCATGGCATTTCCAGTGTTCAGGACCGGGTTCAGCGCGAGGTGTTCCAGACGGACGCCTGCCGATACTGTTCCGCGCGCGCCAGCGTGCGATAGAAATCGGCGCCCGCGCAGATCAGCGTTTCCATTTCCCGCGCCGTCAACTTGTGGCGCAAGGCCGCCACGCATTGCGCATAGTCGGCCAGCACCTCCGGCCAGTCGGTGACCTGCCTGTCGGAAACCGAGGTGGCCAGCATGCGGGCCAGCAGTTCATCGCCGTCCATCATGGGCCTGCCGCGAAGGGCGGTACGGCCGGCTTCGGCGGTCTCAGCGGCGCATATCTGCCCATCATCATGGCTTGTCCATGCCTTGCTTGAGCGTCCCGGCCATCCGCAGGTGTTGCCGCAGCGTGGGCAAGGTCTGGATGGCGAACTGCCTGATGTCAGGATCCTTGACGTCGTTCGAGGCCTTCTCGAACAGGGCCACGGCATCTTCATGCGCGCCCACGGCGATTTCCTCGGCGTAGGCCTTGTCAAAACCCTCGTCGCGCAGGCCCAATGCCTTCAAGCGGGCCTTCTGCGTCAGCGAAGGTTCCGTGGGCACGTCATAGCCTTTGCCGTGCGCCAGCGCGGCCAATTGCTGCCCCGCCTTGCCGTGCTCATCGATCATCTTTTGCGCGAACGCTTTCAGGTCGGCGTTGCGGGTCTTTTCCAGCGCCAGCCGGCTTGCCTGGACTTCGAGGTGGCCCGCCTGCGCCGCGCTTTCAAGGAAGTCGCGGTCGCCACTGTCGAGTTTGGTGGGGGTCGGCGCGGCCTGCGCAATGCCGGCCTGGGGCCCTCCCAGCGCGAACAACAACAGGGACAAGGTGGTGAGATAGCGGATGGACATGGCGTGCTCCCAAGATGGGGTGAAGCGCGTGGCCTGGCGGATGCGGGCCTGGCGCCAATCCCGCAATCCCTGTTCCCGGGACGGGCGCGGGCGGCGGGGGCGACGGGGAAGGGACGCCGGCATCGCATGGCCGCGCGTCCCGGCGCGGTAGCCTCAGGCGTGACCGGTGCCGAGCTGGTGGTACTTTTTACCGATTTCCATCGTGGCCTGGTAAAAGCCCGCCTTGCTGCCGCAGTCGTAGCGGACGCCCTCATACTCGTGGCCGAACACGCGGCGTTCGCGCAGCAGGGCGGCGATGCCGTCGGTCAGCTGGATCTCGCCGCCCACGCCGGCGGCGGTTCGGCGCAGGCAGGCAAAGATCTCCGGCTCCAGCACATAGCGTCCCACCACCGCCAGGTTCGACGGGGCATCGGCGGGATCCGGCTTCTCGACCATGCCATTCAGGCGCAGCACGCCATCGGCGACCGGCTCGCCAGCAACGATGCCATATTGGCGGCAGTGCTCGCGGGGAATGCGCTGCAGCGCCAGGGTGCTGCCCTCGAATTCGCGCGCCACCTTGATCATCTCGCCGATGACGGGGAAGGGCGCATCGATCAGGTCATCGGCCAGCAGCACGACGAAGGGTTCGTTACCCACGATCGGTTCGGCGCACAGCACCGCGTGGCCAAGCCCCAGCGGCGTCGACTGGCGCGTGTAGACGCAGTTGACGTGGGCGGGCAGCACGTTGCGGATCGTCTCCAGCAGCGCGACCTTGTTCTTGGCTTCCAGATCGAGCTCCAGCTCGGGCACCCGGTCGAAGTGGTCCTCGATGGCACGCTTGTTGCGCCCGGTGACGAACACCAATTCAGTGATGCCGGCCGCGATCGCTTCTTCGACGGCATACTGGATCAAGGGCTTGTCCACCACGGGCAACATTTCCTTGGGCATGGCCTTGGTGGCGGGCAGAAAGCGGGTGCCGAGTCCGGCGACGGGGAAAACCGCGATTCGGATGGGTTGCATGACAGGTCTCGTTGAGGGCGGGACCCTCATGAAGCAAGGCGCGTGCCCAGGGGGGCTGGGACGCGCCGGCGGCGCGGGTACGGGACTTGCTTGCCGGATCCCACTCAGCGAATCCCGTCGCTGCCGGCCGGCTCCGGCCGGCCCGACGCACCAGGAGATATCCATGGCAAGCAAGAAACCCAGCAAGGCCAAGGCCCAAGGCCCTGTCGATACCGCGTTCAACAATACGGACAGCGGCCCCGGCGCGCCGCCCGCCGGCGCCGCCACGCCGGCCATGCGGCGCGCCGCCGCGGTGGCCGAGACCGTGCAGGCCTTGCCGCACCACGCCGACAAGGCCAACGAGTATGGGGAAGAGGGCGCGCGCTGCCCGTACCTGGGCGCCCAGGTCGATCCGCCCGACGCCGTCGTGGGCGCCAGCACCCTGTCCGAGCGCGAGGGAAACGCCAAGACGGGAGAGGGCGCCGCGCCGGGCGTGAACGCGGTCGATGGCCAGCTCGCGCGGGTGCGCGCCGATGCCCAGGGGCAGGCGTTGACCACGAACCAGGGCGTGCCCGTGAGCGACAACCAGCATTCGCTCAAGGCGGGCTTGCGCGGCCCGGCGTTGCTGAAGGATTTCATCCTGCGCGAAAAAATTACGCACTTCGACCATGAACGCATTCCGGAACGCATCGTGCACGCGCGCGGTTCGGCCGCGCATGGCTATTTCGAATGCTACGAGCCGCTGACGGACCTGACGCGCGCCTCGTTGTTCGCGGAAAAGGGCAAGCGCACGCCGGTCTTCGTGCGGTTTTCGACGGTGGCCGGCGAACGGGGCTCGAAGGACACGGCGCGCGACGTGCGCGGGTTTGCCGTCAAGTTCTATACCGACGAGGGCAATTGGGACCTGGTTGGCAACAATATGCCCGTCTTTTTCATTCAGGACGCCATGAAGTTTCCCGACCTGGTGCATGCCGTCAAGCCCGAGCCGCATCACGGCATGCCGCAGGCGGCCTCGGCGCACGACACCTTCTGGGACTTCGTGTCGCTGATGCCGGAATCGACCCACATGCTGATGTGGCTGATGTCTGACCGCGCCATTCCACGCAGCTACCGCATGATGCAGGGCTTTGGCGTGCACACCTTCCGTTTCGTCAACGAGCGCGGCGAGGCGCGGTTGGTGAAATTCCACTGGAACCCCGTGGCCGGCACGCACTCGCAGGTCTGGGACGAGGCCGTGAAAGTGTCGGGCGCCGATCCGGACTTTCACCGCCGCGACCTGTGGGAAGCCATCGATTCGGGCCATGGCCCGGAATGGGAGCTGGGCGTGCAGGTCTTCACCGAGGAAGAGGCGGAGCGCTTCAGTTTCGATGTGCTCGACGCCACCAAGATCGTGCCCGAGGAACTGGTGCCGGTGCGGCCCATCGGCCGCATGGTGCTGGACCGCAACCCGGACAATTTCTTCGCTGAAACCGAGCAGGTCGCGTTCTGCGCGGCCCACGTGGTGCCGGGCGTCGATTTCACCAACGATCCGTTGCTGGCGGGGCGCATCCATTCCTACGTGGATACGCAGATTTCGCGGCTGGGGGGACCGAATTTCCACGAAATACCGATCAACGCGCCGCTGGCGCCGGTGCACAACAATCAACGCGACGGCATGCATCGGCAGGCGGTGCATCGCGGGCGCGTGGCCTACGAGCCCAATTCGCTGGCGGGCGGCTGTCCTTTCCAGGCCGGGATGACCGGCTACGTGTCGTTCCCCGAGCCGGTGGCCGGCGATGAATTGCGCGGCCATCCAGAAAAATTCGCGGAGCACTACAACCAGGCGACCCTGTTCTACAACAGCCAGGCGGATTGGGAACAGCGGCACCTGGCGGATGCCTTCGCCTTCGAGCTGAGCAAGGTCACGGTCGCCGCCATCCGCCAGCGCATGGTGGCGTCGCTGCGCAACGTGTCGGATGACCTGGCGCGGACAGTGGCGGACAAGCTGGGCATGGCGCTGCCCGAGCCCATGCCACGGGCCTTGCGTCAGCCGCCCAGCCCGGAAGTCGAACAGTCGCCGTCCTTGTCGCTGACGGCGCGGCCGGGCGAACAAGGCGTCGCCACCCGCAAGGTCGCCATCCTGGTGGCCGAAGGCGTGGATGGCGCCGCCGTGACGACGCTGGCCCAAGCCTTGATCAAGGCCGGCGTCGTGGTGCGCCTGGTCGGCCAGCGCATCGGCCCCGTGGACACCGCCGATGGCGGTTCGCTGGATGCCGACGCATCGCTGGACAACCAGCCGTCCGGGCTGTTCGACGGCGCGGTGGTGCCGTCCGGTGGCGCGGCCAGCGAGCGCTGGCTCGGCGACGGCCGGGCATTGGAGTTCGTGCGCGACAGCTACCGCCATGGCAAAACCTTGCTGGCGCTGGGCGAAGGCGCCGACGTGCTGGAAGCGGCCGGCATCGCGTCGGCGGAAGACGACGGCGGATTGATCATCGGCGAAGCATCGCAGAAGGTCGCGGCGGGATTTCTGGAGGCGTTGGCACGTCATCGCCATCCTGAACGGGAGCGTACGCCGCCGGTCGTTTGAAAATACGCATAATGTATATTATGTAAAGTAAGAAATGGGCCGGTTTCCAGGACCGGCCTGCTTCTTCCCGATTGTTCCGCCGACGCCAGTAACCCTTTTCGACGCTTTTATCCCTTCGCCCCCTGGTTATCCTCCCCTCGGACCGCCGCGTTCAGGCCGCACGAACCAGCAACACCGGCACCGACGCGGCGCGCACCACGCCTTCCGCGCAACTGCCCAGCAAGGCGCGGTCGACACCGCGACGCCCGTGCGTGCCCATCACGATCAGGTCGGCTGGCCAGCTCCGGGCGATTTCCAGGATGCGCTCCCGCACCGGCAGGCCGAGATCGTCGTACAGCGCGGTCTGCACCACGGCGCCCGCGGCGCTGGCGCGCGCCGCTGCCCGCGCCAGCAACTGGGCGCCGTCCTGGCGCAGCTGGGTGATCAGTTCGCCGGTGTAATAGCCCGCATAGGGATTGAATGCCATTGAAATGGACAGATCGTCCAGGACGTGGATGACGCGCAGTTCGGCATGTGAAAGCCTGGCGAGGCCGATGGCCTCGTCCAGCGCGCGGTCCGACGCGTGGCTGCCGTCGATGGCCACGAGAATGCGCCGATGTTCGGTTGGCATGGCGGTCTCCCGGATCCTGGCGCCCGGCTAGTGCGAAAACAGCACCGGCACGGTCATCGCCGACAGCAAAGAACGCGTGGCGCCGCCCAGTATCCATTGGCGGGCGCGGCTATGTCCGTACGCGCCCATGACGATGAGATCGGCGCCGAAGTCGGCGGCGGCGTCCAGGATGGCATCGCCGATGCCCGCTTCGCGCGCGTCGCGCGTCTCGGATTCCAAGGGCGGAAAGCCGTGGCTGGCGCAGTACGCCGCCAGATCCTCGTAAGCGGCCTGCCGCTCGGGATCTTCCTCGGCGCCTTGCAGCGTCAGGACGCGCAGCGCGACGGCGCTGCGCAGCATGGGCGCGGCGTCGGCCAGCGCCCGCGCCGCCTCGCGGCCCCGGTTCCAGCAATACAGCGCCCGAATGCCGATGGTCTCGAACGTGCCCGCCGTCGGCAGGACGATGACGGGACGTCCGGCGGCAAGCAGGGTCTGCGGCACGAAATCGTCACCGGTGGCCGCTTCGATGTCATAGCCGTTTTCCTGGCTGACGATGACGACATCGGAATAGCGCGCATGGCGCGCCAGGCAGTCGGCCGGCGCGTCGTCGCCCTGCCGCCAGGAGATCGCCACGCCGGCCTGCGCGGCGGCCTGACTGAACGCCTGCTGCGTGGCCGCGCGCCCTTTCGTATTGATTTCCTTGATGATTTCCATTGAGCGGGCCCACAGGCCGCCCTCGTCGTAGAAATAGCCAGGCTGCATGTGGCTGGCGAAGATGCCGGTGAGATGGGCGTCATGCGCCTTGGCCATCCGCAGGGCGATATCGATACGGCGTCTGCAATCGACGCCATTGTCCAGGTGCACGGCGATACGGCGGAACATGGCGGAGCCTCCAGGATGATGCGGCGTTGTCCGGCCGGCGGGCGGCGTGCCCGCGGCGCGGGTCGGGATGTTCCGCCATCTTGCGCCGCCGACGGCGTGGGACGTTGACCTTTGTCAACCCCGCCAGCCGGCGAAGCCGATCGGTTGCCGCCGCCACAAGACCGGAAAGAAATCGCGCCGGCTTGACCCGCGTCAATGGCCGGCGGACGCGCGGCGCGATGATGACACCTGCCGCTCCCCTTCCCCGCCAGGAGGTTCCATGAAAAACGTGCTTATCCCGGTCGACGGATCCGCCAATTCGCTGCGCGCCGTGCGCTACATGATCGACCATGTCCGCGAACACGGCGCGTGCAACCTGCATCTGCTGAACGTACAGCCGCCTATCGTCTCCGGCGCGGTGCTGGCGTTCGTGTCCCATGACATGATCCAGCAATACTACGAGGACGAAGCCAGGACGGCGCTCGCCGATGCCAAGGCGGCGCTGGACAAGGCGGGCATCATGTATCAATCGAGCCTGCGCGTGGGCAATGTCGCCGAGTCCATCCAGGCATACGCGGCCGAACAACAGTGCGACCACATCGTGATGGGCTCGCGCGGGCTGGGCGCCGCCGGCAGCCTGATGCTGGGCTCGGTGGCCCTGAAACTGCTGCATGCCGTGCACCTGCCGGTGGTCATGGTGAACTAGCGGCGAGCCCATCATGACAAGCGCGCAGCCCGCACCGCGCCAGGCAGGCGCCCTGCCCGCGCCCGGCCGTCCGGCAAGCCGGCACCCGTCGCCGCGCGCCGTCATGGCCTGGCGCCTCGCGCTGGCCGCCCTGCTGCCGGCGGCCGGCGCGGCGGCGCAGCCTCTCCCGCCGGCCCCCGCCGCGCAAGTGGCCCGCGCCTTCGGCGAGCAGGTCACGCCGAGGCTGACGCCGCCCGCCGACGAACAGGCGCGCTACGGAGAATTGGCGGCGCAGGCCCTGCGGGCGGCCGGCATCACGCCGCTCGGTCCGCAGTTTGTCATCGTGGTGGATCGGGATATCCGGGTGCAGGCGGCGTTGCTGTACTGGCTGGCGCAGCCGCCGCTGTTCCTGGGGGCTACGCCTGTGTCCACCGGCCGGGTCGGCCAGTTCGACCATTTCGAGACGCCCACGGGCGTTTTCAGCCACACGCTCGCCAACCCCGATTTCCGCGCCGAAGGCACCCGCAACGCCAACGGCATCCTCGGCTATGGGGCCAAGGGCATGCGGGTCTACGACTTCGGCTGGCAGACCGCCAACAAAGGATGGGGCGACCGCGCGCCCGCGACCATGCGCCTGCAGATGCACGCGACCGACCCGTATGTACTGGAACAGCGCCTGGGGACGGCCCAATCGAAAGGCTGCATCCGCATCCCGGCGACATTCAATCGCCTGATCGACCGTCTCGGGCTGCTGGATGCCGACTACGAGCTGGCCGCCGCGCTGGTGACGCCTCCCTGGGTGCTGCTGCGTGACCGCGCGCCGGTGACCGGCGCCGGCCGCTACCTGATCATCGTCGACAGCGGCCGTTCGACGCGTCCGGCATGGGCGGTACCCGCCGCGCCCGCCAAAGGAAAACCGCCATGACCTCCCTGCCCTCCCATGCCGAGGTGCAGCGCCTGCACGCCTACTGGCAGGCCAGCAATTACCTGTGCGCCGGGATGCTGTACCTGCGCGCCAACGCCCTGCTGCGCCAGCCGCTGGCGCCGGCGCACATCAAGCGGCGAATCCTGGGGCACTGGGGCACCTGCCCCGGCCAGACCTTCACACTCACCCACCTGAATCGCCTGATCCGCGAGCACGACCTGGACCTGATGTATGTATGCGGTCCCGGCCACGGCGCCGCCGCGGTGCTGGCCCACGCCTATCTGGACGGCCATTATTCGGAACGCTACCCCGAATGCTCGCGGGACGAAGCCGGCATGACGCGCCTGTTCCAGCGGTTTTCGGCCCCGGGCGGCATCGGGTCGCACTGCTCGCCGCATGTGCCGGGCTCGATCCACGAGGGCGGCGAACTCGGTTACAGCCTCGCGCATGCCTTCGGCGCCGCGTTCGACAATCCTGCGTTGATCGTGGCCGCCATGGTCGGCGACGGCGAGGCCGAAACCGGGCCGCTGGCCGCGTCGTGGCAGTCGGCCCGCTTCCTGAACCCGGCGCGCGATGGCGCGGTGCTGCCCATCCTGCACCTGAACGGCTACAAGATCGCCAATCCGTCCCTGCTGGCCCGCATTTCCCACGCCGAACTGCTCGCGCTGTTCGAGGGCCATGGTTATCGCCCCTGTTTTGTCGAAGGCGACGACCCGCCCGCGATGCACCGGAAGATGGCGCGGGCGCTGGAGCAATGCCTGGCCGAGATCCGCGCGATCCAGGCGCGCGCGCGCGGCGGTGAACGGACCCCTATCCGCTGGCCCATGATCGTGCTGCGCACCCCGAAAGGCTGGACCGGGCCGCGCCAGATCGATGGTCACGCGGTGGAGAACTCGTGGCGTTCCCATCAGATCCCGCTGCCCGACCCCGCCGGCCGGCCGCAGGATCTGCGCGCGCTGGAGGCCTGGATGCGAGGCTATCGGCCAGAAGCGTGGTTCGATGCGGATGGCGCGCTGGCGGCCGAACTGCGCGCGCTCGCCCCGGTCGGGGACCGGCGCATCAGCGCCAACCCCCACGCCAATGGCGGCCTGCTGCGGCGCGCGCTGGACCTGCCAAGCCCCGAGGCCTATAGCCAGCCGGTGCGCGCGCCCGCCGCCGCCGATGCCTCGCCCACCCAACTGCTGGGCAATTACCTGCGCGACGTCATGCGGGCCAATGCCGACCGATTCCGCCTGTTCGGGCCGGACGAGACCGCCAGCAACCGCCTGGCGGCGGTCTTCGAGGCCAGCGGCAAGACCTGGATGGCCCGTCTGCTCGATAGCGATGCCGATGGCGGGCACCTGGCGGCCGACGGACGGGTCATGGAGGTCCTGAGCGAACACCTGCTGCAGGGATGGCTTGAGGGATATACGCTGACCGGCAGGCACGGCCTGTTGGCCACCTACGAGGCGTTCGCCCATGTGATCGATTCAATGTTCAACCAGCATGCCAAATGGCTGGACAAGGCGCGCCGGCAAGGCGCCTGGCGCGCGCCGGTGCCGTCGTTGAACCTGCTGCTGACCTCCGTGGTCTGGCGCCAGGACCACAACGGCTTCAGCCACCAGGACCCGGGGTTCCTGGATGTCGCGGCCAACAAGCGTCCCGAGGTGGTTCGCATCTACCTGCCGCCGGATGCCAATTGTCTGTTGAACGTGGCCGCGCACTGCCTGCGCTCGGTCGGCTACGTCAATGTGATCGTGGCGGACAAGCAGCCCCACCCCGTCTACCTGGATGCCAGCGAGGCCGCGCGGCATTGCCAGGCCGGCGCCAGCGCCTGGGACTGGGCCGGCACCCATGTGTCGCACGAGCCGGACGTGGTGCTCGCCTGCGCCGGCGATGTTCCCACGGGGGAAGCGCTGGCGGCGGTGGCGCTGTTGTCGTCGCGGTTCGGCGGCCTGAAGATCCGCTTTGTCAACGTGGTCGACCTGTTCGCCCTGGCGCCGCCGACGGTTCATCCGCACGGCCTGACCGACGAGGCGTTCGACGCCCTCTTCACGCGCGACAAGCCGGTGATCTTTAATTTCCATGGCTATCCGGCCCTGATCCACCGGCTGTGTTACCAGCGCCGCAACCATGTCAATTTCCACGTGCATGGCTACCGCGAACAGGGCGATGTCAATACGCCCTTCGAACTGGCCGTGCTCAATGGCATCGATCGCTACAGCCTGGCGATCGACGTGCTGGCCCGCGTGCCGCGCCTGCGCCACTGCGGCGCCGCCGTCCGCGACCAGTGGCTGGCAAGGCGCGAGCAGCAGGTGGCGCAGGCACGCGCCGAAGGCATCGACAGCGACGACATCCGCGACGGCAGATGGCCGACTTACGAGGCGCGGCGCGATTGATACCGGTCAGGCCAGTTCCACCCTGTCGTTCTGTTCCATGACCCGGCAGCGCCAGCCCAGTTCGTCCTTGATCCGCAGACGCAGCGCATCGGCGGCGTCGGGTTCGCCGTGCACGATGAAGGTCTCGCGGGGCGGCTGCGTAAAGCCGCCCAACCAGCGCAGGATCTCGTCGGCGTCGGCGTGCGCCGACAGCATCGACAGGTTGTCGATTTCCGCGCGCACGGGAATGTAGCCGCCGTGGATCTTGACCGTCGCCGCGCCATCCAGCATGGCGGCGCCCCGGGTGCCCATGGCCTGGAAACCGGCGAACAGGACCGTGTTGCGCGGATCGGGCAGATAGTGCTTGAGATGGTGGATCACACGGCCGCCGGTGGCCATGCCGCTTGCCGACACGATGATCTTCGGCATGGGCGAGGCGTCGAGCGCCTGGGACTGCTCCACGTCGGTGACGCAGGTCGCCATGCCGAAGGCCGCGCGCGCGTCGGCCAGCGTCAGCCGCTGGTCGGCCAGGTGCCGCAGGTACACGTCCACCGCGCCGCTGGCCATCGGGCTGTCCAGGAATACCGGCAGGTCGCGCGGCAGGCGCCCCGCCTGCCTGAGCTGCCACAGGTAATACAGCAACGCTTGCGCCCGGCCCACGGCGAACGACGGAATCACCACCGTGCCACCGCGCCTGACCGTGCGCAGGATGATGGCCTCCAGGGCGACCAGCACGCTTTCCTTGCTGTGGGCGCGGTTGCCGTAGGTGGATTCGAGCACCAGATAGTCGGCCTGCGGGATCGGCCGCGGCGCCGGCATGAGCGGATCGCCATGGCGTCCCAGGTCGCCGCTGAAGACCAGGCGGCCGCCCGGGTACTCGAGTTCGACGATGGAGGCCCCCAGGATATGGCCGGCCCGGTGCAGCCGGGCCCGACAGCCGCCGGGCAGTTCGACCGAGGTTTCGAAATCCTGGGGCCGCAACGCTGCGATCGCGCGTTGCGCGTCCGCCACCGTATAGAGCGGCAGCGCGGGCTTGTGGCTGGATAGATGGTGCCGGTTCAGGTAATCGGCATCGGCTTCCTGCAGGTGGGCGCTGTCGAGCAGCAGCAGCCGGCACAGGTCGAGCGTGGCGTGTGAACAGTGAACCGGCCCCTGAAAACCGTCTCGCACCAGGCGCGGCAGGTAGCCCGAATGGTCCAGGTGCGCATGCGACAGGACCACGGCGTCGATGTCGGCGGGCGGCACCTGGAACGGCGCCCAATTGCGCAGCCGCAAGGTCTTCACGCCCTGGAACAGGCCGCAATCGAGCAGGATCCGCTGGCCATCGATCTCCAGCAGGTGGCGCGAGCCGGTGACGGTGCCGGCGGCGCCCAGGAAACACAGCATCGGATGGTTCGACATGGTTCCTCCTTGCGGATGCGCTGCCAGCATCGCACGGCGCGCGCCCATGGGAAATGGCGCGCGGCGCGCGGCTTGACCTAGATCAAGACCGCGCCCGGCGGGCGGATCAAGATGAAGACAAGGCGCCCCGCCAGCCAGGGTACGCCCCTTTTCCCCTGGAGAACAGCATGCTCGCGAGCGAACTCATGACCCCGAATCCCTATTGCGTCAATGCCAGAACGCCCGTCTCCCAGATCATGCGCGCGATGGTCGAGCGGGAAATCAGCGCCGTCATGGTCGTCGGCGACGACGGCACCTTGATCGGCCTGATCAGCGAAGGCGACCTGGTGCGCCGGCAGGACAGCGCCCACCAGAAAAAACTCGACCACTGGCTGGCGCAACTGGCCGAAGGCGAACCCTTGAACCTGGAATTCCTGCACAGCCTGCAACTGGGCGAGCGCGCCGCCGCCAGCGTCATGAGCAGCCCGGTGATCACCGTCGATGAATCGGCGCCCCTGTCGCGGATCGCCGACCTGTTGCTCAAGCACGCCATCAAGCGCGTGCCGGTCACGCGCGACGGCAAGCTGGTGGGCGTGGTCAGCCGCCGCGATATCCTGCGCGCCCTGCTGGCCCAGGATGAGCGCGATTCTCCCGCCCGCAAGGAGGCATCATGACCCGCATCGGCATCGTGTTCTATTCGCGCAGCGGCACCGCGCGCGCGGTGGCCGAACGCCTGGCCGCCATGACCCACTGGCCGGTCCATGAGATCCGCGACCCACAGCCCCGGCTCGGCTTGCGCGGGGACCTGCGCTGCATCGTCGATGTGCTCTTCAAGCGCAGCCCGGCGTACCGCTACGACGGGCCGGCGCTCGACGCCTATGACCACGTGGTGCTGATCGCGCCGGTGTGGCTGCGATCGCTGGCCGCGCCCATGCGCGCATTCCTGCGCAATGCGCGCCAGGGAATCCGGGCCTATTCGGTGATCTGCGTGATGTCCGGATATGGCGGCTTTCGCGCGGTCGACGACATGGCCAGCGCGATCGGCGCCAAGCCGCGCTCGATCCTGCTGCTCAAGCAGTTCGACGTGCTGGCCGGCGAGAGCGACGCGGCGCTGTGCCGTTTCAAGGCGCAGTTGCAGGCCTTCGGCGGCGCGGGTGATTGGGACGACCCGGTGCTGCCCGCCGTCGACTGACCGTCGGGGGGAACAAAAAGGGGACGGCTCGTGCCCGGCCCTTCAGGCCCCGTGCATCGCGACTATGGCGCACGGCGGGGAACTGTGCTGCAATCAATCCAGACCCCCGTTCGGTCCTGGAACGCGCACATCTCACCCGCCCATGGAGCCCCCGGCCAACGCGCCACCGCTTCTCGATATCATCCAGTCCGCCACGGAACCCATCATCACGGTCGACGCGCAACAGCGCATCGTGATGTTCAACCCGGCGGCGGAGCGCGTTTTCCTGCGCGAGGCCGATCAGGCCATCGGCGCCAGTCTCGACATCCTGATACCCGTCCGTTTTCGCGCCGTGCATGCCCGGCATGTCGAGCGCTTTCGCCATACCGGCATTTCCGAACGCAAGATGGGGCTGGGCGCGCCGCTGTGGGGCCTGCGCGCCAATGGCGAGGAATTTCCCATGGAAGCCTCGATTTCGCAGACACAGGGCGAAGCCGGCGTGTTCCTGTCGATTTTCCTGCGCGACATCACCGAGCGGCAGCGGGTCGACCAGGCCCTGCTGGCCTCGCGCGACGAACTGACGCGGCTGTCCAATGCCCTGTTGCACGTACGCGAGCAGGAAAAAAAGCACATTGCGCGGGAATTGCACGATGACCTCGGCCAGAGCCTGACAGCGCTGACCATGGAACTGTCGCAACTGGCCGCGCGCCTGTCGCCGCACGACCAGGACCTGCATGACCGGGTCGAGGCCATGCGCCGCCTCATCAAACTGACTTTCACCTCATTGCGGCGCATCGCCGCCGACCTGCGGCCGGTCATGCTCGATGACCTCGGGCTGGCCGCGGCGATCGAATGGCTGGTGTCGAACTTCGTGTCGCGCTATGGCATCGCCACCGACGCGCATATCGACATCGGCGCCGGCGAACCCGCCAAGCAGGTAGCGACGACACTGTATCGCGTGGTCCAGGAGGCCCTGACCAATATCGCCCGGCATGCGCAGGCCAGCCAGGTGCAGGTGCGGTTGTCCTGCAACGCCACCGAGTGCTGCCTGGTAGTGCAGGACAACGGCGTGGGCGCGACACCGGAGAGCCTGACGCGCAAGCTGTCCTTTTCGCTCGGCCTGCAGGGCATTCGCGAACGGGTGCGCCTGCTCAATGGCGACGTCAGCATCACGACGCGCCGGCAAGGCGGCTTCCGCCTGAAGGCCACCCTGCCGGCCCAGCCGCCGCAGCCGCCTTGGGAGACGCCATGATCGCCGTCATGCTCGCCGACGACCATACCCTGGTGCGCGAGGGCCTGCGCCGCCTGCTGGAACCGACCGGCGACATCTCGGTGCAGGGCGAGGCCGGCAACGGCGCCGAAGCGCTGCGCTTGCTGGCCGAGCGGCCATGGGACCTGCTGGTGCTGGACCTGTCCATGCCGGGCCACGACGGCGTCGACCTGATCCGCCTGATCCGCCGCGACTACCCCGCCGTGCCGATCCTGGTATTGACGATGCACGGCGAGCCGCAATACGCGGTCCAGGCCATCAAGGCCGGCGCGGCGGGTTATCTCACCAAGGACAGCGCCGCCACGGAGTTGGTGCAGGCCGTGCGCCGGGTTGCCGCCGGTGGCCGCTACCTGAGCCCGTCGGTGGCCGAGAGCGTTGCCTTCGAGCGCCATGCCGACGGCGCCCTGCAACCGCATCTGTCGCTGTCCGATCGGGAGTCGGCGGTGTTCCACCACCTCGCCCGGGGCCTGAACAACGCCGACATCGGGCGGCTGCTTTTCCTGAGCGTCAAGACGGTCAGTACCTATAAGAGCCGGATCCTGGTGAAGATGCGCCTGCGCAACCAGGCCGACCTGGTCCGCTACGCGCTCAAGCACCGGTTGATCGATGACCAGGAAGGCCCCGCCGGCTGACCGGGTCGCGCGGCGGTGTAGGAATATTCCTACACCCGATCGGGGGCGATTCGTATGGGAACTGGCGGGTTGCGCCGATAGCGCCGTCGCCGGCCGCCGCGCATACTGCTTGCATGCGCGTGCCGGTCGCGCGCCCGCCTCGATTTCTGCCTGGATATCCTTACCCGATGAGGTGCAACCATGGACACGACCTCGCTCGCGCTGTCGACTCCCCCGCCGGTCAATCAGGGGCTACCGCGCGAATGCGCTTCCTGCGAGGTGGCGCGCCTGTGCCATCCACAGGACTGGGCGTCGCTGGCGCCGGCCGCGCGCGGGCGGCGCAGCGTGCGCCGGGGCGAAGCGCTGTATCGCGCCGGTGACGCATTGCACAACCTGTATCTGCTGCGCGCCGGGTCGATGAAGATCCGCGTCACCAATACGTCGGGTCTGGAGCAGATCACCGCGTTCCCGGGAGCGGGTTCGCTGCTGGGCCTGGATGCCATCGAAACCGGCATCCATACCTGCGATGCCATTGCGCTGGAGGACTCGGTGGCCTGCGCCCTGCCCTACCGCGAACTGGAGGCCAATTGCGAGCAGGATGCCGAGGCGGGACGCCAGCTCCATCGCCTGATCGCGCACGACATGAACCATTGCCAGCGCCTGCTGCTGACCCTGGGTCGCATGACGACGGACGAACGCATCGCCAGCTTCCTGGTCGAGACCTCCGAGCAGATGGCCGCCCATGGTTATTCGTCGCGCCAGTTCGTGCTGAAAATGACGCGCGAGGACATTGCCAACCACCTGGGCATGAAAATCGAAACCGTGTGCCGCGTTTTCGCGCGCCTGCAGGCGGCGTCGCTGCTCCTGGTGAGCAAGCGCCACCTGGAGATCCTCGACGTCGACGCCCTGCGCCGCTTGAGCTGCGGCTGACCCGGCCGCGTAGTTGAGTTTGGTCAATGTCGGCGGGGACGGCGGGCCTATGCTGGATCTTCCAGGCGGCGCGGGCGCATGCATACGCCGTCCCCGTGGAGAGACCCACCATGCAACTCGACTACGAACCCCATGCCGCGCTGTACAAGTACGGCTTCAACAGCCTGCTGGCCTCGGCCTCGGGCTATTTCGACACTTTGCGGCAGTTGCGCACGTTGCAGCTCAGGACCGACAAGGAAATGCTGGCGTTCGTCCAGCATGCCCGCGACCAGGTCGACGCCGCCGACACCGCTGGCGCCTTGCTCGCGGTGCAGCAGAGCTTCATGCTGGAGCTGTTCGGGCGAGAGCTGGCCTACCTGCGGGAGCTGGAAAAGATCGCGCGCGAAGCCTCCGCCTCGACGGCCGCCGCCATCCGCAGCAGCCAGAGTCCCTGGCAGGAACGCATGGCGCAGATCGCCGAAGGCGCGGCGCAGTTTCTGTCGCAGGGCAACGGGGCCGGCGGCGATCGCCAGGGCGATGCGGCCGCCGCCGACCGCCACGCTCAACCGACCGCGTAGCCGGCCCAGGCGGCCACGATCATCAGCAGCAGCCCGGGCACCACCTGGGCCGCGAAACGGCGTCCGCCGCTCGCGGCCGCGAACACCGCCTTGCTCAAGGCATTGGCCGACAACGCGGCCAGCACCGGCACCACGGTCTGCGCCGGCAGGACGCGGTCGGCGGCGGCCAGCGTCGCCACCGAGGCCGCCGCCGCATGGGTGTCGACGAAGCCGCCAAGCAATGCCGCCAGCGCGATGCCCCTTTGCCCCAGCCAGGCATTCAACGCGGCCGCCCCGACCAGCACGGCGGCGGCGATCAGCGCCAGCATCAGGGCCGCCTGCGGCTTGAAAGGCCGTCCGGGCTCCACTGGCGTGGCCGGCGGCTGGCGCATCGCGCGCAACAGAAACATCGCGCCATAGGCCAGCGCGGCCGCGCCGCTGCACGCCAGCGGCAGCAACAGGGCCTGCAGCGTGGCCGGACTGATCGCCAGCAGCACCGCCGCCATCAACACCAGGGTCGAGATCGAGGACAACACCGCGCCCGCCACGGCGGGCCCCATCAGCGATGGCTCGGCGGCCACCCGCTGGCCCATGGCGCCGATGGTCACCGTGCTGGAAATGAAGCCCGATGCGAAGCCGGCCAGCGGCAGCCCGATGCGCGGTCCGAACAGCCTCAAGGCGACGTGGCCGGCCGCGCTGACCGCCATCACTAGCACGGTGAACTTCCAGACGGTGCGCAGGTTCAAGGCCTGGAACGGCCCGAGGTAGGCATCCGGCAGCATGGGCAGCACCACCAGCGCGGCAGCCGCCAGGATCAGCCCGTCGACCATTTCCTCGCGGCTCAGGACCTTGCGCACGAACCGATGCAGACGCGTACGCGCCGCCAGCAGGATGGCGGCCGTCACGGCCAGGCCCGACGCCAGCACCGGGTCGCGCAGGCACAGGCCGCCCAGCAGCAGGTTCAACAGCAAGGCCGCCTGGGTGGCCATGCCCTGCCCCGTCCCGGCGGCCCGCGCGTGCGCCAGCAACAGCAGTCCCAACGCCGCCGCCGCCAGGCCCACCAGCAGCGCGCCGCCCTGGTACATGGCGACGGCGCCGAGCAATGACGTCAGGGCAAACGTGCGCACGCCGGCGGTTGGCCGGGCCAATGCGCCGCGTTTGCGCCGCTCGCGCTCCACGCCTATCAGCAAGCCGATGCCGAGCGCGATCGCGAACGGGAGTGGAGTCTGCGTGTCCATGATGTCACGTCAATGCGCCGAAGACGGCGCGGCCGCCCGAAGCCTCATTGTTGCGCCAAAACGGGCCCGGCGGGAATCGGCAATCCGGCCGATCCACGCCCTCCGGCCGATTTCCACGCCGGTTGACTCCCGTCAACATCGACGCGGTCGCGCGCTCCTAACGTAAACCCACGGTAAGCCCCTTCCCCCATTTCGGAGAACTCGCATGTATCAACGCATCCTAGTACCCGTCGACGGCAGTCCGACGTCGGAACGCGGCTTGCAGGAAGCCATCCGCCTGGCCCTGCTGACGCACGCCAGCCTGCGCCTGATCCACGTGATCGACGAAATGTCCTTCATGCTGGGCATCGACGCCTACGGCTACGCCGCCGGCGAACTGCTGGACCTGCTGCGCAAGGACGGCACCGAAATTCTGCAGCAGGCCAGCGCCACCGTGCGCGCGCAAGGCGTGCCGGTCGACAGCGTGTTGTATGAGAATCTGGACAAGACCGTGCAGCAGCGCATCATCGCCGAAGCCGAAATGTGGAAGGCGGACCTCATCGTGATCGGCACGCACGGCCGTCGCGGCGTGCGCCGGCTGGTGCTGGGCAGCAGCGCCGAAGGCGTCCTGCGCACCTCGCCCGTGCCGGTGTTGCTGGTGCGCGCGCCAGAGGAATCCGCGTGATTCCAGGGCGGCACCGGGCGGGGTGATGCGGCATGCGCGCGCCGAGCCACCGGCCCGCGGCGGGCCGGCGCCGGGCGCGGCCCCGCCGGTCCGCTGCCTCGCCCTACAGTCCGCGGCAGTTGGGCGCCGGCCTGATCACCGGCGCGGCCGATGACGATCCCAGCGGCATCGCCACCTATTCCCAGGCCGGCGCCCAGTTCGGCTACGCAATGCTGTGGACGATGCCGCTGACGCTGCCGCTGATGGTGGCGATCCAGCTGGTGAGCGCGCGGATCGGCTACGTAACGCGGCGGGGCCTGGCGGCCAACATCAAGCGCGCCTTCGCGCCGCCGGTCTTGTGGCTGGTGGTCGGCCTGCTGGTGATGGCCAACACGCTCAACCTGGCGGCGGACATCGCCGCCATGGCACAGGCGCTGCACCTGGCGGTGGGCGGCCCGCGCGGCGGCTATGCCGTCGGCATCGGCGCGCTGTGCCTGGCGTTGCAGGTGTTCATGCGCTATCAGGCCTATGTGCGCTGGCTGAAATGGCTGACGCTGGCCCTGCTGGCCTACGTCGCGGTGGCCTTTACCATTGAACTGGACTGGGGCGAGCTGGCGCGCCAGCTCGCCCTGCCCCGCCTGGCGCCTGGCCGTGATGCGCTGCTGATGATCGTGGCGGTGTTTGGCACCACCATCAGCCCCTATCTGTTCTTCTGGCAGGCCGCGCTCGAGATGGAATCGGGTCGGGACGGGCTGACGCGCTCGGCTGGCGAAGTGCGGCGGCAACTGCGGCGCATCCGCGCCGACACGCTGGTCGGCATGACGTTCTCGAACCTGATCGGCTTTTTCATCATACTGGCCACCGCCGCCACGCTGCATGTTGGCGGCGGCGTCCGCATCGAAACCTCGGCGCAGGCGGCCGAGGCGCTGCGGCCCGTGGCCGGCGACCTCTGCTTCCTGCTGTTCTGCCTGGGCATCGTCGGCACCGGCCTGCTGGCGGTGCCGGTGCTGGCGGGATCGGCCGCGTATGCCGTGGCCGAGGCCGCCGGCCTGTCCGCCACCCTGGATGCCCAGCTGGGGCGGGGCGAGGGACACGCGTTCTACGCGGTCATCGCCGCCGCGACGGCGGGCGGCGTGGCGCCGTGCTTCGCGCCGGTCGACCCGGTCGAGGAATTGTTCTGGGCCGCGGTGCTCAACGGCGTGGTGGCCCTGCCCATCATGGCCGTGATGATGGTGTTGGCGTCCCGGCGCGCGGTGATGGGGGCGCACGTGATCGGGCCGCGCCTGTGGCTGGCGGGATGGTGCGCCACGGTGGCGATGGGAGGTGTCGTCGCCGCCATGCTGGCCACGCTCTAGCGGCTCGCCCGATCGCCCGCGCAGGCCGTGGCGGCGTCCCCGCACATGACCAGCGGGACCTTGATGAACTGACTGCCTGACAGGGACAGGCCGCGCAACAGGCGATCCGTCGACAGGATGAAGCCGGCGATCTGCGCGACCGTGGGCGCGCGCGGCCCCGCCATGGCGCTTTCGTCCAGGATCTGGATGGTGCCGTTCTCACCCTCGATCCAACCGGGGCCGGCCAGGAACGCGCGCAACGCGTCGTGGGCGGAAAAGAACAGCACGACGGCCTTGCCGTCGAGGCCGAGAATGGCGCCGGCCGGGCCGGCGATGACGTTGTAATAGGTGCGCTCGCCGCTGGCTTCGATCAGGACACCGCGCCCGTAGGCCACGCCCAGGATGCCGCCGTCGGCGCGCAGGCCGGGCACCACCAGCACGCCGAAGGCGCGCGCCACCAGGGCCTGCGCGGGGGGCGAGAGCCGGTACAGCCGCGCCAGGGTGGCCTCGGCTTCGCGGTCGATCCGGTCCAGCATCGCGGGCGGCACCGCCAGCGGGCCCGGGGCCGGCTGGGCCCGCGCGGCGCTGGTCAGCAGCAGGGCCAGCAGGAGAAAGAGCAGCAACAGGAGGATGGGCTTTTTCATGAGGCGCTCCCGTGGTGGGCGGCATGGCGGACGCGGCGGCGCCGCCTGGCCAGGATTCACCTAGATTGACGCACGGGCGCGCCGACCCGCTGTTGACAAGTGTCAACCAGTGGGCGGCGTGGCGATGCTACACCGGGTTGTCGGCGCGGACATCCCGGACGCGCCGCCGGCCTTGCGAGGACGCGCGTCATGCCGCCATCCGCGGATATCTCCGATCTGGTCTTCGCCGACCGCTACGCCCGGCCCGGCGAAGCGACGCGGCTCGACACCTACCGCCGGGTGGCGACGGCGCTGGCGCGCTGCGAGGCCGCGCCCGACCGCGCCCGCCACGCCGCGCGCTTCTTCGACAACTTCCTGGCGGGAGCAATCGGCGCCGGCCGCATCATGGCCAACGCCGGCGCGGGCGATGACGCCACCATGGTGAATTGCTTCGTGCAGCCGGCCATCGACACGGCGCCAGGGGGGCCGGCCAGTGTCGATGCCGCGCTGGCGCGCGCCGTGCGCACCCTGCGCATGGGCGGTGGCGTGGGCTACGACTTCACCCCGGTACCGCCGGCGGGAAGCGGCACGGGCGGCGTCTGTGCCGCCATCGACCGCTACGACCAGGCCTGCCAGGCGCTCGCCGCCAGCGGGCGCCGGCGCGGCGCGCAGATGGCGGTGCTGGCGTGCGACCACCCCGACCTGCCCGCGTTCCTGCGGGCCAAGGCGGGCCGTCGTCGCTGGCCGACGTTCAACCTTTCCGTGGCGCTGAGCGACCGCTTCCTGCGGGCGGTGGAACACGACGCATCCTGGGATCTGCGCCACGCCTGCCCGCCGGCGGCTGGCGCGCTATCGCCGCGGGCGGCTCGCGACAGCGACGGCTGCTGGCGCTACACGCGTCTGCCGGCGAGACTACTGTGGGAGTGGATTACCAGCGCGGCCTGGCGTGACGCCGAGCCGGGCGTGCTTTTCATCGATACGATCAACGCCCTGAATACGCTGCGCGGTAGCGAATGGCTGGCCGCCACCAACCCCTGCGGTGAACAACCCTTGCCCGCCTATGGCAGCTGCGTGCTCGGCCCGATCCACGTCTCGCGCTTCGTGCGCCATCCGTTCGGCGTGGGCGGGCCCGCCGGTTTCGACTTCAGCGCGCTGGCGCGGCGCGTGCGCATCCAGGTGCGGCTGCTGGACAACGTGCTGGAACTGACCCACTGGCCCTTGCCCGAACAGGCCTCCGAAGCGCGGGCCAAGCGTCGTATCGGCGTCGGCCTGTCGGGCCTGGCCGACACCCTGCTGATGCTGGGGTTGGACTATGGCGAGGCGCCCGCGCGGGCCTGCGCGGCGCGCATCGCGCGCTGTATCCGCGACAATGCCTATCTGGCATCGGCCGAATTGGCGGGCGAACGCGGCGCCTTCCCGGCGTTCCAGCCGGCCGCCTACCTGGACGCGGGCGCTTGCGGCCTGTCGCGCCTGCCGCCGGCCGTGCGCGCAGCCATCGCGCGGCATGGCCTGCGCAACAGTCATCTGGTGTCGTTCGCGCCCACCGGCAGCGTCAGTATCGCCTTCTTCGACAATTGTTCGTCGGGGATCGAGGCAGTCCATGCCTGGCAATACTCACGCCGGCTGCGCCTGGGCGGCGGCGAGCCGGTCTCCGTGCGGGCGACCAATCCGGCCTGGCGCTTGTGGCATCGCCTGCACGGTGACGCCGCCGCCCTGCCCGCCTGTTTCCGCCGCGCGGCCGAGTTGCCCGCGGCGGCGCATCTGGCCATGCAGGCGGCCTTGCAACCCTGGGTCGATGCGGCGATTTCCAAGACCGTGCCGTTGCCGCCGGCCAGCACACCGGCCGATGTCGGCGCCCTGTTCCAGCAGGCCTGGCGCCAGGGCGTGAAAGGCCTGACCGTGTTCCGGCCGGATCCGGCCATGACGGCGGTGCTGGAACCGGCCCCGGACCCGGCCGGCGCGTGCGCGGCCGCCCGCGCGGCGGGTTGAGGGCTGCGCGCTACGCGGGCGCGGGCAGTCTTGCGGGCGCGCCCTCCGCCAGGCGCCGCGCCACGCGCCCCTGTTTGCGCGCCGCCCAGAACGACGGCGCTCGCAGGAAGCGCCTGCCGGCCTTGCGCGCCTCGGCCTGGGCTTGGCGCCGCAGGTGTCGGCAGGCGTCATCCAGGCCTTGGCGCGCCAGTTTGCCGGTGGCCAGGCTGACGCAGGTATCCGGCGCCAGGCGCGCCGCGGTGCGCAAATCCTGTGTGCCGCCCAGCGCCGCCTGCAGGTCGGCCAGGCCCTTGGCATAGCGTTCCAGCCGGCGCGAGGGACACAGTTGCAACAGCGCTTCGCTGGCGTAGCGCAGGCGCTTGATCTCGATGCGGGTTTGATGCTCGCGCCGGGCGCCCTGCCCCTCGGCCTCCAGGCGGCCGCGCAGCGCCGCGTCCCAGCGCTCGAGCCGACGGCGCATGGCGCGGTACAGCGCCTTGGGCTGGCGCTCGGCCAGGGCCGCGTGCATTTCATCGCTGCGCTCGCGCAGCAGGCGCACCATGCCGTCGAAGCGCTCGTTGCGCAGGCTGGCGTACATTTCGGCATGCGCCACGTCCGAGCGCGCGCCCGCCCGCCGCAGCGAGACCTCGCGGTCGATATCCGGCTCGGCCTCGCACAGCCGCGGCAGGACGTCGGCCATGAACACATCCCAATCTCGCGCCCGCGACAGGGGCTGCATGGCCCAGGCGACCTCCCGGCGCAGCGCGCGCCGCAACGGCCGCCGGTCGGCCGGACGCGGCAACAGGTCCGACAAGGCGCACAACCGGCGCACGTAGATCCGCAGGTCGTGGATGAGGTCGGGCGCGGCCTGCCCTACCGCGGCATCGCCTTCCCTCAAGCGCCGCACGCGCCCGTGGATCTCGCCGAACCAGATCGCGGCGACGGCGTGCAGCCCGTCCCGCAAGGGAGATGGCGCGGCGGCGCCATTGCCCTCGGGCCTGGCCCGCGGCGCAGGCGTGGCGCCGGCGGGTTCCCGCGCGCCGCCGCCGTTGGCGGCGGTGCGCTTGGTTGATCGCGTCATGACCGCGCTCCTGGTGATTGGGTCAATCCCACGGTACTCGCGCCCGCCCGGGGCTTATTGACGCGGATCAAGCTTGCAAGGCGCCAACGAAGGGCGCGCCTGGAAATCCGCTGACCGTGGGCGGCAGCGCGATGCCTGCCGTCCCTGCGCGCGGCCAGGCAATGGCAGGCGGCATCAGCCCCCCGCCGCCCGACCCGCATCAGCCCACCACCAGCCTGTCGGCCACCTCGACCACGCCCGGGGCCGACCAGGCGGCGCGTTCGGCCGCGCCCCGCTCGCTCCAGCTGTTGACGCAGCCGTTCAGCGTCACCTTGTTGCCCTGCACGCTGACCTGGACCCGGTTGGCTTCCAGCTGGGCGCTGCGCAGCAAGGCGTCTTCGATGCGCCGCTTGATGTCGCCGGCGCGCACGCTGGGAACGACTTCGATCGTGTTCGAAATGCCGATCACGCCGGAGAGCTTGCGCACCGCGCGTTCGGCGGCGTCTCGCTGGTAGAACCACTCCACATTGCCGCTCAACGTGACCCAGCCTTTTTGCACGGTGACCTGCACCTTGCCATCGGGCACGGTGGCGTCCCAGGCAATGATGCTGAGCGCGCGCGCGGCGATCTGGTCGTCCGCCAGCTGTTTGGCCGCCGCGGTGCGCACCTGGATTTCCTGGGCGATGCCGCGCACGCCTTTCACATGCTGCACTGTATGCTCGGCGGCCAGTTTCTGCGCATAACTGCCGACGTGGCCGCTGAGCGTCACCACGCCGTTCTCCACCGCCACGCCGATGTGCAGGTCGTCGATGCTGGGCTCGAATGCCAGCGCCTGCAGCACCCGCTCCCGCAGTTGTTCGTCACTCATGATGTTCTCCTGGTCCCGGGACCGGGACACCCGGTCCGCGTACATCGCCCGGGCGCGTCGCGCCCCTGGCATCCTGGGGCGTGGCGCTATTCGATCCGCAGCGTCTTGCCCTGGCTGCCCGCCATTTTCGGCAGCGTCAGCACCAGCACGCCGTTTTCGCAGGCCGCCTTGGCGGCGGACGCATCGATCGGGGTTGCCAGGGTGACCGAGCGCTCGATCTGGCCCCAGTAGCGCTCCCTGCGCAGGACCTTGCCTTCTTCCTTGACTTCGCTGCGCTGTTCCTTGTTGGCGGAAATCATGACGGTGGCGCCGTCGATCTGCACCGAGATGTCCTTCTTGTCGACGCCGGGCAATTCGGCCTTCAGGACATACTTGTCGCCGTCCTCGGTGACGTCGAGGTCCATCCGTGGCGATTCGCCGTCGGCGCGCTGCCGCAGCGGCCGCAGGAAAGCTTGGAAGACGTCCGCGAACGGATCGGCGGAGACGGCGCTGTAGGGGGTGAGGCGAGACATGATGGCTCCTTCAATAGCGGTGTGGACACACCTGTCCCGCCATCTTGAGCCGTCATCTCCGGCGCTTGTTGACCTTTATCAAGCAGAAATCGCGCCCCTATTTCGACCGAGGCGATCACCGTCCCTGCAGCCGGACGAGCGCGGCCGCCAGGTCATCGCGCGCCTGGCCAGGCGCGGCGTGGTCGAGCGCCTGCCGCAGCGGTGCGACGGCGGCCTGGCCCGTCCGAAGCAGCATTGCCTGCACGGATGACCGCAGCAACGGATCGTCACTGCGCAGCCGCGCGTCGATCGCCGCCTCGATCACCGCCGATGCAATTTCAGCCGGCAACGGCCAAGATTCACCCGCCACCGCCGCCATCATCGTCGCCTTGTCTACGAGTCGTGTGGCGTCGGTCTCCCCTTTGATCGAGCCCGCAAGATACAGCAGCCCGGCCGGGCCGCTCTGCGCGAGCGTGCGCCACGTGACCCTGGAGGACGTGTTGGAGCGCGATACGGCATCGATCATCGCCTGTGCGATGGCGTCATCGGGCTTGGGAAAGCCGCCGAGCGTGACGATGAGGCGTTCACGCGCTTCATCGGAGGGAGCCCTTTCCAGTGCCAAGATCAGCTCGCGCACGATATCGCGATAGCCTGTAGACCCTGGCCCCAGCGTCTGGGCGATCTGGATGCGGACAGCGGGCGATGTTGATGCCGCGCTGGTGGCATCGAGTTTCAGGCGCACGTCGTCCGGCAAGGTCAGGCCTGCGGCGATCTGCGCCAGATCTCCCAGCGTTCTTTCATCCCGCGTGTCGCGGATGGCCTGAAAAATGGTCTCGGACGCGCCTCGAGTCGCGGTCCAGAGCGCCGTCCGCGTTGAAGCGCGATCCGGCTCCGCCTGCGCCTGCCGCAAATGCGCGAGCAAGGGGCCTGCCATGGCAGCGCGTCCAGGCGCGTCGGCCACGGCGAGAATCCTGGCCACCGCGTTCATGCGCGGCTGCGGGACATTGCCGGCCATGTCTCGCGCCATAGCCTGTAGCAACGCGTCGGACAGGCCGACGCCGCCTTGACGGCGTTGCGAGAGAAACGGCGCTGTCCAGAGTTGTTCGGCCAATGCCTGCGCGGCCTGGGTTTTCTCGCCTTCGTCCTGCGCAGCCACATAGCGGCGCGCGATCTCAGCAAACCTGCGCTGGTGCTCCGCCGACAGTTCCTCGCGTGGCGGGGACTGCCGGGGCGGATCCGGAAGACCGGCCGCGGCGGCTCCCGCGGCTGTCAATCCCAAGATGGCTGCCAGCCCGAATGGCCGCAATGCCGGGCCGCATGCCCGCCACGCCGGTCGCCGCACGGCGAGCCTGCGCAGGTTGTGTGCCCATTGCCAAAACGTGTCGATAGGTCAGGCTCCGTGTTCAGGTCAGGACGCTGGTCACGCTTCCGGCTGGATACCCTGTGCGGCGTGAGTCCGTATATTAGCCGGCGCTCCTGTCGGTCGCCGGTCGCGCTACGGCGCTCAGCCCGGATGGAACTTGTACAGCGCGCATGCCAGAAAACCCGCTGCCAGCGCGAGATGGATGGCAATCCCCTGCCGGCCTTGCAGGATCGACGCAGGCCGTCTTGCGCGGAGCGCCCAGGCGAGCAAGCCGGAATGCGCCAGCAGCAGTCCGACCGGCCACAGCGCCAGGTAAAGCAGCACCCCGAGTGGATCGGGGCCATAGCCGTCGCTGTGGCGCGGCGGTTCGTAGACGGCGGCGGCGATTGTCCAAGCCGCGAGCGTCAGCAGGCTCACGATAAAACTTATCCGGTAGTACAGAAACAAGGGGTCCCCTTTGTTTTTGTGGAGGCGTCATCGCTCCGGTCATGGCGCTCCTCATGCAAGCGTTCTCGACTCAATTCCCCAGCAGCCGCACCGTCCGCGGGTTGTAGCCGGCATAGGCGCCGGCGCCGCAGGCGACGACCGTTCGCGCTTGCGGCGGCACGCCGGTGGCGCGCACGGCCAGCTCGCCGCCACGCAGCCGGAATTCCCGGAACCGCTCCGCGGCCACTGAGCCATCCGGCAGGAAATACAGCCGCACCCGTGGCAGCCCCTTGTCGGGATCCGCCTGGCTCGCGGCGCTGAAAGTGGGCACCACCGCCCTCGCCTCGTGCCAGCGCGAGGGATCTTCCAGCGTCTGCCAGCGCACGCGCAGCGGCTGTTCCAGGTCCAGCATGGCCGGGCTCCCGCCCCGTCCCGGGTCGCAGGGTTCGCCGGCCTGGCTGCGCGCCGCCTGGCCGCCCAGGTCCAGCGTCTGGCCATTGATTTCCAGGCGGGCGATTGCCTGCGTCGTGTAGTTGTCGAGGCTGACTATCGTCAGTCCCGGGGGGCGCGCGGCTGTCATGGCCTCCTCGGTCGTGCCGGCAAAGCGCTCGATGGTCGGCGCGACCTCGACGTGGTCGGCGTAATGGAAGTACTGATAGATCAGCAGCGCCGCCTCGCCGTAGGCGAATGCCGGCAGCAGCTTGTCCAGATCGGGCGCGGGCAGGCGCCGCAGCGGCAGGGAATCGCCGGCATTGCCATCCTGCGAGGAATATGCATAGCGCTCGCTGTCTGGCTTCAGGTGCGCGCCGGCGTAGGGAAACGTGCCAGCCGCCACCAGGTTCGCGCCGGGATAGCGGCGAAAGCGCGAGAACCGGTCGTTTTGCGCCGAAGCGGGTTCCATGTAGGGTGAGCCGCCGCCATCGTTCGAAGATGCGGCGCGATAGTCCAGCCAGAGCGTGCGGCCGCTGAAGTTGACGTGATTTTCAGTGATGGCCGGGTTGGCATCGCGGAAACGGTCGGCGCCCGCCCGGCGCAGGGTGTCGTCCACCGGCACGATCAGCAACGCCAGCAGCGAGGGCAGGAACAGCAGCGCGTGTACCCGGCCGGGCACCTTGCCGCGATCCCGCACCAGGTACACAACCCAGGTCAGCGCCAATACGATCGCCAGCGGCCCGCCGTACAAAACCCCGTACGACAGCAGCGCCGCCATGCCCCAGCCGAGGTTGTCGCTGAAGACGGCGAGCAGGCCAAGCGAGGCCAGCAGCGTCGCCAGCGCGAACGACACGATGATGCCAAACAGATAGTTCGTGGTTTTCAATCGATCAGGCCTCGTCGGACTGCCCTGGCATAGGCGGCGGGGTCTTGGGGATGCGGCATGGGGATCCGGCCCCGGCAACGATAACAGAGGCCCGGATATTGCCAGGACGATACCCCCGAAGGCGTGCCGCGGCCGGCCAGGTCAGGCCGGGTCGGCGCGTCCGTCGGGCCAGGGATCGGCCCAGGCCGGCAGGCGCGCCAGGCCATCGAGCCATTGCACGATGTTCGGGAACGGCGCCATCGGCATGGTGGATGTTCGCCAGTACGCCGCCATCGACGCGAGTTGGAAGTCGGCGATCGTCAGCCGGCCGCACGCGACGTGATCGCGCCGCTGCAGATGCGTGTCCAGCACCGCCGCGTACCGGTTGAAATCCTTGCCCTTGCCCGCCAGCTGGCTCTCGTCCGGCGGCCCGATGCCGAAGGTGGGTTTGACGATGTGCTCGAAGTAGTACGGCGACACCGCCTGTGCCCAGTGGCAATCGTTCCAGGACAGCCAGCGCAGGACCTCGATCTGTTCCTGCGCATCGGTTGGCCACATGTCCGAGCCGGCCTTGACGCACAGGTAGGCCATGATCGCCGATGATTCCCACAGCCGGTAATCGCCGTCCACCAGGGCCGGCGCCTTCATGTTGGGATTGATGGCGGCGTAGTCGGGCCGCCGCAGCGCGCCCGCCATCAGGTCCATTTCGATGAGTTCGGCCTCGATGCCCAGGTGCTTGACCAGGGCCAGGACGCGCCGTGGCGCCTGCGCCTGGATCCAATAGATCTGCATGGGTTGCTCCTCCGGGGTGTCGATAGGGTCACGACTTGCGCAACACCATACCCACGCGGCCGGCCTGGCGTCAAAGGACGTTGCATTGGGAAACGGCCAGCAGCGACGGGCGCCGCTTGCCGCGGCGCGCGGGCGCGCGGAGAATGCGTGGGCGGGTCCCCTTCTTCCCTTCCCTCCGGGAGTTCCTTCGAACATGGCAGACACCCTACTCGTTTTCGCCGTGGTGGCGTTCATCGGCATCGCGACGCCCGGCCCGACGGTGCTGCTGGCGCTCAACAACGGCGCCAGGCTGGGCCTGCGCGCGTCCCTGCCCGGCATGGCGGGCGCGGTGCTGTCGGATGTCGTCCTGATCGGCGCGGTGGCGCTGGGGCTGGGGGCGCTGCTGGCCGCTTCCGAATTCTGGTTCTCGGTCGTCAAATGGATCGGCGTGGCGTACCTGGCCTACCTGGGCCTGCGCCTGTGCCGCTCGTCCGGCGCCCTGACGTTGCCGGACGAAGCCGCCGCGCGCACGCCGTCCGGCCGGGCGGTGTTCCTGCGCAGCTTCCTGGTTGCGCTGACGAACCCGAAGGGATACCTGTTTTTCTCGGCCTTCCTGCCGCAGTTCATCTCCACGCAGGCGCCACAGTTTCCCCAGTATGCGGCGCTGGCGGCGGTGTTCGCCGCCATCGACCTGCTGGTCATGTTCGCCTATGCCTGCGCCGGCGCCAGGGCCATCCGCCTGTTCAAGCGGCGCGGCGCCCGCTGGCTGGACCGGGCGTGTGGGGGCGCGCTCCTGGCGCTGGCCGGCTCGCTGGCGTTCTATCGGCGCGGCGCGTGATTCATTCGCCGCGCCCGTAGCATCCCAGGAACATCGCCACGGCCGAATCCACCACCCGCTCGCGCTCGGCCGCGCCCAGCGGCGGCTGCCCCAGCGTGACCTGCGGCCAGAAGGCGAAGCTTTTGATCAGCCCCTGCAATTGCTGGCCGGCGAATTCCGCGTCTCCGGCGGTCAGGCGGCCATCAGCGATGGCGGCGCGGATCCAGGCGGTTTCGCTGCCCTCCTTCGCGCCCATGCGGCAGACAATGGCCTGCGCCCGTTCCGGTGTGTGGATGATCTCGGCCATGGCCACGCGCGCCAGGTCGATGAAGTTCGGATCGCCCAGCAGTTCCAGTTTCCGCAGCAGCAATTGGCGCAGTTGCGCCGCCAGGGGCTGGTCGGCACGGTAGACGACCGTGGCGTTGGCGATGCTGCGGTTCCACAGCTGTTCCAGCATCAGCCCGAACAGTTCTTCCTTGCTGGGGAAATGGTTGTAGACCGTGCGTTTGGACACGCCGGCCGCGGCGGCGATGCGATCCATGCTGGTGGCTTCGTAGCCCGCCGTGCGGAATTCCTCCACGGCGGCGCGGAGGATGGCTTCGCGCTTTTTGTCGGTGAGGCGCTGCGGTGCTTCTGCCATGAGGATTTCCTGATTGGAGCAATAGCGAAAATTCTACACTCGACGGTGTACTTTAAAGAAAAACGAAATTACACTGCTCAGTATACTTTTGGCCTCCGCGGCCATTCCCCCTCCCTTCTGCCGCCAGGAATCTCGCCGTGACCGCTTCGATGCCCGCCTCCCCCGCTTTGCCGGTTGCTCCCGGCGCTCGCCCGACGCATCATGGCGACGGCCGTTTCCGCAATGCCCGTCCCCGCCCGTCCCTGGGGTTCTGGCAGGGGCTCAAGCTGACCTGGGCCTTTCTGTTCGGCAAGCCGGCCGGCACCGTGCCCGACCAGCCGATCCCGGTGCGGCCGCTGAGCCGCGCCGAACTGGGCGCCGCGCCCGACCGCAGCCTGTTCCGGCTGGGGCACTCAACCATCCTGATGAAATTGCGCGGCCGCTACTGGCTGACCGATCCGGTGTTCTCCGAGCGCGCCTCGCCGGTGCAATGGGCCGGACCGGCGCGCTTTCATGCGCCGCCCATCGCCATCGACGATCTGCCGCCGATCGCCGGCGTGATCCTGTCGCACAACCACTATGACCATCTCGACCGCGCCGCCGTGACCCGCCTGGCGGCGCGCACCGGCCGCTTCATCGCGCCGCTGGGCGTGGGCGACCAGTTGATCGCGTGGGGCATCGATCCGGCCAACGTGGAACAGCTGGACTGGTGGCAGTCCACCGAGGTCGAAGGCCTGCGCCTGACCGCCACCCCGGCGCAGCATTTCTCCGGTCGCGGCCTGGCCGACAGCGATCGCACCCTGTGGGCCTCGTGGGTCATCGACGACGCCGGCATGCGCGTGTTCTTCAGCGGCGACAGCGGCTATTTCGACGGGTTCAAGGCCATCGGTGACGCCTTCGGGCCGTTCGACCTGACGCTGATGGAAACCGGCGCCTACGATAAGCGCTGGGCCTTCGTGCACATGCAGCCCGAGGAAACCTTGCAGGCCCACCTGGATCTGGGCGGCCGCTGGCTGCTGCCGATCCACAACGGCACCTTCGACCTTGCCATGCATGCCTGGCAGGAGCCGTTCGAGCGCATCGCCGCGCTGGCGGCCGAACGCGGGGTCCCATTGGCCACGCCCGAAATGGGTGAGCGGCTGGACCTGGACACCCCGCATCCGGGATCGCCCTGGTGGCGGGCGGTTGCCGCGCGCCAGCCGGCGTCCGGCGCGTGCCGCCGCCTGGCGCCTTGCCGGGCCCGGTGAAGCGGCAGGATGGCCCCCCGAGGGCCGTCCGGGTATCGGTGGGAACGCCCGAGGGCCTCGCAACCGCAATCTGTTTACAATCGCAACGCAACGCGTATTGCGCCCAAGCCAATGCCCGCGACCCGGGTATTGCGGCTTGATCAGCCAGCTTCGGCTAGGCTGTGGCCTGCGCGCATGACCTGACCGCGCACCCATCGACAGATGGGTCGCTCCGGCCGCCTGCCGGACCGGTCGGGTTCCCATTCCATGATGTTCCCGCAACCGCCCCGTCCCGCCCTGGCGCCCTGGATGGCCGGGAAGCCGTTTGCGTATTTTTCGTCCGGAGGTGCCTGCGCCCCTTTTCCCGTAGTGCCTACAACGACAACAACATAATCCTTTGAACCGTAAGGTCTAATACCCATGAGAAAGTTTCTCAAAATCGTGGGCAGCCTGGTGGTGACGGTGGTGGTCGCGGCCGCCCTGTTCCTGTACTGGCCCCTGCATCAACGTTCGGTCCCGGCAGCCGACAACGACAAGCCCCTGGACGCCGTGCTCGTCGGCGGCGGCATCATGAGCGTGACGCTCGCCACCTACCTGCAGGAATTGCAGCCGGACTGGCGCGTCGAACTGTTCGAACGCCTGGACGGCGTGGCGCTGGAAAGCTCCAACGGCTGGAACAATGCGGGCACCGGCCACTCGGGTTTCGCCGAGCTGAACTACACCCCCGAGATGCCCGACGGTTCCGTCGATATCAAGCGGGCCATCAATATCGCCGAGCAGTTCGAGATCTCGCGCCAGTTCTGGGCTCATCAGGTCAAGGTCGGCCGCCTGGGCCAGCCGTCGGACTTCATCAACCCGACCGGCCACATGAGCTTCGTCTGGGGCGATGACCGCATCGAATACCTGCGCAAGCGCCGCGATGCCCTGGTCAAGAGCCCGCTGTTCTATGGCATGGAGTATTCCACCGACCCGGCGCGGATCCGCCAGTGGGCGCCGCTGCTGATGGAAGGCCGCGACGCCAGCCAGAAGGTCGCCGCCACCTACATGCCGCTGGGCACCGACGTGAACTTCGGCGTCATCACCAACCAGCTGACCCAGGGCCTGCAACGCAATCCCAACTTCACGCTGCAACTGCGGCATGAGGTCACTGCGCTGCGCCAGAACGGCGACAAGACCTGGAACGTCACGGTCAAGGACCTGAAGACCAACCAGGAGCGCACGGTGAAGTCGCGCTTCGTCTTCATCGGCGCGGGCGGCGCCTCGCTCAAGGTGCTGCAGCTGTCCGGCATTCCCGAATCGAAGAACTACGCCGGCTTCCCGGTGGGCGGCCAGTTCCTGGCCTTCGACGCGCCGGCCATCGCCGGCCGCCACGAGGTCAAGGCCTACGGCATGGCCGATACCGATTCGCCGCCGATGTCGGTGCCGCACCTGGACGCGCGCAAGCTGGACGGCAAGCCGGTGGTGCTGTTCGGCCCGTTCGCGCTGGCCACGACCAAGTTCCTCAAGCAGGGCTCGGCCTTCGACCTGTTCTCGTCGGTCAACCACAACAACGTCGCCAGCATGGTGGACGTGGGGCTGGAGAACCTGGACCTGGTCAAGTACCTGGTGGACCAGGCGCAACTGACCGACGCCGATCGTCATGCCCAGTTGCTCAAGTACTTCCCGCAGGCCAAGCCCGAAGACTGGCGCCTGGTGACGGCCGGTGAACGCGTGCAGGTCATCAAGCGCGATCCGGAGAAAGGCGCGATCCTGCAGTTCGGCACCGAAGTGGTGACCGACAAGGACAACACCATTGCCGCGCTGCTGGGCGCCTCGCCGGGCGCCTCGACCTCGCCGCCCATCATGCTGAACCTGCTGGCCAAGGCCTTCCCGCAGCAGATGGAGGCGGGTTGGAAGGCGCGGCTGAAGGAGATCATTCCGTCGTACGGCCAGAAGCTCAACGACAGTCCGGCGCTGACCAACCAGATCCGCGCCATGACGAGCCAGGTGCTGCACCTGCCGTACGTGGAGGTGCCGGTGCAGGAAGCCGCGCCCGCCGCGCCGGCCGTGACGCCGGTGGCGCCCGCCGCCCGGGAGCCGGGCGCGCCGGCGCCAGGCCGCAATGCCAACACGGAAATGCAGGCGCTGTAAGGCCCGCCCCGCCCTCCCTCGCCGGAGGGCTTTTTTTGCTCGCGAGGCGACTCGCGGGCACCCGCGCAAGCGGCCTCGCGGCCGCGTTTTTCCGCTACGCCGTCGCGGCGGATCGCCGGCGTCATTGTGCTAAGGTGCCCCATCGGCAACCCGATAATGACAAGCACAATGCGCCATCCCCTGATCTGCCCGCGCACGCCCTGCGCGGCCGTCCTGTTGTCGCTGTCCCTGGCCGCCATGGCCGGTCCGTCGCAGGCCCGCACGATCTATAACGACAAGGGCTTGCGGGTCGAGGAAACCGATATCGGCTTCCAGGACTACCAGGAAGGCAGGCGGCGCAACGCCAGCCAATACACCCTGGCCTACCAGCGCCAGCCGCTCTGCGGCAAGGGCGTCAAGCTGGGCGAGCGTTTCCTGCCGGCGGGCGACCCGCGCCGCGCGCGCGACTATTTCTGCGGTCCGGCCAAGGCCATCAACGCCCACGGGGTGCTGGCCTTCGTCACCCGCACCTCCGGCCACGGCAACCTGCTGTACCTGGATGTCGGCGGCGGCGATCTGCGCATCACCGACATCCCGGTGCAGAAGGAAGGCGCCGGCGACAGCATCGGCGGGCAGGTGTTCCTGGACGCCGGCTTGCCCGGCTGGACGCGCTACGAAAACGGCTGGTACGAGACCACGCTGATCCGCCACGAACCATTCCAGGCCGTGCGGCTGGGACGCGGCCGCCTGCTGGATATCGACAATGGCGTGGCCTTCCTGCTGGTGCCGCGCGACCAGGAGGTTCAGACCGTCAAGCCGGCCAGCCTGGGCCAGACCGCCAATGGCACGCCGGTGGTGATCCCGGCCGAGCTGCGCCAGCGGCCGACGCCATTGCGCTTTCGCGCGGTTGAACTGGAGACTGGCCGCGAGCTGGCCAGCGTGGCCGCGCGCGATGCCTGCCTGGATGCGCCGAGCATGGACTTCTGGGGCACCGGCGGCGCGTCGTCGGCGCAGGTGCCGTATGCCGAACTGGCCGTGTGGCGCGCGCGCAATCTGGTCTATGCGGCGGGCGCCAGGCCGTCCCTGCGCCTGGCGGCGGCCAACGAGCTGCGGCCGGCGGCCAACTGCCGGACCGACTGGCAGCCGGCGCGCTAAGGCGCGCTGGCGCGTCCCGCGCTCTCCGGGGTACGCGCGCCCGATCCCGCCGAACCGCCGCCGTGGCAGTCCGGGTCGGGTCATTCCTGTCCCGGGGTTCTGCGTGCATCGTCGGTCATTATTAGGGTTTCCACTCATAAATGCGCTGAATTTCGCGGATAAGAATTCAGAATTTTTCTTATGCCGGGGGCGCGCGTATAACGGTTGGCGCAGCAATCTGAACCAACCTGCAAGAGAGAAAATCATGAGGGGAAATACCAAGACGGGCCACCAGCCGGTGCGCGCGTCCACCGCCGCATTCATCGGCACGATGATCGAGTGGTACGACTTTTATATCTACGCCACCGCCGCCGCGCTGGTGTTCGGCAAACTGTTCTTTCCGTCCGCCACGGGCTTTTACGGCACGCTGGCGGCCTTCGGCACCTTCGCCGTGGGCTTTTTCGCGCGGCCGCTGGGCGGCGCCCTGTTCGGCCACATCGGCGACCGCATCGGCCGCAAGAAATCGCTGGTCATCACACTATTGATGATGGGCACCGTGACGGTGCTGATCGGCCTGCTGCCGACCTATGCCTCGATCGGCTTCTGGGCGCCGGTGCTGCTGGTGCTGCTGCGCATCGTCCAGGGCGTGGCGGTGGGCGGCGAATGGGGCGGCGCCGTGCTGATGGCGGGCGAGCACTCGCCCGACAAGAGCAAGCGCACCTTCTTCGCCTCGTTCGCGCAGCTTGGCAGCCCGGCCGGCCTGATCCTGTCGATGCTGATGTTCAAGCTGGTGACCGGGCTGGACGATGCCGCCTTCCTCAGCTGGGGCTGGCGCGTGCCGTTCCTGTTCTCGGCGGTGCTGCTGGTGGTGGGCTTCGTGATCCGCCTGAGCGTCAACGAGTCGCCCGACTTCCTGGAGGAAAAACAGGCCCAGGCCAAGCGCGCCAAGCCGGCCCGGGCGCCACTGGCGCAGGTGCTTACCGGCGCGCCGCGCCTGCTGGCGCTGGCCGTGGGCGCCAATGTGCTGGGCATCGCCGGGTTCTACTTCACCAGCACCTTCATGATCGCCTACACCACCCAGTACGTCGGCCTGAACCGCGCGGTGATCCTGGACTGCCTGCTGGTGGTGTCGATCATGCAGTTCTTCATCACGCCGCTGGCGGCCTATATCGCCAGCCGCGTCGGCAACCTGCGCTTCCTGGCGACGATGGCGCTGGTGTCGGTCTTCACGCCCTACGCCATGTTCAACCTGGTGGACCTGGGTTCGCTGGGCGCGATCACCCTGGGCATCGGCGTGGCGGTGCTGTTCATGGGGGCCTACTATGCGGTGATCGCCGGCTTCGTCAGCGACAGCTTCCCCACGGCGATCCGCTACACCGGGATTTCCATGGCCTACCAGCTGTCGGGCGCCATCTTCGGCGGCCTGACGCCGATGCTGGGCACCGTGCTGGCCGAGAACTTCAAGGGCCAGTGGTGGCCGCTGGCCGTGCTGTTCTCGGTGATTTCGCTGCTTTCGCTGGTATCCGTGCTATTGCTGGGCGCCTGCCGCCAGCGCCATGTCCAACTGCAACCCGAGGCTCAACAAGCATGAAGGCGTACTTCCACGACGATCAGAAACTGCATCATCCGCAGACCTATTTCTCGCGCGGCAAGATGCGCACGCCGCAGGAAGTGCCGTCGCGCCTGGACGCGCTGGCGCAGGCGGCGCGCAACCTGGGTTTTGACGTGCAGGCGCCGCCCGACCACGGCAGCGCCCCGCTCGAAGCGGTGCACACGCCGGCGTACCTGCGCTTCTTGCGCGAAGCGCACGCCGAATGGAAGAAGCTGCCCGACGACTGGGGCGACGAGGTGGTTTCCAACGTCTTCGTGCGCGAACCCAACGCGCTGCGCGGCGTGCTGGCGCAGGCCGCGCGCTACCTGGCCGACGGCAGCTGCCCGGTGGGGCCGAACACCTGGCAATCGGCCTATTGGTCGGCGCAGTGCGCCATTGCCGGCGCCGACCGCATCGCCGCCGGCGACCGCCACGCCTACGCCCTGTGCCGCCCGCCCGGCCACCATGCGCGCCGCGACGCGGCCGGCGGCTTCTGTTATCTGAACAACGCCGCCATTGCCGCCCAGCGCCTGCGCGACACCTATGGGCGCGTCGCCATCCTGGACACCGATATGCATCATGGCCAGGGCATCCAGGACATCTTCTACGAACGCAGCGACGTGCTGTACGTGTCGATCCACGGCGACCCGGAGAATTTCTATCCGGTGGTCGCGGGTTTCGAGGACGAGCGCGGCGCGGGCGAAGGCTACGGCTACAACCTCAACCTGCCGATGCCGCACGGCTCGCCCGAGTCGGTGTTCTTCGACCGCCTGCGCCAGGCGCGCGCCGCGATCGAGCAATTCCAGCCCGATGCGCTGGTGCTGTCGCTGGGCTTCGACATCTTCGAGAAGGACCCGCAGGCCATGGTGGCGGTCACGGAAGACGGCTTCGAGCGGCTCGGCCGCGAGATCGCCGGCCTGAAGCTGCCGACCTTGATCGTGCAGGAAGGCGGCTACTATATCGAGGGCCTGGAGTCGAACGCCGCGCGCTTCTTCGCGGGGCTGGCCGGAACCTGAACATGGGACCGGCGTGGCGGACGGAAACCGGCCCTGTCCTTTCGCCGGAATCCGCCACGCCGCCATGTGCCCTGCCCCTGCCCGCCCCGCCCACACCCTGTCGCTCGCGCCCGAGCGCATGGACTGGAACCTGCTGCGCACCTTCATGTTCGTGGTGCAGGCGCGCGGCGTGGGCCGCGCGGCGCAGGCGCTGCACCTGAGCCAGCCGGCCGTGAGCCAGGCCTTGAAGCGGCTGGAGGACGCGGTCGGGGGCATGCTGCTGCACCGGCGCAATGGCGAATTCCGCCTGACGGGGCTGGGCGAGGAGATCTACGCCATCGCCCGCGACATGTACGGCGCCATGGCGCGCATCGAGACCGCCGCCCCGCAGGACCGGCATGAGGTCGCCGGCACCTTGCGGCTGCTGGTCATGAGCCGCATCCAGAGCGCGGCCTACGACGATTTCCTGGCCGATTTCCACCAGCGCCATCCGCGCATCGAATTCCACATCGAGGTGCTGCCCAGCGCCGACATCCTCGACGCCCTGTCCAAGCGCGTGCCGGCGCTGGGCCTATGCCTGTGCCGCAAGCCGGTCGAGGCGCTGGAGCGCCGGCTGTTCCTGCGCCACCATTACGCGGTGGTCTGCGGCCGGCGCCATCCGCTGTTTTCACGGCCGCGGGTGGGCATCGAAGACCTGATGAACCAGAACTTCGTCTGTTTCGCCAGCGACCAGATCGGCGACACGCTGTCGCCGCTGACCATCTTCCGCGACCAGCAGGGCTTCACCGGCCGCATCGTCGGCACCTCGCCGCATATCGAGGAGGTGCGGCGCATGGTGGTGGCCGGGATCGGCCTGAGCTTCCTGCCCGAACACCTGATCGTGCCGGACGTGGTCAACGGCGAATTGCGGCGCCTGCCGCCCAACGAGAGCGTGGCCGAGATCGACGTGTTCCTGACCTGGCACCGGCAGCGCAAGCTGAGCGCGGCCGAGACGGCCTACCTGGAGGCGTTCGAGCGCTTCCTGGCGCGCACGCCGCTGGCGGCCCGCGCCCGCTGAGCGGGCGTTGACGCGGGCCGGGCGCTGCGCGACCTGTGCGGTGTCGCCGTGCGCGCGCGGCGCTCCCCATAGGCGGCGCAGGCGGTTATGGCGATAATGACCCCTTGCGCTTTGCCACCCGTCACCACCGCTCAAGAGGACGCCATGTCTCGTTGGACCTTCTACACCGCGCCGGGCACCTGTGCCCTGGCCACCCACATCGCCTTGCAGGAAGCCGGCGCCGAGTTCGACGTCGTCAAGCTGGATTTCGGCGCGGGGCAGCAGCAAAGCCCGGAATTCCTGCGCGTCAATCCCAAGGGGCGGGTGCCGGCGCTGGCCACCGAGCATGGCGTGCTGACCGAAACGCCGGCCCTGCTTGCCTACGTGGCGCAGCGCTTCCCGGCGGCGGGGCTGGCGCCGCTGGACGATCCGTTTGCGTTCGCCCGCCTGCAGGAGCTGAACAGCTACCTGGCGTCCACCGCCCATGTGGCGCACGCGCACAAGCGGCGCGGCGCACGCTGGGCCGACGACCCGGCGGCGCACGAAGCCATGCGCGCCAAGGTGCCCGAAACCATGACGGCCGTGGCCGCGTACCTGGAATCGCAGATCGCCGGTCCCTGGGCGCTGGGCGACCGCTTCAGCGTGGCCGACGCCTATCTCTACACCATCGGCAGCTGGCTGGAGGGCGACGGCGTGGACTTGGCGCGCTTCCCGGCGCTGACCGCCTACCTGGCGCGGGTCGCGGCGCGGCCGGCGGTGCAGCGCGCCCTGGCGCAGGCCAAGGCCGAATAAGGCGCGCCCGAACAAGCCGGGTTCGAGCAAGCCGGGTTCGAGCAAGCCGGGTTCGAGCAAGCCGGGTTCGAACAAGCCGCTTCCGAACAAGCCGCTTCCGAACAAGGGCGTCTGAACAAGAAGCGTCCCGACAAGACTCGCGGCGCGCGGGCCGGCTCAGCGCGGGGCCGGCGCCGCGTCCGCCGACAGGCCGCGCGGCGTGGTCGTGCCGTAGTCCTCGTCCGCATAGATGCAGGCCGGCAGCGGTGAAACCGCCCGGCCGCCCCGCTCCCACAAGGCCTCGATCCAGTCGGCCGCCGTGTCGGCGATGACGTCCTGCACGCAGAAGCCGGGATCGCGCCCGAACATCGGCACCGGCGGCGTCAGGCCGGTTTCGCCGTGCACCACGTCAAACAGGTGGCGGTGCCCCTCGATGGCCTTGTTCAGCACGTACAGGTCGGGCCCATCCAGGCCGATGACCACGGAGAACGTGCCCTCGCCGTCCTGGTCGGGGAAGATGCCGAACTGGATCTCGCGCGCCTTTTCCGGCAGGCGCGGGAACAGGCCGGCCAGCACGCGCAGCGCGGCGTCAGTGTGGGCGTCGAGTTCACGCCGCAGGGCGGTTTGGTAGTCGTGTTGGTTCATGCCGGGAGCTTAGCGGATCGCGGTGATTTCTGTTATTTCTGTCTTGACAGAAATAACAGAAATATCTACAGTGGCCCCATGAAACTGACTCCGATCGCCGAACGCTTCATCCTCCATTGGGGCGAAATGGGCTCGCGCTGGGGCGTGAACCGCACCGTGGCGCAGATCCATGCCCTGCTCTACCTGCTGGGCCGGCCCGTGCCCGCCGAGGAAATCGCCGAGACGCTGGGCGTGGCGCGCTCGAACGTCAGCAACAGCCTCAAGGAACTGCAGGCCTGGCGCCTGGCCAAGGTGGTGCACGTCATGGACGACCGCCGCGACCATTTCGAAACCTCCACCGACATCTGGGAATTGTTCAAGCTGATCGTCGAGGGCCGCCGCCAGCGCGAGATCGATCCCACCCTGTCGATGCTGCGCGACACCCTGGCCAGTCCCGAGATGGCCGACGAAACCCCGCTCACCGCGCAGCGCGTGCGCGAGACGCTGTCGTTCCTGGAAATCCTCACCACCTGGTCCGATGAAATGCTGCGCATGAAACCCGAGACGCTGATGAAGACGCTCGGCATGGGCGCCAAGATCAGCAAGACAATGCGCCGCACCAAGGCGTGATGGCGTGGGCGGGCCGCGTGTCCCGCCTTTTTTTGGTCTGTTATTTCTGTCTATACAGAAATAACAGAAATTGAAGAATCAATCGGCCGATGCGGCTGGAGGCGGATCACATGAACATCCTGGTATGCGGTGCCAATGGCTTCATCGGCCGCGCGTTGTGCCAGGCGCTGGCGCGCGACGGACACCGGGTGCTCAAGGGGGTGCGGCAGGCGCGGCATCCCGATGAGATCGCCGTCGATTACCGCGTCGATACTACGCCGGCTGCCTGGGTCGACCGTCTGCGCGGCATCCATGTCGTGATCAACGCGGTCGGCATCTTGCGCGAAGCCGACCGCGGCGATTTCGACCGGCTCCATCACCTTGCCCCGGCGGCCCTGTTCGACGCGGCGGCGCAAGCCGGCGTCAGGCGCGTGTTGCAACTATCCGCGCTCGGCGCGCAGCAAGGCGCCACCGCCTATTTCCGCAGCAAGCGCGCGGCCGATGAGCATCTACAGGCGCTGCCGGTGGCGCATCATATTTTGCGGCCGGCGCTGGTGTATGGCGCCCAGGGCGCGTCGGCGCGGTTTTTCCGCGCGCTGGCGTCGCTGCCGCTGCACGCCCTGCCCGCCGGCGGACGCCAGCCGCTGCGGCCGATCCACGTCGATGAGCTGGCCGAGATCGTGGTCCGCCTGGTCGGCGGGACGGTCGATGCGCCGGCGGTGCTCGATCTGGTGGGCGGCGCCGAGGTTACCTTCAAGCGCATGCTGGCGGTCTATCGCGCATCCATGGGCTTTGCGCCGGCCTGGACGCTGGCCGTGCCGGGCGCGCTGGTCGCCGCGGGCGCGGCACTGTGCGACCGCCTGCCCGGCTCGATCCTGACGCGCGACACCTGGCGCATGCTGCGCGCCGGCAATAGCGGCGACGCGGCGCTCACCACCCGCGTGCTGGGGCGTCCGCCGGCTGCCATCGACGCCTTCATTACCCCGGAACAGGCCCCCGCCCTGCGCCAGCAGGCCCTGGCGGCCTGGCGCCCCGCCCTGCTGCGCGCTGCGCTGGCGCTGATCTGGCTGTGGACCGCGCTGTGCAGCGCCTTCATCTACCCGACCGGCGACAGTCTGGCGCTGCTGGCGCGGGTCGGCCTGCACGGCCCGGTGGCCGTGGCGGCGCTGTACCTGGCCGCCGCGCTGGACGCCGTGTTCGGCGTCGCCACGCTCTGGCGACCCGGCCGGCGGCTGTGGGCAGCGCAGCTTGCCCTGGTGCTGGGCTATTCCGCGGTGATCGCGTTGGCTTTGCCGGAATTCCTGTGGCATCCGTTCGGCCCGCTCCTGAAGAACGTCGCCGTCGTCGCGCTCCTATTCATCCTGTTCAGCGAGGAAACCCAATCATGAACGCCTATCTCACGATCAAGACCCTGCACATCCTGTCGTCCGTCCTGCTGGTGGGAACCGGTTTCGGCACCGCGTTCTACCTGTTCTTCGCCAACCGCACCGGCTCGGTGCCGGCCATCGCGGCGGTCTCGAAGCTGGTGGTGCGGGCCGACCTGTGGTTCACCACGCCCGCCGTGGTGGCGCAGCCGCTGACCGGATTGTGGCTGGCGCACACCGCCGGCTGGGGCTGGACCACGCCGTGGATCGCCGTGTCGATCGGGCTGTACCTGCTGGCCGGCGCCTGCTGGCTGCCGGTGGTGTGGCTGCAGTATGAAATGGCGAAGATGGCCGGTGACGCCCACACGGTCGGCGCCATGGCGCTGCCGGCGCGCTACTGGCGCTTCGCGCGTTATTGGGAATGGCTGGGGTACCCGGCGTTCCTGGCGATGGTGGGGGTGTATTTCCTGATGGTGGTCAAGCCGGCGCTGTAGGCGTCCGGCTTTCCCGCCCCAAGGGTCTGGCCTGCCCTGCCCGCCGTGGCGAGACCCGCGCCGGGTCGGCGCGGATCCCGCGCGGCGGTTTCAGTCGATGGCGGCGCCGGCCGTCTTCACGACCTTGCCGAGCCGCGTGTATTCCTCGGCGCCGAACTCGGCCAGCGACTGGCGCGTGGTCGGCGACGGGATCGCGCCGCGCGATTCCAGCGCCTGTTTCACCTCGGGCCGCTGCAGCGCCCGGTTCACGGCGGCGTTGAGCTTGTCGAGGATGGCGGCGGGCGTGCCCTTGGGCGCGTACAGGCCGTCCCAGGCGAAGAACTCGTAGCCTTTGACGCCGGCCTCGCTCAAGGTCGGGATGTCCGGATTCGACGCAACACGCTGCGGCGTGGTCACGCCCAGCGCGCGCAACTTGCCCGCAGCGATCTGGCCGGATACGTTCGGCATGACGTCGATCAGCAGCGAGATGCGCCCGCCCAGCAGGTCGGTCATGGCGGCGCTGCCGCCCTTGTACGGGATGTGCATGATCTTGACCCCCGCCATCTGGTTCAGCAGCTCACAGGCCAGGTGCGACGAGGTGCCGTTGCCGGCCGAGCCACAGGTCAGTTCGCCCGGATGCGACTTGGCGTAGGCCAGCAGCTGCGCCAGCGACTTGAAGCGCTCGTCACTGGCGTTGACCACCAGCGCCGCCGCGATCACGGTAAAGCGCGAGACCGGCTCGAAGTCGCCCGGCGCGTAGCCCGGCGACTTGTACAGCCAGTGGTTGGTGGCCTGGGTGCCGTTGGTGCCGTACGACAGCGTGTAGCCGTCGGGATTGGCGCGCGCCACGATGGCGGTGCCGATGTTGCCGCCAGCGCCGGGCCGGTTCTCGATGATGATGGACTGCCCGAGTTCGCGCGACAGCGGCTCGGCCACCAGCCGTGCCAGGGTATCGCCGCCGCCGCCGGCGGCGAAAGGCACCACCAGGGTGATGGCATGGGTGGGCCATTCGGCGGCCTGCGCCGGCGCGGGGCCGGCCGCCAGCGCCATACCGGCGGCGGCGATGCCGAACGAGATTTTGAGGGGGATCATGGTTTGTCTCCTTGGGGGTGCGGGGCGCGCGGCCGCTGGTTTTGATGTATCGGACGCGCGTGGAACGAAAAATGGAATGGTGCGACAGGCTCCCGGCGGCGTCACACGAAGCGGCAACTGACCGCGCCGAGCACGCCGTAGTCCACGTGGAAGGTGTCGCCTTGCTGGGCGAACACCGGCCTGGTGAACGAGCCGCTCAGGATGATCTGGCCGGGTTCCAGCGCGACGTCGTAGCCGGCCAGCTTGTTGGCCAGCCACACCACGCCGTTGGCGGGATGGTTGAGCACGCCCGCCGCCAGGCCGGTCTCCTCGATCACCGCGTTGCGCGACATCATGGCGCCGACCCAGCGCAGGTCGACGGCATCGACCCGCACCGGCCGCCCGCCCATCACCACGCCGGCGTTGGCGGCGTTGTCGGCGATGGTGTCGAAGACCTTGCGCGGCCGCTTGCTGTCGGGGTCGATCTGGTGCGAGCGCGCGTCGATGATCTCCAGCGCGGGGATCACATAGCGGACCGCGTCCAGCACATCGAACAGCGTCACGCCGGGGCCCTTGAGCCGCCGGTCCAGGATGAAGGCCAGCTCGACCTCGACCCGGGGCACGATGAAGCGGTCGTGGGGGATCTCGGCGCCGTCGTCGAACAGCATGTCGTCCAGCAAGGCGCCGTAGTCGGGCTCGTCGATCTGCGAGGACAGCTGCATGGCGCGCGAGGTCAGGCCGATCTTGTGGCCGACCAGCCGGCGGCCGCCGGCGATCTTGGCCGCCACCCATTCGCGCTGGATGGCGTAGGCGTCGGCGATGGTGATGTCGGGATGTTCCAGCGACAGCTGGCGCACCTGGGTACGGCTGCGTTCGGCCTGGTCCAGTCGCTGGGCCAGCGCCTTGATGGTCGCGGCGTCCATGGAGGTTCCTTGGGGTGTCATGGGATTTTCCGGCAGGGGTTGGGGAATGTCATTCGGGCGGCAGATGGCGCCGGCTGCGCTTTTCCACCAATAGCCAGTCCTGGCCGCTGGCGACCAGCCGGTCCTGGCAGTCGCGGATGGCGACCAGGCGCGGCGCCCCGCCCTGCACTTGCGGATCGCTGTCGTAGGCGGTGAGGAAATAGCCGACCATGGCCTGCGATCCGCTGTGTTCCAGCAGGCGCAGGTTGGTGATGACGTGGCATGTGGCGCGCTGCGGCGCGCGCGCCTCCAGGGCCGCCAGCACCTCGCCCGGCCCGGTCAGCAGCTGGCCCTGGCGCAGCCAGGTGCCATCTGGCGCCATCAGCAAGGCGGCAGCCTCGTGGCGCCGGGTATCCAGCGCGTGGAAAAAGGCCAGGACGACCGCCTCGCAGGCGGCCTTGACGTGTTCGGTCTGCATTCCGTTCTCCATCGTGGGTCAGCCGATCCGGGCGCTGGACAGCGGCGCGTCGGCGCGCGCCAGCTGCGCGGGGTTCACCTGGGTGCCTTGCGCGATCCACTGGCGCAGCTGGCGCAGTTCGCGCGCCGCGTTCACCGCCACGGCGCCGATGACGCGGCCGCCATCGTCCAGCGCCACCGACAGCAGCGCCCGGGCGTCCGCCTGGGGCCGCAGCACTTCGCGGGCGGCCCGCGCCGGAAAACCGGCGATCTGCACCATGGCGTCGTACTGTTCCGACCACACCGCGCCGCTGGGCTGGTAGGGTTGGCCGGCATCCAGCGCCGACAGCGCCGCCGCCGCGCCCTGGTCCTGGGCGTTCTGCCAGGATTCCAGGCGGATGGGGCCGCCGCGGGCGGGCGCGGCCACCGCCACGTCGCCCGCGGCCAGCACATCGGGCGCCGACGTGCGGCAGTATTCGTCGACCAGCACGCCGCGCTCGCAGGCGATGCCGGCCTCGCGCGCCAGGGCGTCGTTGGCCTGCATGCCCACGCCCAGCACCACGGCGTCCGCTTCCAGTCGGCTGCCGTCGGCCAGCTCGGCGACGCAGCCGCCTTCGGGTCGCGCATGCACCGCGCGCAGGCTGGCGTTCAGGCGCAGCGCCACCCCCTGCCCGGCATGCAGCGCCGCCAGATGGGCCGAGACGCCGGGCGGCACGCTGCGGGCGCACAGGCGCGGCGCCTGCTCCAGCACCGTGGTGGCGCAGCCCGCCTGGCGCGCGGTGGCGGCCACTTCCAGGCCGATCCAGCCGCCGCCGGCAATGACGATGCGGCGGCCCGGGCCCAGGCGGGCCCGCAGGCGCAAGGCATCGTCGCGGGTGCGCAGCACATGGACGGCGGGGCCGTCGGCGCCGGGCAACGCCGGCACGATGGGACGGCCGCCGGTGCACAGGATCAGCTTGTCGTAGTCGAGCACGGCGCCGGTGGAGGTTTCCACCTGATGGCGTTCGGGCCATAGCCGTGTCGCCGCGACGCCGGGCCGGAACGTGATATCCAGTTCGGCCAGCCGTTCCAGGGAAAACAGCTCGGTGCTTTCAGGCGCCGCCTGGCCGCCCAGCACCGTCTTGCTCAAGGGGGGGCGCTCGTAGGGCGCGTGCGGTTCATCGCCCAGCAGCACGAGGCGGCCGGCGTAGCCGCGGCCGCGCAGCGTGGCCGCCGCCCAGCCGCCCGCCTGCCCCGCGCCGACGATGACGATGGCGCCCGCTTTCACGGGGCCTCCGCGCTCAAATAGATGGTGCCGGCCTCGACCCGCACCGCGTAGCGGCGCAGGTCGGTGGTGACGGGCGGGCATTGGGGCTTGCCGCTACGGATGTCGAACACGCCCTGGTGCAAGGGGCATTCGATGGTGCCGTCTTCCATATAGCCGTCGGCCAGGCTGGCGTTGCCGTGCGGACAGCGGTCCTGGGTGGCGCAGATATCGCCCTGCAGGTCGTAGAGGCAGACCGCCTCGCCATCCAGCGCGACGCGCAGCGTGCCAGTGTCGGGAGAGATGTCGCCCACCTGGGCGACCGGGGTCCAGGTCGTCATGGTCACAGCCCCATCGCGTTGCGGTAGTAGTCGTAGAACGAGCGGATCAGCACTTCGGTCACCATGTAGTCGGCCGGCTCGGTGTCGCGGCCGCCCATCTCGACGATGCCGCGCGCCTCGGGGTAGCCGGTGACGCCGATCTGCACCTGGTTCAGCATCTCGCTGTCGTCCATCGAGACGAAGCCGGCCGGGCCCAGCAGGTTGGCGTGCTTCAGGCGCAGGCGGGTCATTTCCTCGTCATCGTCCTCGTAGCCGTAGTAGGTGAAGACGAGTTCATGCTCGGTCGGGCTGCGCGGGATCACGTGGCGGGTCTTGAGCGAATTGGCCTGGATGCCGAACTGCGCGGCGGGAAAGACCCAGGCGCCGCCGACCCGGCCGCGGTTGAATTCGGCGCGCGGGGTGACGGTTTCCAGGTCGAGCAGCTCCAGGTCGTCGCGGAAGCGGCTCATCTCGCTGGTGGCCTCGGTCTTCTTCTTGCCCTCGTTGTGCGACACCATCACGCTGTGGGCGCCGCCGCCGGTGGGAATGCACTCGGACTTGGAATCCGCGCGCCACAGGCCGAAGGTGATGTAGAAGGTGTGCAGCAAGGTGGCGTGGTACGGGTCCTTCAGGTTCTCCAGGTACATCTTCCAGTTGCTGGGAATCAGCTGGCGGCTGTAGCCCAGCAGCTTGAGCTTCTTGCCCGGCAGCATGTGGTCGATCTCGGCCAGCACCTCGGGGCCGCAGTAGTCCTCGAAACTGGGCGCATCGTCGGCGAACGTCGCCCAGATCGAGCCGCCGCGGTTGACGCTGCGCAGCTTGCGGATGCCGTTCTGCCTGGGGTCGAAGTCGCGCGGCATGCCGCCCTTGCCCATGGCGCCGCGGCGGAACGGGACGCCCTGCAGGTTGCCGTCCAGGTCGTAGTTCCACTGGTGGTACGGGCAGGTGAAGTCGCTCACCTTGCCGGTGTTCTGCCAGCAGATCTGGGCGCCGCGGTGGGCGCAGCGGTTCTCCAGCACGTTGATCTCGCCGCTTTCGGTGCGCACCATGATGACCGGGCGGTTGCCGATCCAGTTGCGCTTGTAGCAGCCGGTTTCGGGCACCTCGCACTCCAGGCCGACGTAGTTCCAGGTGCGGCCGCCAAAGAACACGTCCATCTCCTTCTGGAAGATGGCGGGGTCGGTGTAGACCCAGTTGGGAATGCGCGTGTAGCCCTCCTTGGGCCAGCGGCGCTCGATATGGATGGGGGCCGCGGCGGGCGTTTCCAGCACGGCGGAATCGGAACAGGTCATGGCGGGTTTCCTGGCAGCGGGATCAGAGGGGAACGATGAGCGAGGTGCGTACGCGGTAGTTGTCGTAGACGCAGTCGCGGCGGGCCAGCAGCGGGCCCTGCGGCGTCAGGCGCAGCTCGTCCAGGTAGCGGCCCACCATGTTCAGCGTGGGCTCGCGGTCGGACAGCGACTCCATCACGGCGAAGTTGGCCTGGGCCACGATGCGCTCGCCCTGCGCCTCGATGACGCGCACGCCGCTGATGAAGTGGCGCAGCGAACGCGGTTCGAACATGGTGGTTTGGCGCAGCGCGGTGACGCGGTCGCGCAGCATGTTCTTGTTCATGCAATAGATCAGGCCGAGCGGCAGGCCGGCGTCGTGGTTCTCGCGCGACAGCACGCGGTAGTGGCAGTCCTCGGTGAAGAAGTCCGGCCATTCCTCCAGCCGGTCTTCGTCCAGGCAGTAGGCGTAGTCGTCGTAGAAGTCGCGCAGGCGGGCGCGCAGCGAGGTGTCGTCGGGCAATTGGATCTGGGTCATGGGAATTTCCGGAATGCGAGCGGCGCGCTCAGGACGCGGCGGCCAGTTGCGCCAGGTTGCTTTCGAAACCGCCCTGGCTGCCTAGCGCCAGGATCGGTTCCTGCATGCGCTCCTGCCAGATCAGCGATTCCATGGCGATCTGCAGGGGGTGGTCCTGCACCGTCAGGGCCGAGGTGGTCTCGGTGCCCGAGTGGTGCGAATGCATGGCCCAGCCGGGCGCCGACAGGATCAGGTCGCCGGCCTTCCAGTCCAGCCGCACGCCGTTGACCTTGCTGTAGCCGTTGCCGCGCAGGTAGTAGTTGATGGCCGACGAGCTGTGGCGGTGCGGCACGTGGTGGTTGTCCGGCGGCGACGATGAAATCGTGGCGAAGAAGCTGTGGGTGGTGCCGATGCGGCGTTCGGTGGCCGGGTTGTACAGCACGAAGAGGCGGCGGCCGTTATAGCCGCGCGCCATGTCCTCGACGCTGGGCAGGTGGCGCGAGACCGCCGCCCAGGGCCAGTGCAGCGCCTTCGATTCGAGCACGTCGATGTCGATCAGCCACTCGTAGCCCATCAGCCAGGCGCCTTCCGGCGTAATCTGCTCGCGCAGCGCCAGGTCGCGGGCGCGCACCGCCTCGGGCGAGCGGGCCGGCGCGGGGCGGGTGTTGGCGTCGGCCGGCGGCACGTCGCCCTCGAACTCCTCGACGTAGTGGATCTCGAGCTTTTCCAGCAGCGGCGCGTTGGAGTACGACAGCCGCACCCAGGGCGTCTGGCCGTCATTGCGGTACGAATGCACCTGCATCGCCGGCGTGTTCCATACGTCCCAGCGCGCCACCCGGATGTCGCGGCCGGCCACCGTGGCCACGCCCTCGCCGCTGATACAGATCTCCAGCATGTTGGAGTTCTTGCGCAGGTTGAAGGTGCGTTCGCCGGGGTTGACGACGTTGATGGTGACGTCCGTGCCGGGGGCCAGCCCCAGGCCCGGCGCGGTCGCCAGCGGATGGGCGATGAGCGAGGCGCGGCGGCCGTTGGCGGGGCGCGGCGCGTCGATCAGGCGGGCGATCTCCAGGTCGATCTCCTCCTTGGGGATCACGATCGATGGCCATTTGTTCTGCTCGCGGGGCGCGGCCCCGCTGACGTCGATGAACATGTCTGTCTCCTGTGGCCGGCGGGCGGTGCGCGCCGGCGTCATGATGATTTGAAAGGGGGTGATTGGAATCAGGGCTGCGCCAGCAGCAGGTTCTCGCGGGTCTGCGGCGGCAAGGCGACGCCGAGCCCGTGGTCGCGGGCGTGCTCGTACGCCACCTGCGCCATCGCCAGGTCCGACAGGCCCATGCCCATGCCCTTGAACAGCGTCAGCCGCGCATCCGGCGCGCGGGTCTCGCCGCGCGCCAGCAGGTCGCCCAGCACCGCCACGCCGTCCCACGCCGCGCCGTCCGCGCCATAGCGTTCGCGCAGTTCGCGCGAGCCGCGCCGGGCGTTTTCCAGGTCGTCCACCACCACGCGGTCGGCGCGCTCGAACACGTCCTGGCTGAATTCGGCCTTGGCCGGCAGGATCGCGCCCACCGCGTTCAGGTGTCGGCAGTCGGCCAGTTGGGCCGCGTCGACGAACGGTTCGACCGCGCGCGTGATCAGCGTGACGATCTCGGCGCCGGCCAGCGCGTGTTCCAGCGTGGGCGATTCCTCGATCGTGAAGGCGTACTTGCCGGACACGGCATCGACGAAGGCGCGGCGCTTTGCCGGCGTCGGACTGTAAACCCGCACGCACCGCAGCTTGCGCACTGCGGCCAATGCGGCCAGTTGCGTCACGGCCTGCGGCCCGGTGCCGATCAGCGCGGCCCGCGTCGCGCCCTCGGGCGCCAGGGCGCGGGTCGCCACGCCGCTGATGGCGGCGGTGCGCAGCATGCCCAGCGCGCGCGCCTCGATCACCGCCCGCAGCAGGCCGGTGTCGGCGTCGAACAGGCTGAACAGCGACCCGCCGCCCGCCTTGGTGTGAACCCAGGTCTTGAAACCGGCATAGCCGCCGGGGCCGGGCCGCACCGAGCCCAATGCATGCATCGAGCTGCCGTCGCCCCAGGTGGCCAGCGCCTTGGGCACGTTGCGCGCGCCCTCCTTCGCCTGCGCCACCAGCATGCGCTGCAGCGCGTCGATGGCGCGCGGGATGGTCAGCGCCGCCACCACGTCTTTTTCGGTGAGATACCGCAATGCCTCGGTCATGCCTGTGTCCTTCGTGTCAGTGGGGGTGGACGGGTTCGTCCGCCACCGTGTTGCGCAGCGTGCCGACGCCCGGCACCTCGATCTCCAGCGTGTCGCCGGCCGCCAGGAAGCGCGGTGGCTGGCGGCTGGAACCGACGCCTTCCGGCGTGCCGGTGGCGATCACGTCGCCGGGCGCCAGCGGCGTGAAGGCGCTGATGTAGGCGATCAGTTCGGGAATCGGGAAGATCAGGTCGGCCAGTTCGCCCTGCTGCACGGTCTCGCCGTTCAGGCGCGTCTGGATGCGCAGGCCCGCCGGGTCGCCGATCTCGTCGGCGGTGACCAGCCAGGGGCCGATCGCGCCGCTGCGCTCGAAGTTCTTGCCGGGCGTGACCTGGGCGTTGTGCTTCTGGAAGTCGCGCACCGAGTTTTCGGCCATGCAGGTGTAGCCGGCCACGTGGTCCAGCGCGTCGCGCGCCGCGATGTGGCGCCCTGCCCGGCCGATCACCACCGCCAGTTCGCCCTCGTAGTCGAAGCGGTCGGAGGCGCGCGGCTTCCAGACCGGCGCGCCGTGACCGACGAAACTGTCGGGATAACGAGCGAACAGCGAGGGATGGCGCGGCAGCTCGCGGCCGGCCTCGGCCACGTGGCGGCCGTAGTTCAGGCCGACACAGAGGATCTTGCGCGGCGCGGGCACCGGCGGCAGCCATTGCAGGCCGGCCAGCGCAATGCCGGGGCCGTCCTGGCCGGCCGCCGCTTGCGCGATGGCCTCGATGCCCGCCGCCAGGGCCGTGGCCAGGTCGGGCCAGTACCGCGTCAACGGCACGACCTCGGCGTCGCGCAGCACGCCCCAGGCCGGCTGGCCCGCATGCTCGAAGCTGATCAGCTTCATCTTGTCTCCTGTTCTGTGGGCGGTCCTCCTGGCATGCAATTGAGTGACGCATTGCATGCATTCGGTGGCTTTTAAGTGCCGTGACCGCTGTTTTTCCGAATTATTGCATGCAATTTTGATAAATCGCAAGGTCGAGTTGTTTTTTTGATCCGCGATTGCATGCAATTTTGTAGGTACACTGGAGGCCCCTTCAGATACGTTTCAGCCGACGATCCGCTATGGCCGCTCAGATCGACAAAGTGATTTCCGAACTCCGGGACATGGTGCTTTCCGGCGCCCTGCAACCCGGCGAACGCGTGGTGGAACTGCAGTTCTCGGCGCGCCTGGGCGTGTCGCGCACGCCGCTGCGCATCGCGCTGACCGAACTGGAAAAGGAAGGCCTGCTGGAACGCCTGCCTTCGCGCGGCTTTCGCGTGCGGGCCTTCACCGTCGACGAGATCGGCGACGCGGTCGAAGTGCGTGGGGTGCTGGAAGGCATGGCGGCGCGGCTGCTGGCCGAGCGCGGCGCCAGCGCCGAAGTGCTGGAACAGCTGTCGCAGGCGGTGGAGGAAGGCCGCGCCCTGCTGGCGCCGGCGCGGCGCGACCCCAAGGCCACGGTGGACGCGCGCGCCTGGGGGCAGATCAACCGCCGCTTCCACGAGATCCTGTGCGAAGCGGCCGGCAATCGCGCCCTGCTGTCGGCGCTGGAACACAACAACAAGACGCCGCTGGCCGGCCCGGCCGCGCTGACGCTGCCGTCCACCCCTTCCCTGCTGGAGACGCCCTTCGTGCTGCGGGCGCAATCGGATCACGAGGACCTGCTGCGGGCGATCACGCGGCGCGAGGCCGCGCGCGCCGAGAACCTGATGCGCGAGCACGCCTACCGCAGCCGCGAGAACAAGCGCGTCCTGCTGGAATCCCTGCGGGGGGGCGTGGCGGGGCTGGCGCAGCCGGCCGACAGCGCGGCGGCCTAGGACCGGGCCACCGATTTGAAAACGCGAGGCCTAGGGCCTGCCCACCTGCCTGACGTGGGCCGGGGCCGCGCATCCGAACGGCAGCCCGAGGCGGCCGCCAGGGAAGGCTGCGTTCAGAACAGCCGGCGCACGCGCTCGCGGATGGCGCCGGCATAGGCCCAGCACCACACCGCCAGCGCCAGCATCGCCACCGTGAAATAGGCGCGCGCTTCAAGCGGCACGGGATTCAGGCGCGACAACGTTGGGAACGGCTCATAGCCGATGAAGTCGCTGGCGGCCAGCGCGCTGAACAGCAGCGCCAGCGCCGGGCCGGTGAAATGCGGGCGTTCGCCGCGGGTCCGCGGATCGGCCCGGAAATACCAGTGGCACCAGCGCAGCAGCTGGATCACGACGGCGGCCAGCGGAACGACCAGGGCAAGCTGCAGCACGAGCAGCGCAACGATGACTTGAGTGGGAAGCATGGCCGCGATTTTACGCGGCCTCGCGGCGCGCTACGGGACAACCCCTATTACTGCGCGATATGCAAACAACTATCGTATTCGAGAATTATCAAATAAGAGAATTCTCGCTTCCGACAAAATGGCCGCAGACCCTACCTACGATTACGCCGTCATCGGCGCCGGCATCGCCGGCGCCTCCGTGGCCTACCGCCTGAGCGCGGCCGCCTCCGTGGTGGTGCTGGAGCGCGAGGCGCAGCCCGGCTACCACTCCACCGGCCGTTCGGCCGCCATGTTCATGGAGACCTACGGCACCGCCCAGATCAAGGCGCTGACCCGCGCCAGCCGCGACTTCTACGAGCATCCGCCGCAGGGTTTCTGCGAGCATCCCCTGCTGAGCCCGCGCGGCGTGCTGTACATCGCCGCGCCCGACCAGCAGGACCTGTTGCGCGAGGTCTACGACGAATTCCGCAGCCAGTCGCCCAACGTCACGCTGATCGACGCCGAACAGGCGTTGGCGCGCGTGCCCTGCCTGCGGCCTGACCAGTTATGCGGCGCCATCGAGGAGCCGGACGCTCGCGATATCGACGTGCATGCCTTGCACCAGGGCTTCCTGCGCGGCATGACGCGCCAGGGCGCGGTGCTGCGCAACCACGCCGAACTGGTTGCCGCCACGTACGAGGACGGCGCCTGGACCCTGACGCTGTCCGGCGGCGAGTCGCTGCGGGCGCGGGTGCTGGTGAACGCGGCCGGCGCCTGGGCCGATCATGCCGCCACGCTGTGCGGCGTGCGGCCGGTGGGCCTGCAGCCGTGCCGCCGCACCGCCTTCACCTTCACCGGGCCGGACGACGTCGACTTCGCGCACTGGCCGGCCGTGGTCGGGGTGGACGAGAGCTTCTATTTCAAGCCCGACGCCGGCCAGTTGCTGGGCTCGCCCGCCAATGCCGATCCGGTGCCGGCGCACGACGTGGTGCCCGAGGAACTGGACGTGGCCACGGGCATCTACCGCATCGAATCGGCCACCTCGCTGACCATCCGCCGCCCGCGCCATACCTGGGCCGGCCTGCGCTCGTTCGTGGCCGACGGCGATTTCGTGATCGGATGGGATCCGGCCACGCCCGCCTTCTTCTGGCTGGCGGCCCAGGGCGGCTACGGCATCCAGTCCGCCGCCGGCGTCTCGCGCCTGGCCGCCGACCTGCTGCTCGACCTGCCGTTGAACGACAGCCTGACCGCGCAGGGGGTCGACCCCGCGCGCCTGTCGCCGGCCCGTTTCTCCCCTTCCCGATAGGAGCCCGTTCCATGCGCCAAGCCATCCAGCGCCTGCCCAGCAGCCTGCCCTTCCCCTTCTCGCGGGCCGTGAAGGCCGGCGGCTTCCTGTTCCTGTCGGGGCAGGTGCCGATGAGCGCCGCCGGCGAGGTGGTGCGCGGCGATATCCAGACCCAGACCCGCGCGGCCTGCGAGCGCATTGTCGAAAGCCTGGCGGCCGGCGGCGCGCGGCTGGACCAGGTGGTCAAGGCCACCGTGTGGCTGTCGGACATGAGCCATTTCGCCGGTTTCAACGAGGTCTACAAGGAATTCTTCGGCGCGGCGCTGCCGGTGCGCTCGACGGTGGCGTCGGCGCTGGCGCTGAACGTCGACGTGGAAATCGAAGTGCAGGCGTATATCGGGCAGGACCCAAGCGGGCATGACCCAAGCGGCGGGCAGGACGGAAGCGGGCAGGACTGAAGTTCGACACGGCGGCAAGAACGGACAACCCTAAAGCACGGAGCGATCGCATGAAGATTTTTTCCGGGTCCCTGGCGACCGAGACCAATACCTTCTCCCCCATTCCGACCGGCCTGTCGGCCTATCGGTCGCGCGGCTACTACCCGGCCGGCCAGCACCCGGACCGCATGCAGATGTTCTCCGGCCCCCTGTGGGCCGCGCGCCAGCGCGCCCAGGGCAAGGACTGGACGCTGATCGAAGGCATGACGGCGGGCGCGACGCCGGCCGGCCTGACCACCCGCCACGCCTACGAGACCCTGCGCGACGAACTGCTGGAGGACCTGCGCCGCGCCGGCAAGGTCGACATCGCGCTGTTCGGCCTGCACGGCGCCATGGTGGCCGATGGCTATGACGATTGCGAAGGCGACCTGCTGCGGCGGGCGCGCGAGATCGTCGGCCCGGACACGGTGATCGGCGCCGAGCTGGATCCGCACTGCCACCTGACCGACGCCATGGTGAACAGCGCCGATTTCCTGGTGTGCTTCAAGGAATACCCGCACACCGACATCCTGGACCGCGCCTACGACCTGGTCGACCTGTGCGTGGCGCGCGCCGAGGGCCGCATCAAGCCGACGCGCGCGGTCTTCGACTGCGAAATGATCTCCATCATGCACACCAGCCGCGAGCCGATGCGCGGTTTCGTCGACCGCCTGCTGGCGATGGAAGGCAAGGAAGGCGTGCTGTCGGTGTCGATCGCGCACGGCTTCCCGTGGGGCGATACGCCCGACATGGGCTCCAAGGTGCTGGTCTACACCGATGGCGACGCCGGCCAGGCCGAGCGGCTGGCGCGCGCGCTGGGCGAGGAGATCATCGCTTTTCGCGACCAGCTGGCGCCGCCCTACCCCGGCGCCGACGAGGCGCTGGACCAGGCGCTGGCGTTGGCCGATTTCCCCGTGGTGCTGGCCGACTCGGCCGACAACGCCGGCGGCGGCGCGCCCAGCGATGCCACCTTCATCCTGGAACGCGTGCTGGCGCGCGGCATCCAGGACGTGGCGACCGGCCCGTTCTGGGACCCGGTGGCCGTGCAGCTCTGTTTCGAGGCCGGCCAGGGCGCGCAGATCAAGCTGCGCATCGGCGGCAAGGTGGCGCCGGTGTCGGGCCAGCCGCTGGACCTGGCCTGTGAGATCGTCGCGCTCAAGCGCGACGCCATCATGACCGGGCTGGCCGGCACGCCCGCGTTGCTGGGCGACGTGGCCGTGGTGCGCAGCCAGGGCGTGACCATCGTCATGACCACCAACCGCACCCAGGCCATGGACACCGACCTGTTCACGCAGTTCGGCGTCGATCTGGGTGCAATGAAGCTGGTCATCCCGAAATCGTCGCAGCACTTCTACGCCTCGTACTCCAGGCTCGGCCGCCACGTCATCTACGTCGAGACGCCCGGCGCCATCACGCAGGACTACAACGCGCTGCCGTTCACCAAGCGCAAGTTGCCGAAATGGCCCTTCAAGGGCTGATATCCAACCATTGCCCACGCAGGCAACCGGACAACACAAGGGGATGACCATGATGAAACGATTCAGCCTGCTGGGCGCCGCCGCCCTGCTGGCCTGCGGGCTGGCCGCGGGCCAGCCGGCCCAGGCCCAGGCCAAGACGCTGCGGATGGTGCCGCACGCGGACCTGAAGACGCTGGACCCGCTGTTCAACACCGCCTATATCACCCGCAACCACGGCTACATGGTGTTCGACACGCTGTTCGCGCAGGACAGCCAGGGCCAGCCCAAGCCGCAGATGGTGGAAAGCTGGACCGCCTCGCCCGATGGCAAGACCTGGACCTTCAAGCTGCGCCCGGGGCTGAAGTTCAACGACGGCACCCCGGTGACCGCCGAGGACTGCATCGCCTCGCTGCAGCGCTGGGCCAAGAAGGACACGATGGGCCAGGCGCTGATGGCCGCCGGCGCCGAACTGGCCGCCACCGGCCCCGACAGCTTCTCGCTGACGCTCAAACAGCCGTTCGGCCTGGTGCTGGACGCGCTCGCCAAGCCGTCGGGCATGCCGCCGTTCATCATGCCCAAGCGCCTGGCGCAGACCGACGCCAACACCCCCGTCACGGAAATGGTCGGCTCCGGCCCGTTCCTGTTCAAGCGCGATGAGTGGGTGCCGGGCAACAAGGTGGTGTACGTCAAGAACCCGGCCTACGTGCCGCGCAACGAACCGGCCGACGGCCTGGCCGGCGGCAAGGTCGCCAAGGTCGACCGGGTCGAATGGATCTACATTCCCGACGGCAATACCGCCACGGCCGCGCTGATGAACGGCGAGGTCGACATGATCGAGCAGACCACGCCGGACTTCCTGCCGGTGCTGGAAAGCAACCCGGACATCAAGCTGAACACCTCGGTCGCCACCCAGGGCATGGCCATCGTCAACGCGCTGCATCCGCCGTTCGACAAGCCGCAGGCGCGCCAGGCGCTGTACTACCTGTTCAGCCAGAAGGAAATGCTGGCGGCCATCGGCTATCCGGAGAAGTACCGCGTCGACTACTGCGCCACGCTGTACATCTGCGGCTCGCCGCTGGCCACCGACGCCGGCGCGGCGCCCTACGCCAAGCCCGACCTGGCGCGCGCCAGGCAACTGCTGCAGGAGGCCGGCTACCAGGGCGAGAAGGTCGTGGTGCTGTACCCCACCGACCACATCAGCGCGCCCGCCGTCATGGTGCTGACGCAGAACATGAAGAAGGCCGGCTTCAAGGTCGACCTGCAATCCATGGACTGGGCCTCGCTGGCGGCGCGCCGCCTGAAGAAGGATCCGCCCGAGCAAGGCGGCTGGAGCCTGTTCGTGACCTGGGGCGGGTACTACGACGCCAGCACGCCGCTGACCAACCCCTGGCTGTCGGCCGCCTGCGGCAACAGCCTGCCGGGCTGGCCCTGCGACAAGGAACTGGACGCGCTGCGCACGCAGTGGATCCAGGAACCCGACGCCGCCAGGCGCAAGGACATCGCGGCGCAGTTGCAGGCCCGCGCCTACCAGACGGTGCCGTACGTCATGTGGGGCGAATTCAAGCCGGTGTCGGCGATCCGCGGGCTGTCGCACACGGAGCTGATGAAGACCGGCATCCCCGTGATGTGGAACGTGGAAAAACCATAACGCGGCGCGGGACCGCGCGTGATCGCCACGCGCGCCCCGCCTCTGCACAATCAGGCCGCCGCCCAGCGCCCCGTGCGCGCCGCGCCAGGCTAGGGGGAAACCCAGCGTGAAATACATCCTGCGCCGCATCGCGGCCGTCATTCCCGTCATGGCCGTGGTCGCGGTCGTGGTGTTCATGTTGATCCACCTGTCGCCGGGCGACCCGGCGGCGGTGATCGCGGGCGACAACGCCACCACCGAGGACGTCGAGAAGATTCGCCAGAACCTGGGCCTGGACAAGCCGCTGCTGACGCAGTTCGGCATCTGGGTCGGGCATCTGGCCACCGGCGACCTGGGCACCTCGATCGCCACCCAGATGCCGGTGGCGCAACTGATCGGCCAGCGCATGGGGCCGACCCTGTCGATCGCCATCTTCACCATGCTGTTCGCGGTGCTGGTCGCCGTGCCGCTGGGCGTGCTGGCGGCCTGGAACGCCGGTCGCTTGCTGGACCGGCTGGTGATGATCGGCGCGGTCTGTGCCTTCTCGGTGCCGGTGTTCCTGATCGGCTACAGCCTGGTGTACGGCTTTTCCATCAAGCTGGGCTGGCTGCCGGTACAAGGCTACAAGCCGCTGGCCGACGGCCTGGCGCCCTACTTGCGGCACCTGGTGCTGCCCTGTCTGTCGTTGGGACTGGTGTACATGGCCCTGCTGACCCGCATGACCCGGGCCACCATGCTGGAGGCGCTGTCGGAAGACTACATCCGCACCGCGCGCGCCAAGGGCCTGGCGGCCGGCCCGATCGTCTGGCACGCGCTCAAGAACGCCGCCAACCCCATCGTCACCACCATCGGCGTCGGCGTGGCGCTGCTGATCGGCGGCGTGGTGGTCACCGAAACCGTGTTCGCCATTCCCGGCCTGGGCCGCTTGACCATCGACGCCGTGCTGCGCCACGACTACCCCGTGATCCAGGGCGTGCTGCTGGTCGCCTCGGGCATCTACGTGCTGATCAACCTGCTGGTCGACCTGAGCTACCGCCTGTTCGATCCGCGCATCCGCTATTGAAGAGGGGCGATCCATGACCACCACCACCCTGCCCCTGGCCGCGGCGCGTCCGCGCTGGCGCCGCGCCGCCCGCTCGCTGCGCCGCCACCCAATGCTGTACGTCGGCTGCGCCATCCTGCTGGCGCTCGCGCTGATCGCGCTGGCCGCGCCCTGGCTGACCGCGGTCGATCCACTGGACATCAACCCGATGGCGCGCATGAAGCCGCCGTCGGCCGAACACTTTTTCGGCACCGACGCGCTGGGCCGCGATGTCTATGCCCGCACCTTGTGGGGCGCGCGCGTCTCGCTGCTGGTCGGCGTAGTGGTCGCGCTGGTGTCGACCGCGGGCGGCGTCCTGCTGGGCATGCTGGCCGGCTACTTTCACCGCCTGGATGCCGTGATCATGCGCATCATGGACGGCCTGATGGCGATTCCGGGCGTGCTGCTGGCGATCGCGCTGATGGCCACGCTCAAGGGCGGCCTGGGCACCGTGATCGTGGCCATCGTGGTGCCGGAGGTGCCGCGCGTGGTGCGGCTCGTGCGCGCCCTGGTGCTGACCATCCGCGAGCAGCCCTATATCGAGGCGGCGGTGGCCGCCGGCACGCGCGTGCCCGCCATCCTGCTGCGCCACATCCTGCCCAATCTGTTCGCGCCGCTGATGGTGCAGGCCACCTTCATCGCGGCCTCGGCCATCCTGACCGAGGCGGTGCTGAGCTTCCTGGGCGTGGGCATCCCGCCGCAGATCCCGAGCTGGGGCAACATCATGGCCGAGGGCCGCAACTTCGTCGCGGTGGCGTTCCACATCATCCTGTATCCGGGCCTGTTCCTGGGCGTGGCCGTGCTGGCCGTTAATCTGGTAGGCGACGGGCTGCGCGACATGCTCGATCCGCGCCTGGCGAAAAAGCTGTAGGAGCGCGCATGCCATCCCAACCTGTCCTGCAAGTGAATGACCTGACCACCTGTTTCGACGGCGACGAGACCACGGTGCTGGCCGTGGACGGCCTGTCGTTCGACCTGATGCCGGGCGAGACCCTCGGCCTGGTGGGCGAATCCGGCTGCGGCAAGAGCGTCACGTCGCTGTCCATCATGCGGCTGCTGCGCACGCCCGGGCGCGTGGCGCGCGGCAGCGTCGAATTCGACGGCCGCGACCTGCTGGCCCTGCCCGAGAAAGCGATGCGGGCGGTGCGCGGCAACCAGCTGTCAATGATCTTCCAGGAGCCGATGACCTCGCTCAATCCGGTCTTCACGATCGGCCGCCAGATCAGCGAGCCGCTGATGCTGCACCAGGGCCTGTCGCGGCGCGAGGCGATGAAGCAGGCCGAGGCGCTGCTGGAGCTGGTGCAGATCTCCGATCCGGCGCGGCGCGTGCGCGAATACCCCTATCAACTGTCCGGCGGCATGCGCCAGCGCGCCATGATCGCCATGGCGCTGGCCTGCCAGCCCAAGGTGCTGATCGCCGACGAGCCGACCACCGCGCTGGACGTCACCATCCAGGCGCAGATCCTGCACCTGCTGCGCGACATCCAGGCGCGGCTGGGCACGGCCATCGTGCTGATCACCCACGATCTGGGCGTGGTGGCGCAGATGTGCCAGCGCGTCATCGTCATGTACGCCGGCCGCAAGGTCGAGGAAGGCAGCGTCGACGACGTGCTGGACCGCGCCGCCCATCCCTATACCCAGGCGCTGATCCGTTCGCTGCCCGACTTCGTCGACGGCCAGGACCACAGCGCCCGCCTGGCCGAGCTGCCCGGCATCGTGCCGGTGGTGACGCCCGAATCGCGCGGCTGCGCCTTTGCCGCGCGCTGTCCCCAGGCCCTGCCGCGCTGCGCCGACGAGACGCCGCCGGAGGTCGCCGCCGGCGACCGCCACCGCGTCTGGTGCTGGGCGCGCCAGGCCGCGCCGGCCGTCATGATGGAGCAAGACCCGCGATGAACCTGCACGACGCCCCCTTTCCCGCCGCCGTCGCCACGGCGCCCGCCACCCCCATGCTGCAAGTGACCGATCTGAAGAAGCACTTCCCGCTGGAGGGAGGCAAGGTGCTGCGCGCCGTGGACGGCGTGTCGCTGTCGGTGGCGCGCGGCCAGACCCTGAGCCTGGTGGGCGAGTCCGGCTGCGGCAAGTCGACCACCGGCAAGTGCCTGATCCGCCTGACCGATCCCACCGCGGGCCGCATCCTGCTCGAAGGCGCCGACCTGGCCGCGATGAACAGCGGCCAGCTGCGCGCCATGCGGCGGCGCATGCAGTTCATCTTCCAGGATCCGTTTTCGTCGATGAACCCGCGCATGCGGGTGCGCGACATCATCGGCGAGCCGCTGCGCAACTTCGGCTACGGCCGCGAGGCCATCCGCGAACGGGTGGCGCAGTTGCTGGCCCGCGTCAGCCTGCGTCCGGACGCCGCCGACCGCTACCCGCACGAGTTCTCCGGCGGCCAGCGCCAGCGCATCGTCATCGCCCGCGCCCTGGCGCCGGAACCGGGCCTGATCGTCTGCGACGAACCGGTCTCGGCGCTGGACGTGTCGGTGCAGGCGCAGGTCATCAACCTGCTGATGGACCTGCAGCGCGATCTCGGCCTGACCTATGTGTTCATCTCGCACGACCTGAGCGTGGTGCGGCACATCAGCCACCAGGTGGCGGTGATGTACCTGGGCCGGATCGTCGAAGCCGGCTCGCGCGATGCGGTGTTCAACCGGCCGGCCCACCCCTACACCCGCGCCCTGCTGGCCGCGGTGCCCTCGGCCCGGCGTGGCGAGCGCGCGCCCGTGGCGGTGCTCAAGGGCGAGATTCCCAGCCCGCTGGCGCCGCCGTCCGGTTGCGCCTTCCGCACCCGTTGTCCGCTGGCCCAGGCGCGCTGCGCCCAGGAAACCCCCAGTGCGCGTCCCATCGGCGACGGCCAGACGGTCGCCTGTCATTTCGCCTCGTAGCCGGAGCTTGCCATGTCTCAAACCGATTCCCAGCCTTTCGACCTGCTGCTCGCCGGCGGCCTCGTCATCGACGGCAGCAACGCCCCCGGCCGGCGCGCCGACGTCGGCGTGCGCGGCGATCGCATCGCCGCCATCGGCGACCTGTCCGGCGCCGCCGCCCGCGACCGTATCGATGTGTCCGGCCTGGTGGTGGCGCCCGGGTTCATCGACTCGCATACCCACGACGACAACTACCTGCTGCGGCGCCGCGACATGACGCCCAAGATCTCGCAGGGCGTGACTACCGTGGTCACGGGCAACTGCGGCATCAGCCTGGCGCCGCTGGCGCACGCCAACCCGCCGGCGCCGCTGGACCTGCTGGACGAAGGCGGGTCATACCATTTCAAGCGCTTCGCCGACTACCTGGACGCCCTGCGCGCCACGCCGGCGGCGGTCAACGCCGCCTGCATGGTGGGCCATTCGACGCTGCGCGCCGCGGTCATGCCCGACCTGCAGCGCGAAGCCACCGACGACGAAATCGCCGCCATGCGCGCGCTGGCCGAGGAAGCCATGGCCAGCGGCGCCATCGGCATTTCGACCGGCGCCTTCTACCCGCCCGCGGCGCGCGCCACCACCGAAGAGATCATCGAGGTCTGCCGCCCCCTGAGCACGCACGGCGGCATCTACGCCACCCACATGCGCGACGAAGGCGAACACATCGTGGCGGCGCTGGAGGAAACCTTCCGCATCGGCCGCGAGCTGGACGTGCCGGTGGTGATCTCGCACCACAAGGTCATGGGCCAGCCCAATTTCGGCCGCTCGCGCGAGACGCTGTCGCTGATCGAGGCGGCCATGGCGCGCCAGGACGTGTCGCTGGATGCCTATCCCTACGTGGCCGGCTCCACCATGCTCAAGCAGGACCGCGTGCTGCTGGCCGGGCGCACCATCATCACCTGGTGCAAGCCCTTCCCCGAACTGAGCGGGCGCGACCTGGACGAGGTCGCGGCCGAGCGCGGCAAGTCCAAGTACGACGTGGTGCCCGAACTGCAGCCGGCCGGCGCCATCTACTTCATGATGGACGAGCCCGACGTGCAGCGCATCCTGGCGTTCGGGCCCACCATGATCGGCTCGGACGGCCTGCCGCACGACGAGCGTCCGCACCCGCGGCTGTGGGGCACCTTCCCGCGGGTGCTGGGCCACTATGCGCGCGACCTGGGCCTGTTCCCGCTGGAGACGGCGGTGTGGAAGATGACGGGCCTGACCGCCGCGCGGTTCGGCCTGGCCGGACGCGGGCAGGTGCAGGCGGGCTACTTCGCCGACCTGGTGGTGTTCGACCCGGCCACGGTGGCCGATACCGCCACCTTCGAACGTCCCACCGAGCGCGCCGCCGGCATCCATTCCGTGTACGTCAACGGCGCGCCGGTCTGGCGCGAACAGGCCTTCACCGGCCGGCACGCCGGCCGGGTGCTGGCGCGCACGGCCGCCTGAGCCGCGCCAACCCTTACAATCCGGCGTGAACGGGCGGGTTCCGCCCTACTTCGCCAACCCTGGACGCAGACCGCTACATGGCCCCTCCACCCGCTCGCAGCACCGCCCCACCCGACATCGTGGGCAAGGAAGTCATGGGCGCCCGCCTGCGCGCCGAGCGCAAGGCGCGCAAGATGACGCTGCAGGCGCTATCGCAGGCCAGCGGCATCGCGGTATCGACGCTGTCCAAGGCCGAGCTGGGCCAGATCGCACTGAGCTACGAGAAATTCGCCGCGCTGGCGCGCGCGCTGGGCATCGACATGACGCGCATGTTCATGCTGGGCGACGCGGCCCAGGCCGAGGTGGCGCCCACCTACGTCAAGAACAAGCTCAGCGACGCGCGCGACTACGCCACCGACAACTACCACTACCGCCTGCTGATGGGCGAGTATCCGGGCAAGAAGATGATGCCCATGCTGGCGCTGATCGATTCGCGCAAGGTGGTCGAGTTCGAGGACTACATCCGCCATCCGGGCCAGGAATTCGCGCTGGTGCTGTCGGGCAAGGTGCGCATCCAGTTCGAGAACGGCGACAGCGTGGTGCTGAACCGCCTGGAATCGGCCTATTTCGACAGCGGCATCGGCCATGTCTACCTGTCGCTGAGCAAGAAGCCGGCCGAAGTGCTGGCGGTCTGCAGCGACCTGGACGAAGTGCCGTCGCGCCTCAAGCCGGCGCCGCGCAAGCCCTGAGGACGGCGCCCGCCGCCCCGCCTCGCGCACGTTGTACTGCCGCCGATCCGGCGCGGCCCGCCCCTGGCCGCGCGCCGCGATTCCCGGCTACGGGAAATCCCGTAGAAACTTTCCCTCCCCGCGCCGGGTCACTCATTATTCAGCTTATTGTCAGATATCGATGGCCGGCACCGGGCATCGCTATCCGCTGCGGATCCGGCGAGCCGCGGGCCTGGAAACAGGAAACAGGCCCCGCGGGTTGACGCGCCCCCGGCGCGCCGGGGCTTCTCGACAGCCCTCGCGCCGGGCGCCATCGCGGCTGAGCGCCGTACGTCCGTGCGGCGCCGACCTATCGGGAGAATTCCATGTCGTCTCTGCCCCGCCGTCCCCTGCGTGCCAGCCCCAGCAGCGCCGGCGCGCCGGGCGGCGTGGGCACCGGCGCCCTGGGCCCGCCGGGCCTGTCGGTGATGGATGCCACGGTGGTGCTGGTGGGAGTGGTGATCGGCATCGGTATCTTCGGCTTTCCGCCGCTGGTGGCGCAGCATGCCGCGTCGGAGGCCATGTATCTGGCGTACTGGTGCGCCGGCGGGCTGGTGATGCTGGTGGGCGCGCTGTGCTACGCCGAGCTGGGCGCGGCCTACCCTGGCGCCGGCGGGGAATATCTGTACCTGTCGCGCGCCTGGGGGCCACGCGTGGGGCTGCTGTTCGCCTGGGCCCGCTGCACTGTGATCCAGACCGGCGCGATCGCGGTGGTGGCCTTCATCTATGGCGATTATGCGCAGCAGTTGCTGCCGCTGGGCGAGTACGGCGCCACCGCGCACGCGGCGTTGTCGGTGGCCGGCCTGACCGCCCTGAACGTGGCCGGCACCCGCCACTCCAAGCGCCTGCAATGGCTGTTCACGATCCTGACCCTGGCGGCGCTGGCGGCGGTGCTGACCGCCGCCCTGTTCACCTCGACCCCGCTGGCGCCGGCGCCCGCGCCGCTGGATGGCAACGCCGCCGGCCTGATGGGCATGGGCATGGTGTTCGTGCTGCTGACCTACGGCGGCTGGAACGAAGCCGCCTACCTGAGCGGCGAACTGCGCCATCCCGGCCGCAACATGGCGCGGGTGCTGCTGATCGGCACGGCGGTGGTCACCGGCGCCTACCTGCTGACCAACCTGGCGCTGCTGGAACTGTTCGGCCTGCAGGGCCTGCGCGACACGCCGGCCCTGGGCGCGGCGGTGATGCAACTGGCCGCCGGTCCCTATGCCGCCGCGCTGCTCAGCCTGGTGATCTGCGCCACGGCGCTGAGCACCATCAACGGCACCATCATCACCGGCGCGCGCGTCTACTACGCGCTGGGTCGCGACCTGCCGCGGCTGCGGGCGCTGGCTGGCTGGAGCGCGCGCAACGAGACCCCGGTCAGCGCCCTGCTGGCGCAAGGCGCGATCACGCTGGCGCTGCTGGCGGTGGGCGCCTTCAGCCATAACAGCGTGCAGGCCATGGTGGCCTACACCGCGCCGGTGTTCTGGCTGTTCATGCTGCTGGTGGCGGCCTCGGTATGGCGCCTGCGCCGCCTCGATCCGGCGCGGCCGCGGCCGTTCCGGGTGCCGCTGTATCCCCTGACCCCGGCGCTGTTGGCGCTGGCCTGCGCCGGCCTGGTGTTTTCGAGCGCGGTGTATGCCGGGGCCGGCGCCCTGATCGGCCTGGCGGTGCTGGCGGTCGGCGTGCCGATGCTGCGCCTGCTCAAGCCGGCCGGTGCGTCGCCGGCCACGCCGCCGGGCTGAACGCCGCGCCCTCTTTTTCGTCCGCCCCAAGGAGTCTTCCTCATGCAACGTGTCCTACCGTCCGTTTCGTTCGCCCGCCGCCGGGCCGCCCTGGGATCGGCGCTGGCGCTGGCCCTGTCCCTGTCGCTGCTGGCCGAGGCGCGCGCCGCCGGCGCCACTCCCGAGGCCGCCGCCAAGACCGGCGCCAAGACCGACGCATACGTGCCCGATGTCGGCCAGGATGGCAAGGACGTCATCTGGGTGCCGACCCCACAGGCCCTGGTCGACAAGATGCTCGACATGGCCAAGGTCACGCCGCGTGACCGGCTGATGGACCTGGGTTCGGGCGACGGCCGCACCGTCATCACCGCCGCCCAGCGCGGCCTGCAAGCCAAGGGCATCGAATACAACCCCGACCTGGTGGCCCTGTCGCGCGGCAACGCGGCCAAGGCGGGCGTGGCCAGCCGCGCCACGTTCGAGGTGGCGGACCTGTTCGAGACCGACCTGTCGCAGGCGGACGTGATCACCATGTTCCTGCTGTCGACCATCAACGAAAAACTGCGGCCCCGGCTCCTGGAGCTGGAGCCTGGCACCCGCATTGTCTCCAACACTTTCCGCATGGGCGACTGGGAGCCGGACGCCTCCGAGACCGTGACCGAGGCCTGCCAGACCTATTGCAACGCCCTGTTGTGGATCGTGCCGGCCAAGGTCGGCGGGCGGTGGGACCTGGACGGCCGCACCCTGCGGCTGGAGCAGCACTACCAGATGCTGACCGGCAAGCTGGGCGGCAGCGAGATCTCGCAGGCGCGCATGGACGGCCGCACCATTTCGTTCATGGTCGACGGCGTGCGCTACACCGGCGAAGTCAATGGCGCCACCATCCGCGGCAGCGCCGCCGGCAAGGGGGAATGGTCGGCGCGGCGACTCTAGCGCGCCGCGTCCCGGATGACCCGGTGCACGAATTGCAGCTTGCCGACCACCGCGCCTGGCAACACGAATGGGTAGAAATCCTGCTGGCCCATGCTGCGCGACAGCTCGTTGAGCACGCCCGTCAGCGCCACCCAGGCGTTGATCAGGTCGAGAAAGCCCTGCCCTTCGGGATCGTCCGGGTCGTACAGCGATGCGCGGGTGAAGGGCTCATAGGCCTGTTCCACGGCCACGCGGCTGACGCCGAAGCTGATGGCGGTGTCGAGCGTGTCCATCATGTGCAGGTAGTGGGCCCAGGTCTCGGCCCAGTCCTCCCAGGGATGGCAGGAGGCATAGGTGCTGATGAAGCGCTGCGCCCAGTCGGCCGGCGGCCCCGCTTCATAGTTGCGCCGCAGCGCCTGCGCGTAGTCGGCGCGCTCATCGCCGAACACGGCGCGGAACGGGGCCAGCCAGGGGCCGCCCGCCACCAGCTGGTCCCAGTAGAAATGGCCGATCTCGTGGCGGAAATGCCCCAGCAGCGTGCGGTAGGGTTCATGCATCGCTTCGCGCACCTGCACCCGATAGGCATCGTCGGCCTCGCGGATGTTCAGGGTGATCAGGCCGTGGTTGTGCCCGGTCAGCGGCGGCGTGCCGTCGGCAGCCGGCGCCAGCAGGTCGAACGCCAGGCCGCCGTCGCCGGGCGCCTGCGAACGCCGGATCGGCAGGCCCAGGGTCAGCAACTGGGCGATCATCTGGCGCTTGGCGGCTTCGACCTTGAACCACAGCCTGCCGTTCTCGGCCACCGACAGGTCCGGAATGGTGCGGTTCAGGCCGCAGGCCAGGCACAGCGAGTTGGCGGCCGCGGCCGGCAGCAGCCAGTTGCAGGCCGCCGGGCTGGCGAAGTTGGCGCAGCGCTTGAACGTCCGGCCGCGCGTGCGGCCGGCTTCGAGCCAGCTGTCCGCGGCCTTGCCCGGATCCAGCGCCAGGACGTGGCCACGCCTGGGATCGAAGCCCAGTTGGCGGCGGCAGTTCAGGCATTCGGTGTTGTTGAAGAAGATGCGCTGGCCGCAGACGCACTGGAACGCCTTGGCGCGCGCATGGCGTTGGGCGGCGCGCGCGCGCTGCGGGGATTTGAGCTGGCGGCCCAGGGCCTGGAAGAAATCGTTCATGGGTCGGTTCCCGGATGGCGGCGGCGCGCGGGGCCTAGACCGCCACCGCCTGCTCCAGCCGCAGGCCGCGCCGCTGCGTGTCCAGCGTCACCGTCGCGCCCAGCGGCAGCGTCAGGTTGGGATCGCCGTGGCCGCTGGGCCAGGCCGCCAGCACGGGGATGCCGCGTCCGCCGAACTGCTCCTGCAGCAGCGCAAACAGCTGGCTCTGTCCCAGCGCATCGCCCATCGGCAGGCCCAGCCGGGTGAAATTTCCCGCCAGCACGCCCCTGATGCGGTCGAATTTGCCCGCCGCGCGCAGTTGCCACAGCAGGCGGTCGATGCGCGGCAGCGCCTCGTTGACGTCCTCGATGAACAGGATCGCGTCGCGCGTGGCGATTTCGTGGCGCGAACCGATCATGGCGGCGATCAGCGCCAGGTTGCCGCCCACCAGCCGGCCGCTGGCGCTGCCCGGGGCCAACACCACCGGGTTGGAGTCGGGCGGCGCGTCGATCCACGCGCCCTGCCCGATCTGGCCGCCCACCATGGCCAGCACATGGCTGGCGGTGGGCTCCTGTTTGCCGGCCAGCAGGTCCTGCGCCAGCATCGGTCCGTGGAACGTGACGAAGCCCGCGTGGCGCTGGATCGCCAGGTGCAGCGCGGTGATGTCGCTGTAGCCGATGAACGGCTTGGGATGCTGGCGCAGCAGGTTGAAATCGAGCCGGTCGGCCAGCCGCCAGGAGCCGAAGCCACCCTGCAGGCACCAGACCGCGTCGATCGCGGGATCGTTGAAGGCTGCGTGCAGATCGTTCAGGCGCGCGCTGTCGTCGCCAGCCAGGTAGTCGAATGGCGCATCGGCGCGCGTCAATGCGGCGGGCATGATGCGTGGGTCGTAGCCGCGCGCCTGCAGCCATTCGGCCGCGTCGAAGGCGGCGCCATCGGCGGCCGAGGCCGGCGCGACGATGGCGACGCGGCCGCCCGGGCGCAAGGCAGGAACGGCCATGTCGCGGCGCGGCGCCACGGCGGCATTGCCGCCAGGGGCCTCCTGGCTATCGCGAGGCGCGGCCACCCGGCCCGCGCAGCCCGCCAGCGCCAGGCTGGACAGCCCCAATGCGCCCGCCGCTCGCAGCAGGCCGCGCCGCGTGGGATCGATCGGTGCAACAGACTCGCGAGGCGGCATTGCCATTCCCTATTCCTGGTTATTGCTATTTATCAAATACTTATGGCTAATTAATGAGAATTCACCTTAGAAAGGATTCCGGGGTTTGGAGCGGTCAGCGTTCCCTTATTCTTTCCTAGAATTCACTTTAAGTGTGCCCTGCCATCCCCGAATTCACTTTAAGTTATTCCAGAATTCACTTTAAGTCTTCAGAAGCGCTCGTAGTCGAGCCGGTAGCGCCACTGCCCCGCCGCCAGGCCGGCCATGGGGAGCCGGCCGATGCGGATGCGGCGCAACGCCAGCAATTGCAGGCCAGCCGCATCGCAGGCGTATTCGATGAAACCCAGCGCGGGCGTCTTGAGCGCAAAGCGCAGGTGGGTTTCGTTCTGCCAGCTGACCTTCATGGGCGTGGCCGGCCGGCCTTCGTAGGCCAGGCCGCGTTGCAGCCGCGCCAGGCCGGCAGCATCCAGCGTGCCGCGCACCTGCGCGATGTATTCCTGTTCGACGTGCGGGCCCTCTTGCACCAGCTTGCGCGTGACCGCGTATTCCTGGGTGTAGACCACCAGTCCGCTGGCCGCGCGCTCCAGCGGCGTGGCCAGCTTCAGACCGTTGAACATGCGCTGGAGGTAGCGCTGGCCGGAACGGTCGCCCGGCATCAGGTTCTCGGGCACCACCAGCGCCAGGGCCGAGTGCGCCGGATCCGAGGCCGACAGGCCCGCCGGCTTGTGCACCAGCACGGTCACGGGCCGCATTTCCTCCAGGCGCGCGCCTGGCAGCAGGGTCACGGCCTGGTCGGGCCCGACGCGAAAGCCCGGTTCTTCGACGACCTTGCCATCCACGGCGACCCAGCCCCCCTCGATGTAGCGTTCGGCGTCGCCGCGGGAGCAGGATTGTTCGGCGGCCAACCGCTTGGCCAGGCGCACGCTATCGCTCATGGCCGCACCGCCGGCGCGTGCAGGACGGGAAAATGGCGGGGCTGGGCAATCGGCGGGAACATCGTCATCTCGGATACGGCGTGAAAGGCGAAAAAAGACCGGCCCCGCGCGGCGCCCGGGGCGCAGGCATGGGGCCTGGAGCGAGATGTTACGCCGTTTCCGACGGCCTTGCGGCGGCCCGCGACCGATCGCGTGGGCGGTTCACGGATCGGTGGATTGCGTGGCGGCGGCCGGCGCGTCGATTGCGGGCGGCGGGACTTCGTCGACCCAGGCCTTGAGCAGCGTGGACGTCACCGCCAGGATCACCGGGCCGATGAACAGGCCGACGATGCCGAAGGCGAGCATGCCCCCCAGCACTCCGGCCAGGATCAGCAGCATGGACAGGTTCACGCCGCGCTTGATCAGCATCGGCCGCAGCAGGTTATCCAGCATGGTGACCAGCACCGCCCACACCAGCAGCAGGATCGCCGTCACCTTCATGTCGTTCTGGAACAGCCAGATCACCCCGCCGAGCAGCGGCAGGAACGGCCCCAGCTGCGCCAGGCACAGCATCAGCATCAGGGCGGTGATGACCCCGGCCGCCGGCACGCCGGCGATCCACAGGCCCAGGCCGCCCAGCGCCGACTGCACCACCGCCGTGACCACGATGCCCAGCGCCACCGCGCGGATCGACAGGCCCGCCAGGCGGATCGCCGCCACGCCGCGGTGCCCGGCCAGCCGATTGGCAAAGCGCTGCACGAAATCGGCGGCCACGTCGCCCTGACTGTAGAGGATGCCGGCGATCACGATCGTGATCAGCATGTGCATCACGAACACCCCGACAATGGCGGCATTGCTCAGCAGCCATTTGGCGGCCATGGTGACGTACGGCTCGAGCCGCGCCAAGAGGCCGCCGGCCCCGGCATCGGCCAGCGCCTGCCATTCCCGCGCGATGCGCTCGCCGCCCAGCGGAATGCCGCGCACCCAGCCCGGCGGCGCCATCAGGGCATAGTCCGGCAGGCCCTTGATGGCGGCCATGATGGCGCCGCCATGCAGCGCCAGCGTCGAGATCGCCTGATACAGCGGCAGCACGATCACCACCAGCAGCACGATCAGCATGGCCCCCGTGGCCAGCCAGCGGCGGCCGCCGCAGCGACGCTGCACCGCCCGCATCACGGGCCAGGTCGCCACCACGATGGTGGTGGCCCAGATCAGGCCGAACAGGAATGGTTTGAGGACGTACAGGCTGCCGATCATCAGCGCCGACAGGATGACGATGACGAGCAGATTGCGGGCGAGGTCCGCGGGCGGGCGTGGGATCGGATTCAAGCGAGGCTCCAGGCGGCGGATTGGCCGTGTACGAATTTATCCGAACTTCGCCGGCCGTGGCGCGCCGCCGCGCCTCAGGCGCCGTTGCCGGGCGTGTCCTCGCCCGCGGCGGCGCGCGGGTCGACGCGCGCCGCGATCAGGTGGCGGGTCAGTTCCAGTAACTGTGCATCGCGGGCTTGCTGCTGCGCCAGCAATTCGGCCTGCCGCGTTTCGGCGGCCGCCAGGCGCTGGGCCAGATCCTGCTCGCGGCGGCGTGAAGCCTGCAGCGCTTCCTGCGCCGTGGCCAGTTCGGCCTGGCGCCGCCCCTGCTCCGCCTGGGCCTCGGCCTGCATCGCGCGCGCCTGCGCGGCGGCCTCGGTTTCGGCGGCGCGCAGGCGCTCGGCGGCCTGCGCCAGGGCCTGGCGCGACTGTTCGGCCTGCTGTTGCTGGGCAGCCTGCAATTCGTCCAGGCGCGCCTGCAGGCGCTTGGCGCTGCCGCGTTCGGCGTCCAGCTCGTTGAGCCAGCGGCGTTCGTGGGCGGCATGGCGCGCGTGCGCCGCGGCCAGGGCCTCGGCCTGTTCCTGGCGGCCGCGTTCGGCATCGGCCACCTGGGCCAGCAAGGCGGCGCGGGCATCGGCCAGTTGCTGCTGGCCCAAGGCCACGGCGTCGTCGCGCTGGCGCAACTGGCCTTCGGCCGCCCGCAGCCGGGACTCGGTGGCGGCCAATTGCCCGGTCACGACCTTAAGGCCTTCTTCCAGGTCGCGTTCGCGGCTGGCAAGCACGGCCTCGCGCTGCCGCAGCTGCTCGGCCTGCGCGGCCAGGCGATCGCCCTCCTGGCGCAGTTCGTCCCAGCGTTCGCGGAGGGCGTCGGCCTGGTCGGCCCGGGCGGCGGCCAGGGCGGTTTCCCAGAAATGGGCGGCGGCCTGGGCGATGGGCTCGGGCACCGCCGCGGGCGCGGCGAACGCGCCGGGATCCTGGATGCGGGCGCCAAGGGCGCGGAACCAGGTTTCCAGGTGCGGGCTGACGGTATTGGGCGAGCCGCGTCCGATCTTCTGGCGCACCCGCTCGATGGTGGGCCGGGCGCCCTCCAGCAGCAAGGCGTCGGCGGCGCGCCATACATCCTGTTCGTTGATTCCTGCGGCCATGGCTGGATTTCCCGGTTCGATAGTGTTGAATTACTCACGATAATGGAATCTTATCGTGATTAAATTGCAGTAAACGTTTTATATCATACATCATATGTAGGATTTCATATCTTTCAAGACGAAGCTCGTCTTTCCTGGCTCGAAACAGGCAGGTGCTAACATCGACGGCAGTCATGGGCCACCACGCCCGACCACGGTCACCGGTTCGTATGAAGGGGGAAAACCGCCAATGAAGCGCCTCATGTTGGTCATCATGCTGTTAGCGTCCGCCATCGCACAGGCCCAGGAACCCAGGACGTGGCACTTCACTGGCGCCGAACTGGCCACGGCGCTTGCCGGGCGGATGCCTTCTGAAGTGCGCGATGCCTCGCTCGGCCGACAGTTCTCGGCCTCGTATGCGCAGGCCTACATACTGGGGGTCGCCGACCAGACCCAGGGCACGCTCTGGTGTACCCGCAGCGGCGTCCTGCCCCATGAACTGAAGGACCGCGTCTACACCTACCTGTCCGAGTTGCCCGCCAGCCGCCTCGACGGGAATGCCGCGCCGCTGGTGAGCGAGGCGCTGCGCCGGTCGTTTGCCTGCCGCTAGCGGCTCCCCTCACCGCCCGCCGTTGAATCGATCCGGGGCGCGCATTCCGCACACCACGGTGCCTGAATCCATGCCGGTCGCCCTGGCGGCCAAAGGAGTGTTGCGATGAATACCGAGCAGCTTCCCGCGGACTATGCGCCGCATGCCGTAGCCGGGCTGCCGTTGCTGTACGGGCCGCGCCAGGGCTGGTGCGTGTGGATGACGGCATTGCCCTTGCCGGAAACAGCGCGTTTTCGCGACGCCAGCGCTCTCCCCCCGTCGAAAGGCTATGCGCGCGACGACCGGTTGGCGGCGCCGGGCGAGGTGCTGGCGTGCTTCGAGAACGACGATGGTTCCTGCGACGCGCCGGCAACGCCGATGATCGAGGCGGCCCTTTGGCTGCTGGCTCACGACGCGGCGTTCTATCGCACCGTGCGGGACACCCTGCTGGCCGACTTGCCGCGCCTGCGGGCCGAACAGGAAGGCATCGCACTGCCCGATGACGCCTTCCTGCTGCCGCGGCAATGGGACGAAGGAAGCATGCACAAGTTGCTGCGGCTCAATACCGTCACGTTCCACCCCGTCGCTGGCGCGGCCTACATCGGACTGGATTTCGGCTGTGCCTGGGACGCCGAACATGGTTATGGAATGATGATGGCCGGCACCGAAGTCGTCGAAACGGGCGGCGCCGATGTGGGCGGGTTGTCGTGGATCGCCGCGCGCCATGCCGCCGCCCGTCAGACAGGGCAATGAGGTCCCGGCCAGGCGCTTCTCTCTCTTGGGCTCCCGGCGCCCGTCCCGCACACGGCGCCACCATCACGGATTGCCAATGCGAATTCACGTTGCACTGATAGTACTGGCGCTGACCCTTCCGCCTGCCCTGGCCGGCGCGCAGGACCCGCGCGACGACCCGTTCGCGCAGGGATACGCGCAATACCAGGCCGGCAATTACGCCGGCGCGCTCGAACATTGGCGCGCGCTGGCCGAAGCCGGCCACGCCAAGGCCCAGTATGGGCTGGGGCTGATGTATGCGCACGGGCAAGGCGTCAAGCAGGACGATGCGCTCGCGGTGAAGTGGCTGCGACGAGCCGCCGAGCAGGCGGTGGCCGGGGCCCAGTTCAATCTGGCGGTGATGTATGCCAATGGTCGCGGCGTGCCGCAGGATTACGCGCTGGCCGCGCAATGGTGCGGCCAGGCCGCCGCGCAGGGCGACGCCCAGGCGCAGGCCATGCTTGGCCAGCTGTACCATCGCGGCCAGGGTGTGGTCCGCAACGACGCGCAGGCGCTGCAATGGTGGCGCAAGGCGGCCGACCAGGGCCTGGCCGAAGCCCGGTTCCTGCTGGGCGACTACTATTTCGATGACCGCGCCGGCGCGCGCGACGACGCCCAGGCCGAGCACTGGTTCGCCCTGGCCGCCGCGCAGGGCCATGCCGAGGCGCAGAACAATCTGGGCACGTTGTATGCGGACGGGCGCGCAGCCAAGGGACGGGATGTCGGCGAGGCGGTCCAGTGGTTTCGCCGGGCCGCCGACCAAGGATTGGCGAAGGCGCAGAACAATCTCGGGGCGATGTACGCCACCGCCAGCGGCGTGCCCCGCGACGATGCGCTTGCCGCGCAGTGGTGGCGCAAGGCCGCCGACCAGGGCAATGCCTCGGCGCAGGATCGGCTGGGCGGGGCCTATCTCGCCGGACGAGGCGTGCCGGAAGACGCGGCCGAGGCCGCGCGATGGCTGCGCAAGGCCGCCGATCAGGGGTACCCGCCGGCGCAGGACTCATTGGGCCTGCTCTATTTCCAGGGGCGCGGCGTGGCGCGCGATCAGGCGCAGGCCCTGCATTGGTTCCGCCAGGCCGCCGAGCAAGGCCTGGCCTCCGCGCAGCTGCATCTCGGACAGCAATACGACGCCGGGCGCGGCGTGCCGCAGGATCTCGCGCTGGCCCGGCAGTGGTACGCCAAGGCGGCCGACCAGGGCCACGCATCGGCGCAGTTCAACCTGGCGGTGATGTATGCCAACGGCGACGGCACGGCCCGGGACGAAGCGCAGGCGATGCGCCTGATGCGCCAGGCCGCCGCGCAGGGGCATCGCGAGGCGCTGTTCAGCCTGGGGGTGATGTACGCCGAAGGACGTGGCACCGCCCGCAAACTGCCGGTCGCTTTCGCATTGGTCGACGCCGTTCCTTCGCCGGACGCGTCAACCGCTGAATACCGCGACACGCTCCTGGCGCACATGACGCCGGTCCAGCGCGACCAGGCGCGCCGGCTCGCGGGTGAGCTGCGCGCCAGCGGCGTCAATGAAGAGACGATCCTGCGCATCGCGGAACGTTGAGCGCGGGGGCGGAAAAATCGAAGGAACGGGCGCCCCGTCCATCAGGCAACGCATCAACGCCAGCCGTCGGCGTCGCGCGACCGCGACGCCGATCATCGGCGGCCGTCCTGGGGCGGCGGTCAGAAGCGCCAGGCGACACTCAGGCTGCCTGCGTTCTGGCGGTTGCCGCCGCCAAACTGGCCGTCATAGGCCACCCCGACGGTGGTCGAGGCCGTCACCCGCATGTCGATCCCCAGGCCGATGACGGCCGCGTCGCGCGCCAGGGGCGTGCCGGCCACCGTGAAAGGCGCGCTGCCGTTGAACGTCAAGGTAGTGGTGGGATCGAGATCGCCGAAAGCGTGGCGCCAGCCCGCCATGGCGTGCACGCGCCCAGGCCTGCCGGCGGATTCGAAGCGCGCCTCGCCACGCAGGCCCAGCGTGGTCATGGTGACGGCGTTGCGCTTGCTGTCGCCGTCCAGCGCCGCCGAACCGCCGGATTCCGAGAAACCGCGCGTGCGCAGGTCGCTGAAATCGACGCCGGCGAACGGCTGCAGCGCGACGCGGTCGTTCAGGGCGAGCCGGTAGCCCAGCTCGGTGAAAACCTGCGCGGTGCCGGCGTGATAGCTGGCCTTCAAGGTCTGGTTCAGTCCGGCCGCGCCGGTGTCGCGGCGCGTATCGATGGCGTGCCAGGTATAGGCCAGGCCCGCGGTCCATTCGATCTGGCCCGCGCCCGCCTGGAAGGCCTTGCCGCCGTAGATCGTGGCGCTGTAGCTGTCGATGTCGGCGGTCGAGGCGCGGTCGCGCAGCGAGGCATGGCTGCCGGTATAGCCGAGGGCGCCGCCAAGGCGCCAGCCGCCGCGCAACGCACTGTCGCCACCAACGAACAGGCCGCCGTCGGAATTGCGTACCCGGGCGGCGTTGCCGTCGTCACGCAGGCTGCGCCAATTGCCGAATGCCTGGGCCCAGAGCGGTTGGGCCGCCGAGCGCGGCAAGGCAGCGCCGTCCCTCGTGGCGCCGGCGCTGTCGCGCTGCGCGGTGGACGCGCCGGGTGTCTGGCCGGCATACAGATTGGCGCGCAGATGATCCACGGGAAGGCTGGCCACGGTGTCGGCGACGCCCCGCAGCACGGCGGTGGCGCTGGCATGCATTTCGCCCGACAAGGCGTCGAAGGCGGCCGGCGGCGCGCCCGAGGGCAGATTGAGCACGCGGGCGTAGACCGGGTTGTCTTGCGGCAAGGTTTGCACGGCGTTGGCCGCCGCGCGCTGGTTGCGGGTGAGCGCGGCGTCGGCGAAGCGGATCGGGCGCGTGCCGCCGCCGTTGTTTCCGTTACCACCATTGCCGCCGTTCTCGCCGTTGCCCGAGCCGGGGTCGCCAGGCACCTGCTTGAGCGGCATCCGCAGCGTGACGGCATTGGCGTCGTAGCTCAATTGCGGATCCAGGAAGGCGTAGTTGCTGGCGACACTGCCGAAGCGGCCGGTCACGCCGCCGGCCGCGGTCACGATGACATAGTCGCGCGCCGTGCTGAAATTTCCATCCGGCCCGATGTGGACGACCGATCCGCCCAGCGTGGCGGTGCCGCCGACGACGATGCGGTCGCTGGCCGTCGAGCCGGGATCGACCTCGACCTGATACACCGAACTGGGCGCAAGCGTGAGATTGCCCGACACGTTGAGGGTGCCGATGGAGTTGCCCGGCGCGATGACGCCGCCGGACGCGACGATGACGCCGCCAATCGTCCCCTGTCCGCCAAGGCTGGCGCCGTTGGCCACGGTGACGGCCGCCGGCAGGACCGCCGCCGCATGGGTCGCATCGCCCACCACCAGCTTGCCTGCCCGCAGATCAAGCGCGCCAGCGTAGGTACTGACGCCATTCAATGTCAGCGTGGCCGCGCCCGTCTTGACTAGCGCGCCGTTGCCGCCCAGCGCGCCCTGCAGCGTCAATGGTTGCAGCGTTTCCAGCGTCCCGCCGCCGGCGCGCACCTGCAGCGGGCGCGTGGCAACGATCGGCGCGGTGTTGCGCAATGTGCCGCCGTCCAGGGCCAGGGAACCGGCCGGGTCGCCAAGCGCGTCATCCGACGCGATGGCCAGCGTGCCGCCAAGCAGCGTCCATGACATGAGGCCGGTGGCGGCGCCTGTCAGCGTCCAGAGGCTGGCGCCGGACTTCTCCAGGCTGGCGAAGCCTTGATACTGCGCGCCGCTGCCCACCGCGCCGAGCTGGCCGACATTGAAGGTTGTGCTGGCATCGGTCGTATCGCCGCCCAGCGCCAACACGTCGCCGTTGGCGCCGGCGCCGCTGGTCGTGACGACGTTGCCGACGATGGCGGACCCGGCCGTCAGCGTCAGGCGGTTGCCGCCGCCACTGAGCTGCACGGCATTGGCCCGCGCGCTGAAGCTGCCTGAGCCGCCGACCAGCGTGCCGCTGTTGATGATCTGGACGCCGCCTTGCGCCACGACCGCCGCGCCGCCGCTCGCGGCTAGAAAGCTGGAGGACGATCCGGCGCTCCCGCCCTGGATCATGCCGGCGTTCACCAGCGACCCGCCGGTGTTGATGAAACGCACCCCCGCCCCGCCCTCGCCGCCCGCGGCCGAGGCGCCGAACGAGTTGCCGCCCGCGCCGCCCGAGATGAGCCCGCCCGCCGCGTTGTCGATGGCGGTGCCGTTGGCGACGATGCCATCGCCGCCCATGCCGCCATTGGCGCCTGCGCCGGCCGATGCGCCCCTTATGGTCGCGGAATTCATGATCGTTCCGCGATTGGCGAGCACGCCGGCGCCGCCGTTGCCGCCGCGGTTGCCCGCGCCGTTGTTGGCGGTGCCGCCGGCGCCGCCCTGCACGGTGCCGGCATTGTTGGACAGGGTTCCGTCGTCCACCAGGAATAGTCCCGCGCCGCCCGAGCCGCCGCTCGCGCCGACCCCGACGTTAGTATTGCCGCCCGCTCCGCCCAGAATGTCGCCGCCGTTGTTTTGGATGGTGCCGCCCGAAAGCAGCACGAGGCCGGCGCCACCGCCGCCGCCGCCGCCGCCCGCGAGGGTTCCGGCGGCGCCGTTGCCCCCGCGCACCTGATTGCCCGCGGTGTCCAGCGTCGCGCCAGGCGCGGTCAGGACGAGCCCGCCCTGCCCGCCACCGCCGCCGCCGCCGCCAGCGTTGAAGCCTTGCTCCTCGCCGGCCTCGCCTGCCTCGCCAGACACACTGCTGGACAATACCGTGCTGGCACTGCCATTCAGATTGCCGCCAAGGTTCGGCGTACGGCTGTTCCCTCCCCGACCACCCGGGCCGCCCACGGACGCGGCGCCGCCGCCGCCGCTCCCGCCCGAAGTCAGGTCGTTACCGTACAAGAAGCCCCCTATTCCGCCGGCGGCGGAGCCGGAGTTGCCGCCATTGGCGCCCGCGCCGGCAGCAGTCGACGGCGTCGCACCGGCGCCGCCACCGCCGCCATCGACGGGCGTGGTCGGCAGGACGCCGCCCTGGCCGCCGCCGCCACCGCCGCCGCCGCCCGCCAGTCCTCCCGCCCCGCCGCCGCCGCCATTGCCGTAGCTGGCGTTGGCGCCGGTGCCGCCCTGGCCGCCGGCGGTGGCGATGTCGCCGGGGGCGGCGAGCGCGGGCAATGGCGCCGTGGTGGAAAGGATGGCGATCGGCAATACCAGTCGATGGATGGCGTTGTTCTTCATATTGCGCGAGCGTTGGGGGCATGCGGCGGATCGATCCGCGGCCGCCACGTTGGAGGATGTGCGCCTGACAGCGCGCCGGGGCACCGGCGCCAAGGTCATCAAATCGATGCCGATTGTAAAAGCTGGGCGGCAACCCTGGCGAAATGTTGCAGTTGTGGATTTCCCCATGGCCGGCGGCGCGCGCCTGTCCAGGCGTCGCCGCCGCATTTGCGGTCCTTGCAGGGGAACAACGCCTGGCCCGAGGCGCGCGGGTTCACGCCGACGGTGCCATAATCCTGCGCTCCGGCGGCACACTCCACCGCATCCCGCATCAGGTCGCCCATGCCCTCTCCTTGTCCGCTTCATGCCCTGCTGGACGCCGTGCCGCGGCGCTATCGCGTGGCAGGCGACGCCGCCGCCGACGTGGCGGCTGGCCACGCGGCGTCGTTGGCGCAAGTCATCGGCCGCCTGCAAGCCACGCTGGCGGCCGGCCAGGAACCGGACCCGTCGCTGCGCGATGCCTTCGTCGTCTCGCTCGACGGGCTCATCCGCGAGGCCCTGAGCCCGCGGGACGCAGACCCGGCGTTCCAGGCCGCGGTGCTGGCCTATCGCCTGCCCGTGGTGCGCGAGTACCTGGCGCTCGATGGCGGGGCGGCGGCCGACCGGCGCAGAGTCCGGGCCGTGGTTGACGCATGGGCGCATCCCGGCAAACCCGCGCGCCTGGCGCCCGGCGATGCGAACACCCAGCTCGCGCAATTGCACGCGGCGGCCAGGGCGGCGGACTGGTGGCGGGTGGCCGAACTGGCGCGGAACCTGCCGCTGCTGGCAGAGGTGGCCATCATTGACGACCTGGCTTCGGCCTTGCGCGCCCTGGACGCCGATCCGGCCTTGGCCCGATTGTGCCGGATCGAAACCCTGGCGCGCGATCCGCAGGTATGCCGCTATCGATCGCTGCGCGCCCAACTCGGCCCGCGCGCCGGCAGCGACGAGGCCAGCGCCCAGGCCCGGCTCGCCCGGCAACGCGGCGTCATGGTGGAAACGTTGGCGGCGCGCGCGCTGGAGGCCGTCGCGGCTTACCTGGACCGAGTGGAGGCAGCCGCCACGGCGGGCGATGCCCCGCGCTATCGTGTCGTGACTTCGCTACGCGTGCCAGCCGGCCTGGCGGCCGAGGCGGATCGGGCCAAGTCCGAATGGGACGCGGTGCTGCTCAGGCGCGTCGACCCGGCGCAAGTGACGGCGGTCCGCGCGCAGGCAGGCGCCACGGCGACGCCCGCCGATCCGGCGGCGCTTTGGGATATCTGCCTGGTGATCGAAGCCAAGGCCTCGGTCGAGGCGGCCACCACCGACCTGCCGCGTTTGCTGCGCGGGCTGCGCCTGCTGGCGAGCGCGCGGCCGGATCAGGCATATGCGTTCTCCACCCAGCAAGGCAGGGTCCAGGTGCGGGGGGCATCGCTGGCGGCATTGCCGGTCACGGAAGCGGCGCTGGCCGAGCGGGTGCTGTATTGCAGCGACGCGCCAGCCGATGCCCCGCATGCGGGGCTGCACGCGGCCAGCCGGACGCAGTTGCTGTCCGCGCCCTCCTGCCTGGCCTATGCCGCCGCCTTGAGCGAAGGCCGGCCGGTGGACCCGGACGATCTGGCGCCGCTCTGGCAGGCGTTGCGGCACGATGCCCGTTGGCGGCCGGCGCTGAATCTGGCCGCCACGCGTCAGTTGGCGCGATCCTTGATGGTGCATCCGGACGACCTGGTGGCGACCGTGGCGAGCCTGTCCAGGCCGGCGGGCGCGTCAGCTTGAGCGCGGCCGGGGCGAGAACCCGGCATAGCGTTGCGCGGCGGCCGGCGCGCCGCGCCACGATGGCCTGCGATGCGCCGCAACCAGGGCGCGGCATGCAGGACGCTCATCAGCGCGTACATGACGGGCATGCCGTCGAGCCAGGCGGCGCCCTCCCCGCCACACAGCCCCGGGATGGCGCCGGCGCCGCGCAGGGTGCCCCACAGTGCCATCAGCGCGAAGATTGGCGTGGCGGCCAGGCAGAGGCCGTCCGCGACGGCGGCGATGCGTGCCCGGACGTTGGTCTGGGTGACATAGTGCGGTCGCGCGGCCTGGGGCGGGGAGTAACAATGCTGGCGCGATTGCGGACGACCCCGCCTCGGCGCGCCGTGGGCGGGATCGGGCACAATGCGGTTTTTGCCCGGCCTTCGCATGCGCCCTTCCGCCCCGCCCTCCTCTGCCGCGTTGCCCGCCGTGCCAGCGCGGCCGGTCGCGCCGCTGGACCCGTCGTCGCTGGACGCGGCGACCGAGGCCGCGGTGCGCGCCCTGTTGCGCGAAGGCAGTTCGGCCAATACCGAAGCCGCCTACCGCACCGCCATGCGCTACTGGGCGGCCTGGTATGCCCTGCGTTTCGGCCAGCCGCTGACGCTGCCGGTCGCGGCGCCCGCGGTGATGCAATTCGTGGTTGACCATCTGCGGGTCCAGGGCGCCGACGGCCTGCATCACGGCCTGCCGGAGCCGATCGACCAACAACTGGTGGCGCAGGGCGTCAAGGCGCGGCCCGGGCCGCTGTCCTTGAATACCGTGCTGCACCGGGTGGCGGTGCTGTCCAAGGCGCACGCCCTGCAGGAACTGATCAACCCCTGCCGCCACGAGCAGGTGGCGACGCTGCTGTCGCGCGCCCGGCGCGCCTATGCCCGGCGCGGCGAGCTGCCCGCGAAAAAGCCGGCGCTGACCCGCGCGCCGTTGCAGGCGCTGCTGGACACCTGCGATGACTCGCTCGAAGGCTTGCGCGACCGCGCCCTGCTGCTGTTTGCCTGGGCCAGCGGCGGGCGGCGACGCTCGGAGGTGGTGCGCGCCACCACGGCCAATACGCTGCGCACGCCGCAAGGCTATCTCTATGCGCTGGCGCATTCCAAGACCAACCAGGGCGGCGCGGCGCACGCCGACAATATCAAGCCCATCGTCGGCGCCGCCGCGGCCGCGCTCGACGCGTGGCTGGCGGCGGCCGGGATCAGCGAGGGCCCGCTGTTCCGCCGGGTGCGGCGCGGCGGCGTGGTGGGCGAACCGCTGGCCGCCGCCGCGGTGCGCGACATTGTGGTCAAGCGCAGCCGGCTGGCGGGGCTGGCCGAACCGTTTTCGGCCCACAGCCTGCGGTCGGGCTTCGTCACCGAGGCCGGGCGCCAGAACGTGCCACTGGCGGAAACCATGGCCATGACGGGACATGCCAGTGTCGCCACCGTGATGGGCTATCACCGCGCCGGCGCCGCCACGCAGTCGCGCGCGGCGCGATTGCTGGAGAACGGCGAAGTGACGCCGCCGGACGCCTGAACCGCCCTGGCGCGCCGGCCAATCCGCCGGGGACCGCCGGCGGGCACGCCCCCGTTTCGGCTCTGACGCGCACTTGAATACAATGGCGGCTGCCGGCGCCAGGGCGCGCCGCGCGTGCCCCGAGGTCCAAGCCTGCTGTGTCTTCCCTGCGAATCAATCTGCGCGGCCTGGTGCTCGCGCTCACGGTGTTCAGTGCCGTTGCCGCCACCGCCAATGCCCTGTATGCCAGCTACCGGCTGCAGCGCGAACAACTCATCGCCAACACCTTGGAAGCCAATCGCGTCTACGCGGCCAAGCTTGCCGAAAGCGCCGGCGATTTTCTCAAGGCGGCGCAGCGTCAGCTGGGCTACAGCGCGCGCCACATCGCCGGCAACATGGACGCGCCGGCCGTGCTGGCGGCCGAAGTGCTGAGGGTGCAGGAGCAGAGCGACAGCTTCAATTCCGTCGGCGTGGTGGGCGCCGACGGCCTCATCCTGGCCACCACGCAGAACTTCCGCACTTTCCTGGGCACCCGGGTCGATACCCCGGGCAGTCGCGTCGCGCTGCGGTCGCGTCATCCGGAAATCAGCAAGCCCTACGTATCGATCGCGGGCAACCTGATGATCAACCTGTCCTATCCGATCATCGCCGCCGATGGCCGGTTCCTGGGCTATGTGGCCGGCAGCCTGCATCTGCGCAAGGCTAGCCCGCTGGAGGACATGCTGGGGCGTCATCCCTATACCGACGGTTCCTATCTGTACGTGGTGGATGGAGACGGACGGCTGATCTATCACGCCGACCCGGACCGGATCGGCGAGGTGGTGACGGGCAACCCGGTGATCGACGCGGTGGTCGAGGGCCAGGCCGGCGCCCGGCGCCTGGTCAATTCGCGCGGCGTGGACATGCTGGCCGGCTATGCGCCGGTGCCCAGCAGCGGCTGGGGCGTGGTGGCCCAGCGCCCCACCGCCGTGACGCTCACCCCGCTTGACGGCCTGCTGTGGGCGCTGCTCGGCTATGCCGCGCCGCTGGCCGTGGTGTTCCTGCTGGCGATCTGGTGGTGCGCGCGGCAGATTTCGCTGCCGCTGTCGCAGCTGGCCACCAACGTCGAACACCACGACGTGGCGGTGGCGATGCAGCGCGTCAAATCCGTCAGGGCCTGGTATTTCGAGGCTGAACGCCTCAAGCGCGCGGTGATCTGGAGCTTTACCAGCCTGCAGGACAAGATCGGCAAGCTCAACCTGGCCAGCATCACGGATCCGCTCACCGGACTGCGCAACCGACGCGGCACCCAGGATGCGGTGGATCATCTGCAGACCAGCGGCACGGCGTTCTCGGTGGTGGCGCTGGACATCGATCACTTCAAGCGCGTCAATGACACCTATGGCCACACCGTGGGCGACCAGGTGATCCAGGGCGTGGCCCAGCTGATGCGCGACGGCTCGCGTCCCGGCGACATCCTGTGCCGCAACGGCGGAGAGGAATTCCTGATTCTGTTGCCCGAGGTGGGGGCGAACGAGGCGGTGATCGTGGCCGAGCGGCTGCGTCAGCGCATCGCCGATCGCGACATCGACCGGGTGGGCGGCGTCACCGTGTCGGCCGGCGTGGCGCAGTGGCCGACCTGTGGACCGGACGTGACGCAAGCATTCCACGCCGCCGACGCCGCGCTCTACAGCGCCAAGCAGCAGGGCCGCAACCGGGTGGTGCTGCACGCCGCTTCGTAGCGGCGCGCCGCTACGGCGAGGTCAGCAGCGCGCGGTAGTGGCTGGCCACGGCCGCCGCCAGCAGGCCGCCGATCACGGCCACGTGCTCCAGGGCAAAGAACAGCGCCAGCCTGCCCTGGGGGCCGGGCAGTCGCCAGAAGGCGTGCACGATCACAATGGTCAGCAGCAGGAACAGGCCCAGCGCGGCCGCCGCCAGCCACATGGCGCGGTCGGCGAGGATCAGCGCCGCGCCGGCCAGCATCAACACGGCCACCGCGCTATTGAACAGCCACGCCGGGTGCAGGCCGGCGGCGCGCATTTCGGCCATGCCGCCAGAAAAATCGATCAGCTTGGCGGCGCCGGATGACAGAAAAAGCGTCGCCAGGCATAGCCGGGCGATGAACCAGAGCCAGCTGCTCTCCAATAGCGATTCGATGAACTGCGGTGTCTGCATGCGTGTGTTCCTGATAGGCGGACGCGCCCGCCGGAGCCGTTCGGGATAGTGCTCCGGGTTGCCAAATGGGGCGCGACGGACTATAAGACCTCAACCTAACTTGAGGTCAACACCATGACGGCGGACAAGCCGATCGATATCACCCGCGTCATGACCGTGGGCGAAGTGGCGCGGCGCAGCGGCGTGCCGGTTTCCACGATCCACTTCTATGAGTCCAAGGGGCTGATCCACAGCTCGCGCAGTGACGGCAACCAGCGGCGCTTTCCCGGCATCGTGCTGCGCTACATCGCCATCATCAAGGTGGCGCAACGCACCGGCATTCCGCTGGAAGAGATCCGCGAGGCCATGGCCCGCTTTCCGCAGGACAGCCACAAGCTCACGCCGGCGCAATGGAAAGCGCTGTCATCGCAGTGGCGCGCCAACCTGGACGAACGCATCCGCAAGCTGACCCGGCTGCGCGATGAGCTGGACAGCTGCATCGGTTGCGGCTGCCTGTCGCTGCGGGACTGTCCGTTGCGCAATCCCGACGACGTGCTGGGCCGCGATGGGCCGGGTCCACGCATCCTGGAACGTCCCTAGCGCGCCGGCCGGCGGTGACGCCCGGCGCGGCCTCGCCCGCGCGGCCTGGCGCGACCGGATCGGAGATAAAGCGCATTAATTTCGGTTAGTTGCGCAACCGCTTGTGTTCGATTGCAATAGTGTTGCGGACGCCGCGAAGATAAGCACACGCAGGCGTCCCGGCCGGGTTTCAGGCCCTGTAATTACAGTATCCTGCGCGCACAGACACATCGCATCAGGCCGGTTCACCCGTATGCTGTGCAGTAGATTTTCGATTAAGTCGCTCGAGCGCTATTTCCTGATACTGGCGGCCGGCGTATTGCTGCCGATGTCGGTCCTGACCGCGATCCTGCTTATCCAGAGCCGCGCCGCCTACGTCGCCACCTCCGACGCCCTGCAGGCGTTCAAGGTGGTGCGGGCCACGGTCATCGCCATGGAAATGGTCTCGGCCGAACGCGGTCCGATGAACGCCGCGCTGGGCGCCGACCATCCCGTCAGCCAACGCCTGCGCGATGCGCTGCAGGCGGCGCGCGAGCGCAGCGACACCCGCATCGCCGACCTGCTGGCCCTCTATCGCGCCCCGCTGCGGCCGGACAGCGCCCGGGAATTCACCAACATCCAGCGCATCCGCTACGCCCTGCTCAAGGCGCGCGAAGATGCCGATGCCCTGATCGCGTCGCCGCGCGCCGAGATGTCTGGCCAGCACGTGCTCGACGTGGTCGACGGCATGGTGGCGCTGGTGCCCGAACTGCAGATGGCCATGGCCGACAGTGTCGGCGTGGTGATGCAATACGAGCTTGACGCGCCGCAGCTGCTGACGCCGGCGCTGCTGGCCAGCGACCTGCGCGAACAGGCAGGACTGCTGGGTTCGACCTTCACGCCCGCGCTGGCCAAGCAGCGGCGCCTGACCGAAGCGGATCAGTTCCGCATGGAGCGCGTGCTGGGCCGCATCGACCAGTTGCGCGACCTGCTGGACGCGCGGCTGGCCCCAAGGCCGGATCTGCGCGCCTCGCAGCTCTATTCTGAGATGCGAACCCTGTATTTCGGCGAAGCGCTGCGCTATCTGGAGCGGGTGCGCGACACTGCCGCGCTGCGACCGGAAGGGGCCGATGTCACGGCGGCCGAGCTGGCGGCGACCTATGTGCCGCTGATGCAGGCCATCACCCAGTTCCGCGATCTGATGCTGGACGAAATGGAACAGCGCATTCACGCGCACCGTGCCGAGGCGATCCGCCTGCTGCTCACCACCCTGTTCGCGGCCGCCGCGCTGGCGGCCGCGCTGATGCTGGCGCTGCGACAATTCCGGCGGCGCGTGATCCGGCCGTTCGTGCAGGCCACCCGCATCATCGGCGCCATCGCCGACGGCGCGCAAGTCGCATCCATTCCGGTGGGCAAGTACCGCGGCGAAGTCGACGGCATGTTCACGGCATTGAGCGTGCTCAAGGACAATGCCGCGGCGCGCCGTCAGGTCGAACGGGAACGCGACCGCCTGATCGTCGACCTGGCGGTCATGGCCGAGACCGACTTCCTGACCGGCCTGCTCAACCGCCGCGCCTTCGAGAACCGCTTCGAGCAGACGCTGGCACAGTGGCGCGGCGAGCACGCCGTGCTGGCGTTCATCCTGTTCGATATCGATGATTTCAAGGGCATCAATGACACCTACGGCCATGCCAGCGGCGATGCGGCGCTGAAGATCGTGGCGGATCTGTGCCGCCAGACCTGGCGCCGCGGCGATGTGGCGGCCCGTGTCGGCGGCGAGGAATTCGCGGTGCTCTGCCACGCGCCGACATCCGGCCACGCGATCGAGATGGCCGAGCGCATGCGTGTGCGCATCGCCCAGGCCAGGGTGGCGGCCGAAGACGGCACGGTCTTCACGTTGACGGCCAGCTTCGGCGTCGCCTGTGTGGCATGGCGCCACGCCGCGGCGGCCGACACCCTGTTCCGGCGTGCGGACGAGCTGCTGTACCGCGCCAAGACCGAAGGCAAGAACCGCGTGGTGCTTGGCGATATCACTTGAAACTGGCCGAGGCCCATAAAAAAACGCCGCATCGTTGATCGATGCGGCGCTCGTGCTTCGGGTTGGCGCGGGTCAGGCGGGAACACTGGCTGCGCTGCGTTCCTGCGCCGGTTCGGCAGGCGCCGGATGCGATGTGGTTTCAGGATCCGGACGGGTGTCGGGTGCCTTCCAGTTCAGCGGCGGAATCTCGAAGCGCGTCTTCTTGCTGATCGGTTGGGACATGTGCGTACTCCTGTGTGCGGTGTGGGCCTGCCCCGCGCAGGCGCACGACTCGGGTAACCAGCGCGCCCGGGATGCTGGCGGAAATGCGGGAAAAGCATCAGGAACGGGCGCCAGGGGCGTGGCCCTGGGACGTCGGGCATGGGGTGCGGCGGCGTGCCGCCAATCGGCGGTGCAGCGCGGGGCTGCATGCGGGGCGCGGTAAAAAATGCCAGATTGTTGCGCGACGAAGAAATCATTTTAGTCCTAATTGGACGATATTGCAAGCAATTTGAAGGCTGGCTATGTATCCGGATGGAGCAGGCAAAGGGGGGCGGCGGCCGCGTTCCTTGCCGGATTGCGCGCCGGTCGATCCTGCGCGCAACGGATTGACACCCGAGAACGATCGTTCTAGCATGCCTCCATTCATATAGAACGATCATTCTCCATGCCCTCCCCGACGCTCCCTTCCGCCGACGACGTGCGCCAGCGCCTGCTGCGGACCACCGAAAACCTGATCTACGCTGGCGGCATCCACGCCACCGGCATGGATCTCATCGTCAAGACCTCGGGCGTGGCGCGCAAGCGCGTGTATCAGTTCTACCCGAACAAAGACGCGCTGGTGGCCGCCGCCCTGCGGGCGCGCGACGAACGCTGGATGCAATGGTTCGTCGCGGCGACTTCGCGCGCGGCCGAACCCCGCGCGCGCCTGCTGTCCATGTTCGACGCCCTGCGCGAGTGGTTCGCGTCCGACGATTTCCGCGGCTGCGCTTTTCTCAACGCCGCCGGCGAGATCGGCGACGAGGCCAGCCCGGTGCTGGCTGTCGCGCGCGAACACAAGGCGCGCCTGCTGGACTACGTGCGCACGCTGACGCGCGCCGCCGCGCTGCCGGACCCTGACGATGCCGCTGACCAGTGGCTGGTGCTGATCGACGGCGCCATCGCCGTGGCGCTGGTGGCGCGCGATCCCGCCATCGCTGACAGCGCGCGGCGGGCCGCCGCGATCTTGCTGAGGTAAGGCGCGCGTCCCTTTTCTTCCCCCACCAACGAGGCATCCACGATGACATCGACCCCCGCCACCCGCCCTCCTCTTCCTCCGTTCACGCACGCCAGCGCGGTGCAGAAGGTCCGCCTGGCCGAGGACGGCTGGAACAGCCGCGACCCCGACAAGGTCGCGCTGGCCTACAGCCTGGACACGCGCTGGCGCAATCGCGCCGAGTTCGTCCGCAACCGCGACGAGGCGCGCGACTTCCTGGCCCGCAAGTGGGCCAGGGAACTGGAGTACCGGCTGATCAAGGAACTATGGGCTTTTGGCGGCAACCGCATCGCGGTGCGCTATGCCTACGAATGGCACGATGATTCCGGCAACTGGTTCCGCTCGTATGGCAACGAGAACTGGGAATTCGGCGAGGACGGCCTGATGACCCAGCGGCATGCCAGCATCAATGACCTGCCGATCCTGGAAGCCGAACGCAAGTTCCGCTGGCCGCTGGGGCGCCGGCCGGACGACCATCCCGGCCTGTCGGATCTGGGCCTGTAGGCTCCGCCGGCCCGCGCGGCGTCAGGGCAGCGTCACGCGCTTGATGCCGTCGTCCCCGTCGCCGATGGCGTAGCCGTGCGCCGCGCAATGTGGCCACAAGGAGGATGGCGGGACGTGGCCCATGGTGTGGCGCAATGAAAGCCTAGCAAGCTGCATATCGGTCTTTCGCGGGAGGTTTTCATGCGCGATTCTGCTTAGGGATTTCCCGCCCTCTTCCCCGGGCGCTCCGCCTCGCGACGGGATTTTTTCCCTTTCATGAAAGGTGATCGGAAGTTTGGATTCTTAGACTCCCGCATTCATTGGAATGTCAGCTTTTATTCAGACAGAAGTCAGTTCGAATGAAAGCCACAACAAAGGGAGGAATGAATCCAATGCAATCCAAACGCAGCGTCATCAAGCGCGAGGCGTGGGCCGCGGGCACGATGATCGTGCTCGGCCTGGGCGCCATCGCGCAGGCATCCACTTACAACATCGGCAGCCTGGCCCGCATGGGGCCGGGCATGTTCCCCGCCATTCTCGGCGTGCTGCTGGTCCTGCTGGGCCTGATCATCGCGCGCACGGCTTTTTCCGCGCCGGACGTGGACGAGGAAGCCGAAGACATCCCCCCGCCCGAATGGCGCGGCTGGGGCTGCATCATCGGCGGCCTGATGGCCTTCATCCTGCTGGGCAAGTACGGCGGCCTGGTGCCCGCCACGTTCGCGCTGGTCTTCATCGCGGCCATGGGCGACCGCCAGCACACCGTGCGCAGCGCCGCGCTGTTGGCCGTGGGCGTGACCATTCTCGGCATTGCCGTCTTCTCGTGGGCGCTGCAGCTGCAGTTTCCGCTGTTCCGCTGGGGTTGATCGATGGAAATTCTCAATAACCTGATGCATGGCTTCTCGGTCGCCTTCGCGCTCGACAACCTGCTATGGGCCGTGTTCGGCGTGTTCATGGGCAACCTGATCGGCGTGCTGCCGGGCATGGGCGTGCTGGCCGCCATCTCGATCCTGCTGCCGCTGACCTACACCATGACCCCGACCGCCGCGCTGGTGATGCTGTCGGGCATCTACTACGGCTCGCAATACGGTGGCGGCATCACCTCGATCATGCTGAACCTGCCGGGCACCGCCTCGCACGCCGTGGCCTGCCTGGACGGTAATCCGCTGGCGCGCAACGGCAAGGCCGGCTCGGCGCTGTTCATGCTGATGTTCTCGTCGTTCTGCGGCGCGTCCGTCGGCATCCTGGCGATGATCCTGTTCTCGCCGCTGCTGGTCGACGTGGCCTTCAAGTTCGGCCCGGCCGAGTATTTCTCGATGATGATGCTGGGCCTGCTGGCCGGCGCCACGCTGGCCAAGGGCTCGGCGATCAAGGGTGTGGCGATGGTGGTGGTCGGCCTGCTGCTGGGCGTGATCGGCACCGACGTCAACACCGGCACCATGCGCTTTCACTTCGGCATCCTCGAACTGAGCGACGGCCTGCAGATCGTGGCGCTGGCGATGGGCCTGTTTGGCGTGGCCGACTTCCTCAAGAACATCAACCAGATCGGTGGCGACGCCAAGGTCACCAGCACCAAGGTCAGCATGAAGTCGATGCGGCCCGAGGCCGGCGACATCAAGCAGTCGCGCGGCGCCCTGGTGCGCGGCACCGCCATCGGCGCGGCCTTCGGCATCCTGCCGGGCACCGGCCCGACCATCGCCTCGTTCATTTCGTACGCGGTGGAAAAGAAAGTGGCGCGCGAGCCGCGCCGCTTCGGCCGCGGCGCCATCGAAGGCATCGCCGGCCCCGAGGCCGCCACCAGCGCCTCGACCCAGACCAGCTTCATCCCCACCATGAGCCTGGGCATCCCGGGCGACCCGGTGATGGCGCTGATGCTGGGCGCGCTGATCATCCACGGCATCCAGCCCGGTCCGCAGATGATGGTCGAGCACGCCGACATGTTCTGGGGGCTGATCGCCAGCTTCTGGGTCGGCAACGTGCTGCTGTTGCTGCTGAACCTGCCGCTGATCGGCATGTGGGTGCGGCTGTTGACGGTGCCGTTCCGCTACCTGTTCCCGGCGGCGCTGTTCTTCGTCTGCGTCGGCGTCTACAGCACCAACAACAACCTGTTCGACGTGGGCATGGTGACCTTGTTCGGGGCGGCGGGCTATGCGTTGATCCGGTTGCGCTTCGAACCGGCGCCGCTGCTGCTGGGCTTCGTGCTCGGGCCGATGGTGGAAGAGAACTTCCGCCGCGCCCTGCTGCTGTCGCGCGGCGACCTGTCGATCTTCGTGACGCGCCCGATCAGCCTGGGCTTCGTGCTGGCCTGCGTGATGCTGATCGCGTTGCTGCTGGTGTCGGCCGTGCGCCACAAGCACAAGGCGCGGGCGGCCTTGCAGCAATCCCGTTCGGCGGCCTGATCCGCGCCGGGCGCCATGGACAGCCGCCCGCGGGCGGCTGTTTTTCGTGGCGCGCCCGATGCCCGCCTACGCGTCGGAGGGGGTGCCCGGCGCCGCGCGATGGCCGTCGATATGGCCCAGCGGCCGGCCCGGATCAAGCCGGTCGCGCACCCGCTGCTTGAGCACCTTGGCTTCCGGAAAGCCGCCGTCGCGCTTGCGGTCCCATATCAGCTCGCCGTCATAGGTGATCTGGAAGATGCCGCCGGTGCCGGGCTGCAGCACCACCTCGCCCAGGTCGGTGGAGAACGTGGACAGCAGCTCCTGCGCCATCCAGCCGGCGCGCAGCAGCCATTGGCACTGCGTGCAATATAGGATGACGATGCGGGGACGATGGGCGGCGGGCGGGGTGGCGGTCTGCATGGCGCGGATCATTCTACGCCAGCCGGGTACGCGCGGCGCGTGTCGCCAGTCGTGGATAATGTCAGGTTTTCCCGGGCGCGCGGTGCGCCCTGAGTCCGCCAATGAAGTCTGCATTACCCGCGCGAAGCCAACGGTGGCTGATCGGCCTCCTGATGGGCCTGGTCACCCTGACACCGATGGGCATCGACATCTACCTGCCTTCGCTGCCCGCCATGGCGGCCGGTTTCGGCCAGCCGATCAGCGCGCTGCAGGCCAGCATCACCCTCTTCATCTTCTCGGTCGGCGTCGGCCAGATCCTGATCGGCCCGCTGGCCGACCGCTACGGCCGCCGGCCGGTGGCGCTGGGCGGCGCGCTGGCCTACCTGGCCGGGTCGGCGCTGGGCGCCGCGGCCAATACGCTGGAGCTGTTCTACGCGGCCCGCGTGATCCAGGGGCTGGGCGCGTGCTCGGCGTCGCTGGTGGCCTTCGCGGCGGTGCGCGACCGTTTCAGCCCGGCGGTCGGGGCGCGTGTCTACAGCTATCTGAACGGCGCGCTGTGCACGGTGCCGGCCCTGGCGCCGATGCTGGGCGGCGCGCTGGCGCTGCATGCGGGCTGGCGCAGCACGTTCGTCTTCATGGTGCTGTTCGCGCTGGCGCTGGCCGCCCTGCTCGCCTGGCGTTTCAGCGAAACCCGCGCCGTGGCGCCGGCGGCGGGCTCGCCGCTGTACAGCCTGCGCCGCTACACGCCCATCGTCGCGAGCGGCCGCTTCCTGTACTTTGCCGTGTTCGGCATGGCCGGCATGGCCATGATCCTGGTGTTCGTCTCGGCCGCGCCGGTGGTGCTGGTGCAGCAGCTCGGCTACACCGAACTGGGCTTTTCCGCCTGGTTCGGCGGCAACGCCGCCATCAATATCGCGGCGTTCTTCCTGGCGCCCGTGTTCATCGCGCGCTTCGGCCGCCACGTCATGCTGCGGGTCGGCATGATCGCGCTGCTGCTGGCCGCGCTGCTGCACCTGGCGGCCTGGCGCTGGGGGCCGTCGGCGGCGTGGATCTTCATGCTGCCGGTGGCGGTTCTGACGGTCGGCTTTTCGCTGGCGTTGGGCTCGGCGTTGAGCCTGGCGCTGGAACCGTTCGCCGAGCGCGCCGGCACCGCCGCCGCGGTCTACGGGCTGTTCCAGATGAGCGGTTCGGCCGTCATTGCCACCGCGCTGCTGGACCAGGGCGTGGCGCCGCAGGTGGCAATGGGACTGATCGGCGTGGTGATCGTCGCGCCGCTGCTGTGCCTGTCGGGCGTCATGGCCCGGCGCGGCGCCGCGTCCGGCCACTGAACCGGCGCCTCGCGCCGCCAGCGCGCCTCAGGCCGCCGCCCGCGGCGCGCTCGACAGGTGCATCAACAGCGCGCCGCCGGCAATCAGCGCCGCGCCCGCCAGGCGGCCGGGATTGAGCGCGCTGGCGCTGAAGCCCACCAGCGCATAGCGGTCCAGCAGCAACGCCGCCAGCATCTGGCCGGCGATCACCGCCGCCAGGAAGGCGCCCGCGCCCAAGCGCGGCGCCAGCATCAGCGCTGCCGTGATGTAGAACACGCCCGCCAGCCCGCCGGTCCAGCCCCACCACGGCAGCCGCCCGATCTCGGCGAAGCTGGGCGCCGGCACGCGCAGCACGGCCATCACTGCCATGGCCGCGATGGCGCTGATCGCCAGCGAGGCCATGGTGGCCCACAGCGGATGGCCCAGGTTCCGCCCCAGGGCGGCATTCGCGCCGGCCTGGATCGGCACCAGCGCGCCAGCCAGGATGGCGGCGGGAACAGCGTAGAAAGTCGAGGAATTCATGGTGCGGCTCCGATTCAAGAAGGATTGGCGTTATTCTCTTATTCATGATCCATTGATTCCAATTCGATTTTTGTCTATTGAACATGCAGCCAACGAATAACCTACGGGCCATCGACCTGAATCTGCTCGTGGTGCTGGATGCCTTGCTGCATGAGCGCCACCTGACTCGCGCGGCCGCCCGACTGCCCATGAGCCAGCCGGCCATGAGTCACGCGCTGGCGCGCCTGCGGCTGTTGCTGGGGGATCCGCTGTTCCATCGCACCCGCAGCGGCCTGCGGCCCACGCCGCATGCGCTGGCGCTGGAGGCGCCGCTGCGCGAGGTGTTGGCGCAGGTGCGCCGCCTGCTGGCGGGCGCGGTGTTCGAGCCGGGGGCCAGCCGGCGCGTCTTCCGGCTGGCGATGTCCGATTACGGCGCCAGCGTGGCGCTGCCGCCGTTGATGCGATGCCTGCGGCGCGACGCGCCCGGCATCGACCTGGAGATCAGCTATGCCAGCCGCAGCGGCATGATCGCCGGCGTGGCCGACGGCCAGCTCGATCTGGCGCTGGCGGTGTTCGGCGAAACCCCGGCCGATATCCGCCGCGCCGTGCTGTTCCATGAGGGATTCGTCTGCGCCGCCGACGCGGGCCAGGGCGTGCCCGCCACGCTCGACGGCTATCTGGCGCGGCCGCACGTGCTGGTGGCCGCCAGCCAGGACCAGCGCGCGGCGGAAGTGGATGCCGCGCTGGCGCGGCTGGGCCATGCGCGTCGCGTCGCGCTGCGCCTGCCGCATTGGACGGCGGCGCCGGCGGCGCTGGCGGGCACCGACCTGGTGTTGACGGTGGCGCGCCGCACGCTCGACCCCGCGCCGCCGGGCGTGGCCGTGGCGCCGGTGCCCTTCCCCATCGCGCCGCTGGCGTTCGAAATGATCTGGCACGAACGCGCCGATGGCGACGCGGGCCTGGGGTGGTTGCGCGGCCTGTTGAGCCAGGTGCTGGCCTGATCGGCGCTTGCGGCGTCGGCGCCGCGCCTGCGCGCCGACGCGGCATTGGCCTACTATCGAGGCATGCCCCCCTTTGACGGAGATGTCATGGCCCTCGATTCCACAACGCGCGAACCCGTACTGGAGCGCAGCCTGAGCGACGGCGTCGCGACGCTGCGGCTGAACCGTCCGGCGCAATTCAATGCCCTGTCCGAAGGCCTGCTGGACGCGCTGCGCGCCGAGATCGACATCCTGGCGCGCGAGCCATCCCTGCGCTGCGTGGTGCTGGAAGCCGCCGGCCGCGCCTTCTGCGCGGGCCACGACCTGCGCGAGATGCGCAGCCAGCCGTCGTTCGACTATTACCTGGCGCTGTTCCGCAAGTGCGGCGGCGTGATGCAGGGCCTGCAGGCCTTGCCGGTGCCGGTCATCGCCAAGGTGCGCGGCATCGCCACCGCGGCGGGCTGCCAACTGGTGGCCAGTTGCGACCTGGCGGTGGCCGCCGACGATGCGCGTTTCGCCGTGTCCGGCATCAACGCCGGCCTGTTCTGCTCGACCCCGGCCGTGGCGCTCAGCCGCAATATATCGGCCAAGCGCGCTTTCGAGATGCTGGTCACCGCCCGCTTCATCGACGCGCCGCAGGCGCGCGACTGGGGCCTGCTGAACGACGTCGCGCCCGCCGGCGAACTGGACGCGCGCGTGCGGGCGCTGGTCGAGGTCATCGTGGCCAAGAGTCCCGCCGCGATCCGCTACGGCAAGCGCATGTTCTACGCCCAGCGCCAGATGCCGCAGGCGTTGGCCTATGACTATGCGGCTGAAGTGATGGCGCGCAACATGATGGAAGAAGACGCCGCCGAGGGCATCGATGCCTTCCTGCAAAAGCGCGCGCCGCGCTGGCGCCAGTGACATGGGCCGATGGCCGCGCCCGCGGCGTCGCCGCGCGGCGGCGGGCTCAAGCCAGCCAGCTCAGCCCCCAGCCGGCCGCCGCGGCGGCCAGCACCACCCAGAGCGGCGACCAGCGCGCGTAGACCAGCAGGCCGAACAGCGCCAGCGCCAGGGCGAAATCCGCCTTGCTCGATATCGCCTGGGTCCAGACCGGGTCGTACAGCGCCGCCAGCAGGATGCCGACCACCGCCGCGTTCACGCCCGCCACCATGTTGCGCACGCCGGGGCGTCGCCGCAGGCTTTCCCAGAATGGCAGGGCCGCCGCCACCAGCAGCGCGCCCGGCAGGAAGACCGCCGCCAGCATGAGCAGGCCGCCGGCCCAGCCCGACAGCGGGCCGGACGAGGCCGCCCCAAGGAAGGCGGCAAAAGTGAACAAAGGCCCCGGCAGCGCCTGCGCGACGCCATAGCCCGCGAGAAAATCCGCGCTGGGCACCATGCCCCCGCCCACCGCGGCCGTTTCCAGCAACGGCAGCACCACGTGGCCGCCGCCGAACACCAGCGCGCCCGCGCGATAGAAGCCCGCCAGTTGCGCCGCCAGCGGCGTGCCCGACAACTGGGCCCACAGCGGCAGCGCCGCCAGCAGCAATCCGAACAGCGCCAGGCAGGCATAGCCGGCGGCGCGCGACGCGCCCTGCGTCCGATTGGCCAGCAGGGGCCGCGGCGGCACTTGCAGCAGCGCGGCGCCGGCCACCGCGCCCAGCAGGATCGCGCCGACCTGCCCCAAGGAGGTCGGCAGCGCCACCGTCACCAGCGCGGCGACGATGGCGAGCCCGGCGCGCGGCCGGTCCGGGCAGAGCGAGCGCCCCATGCCCCACACCGCCTGGGCGATGACCGCCACCGCGGCCACCTTCAAGCCATGCACCGCCGGCATCGCCGCCAGCCCGCCGAACCGCGCCAATCCCAATCCCAGCAGGATCATCGCCACCGCCGACGGCAGCGTGAACGCCAGCCAGGCGGCCAGCATGCCGGCCCACCCCGCCCGCCTCAGCCCCAGCGCCATGCCGACCTGACTGCTGGCCGGGCCGGGCAGGAACTGACATAGCGCCACTAGGTCGGAAAAGGCGTAGTCGTCGAGCCAGCGGCGGCGATCAACGAATTCCTCGCGAAAGTAAGCCAGGTGCGCCACCGGACCGCCGAACGCGGTCAGCCCCAGCCGCAGGAAGGCCAGGAACACCTCCATACAGGAACCGCGCGTGGCCGGCGCGGCCTCGCTGGCGGCCGGTTTGCTGGCCACATGTTCATCGTGGAAAGGCGGTTGCTGCGGCATGGGACGGGACACTCGAAAACGGGCGGCGCCCCTGGATCCCGGAGCGCCATCAGTCAAGCTTATAGCCGGGCGGCGTCGGCGTTTCAATCGCCCCGCCGGACGGGCCCGGCTGAAATGCTGCATGAATCTTCACAATTTCCATACAAATACCGTCGGATCGCCACGGTCCTGCCCGGTAGCATACGGCAGCCCACACGGTGGATCGGCGCGCCCGGACGGCAGATGTGCGGCCCACGCGCCCACAGGAATTCCAGCATGCTCAAGTTCACGATCCGAATCTTCGTGGTCGCCGCCATTGCCTACATCGCCGCCTCCCAGCTGGTCAACCGCAGCCTGGGTTATCTGCTCGAATCGGTCAGCGCCGATCTGTCCTACCAGGCCGTGCGTGGCCAGATGTACGCACTGCACAAGGAACTGGATCCGATCGAACCCGAGTCCCGCGCGGCCTTCATCCGCGACTCGCTGCGGCCCCACTACGGCCTGGAACTGAAACTGGTTACGCCGGAGCGGATCGAAGCCACCGCGCAGGAAAAGCAGGACCTGGCCACGCGCGGCTTCATCATGCGCGATGAATACAACACCTATCTGGCCCCCTTGCCCGGCGAGCCGCGGCAGTGGCTGGAGATGCGCCTGCCCGGCGAACCGACGCTGGAAAAGTGGATCACCTGGGGCGCCTGGCTGGCGCTCAGCATGGTGCTGGCGGTGGTGCTGCTGGTGCTGTGGGCGCTGCCCGTGTGGCGCGACCTGGACGCCTTGCGCAATGCCACGCTGCGCATGGGCCAGGGCGATCTCGGCGTGCGGGCGCGACTGTCGCATTTCTCCGGCATCCGCCACGTCGGCGAAAGCTTCAACCAGATGGCCGAGCGCATTTCCGCCCTGGTGGAAAACCAGCGCAGCATGACCAACGCCGTCTCGCACGAACTACGCACGCCGCTGGCGCGGCTGTCGTTCGAGGTCGACATGCTGGGCCAGGAAAAATTCCAGGCGCGGCGCGAGCAGATCCTGCACGACATGCGCACCGATATCCACGAGCTTGAAACCATGGTCGACGAACTGCTGGTGTACGCGCGGCTGGAACGCCCCGCCGACGACGTCGTCAAGCAGGAAACCGTGGACGTGCGCGACTGGCTCGGCGAAGCGCTGGCGCAGGTGGCCCACCAGGCGGACGCGCGCGGCGTGCATTGCCATGTGCGCGACGGCCTGCCGGCGCATGTGCAGCTGCATCCGCGCTACATGAGCCGGGCCCTGCTCAATCTGGTGCAGAACGCCGTGCGCTATGCCAGCGCGCGCATCGAGATTTCGCTGACGAGCTGCCCCGCCGGCGGCTACGAGCTGATCGTCGACGACGATGGCCCCGGCGTCGCGCCCGCTGACCGCGAGCGCATTTTCGAACCCTTCATCCGCCTCGACGAAAGCCGCGACCGCGGCACCGGCGGCGCCGGCCTGGGCCTGGCCATCGTCAAGCGCGTCGCCGCCAGCCACAAGGGCACCATCGAGGTTCAGGACAGCCCGATGGGCGGCGCGCGCTTCGTGTTGCGCTGGCTGTCGGCGCCGGTCGCGGAGTAAGCGGCGCCGACAGCATTCAGGTGCCGACGGGTTCGGGACCCGCCGCCTTGCGCGCGTGGATCTGGTCGATGCGCAGGCCGTCGCGGCGCGTGATCTCGAAGCGCCAGTCGCGCCACACGATCACATCGCCAGTGTCGGGAATGCGGCCTTCGGCGCGCAGCAGCCGGCCCGCCAGCGTCGCGTCGCCGGCGTCATCGGCCAGGTCCGCCACCTCCAGCACCCGCGCCGCCTCGGCCAGCGCCAGGCGGCCGTCGAGCAGCCAGGAACCATCCGACAGTTGCAGCGCCTCGGGCGCCGCCTCGCTGTCCTCCGGCAGCTCGCCGGCCACCGCCGTCAGCACGTCCATCGGCGTCACCAGCCCTTCGCACACGCCGTGTTCGTCGACCACGATCAGCATGTGGTCGCGCGAGGCGCGCAATTCGTCCAGCACCTTCAGCACCGGCGTGGTTTCCATCACGTAGCGCGGCTCGCGCGCCAGTTCGACCAGGTCGATCGGGCCCGGGTTCTGCAACAGCGGCAGCAGGTCCTTGAAGTGCAGCACGCCCAGCACGTTGGCCGGATCGCCAGCGCACAGCGGCAGGCGCGAGTGGCCCGAGGCGAACTTGCGCACGATCGCGTCGGGCGTATCGGCCACGTCCAGCCAGACCATGTCGCCGCGCGCCACCATGATGGCGCGCACGTCGTGGCCGCCGATCGCCAGCACCCGTTCGATCATCGAGCTTTCCTCGGGCGCGAAGGCCGGCTCCTCGCCGGCGCTGTCCACCAGCGCCACCACATCGTCGGCCTGCTGCGACGCCTGGGCGCCGCGGTCGGCGCGCAACAGCCGCAGCACGGCCTGCGCGGTGCGCTGGCGGCGGCCCAGGGCATGCGTGCCCTTGGCCCGGTTGCGGCGCGCCAGCTGGTTGCACAGCTCGATCAAGATCGAGAAGCCGATCGCGGCGTACAGGTAGCCCTTGGGCACGTGGAAGCCCAGGCCTTCGGCCACCAGGCTGAAGCCGATCATCAGCAGCAGGCCCAGGCACAGGATCACCACGGTCGGGTGGCGCGCCACGAAGCCCATCAGCGGGCGGCTGGCCAGCATCATCACGGCCATCGCCACCACCACCGCGATCATCATGATGCTCAGGTCCTGCACCATGCCGACCGCCGTGATCACCGAGTCCAGCGAGAACACCGCGTCCAGCACCACGATCTGCAGGATCACCTGCCAGAACACCGCGTGCTGGACCTTCTGGCCCGTGTCGTGGCCACGGCTGCCCTCGACCCGCTCGTGCAGTTCCATGGTGCCCTTGAACAACAGGAACAGGCCGCCCAGGATCAGGATCAGGTCGCGCCCCGAGATCTCGGCGCCCAGCACCGTGAACAGCGGCGCGGTCAGCGTCACCACCCAGGCGATGCTGGCCAGCAGGCCCAGCCGCATCAGCATGGCCAGCGTCAGGCCGATCATGCGGGCGCGGTTGCGCTGCGCCGGCGGCAGTTTGTCGGCCAGGATGGCAATGAATACCAGGTTGTCGATACCCAGCACGATTTCAAGAATGACCAGCGTCGCCAGGCCAAGCCAGGCGGTCGGGTCGGACATCCAGTCGAAGATCATCAACGTTCCACAAGAAGGATCGGACGCGGACGCGCGCACGCGTCCGGCAGCCCGGAGGCTGTCGCAAGGGACAGGCAGGAAAAGGATAGTTCAGCGGCGCCGGTCCGGCGCGGCCGGGCGCGGGTGATCCGGCGGGCCGGCGGCGCCCGTCCGCCTATGCGGGGCGTGGGCGCGGCGGCGCGATCATGGGTAGCCGGCCAGGAGCGGCCAGACGCCGGAAGCCGGCTGGGAGGGGGGATCGGGCGCCGCTGCGCGAGCGGCGCCCTACTAGGAGGCGGGTCGTCGGTCATAGATGGCGAAACCGTCCGCGCTTGCCGGGCAAGCGCAGGCCGCGTGTTCCGCCCTGCTCTCATTCTTTCAGGAATCTGAATATTAGCTGAAAGGTAAAAAAGAGAAAAATCGGGGGGCGACCCGCATTGGAAGGTTGTCGTGGTCATGGAATCAGTGACAAACTCAGCGCACGTGCACTACACATAAGCTGTCGCGGGATCCCATTCACTCGGGAGCCGAACGCTCCGGAGGTCGTCGCCTCGCGGGCCGCAGCGCCGCCAGGCCCGCCCTGTCCGGACGCCGGCGCCAATGCTGGAGCGATGAATGAAAGACCAACCTGTATCCGGACGGCGCGGCCTGCTCAAGGCCCTGGCCGTGGGTGTTCCCGGCGCCGCCTGGGCGCCCGCCACCCTGGCCGCGCCCGAAGCCGCCACCCCGCCGGCAGCCTCATCGGCAACCTCCCCGCCCGCCGCGCCCGCCCAGGCCCCCAACCGCGCGCTCCGATTCTTCAACGCCCAGGAGGCGCGCGCCATGGACGCCATCGCCGCACGCCTGATTCCGGCCGACGAGCTCGGCCCGGGCGCCAAGGAGGCCGGCGTGACCCAGTTCATCGATGGCCAACTGGCCGGCGCCTGGGGCGCGGGTGAACAGTTCTATCGCCAGGGCCCCTTCGAAAAAGGCACGCCGGAACAGGGCTACCAGCTGTCGTTCACACCCGCCGAGATGTTCCGCCGCGGCCTGGCGGCGCTGGATGCCGCCACCCGCAAGCAGGACGGCAAGCCCTATGCCGAGCTGGACAGCGCGCGCCAGGACGCCTGGCTGCACGACATGCAGGCAGGCAAGCCGGATTTCTCGCCGCTGCCGTCGGAGGTGTTCTTCCAGGCCCTGCTGGACGCCACCATCGAAGGCTTTTTCTCCGACCCGCTCTATGGCGGCAATGTCGACATGGTGGGCTGGAAGCTGGTGGGGTTTCCCGGCGCCTACGCCTCGTTCTCGAACGACATCGAGCGTCATGGCGTGATCTGGGCCGGCCAGCCGGTGTCCATCGCCAATGCGCGCGGCCACATGATGAAACCGGGAGACGGCCATGGCTAAGACCCTGCCCGCGGTGGATGTGGCAATCGTTGGCGGCGGCTGGACCGGCGCCATCATCGGCAAGGAGCTGGCCGCGGCCGGCCAGCGCGTGGTGGTGCTGGAACGCGGCGAAGCGCGCTGGCCCTCGCCCGATTTCCAGGGCCCCTACGTCCACGACGAACTCAAGTACACGCGGCGCCACGAACTGCACCAGAACGCGGCCACCGAAACCTTCACCTTCCGCAACAACACCGACCAGAAGGCGCTGCCGATGCGGCGCTGGCAGTTCGCCTACCCCGGCACGCACCTGGGCGGCGCGGGCAACCACTGGTCCGGCGCGTACTACCGTTTCGACCCGACGGACTTCCGCATCCGCAGCCACTACACGGAACGCTACGGCGCCAAGATTTTCGACCCCGAGCTGACCTGCCAGGACTGGCCGCTGACCTACGATGAGCTGGAACCGTACTTCGACCGCTACGACTACCTGATCGGCGCTTCCGGCCAGGCCGGCAATCTCAAGGGCCAGAAGCAGGAAGGCGGCAATCCCTTCGAACCGTGGCGCTCGCGGCCCTACCCCAACCCGCCCATGAAGGTGCCCTACGCGCCGGCGCTGTTCGGCGAGGCCGCCAGGAAACTGGGTTACCACCCCTACGTGCAGCCGTCCGCGCTCTGTACCCGGCCCTACGTCAACAGCGAAGGCCTGCACATGAGCGCCTGTGTGTACTGCGGTTTCTGTTCCAACTTCGGCTGCGAACACTTCGCCAAGGCATCGCCGCAGGTCTGTATCCTGCCGGTGGCGCTGAAGCTGCCGACCTTCGAGATCCGCACCGGCGCGCACGTGCTGCGCGTCGAACTGACCCCGGACAAGAAGCGCGCCCGCGGCGTGACCTATGTGGACGCGGCCGGCGAAGAGGTCTTCCAGCCGGCCGAGATCGTGGTGCTGTGCGCCTTCGGCATCAACAACGTGCGCCTGCTGCTGCTGTCCGGCATCGGCCAGCCTTACGATCCGGTCACGGACAAAGGCGTGGTGGGCCGCAACTATACCCACCAGACCACCTCGGGGGTGAATCTGTTCTTCGATGAATCGGTGAACATCAATCCGTTCATGGGCGCCGGCGCGGTGGCCGTCACCATGGACGACTTCAGCGCCGACAACTTCGACCACGGTCCGCATGGCTTCGTTGGCGGCGGCTATCTGCAGATCCAGGTGGTCAGCGGCGCGCCGATCGGCTTTCATCCCACGCCCAAGGGCACGCCGGCCTGGGGCGCCGAGTGGAAAAAGGCGGTCAAGCGCTACTACAACCACGCCGCCAACATCACCATCACCGGCTCGGCCCAGCCGTGGCGCGGGGGCTACCTGAGCCTGGACCCGACCTACAAGGACGCCTGGGGCCTGCCGCTGCTGCGCGTGACCTACGACTTCCCCGACAACGACATCCGCATGTCGGCGTTCCTGACCGAACGCGGCGACGAGATCGGTCGCGCCATGAAGGGCGTGACGCGCACCGAGCCCGGCCCGCGCAAGCGGCCGTTCTCGGCCACGGTCTACCAGTCGACCCACCTGACGGGCGGCGCGGCCATGGGCGCCGATCCCGCCACCAGCGTGGTGAACCGCTACGGGCAATCGTGGGACGTGCCCAATGTGTTCGTCACCGGGGCGGCGCTGTTCCCGCAGAACTCGGGCTACAACCCCACGGGCACGGTAGGCGCCACGGCCTACTGGATTGTCGAGAAAATCAAGGCGGACTACCTGCGTTCGCCGGGACGGCTGGTGTGATCATGATCGAACATCGCAATGGCATCCTCATCGCCGTGGCGTTGATGGTGGGCGTGCCCGCCATCACGCTGCTGGCCACGCTGCACCAGATGTTCGGCACCGGCGGCGACGGCCCGATCCGTGCCTCGGCGGTCCAGGCGCCGCCCGCGCCGGCGCCCGCCGCCAAGCCGGCCCCGCAGGCCCCCGCCGCCGCGTCACCGGCGTCACCGGCGTCGCCGGCTGCGGCGGCCCCGGCGGCTGCCACGCCAGCGGGCGCGGCAACGCCGGCCGCCGCCGCGCCCGTGCCCGGCCGCAGCGCCCAGGACTTCAGCGCCTCGCGGCCGGCCTGGGAAGGCTATCTGCAAGGCGCCGACCCCGCGCTGGGCAAGCAGCTCGCGGCCAGCGGCAAGCCGGCCGCCGGCGTGCAGGCGTGCGTCGCCTGTCACGGGCAGGCGGGCATCACGCCCACCGGCGGCATCTTCCCCAACCTGGCGGGGCTGACGCCGGAGTACATCGCCAAGCAACTGGCCGATTTCCGCCAGGGCACGCGCAAGCAGGCACTGATGAACACCGTCGCCCAAGGCCTGAGCGAGCAGGAAATCGGCCAATTGGCCGCCTACTACGGCTCCCTGGCCGGCCCGCCGCTGCACGTGGGCGAGACCGGCGGCGAGGCCGCCCGCAAGCTTGACCAGATCGGCGACGGCGCCCGCGCCCTGCCCGCCTGCGCCAACTGCCACGGCCTGCGCGGCCTGGGCGAAGGGCCGCTGCTGCCGCGCCTGGCGGGCCAGTCCAAGGAGTACTTCGCCGACCAGATCAACGCCTTCCGCAATGGTTCGCGCCAGAACGACGACGTGGGCGTGATGCGCGCCTTCGCGCAGCGCCTGACCGACAGCGAGGTCGAGGCCCTGGGCCAGTACTACGCCGGCCCGCGCTGAACGCCGCCCGCCCGGCCAACGTATTGGCCGGGCGGTTTTTTTGCCGCCGGGCCGCCCCAAGGCAAAAACGCCCCCTTGGGGGGCAGCGACCCGCGTAGCGGCTGAGCGTGGGGGCCTCCCTTGCCGCCGGGCCGCCCCAAGGCAAAAACGCCCCCTTGGGGGGCAGCGACCCGCGTAGCGGCTGAGCGTGGGGGCCTCCCTTTCCGCCGGACCGCCCCAAGGCAAAAACGCTCCCCCTTGGGGGGCCAGCGACCCGCGCAGCGGCGGAGCGTGGGGGCCTTTCCTTGCGTCCTGTAATTTGTTCTTGGTGTTTTCCCTGATGCCTTTCTATAATTGCGGCACCTTCAACCACCCCGAGATCATTGTGGACAACGACGGATGTAGTCGATACACGACTGCTTGCGCCGCTTGACGCAGGATCCGCAGAGTTTTCTGCCGAGTCCTGCGTAAAGCCAGGACACGGCCATCCGGCTCCGGCAGCCCCGCTGCCCCGCCCCGGGCCTTACCCGATACCCGCTTTGCCGACGCGAACCGCGCGCCTTGTTGCGCCCGAGCCGTGCCGGATCGGCGGCGCATGCATGTGGACTTTTCCACCGTACTCCCCCTGGAGACGATCATGCGCATCAAGAAATTCCTCCCCTTCCTGGATGGCGCCGCCACCGTGCGCGGCGCCGGCGCGGCCCCGGTTGCCACCGCCCGCCCCGCCATCCCCACCTATCAGTTCACCATCGTCAGCGTCGCCGACACGCTCAACGCGCTGCGCAAACAGCTCTACCACGAGCTGCAGGCCCTGGACCTGCGCGTGCTGAACGTGCGCGTCTCGCGCCCGGATGCCGACGCGCTCGCCAGCACCACGGTCACGCTGCAGTGCCCGCCGCAAGTGCGCGGCCTGCTCAGCGCCATCGCCCTGCGGCTGGGCCAGAGCCCCGACGTGCGCCGCGTGCACTGGGAAAACGAAGACGGCGCCCGCATCGCGGTACTGCCGGCCTGAGCGACGGAAAGGAGGCTGTCATGAAAGACCCGTACAAATGCCTGCTCGTCGCCCGGGTGGCGGCCTTGCTGCTGCTGTGGGTGCTGGCGTTCATCCTGACGGCGGCCTCGGTCTGGCAATTGCCCTGACGGCCGCTCCGCCCCTGGCGGCGCCGCGTCCGGGCCAAGACCCGGCCGCCGGCGCGCCCCGCACAACACGCTGAACCCGAGAACAACAAGATGAAGAACTTCGAAAACATCCAGCTGCTGACGCTGGCCAATACCCTGATCAGCCTGGCCACGGCCTTCGTGCTCGGGTCCATCGTCGGCTTCGAGCGCCAGTACCGCCAACGCACCGCCGGACTGCGCACCAATGCACTGGTGGCGGTGGGCGCGGCCATCTTCGTCGACATGGCATTCCGCGTCGGCGGCCCCGACGGCGGCGCGCGCGTGATTTCCTATGTGGTGTCCGGCGTCGGCTTCCTGGGGGCCGGCGCCATCATGCGCGAGGGCGGCAGCATCCGCGGCCTGAACACCGCCGCCACGTTGTGGGGCTCGGCCGCCATCGGCGCCTGCGCCGGCGCCTCGCTGATCCTGGAGGCCCTGGCGGCGACGGCCTTCGTGCTCGCGGCCAATACGCTGCTGCGGCCGGTGGTCAGCTACATCAACCGCCAGCCGGTCGACGCGCAGACCACGGAAGTCACCACCGTGATCCACGTCATCGCCCACGTCGACCAGCGCCAGGCCGCCATGACCGTTCTCGAGGACGTGCTGGAGACCGAACAGTTGCCCCTGTCTGAATTGAAGATCGACCAGTTCGGCGAGCACGAGGTCGAGATCGAGGCGGCGCTGAGCGAGGCCTCGGTGGACGAGCTCGACCTGGACCGCGTGACCGCGCGCATCGCCGCCGCGCCGGGCGTGCGCACCGCCTTCTGGGCCGCGCGCACGGTGTAGGCGGGCGCGTCGCCGACCCCTGGCCACCTCGGCGACGGGTTCCGTCCGGCGCCGATACGCCCTAGAATGGGCGCCGATCATGCGCCGTCCCTTCCCCTTGCCCGCCCGCGACGCCGCCCGCCTCTGGCTGGTGCTGGCCTTGTTCGCGCTCAAGGCGCTGGTGCCGCCGGGCTTCATGCCCGCGACCCAGCAAAGCGGCACGCTGATCCAGTTGTGCTCGGCCGCCGGCCCCGTCTGGGTGGCCGGTCCCGCCAGGCACAGCGACGCCCCGGACGAACGCCATGCGGCGCAGGCAGCGGCCTGCCCCATGGGCGCGATGCTGGCGGCGGTGGCCCTGCCGCCGTCGCTCGCGCCCCTGCTCGCCCTGGGCGCGGTCATGGCCCATCCGCTGGCCGCGCGCGCCCCGCCGGCCGTCGCCGACGGTTTCCCGCCCGGCCCGCCGCTGGGGGCCCGCGCCCCGCCCGCCTTCCCGGTATCCCGCTGATCGCTGTGCCGCGCCCGCGCGCGGCTCCCTTGGCTTACCGAGAATATCCATGTTTCCTTCTTACGCCAGGACGCGCCGCGTCCTGCCGCGGCGCGCGGCCGTCTGGACCGCGCTCGCCTTCGCTCCCGCCTTGCACGCCCAGTCCGTTCCCGCCTCCGCCGCGCCCGCCGGCGTCGCCACCTTGCCCGCCATCGCCGTCTCCGGCGCCACCCCGCCGGCCACGCTGCTGGACCAGGCCAGCACCGGCACGCTGCTGGGCCTGGCGCCGCTGGACACCCCGGCCAGCATCGACATCCTGAGCAACGAACAACTGCGCGAGCGCGGCGCCGTCACCGTCACCGACGCCATCACGCAGGCGGCCGGCATCAGCACCCTGCGCCATCCCGGCAATGGCGGCTCGTCGCTGTCCTCGCGCGGCTTCACCGATTCCAATTCGGTGGCGATGCTGTACGACGGCGTGCGCCAGTTCGGCGGCGTCGGCCAGACCTTCATCTACGATCCCTGGGCCGTGGACCGCATTGAAGTCCTGCGCGGACCGGCCTCGGTGCTGTATGGCGAAGGCGCCATCGGCGGCGTGGTCAACGTGATTCCCAAGAAGCCCACCCGCGGCCCGATCGAGAACGAGATCCAGGCCACCGTCGGCAGCCACGACACGCAGCGGCTGGGCTTCGGCAGCGGCGGCGCGCTGGATGACAAATGGTCGTACCGGCTCGACCTGAGCGGCAACCACGGCGACTCGGGCATCAGCCTGGGCGACGCACGCGACCTGGCCGTCACGGCGGCGCTGCGCCTGGACGTGTCGCCCGAACTGAACTTCACGCTGACCCAGGCCTACGCCTGGCAAGAGCCGACGCGCTACTTCGGCACGCCGCTGGTCGATGGCGATATCGACTACCGCCTGCGCGGCAAGAACTACAACGTGGCCGACAGCAAGATCATCTACCGCGACAGCCGCACCGAACTGAAAGCGGAATGGACGCCCAACCCCGCCACCCGCGTGCGCAGCCGCCTTTACTACATCGGCAGCGACCGCGACTACCGTGACGCCGAAAACTATACCTGGCAGCCCGCCAGCGGCCTGATCCAGCGCAGCGCCTACACCGACATCCGCCATGACCAGGAACAGGTCGGCAACGTCACCGACGCCAGCTTCGATGGCCGCCTGTTCGGCCTGGCCAACAAGGTGGCCGTGGGCGTCGAGCTGAACCGCGCCTCCCTCAAGCACACCAACAACTCGCCCTACTCGGGCACTTCGCTGGTCGATCCCCAAGACGTCGATCATGGCCGTTTCATCAACGTGGCCGGCACCACGCCGCGCTACCGCAACACCGCCGAGCAGTACGCGCTGTTCGCCGAGAACCGCCTGATGCTGACCAGCCGCTGGTCGGTGCTGGGCGGCGTGCGTTACGACCACATCGACCTGAAGCGGCGCGACCTGGTGGCGGACCGGACCGCGTTCGACACCACCTTCAACAACGTCGGCTGGCGCATCGGCACGGTCTACGAACTATTGCCGACGCTGTCCGTCTACGGCCAGTACGCCGAAGCCGCCGACCCCATCGGCAGCCTGTTGTTGCTGTCGCCCGCCAACAAGGACTTCGAGCTGTCCAAGGGCCGCCAGGTCGAGGTGGGCGTCAAGCAGACCTTCTGGGACAACAAGGGCCAGTGGACCCTGGCGGCGTATCACATCCGCAAAAACAACCTGGTGACGCGCGACCCGAACGACCCGTCGCTGCGCATCCAGGTGGGCGAGCAATCCTCGCGCGGCCTGGAGGCGACGTTGGCGGTCGAGCTGACGCCGGCGTGGCGTATCGACCTGAACGCCGCCGTGCTGCGGGCCCGCTATGACGACTTCAGCGAATCGGTCAACGGCGCGGCCGTGTCGCGCGCCGGCAATGTGCCCACCGACGTGCCGCAACGGCTGGCCAATGCCTGGGTCAGCTGGAAATTCGCGCCGCAATGGACGGCCAGCGCCGGGCTGCGTTATGTCGGCAAGCGCTACGCGGATGCCGCCAACCGGCTGGAAATGGCGGGCTACACCACCACCAACCTGGCCCTGCAATGGGAGCCGCGCCGCGACCTGACCCTGGCCTTGCGGGCATTCAACCTGTTCGACCGCAAATACGCCGAAACCGCCTACTACAACCAGACCCAATGGTTGCTGGGCGAAGGCCGGCGCGTCGAACTGAGCGCCAACTACCGCTTCTGATTCATTGGGTGAACAGATCGGAGATCGCGTCGCCCAGGTCTTTCACCGCGCCGGCCACGCCGCTGGCCGCGCCTTCGGCCCCCACGCCGATGGCGTGGCCGAAGCCGCGCGCGATCTGGGCGGCGAATCCGCGCGAGGCCGAGAACTTGGGATTGTCGAGGCCGCCGGCAAGCTTGAATTCCATGCGCAGCGTGCCATGGCGGTCTTCCAGCGCCGCCAGCACTGCCTTGCGCGGCAGGGAGAACAGCGAGCCGTCGCCGCTGAACTTCAGGTCGCGCAGGGCCACCGTTCCCGAGGCGTTCAATTGCCGCTTGGCGATGGTGGTGCGCATGTCCAGGTCCATGGCGCCGCCCGCGAGCGAACCCGCGCCGTTCTCGGCCAGGTATGGGGCGGCATAGCGGATATCCATGTTGCGCACCGCCACGGTCATATCGGCATCGCTGCCGCCGACTTCGAGCGAGCCGGTGGCCAACACCGTGCCCGTGCCGACGCGGTTCTCACGCACCGTGCCCTTGAACGTCATGTCGCTGCGCTGGCCATCGGCCGGCAATGCCAGGGGCCGCAGGCTGGCGGAGACGTTGTCGAACGGAATGCGATGGGGCGGCCGGGCGATGGCGGCATCGACGAATTCGAGACGGCCGCCGTCCAGAATGAGTTCATCGGCGCGAAACGGCGAGCGCGCGCCGGCTTCACCGCCATCGGCCTGGCGCAGTGCCGCTTGCAACGCGGGGGCAATCTGCATGTCGCCATCAGCGCCGCGCAGGACCGTGAAATCGAAATCCTCGACGGTGATGCGGCGGAACACGGCTTCGCGGCCCAACAGCGAGCGCCATTCCGGTTCGGCCACCACGCGCCGCGCGCTGGCCGGCTCCATGCCCTCGGCGCCGGTGATTTTCACGTCGCTCAACACCACTTCCTTGAATCCCAGGCTCACCTGTCCCACTTGCGCGCGCGGACCCAACAGGGCGGCGATACGCCGTTCCGCGACGTACTTGCCAGCGAATGCCAGCGCCGCCAGCAAGACAACGACCAGCACCAGGATCGCCGGCAACTTGCGTGCGAACGGACGCCGGCGAGACGCGGCGGGAGGGTTGACCATGGTGAGTCCCGAGAGAGAGAGTGGCCGGCGCGCGGTCACGCGCCAGGGGCCGCGCGTCCGAGCGGTAGCGCAGCGGGCCCTGCCTCGCACCATAGCGAGCGCAAAGCCCGCGCGCAAGCCATATGGCCTGACCGGTGCGCAGCCACCAGGACCGGCGCGCGCCAGGAACGTCGCGGGCGCGCATGCGGCGATGCCCGCGCAGGGGGATCCGCGCGGGCATCGCCGCCACTCACCCCGCCCCTGCCGGCGCCGAGGCCGGAAAGGGGGCTGGGCGCGAGGCCGTCAACGCATCAGCGCTGCGTCTGCGGACGCTGGGCCTGCCCCGGCTGCTGGCCGGGATTGCGGTCCTTGTCCATCTGTTGGCCGCCGTGGCCGGGTTGTTGCTGTCCCGGCTGGTTGCGATCCTTCGGGCTTTCCTGGGATTGCTGTTTTTGCGGCTGCTTTTGCTGATCGGGCTGATTCGGGTTTGCCATGGCAAGTCTCCTGATAAGCGGAACCATTCCGCAAGGAATGCCTTAGCAACCGCCGTGCCCGGGCCTGCGCTCGCCCGGGCGGCCGCGCGTGGCCGGCGGGCGGACCGTCCCGTCACCGGTAAATTCAGGACATGAAGGGTAGAAAGCGCCGCCCGCCGCGGGTGGCGGAGAGCCGGCCCTTACTGCGTAGTGACGTGGGCCGGCAGGCCGGTCTCCGCGTCCTGCGGATCGAAGGCATCCAGCCAGGCCGAGGCGTAACTGGCCGGCGCCGCCAGCGGTTCGCCGCGGTCGCGCTGGACCCGCAGGCGCATCAGCAGATCGTCCAGCGGCATGGGCCGACCCAGCGCGTAGCCCTGGCCGTAGCGGCAGCCCGCCGCGCGCAAGGCGGGGATATCCGCGACGTTCTCGACGCCTTCGGCCACCACGCGCCAGCCCATCCGGGTAGCCAGTTCGGCCGCGGTGCGCAAGACCTCGAACGCCACCGCGCTGCGGCGCATGCGGGTGACGAAATACTGGTCGATCTTGACTTCCGAGAGGGGAATGGCCGACAGCAATTTCAGGGACGCGTGACCGGTGCCGAAGTCGTCCAGGCTGACCTCGCACCCGGCCTCTTCCAGTTTCGCCAGCGTGGCGCGCAGGACATCGAGCTCCTTGATCGGCTGATCCTCGGTCAGTTCGACGCGCAGCAGCGAGGCCGGCAGTTCGGCCGCATGGATGCGCGCCAGCAGGAAATCGACCGCGCGCTCATCCGACAGCGTCGAGGCCGGCGCATTGATGGCCACGGGAATCGCCATGCCGGCACGGCGCATGGTCTGCAGCATGTCGATGACGCGCTGCGCGACCCGCTCGAACAGGGTGCGATCCAACCCGAGCCGGTTGACGGTGGGAATGAACTCGGCGGGCATCACGATGCCCAGCCTGGGGTGTTGCCAGCGCGCAAGCGCCTCGGCCGATACGATGCGGCCGGTCATCAGGTCCACCTGCGGTTGCAGCAGCACGCGCAGGCCGTCTTTGCCGGTAATCATGGCGGCGACTTCATCGTCGCTCACCACCGAGCTTGTGGAAGCCTCGTGGGTTGGCGTCATGTCTTCGCTCCTGGCGTGCCCCGATTTACGGCCTGCGCTGTCCGGGCGCAGAGCGAGGCACAATGGACATGAGTATTCACATGCGGCCGCAAGAAAAAATGCATACTGCCTTGTGCACTACCCAGCTATTTGATCGCCAATGTTTTTTTATGCGATTTTGCGCATTTACTCCAGGCATTTATTCACCCTTGCGGCGCCAAAGTCACATATATGTAACCAGTAGTATTTATCGACGCGATTCCGCGAAAACCGCAATATTCGGACGCTAAAAAAAATCGCCCGGTTTTCGCCTTGTCGACATGGTAGCGTTGCGACTTTTCCGCCCGTAGCCCCTTTTTCGCGTGACTACCCTGCTCTCCCGCTGGCGCCTTTCGCTGCGCCACGTCCTCTGGCTGGACGCCCTGCAAGCCGCCGCCATCAGCGCCGCGCCCGTCATTCTTGCCGTGCTGGCGCACGAGCCCCGCCTGGGCTGGACCGCCATCGCCGCCTTCTGGGCCTGCTTCGGCGACCCCGGCGGGCCGTTGCGCCAGCGCGCCGGCGCGATGCTGGCGCTGGGCCTGATCGGCGCCCTGTTCTGCTTGCTGGCCAGCGCCAGCGCCAATCACCTGTGGCTGCTGCTGCCGCTGACCTTCGCCTGCTGCACCTTCGGCGGCCTGTTGCGCGTGCTGGGGCCGGCCGCCGCCATCGTCGGCACCCTGCTGTCGGCCGGCTTCGTGGTGGCGGCGGAATTGCCGGCCCCGACCCTGGCGGCCAGCCTGTCGTATACGCTGTTTTTCGTGGCCGGCGCGCTCTGGGCGATCCTGATGACCGCGCTGGTGTGGCGCCGCCGCCCCTGGAAAGACGCGACCCACGCGGTGGCGCACTGTTACCGCGGGCTGGCCGATTTCGCCGACGCCCTGGCGCGCATGTACTCAGGCCTGGCGCCTGCCGCCGGCCCCCAGGCCTGGAGCGCCGTCACCCGGCCGCAGCGCAGCGGCGTGCGCGCCGCCCTGGAGGCCGCCCGCGTGCGTATCCGCGAGGTCCAGGACGCGCGGCCGTCGCGACGCGCGCGCGCGCAGCAATTGTTCTACCTGCTCGATAGCGCCGAAGACAGCTTCATCGCGCTGGTCGCGGCGGCCGACCTGCTCGAATCGAACGCGCCGCGCTGGCTCGGCCGCGCGGCCGGCGCCAACCTGTCGCACGCCTTGCACCGTTACGCCAGCGTGGCCAACGCCATCGCCAGCACCTCGGACGTCAGCGATGCGCGGCAGGCCGACTGCCTGCGCGAACGCCTGGCGCACTTCGCCGCGGGCCTGCACGAATTGCGCGGCGCCGCCCTGGCCCATGCGCCCGACCTGGCCACCATGGTGCCGGTGCTGGACCGGCTGCAGCAGACCGCCCAGGCCGTCGGGCACGCGCTGTTCGACGAGGGCGCCGCCCCGGCCGCGCCGGCCCAGGCCACGCGCGTCGATTCTCCCATCCGGGCCGCCTGGCGCAGCCTGCGGCAGAACCTGCGATTCGAATCCGACGCCTTCCGCCACGCCCTGCGCGTCGGCATCGGCGCCACCATCGCGGTCGCGCTGTCGAAGACCTTTGCGGTCAACCACGGCTACTGGATGTCGCTGACGCTGGTGTTCATCCTGCAGCCCTACTTCGCCACCACCTGGCAGCGCACCATCGAGCGCGTGCTCGGCAGCGTCGCCGGCGCCATCGGCGCCTCGCTGCTGGGGCTGCTGCTGAGCACGCCGCTGTCGGTGGCGCTGGCGGTGCTGCCGATCGCGCTGGGCACCTTTGCCGCCCGCACCATCCACTACGCGCTGTTCACCTTTTTCCTGACCTCGCAATTCGTGCTGGTCAGCCATATCCAGCAACCGGATATCTATGAACCCATGCTGGCGGCGCTGCGCGCGTTCAACAGCGTGCTGGGCGGCGTGCTGGCGCTGCTGGTGGGATTCCTGGTGTGGCCGGAAAAGGAACCGCGCCAACTGGCGGGCGCGCTCAGCCGCGCACTGGAGCGGCATGCCGCCTACGCGCTGGCGCTGGCACGCGCCAAGAGCGGCGCCGGGGAAGACCTGGACATCGTCGGCTTGCGCCGCCAGGCCTGCCTGTCGGCCGACAACGCGGAGGCCTCGCTGCAGCGCCTGCAGCAGAATCCGGTGCACCGCGACCGCAACGTGGACACCGCCGTGAACCTGCTGAACGCCATGCGCCGGGTCACCGCGGCCGGCACGGTGCTGGAGATCCAGCCCGCCCTGTCGCCGGACAGCGCGGCGGCGCCGGCCCTGCGCGACTATGGCCTGGCCCTGGCGCACGCGCTGCATCCGCAGGAGCCCGCGCCGGCGGCCGACATCCGTCAGTGGGCGGTGCCGCCGGCGCTTGCCGCCGCCGCGCCCGAGCTGGCCGGGCCATTGGCGCGCATCGCGCAACAGGCGCGCCAGGTGCGCCAGTTACGCGACCGGGTGCAACAGGCCTGAAATGGCCGCGGGCTTGCGGCGACCCCGCCAAACTGCGGGGCGCTTGACGCGCATCAAGGGCGCCAGGCCTGGAACGCGCAACGATGGAGGCCTACCGCGCACAAAAGGAGGCCGCCATGTATCGCCGCATTTCCGTCCACCTGGACCACGGATTCGATTGCCCCCGCCGTACCCGCGTGGCGCTGGCCCTGGCCAGACGCCACCAGGCCGAACTGGTCGGCATCTACGCCAGCTCGGCGCCGCCACAGTACTACTACGGCGAATCGGTGATGCTGTCGCGCACGCTCAACGTCATCCGCGACCTGCAGGCGCAGAATCGCACCGCCGTGCAGAACGCCTTCCTGGAGGCGGCCGCCGCCCTCGACGTGCCGGCCTCGGTGCGCGCGGGCGAGGGTTCTCCCAGCGCCTGCGTGGCGCGGTTCGGCCGCACCAGCGACGTGCTGGTCGTGAGCCAGGAAAACCCCGAGGACGTGGAAGCCGCGCACGAGGTCGAGTTCGTCGAACAGACGCTGCTGACCGCCGGCCGGCCCGTGCTGGTGGTGCCTTCCAGCGGCGATTTCCCGACGCTCGGGGAGCGCGTGCTGTACTGCTGGGACGGCAGCCGCGAAGCCGCCCGCGCGCTGGCCGACGCGGCCCCGCTGCTGCGCACGGCCTCGCACCTGGTGGTGCTGACCATGGACGAAGGCGCCGCCTCGCGCAAGGAGGCCTCGGTGCCATTCGAAGACCTGGCCACCTATTGCATCGCCCAGGGCATGCCGGCGCCCGACCACGTGCGCCGCGACATCAAGGGGGTGGGCGTGGGCAGCACCATCCTGAACGCCGCGGCCGACCACAGCGCCGACCTGATCGTCATGGGCGCCTACGGCCACAGCAAACTGCGCGAATGGGCGATGGGCGGCGCCACCGCCTCGATCCTCAAGAGCATGACCGTGCCGATCATGTTCTCGCACTGAGGCCGGTTTTTCAGCCCTGCGGCACCGGCGTCAGCACCGGCCTGCCGGAAAAATGCGCGGTGGCGTTGTCCAGGAACAGCGCCACCGTGGCCGCCACCGCCTCGGGCGAGCGGCCCGCGCTGTGCGGGGTCAACACCACGTTGTCCAGGCCGAGCAGCGCCGGCGGCACCACCGGCTCGCCCTCCACCACATCCAGACCGGCCCCGGCGATGCGGCGCTCCGCCAGCGCCGCGATCAGCGCGTTGGTATCGACCACGCTGCCGCGCGCGATGTTCACCAGATAGCCCTGCGGTCCGAGCGCTTCCAGCACCGGCGCGTCCACCAGGTGGCGCGTGCCGGCGCCGCCGGGCGTGGCCACCACCAGGAAATCGCTGGCGTCGGCCAGGGCGCGCGGGCTGTCGTAATACGCGTAGCCGCAATCGGCGCGCGGACGACGGTTGTAATAGCCCACCGTCATGCCAAAGCCGTTGGCGCCGCGCCGGGCGATCTCCAGGCCGATGGTGCCCAGCCCCAGGATGCCCAGGCGCTTGCCCGAAATCTGCGGCCCCATGAAACCGCTCCAGTGCCCCTGGCGCACCCAGGCATCGGCCTGCGGCAGATGGCGGGCCGCGCCCAGCAGCAGCGCCATGGCGTGATCGGCCACCGATGTGGCGTTGGCGCCCGGACCGTGCGTCACATGCAGGCCGCGCGCGCGGGCGGCGGCCACGTCGATGTTCTCGAAGCCGACGCCCAGCGAACAGATCAGCTCCAGCTTCGGCAGGGCCGCCATCTCGTCGGCATGAAAGCCGGTGGCGCCGCGCGTCAGCACCACGCGGATCTCGTTGGCATGGTCGCGGATCGCCTGGGCGCGGGCGGCGGGAGTGGTGGCAAGGATGCAGCGAAAGCCGCGGTCTTCGATCGCGGGCAGGAAATCGTGCACGCTGTCTATCAGTATCAGGAGGGGGATCGTCATGTTGCTGCGGACCGGAAGCGGGAAAATGCGAGGCGCCAAAAAAGACGCCGGCCGATCTTACGCCTCGGTACAATTGCGCGCCACCCGCCTCGCCCGCCGTCGACCATTCCATGAAAGCCAAGTTCCGCAAGTCCCTGCGCACCGCCGTGTCATTCCTGCACCGGTGGACGGGCCTGGTCCTGGGCCTGGTGCTGGTGCTGGCGGGATTGAGCGGCAGCCTGCTGGCCTTCGACCACGAACTTGACGGCTGGCTGAACGCCCCGATGCTGCGCAACACGGCCGGACACTGCGCCGCGCCGTTGCCGCCCTCTGCCGCGGCCCGCGCCGTGCAACAGGCCTGGCCGGGCGCCACGGTCGGCGCCATCACGCTGCCGCAGGCGCCACGCGACAGCTACCGGGTGCAGTTCAAGCACGCGGAGACCACGGCCAATGAAGCGGGCGTGGACGCCTGCACCGGCCTGCTGCTGGCCAGCCGCGACCGCGACGCCGTCACGCTCGACCGCGCCCATCTCATGCCCTTGTTGTTGCGCTGGCACATGACCCTGCTGCAGGGCAAGACCGGTCGCGAAGTGCTGGGCTGGCTGGCGCTGGCCTGGGTGGCCCTGCTGCTCGGCGGCATCTACCTGGCCTGGCCGCGGCCGGGGCATTGGCGCCGTTCGCTGTCGGTGACGCGCGGCGTCAGCGCCTTCCGCACCAGCTACGAACTGCACCGCGCCGCCGGCCTGATCACCGCGCTGTTGCTGCTGGTGGTGGCCGGCACCGGCTTTTTCATGGGCCTGCCGCAACTGGGCCGGCAACTGGTCGCCAGCGTCGCGACCGTGCCGCCCGACGCGCGCGCCGCGGCCCTGGCGCCGCTGGCGCCCGGCGAAGCGGAAATCGGTTGGGATGGCGCCGCCGCGAAGGCGCGCGAACTGTCGCCGGCCGATGCCACCCTGGTGATGCTGCGACGCGATCCGGCGCGCGGCGTCTATCAGGCACGCATGCGCCGCGCCGACGACTGGCAGCCCGTCGGCACGCTGCGCTGGTTCATCGATATGCGCAACGGCGCGCGCCTGTCTGGCGCCGATCCCTTGTCCGGCACGCCCGCCCAGCGTTTCCTTGCGCTGATGTTCCCGCTGCATTCCGGCAGCCTGTACGGCTTGCCGACCCGCATCCTGACGGCCGTCCTGGGGCTGCTGCCGCTGCTGTTCTTCGTGACCGGGGTGATCTTCTGGATCAACCGGCGGCGCCTGCAGCATCGCGGGCGCGAAGCGGCACAGGCCCGCGCGCGAAGCGCGCGCCAGGCCTGAGCGTCGCCGCCTGCCCGGGATAAAGCGCCGCTACAGCCGTCCTGTCAGTAGCAGCACGATCAACACGATCAGCACGATCCCCAGCAGGCCGCTGGGGTAATAGCCCCAGCCGCGACTGTATGGCCACGCGGGCACGGCGCCGACGAGCAGCAGGATGAGGATGATCAGCAAAATGGTCGACATGATGACTCCTATTGTTCTTGATCGCGGGACGGTGTCGCCCCTTTTCAATGGACCTTTGTCACTTTTTCCTTGAAGGGCGGATCCAGCGGCGGCAGGTCCACCTCCGGTTCATCGGTGTCCGGATCGACCGGCAGGTCGCCGGGCGGCGAGCCCGGCGGAATCGGTTCCGGTTTGGGCGGGACATGCAGGTACAGATGCGCTGACATGGCGTTCTCCTGTAATGGCACTGCCTTTCGCGCGGCCGGGAGATTCCGGCTTCGCGCCCCTGCGCGCCATGGCGCCGAGGGGAATTTCGTGCGGGCGCGGCTGCGTCGCGACCCGCTACACATTAGGGGCGCGCCAGCGCAAACACGCGCAACAGCTCGCGGTTGAAGGCGGGAATGTCATCCGGCTTGCGGCTGCTGATCCAGCGGCCATCAACCACCACTTCCTCGTCCACCCATTCGGCGCCGGCATTGCGCAGATCGTCCTGCAGCGAAGGCCAGCTGGTCATCTTGCGTCCCCTGACCAGGTCCGCCGAGATCAACAGCCAGGCGCCGTGACAGATCACCGCCAGGGGCTTGCCGGCCTCGTGCATGGCCCGCACGAAGGCGCGGGCTTCGGGGTGCAGGCGGATCTCGTCGGCATTGATCACGCCGCCGGGCAGCAGGACGGCGTCGAACAGTTCCTCGCGGGCCTCGGCGAAGATCAGGTCGGCCTCGACCCGCTCGCCCTTGTCGTGATGGCGCATGCCCTGCACCGGCCCGCGCCTTGCGGACACGATCGCCACGCGCGCGCCTTGCGCTCGCAGGGCGTCGCGCGGCTCGGTCAGCTCCACTTGCTCGAAGCCATCCACCACCAGGATGGCGACATTGAAGTCCTGCAGTGTCTTGGTCATGCAAAGCTCCCTGGTTACGTCAACAAGCCCCTCAGCAAGCGGCGTTCCCGCCGCAAGCCCGGCGAACGCCGCCAGGACGGGCCGACGGGCACGGCGCTTGCTCCGGGCCCGGCGACTGTCAGGAGAGGCAATGGCGAACCACGGTCAGGAGGCGGCGGCGCGCGACGTCGACGGGAATCTGGTCTACCTGGACGACACCCGGCCCGGCTACACCCGGGCGCGGGTAAACGGCACGACGTTTCACTATTTCGATACCGACGGCAAGCGCATCACGCACCCCGCCACGCTGGCGCGCATCCGCGCCCTGGCGATTCCGCCCGCTTACCAGGAGGTCTGGATCAGCCCGCTGGCGCACAGCCACCTGCAGGCCACCGGCCGAGATGCGCGCGGCCGCAAGCAGTATCGCTACCACGCCGACTGGGCGCGCCAGCGCGATGCCACCAAATACCAGAGCCTCGCCGAATTCGGCGCCCGGCTGCCGCGCATCCGCCGCCAGGCGGAACGCGACCTGCGTGCCTCCGGCCTGCCCCAGGCCAAGGTCATCGCCGTGGTGGTGCGCCTGCTCGAAGACACGCTGATCCGCATCGGCGCGCGTGAATATGCCCGCGCCAACCGTTCCTACGGCCTGACCACGCTGACGCGGCGCCACGCCACGCTGCGCGGCGACCAGTTGCGCCTGCGCTTCCGCGGCAAGAGTGGCGTGGCGCACGACGTGACGGTGCGGGACCGGCGCATCGCCCGTGTGGCCAAGCGCTGCCTGGACATCCCCGGGCAGCAATTGTTCCAGTACCTGGACGAGCGCGGCGAGCCCCACGGGGTCGATTCGGAAACGGTCAACGCCTATCTGCGCGCGGCCGGCGCCGGCGATTTCACCGCCAAGCACTACCGCACCTGGGCCGGCTCGGTCCTGGCCTACGCGGCCTTGCAGGGACGGCCTTACCAGGACGAACGGCAGGCGCGCCAGGAGGTGGTGGACGTGATCCGGCAGGTCGCGCGGCGCCTGGCCAACACGCCGGCCGTGTGCCGCGCCTGCTACGTGCACCCTGCGATCATCGAGACCTATCTGGCGGGCCGGCTGCCGCCACGGGCGGCCGCGCCGGCGGGGCCGCGCGGCCTGAGCGCCGACGAACGCCGGTTGCTGGCCTTCCTGCGCGACGCATGACGGCCAGGGACGCCGCGGCTACAGGATGGAAGAGCGGGCGTTCTTGGCGCGCGGCTGCGGCTTGGCGTTGTCGGCCCAGTTCGACTCGGTGCCATCGTCCGCCACCCGGCGGCCATCGCGCGCGGCCTCGTCGGGCGTGGCGGCGGTGGGCTTGGGCGGCTGACGGGGCACGTCGACGGGCGCGCGCGGCGGCAGGAGCTTGCCGCCCTCGGGCCTTTCGCTGGCCGTCGCGGATGGATGGGCAGGCTTGGGGTCGGGCCGTTTGCTGGCGGTCATGGCGTTTTCCGTTTGGTTGGGATGACACCATCCATGCTACGGCGCCGCCGCCCGCGCGAAAATCGATCCACCGCCCAAATTGCAAGCGGATGTGGCATTGCGCGCAGGGGCGGCCGTTCCTGGGTAAAACGAACATTCACAACGAGATGCAATGCAAGACCCCGCGACGGGCCGATGCATGCCAGCCTTTTCCCATGCGCCGCGCCCGCAGCGGATCGCGGCCATGTTTTCGCCAACGCAGACTCCAGGAGGTACCCACATGGCCAATAACCATACTCCCCTGCCCTCGGACTTCCCCGAGAACGGTCCCGATGAACGCGGCCTGCGCCGCCGTCGTCGCCATCCGGAAAGCTGGATCGACGACCTGGAGGCCACGCTGAGCGATGCTTCCGCCACCGACCTGGAAGCGCTCAAGGCGCGCCTGGCCGAGCAGTTGCGCGACACGCGCCACAGCCTGCGTGAAGCGTCCGACAGCGCCCAGGACATGGTGCGCGAGACCATCGACTGCACCGAGCAGTACATCCATGCGCGTCCCTGGCAGGCCATCGGCCTGGTGGCTGGCGCCGCGTTCCTGTTCGGCGTGGTGGTGGGCCGGCAGTAATCCCCTGTCGGCCGCGCGCGATGCGGCGGGCGCCGCTTCGCGCGCGGGCATAGCAGTTGCTCGCGTCTGCCTGCGACGCATCCGCGTCGGTGATACAGGGAGATACGCATGTCCAAACCCCACCCGCCCACCGGAGCACGCCCCCATCCGGCGCCGCCCATGCCCGGCCAGCATCTGCAAAAACCTGGCGATGAGGGCGCGATGGCGCTGCCGCCGCAGTACCAGGCGCCCGATTACCGGGGCAGCGACAAGCTGGCCGGCATGGCCGCCATCGTCACGGGCGGAGATTCCGGCATCGGCCGCGCGGTCAGCGTGTTGTTCGCGCGCGAAGGCGCCGATGTCGCCATCGTCTATCTGAACGAACATGAAGATGCCCGCGAAACCGAGCGCGCGGTCCGCGCCGAGGGCCGCCGCTGCCTGCTCATTGCTGGCGACGTGCGCGACTCTGCCTTCTGCGACCAGGCGGTGGCCCAGGCGGCGCAGGCGTTTGGCCGACTCGACGTGCTGGTGAACAATGCCGCGTTCCAGGATCACGACGATGGCCTGCAGGCCATCAGCGATGAAAAATGGGACAAGACGCTGCGCACCAACATCTATGGTTATTTCTACATGGCGCGCGCGGTATTGCCACACCTGCGCGCCGGCGCCAGCATCATCAACACCGGCTCGGTCACCGGCCTGCGCGGCAGCGCCGGCCTGCTCGACTACTCCACCAGCAAGGGCGCCATCCATGCCTTCACCCGCTCGCTGGCGTCGAATCTGGCGGGCCAGGGCATCCGCGTCAACGCGGTGGCGCCCGGCCCGGTGTGGACGCCCTTGAATCCGGCCGATCGCGACGCCGAGGAAATCAAGTCGTTTGGCCAGGATACCGAACTGGGCCGGCCGGCCCAGCCGGAGGAAATCTCGCCGGCCTATGTGTTCCTGGCCGCGCCCGCCTGCTCCAGCTACATCACCGGCATCGTGCTGCCCATCACCGGCAGCGCCGGCGACTGAGGCGGCCGCCGCCGCTTCCCTACTTCTACTTCTGCGGAGCCACCGAAGCGGGCGCGTTGCGCTCGGCCGGAGACACCGCCGGCGGCTCGCCGCGCGTGGCCGGCGGAACCTGGGTCGGATTGGCCGCGGGGTCGCGCTTGAGCGCGCGCGCCAGCGCCAGGTGGTCGGCCAGCGCGGGCTGGTGGCGGGCGGCAAATGCCCGGATCTGGGCATCGGCGGCCTGGGTGGCCGCCGTGCGGTACAGCATTTCCGCCTGGACGTGCGCGGCCAATGCGACCTGGTCGATGTAAAGCGCATCGAAGGCCGTGCCGGTCTTGCCCGCCAGGGCTTCCAGCGTGCGCTGGTCCGACGGCTCGGGCTTGGAAGGCAGCGGCACCCGCTTGTCCCCCGCCAGGCGCCTGAGATCGGCATCCAGTTCCTGGTGGCGCGCCTGCATCTTGCCCGCGAAGGTGCGCACCTCGGTGCTGCCTGCGCGTTTCTCGGCGGCTTGCGCGGCCAGCACCTGAAACGCATTGGCGGCGGCGGCGGCCTGCAGGAAATGGCTGTCCGCCGCGCTTGGCTGCGCGGCGCGGGCCGCCAGCGGCGCGGCCAGCAAAGCGAGCAGGCAGGCCGCCAACAGACCGCGCCACAGCGTTTTCTTGTTCATGTCTGTCTCCCATCCCGCCCTGTCGGCGGGTCATTGCGCGCCGGAAGGCGCCTCGACGTGGCGCGGCGGCTTCAGGGGATCGAAGTCCTCCCACTTGCCATCCAGCCAACGGCCCTGGGCCCGCTCGATGTCGTGCCCGCCGGCATCGCGCAGGACCTGCCTGGCCGCGGCTTCACGGTCGGGCGGCACGGGCAGCGCCAGCATCACCCCGGCCTGCCGCAGCGGCGGGTGCGCGTCAGGGGCGGCGGGGACCCTCGACCGCGGCCTGCCCCGGCCCCGGCCCGCCACCCGCAAGGCGCCCGCCAGCGCGCCGATGTAGGCGCCGGCGCCGGCGGCCACCACGATCACCAGCGTGGCCGCGCCAGCCCACAACGCCACCAGCCCGCCGACCAGGGCGAACAGCAGGCCCAGCAGCGACGCGCCCGCCAGGGCACCCAGGTGCGCGCCGCGCGCATCCGGGTCGGCGGCGCGGTCCCCGCCGAGCGGGAATCGGGCATGCTCGCCAGCGGTGTTGATGTAGAACGTATGGATGTCGTCTTCGGAGAAGCCTTCGAGGCGCAGGCGCTGGGTGGCCTGCGTGGCTTCGTCGAACGTCTGGAAGCGCGCTGCGACAATCAGGGACATGACAATCTCCTATCGGCTTGGCCCGCCATCGGCCCTGCTCAACGGGCAGCAACTGCCATGCCCGCACGTGCCTCAAGGCACGGGGCTTGCTGAGGATTCAATGAGAACCGGGTCCCCGGGAGGGAACATGCTGACCTATGACGAAGAAACCGAGATTGCCGTGCCGGCCAGCCCGCCCTCCCTCGCGCCCCTGGGGCCGGAGGACCGGGTTGGCCTGCGCCCGCTCGATTGGGCGGCGCTGGTCGTGCTGGTTGCCGGCGGCCTGAACAGCGGCCTGATCGCCGCCGTCAACCTCGACGTGTTCGCGCTGATGCTGCCCGGCTTCGCGGGCGGCCGCATGGTCTATGGATTGGTCGGACTGGCGGCGCTGCATTGCGTCGTGCTGTTGTTCCGCCTCGCGGGCGACGAGACCTGAACCGGGCCGGCGAGCTTTAGCAAAAACACCCCGGCTCCGGACGGGTCCGCGCCAACGTGCGCTAGCGTCCCGCCGCGGGTTTGCGCGTGCCCGGATACTGGCCACCCTCTTCATACTCGGGGCCTTTCGGGTGCGGTTGATCGTCGGCGCCACGCCGAGGCTTGGCGGCGCGCTCGCGCTGCGGCTCATCCGCCCCGAACTTGCCGCTCTGGTGCGCCGCGGCGGTGTCGCTGCGCGGCGCGTTGGCCTGGCCGCCCGGTTCCGCGGTCGACTTCGCGGTTTCGTCGTCCGGCCGCCTGACGTTCGCGCGGGATTCGTGGGTGTCGGTCTTGTTGGTCATGTCGTCTCTCCCTGGGCATGGGCGCCGGCGGCGGCCCGTCTTCACGATGCGGCGCGGTCCGCCGCAATTGGCGTGCCCGATCGCCGGGCACGCCAATTGCTCCGGGCAAGCGAGTGACCATTCTCCGGTCACGCCAATCCAAAGGAGTCAGCCATGAATCTGTCCAAGATCCGCCTGTCCATGACGCTCGTTCCCGCTGCCGCCGTCTGCCTGGCGGCGCTCGCCCTGCCCGTTTCCGCGCAGACGTCCTCCGGCGCCGCGCCGGTGCGCAGCAATGAGCAGATCAACGATCAGTACAAAATGGACAAGAAGCAATGCGACGCCATGAAGGGCAACCAGAAGGATGTTTGCCAGAAACAGGCGGAGGCCAATCGCGACAAGGCCAAGGCGGACGCCAAGGCGGGCAAGGAAAAGGCCGAGGCCAACCATGACGCGGCCAAGGCCCGCAACGACGCCGATTACAAGGTGGGCAAGGAAAAGTGCGACGCCATGTCGGGCAATGCCAAGGACGCCTGCATGGCCGACCTGAAGACGCGCTACGGCAAGTAACCGGCCGGCGGCGGGTTTCCGGTCAGGGCGCGGCGTCCTGCCGCGCCTCGCCGGGCAGCACGTAGCCTGCCGCCGCGTACTCCTCGAGCCGGTTGTAGAGCGTCTTGGGGCTGATGCCGAGCACCGCCGCGGCCTGCTTCTTGACGCCCTTGCAGCGCTGCAGCGTCGCCAGGATCAAACGCCGGTCCGCTTCCGCCAGGGTTTCGCCGACAGGCAGGCTGACCTGTCCGCCGGCAATGTCGCCACTCGGCGACACCTGCGGCGCCAGCAGTTCGGCGTCCAGCTCATCGCCCTCGGCCATGATGAAGGCGCGGCGCACGAAATTCTTCAGTTCGCGGACATTGCCCGGCCACTCATACTGCGACAACGTCTGCGCCGCCCCGGGGGCGAAAGCCTTTGACCGTCCCGTCTCTTCGTTCTGCGCCTGCAGGAAGCGTTCGGCCAGGAACAGAACATCCTCGCCACGCTCGCGCAGCGGCGGCAATTGCAGCGGAAATACATTGAGCCGGTAATAAAGATCCTCGCGCAGCTTGCCTTCCTGTACCGCCTGTTCAGGGTTGCGGTTGGTGGCGGCGACGATGCGGATGTCGCAGGCGATCTCTCGATTGGTGCCGACCCGCATGAACCGGCCGGTCTCCAGCACCCGCAGCAGCTTGACCTGCAGGTCAAGCGGCATCTCGGTGACTTCATCCAGGAACAGCGTGCCGCCGTCGGCGCGCTCGAAGTAGCCCTTGTGCTGGCGGTCGGCGCCCGTGAAGCTGCCCCGTTCGTGGCCGAACATCTCGCTTTCGATCAGGTGTGGCGAGATCGCGCCGCAGTTCACGGCGATGAACGGCCGCTGGCGGCGCGCGCTCAATTCATGGATGGCGTGCGCGGCCAGTTCCTTGCCGGTGCCGCTTTCGCCGATCAGCAACACGGTGACGTCGGTGGGCGCCACGCGCCCGATCTGGCGATACAGCTCGCGCATGGGCGCCGAGGTGCCGTACATCTTGCCAAACCGCCCCGGTTCCTCGAACGGCAGGCCGGCGGGCTCGCCGCCGGAGTTGGACACGATGCGCGCCATGATCTCGTTCAGGCGCTCCATGCAGATCGGCTTGACCAGATAGTCGGTCGCGCCCAGGCGCAGGGCCTGCACCGCATTGTCCAGCGTACCGTGGCCGGTCATCACCACGACCTCGGCGCTGGCGGCCGCCACGTTCTTGAAAATGTCCATGCCGCTGCCTTCGGGCAGGCGCACGTCCGTCAGCACCAGGTCGGGCGCCTGGCGCTCGAGCTGGATCATGGCATCCTTGACGCTGGCGGCCAGCGCCACCGAGAAGCCGCTATCGCGGCCAATCTCGGCCAGGGTCTCACGGATCGCATCGTCGTCGTCGACGATCAGCAAGTGGGGCATGACATCTCCAGAACCGAGGGAACGAGCAGGGGCGCCCGTGCCTCTACGGCCACGCTTGAGCATAGCGAAGCTGGCGCGTTTTGACGTAAACATTCGATACGATGCACTAAAGATTGCGATTACTTGCAACTCGTCGCATCCGTGTCGCGCCACTCCCCCTACGATGGCAACACTATGAATGTCTCAGGCTTGTCTTCCGTAATGCAAAAGCTGGCCACCCAGGTGCGCCTGGCCGCCGAGACCGACGCCAGCGTCTTCATCGTGGGAGAAAGCGGCGCGGGCAAGGAGGTGGTGGCGCGCGCCATCCACGAGGCCAGCGACCGCGCCAACCAGCCCTTTATCGCCGTCAACTGCGGCGCCATCAGCGGTTCGCTGGCCCACGCCGAACTGTTCGGCCACGAAAAAGGCAGCTTCACTGGCGCGGTGGCGCAGAACGCGGGCTACTTCGAGTCCGCCAGCGGCGGCACGCTGTTCCTGGACGAAGTCACCGAAATGCCGCCCGACATGCAGGTGCACTTCCTGCGAGTGCTGGAAACCGGCACTTACCAGCGGGTGGGCGGCACCGACCTGTTGCGGGCCAATGTGCGCGTCCTGTGCGCCAGCAATCGCGACCCGGCCGCCTCGGTGGCCGACGGCCGCCTGCGCCAGGACTTCCTGCACCGCCTGCTGGTGATCCCGCTGCGCGTGCCGCCCTTGCGCGAGCGCGACGGCGACGCGACGGTGCTGGCGCGGCATTTCCTGGATGAATTGAACGGCCGCCACGCGACGCGCAAGACCATTTCGACCCGCATGCTGCAGGCCATCGCCCGCCATGACTGGCCGGGCAACGTGCGCGAACTGCGCAACGCGGTGCAACGCGCCTACATCCTGTGCGACGACGAGCTGGATGCCGAGCTGCCCCGCGCCCGCGCCGCGCCACGCGCCGAGTTCAAGGACGGCGCCCTGATCTTTCCCGTCGGCACGGCGCTGGGCAATGCGCAGCGCGACTTCATCCTGGCGACGTTGGCCCATCACGGCGGTGACAAGCGCCTGACGGCCGAGACCCTTGGAGTCAGCCTGAAAACCCTCTACAACCGGCTGGACGTCTACGAGAAAGACGCTGGCGGCCCGGCCGTCGCCTGACGGCCCGTGGCGGCCCGGCCGGGGGCAAGACCGCGCGCCAACGGCCCCGCCTGCCTGGGATCACTCGCCTGGGATCACTCGCCTGGGATCACTCGCCTGGCATCACTCGCCTGGCATCACTCGCCCGGCATCACTAGCCCGGCATCACTAGCCCGGCATCACTAGCCCGGCATCACTCGCCTGCCAATACTCTCCCGGCAATATTTACCGCCGCCTTGTAATCCCGTCCGCCGCGCCGGGGCGACCGCCGCCTTCGCCGCCCCGCAATGCGTGGCGGGCATGGATTTTGCATGAGTACAAGGATGTGCCGCCTTTCCGGCGGCCGCCCCTGCGGGAGAATTTCTTGGGACACCCGATGCAAGAATTGCGCCTGCGGCAGCAGATGACGCTGGCGCCGAGGCTGCAGCAATCGGTCAAGCTGCTGCAGATGTCGGCGCTGGAGTTCACCACCGCGGTGGAACTGGCGCTGGCCAGCAATCCCTTCCTGGAGGAAGCGGAAGAGCAAGCCGCGGGCCCGGCCGATATCGCCGAAGGCCGCCCCGACATGGACAGCGCCAACCCCGCCGCCGAGGCGGCGCCCGCCCCGTCTTCGTCCACCCCGACCGAAGAGGCGCCGGCCGCCGCGTCCGAATACGGCGGTGACTACCCGTCTCCCGCCCGCGCCGACGGCGAAGACCGCGACCTGGGTCAATGGGCCAGCGCACCGGTCTCGATGCGGGAAAAGCTGTCGCTGGAGTTGGGCAGCTACCGGCTGGGCGCGCGTGACCGCCTGCTGGCGGAATTCATTATCGATTCGCTGGACGAGGATGGCTACCTACGCACCCCGACCGCCAGCCTGTGCGACGATCTGAGCCCGGACTTCTCGCCGCCGCCCGACGACGCCGAATGGCTGACGGCGCTGCGGCTGGTACAGCAGCTGGACGCGCCCGGCCTGGGCGCGCGAGACCTGCAGGAATGCCTGGCATTGCAGCTGGAAGCCGCGCCGGGACTGAGCGCTTCGCTGCGTGCGCTGGCGCTGCGCATCGTGCGCGAACAGATCGACCGGCTCGCCAAGAATGACAGCGCCGGCCTGCGACGCGCCCTCAATTGCTCGGATGACGAACTGCGCGACGCCTGCGCGTTGATCCGTGGCCTCGATCCCAAGCCCGGCCGCCGCTACGACGCCCAGGCGCCGGTCTACGTGGTGCCAGACGTGTTCGTCGACAAATGGCGTTCGCGCTGGCGCGTGGTGCCCAACCGGGGCGCCATGCCCCAGGCCCGCCTGCACCAGGTATACGCCGACCTGTTCCGGCGCGCGCGGCTGGACGACCGTAGCCCGATGGCGCAGGAACTGCAGGAGGCGCGTTGGCTGGTGCGCAACGTCGAACAGCGCTACACCACCATCCAGCGCGTGGCCGAGGCCATCGTCAAGCGCCAGCAGACGTTCTTCGAATATGGCGAAGTGGCGCTGCGGCCCCTGATGCTCAAGGAAGTCGCCGACGACCTGGACATGCACGAATCCACCGTCTCGCGCGCCACCGTCAGCAAGTACATGGTCACGCCGCGGGGCGTCTTCGAATTCCGCCACTTCTTCTCGCGCGAACTGCCCACCGATTCCGGCGGCACCTGCTCGGCCGCCGCGGTGCGGGCGCTGATCAAGGAACTGATCGAGGCCGAGGATCCCGCGATGCCCCTGTCCGACGTGGCGCTGGCCCAGCAATTGGCCAACAACGGCATCGTGCTGGCGCGTCGCACTGTCTCGAAGTACCGGGGCCAGCTGCGCCTGCCGCCGGCGGAATTGCGACGCGAACACTGAGCCCAAAAAACAACTCCCTCCGGCGGCACAGGGAACGTCCGCCGGAGGGAGCGCAGGAGCGGGCGTCAGCCCGCGCCGATCACTTGCTGCCGCCCGTGTTGGGATAGCCCGGAGGCGGCGTGGCGCCGGCCGCCGGCGTGCGCGGCACATTGTCGTTGGCTTCTTTGTGACGGTTGGACATCTCGCCACTGCGCTTGTCGGACGACGGCGCATTGTGCTTGTCCAGATTGGGCGGCGTGCTCGGCGTATTCGGCGCCGCATTGGGCGCCGGCGCGGCCTGGCCCGGCGGCACCGGACGGTTGGGTTGCACCGCCGTGCCATCATTGGGCGTCGTCGACGGAGCGGTGGGACTGGCGGATTGGGCCCAGGCGGCGCCGCTTCCGCCCAGGCTGGCGGCGACTACGATGGCATAGGTCAAGGCACGGATTTTCATGGGTACACTCCTTGTTGAGGTTGCCCTGCCATGACAGCAATCGCCGTGCCCGCGTCGCCTCGCCCCGCGCGCCCCGCCGCGCATCGGCAATATTTACCGCCCTTTGCAACCGGGGGCCAATCGGATCAGGACCGCGGCGCCGCGACCCGCGCGTCGTCGATGCCGATGCCGGCGGGCTCCAGCATCCGCAGCACGCGCTCGGCCAATGTGTCGAGCGCGAATGGCTTGACGATCAATTCCATGCCGCTGTCCAGGAAGCCCGAGCCGCGCGCCGCGCTTTCCGCATAGCCGGTCATCAACAGCACTTTCAGGCCAGGATGAATGGCGCGCGCGGCGTCCGCCAACTGGCGGCCGTTCAGGCCCGGCAGGCCGACGTCGGTCACCAGCAGATCGAGAGCGCCGACCGTGCGCAAGCGTTCCAGCCCGGCGTCGCCGTCGCTGGCCGTGAGCACCCGCATGCCCTGTTCGGCCAGGAACTCGCAGACCATCTCGCGCACATTGGCGTCGTCCTCCACGACCAGCACCACCGCCTCGCGCGCCGGCTCCGCGCGCGCGCCGGACGGCGGCGTGAGCACGGCGGCGCTGGCGGGCACCCCTTCATAGCGCGGCAGGAAGATCCTGACCGAGGTTCCTTGGCCAACCCGGCTGTCCAGCGTCACAACGCCGCCCGCCTGCTTGGCAAAGCCATAGATCATCGACAGGCCCAGGCCGGTGCCCTCGCCCAGCGGCTTGGTGGTGAAGAAGGGATCGAAGGCATGCGCCAGCACGTCGGGCGTCATGCCGCAGCCCGCGTCGGTCACGCGCACTTCCACGAAGGCGCCCGCCTGCACGCCCGGATACGGCCGCAGGAAGGCCGGATCCAGGCGCGCGTTCAGGGCCGCGATGGTCAACAGGCCGCCGTCGGGCATGGCATCGCAGGCGTTGATCACCAGGTTCAGCAAGGCATTCTCGAACTGGTTGCGGTCGCAGCGCACCGGCCACAATTCCGCCTCCAGGTCGAAGGCCAGCGACACGCCCTCGCCGGTGTAGCGATGGAACAGATCGATCATGGACTGCAGCGTGCTGGCGACTGAGAAAGGCTGCGGGTCGATCGGCTGGCGCCGCGAAAACGTCAAGAGACGCTGCGTCAGGTGCGCCGCGCGATTGGCCGAATCCATTGCCACGCCGACGAAGCGCACGGCCTGTTCCGGCACGCCCGCGGCCAGCTTGCGTTGGATCAGGTATAGCGCCCCGGTGATCCCTTGCAGCATGTTGTTGAAGTCATGCGCAATGCCTCCCGTCAGGCGCCCGACCGCCTCCATCTTCTGCGCCTGCCGCAAGGCGTTCTCGGTTTCCAGCAGTGTCTCGGCCTGCGACTTCAGGTCGGTGTCGTCGCGCCCGGCCATGTACAGGCTGTCCTGCGCCCACGACATGCTCCAGGTGATCCAGGCATAGCTGCCATCGCGCTTGAGGATGCGGTTCTCCAGGTGCCGCACGCCCTGCGGGCCTTCGGCGCGGCGGGCCTGCGCCAGGGCCTCGCGGGTGGCTTCGTAGTCGTCCGGATGGATCTGCTGACGCAGTCCCATGGCCAGGAACTGCTCCTGCGTCCAACCCAGGATCGCGCGCACGGCGGGATTGACGCTGGCATAGCGTCCCTTCGCGTCGACCACCGCCAGCAATTCGGGCGACAGGCGCCAGATGCGGTCGCGCTCGGCGATCGCGTGCTCGACCCGCTGTTCCAGCATGCGAGCGTACTGCGAACGCTCGACCGCGCCGCACAGGCGCTCGGCCACTTCTTCGATGCAGGCCACGTCACCGCGCTTGAGCCGGGAGCCGGCCGCCGGCCGCACCACCAGCGCCCCGTCCGGGCGGCCCCAGCGGGCCGTCGGCACCACGATCGCCGAAGGCAGGATGTCGCCATTGGCCCGTCCCAGCAACGGCTCCAGAAAGATCGTGCGGGCTTCCGACAGCGTCTCGCGGATGCGGCCCAGCAAGTCGGCATCCAGATCTTCGCCGCCGCCATTGCCCTGCGCCTGCCAACACGAGGAAACCTGCGGCCCGCTGTCCCCGCCTGGCCAATCCACCACCGCGACCAGGCCCAGCGCCAGATGCTGGCCCAGGCTTTCGCATGCCAGTTGTTCGATCGCCGCCTGCTGCTGCAATTCGCGCATGCGGTCGCCCAGCGCCAGCACGAAGTTCTTGCGGTGCTGGCCTTCCCACAATTCCGCCTCGGCGGTCTTGCGCGCCGTGACATCGAGGAACAGCGCCATCATCTGGTTTTCGCCTTCGCGCCGCGCGCGCGCCTCGTACCAGGCCGGCTGCGGCGATGGCACCGCGAATTCGAACTGCGCCGGCTCGCCGGTTTCGACCACCTGCGCGAACGTGTCAAGGATCTGGTCGGGCACCCCGGGAATCATCTCGCGCAGGGTGTGGCCCAGCGTATCGCCCTCCTTCATGCCACTTTGCCGCTCGAACGCGGGATTGACCTCGATGAACCGGAAATCGACGATGCGGCCCCGCGCGTCACGCAGGGCTTCGCTCAGGAAGAAGGCTTCCTGCATGCCGTCGAACATGGCGCGCCAGCGTTCGCCGCTGCGGCGCAGCGCCACTTCGGTCAGGTGACGTTCGATCGCCAGCGCGGCGCTGCGCGTGACCACCGCGATGGCGTCGATATCGTCGGCCGACGGCGTGCGCGGCGCGCCGTAGTAATTCGAGAACACCCCAAGCAGGCGCCCATCGGGGGCCTTGATCGGCGTTGACCAGCAGGCCCGCAGGCCGTGCGACAGCGCCAGGTCGCGCCACGACGCCCAGGCCGGATGACTGGCAATGTCTTCGACGTAGACGGGACTGCCGGAATCCGCCGCCCTGCCCCACGAGGCCATGTCCGGGCCGATCGGCGCACGGTCGACAGCGCTATTGAAATCGTGCGGCAGGCTGGGCGCCGCGCCATGGCGCAGGACCTTGCCGCTGTCATCGACCAGCGCGATCGAGGCGCGCAGTTCGACGCTGGACTGGGCTTCTATGGCGTGCAGCATATGGCCCAGCACCTCGGCCAGCGGCACGCCGGCGGCAATGCGTTGCAACATCACGCGCTCGTCTTCGAGCCGCGCAAGCGTATCGGTCCAGGGGTGGGGCACACGGTCTCGCTGGGTCAGCATGGAATCTCCTGCAGGCTTCCCAGACTGTATTGCGGGCGCGGCGCGACAGCCGCAACCCTCGGTAACTCGGCATTACACCTTGCCGCCGGTTCCGAGGCCGTCCCGGGCTGACAGGCGTCGCCTGCCCGGAACTCAGCGCGGCACGTCGACGCTTTCGCGCGCCAGCCCCAACGCCGTCAGCGCCTCGGGCTTGTCCACCAGCACGCACTGCTTGCCGGTGCGGGTGCAGTGGTCCTTGACGCGCCAATAGGCGCCGTGACTGACGCAGCCGGTCTGGCAGATCACCAGGTCGGCCGCCACCAGGCTGGCTTCGAGCGTGTCGCCGTCGCTGCTTTCGCCGCCGCAATGGCCGAGGTAGCGTCCGCCAGCCATTTCCACCACCTTGCGCGTCAGCATCAGGGCCATGGCGTCCTCGCCCACGCACAACACCGATTTCTCGCGCAGCGTGGCCGCGGCGACGACGGCGGGCGCAACGGCCGGTTCGGCCGCGGAATCGAGCGGACGGTCGCGCGCCTGGACGGCGGCGCGGTCCTGCCACGCCAGGCGCTCGCGCATCAGGCCCTGCACCCGCTCCATCAACTGCGCCACGCGCCGCGCCAGCGCCACGCGCCTGGGCAGGCCGGGGATCGCGCCTTCGAGCGCGGCGCGGTCTTCACGCGCCCAGGCCAGCGCCGTATCGCGTTGGATCACCGCGGCGCGCAACTTGAATACCTCGGTTTCCAGGCACTGGATGCGTTGCGCCTGCGCGCTCAGGAGCCGGCTGCAGCGCGCCTGGGCCTGGCCGTAGGCGGCCAGCAGGGCCGCGTGCTCTCGGTGCAGTGAATTGGGGGCCTGGAAAGCTAGGGACATCGTGGGCCTCTCGGGATGGCGGGCAACGCGGCGCCCGCACGCGCGGGCACCGTTCGGCATGCGAGGCATTATAAATGAGAATGCGTCTGGTTACTTATATATCGATATGCCCCGCCGAGGCTCCGGGAAATCCATTACTGACGGCCCCGGATCGCTTAAATATGATCGACAGACCATACCGGCACACAAGCCCGCCCGGGCTTGATCAGACGCCCATTCAGGACGCTCGCGCCTTGCCTGTTCCTGGCCCGGCAGCCGCCTGGCCTCGGATTCAATGAAGTGAGGGGCACCCGATGCCGCAACCCACCGAACTTCTGCGCGATATCCACGAAACCAATCTCATGTATCTGCTGCTGCTGCAGCGGATGGCTCGCACCGGCAACCTGCCGGCGCTGGCCGGCATGCAGATATCGGCCCAGGCCTGCCGCTGGCTGGCCGACCTGAAACCCGACGACCTGGCACGGCTGTCCCGATGCAGCGTGGTGCTGGCCAAGTTGACGCTGGACCCGCGCCTGCTGCTGGCGGCGCTCAGCCAGGGCATCGATGCGACCCTGGCGGCCGAGGCGACGGCGCCGGCCTTCCGGGCCCCGGCCTAGCTTCCGATGGCGGCGTGGCCGGCCCGCTCTCGGGGCGCATGGCAGACCACGCACAGCTTGTTGCCGTCGGGGTCGCGGAAATACGCGCCGTAGTAATCGGCGTGATAGTGCGGCCGCAGCCCCGGGGGGCCTTGATCGACATCGCCGACGCCAAGGCAGACATGCGAGAACATCAGCGGCCTGCGCAGTGAATCACAGACCCGATTATGACGCGCCCCGCCCCACCGCCGACGCCTGCGGCGGGCGCGCGGTGCGCCAGTACAGCGCCGCGCTGATCGCCAGCGCCAAGGCCAGCAGGCTGCCGGCCATCGCCGCCACGCCGGGCCAGCCGCCACCAGTCCAGAACTGGCCGCCCAGCGCCCCCAGCACACTGGAGCCAACGTAGTACACCAGCAGGTAGAGCGAGGCCGCCAGCGCCTTGTAGCCGCGCGACATCTGGCCGACCCAGCCGCTGGCCACCGCGTGCGCGGCGAAAAAGCCGAAGGTGAACACCACGATGCCGCCGATCAGCACGGGCAAGGCCTCCGACAGCGTCAGCAACAGCCCCGCCAGCGCCAGGCCGGTGGCCGCCGCCAGCATCGCGCCGCGTCCGTGCCGGTCCGCCAGGCGGCCGAAATAGGTCGAGGCGAAGATGCCCACCAGATACACCACGAAGATGAAGCCGATGAAGGTCTGGCTCAGCGAGAACGGCGGCGCCAGCAGGCGGAAGCCGACGTAGTTGTAGACCGTGACGAATGCGCCCATCAGCAGGCCGCCCATGGCGAACAGGCCGCACAGCGGGCCGTTGCGCAAGTGGGCGCCGATGCCCGCGCGCACGTCGCCCGCCACCCCGGCCCAGCCACGCGAGCGCCGCGGCGTGAAACGGCGCGACGCCGGCAGCAGCCACACGAACAGCAGCGCCGCGGCGATGCCCAGCAGGCCCAGCGTGCCGAGCGCCGCGCGCCAGCCGAAATGATCCGACACCAGGCCGGTGATCACCCGTCCCGACAGCCCGCCGAAGGCACTGCCGCTGATGTAGAGCCCCATCACGAAGCCGAGCGTATCGGGCTCCACCTCTTCGGCCAGATAGGCCATGGCCACGGCCGGCACCCCGCCCATGGCCACGCCCTGCAAGGCCCGCAGCACCAGCAGGCTGTGCCAGTCGGGCGCCACCGCCGCTGCCGTGCCCAGCACGGCCGAGGCAAACAGCGATAGCGCCATGATGCGCTTGCGCGGGAGCGCCTGCGAGAACAGCCCCACCAGGAAGATCGCCACGGCCAGCAGGCCGGTACAGAGCGACAGCACCAGGCTGCTCTGCGCCGGCGACACGCCGAAGCCGTGTGTGAACAGCGGCATCAACGGCTGCACGCAGTACAGCAGCGAAAAGGTGGAAAAGCCCGCGGCGAACAAGGCCCATTGGGCGCGACGCAAGGCTGGCGTGCCGCGCGCCAGGTAGTCGGCCTGCGGCGCGGCGGTCGGGGCGGAGGGGGAAACGGCTGAGGCGGAAGACATCGGGATTCTCGAAAAAGCGGCGGGCAATGGCCCGTGCGATCAAGGTAGACTTTTCCCCTGCATATGTCCAATATATGAAACAGGCACTCGCTATATTTATTAACGATGGAACTGAGACACCTGCGCTATTTCACCGTGGTCGCCGACGAGCTGCATTTCACCCGCGCCGCCGCGCGGCTGGGCATCGGCCAGCCGCCGCTCAGCCAGCAGATCCAGCAGCTGGAGCGCGAGATCGGCACGCCGCTGTTCCTGCGCCTGCCGCGCGGCGTCGAATTGACCGAGGCCGGCGCCCAGTTCCTGGAGGACGCGCGCGCCATCCTGGCCAGCGCCGACCGCGCCATCGATACCGCGCGCCGTCTCGGGCGCGGCGAACATGGCGCCATCACCGTGGGATTCACCGCGTCGGCCGTGTTCCATCCGTATCTGCCGCGCGCCATCCGCGCTTTCCGCGACCGCTATCCCGACGTGCGCATCAGCCTGACCGAAAGCAATACCGTCAGCCTGCTGCGCGGGCTGCGCGAAAACCAGGTCGACGTGGCGTTCGTGCGGCCGCCCTACGTGCTGGACCCGGAGTTCGAAACCGAACGCGTGCTGGACGAGCCGATGCTTATCGCCCTGCCCCCCGACCATCCGCTCAGCCGCAAGCGCAGCGTGCCCATCGCGGCGCTGGCCGACCAGGATTTCGTGCTCTATCCCCGCCCCATCGGCGCCGGCCTGTACGATGCGATCCAGAACGCCTGCCTGCGCGCCGGTTTCTCGCCCCGCGTGATCCAGGAGGCGCCGCAGATGGCCTCCATCGTCAGCCTGGTGGCCGCCGGCGTCGGCATCTCGATCGTGCCGGCGGCCATGCGCCACATGGGCGCACAGGGCATCGAGTACCGGCCCATCAAGGGCGACGCGCCGCATGCCCTGCTGGATATGGCCTACCGCCGCCACGACCGGTCCATCGCCGCGCGCAACGCGGTCCAGATGCTGCGCGCGCTGGCCCATCCGGAAGCGGCGGGATGACAGGTGCAAGCCCCGGTCCCGAGCGGGAAAAGGGCCCGGTATCGGCCTGTCGCGTTTGTCACCTTCTGTAAACCCGACGGCTGCCGCCGCCTGTAAATTGTCGCGCTATCGCCTCGCCACTCCCCCGCGAAAGGGGGACGGCCGGCGCAACCCGCTCAAAGGTGCACACGTGCAACGTACTCTCCTGGCTGTGGCCATCGCCACGCTTCCCGGTCTGGCCGCGGCCGCCGGACTGGCCTCCTCCATCAACGCCGTCACGGTCTACCAGGATCGCGCCGTTGTCACCCGCGCCGCCAGCAGCGAACTGGCGGCCGGCGAGCACGAACTGGTGCTGGAAAAGCTGCCGGCCAGCCTGCAGGAGAACTCGCTGCAGGTCTCGGCCAAAAGCAGCGGCCAGGCCACCTTGCTGGACGTGCGGGTGCGCGACGCTTTCCAGGCCGATACGGCCAACGACCGCGTCAAGCAGCTGGAAGAACAGATCCGCAAGCTCCAAGGCCAGCAGTCCGCGCTCGAGGACGAGGCGGCGGTGCTGGACAACCAGCGCGAACTGGTGGCGATGATGCAGCGAGGCGCCACCGAACCGGCCAAGGACGGCCCGCGCCCGACGCTGGAAGAACTGAAGGCGATCCAGTCGCTCAGCGCCGACACGCTCAGCCGCGTGCTGGCCGGCCTGCGGCATGTCGCCGAGCAGCGCGAGGACCTGGAGCGCCAGTTGTCGGCCGCGCAGGGCGAATTGGACCGGTTGCAGGGCCAGATCAATCGCCGCACCAAGACCGTGACGCTGCGCGTCAACCTGGCGCGCGCCGGCAAGCTCGACCTGAACGTTTCGTACGCGGTGGCCGGGGCGCGCTGGACGCCCGCCTACGACGCGCGCCTGCGCCCCGCCGATCGCAGCGTCGACCTGGGCTACTTCGGCGTCATCCGCCAGAACAGCGGCGAGGACTGGAACAACGTCAAGCTGACGCTGTCGACCGCACGCCCGGCCCTGGGCGGCGGCGCGCCCAAGCTGACTCCGTGGATCATCGACGTGGCGGCCCCGCCGTCACCCATCATGCCGATGCCGGCAGCGGCGCCAGCGCCGGTCGCACGCAGCGATTCGCGTGTGCGCATGAGCCCGAAAGCCAGCGCCGAAATGGCAGCCGGCGACGCGGCGTATGCGCTGGAGGACGTGAAGGAATCGACCGCCGCCGTGCAGGCCGAGGCCACCAGCGCTTCGTTCCAGATCCGCGCGCCGGCCACGCTGCCGTCGGACAACAGCGCGCAGCGCGTCGCCATCACCACCGCCAAGCTGCCCGCCACGCTGCAGTACCAATCGACGCCGGCGCTGCGCGAGGCCGCTTTCCTGACCGCCCTGGCCAGCAACGGCACCGACTACCCGTTCCTGGCGGGCACGCTCAACACCTTCCTGGATGACGCCTTCGTCGCCGCCTCTTCCATGAAGACGGTGATGCCCGGCGAAAAACTCGAACTGGCGCTGGGCGCGGACGACGGCATCTCGATCAAGCGCCAGCTGGTCAATCGCTTTACCGAAAGCACCGGCTTCTCCGGCAACGGCAAGCGCGTGACCTACGAGTACAAGATCACCGTCAAGAACAACAAGACCACCAAGGAGCAGGTCACCTTCAAGGACCGCCTGCCGATCTCGCGCAACGAGAAGATCGAGGTCAAGCTGCTGTCGCCCGCCGAGCGCGACATCAAGCGCGAGGATGACGGCGTGCTGGTCTGGAATTGGGACATGGAACCCGGCAAGTCGCGCGACGTGGTGCTGAAGTTCTCGATCGACTATCCGGGCAATATCGACGTGTCCGGCATCTGACGCATCGCCCTGCCGCCGGCTGGCCTCACTGCCGGCGGCAGAAGGCGATGAACTCGTCCGGCGATAGCGGCGTCGAGATGCCGTAGCCTTGCGCCACGGTGCACCCCAGCTCGCGCAGCAGCTGGATATCGCGTTCCTGCTCGACCCCTTCGGCCACCACGCGCCGGCCCAGCGCGCGGCCCATTTCGATGGCCGCGGCCACCACCGCGCGCGACGCCGGCTCGCGATGCATGTGGACGATGAAATCGCGGTCGATCTTCAACTCGGTGAACGGCATCGCCGAGAACAGGCGCATCGAGGCGATGCCCGCGCCGAAGTCGTCCATGGCCAGCTCGAATCCCCGCACCCGCAACAGGTTCAGCGCCGACGACAAGGCCAGCCAGTCGGTCACCGGCTCGTCCTCGGTCAGCTCCACTTTGACCAGGCGCGCCGGCAGGCCGGCCCGGGCCACGCGCTGCTCCAGGTCGTCCGGCAGGCCGGGCGCGCACAGCGTCGAGGCCGACGCATTGATGGCGATCGGGACCGCGATGCCCTCCGCATGCATGCGCACCTGGACTTCGATCACACAATCCGCGACGCGGTTGAACAGAATCTGGTCCATGCCCAGCCGATGCGCCGCCGGGACGAAATCGACGGCGGGGATGGCGCCCAGCTTCGGATGATGCCAACGCGACAGCGCCTCGGCCGCCACCGCGCGCCGCGAGTCCAGGTCCACCTGCGGTTGCAGGACCACGCTCATGCCCTCGCCCGACGTCAGCGCATGGCCGAGTTCGGCCTCGATTTCGTCGCGCCGCACGACCGTCTGGCGCGGCGAGGCCGAATCGTCGTCCAGGCTGAGCAGGGCCGCCTTGATGGCATGCTGCATGGCCGAGCGCGACACCGGCTTGGACAGGGCCTGCGCCGACGGGCAGCCGCCCTGCAACGCCAGCCGCACGTGCGACTGCAGCAGTTCATCGGAAAGGCTGCTGATCCAGATGATGGGCGGCATGCGCTTGAGGCGGCCGGCGTCCACCATCTGGCGCAATTCGTTGGGCAGGCGGGTGCCGTCGCCCTCGCCCATGACAATGTCGCTGATCACCACGTCATAGGATTGACGCGCCAGCGCGCCCACCGCCTCGGTGCTGCTGCCCACGCCGGCCACCCGTCGGTAGCCCAGCGCCAGCAGCAGGTTCTGCAGGTAGGCCCGTTCCACGGGGTGGTCTTCCACGAGAAGGATCCGTCGACTGGCACCGGCATCGGTTTTGGGCATCGTGCGCGTCCTCGGGGTGTCGGCATGTAGCTCAATGCTAAGGCATGTTCCCCCGACTGTACGCCACCCAGGACGGGCTAGGCCCGATTTCGGCGGGGCTGCCGCCGATCGGCCTAGGGCCCGGGGGACATCGCCCGGACGGACGAGGCGCGCCGGTGCGATAATGGCGGTCTTTCCCGAATCCATGGCACGGAGCTTCCCTTGACCCGCATTGACGATCCCCTGCACGACCGCGAGGTCGGCGCGGCCGACGCCACCCAGGACAACACCCGCACGGACGATACCCGCATCAGCGCGGTGCGGCCCCTGATTTCGCCCGCCCTGCTGCAGGACGAACTGCCCGTCTCGGCCGAGATCCAGACGCTGGTCGAAGACAGCCGCGCCCGCATCGCCGACGTGCTGCATGGCCGCGACGACCGCCTGGTGCTGGTGGTCGGCCCCTGCTCCATCCACGACCATGGCCAGGCCATGGAATACGCGCGCCAGCTGCGCGCCGCCGCCGACCAGTACCGCGACGACCTGCTGATCGTGATGCGCGTGTATTTCGAGAAGCCGCGCACCACCGTGGGCTGGAAGGGCTACATCAACGACCCGCGCCTGGACGGCAGCTTCCGCATCAACGAAGGCCTGCGCCGCGCCCGCGAACTGCTGCTGGACATCAGCGGCCTGGGCCTGCCGATCGCCACCGAATTCCTCGACCTGCTCAGCCCGCAGTACATCGCCGACCTGATCGCCTGGGGCGCCATCGGCGCGCGCACCACCGAAAGCCCCAGCCACCGCCAGCTCAGCTCCGGCCTGAGCTGCCCGCTGGGTTTCAAGAACGGCACCGACGGCGGCGTGCAGATCGCGGCCGACGCCATCGTCGCCGCCAGCGCCAGGCACGCCTTCATGGGCATGACCAAGATGGGCATGGCCGCCATCTTCGAAACCCGCGGCAATGCGGACACCCACGTGATCCTGCGCGGCGGCAAGCAAGGCCCCAACTACGACGCGGCCAGCGTCGACGCCTGTTGCGCGGTGCTGCGCGCCGCCGGCCAGCGCGAGCAGGTCATGATCGACTGCTCGCACGCCAACTCCAACAAATCGCACCTGCGCCAGGTCGACGTGGCGCGCGACATCGCCGCCCAGTTGTCCCAGGGCGACACGCGCATCACCGGCGTGATGATCGAGAGCCATCTCGAAGAAGGCCGCCAGGACCTCAAACCCGGCCAGCCGCTGCGCCATGGCGTGTCGATCACCGACGCCTGCCTGGGCTGGGCCCAGACCCTGCCGGTGCTCGACATGCTGGCCCAGGCGGTGCGCCAGCGCCGCGCCAGGAACGGCGCCTGATGCCGTTCCCCGCCGCCGGCCGCCTGCCCGGGACGCCGGCGCGCACCGCTCCCCGGCGGTTCAGCTAGCGGTTCAGCGCATAAGGCGCCGGATCCATGTCCGGCGTCTCTCCCGTCACCAGGCAGGCCAGCAGCCTGCCCGTCACCGGCCCCAGCGTGAAGCCATGATGCGCGTGGCCAAAAGCCAGCCACAGGCCGGGATGGCGCGGCGCCGGGCCGATCACGGGACGCATGTCCGGCATGCATGGCCGGCAGCCCATCCACGGCGTTCTCTCGACCGCCGCGCCCAGTGGCAGCAACTGCCCGGCAAGCGCTCGCGTGCGCGCCACCTGCACCGGCGATGGCGGCGCGTCGCGCGCGGCGAACTCGGCGCCCGTGGTCAGGCGCAGACCCAGCGTCATGGGCGACACCACGAAACCGCTGTCGATATCGGCCACCGGCCGCGACAACGCCGCGCCGTCCTCCAGCGCGAAATGCTGGTGGTAGCCGCGCTTGACCGCCATCGGCACGCGGTAGCCCAGCGGCCGCAGCACGTCGGGCGACCACGGCCCCAGCGCCACCACCGCCTCGCGCGCCTCGATCGGCCCGGTCACGCCGCGCACGCGCCAGCCGCCGGCCACCGCCTCGAGGCTGCGCGCATCGCCCCGCGCCAGCGTGCCGCCACGCCGTTGGAACAGCGCCGCGTAGCCCCGCGCCACCGCGCCCGGATCCGATACGTTGACCGGATCGCGCCAGTGGATCGCGCCCACCAGGCGCGGCGACAGCGACGGCTCCAGGTCCGCCAGCGCCTGGCGGTCCAGCACCTGGTAGTCCAATCCATAATCCCCCAGCGCGGCGGCGTCGGCCGCGGCGCGGTCCAGGCTCTGCTGGCTGCGCATGCCGTCGATCCAGCCGTTGCGGCGGAACAGGTGGCCGATGCCGGCGGCGTCCTTGAGCGCGTCGTGTTCCGCCACGCTGCGCTCGATCAGCGGCAACATGGCGGCGGCCGCGCGCGCCAGGCGCGAAGGCGCCGAATGCCACCAATAGCGCAACAGCCACGGCGCGATGCGCGGCAGGAAGCGCGGGTGGTAGCGCACGTCCGGGGCGCGGTTGCCGGCGTAGCGCAACAGGCTGCGCCAATCGCGCGGAAAGGCATAGGGTATGACGCTGGCGCGTTCGATCAGCCCGGCGTTGCCGTAGCTGGTTTCCTCGCCTGGGCCGCGCCGGTCCAGCAGCGTCACCGAGCGCCCGCGCGCCTGCAGGTGCAGCGCCGCGCTCACCCCGATGATGCCCGCGCCCAGGACGACCACGTCTGTTTTCATGCGCCGCATTCTGCGCCCGCGGATCGGGTTCGGCAAGCACCCGAGGCGGGCGTAGAATCTGTCGGCGCCCAAGGCCGGCCGATGGCGGCCCGCGCCCGACCGCGGCGCACTCGCGGAGCCTCGTCCCATGCCTGCCCTCGCCCCCCTGCAACCCGTCACCCTGGAAGGCGCGATCGTACGCCTGGAACCCTTGTCGGCGGCCCACGCCGGCCCGCTGGCCGAGGTCGGCCTGCATCCCGAACTGTGGCGGCTGCAACCCGAGCCGGTCGACAGCGCCGACGACATGCGCCGCTATGTCGAGCGCGCGCTGGCCGGCCAGGCGGCGGGCGCCTGCCTGCCCTTTGCTATCGTGCGGCGCGATGACGGCCAGGTAATCGGCACCACGCGTTATATGGATATCGCGTTGGCACACAGGCGGCTGGAGATCGGCGCCACCTGGCTCACCCCCGCCAGCCAGCGCAGCGGCGCCAACACCGAGGCGAAATTCCTTTTATTGCAGCACGCCTTTGAAACAATTGGTATCATGCGAGTCGTGTTCAAGACGGAGGCGGCCAATCTGCAATCGCGCCAGGCCATTCTCCGCATCGGCGGCGTCGAGGAAGGCGTGTTCCGCAAACACTTGATCGCGCAGTCCGGACGCACCCGCGACATGGTCTATTTCGCCATCCTCGACGAGGATTGGCCCACCGCCAAGGCGCGCCTGCTGGCGCGGCTGCGGCGCGCGCCCTGATCCGGCGCGGCGTTCGTTCTTTTTGTTTTTCATCATGGCCGGCGCTCAAGTTCCCGCAACTGGAGGCCGTTAATGCGGTATCCGGGGCAAGCCCGCCATCGGCCCGCCCCGCTCATTTCAAGTCAGGTATGGATCGTTCTCCCCTCGCCCCGCCCGCGCCGGTCGGGCACAAGCGCCCCAGCATCTTCATCTACACCGAAGAACAACGGGGCAACCAACTGGTCGAATCGCCGGTCATCGGCATGCTGTCGGACGTGTCGGGCTCCGACAAGCTCGTCGTGGCGCAGGATCCCTTCAGCGGCATCAAGTTCATCTATCGCGTCGACCACGAAAGCAGCAACCTTGATGCCGCGGCGATCACCGAGCAGGACGAGTCCGCTTTCAATGGCAAGAACTCGGTCCAGATCAACGCCATCTCCTACAAGTTGGGAACCGCCGAGAACGCGATGAAGCTGCTGCGGGGCAAGAGCCAATGGATCCAGGACAAGGGCGCGGTGCTGTCGGTGCTGTTGCAGAACGCGGCGGCGCGCAAGACGCGCTTCGCCCCGCCCCGCATCGAGCGCGACCGCGTGCGCAAGGTGCCGCCGGGCGTGCCGGTGGAGTATTTGGAGACCGCGCCGGCGCCCTGATATCCGGCAAACGGTGCACAACTTTCGAAGGAATTTCTTATCCACAGTTTCTGTGGATAAGAAATCGGCAGACACACGATTGCTGGCCTTCGTGGCGCCATGACAGAGGCTGATCAATTTTTGATCAGGCCGCCATCCGTCACCCGCGGAGCGGCTGGCCGATTTCCTGGCATCACGCATTGCCGCGCCGCCGCAACGGCGATAATGATATTCTCCGCGAAAGCGCCGCGAGGGGATCACACTGCGGATGCAGCGTCCGGCCCCGCGCTTGCGCCAGGCGGACTCCTCCACACCAATAAGAAGCCTTAGCATGAAAGGAGCGGAAAGCGTGTTTGCCCTTGGAGCGCCTCGCGCGCAACCGCCAGCTCGTCCGGCCCCGTGACCATCATCATCGTCGACGATCACGGGGACTGGCGCGACACCATTGCCGAATTCATCCATGACCTCGGCCTGGGCGAGGCCATCCTCACAGCCGGCTCGCTGTCCGAACTGGATCAACTGCTGCTCAACGTCACGCCCGGCATCCTCGTGCTGGACGCCATGCTGCCCGATGGCGACGGCCTGGCGCGGGTCTCGCACCTACGCACCACCTATCCCTCGATGGGCATCATCATGCTCACCGGCCGCCTCTTGAGCGAAGACAAGGTATCCGGATTGAGCCTGGGCGCCGACCACTACCTGACCAAGCCAGTCAACCTGGCCGAACTGGGCGCGACCCTGGTGGCGCTGTCGCGGCGCCTGCGCGTCGTGCCGGCCGCCGATCCGGCCGCGCCGACGGCGGAAATCTGGCGCTTCGATCCCGCCCGCCGCCTGCTGGTGTCGCCCAAACGCATCCAGGTGGACATCACCGATACCGAAAGCCGCCTGATCGGCGCGCTGGTCCAGGCCGCGCCGCTGCCCTTGTCGCGCGGCCGGCTGGTCGAGGCCCTGGGGGCCAGCGCCGAGGCCTACGACACCCATCGGCTGGATGCCCACATGCACCGCCTGCGCCGCAAGCTGCGCGCGCAAGCCGGCGGCGACATGGGCATCCGCACCGTCTATGGTGTCGGCTACGTCTGCACCATGCCAGTGCAGATCGTCGGCAACACCAAGCATTGAACCGATTGCCATGGCCCTGACCGTTCCCCGTCCTCGCCGTTCCGTCCTCTACATGCCCGGCGCCAACGCGCGCGCGCTCGACAAGGCCCGTGGCCTCGATGCCGACACGCTGATCCTGGACCTGGAAGACGCCGTCGCGCCCGATGCCAAGGCGCTGGCGCGCGACCAGGTGGCGGCGGCGCTGCGCGCCGGCGGCTATGGCGGGCGCGAATGCGTGGTGCGCATCAACGCGCTGGACACTGCCTGGGGCCTGGACGACGTGCGCGCCATCGCGCGCGCGGGCGCCGACGCGGTGCTGCTGCCCAAGGTGCAGTCCGCGGCCGAGCTCGAATCGCTGGCGCGGGCGCTGGACGCGGCCGGCGCGCCCGCCGCGCTGCCCTTGTGGGCGATGGCCGAAACGCCGCTGGGCTTTCTGCGGCTGGACGCCATCGCCGGCGGTCATCCGCGGCTGGCCGCCATCGTGGTAGGCACCTCCGATCTGGTCAAGGACCTGCACGCGCGCCACACGCCCGAGCGCCACGAAACCCTGCTGGCGCGCTCGATGGCGGTGCTGGCGGCGCGCGCCCACGGCCTGGCGGTGCTGGACGGCGTACACCTGGACCTGGACGACGAGGCCGGCCTTGCCGCCGCCTGCCGCCAGGGACGCGACCAGGGCTTCGACGGCAAGACACTGATCCACCCCAGGCAGATCGCCGCCGCCAACGCGGCCTTCGCGCCCACCGAAAGCGAACTGGCCAGCGCGCGCAAGCGCCTGGACGCCTGGCGCGAGGCGCAGGCGGCCGGCCAGGGCGTGGCCGTGGTGGATGGCGCGCTGGTCGAAAACCTGCACGCGCGCGAGGCCGAGCGCCTGCTGGCGCTGGCCGCCGCCATCGCGGCGCGATCGGCCCCCGGCTGAACGTCGCCGCGCGCGGACGCCGGCCGGATCGCGGCGCGAGGCGGGCAGTGACGCGCGCGTCCAGCTACAATAGTGGCCGCGATCGGTTGGGCATCCGCCCCATCCGCCTGCCGCGCCCGGCGCGGTCCGCGTGTCGCGCCGCCGGCGCGTCGCCTCTCCGGTTCCTCTTTTTTGGCCGCAACCTGTGGCGGGAGCCTTGTCGCGCGTACGTCGCGCATCCCTTCGCGCGCCCCTGTCGCGCCACCCCAGCCACACGATTCATGATCCGCTTCCAACAAGTTTCACTCATGCGCGGCGTCAAGCCCTTGTTCGACAAGGTCGACCTGCTGCTGAACCCCGGCGACAAGATCGGCCTGATCGGCGCCAATGGCGCCGGCAAGTCGAGCCTGTTCGGCCTGCTGCGCGGCACCCTGCACGCCGACCAGGGCGACCTGGACTATCCCGCCAGCTGGCGCATGGCTTACGTGGCGCAGGAAACGCCGGCCCTGGACCGCCCCGCCATCGAGTACGCCATCGACGGCGATGTCACGCTGCGCAAGCTCGAAGCCGAACTGGCCGCGCTGGAAGCGGAGCCCGAGAGCGCCGAGAACGGCCTGCGCATGGCCGACATCTATGCCGCGCTGGCCGACGCCGACGCCTACACCGTGCATTCGCGCGCCGAACAGCTGCTGACCGGCCTGGGCTTCACGCAGGCGCAGATGCAGCTGCCGCTGACCAGTTTCTCGGGCGGCTGGCGCATGCGCCTGAACTTGGCCCAGGCCCTGATGTGCCCGTCCGACCTGCTGCTGCTGGACGAACCCACCAACCACCTGGATCTGGACGCCATCATCTGGCTGGAAGACTGGCTCAAGCGCTATCCGGGCACGCTCATCGTGATCTCGCACGACCGCGACTTCCTGGACGGCGTGGTCAACGTCATCGTCCACATCGACGAGCGCAAGCTCAAGCGCTACTCGGGCAACTACTCGTCGTTCGAGCGCCAGCGCGCCGCCCAGCTGGAACTGGCGCAGGGCATGATGGAAAAGCAGATGCGCCAGCGCGCGCACCTGCAGTCGTTCATCGACCGCTTCAAGGCCCAGGCCAGCAAGGCGCGCCAGGCGCAGAGCCGCATCAAGGCGCTGGCCCGCATGGAAGAAGTGGCGCCGCTGCGCGCCGCCGCCGAGTTCTCGTTCGAATTCCGCGAGCCGCTGCGCGCGCCCAATCCGCTCTTGACGATGGACAAGGTCAGCGCCGGCTACCGCAACACCGACGAGGATAGCGGCGTCACGTCCGACAAGATCATCGTGTCGGGCATCGACTTCTCGCTGCAGGCGGGCCAGCGCCTGGGCCTGCTGGGCATCAACGGCGCCGGCAAGTCGACCTTCATCAAGACCATCGCCGGCGAGCTGCAATCGCTGGCGGGCGAGACGCAGTTCAACAAAGGCCTGTCGATCGGCTACTTCGCCCAGCACCAGGTCGAGATGCTGCGCCATGACGAATCGCCGCTGTGGCACATGACCAAGATCGCGCCCACGGTGCGCGAGCAGGAACTGCGCAATTTCCTGGGCAGCTTCAATTTCAACGGCGCCATGGCCACCAGCTCGATCGCGCCGTTCTCGGGCGGCGAAAAAGCGCGCCTGGCGCTGGCGCTGATCGTCTGGCAGCGCCCCAACCTGCTGCTGCTGGACGAGCCCACCAACCACCTGGACCTGGAAACCCGCGAGGCGCTGACCACCGCGCTGGCGCAGTTCGAAGGCACGCTGGTGCTGGTGTCGCACGACCGCCACCTGCTGCGCGCCACCACCGACCAGTTCATCATCGTGGCCGACGGCCGCTTCAGTCCGTTCGACGGCGACCTGGACGACTACAAGGACTGGCTCTACAAGACCAAGCTGTCGGCCAAGGCCGCGGCCTGACCGCGCGCGCCGAACCGGCATAGAATCTCAGGCATGTCCCGCCGCGCCGGCGGCGGCGCTCAGTGGGGCGGCCCTTCCGGGCGGCCCGCCCTCCTTCCCAGGGAGCCCATGGACAGTCTCAGCCAGCTTCTGTCGGCCGTCGAACCCGCGGGCACGGTGGACCTGCTGTGCCGCTACGGCGGCCGTTGGCGCGCCGATCATCCGCAGGCGCCGGCCGGCCACGTGCCTTATCACGTCATTCTGCAAGGCGAAGGCGTGGCCCGCGTCGGCCGCGACGAACTGGCGCTGCGGACCGGCGACATCCTGCTGCTGCCGCACGGCGCCTCGCACCTGCTGCGCGGCATCGACGAGCGCGCGCCGACCGCCGCCGCGCCGCCCGACATCCGCCACAACGGCGTCCTGACCGAACTGACCCAGGAGGGCGCGGGTCCGGGCCTGGAAATGCTGTGCGGCGTGTTCACGCTGGGCCGCGCCGGCAGCCTGCTGCAAATGGCGCTGCCGCAGGCGATGGTGCTGCGCGCCGCCACCCTGGGCGACAACACCGCGCTGGCCGCGCTGCTGGCGCTGATGCGGGCCGAGGCCGGACAGCCCCGGCTGGGCGGCGCGGCCATCATCAACCAGCTATCGACCGCCCTCTTCACGCTGGTGCTGCGCGCGCTGGTGCACGACGGCCGGCAGACGCGCGGCCTGCTGGCGCTGATGGCCGATCCCAGGCTGGCGCCGGCCGTGCAATCCATGCTGCGGTCCCCCTGCGAACCGTGGACACTGGCGACGCTGGCCCAACGCTGCCATTTGTCGCGCGCGACCTTCGCCCGCCAGTTCGTGCGCGCCAGCGGCCTGACACCGCTGCGTCTGCTGACCGCGATCCGCATGGAGCATGCGGCGCGCCAGCTGGAGCGGCTAAAGGAATCCGTGGCGCGCGTTGCCGCCGGCATCGGCTACCAATCGGAGGCCGCCTTTGCCCGCGCCTTCAAGCAGCACTTCGGGGTTGGGCCTGGCACGTATCGGCGCCATGGCGCCGCGCCGGCAGGCGCGCCCGCCGCCATTGCCGACCCGCCGGCCCGGGCGCGCGCCTAGCGGGGCAAGATAGCGGTCGGCGCCGTGGTCCATTGGCGGCCGGACGCGTTACAATCCCGCGAATTGCACGTCCGGGCGCGATCTTCGACGCCACCTTCAACGGCACCCCGGGCGCGACAACCTCCAACCACGTCCCGCTGCAGGCGGGACGCGTTTTTTAGCGCTCCTAGATGCCGATCAAAGACCAACTTTTCCTCGCCAGCCAGTACCTTGCGCCGCATCACCTGGTGTCGCGTTTCTTCGGATACGCCTCGGACTGCCGGGAACCCGCGGTCAAGAACTGGATGATCTCGCGCTTCGTGCGCAAGTATGGCGTGGACATGCGCGAAGCCGAGCAGGAAGACGCGCTGGCCTATGATTGCTTCAACGATTTTTTCACCCGCGCCCTCAAGCCGGACGCCCGGCCGCTGGACGATGAACCCGGCGGCGTGCTGTGCCCGGCGGACGGCGCCATCAGCCAGATGGGCGCCATCGAGCATGGCCGCATCTTCCAGGCCAAGGGCCACAGCTATGGCCTGGCCGACCTGCTGGGCGGCGACAGCGAGCGCGCCGCGCCGTTCCAGGGCGGCGAATTCGCCACCATCTACCTGTCGCCCAAGGACTACCACCGCGTGCACATGCCGGTGGCCGGCACATTGCGCGAAATGATCCACGTGCCGGGCCGCCTGTTCTCGGTCAATCCGCTGACGGCGCGCAACGTGCCGCGCCTGTTCGCCCGCAACGAACGCGTGGTCTGCATTTTCGACACCGAGCACGGCCCCATGGCCCTGGTGCTGGTCGGCGCCATGATCGTCGCCTCGATCGAAACCGTCTGGGCCGGGCTGGTCACGCCGTACAAGCGGCGCGTCAAGGCCGTGCGCTACGACGACGCGGCGCGCGCGCCGATCCAGCTCGCCAAGGGCGCCGAGATGGGCCGCTTCAAGCTGGGCTCGACCGCCATCGTGCTGTTTGGCCCGGGCAAGGTGCGCTGGGCCGATACGCCGTCGGTGCGCGGCCCGGTGCGCATGGGCGAATTGCTGGCGTTGCCACGCGGCTAGCGCGGCGGCGCCACGGCCGGTTGCGGCGGGTTCTTTTCGACGAAGCGCCGCAGATCGGCCGCTGTCTCCTGGCCAGGCGGCGGCAACCCCTGCAGGAACCCTTCGGCGCCCGGGCGCGCCGCGGACGGTTGCAGATACACTTCGCCGCCGGGCAGGAACACCGCCCAGATGTAGCCGTCGTGGAATGGCTCGAAAGGCAGGATGGGCGCATCGCGGCTGATCATCTGCTTCTCACCGCGCTCAAACATGGTGTCCGTGCGCCATTCAACCCGCATCGTCATGCCCGGCTTCCACTGCGTAGGGATTGACACGCAGCAGGTGCCCGACGTGTAGGCGTGCCCCCGGACGCCGGCGGCCCAGCCTTGATTGATATACACGGGCGCCACGCCTTCACTCAGGTAATTGATGATACCGAGCCGCACACCCAGCGTCTCGGGAATGGGCTCGGCGTGGGCCCTTGCGCAAGTGGCCGCCAGCAACGGGGCCAGCAGAAAAAGACCCAGGATCAGGCGGCCGCCTGATCGAAGCCGGTCAGCAAGCATGAACAGGCCGGAGCGCGGATTCGTTGACATTCGCATGGCTAAAACCGGGGCAAGGCGTTGAAATTCATTGGCATGTTCTGCAAGGCCCGCTGCGTTTCCTCGCGTTCCTTCTGCGCTTCGCGTTGTGCCCGCACCTGGGGATTGGCGTAGACCGACCGCCAACGCAGATAGCCCCACTGCCAATAGAACTCCCGCCCGTCCGATTGCAGCACCAGATCATTCGCATTGGCACGGTAGCGCGCCAATTCGGCCTGTTCCTGTTTGTTGGGCCGCGCGATCAGGGCCAGGTCCGGCCGGCCGATGGCGACATATTCTTCCGCCTCTTTCTCGCGCTTTTCCAGCTGCTTGATACGGTCCTGTTGAATCGCGATCCAGACATCATCGTCCTTGCCCAGTGGCTTGAACCAGGCGCGAGAATCATGCACGAAGTTATCCAGCAAATCGATTACCGCGGCGGCGGGCCTGCCCGGCAGGTTCCAGACCGTGCGAAGCTGCTCGAGCCACATCTTCTCCTTGTTCCCCCGCAGCATCATCATGATGCCGTCATAAATGCGGGCCCCTTCGCCACCCGGAGCGGACATGGTCATCGGCGTCGTGGCGCGCTCCAAGGCATTGTCCATGGTCAGCTTGCGAACTTCCAGCAGGAGTTCATCATTGGCCCTTACCAGGTCTTCGTAGTCCTGCGGGTAGTTTGCCCTGGCCCGCAGCGCGCTGGGCGTGGCGCCGATCCACTCGGGACCGCGCTCGGCGCGCAGACGCCGCCAACGCAAATACTGCACATAGTGGTTGTACAGGATGCGCGTGGAAGATGTCTGCTTCAGTGAAATTTCGCGGGTTGCCTCCACGTAGGCATTAAAAGCCGCCCGCAGTTCGGCCGACACCTGGAATTGGCTTTGGAATTCGGCGGGGGCAAGGTGCAGCCGCAACGGAACACCCGCCTGCACCGCCTCTCGATACATATCGCACAATGGAATCTGAGACAGCTTGTCGCTGTCCTTGGTGCCGCGTCCTTGCTCCCCCGGCTTGTAGCCGCCGCCGACGTCCGAGTGCACGCCCGGGTAGACGATTTCCTCGTAGTTCGCCCCATCGATCAGATCCAGCGGAAAGGACCCGCGCACCTCGTGCGCGCCGACCATATGGACGCAGCGCGATACTGCGTTGGGGATCTCCATGTCCTTCTTGCGCGCCCAGGCGCCGTGTCCGTCCCACACCTGCTCGCTCACGCTCTGCGCGATGCCGGCGGACGCGACCGTGTCGAAAATTCCCATGAAATCAAGGTCCACCTTGATGCCCGCCAGGCGCAGCACGCCATCGCCGCGGGGGGAATAGAACGATATGCCCTCCGGCGGATCGCAGGCGTCCTTGAGCCAGTTGGCGAACACCCGCGCCTCGGCCGCGCCTCGCGAGAAACCGAAGATGGAGACGCGAATGCGCTCGATCTTCGGATTGGTGTCCAGGTAGCCGGCCAGCAGCATCCGCAGATCCCGGTTGCGCCTTGACAGCACCGTGTAGCGGGCCACGTCCTTCGGTTCGGTGTTGTTGACCTTGCGCACCCGCAAAAGGGTATCCACGAAACCTTGCGTGCGCCGGGCCAGCACATCGGCCGTATCGCCTGGCTTCATTCCGGTATACGCGGCCAGCGGGATCTTGGCCGCCTTCGCCAGCTCTTCGATCTGCAGGCCTGACAACGATATGTCCGCGCTCATTTCCCGCACCAGCGTCGTCGCGCGCTGGCCCAGCGCGTCGGTCAACGTCCTATTGGGTACGAAATGGCTATAGAGATTATTCTGGAACTCCAGCAAGGCCCAGTTGATGCGCGCTTCCCCTCCCCAGCCGGCGGCGGCGCCGGCCTGCGCATGGGCCCCCGTGCCCGGGTCGCCCACCTTTTCGACGCAAGGCGTGCCCACCCCTTCGACATAAGTACGGAAACGGTGTTGCCGCGCGCTGTAGCTGGGATCGATCGTGTCGTCGAACACGGAATACAGGCGCGCCACATTGGTCTGCGTGTGATTGCCGGCCTTCTCCGACATATACATGTTGTTGCGCGTGCCATCGAAGAAGAAGCCGAAAAACAATTCGATCGAACAATCGGTGCCAGCCTTTTCACCCATGCGCTGGCAGGCCTTGCGTTGTTCGCGGAAATCCAGCTCCGAGGGAATCGGACGACAAGGACCGGCGAAGCGGAATTTGAAGGTCATGAGGACAGCTCCGTACTGGAATCGGCAAGCGCCGGTAGCGTGCTGACCGGCGCCAGCATGCCGTGGCGCCGCAACCGGGCGAAACCATGGCGGTACGCCAGCGCTTCGTTGTCCAGCCCGCGGCGCGCCAGGCGCCGCACGCCCTCCAGGATGCATTGGTACGCCGCCGATGGCGGGCAGGTCAACGCGCCGAACAACGGCGCGCGCAGTTGCACAAAGCGCAAGATGGCGTCCGGCAGCGCCAGCCATTGCAGATGGCGCTGCTGGTCCGCGGCGATCACATAAGGCTCGGCGCCGGCCTCCGGATCGAAGCGTTGATCACCGTCGACCCCCCGCCAGGCGCCCGAGCGATCCACGTATGACCAGCGTTCGATGCCCGCCAGCAAGCGGTGGCGCTGCGCCGGGGCGAATACTTCCAGGAGTGCGGCGAAGGAGCGTGTGTCGGCCAGACGCAGCAGATATGCCTTGCCCTCGGCGTTCACCGCCTCGATCCGCCGACCCAGGTGATCCGCCAATTGGTCGAACGACGCCGACGTGGTCAGCAGGCTCAGCATCGGCTTGCCCCGCGTCAGCTGCAAGAGTTTGTCGCACAACGGCGCGCGCAACGCCGGCACCCAGGGCAGCCGCAACAGGTACGGCGCCACCTGGTCCAGGCCTTCGCCCTGGTAGCGGCCGGCGTAAAGCGAGCGGTAGTCATCCGCATCCAGCCAGCGCGCCAGCCGTTCGGGCAGGCGCGCGGAGAAGACCGCGTCGAGCAAGACATATCGCTGCGGCCCGTCCGGGTGGTTCCAGGCCGCGTCGTACAGGGCGTGCGCCACCTCGGGCGCGGCCGGATCGATCCAGGTATCGCGATCCTCAAGCATTCTTCACCGTCATGGCGGAACCGCCCGCGGCCGCTTCCACCGCGCAACTGACGCAGACGCTCTGCGGAAACTGCGGGAAAGGATAAGGCAACTGGTCCGGCCCGGCGAACTGCTTGTTGCCGGTCTTGACGTCGATGCGGCCCGGCGCGGTGACGGTGATGTTGCCGCCTTCGAGCACGATGCTGGCGCCGGCCGCCGTGGCGATGCGGATGCGCTTGGGCGCGGCGTATTCCACCGCCGTCTGGGCGCTGCCGATGGTGATGTCCTGCTGCGCCTGCACCCGCAGGATGTCGTGCTGCGCCTGCACGTCGACATTGCCCTTGGCCGAGATCAGATCCAGCCCCGACTGCGCTCCGCCCTGCTGCAAGCCCGCCACGATGCCCAGGCCCTGCCCCGCATGCAGGCGCAGCGCGCCCATCACCGCCAGGTTCTGGTCCTTGCCCGCCGACCAGTGCAGCGCCTCGCCGGCGGTGTACTGCAGGTGCTGGCCGGCCACCTGCGCCAGCCCGGCGCGCGCGGCCATCAGCACCACCGGATCGGTGGCGTGTGGCACCTTGCCTGGCGCCGCGTCGGTATGCTTGGCCGAGGCATCGCCGCGCGCGCCTTCCACGCTGTCGCCGGCCACCGTGCCCGAGACCGCGCGGTGCATGGCCGCCAGCGGCGCCTTCTCGCCATCGAGCACGCTGGACTGCGGGCCCCGGGTGCCCTGCACCGTCGCCAGCCGCAGGCCCTGGTGCGCGCCCGCCACCCCGTCCAGCGAACGCGCCATCTGGTCGGTCTGGCCCGCCAGCGCCTGCACCGCGGCCGCATCGCCGATGGCGCCGGCGTGGGCGCCGGCGGCCGTGTAGGTGCTCAGCAGCACGCCCGCGCCGCCCCGCACCGCGCCATAACCGTCGGTGCGCAGCTCGGCGCCCACGCCGCGCAGGCCGCCCCGGTAGTTGCCCGCCTGGTGGATCAGGTGGCCCAGGTTCAGCTCGCTGGCCTGCGCGCTGCTCTTGATCTGCAGGCGCAACTGGCTGTCGGTGTCGTCGAACACGATCTGGTTGTAGCCCGCGCCGCCAAACTCCTTGCTCTTGAAGCCGCTCAGGGCGGCCGCGTTGCGGTGGTTCTCCTCGCCCGCCGCCGCGCCGTGCCAGGCCGGCGCGTTGCCCGCGGCCAGGTTGGCCTGGGCGCTGGGCGCGTGGTCGCGCGCCGCCGCATAGACCTGCGTGTCGGCCTTGGCGCCCGCGCGCCCGCCCGGCGTGGCCGGCGTGCCGCCCTCGCCACGGCCGTTGTACAGCGCGCCCACCACGATGGGTTGGTCGATGTCGTCGTCCACAAAGCGCACCAGCACCTCCTGGCCGATGCGCGGCACGAAGCTGATGCCCATGCCCGCGCCCGACTGGCGCTGCGCCACCCGCGCCCAGCGGCTGGCCGCCAGGCCCTCGCCGCCCGCCTGCCAGTGAAACCGGATGCGCACGTCGCCGCGCTTGTTGCGCAGGATCTCGTCCTGCTCCCTGGGCTGGGTGCTGCCCTCGGCGTCGGTCACCACCGCCGTGTGCACGCCGTGCACCGACGGCGCTCCGCTCAGGCGCGCGCCGCGCGCCTCGGGCAAGCGCGGCCGCCAGGGGCGGTCGCAGCGCACCGCCTCGAAGCGGTTGGCGTAGCCGACCTCGCGCGCCTTGGCCAGCACGGCGGCATCGGCGGTCAGGCTGGCCGCCTCGTCCGGCCGGGCCCCCGGCGCGGGCAAGGCATCGATATCCAAGGCCAGGTGCGCGTCCAGGCCGCCCAGCCGCTGGGCCAGCGCGGCCCGCGTCTGCGGCGGCAGGTTGTTGATGCCGACGTGTTCGACCCGGTCCAGCGCGAACTCCGGTTCGAAGCCGGCCTCGTCCGCCGGCCCCAGCGCCGACAGGTCCTGCAAGGTGAAGCGCGTGCCCGAGCGGAAGGTGCGCACCACCCCCAGGCCGGCGAAGGTCTCGGCGCGCGCCCGCAGCGCTTCGGTCGCCAGCTCGGCCTGGCGACGCGCCTGGGCCGGGTCGGCAAAGCCGCCATGCCCGGCCACCTCGTACCAGTCCAGCGCCGCCGCTTCGTCCTGGCCGCTGGCCGGGTTCACCAGCGCCTGCGCCGCCACCGCCCGCTTGCCGCTGTCGTGCCAGCCCAGCAGCGTAATGCTGTCGGGCACCCGGCGGCGCTGGCGCGCCAGCCGCTGCACGGTGTCGCGCGATTCGGTGGCCGCCGCGCGCTGGAAGCGGATGCCGCCGCCGGCCGACTCGGCGTCCTCGGCCAGGTTGCGGCTGTCGGCGAACAGCTGCACCACGTGGCGCGCCGGCACGCTCTCGTCTTCCAGCACCGTCCAGCCCAGCCCGGCCTCGGCCAGCAGGCGCGCCACGAAGTCGTAGTCGGTCTCGCGATACTGGGTGGTGTAGGGGCGCGGCGCCAAACCGGCCAGCGCCGGCTCGACGTCGGCGGCAACGCGGTAGACAAAGCCTTCGTAGCCGTCCAGCACCTGGCGCACGATGTCCAGCACCGGCTTGCCCTCGAACACGCGGCTGGCGCGCCGCTGCGTGGCCAGCCACAGCCACGGCACCACCGTCAGGCGGTAGCGCGCCAGGCCCGCGTCGCCCGACAGCAGCTCGGCCTCGCGGATCACGCCGCTGCGCCCGGCCTGGCTGCCGTCGGCGCGCGTGGTCCACAGCGTCACCGGGCACGAGATCATGTCCTGCAACGCCAGGCCGGCATCGTCCGATAGCGCCACCACGCGCAACTGGCCCACGCCGGACAGCGCCTCGCGCGCGATCCAGCCTTCCACGTGCAGCGACGCCAATGCGCCCTCGCCTTGCAGCCGGTAGAGCCGGGTGTCGGAATTGAACAGGCCGGCGCTCATGGCTGCCGGGAACGCTGAAACGGGGTTGATGACGGCACAGTCATGGGGTCTCCAATGCACAGTCGTACAGCGAAGCCACCGACAAATAACACGCCGCCCCCCCCGGTCGGAAATTCAGCCAGCCGTAATATGCAACTAAACATTGGCGCACTCGGCTAGCGGTATCCCGGCAGAACGACACGCGGTTGCCACGGCCATTGCGGCTACGGATTGCACCAAAAGCATGAGAAAGCGCGCCGATGATGCGATTCATCACAATTCATCAGATTCGGATAAGGACAACGCCAGGAGGCAGACCGGTTGCCTGTGTTGCGCGAGGGGCGCGGCGGCCACCCCCAAGCGCCGCGACTCATTTCCATAAAGCGAACAAGGGTTTTCCTATTTATTCGCTTTTCGCGATGAAGCGAGGTGCGTAGATTGGAATTTTTTTTCGCGCCCGCCCATGTCCACGACCGCCCTGCCTACCGCCAACGCCGCCGCCCGCACGCCCACCCGCCCATCCCACGCCCTGGCGCGCATGCTGTCGCTGGACGACTTCGAAGCCGCTGCCCGCCGCCGACTGCCGCGGCCGATCTTCGGCTACGTGGCGGGCGCCGCCGAAGACAACCAGTCGCTGCGCGCCAATCGCGACGCCTTCGGCCGCTACGTCTTCCAGCCGCGCGTGCTGGTCGACGTGTCGCGCCGCAGCCAGCATGTGGAACTGTTCGGCCGGCGTTACGAATCGCCGTTCGGCATCGCCCCCATGGGCATCAGCGCCCTGTCCGCCTATCGCGGCGACATCGTGCTGGCGCGGGCCGCGCGCGAACAGGGCGTTCCCGCCATCCTCAGCGGCACCGCGCTGATCGCGCTCGAAGACGTCATCAAGGAAGCGCCGGGCACGTGGTTCCAGGCCTATCTGCCCGGCGACCCGGCGCGCATCGACGCGCTGGTGGCGCGCGCCGCGCGCGCCGGCTACGAAACCCTGGTGCTGACGGTGGACATCCCGGTGTCCGCCAACCGCGAAAACAATGTGCGAACCGGTTTCTCGACGCCGCTCAAGCCCAGCCTGCGGCTGGCATGGGACGGCCTGACGCGGCCACGCTGGCTGGCTGGCACGTTCCTGCGCACGCTGCTGGCCCACGGCATGCCGCACTTCGAAAACTCGTTCGCCACGCGCGGCGCGCCGATCGTGTCGGCGTCGGTGCTGCGCGACTTCAGCGCGCGCGACCACCTGAACTGGGAGCACGTGGCGCGCATCCGCCGCCAGTGGCCGGGCACGCTCATCATCAAGGGCATCCTGCATCCCCGGGACGCGCGGCTGGCGCGCGAGCACGGCGCCGACGGCATCATCGTGTCGAACCATGGCGGTCGCCAACTGGACGGCGCCATTTCGCCGCTGCGCGCCCTGCCGGGCGTGGTCGCCGCGGCCGGCGCCATGCCGGTGATGATGGACAGCGGCGTGCGCCGCGGCGGCGACGTGCTCAAGGCGCTGGCGCTGGGCGCGCGCTTCGTGTTCGTGGGCCGGCCCTTCAACTACGCCGCCGCCGTCGGCGGCCAGGCCGGGGTGGCGCACGCCATCGGCCTGCTGCGGGCCGAGGTCGACCGCAACATGGCCATGCTGGGCATCAACCGCCTGGACCAGTTGGACGCCGACCTGCTGGCGCCGGCCTGAGATCGCGCGCGTCGATCCGCCCCGCCCATGACGGCCGGATACGATCCGGCAGGGCATAGAATGGCGGTTCCTCCGCTCTCGCCGGCCCCCGCCCCACCGCCCGTGTCCCTGCGCCAATCCTCGTTCTTCCTGCGTTTCCTGACCCTGGGCGCGCTGGCCCACGTCTACGTCGGCGCCCGCCTGATCCCCGACGCCGGACTCTCCGATCCGGGCAGCGCCGGCGCCATCCTGCTACTGATCCTGTCTTGCATCCTGATTCCGCTGGGCATGCTGGCGCGCTCGTCCGTGCATCCGCCCTGGGGCGACCGCATCGCCTGGGTCGGCCTGATCGCGATGGGCCTGTTCTCGTCACTGTTCGTGCTGACGGTGCTGCGCGACGTGCTGCTGCTGGTTGCGTGGCTGGTCGACCTGGCCACGGGCCTGGCGCCGCCCTGGCTCGCGCTGCGGCGCGCCACCGCGCTGGCGGTGGCCGGGTTGGCGCTGGCGGCCACGCTGGTGGGTTTCCACAACGCCCGCCGGCGCGCCCGCGTGGTCACGGTGGACGTGCCCGTGCGCGGCCTGCCGGCCGATCTCGACGGTTTCACCATCGCGCAGATCAGCGACATCCATGTCGGCCCCACCATCAAGCGGCGCTACGTGCAGGCCATCGTCGACGCGGTCAACGAACTGGCGCCGGACATGATCGCCATCACCGGCGACGTGGTCGATGGCAGCGTCGAGCAACTGGCGGCCCAGGCCAGCCCGCTGGGCACCCTGCGCGCGCCCTTCGGCGTGTACCTGGTGACGGGCAACCATGAATACTATTCGGGCGCGGCGCCCTGGGTGGCGGAATTCCGCCGCATGGGCCTGCGGGTGCTGATGAACGAGCACGCGGTCGTCCATCCGGCCGGCCTGCCGCTGGTGGTGGCCGGCGTCACCGACTACAGCGCCGGCGCCTTCGATCCGCGCCAGCGCAGCAACCCGGCCGCAGCGCTGGCGGGCGCGCCGCCCGACGCGGTCGCGCGGATCCTGCTGGCGCACCAGCCGCGCAGCGCGGCCGCCGCCGCGCCGCTGGGTTACACCCTGCAGCTGTCCGGCCATACGCACGGCGGCCAGTTCTTTCCCTGGGGGTTTTTCGTGCGCTTCCAGCAACCCTACACTGCCGGCCTGCACCGGCTGGGCGACATGTGGATCTACATCAGCCGTGGCACCGGCTATTGGGGCCCGCCCAAGCGGCTGGGCGCGCCGTCGGAAATCACCCGCCTGCGGCTGCGCCCGGCGCGCTGACCGCCCGACGCGCCATGGCTGGCGGCGCCGTTCAGGCCGCTTCCGGCAACGGGCCGCGCTCCAGGTAGCTGGTCAACGCGATATCGCTGGTGGTGTTGGTGATGCCTTCGATCTGGTGGATGCGCGCCAGCAATGCCTCCAGCGCCTGGGTATCGCGGACACGCACCTTGAGCAGCATCGCGCTCTTGCCCGTGATGGTGTGGATCTCCTCCACCTCGGTCAGTTCGGCCAGCCCCAACACCTGCTGGGTGATGCTCCAGTTGTTGGTATCGACATGCACGAACGCCAGCAGCGGACGGCCGATGCGGGCGCCATCGAGCTTGGCGGCGATGCCTTTGATCAGGCCATCGCGCTTGAGGCGCTTGACCCGTTCATGCACGGCGGGCGCCGACAGGTTCAGCAACTTGCCCAGATCGGCATAGCTCGGCGAGGCGTCCTCGGCCAGCAGCGTTAATAGTTTTCGGTCACGGTCGTCGAGATCTGGCATCGGAATCAGGTTCTGCCTAACGGCATTCGAACTTTTACGGGATAAGGGAATATCGGTATTAACCCTTATTTTATTCCAATAAAATGCCCGCCATGCAGAACCGCGACACCGCGCAAGACACATCGCGCAATTCCCCCCTGCCGGCCGCCATCCCGGCCCTGATGTTCGCCGTCAGCGTCGTCGGCTCCAACGGCCTGGCCCTCAGCCCCATCCTGTCCGACGTGGCGCGCTCGTTCGCCAGCACGCCCCTGACCGTCAGCACCGCGATCTCCGCCTATGGCGCCGCCACCGCGGCCAGCGCCTTTCTGCTGGCGGCCCGCATCGACCGCTGGGGCATTCGCCGCGCGCTGCTGACCGCGATGACGGTGCTGATCGCCGCCCTGCTGCTGTCGGCCAGCGCGCCGCACTGGATCGTGCTGACGGTGGCCCAGGCCCTGGCCGGCGCCGCCGCCGGCGTGATCCTGCCGGCCGCCTATGGCTCGGCCACGCTGGCGGCGGCCGCCGGCCAGGAAACCCGGTCCCTGGGCCGCGTCATCTCGGGCTGGTCGGTGTCGCTGGTGGCCGGCGTGCCGCTGTCGGCGCTGATTTCCGACGCCATCGGCTGGCGCGCCACCTACGGCGTGCTGGCGCTGTGCGCCTCAGTGGCCCTGGCCGGCCTGCGCACGCTGCCCGAACGCCGCAACACCCATGCCGCGCCGCCGCGACTGTCGCGCCTGCTGGCGCCGCTGTCGTACCGCGACGTACCGGTGCTGCTGCTGGGCTGCCTGGCGTTTTCGAGCGCCTTCTACGGCGTCTATGCCTTCCTGGCCGACCATGTGCGCACGCTGCTCGGCCTGACGGCGGGCCAGGTGGGCTTCATCGCCTTCGCCTACGGCGCCGGCTTCCTGCTGGCCGGCCTGGCCGGCGCGCCCCTGATCGAGCGCCTCGGTCCGCGCCGCGCACTGCCGTTGGCGCTGGCGACAATCACCGCGGTCTACCTGGCGCTGCTGCCGGCCGCGCATGCGCTGGCGGCGGTGCTGGCGATTGCCGTGCTGTGGGGTGCCGCCTCGCAATTGAGCCTGAACCTGCTGGTGTTGCTGCTGTCGCGGGCCCGCCCCGACGAGCGCGGCGCGGTGCTGGGGCTCAATACCTGCACCACCTATCTGGGCGCCAGCCTCGGCACCGCGGTGGCCGGCACGCTGTACACCCACGCGGGCTTCGAGGTCCTGGGCCTGGCCGCGGCCGCCGCCGTGGCGCTGGCCGCGCTGACGCTGCATTGGCGCCTGAACGGCCGCCGCGCCGGCAAGCGCCGCGCCGCCGCCTGAGGCCGCCTCAGCCCGGCAGCACCACCGCGCAATCGCGCCCGGCGCGCTTGGCCTGATACAGCGCCTGGTCGGCGCGCCGCAGCACATCCGACATGCTGGCGTCGGTCTCCAGGAAACGCGTGATGCCGCCACTGGCCGACAATACCAGCGCGTGGCCGTCGATCTGCGCGGGATGCTGGCGCAGACCGCCGCGCAACCGGTCGCAGATCGCCAGGGCCACGTCCTTGTCGGCGTCGGCCAGCAACACCACGAATTCCTCGCCGCCCAGACGGCCCACTGCATCTTGCTCGCGCAGGCACGCGCGCAGCTGGTCGCAGAAATGGCGCAACGCGGCGTCGCCGCCCAGATGTCCATAGCGGTCATTGACTTGCTTGAAATGGTCCAGGTCGAGCATCAACGCCGTGTGACAGGCGCCGCGCTTGGCCGATTCCAGCAGGCCTTTCATGCGCTGCAGGATCTCGGCCCGGGTCCAGCAGCCGGTCAGGCCGTCGACCTTGGCCATGCGAGCGAGGGCGGCCTCGTTGCGGCGGTTTTCGGTCATGTCCATGCCGATGTTGATCACACTGCCGTCCGGCAGGCGCACGTTGGACCACATGACGGAAAGGCGCTCGCCGTCGCGCGCGAGCGGCTGCCATTCGCGGAACGACGGGTGCGGCGCGCGGCCCACGCTGTCGATGACGCGGGCGCGGACCTCGGGGTCGGGATAGAACAGGGCCAGCGGCTCCGCGTGGCGATTGATCTCGTCGCGGGTCCAGCCGAAGCGGCGCTCGCAGGCCTCGTTCCAGAGCAGGCACTTGCCTTGTTCGTCAAAGGCGTTGATCAGCACGGGCGCATTCTGGAACAACGCCTGATACTGCGCGACCATTTGGCGCAGGTGCGCGAGCTCGGCATCGCGCGGATCCGGCACGCCGGCGGGTTCGTGGCTGGCGCCTCGCTGCTGCGAGGCAATCAAAGCGTCATTCGAAGAGACGAGTCGCATGGGGTCGCAGGCGAAAAGGCGGCGCGGCCCGGGCCGCCGCTGCGGGCCGGGGCGTGAAAGGCGCGGCCAGTATACGTTCAAGCCCGCCCGGCAATTGCCAAGAAGCGTCAAGTCGCGCCCGCCTACGCGCGGGCAGGGTCGCTACCAGGGGAACGTGATCAGGTCGCCGTACAGGCTGCGCAGCTTGGCCTTGACCTCGGGCGACTGCTGATAGATGGAGATGAACTTCAGCAGCCGCGGGTCCTGCGCATGATCGGGCCGGGTGACCCAGCGAATGGCGTAGCGGCGCACGTTGGCCGGATCGGTGTTGTCGAATGCCAGGCCGTCCTTTTCGTCCAGGCCGGCCTGCTTGGCGAAGGTGGTGTAGGTGACCGAGGCCGTCACGTCGTCGAACACCCGCGCCGACTGCGAGCCTTCGATCTGCACGAATTTCAGGCGCTTGGGATTGTCGGTCACGTCCTCGAGCGTGGCCTGGTGCGCCACGCCGGGCTTGAGCTTGATCAGGCCGATGGATTCCAGCAGCAGCAAGGCGCGGCCGGTATTGACCGGATCGTTGGGCACCGCCACGGTGGCCCCTTCGGGCAGCGGCTGGCCCTTCTTGAGCTTCTTGGAGAACAGGCCGATGGTGGTGGAATAGCCGTAGGCGATGGGCGTCAGGTTGGCGCCGCGGCGGGCATTGAACAGTTGCAGGAACGGTTCGTGCTGGAAGAAATTGGCGTCAACCGAGCCATCGGCCACGGCGATGTTGGGCAGCACCCAGTCGTTGAATTCGACCAGTTGCACCTCCAGGCCGGCCTTGCGCGCCTCGGCGACCGCGATTTCGGTGGCGGCGTTGGCCACGGTCGGAATCAGGCCGATGCGCAGCGGCTTGTCGGCAGCCAGCGCCGCGGTGGCGCTGGCCAGGCCGAGGACGGCGACGGCCAAGGTGCGCGCCAGGGACGGAAACACGGAAAGCAAGGACATGGAATCATCCACTCGGAAAACGGTCGACATCGCGTATTGTGCCGCAGCAGGCTGCCGCCATGGCCAAAGGCCGCGCGCCCGCCGTGGCAATCGCGCGGCGCCACGGCGCTACACTGGCCCCCGGCACTGAAACCCTGCATCACGGAGCCCGCCTTGCAAAACACCGTTACCCTGCCCACCCATGTCACCCTGATCGGCGCCCCCACCGACATCGGCGCGGGCGCGCGCGGCGCGTCGATGGGCCCCGAGGCCCTGCGCGTGGCTGGCATCGGCCCGGTCATCGAAGCCCAGGGCTTCACCGTCACCGACCGTGGCAATCTCTACGGCCCGGCCAATCCGTGGCAGCCCCCGGTCGACGGTTACCGGCACCTGGACGAAGTGGCCGCCTGGAACCAGGCCGTGCACGACGCCATGTACGAGGCCCTCGCCCAAGGCACGCTGCCCATCCTGCTGGGCGGCGACCATTGCCTGGGCATCGGCTCGATCAGCGCGGTGGCCCGCCATTGCCGCGCCGTCGGCAAGAAACTGCGCGTGCTGTGGCTGGACGCGCACACCGACTTCAACACCAACACCCTGACGCCCACCGGCAATATCCACGGCATGCCGGTGGCCTGCCTGTGCGGCCACGGCCCGGCGCAGATCACCGGCATGTCGGGCCAGACGCCCGACATCGATCCGTCCTGGGTGCGCCAGATCGGCATCCGCAGCGTCGACGAGGGCGAGAAGCGCCTGGTGCACCAGGCCGGCCTGGAAGTCTTCGACATGCGCTACCTCGACGAAATGGGCATGCGCGCCACGATGGAAGCGGCGCTGGCCGGGCTGGACGAGGACACTCACCTGCACGTCAGCTTCGATGTCGATTTCCTCGATCCCGAGATCGCCCCCGGCGTCGGCACCACGGTAATGGGCGGGCCGACCTACCGCGAAGCGCAGCTGTGCATGGAGATGATCGCCGACACCGGCCTGATGCGCTCGCTGGACGTGGTGGAACTGAACCCCGCTTTCGACGTGCGCAACAAGACCGCCGACCTGGCGGTGGACCTGATCGAGAGCCTGTTCGGCAAGTCGACACTGGTGCGGCGCGGCGCCTGACGCGTCAGGCTTCGCCCTCGCGGCGGATCGCGCTGGCCGCCGCCGCCAGGCATCGGACATGCTCGTCGCGCCGCGCCCGCACCCGCGGCGTCGGCCCGGCCAGGCATAGCGCATACCATTCCCCCGCGCGGTCCAGCGCCACCGCCAGGCCGGTCAGGTCGGCCACGCTTTCGCCCGCGTTCTCGGCCCAGCCGCGCGCCTCGGCTTCGGCCACGTCGGCCAGCAGCGCCGCGCGCGTGGTGCGCGTATGGTCGGTGTAGCGGCGAAAGTCGGCCGCCGCCAGCACCGCGTCGCGCTCGCCGGGCGCCAGGCGCGCCAGGATCGCCTTGGCCACCGCGCTGGTATGCAGCGGCCGGCGCTCGCCCGGCCGGGTGGCGTAATGCACCGGCTGCGCGGATTGCGCCACCTCCAGGAACAGCACGCCGCCGTCCTGGATCTTGCCCAGCATCACCGTTTCGCCGGTATCGTCGCGCAGCGCCGCCAGTAACGGCCGCACCCGCTCCAGCCACGGATCGCCCGCCTGGATCAGGCCGCACAGCGCCTGCAGGCGCGGCGTGGGGTAGTACCCGCCGCGCCGTCGCACCTCGTACAGATAGCCGCGTCCCACCAGCGTGCGCACCAGCGCCAGGCAGCTCGACATGGGCGCGCCCAGGCCCTGCGCCAGCTCGGTGAGAGACAGCGGACGGCGCGCCTGCGCGTACAGCTCGATCAATTCCAGGGTGCGGACGACCAGTTTCACTTCCATCGTGGGGACCTCGTCAATGGACGTTGACTTTTCGTATCTGTGAACATAAATTCTTGCACAGGAATTTTTATTCACCAATAAGAATAAATTTTCAGCCGGATGGAGAACCGGCGCCCGGCCCCAGCATTCGCGTCATACCCAAAACTCGATATTCGGCTCGCCCGACGGGCCGTGGAGACAAACCGATGCGTATCAAACCCCTGTTGGCGGCCGCGGCCGCCACGCTGGCCGCCGTGAGCGCGCCGACCGCTTCCGCGCTGGCCCAGGATGTCGTGAGGCTGGGCGTATCCAATGACCGATCCGGCATCTATTCCGACCTGGGCGGCCTGGGATCGGAAATGGCCGTGCGCATGGCGGTGGAGGATTTCGGCGGCAAGGTCGCCGGCAAGACGGTCGAAGTGGTCGGCGCCGACAACCAGAACAAGGCCGACGTGGCCTCGGCCCTGGTGCGGCGCTGGTTCGATACGCAGCAGCTGGTGGCGGTGGTCGATGGCGGCGCCAGTTCCGCCGGCCTGGCGGCGCAGGGCGTGGCGCGCGAGAAAGGCGGCACCGCCCTCATCAGCGGCGGCTTCGCCGGCGATTTCAGCGGCAAGCAATGCAGCCCGCTCAGCACCCAATGGGCGCCCGACACCTACGCGCTGGCCAATGCGGTGGTCAAGAGCGTGGTCGAAAGCGGCGGCCAGTCCTGGTACTTCATCACTACCGATTACGTTTTCGGCAAGTCGCTGGAGGCCAACGCCAGCCGCTTCGTGCAGGCCGCCGGCGGCAAGGTGCTTGGGAGCACGCGACACCCGCTGGGCGCGATGGACTTCGCCTCGTTCCTGGTGCAGGCGCAGGCTTCCAAGGCCGACGTGGTGGGCCTGGCCAGCGCCGGCGGCGACCTGGTCAACCTGATCAAGCAGGCCCAGGAATTCGGGCTGACCGGCGGCAAGCAGCGCCTTCTCACCTTCCTGACCTTCATCAACGACGTGCAGGCCATGGGCCTGCCGGTGGCGCAGGGGCTGACCTTTCCCACCGGCTTCTACTGGGATGCCGACGACGATACGCGCGCCTGGACCCGCCGCTGGCAGCAGAAAATGGGCGTGACGCGGCCGCCGTCGATCGTGCAGGCCCTGAGCTACGTCGCCACCACGCATTACCTGCAGGCCGCGCAGGCCGCCGGCACCTTCGAGGGTGCGGCTGTCAACCAGAAGATGCGCGAGTTGCCCATCACCACCAAACTGATCAAGAATGCCCGCATACGCCCCGAAGACGGGCGAGTCATCATGGACCTGTATCTGGTGGAAGTGAAAAAGCCCGCCGAATCCAAGTACCCCGGCGACTTCTACCGCATCCTGTCCACGGTGCCTGGCGAGAAGGTGTTCGTCTCGCTGGCCGACAGCGAATGCCCCCTGATCAAGAAATAAGTCCATCCCGGAGGAGACATCCCATGAAGTGCTATTGCGTCGTCAATTTCCGCGAACCGCTGCAGGAAATGGAGCAGGCCACCCCCACGCCGCAAGGGTCGCAGGTGCTGCTGAAGGTACGCGCGGCGGGCGTCTGCCACAGCGACATTCACTTGTGGGAAGGCGGCTACGACCTGGGCCAGGGCCGCACCCTGTCGCTCAAGGAGCGCGGCGTGTCGTTGCCCCTGACGATGGGCCACGAGACGGTCGGCAGCGTGGTCGCGGCCGGCCCCGATGCGCAAGGGGTGCAGTCCGGCCGCAACTACCTGGTCTATCCGTGGATCGGTTGCGGCGCCTGCCCGACCTGCCTGTCGGGCCAGGAAAACCACTGCACCGCGCCCGCCTGCCTGGGCGTGCATCGGGCTGGCGGCTACGCCGACCACATCCTGGTGCCGCACCCGCGCTACCTGATCGACATCGGCGACCTGGACCCGGCCCGCATCGCGCCCTACGCCTGCTCGGGCCTGACCACCTATTCGGCGCTGCGCAAGATCGGCGAAGCCGTCTACCGCGAGCATCCGGTGGTCATCTTCGGGGCCGGCGGACTGGGCCTGATGAGTCTTACGCTGATCAAGGCGTTGGGCGGCAAGGGCGGCATCGTGGTCGACATCGACCCGGCCAAGCGCCAGGCCGCGCTGGAGGCCGGCGCCCTGGCCGCCATCGACGGCGCCGCGCCCGACGCCGCCCAGCAGGTCATCAAGGCCGCGGGCGGCAAGCCGCTGCAGGCCGCCATCGACCTGGTGGGCGCGCCGTCCACCACCGCCCTGGCCTTCGACTTCCTGACCAAGGGCGGCAAGCTCATCATCGTCGGGCTGTTCGGCGGCGCTTCGTCGTGGCCGATCGCGCTGATCCCGATGAAGGCCATGTCCATCATCGGCAGCTACGTCGGCAACCTGGCCGAGCTGCGCGAGCTGATGGACCTGGTGCGCGCCGGCAAGGTGCCGCCGATGCCGGTGCACCGCCATCCGCTGGCCGAGGCCGACAGCGTGCTGGCCTCGCTGCGCGCCGGCAAGGTGCTGGGCCGCGCGGTGCTGACGGTGGAGTGAGCCGTGTCGGCCGGCGGGGGATTTCGATTGGGCCTATCATAGACGCCAGTCTCCCCTTCCCCCGCCCGTACAAAGGACCTCGCATGACCGACCGCCAGCTCACCATTCTCGCGGCCATCAACCTGCTGATCGCGGTCGGCGCCGGTGCTTTCGGCGCCCACGGCCTCAAGCGCCTGGTGACGCCCGAGCTGCTGTCGGTCTGGCAGACCGGCGTCATGTACCATCTGGTCCATGGCCTGGGCCTGTTCGTCATCGCGCTGCTCGGCGCGCGCTACGGTTCGCCGCTGCTGTCGGCCGCCGGGTTGGTGATGTTCATCGGCATCGTCCTATTTTCAGGTAGCCTGTACGTCCTGACCCTGACCGGCACCCATTGGCTTGGCGCGATCACGCCCGTGGGCGGCGCGGCCTTCCTGGCCGCCTGGGCGATGGTGGCGCTGGCCGCCTACCGCGCCCAGGGCTGAGCCCTCGCCGGGCCGCCGCCCGGCAACCCCGCATTACCTTCCCTGGCGGCCTCGGCCGCCTTTCCCGCTGAACCCCGATGTCCTCCTCTACCGTTTTTCCCGCCGCGCGTGACCATTCCGCCTTCGCAGGCATCGCCTGTGTCGCCGGCGGCATCTTCTTCCTGACGCTCAGCGACGCCAACGCCAAGTGGCTCGGCACCACCTACAACCCGCTGCAGATCCTGTTCCTGCGCGCGCTGATCGCGCTGCCGTTCGTCACCGCGCTGGCCATCTGGCTGGGCGGGCGCCGGGTGCTGCGCACCGCCCATCCCGGCCTGCACCTGACGCGCGGCGCCATCAATGTGGTCTCGGCCTGTTGTTTCTACCTGGGGTTGCGCGCGCTGCCGCTGGCGGAGGCCACCGCCATCGCCTTCGCCGCGCCGTTGTTCGTGACGGCGCTGTCGGTGCTGATCCTGAAAGAGCGCGTCGATGGCCGCCGGTGGCTGGCGGTGCTGGCCGGGTTCGCGGGCGTGCTGATCATCGTGCGGCCCGGCACCGACGCGTTCCAGGCCGCGAGCCTGCTGCCGTTGACCACCGCCTTCCTGTACGCCGTGATGATGATCACGGCGCGCGGCATCGGCCGCGGCGAAGGCATGCTCACCACCACCTTCTACATCGTCGCGGGCCAACTGGTTTGCAGCGCGCTGGCGCTGCCCTGGGTCTGGCACGCGCCGGCTCTGGCCGACCTGCCCTATTTCGCGGCGGTGGCGCTGTTCAGCACGCTGGGGCTGGCGCTGATCACGCAGGGCTTTCGCATCGCGCCGGCCTCCGTGGTGGCGCCGTTCGACTACACCGGCCTGATCTGGGCCACGCTGCTGGGCTGGATCTTCTGGCGCGAGGCGCCCGATGCCTACGCCTACCTGGGCGCGCTGTTCATCGCCGGCAGCGGCGTCTACATCGCGCTGCGCGAGGCGCGCGGGTCGCAGAAACGGCGCGCCACAGCCTAGTGCGCCGTGGCGCGGTCAGCCACAAACCGGGTCAGCGATCGCGCCGCGCCCGTCGCCAGGCGCGGCGCGATGCCTACTCCGTCAGCGGCGGGAAATTGCGCTTGAGCACGCGCGCCACGTTCGGTTCCTGGGCGGCCTGGCGCGCCACTGCCGTCAGCGCCGGACAGTTGGCCTCGAACCAGGCCTGGCCCGGCCGCCAGTGCGTCATCACCGTCACGTACAGGTCCAGCGCGGAAAAACGGCGGCCCAGCATGTGCGGCGCACCGGCCTGGCGTTCCAGCTCCAGCCACAGCTCGGCGCGCCGCGTATGTATCCGCTCGCGCAGCAGCTCGGCCGGGGCGCCTGGGGAGGTCCATTGCGGCGGGTCGTCGCCATACGTGAAAGTGGGATAGATCGCCGCCACCAGGCGCACCAGCAGGTTCAGGAAGCGCGCCCGCTCAGGCCGCGCAGGCTCCGGCGCCAGGCCCGCCTGCGGCGCGACGTCGTGCAGGTGCAGCACCATGGCCGCGCTTTCCGTCATCACCTCGCCGTCCGGCGTGATCAGCGTCGGCACCTGCCCCAGCGGATTCAGGTGCAGCAGCCGGTCGCGTTCGGGACCGGGCTTCAGGTAAGGCACGTCGGTCAGCGTATGCGGCACGTTGGCCAGCGCCAGCGCCATTTCGACCACGGCCGAGCCGCAGCCCTGCGAGCCGATCAGTTCATACGTCTTCATGATTTTCACCCTCCCGTTTGCGCCGGCGCCAGCCGCAGCAACTCGCCCGGCGAAGCGTCGGTCAACACATAGACATAGCCGTCGAGCCCCTGCCGCACGTCGCGGATGCGGGCCTTGCGCTCGCCCAGCAGGCGTTCCTCGGCCACCACCTTGTCGCCATCCAGCGTCAGGCGGATCAGGTCCTGGTCGGCCAGCGCGCCGATGAAGAGCGAGTGGCGCCAGACCGGGAAGCGGTCGGCGTCATAGAACGCCATGCCGCTGATGGCGGGCGACTTGGCCCACCAGTACAGCGGCGGCTCCATGCCGGGCAGCGTCTCGCCCTTGGCCTCGGGTATCGGCTGGCCGGAGTAATTGATGCCATACGTCGCCAGCGGCCAGCCATAGTTCCTGCCGGGCTGCACCAGATTGATCTCGTCGCCGCCGCGCGGGCCGTGTTCGTTCTCCCACAACGCGCCAGTCCAGGGATTGCGCGCCATGCCCTGCGGGTTGCGATGCCCGTAGGACCAGATCTCGGGACGCGCGCCGGCCTTGCCGACGAAGGGATTGTCGGGCGGCACCGAGCCGTCGACCTTCAGCCGCACCACCTTGCCCTGCAGCTTGTCCAGGTCCTGCGCGGTGGGGCGCTGGTTGTTCTCGCCCAGCGAGATGAACAGGTAGCCCTTGCCGTCGAAGACCAGGCGCGAACCGAAGTGCAGTCCCTGCGACAGCTTGGGCGTCTGGCGGAACAGCACCTGGAAATCCTCCAGCGCGCTGGCATCGGCCGAGAGGCGGCCGCGGCCGACCGCGGTGCCGCTGCGCGAACCGTCGGATTCGGCATACGAAAGATAGACGTAGCGGTCCTGCGCGAAACCCGGCGACAGCGCCACGTCGAGCAGGCCGCCCTGCCCTTGCGCGGCCACCTTGGGCACGCCGGCCAGCGGCTTGGACAGGCCCCCCGGCGTGCGCAGCAGGCGCAGGTTGCCCGGCCGCTCGGTGATCAGCACGCCCCCTTCGGGCAGGAAGGCCATTGACCACGGATGATCCAGGCCGCCCACCACCACCGTCACCTGCGCGCGCGCGGCGGGCGGCTGCTCGGGGCTTTTCTGCGGCGTGGCCCAGGCCGCGGCCGCGCACAAGGCAGCGCCGGCGAAGGCGATCAGGGACGAGGCGCGACGGATCGCGGACGGGCGTGACGGCATGGACATCTCCGGCGGCTGGGTGGGCGCGGCGGCGCTCGGCGGCGCCGCGCGGGTGGCGTACCATAGGAGCCAGCGACGGGTGGCCTCCCGTCCATTTCTCTCAGGAGACTCCCTTACATGAAACTGTACTACATGCCCGGCGCGTGCTCGCTCGCTTCCCACATCGTGCTGGAATGGATCGGCAAGCCCTACGACGCGCACAAACTCAGCCGCGATGAACTCAAGGGCCCCGCGTTCCTCAAGGTCAATCCGCTGGGCGCCGTGCCCGCCCTGGACGACGACGGTTTCACGCTGACCCAGAACGTCGCGATCCTCGAATACCTGGCCGAACAGGCGCCGCAGGCCAAGCTGCTGGGCGACGGCTCGGCCCGCTCGCGCGCCGACGTGCGCCGCTGGCTCGGCTTCATCAACTCCGACATCCACAAAACCTTCTCGATGATCTTCGGCGCGGGTCGCTTGCTCGCCGAGGAAGCGCCGCAGCAGGAACTGGCCGCCTCCGCCTCCAAGCTGCTGACGCGCCTGTTCGCGCTGCTGGACGCCCAGCTGATCAACCAGCCCTACCTGGGCGGCGAAGCGCCGTCGGTCGCCGACGCCTACCTGTACGTGGTGCTGCGCTGGGCCCATGCCAAGCAGGTCGACCTGTCGGGTCAGGACCACCTGGCCGCGTTCTTCAAGCGCATGCAGGACAACGCCGGCGTCAAGGCCGCGCTCAAGGCCGAAGGCCTGGAGTAAGCCCGCCAGGCCGGCATGACCGGCCGCCCCGAACGCCCCGCCGCCCTTGCGCGCCGGGGCGTTTTCTCTTGCGCGCCGGCCTGATTGCCTTCAGCCGCCGGCCAGCGCCGGCGCCGCGCTTTCCAGGGTCTTCCTGACCGCCGCCAGGAAGCGCCGCGCCAGCAGCGGCGGCGCGCTCAGGTTCGAATGCGTGGCCCAGATTTCGACGCTGGCGCCCGGCGCGATCGGCCGCAGCACCATGCTGTCGGTCTGGTCGGGCGACACGCACCACGCGTCCACCAGCGCCGGCCCCAGGCCCTGCTGCACGAAGGAACAGGCCGTCACCGGCGAATGCACCTCCACCGCCGCCGCGCAGGCCGGCGCGCCGCCGAAGAACGATTGCAGCGCGCGGCCCAGCGGCGTGTCGTGCGGATAGCCGATCCACGCCGCCGAAGCGAAATCCTCCGGATGCACCACCTCGTGCGCGGCCAGCGGATGGCCCTTGGGCAGCACGCACACCACCGGCACCGTCGCCAGCCGGACCGACGTCAGGTTGGGATGGTCGGGCGGCCGCATCGAGATGCCGATATCGGCCTGCCCCGACAGGAAATAGGCCGCCAGTTCGTCGAACGTGACGCTGCGGTAGTCGACCCGCGCCGCGCCGTTGCGATCGCGAAAGCGCCGCAGCGCCATCGGCACCAGCCGCTGGCCATAGCTGGCGCTGGCCACGATCCTGAGCATGCCCGCGCCCGATTGCCCGAGGCTGGCCGCGAGATCGTTGACGCGCTGGATGCCGCCATAGACCTGCTCGACCTCGGCGTACAGGCGCCGCGCCTCGGCGGTGGGCGAGAGCCGGCTCCTGACCCGCTCGAACAGGCGGTAGCCCAGGCGCGTCTCCGTCAGCGCCAGCACCCGGCTCACCGCCGGTTGCGACACATGCAGCATGCGGCCGGCGCCGCTGATCGAGCCGGCCATCATGATGGCGCGGAACACCTCGATCTGGCGCAGGTTCAGCGGCCGGCCGGCGCTGGGCCCGACCTCGTCGGCGTAGGCCTGCTCATCCATGTTGGTTCCCCTTGATCAATAACGGCGGATTATAGGTTTTCGACATTTTTCGATGACGCAGTGCCGCAATCCCGGTGCTAATCTGCCCGCCTCCACACAACAAAACAAGGGGAATCCAGCATGCAACGCACCTTTTTCCGCAGCCTCGCCGCCCTGGCGCTGGCCGCCACCTTCAGCGCGGGCGCGCAGGCCGCCGGGGCCTATCCCGACAAACCGATCACCTTCATCGTCCCCTCGGCCGCCGGCGGCTCGCCCGACGTGCTGTCGCGCCTGATCACCACGCAACTGGCCAAGGACACTGGCGCCACCCTGGTGGTGGAGAACCGCCCCGGCGCCGCCGGCAACATCGGCATCGCGCTGGTCAAGCGCGCCGCGCCCGACGGCTACACCGTGGGCTACGGCAACATCAACACGCTGGCCGTCAACCGCTCGCTGTTCAAGCGCCTGCCCTATGACGTCGACCAGGACCTGACGCCCGTGGCGCACATGTTCGACCTGTACAACGCGTTGATCGTGCCGGCGGATTCGCCCATCAAGAGCGTGCAGGACCTGATCGACCGCGCCCGCAAGGAGCCCGGCCGCCTGTCGTATGGCGCCTCGGGCGTCGGCACCACTGGCCACATGGGCGGCGAGCTGTTCAAGAGCATGGCCAAGGTCGACGTCATGTTCATCCCGTACAACGGCGGCCCGGCCGCCATCCAGGATCTGCTGGGCGGCCGCCTGGACTACCTGTTCGTCAACACCTCCGAGGCCACCCCGCTGGTCAAGAGCGGCAAGGTGCGCGCCATCGGCGTCAGCAGCCTCAAGCGCCTGGCGCTGATGCCCGACGTGCCGACGCTGGACGAAGCCGGCCTGAAGGGTTACGAAACCGTGGCCTGGGGCGGCGTGGTCGCGCCCAAGGGCACCCCGGCCGAGGTCGTGGCCAAGCTCAATGCCGACATCCAGAAGGCGCTGCGGGCGCCCGAAGTGCGCACCGGCCTGGAAACGCTGGGCGCCGTGCCCGCCAGCGGCACGCCGGATGAATTCAAGCAGTTGATCGATCGCGAAACCGCCAAATGGAAGCAGATCATCGACACCGCCGGCATCGAGAAACTGGACTGAGCCCCGCCATGACGGACCGCAGCACCCGGATGACCCCCGCTCGGCAAGCCGACTTCATCGTGGCCGGCGCCACGCTCATCGACGGCAGCGGCGGGCCGTCGCGCCAGGGCGACCTGGCGGTGCGCGATGGGCGCATCGTGGCGCTGGGCGATTTCGCCCACGCGCCGGACGTGCCGGTGATCGATGCCCGCGGCCTGGCGCTGGCGCCCGGCTTCATCGACTCGCACACCCACGACGACGGCTACCTGCTGGCGCATCCAGACATGCTGCCCAAGGTGTCGCAAGGCATCACCACGGTGGTCACCGGCAACTGCGGCATCAGCCTGGCGCCGCTGTCGCGCCAGGAGATCCCGCAGCCGCTGGACCTGCTCGGCCCGCCGGATCTGTTCCGCTTCGGCACTTTCCGCGCCTGGCTCCAGGCCCTGGCCGACACGCCCGCCGCGGTCAACGTCATCCCGCTGGTCGGCCACACCACGCTGCGCGTGGCCGTCATGGAAGACACCGGCCGCGCCGCCACCGACGCCGAACGCCAGGCCATGCGCGTCCTGCTCGACGAAGCGCTGGCGGCCGGCGCCTTCGGCGTCTCCACCGGCACCTTCTACCCGCCCGCCAGCGCCGCGCCCACCGACGAGATCATCGACGTCTGCCAGCCGCTGCGCGGCCGCGCCGGCGCGATCTACGCCACCCACCTGCGCGACGAGGCCGACCACATCGTGCCGGCCATGGAAGAGGCGCTGCTGATCGGCCGCGAACTGGACTGCCGCGTGGTGTTCTCGCACCACAAGCTGGCCGGCGAACGCAACCACGGCCGCAGCCGCGAAACGCTCGACATGATCAGCCGCGCCGCCGCCACGCAGCGCGTCTGCCTCGACTGCCATCCGTATCCGGCCACCTCGACCATGCTGCGGCTGGACCGCGCCCGCCTGGCCAGCCGCACCCTGATCACCTGGTCCAAGGGCTACCCCGAGGCCACCGGCCGCGACTTCAGCGAAGTCATGGCCGAACTGGGCCTGGACGACGAAGCCGCCATCGCCCGCCTGGCGCCGGCCGGCGCCATCTACTTCCTGATGGACCCGGCCGACGTCAACCGCATCTTCAGCCATCCGTTGACCATGGTCGGCTCGGACGGCCTGCCGTTCGACCCGCACCCGCACCCGCGCCAATGGGGCACCTTCACCAACGTGCTGCGCACCCTGGTGCGCGAACAACGGCTGCTGTCGCTCGAAACCGCCATCCACAAGATGACCGGCCTGGCGGCGACCCAATACGGCCTGACCGAGCGCGGCCTGCTGCGCGAGGGGTATCATGCTGATCTGGTGCTGTTCGATCCCGCCAACGTCACAGACACGGCCACTTTTTCAGCTCCCATTCAGGTCAGCCAGGGCATCCACACCGTGTGGGTCAATGGCAGGCAGGTGTGGGATGGGGAACGGACCGGCGCCGAACGCCCGGGCCAGGTACTGGCACCCGGTGATGCAATACCTTGGAGTCAACAAAGTGAATAGCTATTCCCAGGGCTGTTACCTGGGTGTTTTGGGCGGCATGGGCCCCATGGCCGGCGCCGCCTTCGCGCTCCGCCTCGCGGCGCTCACGCCCGCCGACGCGGACCAGCAGCACATCCCCACCCTGCTTCGCAACGATCCGCGCATCCCCGATCGTTCCAGCGCCTACATGGCCGGCGGCGAGAATCCCCTGCCCTACATGGTCGAAGGCGTGCGCTTCCTGGAACGCGCCGGCGCCCAGCTCATCGCCATCCCCTGCAACACCGCGCACCTCTGGTACGACGACATCGCCGCCGCCACCCGCCTGCCGGTGCTGCACATCATCCAGGCCGTCATCGACGACCTGCGCCGCCTGGGCCTGCAGCAAGGCCGCATCGGCCTGATGGGCACCGCCGCCACGCTCAAGCTCGGCCTCTACCAGCGCCACCTCGAAGCCCAGGGCTACGAATGCATCGTCCCCGACGACGATGAAGTCGAACGCTACTGCATGGCCTCGATCCGCGCCGTCAAGGGCAACCAGCTCGAAGCCGCCTTCGCCCCCGCCGCCGACTGCATCGCCCGCCTCAAGGCCCGCGGCGCCGACGCCGTCGTCCTGGGCTGCACCGAACTGCCCCTGGCCGTGCCCCACGCCCTACGTCCCAGCCTCGGCATCACCCTGACCGACTCCATCGACGCCCTGGCCCGCGCCGCCATCGCCCACTACCTGGCCGACCAGCCCGAGCAACGCATCGCGGCATAGGCAAGGCCCGCGAGTTGCGCGACCGCGCGACAACCGGGAGAATCGATCCGTGGGCCACCCTGTCGGTGGCCCCGGACTATCCAGGAGTGAAGGACGTGCGCAACCCCGTTCTCGCGGCAATGCCGACCGGCATCATGAAAGGCCGGCGCCGGCAAAGCGCTCAAGGCAAACATGCGATCCTGCACGCGGCAATCTGCGCCGTCCTCGCCAGCGCCCCGTTCCTGCCAGTCAAAGCCGCCCACGCCGCCGGCTTCGACTGCAAGGCCGCGAAAACCCATGTCGAACATCTGATCTGCGCCGACCCATCGCTGTCCAGGCTGGACGATCAGGTGAAGGATCTCTACGACAAGATCCAGTCCGAAACCGCAGGCCGTGACGGCGAAACCGGTGAATGGCGCGATCCCGTGGCAAAGGAGCAGACGCAATGGCGCACCACCGTGCGCGACCATTGCCCCGACGCCGCCTGCCTGAAATCCGCCTACGAGGCCCGCATCGCCGCCATGAAAAAGAACTGGGCAGAAGCGCTAGGCCCCGCGGACAAGTAATACGCGACGCGCTCCGGGGTGGTCTAGTTTTGCCATTTGAAGACTCGATGCCCCTGTTCCCAATGCCAGGGATTAGAGGCTTCCAATCTTGCGAAATCGCCACCGCCCGGGTTTCATGCCTGGCGCAGTTCGTTCCCCTCTCTCCCTCCCCAGCGGGTCACCCCCTCCCCCAGCGCACAGCGTCATCCTCCCGACGCAGCCCCACCGCGTATGCAAAGATCGGCCGCCCGCGCGGCCGATCTTTGCGGGCCCCGCAAAACCCGCCCCTTACCCCACGCTCCAGCAGCGCGACAAGCCTCGCAATCCGCAGCCCGAGGCGGGTGGTGCCCTGGCGAGGCGCGCCGTCGATGCGCCCGAGGGAATCTGAAGGGAGCCGAAGGCGGACGAAGATGACGACGGGGCAGTCCGGAGCGAACGCTCCGGACCGCAATCGTTGGCGCGCCTCGCCAGGGCGCCGCCCGCCTCGGGCGACCTACGAAGACACGCCACTCCCAACGAAAAAAAAGGGCGCCCCTTTCAGTAGCGCCCAAATTTCCCTTCGCGGGGAATAAAACCTTCAAGCGAATCACCCGCCCAGATAAGCCTTCCGCACCTGATCATTGACCAGCAGATTCGCCCCCGTATCCTGGAGCACCACCCGCCCGTTCTCCAGCACGTACCCGCGATCCGCCACCTGCAGCGCCTTGTTGGCATTCTGCTCGACCAGGAACACCGTCACGCCCTGCTCGCGGATCTCGCGGATGATGTCGAAGATCTGCGCGATCACCAGCGGCGCCAGCCCCAGCGTCGGCTCGTCCAGCAGCAGCAGGCGCGGCCGCGTCATCAACGCCCGCCCGATCGCCAGCATCTGCTGCTCGCCGCCCGACATCAGGCCGGCGCGCTGGCTGGCCCGTTCCTTCAGGCGCGGGAACAAGCCATAGACGTGGTCGATGCCCGCCTGGATCTCCTCGCGCTTGGAGAAAAAGCCGCCCATCATCAGGTTCTCGGCCACCGTCAGGTCCTTGAACACGCGCCGCCCTTCCGGCGAAATGGCGATGCCATTGCGCATGATGTGGTGCGTGTCCTTGTTGGTGATGTCCTCGCCCTCGAAGGTGATCTTGCCTTCCTTGGCGCGCGGATTGCCGCAGACCGTCATCAGCAGCGTGGTCTTGCCGGCGCCGTTGGCGCCGATCAGGGTCACGATTTCGCCCTTGTTGACGTCCACCGACACGCCATTGAGCGCCTGGATGGCGCCGTAGAACGTGTGAATGTTTTCCAGCTTCAGCATTTATTCCTCCCCCAGGTACGCCTTGATGACGCGCTCGTCGTTGCGCACCTGCTCGGGGGTGCCGGTAGTGATGGGCTTGCCGTGCTCCATGACCAGGATGCGGTCGGAAATGCCCATGATCAGGCTCATGTCGTGCTCGATCAGCAGCACCGCCACGCCGAACTCGCGGCGCAACTGGTCGATCAGCGACTGCAGATCGCGCTTTTCCTGCGGGTTCAGGCCGGCGGCCGGCTCGTCCAGCATCAACAGGCGCGGCTTGGTGATCATGCAGCGCGCGATCTCCAGGCGGCGCTGGTGGCCATAGGCCAGGTTGCCGGCCTCGCGGTTGGCATACTCGCGCAGCCCCATGAAATCCAGCCACTGCGCCGCGCGCGACAGCGCGTCGGCCTCCGACTGGCGGTAGGACTTGAGCTTGAGCAGGCCAGGCAGCAGGCGCGATTCGACCTGCGTGTGCTGGGCCACCAGCAGGTTCTCCAGCACCGTCAGCTGCTTGAACAGCCGCACGTTCTGGAACGTGCGCACCAGCCCGTGGCGCGCCACCTTGTGGCTGGGCAGGCCGGTGATGGACTTGCCGTCCATCAGGATATCGCCCGCCGTCGGCGCGTAGAAACCGCCCACGCAGTTGAACACGGTGGTCTTGCCGGCCCCGTTCGGGCCGATGATGGCGAACACCTCGTCGGATTTGACTTCGAACGCCACGCTATCGACGGCCAGCAGGCCGCCGAAGCGCATGGTCAGTCCGGATACTTTCAGCAATGCCTCGCTCATTTAGCCAGCTCCACGTGGGGACGCTTCATGGGCAACAACCCCTGCGGACGCCACATCATCATCAATACCATCACCAGACCGAACATCAGCATCCGGTACTCGGCGAACTCGCGCGCCAGCTCGGGCAGCACCGTCAGCAGGACCGCCGCCAGGATCACCCCGACCTGCGAGCCCATGCCGCCCAGCACCACGATGGCCAGGATCAGCGCCGACTCGATGAAGGTGAAGGATTCCGGGTTGACCATGCCCTGGCGCGCCGCGAAGAAGGCGCCGCCGAAACCGGCGAAGGTCGCGCCCAGCGTGAAGGCCGACAGCTTGATGCGGGTCGGGTTCAGGCCCAGCGAACGGCAGGCGATCTCGTCCTCGCGCAGCGCCTCCCAGGCGCGGCCGACCGGCATGCGGATCAGGCGCGTGGAGACAAACAGCGTGATCAGCGCCAGCAGCAGCGCCATCATGTACAGATAGATCACCATGTGCTGGTTCTGGAACGTCAGGCCGAAGAAGTCATGGAACGTGGTCGCGCCCTCCTCGCTGGCGCGGCGCGTCATTTCCAGGCCGAACACCGACGGCTTGGGAATGCCCGAGATGCCGTCCGGACCGCCCGTGAGCGTGTTCAGGTTGATCAGCAGCAGGCGGATCATTTCGCCGAAGCCCAGCGTCACGATGGCCAGGTAGTCGCCGCGCAGGCGCAGCACCGGGAAGCCCAGGATGAAGCCGAACAGCGCGGCCATGGCGCCCGAGAACGGCAGCGCCTCCCAGAAGCTCCAGCCGCCCCAGTGGTACAGCAAGGCGTAGGTGTAGGCGCCGACGGCATAGAAGCCGACGAAGCCCAGATCCAGCAGCCCGGCGAAACCGACCACGATGTTCAGGCCCAGGCCCAGCATCACGTAGATCAGCACCAGCGTGGCGATGTCGACCGAACTGCGGCCGGCGAAGAACGGCCAGGTCACGGCCACCGCCAGGATCAGCAGCATCAACAGCTTGTGGTTCTTGGCCGGCGCCGACGGCAGCGTCGGCAGGTCTTTCTTGAGCTTCTGGAACGGCTTGGCGATCCAGGGCCGCAGCAGCTGGAACACGAACACGACCGCGGCGGCGATGGCCACCAGCGACCAGTGCGACTCCATCGAGGTGCGCGCGCCCTGGCGGATCAGTTGCAGGCCGAAGACGGGGGTGACGATGACGGCGGTCAGCACCGCCGCCATGGTGGCGTTTTTGAGATTGTTGTTCGACATCAGACTTTTTCCACCTCAGGTTTGCCCAACAGCCCGGTGGGACGGAACAGCAGGATCAGGACCAGCAGCGAGAACGCCACGATGTCCTTGTACTGCGACGAGATATAGGCTGCCGCGAACGTTTCGGCCAGGCCCAGCAGCACGCCGCCCAGCATGGCGCCGGGGATGCTGCCGATGCCGCCCAGCACCGCCGCCGTGAAGGCCTTGATGCCGGCCAGGAAGCCGATGAAGGGATTGAGCTTGCCGATGGTGATGGCGATCAGCACGCCGCCCACCGCCGCCAGGATCGCGCCCATCACGAAGGTGAACGAGATCACCCGGTTGGTGTCGATGCCCAGCAGGTTGGCCATGTGCATGTCCTGCGAGCAGGCGCGCGAGGCGCGGCCCATGCGGGAATACTTGATGAACAGCGTCAGGCCGATCATCAGCACCACGGTCACCACGATGATCATGATGCGCGAATACGGCACCGTCACGTCGAAGTCGGATCCCATGTGGAACTGCACCGCGCCGGACACCAGCGAAGGCACCGCCATGTCGCGCGCGCCCTGGCCCAGGGCGACCCAGTTCTGCAGGAAGATCGACATGCCGATGGCCGAGATCAGCGCCACCAGGCGGGGACTGCCCCGCACCGGGCGGTACGCGACCCGCTCGACGCTGAAACCGTAGATGCCGGTGACGACGATGGCCACCAACAGCATGGCGGCGATGATGAACGGAACCGGCAGGCCGCTGCCCGTGCCGATGGCCGTCAGGGTGACCAGGCCGACATAGGCGCCGATCATGTAGATTTCGCCGTGAGCGAAGTTGATCATACCGATGATGCCGTAGACCATTGTGTAGCCGATGGCAATCAACGCGTAGATCGCGCCCAGAGACAATCCGTTGAAGAATTGCTGGGTAAGTTGGGGTATGAGGTCGGACATTATTTCTCTTGCTCCAAATAGTTCCGGCTCCGGTAGAGAGACCCGGAGCCGGAAACCTGGGCGTATTTTAAGGGCCTGTGGTCACCGCATGCCGGCCGCACAGCGCTTTTGGCGCATCGCTACGCGGATTACGACACAACGACGACGACAGGCCCTGCGCGCCGGCAACACGCCGGCGGAATCGCGGGAGTTTACAGCTGGGTCTTCTTGCCGTTCTTGTCCCATTTGTAAACGGCGAACTCGAAGTTCTTCAGGTCGCCCTTGGCGTCGTACTCGACCTTGCCGATGCCGGTGTTGAAGGTGGTCTTGTGCATGTAGTCGGCGACCTTGGCGGGGTCTTCGCCCACGGCGTTGATGCTGTCGGCCAGGATCTGCACCGCGGCGTAGGCCGGCATCTGGAAGGCGCCGTCCGGATCGCGCTTGGCGTCCTTGAAGGCCTTGACGATGCTTTCGTTGCCCGGCAGCTTGGTGAAGTCGGCGGGCAGCGTGACCAGCAGGCCGTCGATGGCCGGACCGGCGATCGCCACCAGATCCTGGTTGGCGGTGCCTTCCGGACCCATGAACTGGACCTTCAGGCCCTGTTCACGCGACTGGCGCAGCAGCAGGCCGAGTTCGGGGTGGTAGCCGCCGAAGTAGACCAGGTCGACGCCGGCCGACTTGAGCTTGGTGATGATGGCCGAGTAATCGCTGTCGCCGACGTTGATGCCTTCGAACAACGCCACGTTCACGCCTTCCTTGGCCAGGGTGTCCTTGACCTGGGTGGCCACGCCCGAGCCGTAGGTCTGCTTGTCGTGCAGCACGGCGACCTTCTTGGGCTTGAGGGTGTTGGCGATGTAGCGCGCGGCGTACGGACCCTGCTGGTCGTCGCGGCCGATGGTGCGGAAGAAGAAGTGCGGCTTGATCGTGTCGGTGACCAGCGGCGACGTCGCGCCCGGGGTGATGCCGACGATGCCTTCCTGTTCGTAGACGTTGACGGCGGCCACGGTCACGCCCGAGCACGCATGGGCCACGGCGAACTTGGCGCCGGAATTGACCACGCGGTTGGCGGCCGGCACGGCCTGCTTCGGTTCGCAGCCGTCGTCGATGAGAATCGGTTCGAGCTTCTTGCCCTTCACGCCGCCCTTGGCGTTGATGGTCTCGATGGCAGTCAGCGCGCCAGCCTGGATCTGGTCGCCATACTGGGTGTTGGGGCCCGTCATGGGCTGCGGGATGCCGATCTTGATCGTATCGGCGGCGTGCACGGAACCTGCCAGGGCAAGCGCCCCGAATGCCATAGCTACCGGGGTAAGGCGATGCAGAAACTTCATGCGGAGTTCTCCAGCGAGGTTTTGAGCGGCTCTGTTCGATCCGGCCTGTCGGGTGGATACCCCGCAACCCGTATCGCGCGTCGCCGGCTTCTTGGGCAAAAACACGGTGTGGGCGGTATTCTGGAAGCAAGCCGACATACTGTCACTGCGTGTAATCCCCAATATTTCACGACAAACCTTTAATCGTGACGGATTACTGCGACAAGTGCGTGAAAACGCAGGAGAAATCCGCGCGGCGCCTGCGATAGCGCATGGCGCCGCGGGCAAAAACATGGCAGGTGATTTATATGAATAATCATTAATACATCGTTTGACTTCGCATTTTCATACAGTGCTTACGCGAGTCTTACGGATAATGATTATCCCGTTAATAATAATCGCCGTTTTTTCGAAAATCAGGCGTTGGCCGGTTTGGCCAGGTTCCACATCAGGGCGCGGAACGGCGCCAGCATGCTGATATTGACGGCCAGCTTGATCGCCAGGTCGCCCATCATCCAGGTCACCCAGGGCGTGCCGGTGGCGGCGAAGGCCACGCTGAAGAACACCGCGGTGTCCAGGATCGCGCCCAGCACGCCCGAGACCAGCGGCGCGCGCCACCAGCGCTGGTCACGCAGGCGGTCGAACACCTGGATGTCGACCAGTTGCGCGCAAATGTAGGCCAGGCCCGAGGCCAGCGCGATGCGCGGCGACGCCACCCACACCGACACCGCCAGCGCGGCGGCGAAACCGAACCACACCACCCGCCGCGCGGCCGCGGGGCCGAAACGGCGGTTGAGCACGTCGGTCACCAGGAAGGCCACCGGATACGACAGGCCGCCCCAGGTCAGCCAGTCGTTCAGCGGCACCTGCACCAGGATGTTCGAGCCCACCACCACCAGCAGCATGCACAGCACGGCGATGCCGAACTGCGCCCGGCTCATGGGGGCAAAGCGCGCCTTGGCCACGCTCACTTGCCGAACTCCTCGGCCAGCTCGCGTGAACGCCGCGCGGCCGCGGCCATGGCGTCCTCGACGATGCCGGCGAAGCCGGCGGCATTGAACGCGGCCAGCGCCGCGGCGGTGGTGCCGCCCTTGGAAGTGACGCGCTCGCGCAGCACCGACGGCGGCTCGGACGATTCGGCCGCCAGCTTGGTGGCGCCCGCGAAAGTGCCCAGCGCCAACTGGCGCGCCTGCTCGGCCGTCAGGCCGACCTTCTGGCCGCCGGCGATCAGGGCTTCGAGGAACAGGAAGACATAAGCCGGACCGCTGCCCGACAGCGCCGTCACGGCGTCGAGCGCCGCGTCATCGGCCACCCAGACCACCTCGCCGACGCTGGCCAGCATGGTGGCGGCCAGGTCGCGGTCGGCCTGCCCCACGCCATCCAGCGCCGCCAGGCCGGTGATGCCGGCGCCGACCAGCGCGGGAGTATTGGGCATGCATCGCACCAGGCGGCGCCACGGCGCCTCGGGCGTGCCCAGCCAGCCGGCCAGCGTATCGGCGCGGATGCCGGCCGCCACGCTTACCACCAAAGTGTCGTCGCGCAACCACTGACGCGTGGAAGCCACAACGTCTTTCATGTTCTGTGGCTTGACCGCGAACACCCACACGCGGCAGCGCGCCAGGGCCTCGTCCGGGACGGTCGCGGTGGTCATGCCGCGGGCCTGCCAGGCGGCGTGCGAATCCTGGTTAATGTCAATGACATGAATGCTGCCGGCGGGGCATACTTTGCCCGCAAGACCGGAAGCCAGCGCGGCGGCCATGTTGCCGCCGCCGATGAACGCAATCGAAAGTTCGTTTTTCATAGCATGCGATTGTAAACCGGCCTGTTCCGGCGGAAAAAAAAAGAAAATGTTCGTTCGCGCCTAAAACGCGCAATTTGACAGGCGTTTTAAGTGATGTGAAAGTCACGGTTTTGTCACAAACAATTCATAAGGTGACGTGTTTTCCGCGCCCGGACAACCCGGTCGCGACACGCCCAACTGGAGGAAACCTCTCATGCGATCCCACCGAATTGCCCTCACCTTTGCCGCCGTCATGGCGGCCTTCGCCGGCGCTTCCGCGCACGCGGCCACCGAAATCACGTTCTGGCACTCGATGGAAGGCGCGCTGGGCGACCGCGTGAACGGCCTGGTCGACGAGTTCAACAAGAAGAACCCCGACTACCAGGTCAAGGCCGTCTACAAGGGCAACTACGGTGAATCGATGAACGCCGGCATCGCCGCGTTCCGCGCCGGCAACGCCCCGGACATCCTCCAGGTGTTCGAAGTCGGCACCGCCACCATGATGTACGCCAAGGGCGCCATCAAGCCGGTGCAGCAGATGTCGGAAGAAGCCGGCAACCCGATCGACCCGAAGGAATTCATCGGCGCCGTGGCCGGCTACTACTCGTCGGCCGAAGGCAAGCTGGTGTCGATGCCCTTCAACAGCTCGACCGTGGTGTTCTACTACAACAAGGACGCCTTCAAGAAGGCCGGCCTGGACGCCGACAAGCCGCCCAAGACCTGGGAAGAGCTGGCCGCCGCCGGCCAGAAGCTCAAGGCCGCGGGCCAGGAATGCGGCTACACCACCTCGTGGCCGTCGTGGGTCCAGCTGGAAACGTTCTCGGCCTGGCACAACGTGCCGTACGCCACCAAGGACAACGGTTTCGGCGGCCTGGACGCCCGCATCGCCATCAACACCCCGCTGCACGTGCGCCACCTGGAAAACCTGGCCAAGCTGGGCAAGGAAGGCATCTTCATGTACGGCGGCCGCGGCGACGAGCCGAACTCGCTGTTCATCAGCGGCAAGTGCGCCATGATCACCGGCTCGTCGGGCCTGCGCGCCAACATCGCCAAGAACGCCAAGTTCGAATTCGGCACCTCGACCCTGCCCTACTACGCCGACGTCCAGGGCGCGCCGCAGAACACCATCATCGGCGGCGCCTCGCTGTGGGTCTTCGCCAACAAGAAGCCGGAAACCTACAAGGGCGTGACCGCGTTCTTCAAGTTCCTGGCCAGCCCGGAAATCGCCGCCCGCTGGCACCAGCAGACCGGCTACGTGCCTGTCACCAAGGCCGCCTACGAGCTGACCAAGAAGGAAGGCTTCTACGACAAGAACCCGGGCACCGAAGTCGGCGTCAAGCAGCTGAACGTCGAAACCACCGCGCAATCGCGCGGCCTGCGCCTGGGCTTCCTGCCGCAGATCCGTGAAATCGAGGACGCTGAAATCGAACGTATCGTATCGGGCAAGGTCTCGGCCAAGGACGGCGCCGAGAACATCGTCAAGCGCGGCAACGAGCTGCTGGAAAAGTTCGAGAAGAGTGTAAAGTAACGCCCGTTGCAGGGCTTGCCGGCGAGTCCCGCGCCGCACAATTCCCGTTGTGCGACAAGGACTTGCCCAAGGCGAACAAGGCTTAAAGCCCTGGTTTTTTTGGGGCTTTAAGCCTATCGTGTTTTTATGAGTTCCGGCGCATTCGCGCCGCAGGCCGGCCGGCCCACCCCGGCGGCTGTTTCACCAGGCGGCGGTTAATCCAACCGCCGCTTTTCGTACCTTGGGTCCCCCCTATGGAAAAACGTGTTGTCTTCGGGCATAAGACGCTGCCCTATCTGCTGCTCCTGCCGCAGATCGTCATTACCGTGGTCTTCTTCTTCCTTCCCGCCGGCCAGGCCATGTGGCAGTCGATGCGGCTGGAAGATGCGTTCGGCCTGTCCTCCGAGTTCGTCGGTCTCGACAACTTCATGGAGCTGTTCTCGCAACAGGCCTACCTCGATTCCTTCCGTGTCACGGCGGTGTTCTCGATCCTGGTCGCGGTGGTCGGCCTGGGCGTGTCGCTGCTGCTGGCCGTCATGGCCGACCGCGTGATCCGCGGCGCCGGGCTCTACAAGACCCTGCTGATCTGGCCCTACGCCGTCGCGCCCGCCGTGGTCGGCGTGCTGTGGCTGTTCCTGTTCTCGCCCTCGGTCGGCATCCTGGCCGTGGCCCTGCGCCAGGCCGGCGTCGACTGGAACCCGCGCCTGGACGGCAACCAGGCCATGATCCTGGTGCTGATCGCCGCCGTCTGGAAGCAGGTCTCGTACAACTTCCTGTTCTTCCTGGCCGGCCTGCAGTCGATTCCGCGCTCGCTCATCGAGGCCGCCGCGATCGACGGCGCCAGCCCGTCGCGCCGCTTCTGGAGCATCGTGTTCCCGCTGCTCTCGCCCACCACCTTCTTCCTGCTGGTGGTCAACATCATCTACGCCTTCTTCGACACCTTCGCGGTGGTGGACACCACCACGCAGGGCGGTCCCGGCACGTCGACCTCGATCCTGGTCTACAAGGTGTACAGCGACGGCTTCCGCGGCCTGGACCTCGGCTCGTCCGCGGCCCAGTCGGTGGTGCTGATGTTCATTGTGATTGCCTTGACGGTCGTGCAGTTCCGCTACGTCGACCGCAAAGTGCAGTATTGATTTTCGAGGCAGATAACAATGGTTGAACGCCGTCCCTGGCTGGATATCCTGGCCCACGTCATCCTGCTGTGCGGGGTGGCCATGGTGGCCTTTCCACTCTACGTCACCTTCGTCGCGTCGACCCAGACCGCGCAGGAAGTGGCCTCCGCGCCGATGTCGCTGATCCCCGGTCCGCACTTCGTCGACAACTACATGCAGGCGCTGTTCGGCGGCTCTTCCGGCGGCTCGTCCGGCGCGCCGGTCGGCCGCATGATGTACGTCAGCCTGATCATGGCGCTGGCGATTTCCATCGGCAAGATCGCCATCTCGCTGCTGTCGGCCTTCGCGGTGGTGTATTTCCGCTTCCCCGGCCGCATGTTCTTTTTCTGGATGATCTTCGTCACGCTGATGCTGCCGGTCGAAGTGCGGATCGCGCCCACCTACAAGGTGGTGGCGGACCTCGGCCTGCTCAACAGCTACGCCGGCCTGACCCTGCCGCTGATCGCCTCGGCCACGGCCACGTTCCTGTTCCGCCAGTTCTTCCTGACGGTGCCGGACGAGCTGATCGAGGCCGCCCGCATCGACGGCGCCGGCCCGGTGCGTTTCTTCCGCGACGTGCTGCTGCCGCTGTCCAAGACCAGCATCGCCGCGCTGTTCGTGATCCAGTTCATCTACGGCTGGAACCAATACCTGTGGCCGCTGCTGGTGACCACGCAGGAAGACATGTACCCCGTCGTCATCGGCATCAAGCGGATGATCAGCGGCGGCGACAGCGTGACCGAATGGAACATCACCATGGCCACCGCCATGCTGGCGATGATCCCGCCGGCGCTGGTCGTCATCCTGATGCAGAAATGGTTCGTCAAGGGGCTGGTCGACACTGAAAAATGAGGCCCCCACGCTGCGCCTTCGGCCTGCCGCCCCCACGACAACGACTCCGATACGAATAACTCATGGCTACTCTCAGCTTTCGCAACGTAAAGAAAACCTACGCCGGCAACGTGCCGGTCATCCATGGCATCGACATGGATGTGAAGGACGGTGAATTCATCGTCATCGTCGGCCCCTCGGGCTGCGGCAAGTCCACGCTGATGCGCATGGTCGCGGGCCTGGAAACCGTGACCAGCGGCGAGATCGTGATCGACGACAAGGTCGTCAACAACCTCGAGCCGGCCGAACGCGACATCGCGATGGTGTTCCAGAACTACGCGCTCTACCCGCACATGACCGTGTTCGAGAACATGGCGTACGGTCTGAAGATCCGCAAGTTCTCCAAGGACGAGATCAAGAAGCGCGTCGACGCCGCCGCCCAGATCCTGGAACTGACCCACCTGCTGGACCGCCGCCCGCGCGCCCTCTCGGGCGGCCAGCGCCAGCGCGTGGCCATGGGCCGCGCCATCGTGCGCGAACCCAAGGTGTTCCTGTTCGACGAACCGCTGTCGAACCTGGATGCCAAGCTGCGCGTGGCGATGCGCCTGGAAATCATGAAGCTGCACCGCCGCCTGGGCACCACCAGCCTGTACGTGACGCACGACCAGGTCGAGGCCATGACGCTGGCGCACCGCATGATCGTCATGTACCAGGGCGTGCCTGAGCAGATCGGCACGCCGATGGAAGTGTTCGAAAAGCCCGCCTCGACCTTCGTGGCTGGTTTCATCGGCTCGCCGCCGATGAACCTGATGGAAGTCAACGTGGCCGGCGACGGCACGGTGCAGACCGTCGATGGCCTGGCGCTGGAGATCTCGCCGCTGCAAGTGCCGTCGCAGGTGCGCGGCCGCAAGGTCATCATGGGCATGCGCCCCGAGCACATGCTGCTGAACACGCAGGGCGTGCCGGCCGAAGTCGAGATGGTCGAAACGCTGGGCTCCGAACAGCTGGTGCACTGCCGCTGCGGCAAGTCGACGCTGGTGGTGCGCTGCACGACGCGCCAGTTGTCCGAGTCCTCGGCCAAGGTCGGTGACCGCGTCAACGTCGGCCCCGACGGCCGCCACCCGCTGCACTGGTTCGAGGCCGACACCGGCCGCCGCGTCCAGGGACTGTGATCCCCCGCGGGGCGGGCTCGGCGGCCAGATAGCCCGCCGCGCCGCCCCAGCCTCCCCCGCCCCGCTCGGGGCGGGAGATTCCCGCCAGACGCTCAATACGTGTACGTGATCATCGTACCGATGGAGTATTGGTTGCGCTCCTTCACGATCGGGCTGTCGGCCGCGTCGCCATACAGCCGGCGCGCCTCGGCCGCGACCGACCACGACCATTCCTTGCTCAACGGCAGCGCCCAGGTCGCGCCCAGCCCGATGCTTTCCAGCCCCCCTTTGGGGTTGTAGCGGCGGTAGCCCGAGTTGGCCGACTGGCGATCGCTGACGCCGTACCAGGTGCGCATGTAGTTGCCGTCGCCGAAGTTGCCGGTCAGCCCCAGCGACAGCGAGCCCGCCGACCCTTCGTAGACCGTGGTGCTGGCGCCCAGGTTGAACAGCGTGTAGGCGCTGCCCACGTCGCGGTCGTCGCCCTTCTTGAACGCGTGCGCCACCGTGGCCGACAACGTCACCGGCCCCACCTGGGTCTCAACGTCCATGCCCACCTGCGCGCGGCTCTTGATGTCCCCCATCCCGCGCAGTTTGTTCGAACCTTCGAACCCCTTCTTGTGGTCCTTGCGCGAGGCGCTGGGCGAGAGATAGAAGCGGAAGGTGCTGCTCAGCGCCTCGGTCTGCCACCCCAGGCCGTGCGCCGTATCCAGGAAGAAGCCGCCCGGGCTGCGGATGCCCAGCCCGAAGACAGGCAGCGCCGAACTTTCGTCGCTGCCGCTGTAGCGCGGCGCGTAGCCCACGCCCAGGGTGCCGTAGAACTTCCACTCGTCGGCGGGCTTTTCGGTGCCGGTGGACACCTCGATGCCGCGCGAGCTGGCGCCGCGTGAACCATAGACCGAGTTGTCGGCGACCTGCAGGCCGCCCGCGGCGAAAGACAGCGCCGGCAGGCCTGCCAGAAGACAGGCCGCGCCGGCGCGGCGCTGCATCGAGGACATTGAGGGATATCGCTTCATAAATACATCCGGGAAACGAGGTTGGAGGAAAACAGGGATGCGCCGCGTCGCGCGCGGCGCGGCACTACTCTTGCGGCGCGCCCTTCGCTTGGCGCATCAGGTTCATTGCCAGGGCCGAGACCGAGGCCACCAGCGGCTCGGCGCTGTCGGCGTTGCTCATGACCAGCACCGCCAGCTTTTCGCGCGGCGCCAGCAGCCAGCGGGCGTGGAACGCCTCGGTGGCGCCGCTGTGCTCGCGCAGCGTGTCGCCGGCGATGTCGTCCTGGTCACAGGGCGCCGCCAGCCAGGACAGCGCCAGGCGGCACTCCAGCTCCATGCCGTTGGCCACGGTTTCGAGATTGAGCAGCGTGTGCGCGGATTCGTCGTTCAGGATGCGGCGTCCCTGGTAGGTGCCGCCGGCGAACAGCATGCTGGAAAAGCGCGCCATCTCCGCCGAACTGGCCCACAGGCCCTCGGCGGCCTCGTTCGGCTGCGGTTGTTCCGTCCATGGCAGGCCGCGGCGATAGCCGGCCGCGCGCAACTCGCGCGCATCGTCGCCCGCGCCGCCGATACGAAAGCCCGCGCGGGAAATGTTCAGCGGCCGCAGCAGCGTGCGCCGCACGTAGGCATCGAACGGCTCGTCGGCCACGTAGGCCAGCATCTCGCCCAACATCGCATAGCCCATGTCGGCGCGCGCCCGGCCCATGGTGTCCTGCGGCGTGTCGGGACGCAGCGCCAGCAGGCGGCGGGCGGTGAAGGGATAGGTCCCCATCCAGTGCATGGCGGCGCGGCGCGGTTCGACCTGCCAGGGCGGCAGCGCCTGCGCGGCGGGCACGTCGAGCGACAGGCGGCCATCATCGGCGGCGCGCAACACGCCTGCCGCGGTGATGACCTTGGAGATGGCGCCGACCCGGTACAGCGTGTCGCCGGTGGCGTTGCGATGACGCGCCGAATCGGCATAGCCGAAGCCGCCGCTCCAGACCGTGCGCTGGTCATCGACGATGGCGATCGACAGGCCCGGCACCCCCTGCGCGCCCAGGTCATGGGCGATGCGCTGCTTCAGATAGGCCACCACCGCCGGGTAATCGCCCTTGGCGATGGCGGGTGGGGCGGCCGGGGCCACGCCCTGGCAGCCGCCGGCGGCGATCAGGAGCATGGCGGTGGCGGCCAGGCGGGTGAGCGAGAACATGACGGACGCGGCTTCCTCTTTGGAGAACTGCCGTCATGCTAGTCAGGGGCAACGCGCCGATCTTTCCTGCTTTGTAGGGAGTTTGTGAAGATTCGGCGGGCCGATTGTGAAGTTTGTTAAAGGCGGGCCGCAAGGGAGGGCCAGGCCTGGCTCGGACGCCTCAGGCTGCCTTCCAGCTGATGATGAAGCGGGCTCCGCCCAGCGGGCTGTCGCTGGCCTCGGCGGTGCCGTTGTGCCAGCGCGCCACGCGTCTGACGATGGCCAGCCCCAGGCCGGCGCCGCCGGTGCCCCGGTCACGGCTTTCGTCCAGGCGGATGAAGGGCTCGAAAATGCGCTCGCGATCGGCCTGGGGGATGCCGGGGCCGTCATCGTCGACCATCAACACGTATTCGCGCGGCGCCGGCGACACGAGGCTGACCTGTACCCGGCGGCCGGCGTAGCGGATGGCGTTCTGCAGCAGGTTCAGCAAGGCCCGCGTCATGTAGCGCTGGTGCAGGTGCACTTCGCGCACCTGGCACAACACCACTTCGCAGCGCACGTCGGATTGCTCGGCCTGGAAACCGGCATGCTGCACCACCGAATCCAGCCAGCTGCGCGCGTCCTGTGGTTGCAGCGCGACGCCATCGCCCTTGTGCTCCAGGCGCGCGTACATCAGCAGCTCGGAGGCCATGCTGTCCAGTTCGGCCACGTCGCTTTTCATGTCGTCGATCAGGCGCTTGCGCTCGGCCGGTTCCTCGGCGCGGCCGATCATGTCCAGCTCGAACGACAGCCGCGCGATCGGCGTGCGCAGTTCGTGCGAGACGGCGTTGGTCAGTTCGCGCTGGTTGCCGATCAGGGCGCCGATACGCTCGGACATCTGGTTGAAGGTGTCGCCCAGGTTGCCAATGCTGGAATGGCGCGACAGCCGGGCGCGCGCCTGCAGGTCGCCCTGCCCCATGCGCTGCGCCGCGGTTTTCAGGGCCTCCAGATCGCGCCAGATCGGCAGCGCCCACACCAGCATGAAGGCGCACAGCAGCAGCCCCAGGGCCGAATAGACCGCCGCCACCACCCACGGGCCGAACGAAGGCTCGGGCGGCAGCTTGACCTCCAGCCACTGGTTGCCGGGGCCGGGGATGGCCGCCACGAAGGTCTGCATCTTGTCGCGGATGAAAAAATCCCCGCGCGCCACGATGCGCCGTTCCTTGTCGCTGGCGTTGTAGTCCGAAGCGTTGAAGACCCGCAGGCCCAGGCCGTAGTATGGCGCCAGCTGTCGCTCGATGTAGGCGGCGCGCGCGCCCGGCTCGACCTTCGACAGTTCCAGCACCAGCGAGTGGATCTGCCCGCGCACCGACTCGCGGGTATAGGCGTCGCTGACCGGCTCGAACAGGTAATTGGCGGAACGGTCCACGACTTCGTTGGAAATCACGAAACCGACCGCCAGCACCACAAAGAGCCGCAGGACGAATTTAATCATCACTGCCCTCGTGCGCCTTGGGCGAGAACAGATAGCCCTTGCCCCACACGGTCTTGATGCGCGCCGGGTCGCGCGGGTCGTCGTCCAGCTTGCGGCGCAGCTTGCTGACGCAGACGTCGACGCTGCGGTCCAGGCCGTTGAATTCGATGCCGCGCACCGCGTTGAGCAGGTCGTCGCGGGTCAGCACCTGGCCGGCCTGGCTGGCCAGGGCCCACAGCATCTCGAACTCCATCGTGGTCAGGTCGACCTCGGCCCCGCCATGCACCACCGCCCGGGTGCGCCGGTCGATGACCAGCGGGCCGAATTCCAGGCGCTCCGGCGGCTCTTCCAGCTGGCTATGGCGCCGCAGCAGCGCGCGGATGCGCGCCAGCAGCACGCGCGGCTCGACCGGCTTGATGACGTAGTCGTCCGCGCCCGACTCCAGGCCCAGGATCTGGTCCAGGTCGTCTTCACGAGCGGTCAGCATCAGGATCGGCGCCGAAGAGAAGGCCCGCAGGTCGCGGCAGACCTGCAGGCCGTCGCGCCCGGGCAGCATCAGGTCGAGGATGGTGATGGCCGGGTCGTGGCGGCGGAACGCCTCCACCGCATGGTCGCCGCGGTAGGCCTGGGCGACCTGGAACCCGTGTTGCTCCAGGAACTGCGCGATCAGGCGCGACAGCTTCGGATCGTCTTCGACAAGCAAGGCCTTGGTCATGGAATGTCCGGACAGGAAAAGAGAGTTCGATTTGGCCGCATTCTACGCAATACGGCGCAAGCGGCGTTCGACCGGGGGGTCGGCGGATCGGTTCCCGGCTGGCGCCGCCCACGGAAAAGCCGGGCGGGAAGACGCTGCTTCCGGCCCGGCCGAAGGGGTCTGGCGCGTGGCGCGCGCCCGCGACGGCAAGGCCGCCCGGGACGCGCCAAGCCCTTACTTGTAGACGGACTTGGAGCCGTCTTTGTGCCACACGAACACGTCGAACTGGAAGTTCGTCAGGTCGCCCTGCTTGTTCCAGCTGACCTTGCCGATGGGCGTGTCGAACGAGTTGGCGTGCAGATACTTGGCGACCTTGGTCGGGTCTTCGCTGCCGGCGCCCTTGATGCCGTCGGCGATGACCTGGGTGGCGGTGTAGGCCGTCATCTGGAACGCGCCGCTGGCGTTGCGCTTCTTGGCGGCGAAGGCCTTGACGATTTCGGCGTTGGCGGCGTTCTGGGTGAAGTCGGCCGGCAGCGTCAGCAGCATGCCTTCGACGGCGTCGCCGGCGATGGCGTTGATGTCCGGGTTGCCCGTGCCTTCCGGACCCATCCACTTGGCCTTCACGCCCTGCTCGGCCGCCTGGCGCAGCAGCAGGCCCATTTCGGGGTGGTAGCCGCCGTAGTAGACGAAGTCCACGCCCTGGCTCTTGAGCTTGGTGATGACCGCCGAGTAGTCGCTGTCGCCGGCGTTGATGCCTTCGAAGATGGCGACGGGCACGCCGCCCTTTTCGAGGTCGTTCTTGACGGCGGTGGCGATGCCCTGGCCGTACGACTGCTTATCGTGCAGCACGGCGGCTTTCTTGGGCTTGAGCTTTTCCAGGATGAACTTGGCGGCGGCGGGACCCTGCTGGTCGTCGCGGCCGATGGTGCGGAAGATGAACTCGTAGTTCTTGCCGTCGGTCAGGGCCGGCGACGTGGCCGAGGGCGTGACCATGACCACGCCTTCGTTGTTGTAGATGTCGGCGGCGGCGATGGTGGCGCCCGAGCAGACGTGGCCCACGACGAAGCCGATCTTGCTGTTGACCACGCGGTTGGCGGCGACCGGACCCTGCTTGGGTTCGCAGCCGTCGTCGATGACCACGGTTTCGAGCTTCTTGCCATTGATGCCGCCGGCGGCGTTGATGCGTTCCACCGCGGTGTCGACGCCTTCACGCACCATGTCGCCGTACTGGGTGACCGCGCCAGTGGTGGGGCCCACCACGCCGATCTTGATGGTCTGCGCCTGCGCGCCGGCGCTGAACGCCAATCCGGCGGCGACGCCCAGGGCCGCGATGACCGGGGTCAGACGAAATGCTTGCTTCATGAGTGGACTCCCTTAATGGCTTGTAATCGTTGGTTTATGTACGGGCGGACGGCCGGAAAACGCGATGGTCACGCCCCGTTACGTTGCATTAGCACGGCAAGCATACACTGAAAAATAGCGGCTCTTGCAGGGGTTCCGGCCCGACTTGGGCGGGGGTTTCGATATTGCGGTGCCGCATCAAGGGGCGGCCGCCCTTATGCCCATCCCCGTATATGCAAAAGCGGATTTATTCGTTTGCGTTACTAAGACTGCGCGGCATCATGGCCGCCATGAGACTCCAACCGATCATCGTCCCCGGATGGAAAGACTCCGGACCCGACCACTGGCAAACGCGCTGGGCCGCCCTGCTGCCACACGCGGTGCGGGTGCAGCAGCGCGACTGGGAGAACCCTGTCAGCGCGGAATGGATATCGACCCTGGCGGGCCTGGTCGACCAGGCCCGCAGCCCGGTGCTGCTGGTGGCCCACAGCCTGGGCTGCCTGATCAGCGCGGCGCTGCCGGTGCCGCTGCGCGCCAAGGTCGCCGGCGCGCTGCTGGTGGCGCCCGCCGACGTCGAAAGGCCCGATGCGCCCGACTGTCTGCGCGGGTTCGCGCCGGTGCCGCGCCACTCGCTGCCCTTCCAGAGCGTGGTGGTGGCCAGCGACAACGATCCCTATTGCCGGTTGGAGCGCGCGCGCGCTTTCGCCGAAAGCTGGGGCAGCCGGGTGGTGGTGATCCCGGGCGCCGGCCATCTCAACGCCGACAGCGGGCTGGAGGACTGGCCGCAGGGCCTCAAGCTGTTCGGCGCGCTGCGCCGGCGCGCCTCGTGGCGGGTCTCGCCGCCGCCCGAACGCATCGCGCCGATTCCCGAGCGGCCGCTGTCGCACCAGGCCTGACACCCCGCTTTTGTGCCCCGCGCGCCGCGGCCTCGCCGGCCGCCGCTATCTTGGGCAGCCCGCGCCCACCCGCGTCGCGGGCAGCGGCGTATCGCCGCTGGTGTTGCCCGCGTGCTTGCGGATCCGGTCCGCCAGTTCGGCCGACGGCTTCTCATAGCCATAGCAGTACGGCGGCGTCGGCGCGGCCTCCGGGCGGTAGTCCTGCAGCACGGGCTTCGCGTCTCCCAGATAGAGGTTGTCCTTCAGGCGCAGGAACGCCTTGAAGTCCCGCGTATAACCGTGCACCGCCTTCAGATCCTGGTAGGCGCCCTCGTCCGAGGCCCCGTTGTCCAGCGCGCTGCGCTTGGCGGCCGTGGGGATATAGCGGCAGTAGTTGACCTTCACGCCTTCCACCGTGGGAAAGAACTCCGGCTCCACGCACTGGCGCTTGGCATCATTGTTGAAGATGTTGCCCTCGACCAGCGCCTTGGCCTCCAGGCTGAAACTCATGCCGTAGAAGTCCCAGTTCTCCAGCAGGTTGTTGAACAGGTGAAAGGTGCCAAACTGGCCCCGCGGATTGCGCTGCACGGTGTTGAAGAAATAATTGTGGTGCAGCGTCACCCGCGCGATGGAATCACGTTCGTAGTTCGCGAACAGGTTCTTCGAGGTGATGTTGTTGAGCAGCATGACCTTGTTGGAATTGTGGAACTTCGTCCACGAGATCGTCACGTCGGTGGAGCCGTTCTTGACGTTGAGCAACCGGTCGGACATGCGCGACAGGTCCATGTGGTCGACCCAGACGTCGCGGCTGTTGTTGGCGATGTTCACGGCCTGCGTCAACCGGTTCAGGCGGCCGTCGATGGTCAGGTGCGTGAGGATGACATTCCTGCTGCCATACACGCCCAGCCCGTCATCGATCAGCGCTACGTGCTTGCCGCGACCGTCAATCGTCGTGTTCGACGGCACGCGCAGCTGCGAGTCCAGCACGATCGTCATGTCCGAGGCGAAGCGGATCCAGGTCGGCCCCTTCTTGGCTTGCGCCAGCGCGGCGCGCAGTGTGCCGGGGCCGGAATCCTGGTCGGAGGTCACCTCGATGAAGCGGCCGCCCAGGCCGCCCGTGGCCTGGGCGCCATAGCCTTCGCGCTGCTGCAGCAGTTCGGAAACGAAGGGGCAGCGTTCGTCCGGACTGGCGCAGGACTCACTGGCGGTGGCCGCGCCGCCATACAGCATGGCCGCCACGAGCATGCCCGACACAGGCAACCAGGCAAGCGCGCCCAGCCGGCCGCGCCCGCGCCGCGGCGCCCTGCCCGCCGCGCCTTCCGTTGCATTCATTCCTGCTTTCATGCCCATTCACTCCCTACCGCTGCGCGGACCGATCCGCGGACTGCACATGGCGCCAGATGCCGCCGCTCAGGCGCAGGTTCTCCGGCGGACCGGCCACATGCGCCCGCAGGTGCTTGAAATACGCTTCCTGCCAACGCCGCGCATACGCGTCGGCGTCCTCCCCGGGTTCGACCGCGGGCAGCATCTCCAGCGTGTAGGCGACGCGGCCGTCTTCCCAGCGCGGCGTGTAGAACACCGAGGGCACGCCCTGGCGATGCGCCAGGTGCGCCGCGAAGCTGGAATAGGTCACGGACTGCCCTTCGAAATCCACGCGCGGCGCGGCCGGATTGGCGGCGCCGTCCACGGCCAGGCACAGCACGTTGCCCGACGCCAGCGCGCGCATGCAGGCCTTGGCGACCTGCGCCTCGGTCTGGTCGGCGGTGGAAATCAGGGCGGCGGCATAGCTGCTCTGGGCGATGCTGGGCGCGGTCGCCAGCCAGCGCGACGGAATGCCCAGCAATTCCAGCGCCATCAGGCCGGCATACATGGGCCCCACGTGCGCCGTGGCGACCACCACGCCCCGGCCGGCCGCCAGCAGCGGCGCGAAGAAACGTTCGCCGGTGTCCAGCTCGCCCAGCATCTGCATGGCTTCCTCGACACTGTCCTCGCGGCATTCGAGCCAGTCGAACAGCAGATGATCGACCAGATGCCCCCAGCGCGCGCGCCGCTCCCATTGCTCGCGGTCGGCCGTGGCGTCGCCGCGCAGCGACCAGGCCCAGTCCAGGCGCGCCTGCGGGATCGGCGCGCTGTCCAGCTTCTGCTCCAGCTGCTCCAGGGCTTGCTGGAACGTCGCCGGCAGCGCCTGGCCGCGCTGCGCGACGTAGCGTTCGAACAGGGCCTCGGCTTCCTGCTTGCGGCCCGCCTGCGACAGCGCGCCGATGGCCGCGCGCTGCCAGAGCCGCTTGTCGGGCGATTTCTCGACCAGCCGCAGCAATTGGTCGGCGGCCTCCTCGTACCGCAGCGTGTAGCGCAGCGCGCGCGCATACAGGGCGCGGGTCTGCTCCAGCTCCGGGGCCAGTTCCACGGCCTGCCGCAACGGCGCCTCGGCCTCCTTGTAGCGGCCGGCGCGCAGCAGCGTTTCGCCATGCAGGGTCAACAGCCGTACGTCGGCGGGCGCTGCCTTCAGGCCCGCCTCGAAATGTGCCAGGGCATGCTGCTTGCGGTCGTCCTCGGTGGCGCGGCGCAGGTGCGCCAGTCCCAGCGAAGCGCGCAGCGCCGGCGCGTCATGTCCCGCGTCCAGGGCCGCATTGCCCAGCTGGATCGCCGCCTCGACCCGGTCGTCGTCGAGCAGCGCGCGCACGGCCACTGTCGCCACGCGCGCGTTCGGCAGGCCAGCCCCGTCCAGGGCCAAGGCAACGCCGGCCGCCTCGGCGGCGTCGCCATTGCGTGAATACGCCAGCATCCACCAGTGCGCTTCGCCGGGATCGACGCGCGACACGGCGGCGGTCTGGCGCGCGACGGCGGCGGCCTCGGCGATGCGTCCGGCCTGCACGCGCAGTTGTATCCGCGCGGCCTGCAGCGCCGCGGAATCCGGCGCGATGGCGGCGGCCGCGTCCGCCTGGGCGATGGCCCGCTCCCACTGCTCGGTGCGGCCCAGCAGGCTGGCCAGCAGGCGGCGGTCGTCGGTGCGCGCCGGGTAGGCCGCCACCAGGCATTCCAGCGCGGCAATCGCCGGCTCCAGCCGCCCCACCCGCACGAATGGCGACACCAGCAAGCGGCGCGCATCGCGCCGGCCCTCTTCCACGCTGGCCAGCGCCGGCCCCAACTCGGCCATCGCCTCCAACGGGTCGTCGGCCTCCAGGATCCGCTTGATGACCCCGCGCAGGCGGCTGGTGGCATCGCTCGCCGCGGTGGCGGTCCGCGTCGGCGCCGCGGCGGCGCCGGGGCGTTCTATCGTCGTATCAACCATGGCGCAATCCTCGCAACAAAGCCATCGCCGCGCGCAGCACGAACATGAGCACGAAGCCCAGCGCCAGCGCCTGCAGCAGCAACACCCCCGTGCGCGGGCTGCTAGGCCGGTCGGTGGAGACCGGCTGGGCGATGATGGACAAGTAACGTTGCAGGCGCAGGGCGTCCGTCACGGCCTGCTGGTAAGACTGCTGCGCCAGCGTCAGATTCGAATCGGCGAAGGCCTGGGTATTGCGCAGCGCCTCGTATGACTTGAGTTGCTTCGCTTCCGTGTTGCCCTCGCCGCTCAGGCGCTGGCGCACGGCGGCGAGCCGTTTTTTCAGGGCCACGACCTGCGTTTCGGCCGGTTTGAGCATGAAGTGATCCTTGTTGTTCAACGCACGGATCTTGTCCAGGTTGATCTGGGCGGTGCTCAACTCCGCTTCCAGCTGGCTCGACAGATTCAGCAGCATGGCCACCGTCGCGGTCGGGTCGATGTTGCCATGCGTGGTACGCCAGGCGGTCAGCGCTTCGCGGGCGCTCAGCGCCTTCTGCTCGGCCTGCCTGACCGATTCCTCGCTGACCTTCAGCTTGTCCGCCACGCCTTTTTCGTTCATGGAACTGACGAAGTCTTCGGCCAGGCCGATCAAGGCCCTGGACAGGGTTTCCGCGTCTTCGGGCGAATAGGCCCGCACCCGCAGCACGTCGATCTGCTCCAGCGCATTGAAGGAAACCTGGACCGAGGCCCGATAGGCGCGATACAGGTCATCCTCGCTGGAATCCTCCGACAGACGGTTCGCCGGGTCCAGCCCGTTGTTGAGCAGGTAGCGCCGCAGGCCGACCTTCTTGTCCAACTGCCGCATGCTGTCGCGCGACCGCAGGAAATCACTGACCGCCCAGCCGTCGACGAAGCCGCCGAGCATGCCGCCCGAGTTTCCCGTGGTGAGCAGGCTGGCCGCCATGGCGCCGCCGCCCTGCTGGCCCGACCCCGACTGCACGAAAAAGCGCGATTCCGCCTCGTAGCGGGGCGTGGCGACGCACAGCACGTACACCAGCGCCAGCGCGACCGGGGCGATCACGATCAGCGCATTGACCCAGCGCCGGCGACGGCGCTCGGCCAAGGCCGCCTCGCGTTCGCGGCGCCGGCGCTCGATCTCGGAACCGCTCTCAGAAGCCGAGCTGGCCCTCGTCGAATCCGCCGAAAACGTCGTCGCCTGTTCCGGATTCGCTTCGTGATCGTCGCGGAGGGAACTTCTGGATGCACTGGTCGAGGTCGTCTTCGATGCGGAGTGCGCTTCGTTCATAAATCAGGCCCTTCAGGCAATAGTCCGCCAATTGATTCTGGCGATAACTGGAAAGAATGAGCGTCCTGCCGACCAGCCGTTCTTCGAACAGCGCCAGCCAGAGACGGGTGAAACGGCAGGGTTCGAAGGGAATGGCCCCTTCGATCACGTAAACGTCGAACGCCGGCGCCAGCGCCAGCGCGAACGAAAACTCCTGCCTTGCATACAGCGGCCAATGCTCCATCGGCCGGCTCAGGCTCTTGGGATCACTGACCAGGTCGGCCACCAGTTCATAGGTGGCGTCGGCGTCGATCTCGTACATCTGGCTCACCAGTTCGATCATGCTCAGGCCGTTGGCCTTGCCACGGATGAAGCCCTGCCGGCCGATCGCCCAGGAGACGTTGCCGTCATGGTGGACGAAGCCCTGGCGCGGCGGACGCAGGCCGCACAGCAGGTCGATGATCTGGCGATGCAGCTCCGGCGTGGGCGAAAGCAAGGCGTAGCGACCAACCGGAATGTCGAGTTGCGCGTGGGCCAGCAACGCCTGCCGATGGCCAAAGGCCAGGGGGGTGTCCGTCACGCCGTTCAGATGAATCATCGTCATTGCTCACATCGGCTGGATGTTGGGACGGGCCAGCCGTTCCGCCGCCAGGGCCACCACCATCAGGAACACCATGCTGGTCAGGAAATACCCCAGGCTCGCGTCCTGCGACGTGTAGGCGTCGAAGTAGGCCGCGCGCAGCAGCTGCATGCCATGCGCGAACGGCAGCCACAGCATCCAGGGCCGCAATTGCTCGGGCAACTGCTCCGACACGAAAAAGACGCCCGAGAAAATCTGCAGAAAGCGCTCGATCACAGGCGCCAGCCGCAGGAAGAAGTGCCAGAACGTCGCGATCGCGCCGAACAGCAGGCCCATCGCCGCGGCGCAGCACGCCATCAACACCACGTACAGCATGAAGCCCGGCCAGCTCCTGGGCAGCGTGATCAGGTCCAGCGCATGGCCGGCGCTGATCAGCACCACGAACACCACCAGGTACACCGACACATACAGCACTGCCTGCACCAGCGCGCACATCAAGGGCGAAACGCCCTGGAAGTTCAGCAGGCCGCGCGCCGATACGTAGGCCGTGCTGCTGCGGAAGATGATCTGCCGGAACATGATCCAGGTCGTCGCGCCCAAGAGCGAGAAGGTCTGCACGTCCATCCCCAGGATGTAGTGCGTGCCCATCAGGATGTACAGCGACGAAATCAGCGTCAGCAGCACCACCGGACCCAGCAACGCCCACAACAGGGCGATCCGGCTCTCGCCATGCATCACGTTCAGCTGGTAGACGAACAGCGCCAGCAGCGTGCGTCCGCCCGGCCAGCCACGGCCGGCCATGCGCGGATGGTGCCCGGCATGCAACCCCCGCACACGGTCGCGCAGGATCGCCAGGTCGCCGGCCTCCCCCGGCGGCAATTCCATTTCCAGCGCGATATCGTTGCGCGAGGCGTGGCGTCGCGCGTCGCGCGCCTCGTCCTGCCTGCGCCGCTCCTCGCGCCGCGCATGCGCCTGGGCCAGGCGCTGGTCTTCCGCCACCAGCCGCGCGGGCATATAGCCGGGCGCGAACACCTCGACGCCCGCGCGGATGTCCTGCTCCAGCAGCCGCACGATGATGCGCAGGCGCCGCCGGGAGAAATCCGCCAGCGTCTCGTCGACCCCGGCGCGCGCGATCTCCGCGTCCAGCTCGGCCTGCACGGCCTCGTATACCGCCCGCCGCGCGGCCACCGAGTCATGCGGTTCGCCCTGCAGGCGCGCCAGCAAAGGCTTGAACAGCACGGCCGGCTCGGCCTTGGCCTCGAACAGCGCGGCGGGGTCCAGGCGCCAGGCATCGACGCCCGATCCCACCGCGTAGCTGCTGTCCTTTCTCCGCGCGCGCCACCCCTTGATCCGATCCTCGTTGCTCATCGACGCGCTACTGGCTGACGCCGCTGGAGGAACTGGACCCGCCCGAATCGGAATCGATGGCTCGCGTGGCGCTGAAGCCGGCGCTCATGGTCACGCGGAACGCGGACAGCACCTTCTGCACCTGCGTGAACGGCGCGTCCGAGATATAGATCGCCTGGCCCTCGTGCACGCTGAATTCGCGAGCCAGCGCCACCTGCTCCGGACGCGTCAGGTCGAACTGGTACACCACGGGCAGCAGGTCCGGCTTGCCCTCCGCGCCGGCCTGCGCGGGCGTGAACAGGAAAACCGAACGCGGATCGGCCGTCTTGTCATCCAGACCCCGGGCATCGGCCAGCGCGTCCAGCACGCTGTAGTTGCGCTTGCTGATGGCCACGCGGCCCTGGTTGCCGGCCGCGCCCAGCACCGTCAGGAACTCGCGCGATTCGTACGCGGTGATGACGTCGCCGGCGCGCAGCAGGATGTCGTTGTTCTGGTTGCGATAGATGTCCGACAGGCGCACCGAGGCAATCTGGTTGTCGCGCCGCAGGCTGATGACGAGCTGCTCGGGATTGGTCTGCACCGGCGCCGCCTGCGCCAGCGCGCTGCTGAGCCGCTGGGAGGTCTGGGTGATCGGATACATGCCCGGCTTGGTCAGGTTGCCCTGCACCGTCACCATCTGGCCGCGGGCATCCGCCACCCGCGTCACGCTCACGTCGGCGCCCGCCACCAGCCGGCTCAGGCGCGCCACGATGGCGTCATGCAGTTGCCCCAGCGTCATGCCGCCGGCCTGGAACTTGCCGAGGATGGGAAAGGAGACGTTGCCATTGCGGTCCAGTTCCTGGTTGCCCAGGTCGCTCACGCCGGACGGATCCGCCGCGAACACGCCCAGCCCGCCACGCTCCCACACCTTAACGTTGATGCCGTCGCCCGGCACCAGGCTGTCGAAGCCGGCCTGGGTCAGGTCGCGGTAGCGCACCGGAAAATCGGCGACCTCGGGCACCCGGCTCGCGCGCGCAAGCTCGCGCGAGGCAGGCATCACGATCACGTCCTTGTCGTCGTGCGCGCCGGTCATCTCGCTCAGCATGGGGCCGGAGCGCGGCAACTGGCAGCCGCTGAGCATAAGCACGGTAATCAGCAGCAGGGCCGGCGCCGCCAGGCGGCGCGGGCCCGCGGCCGGGACATTCATTTGCATAGTTTCCTTTATCTTCAATACCAGGGTCGGACGCGGGCTCAGGCCTGCATCAGGCGCATCGGCGGCATATCCATGCGTTCGTCGTTCTCCGACACGGGCATGAGCGGCATGCACAGGCTCAGGAACTTGGCCAGCATGGCGTCCAGCGAGAACAGGGTCTGCGCCCGCTGGCGGCTCTGCGCCCTCAGGCTCTCGTCGGCGCGCACCCGGTCGACGATCGACACCACTTTGTCGCAGGCCTCGTGCAAGTCAGGATGCTCCACATCGCCCAGCAGGTGGCCCGTCTGGTCTTCCTCGAAGCACTCCCCGGCCCCGCCGGCCGGGGTCGACACGACGGGCACGCCCAGCAGCTGAGCCTCGATCAACACGTTGGGCAAGCCCTCGTAGCGCGACAGCAGGACCTTGGCGTCCATCCGCGAATACCAGTAGCCCACGTGGTTCGACAAGCCGACCAGCAGCAGCCGGTCCATCACCCGCAGTTCTTCCGCCAGCGCCACGATGTTCTCGTGCAGCCGGCCGTCGCCGACGATGACAAAGCGCGCCCGCGGCCGCTGTTTCAGGTAAAGCGCCGCCAGCTTGATCCACAGTTGCGGCCGCTTGTCCGGCTCCAGGCGGAACACGCCGCCGATGGTTTCCGTGGCATCGGCCGTGCTCTCCTCGAAGGCGCGCCACTTCTCCTGGTCCGCCTCGGCGGCGTCGGTGGTCAGGTCCGGCACGCCGTTGTACAGCACGTGGAAGCGCACGATGGGAATGCCGAGCCACTCCGCGTAGGCCTCGGCGGCCTTGCGGCTGTTGCTGACGAAATGCACGCCGGGCACCTGGGCCAGGGCCTGGTACAGCTCGGGATACTCTTCGCGGAAGCGATCCTTGCGGATGTTCGGCGGCAAGCCGCGGAACACCAGATGGATGGTCGGCGCGCCGGCCAGCAGCGCCGCCAGGGCGCCGAACAGGCAGGTGCCGTCCTGCCACAGGCTCACCACGTCGAAGGTGCTGGCGCGCAGCACGGGCGCCAGGCGCGTCACGCCATAGTGCACCGGCGGCGGCAACTGCTCCAGCAACCGGCTCAGGCTGCCGTCCGGCACGGATTGGTGGGCTACCGAAATCGCGGGCAGCTTGTTGATCTCCGTGACCGGAATCCGCGCCTTGACCAGCACCGACAGGAAGAAATCCAGGCCCTGCTTTTTGGTGGAACCGGCCGGCTCGGTGTGCTGTTTGACCAGCACTTCGACTTTCTCGGGCTTCATCGGCGCATCGGCCACCCCGGCTTCGGGCTTGTCCGCCATGCGGGCCAGCTCTCCGGCCAGGCGCGTCAACTGGCGCTCGGCCCCGCCGGGCCCCAGGCTGCCCGTCACCAGGGCGACCGACACCGGTTTCTCGGGAGAATATTCCGGGATCTTTCGATGGCGGAAGTGCAGGATCGCGTGCTTCATCGACACGATCCGGATGTCTTTGCCCGCCAGCGCGCTCTCGGGCTCCAGGCGCTGGTAAAAAGCGTAGTCGCTGGCCAGGCCGTTGGCCAGCTCCGCCGCCTTGCTGCCCGGCGCCAGGTGCTTGGCCACGGGCGCGATCACGTCAAACGCGTCCGCCAACAGGCCGCGCTTGCGCAGGCGCTTGGCGAACTCGACGCGGATGTTGCGGTCCGTATGCTGCAGGATCAGCCGGCGGAACAGCTCGTCCGACTGCTCATGTGCGCGGATGTCGCTGAGCAGCTTGGCGCGGGCGAACAGCCGGGTGGGGTTGTCCGTGGACTCTGGCAGATGCCGCTCGACCAGGGCAAGCGCTTCCTCGACGTGGCGCTCCTTGACCAGGCGCGTCGCGCGATAACGCACGATTTCCAGGTCATCGGGGCATTCGCGCAACAGCGTGGCCCACTGTTCGGACATCCCTTCGTTCAGGCCCGCCGCCTCCTTCAATCGCAGCAGCAGGAAGCGGACCTTGGAATCGGCCATGTGGCCGCGCGCCAGCGCCTGCGCGTCGGCCAGGTTGGCCTGCGCCACCTGGACCCGCCCCGATGCCGCCACGATTTCCTCCAGCCGCGCCTGGACCGCCTGCAGGTCCGGCGACGCGGCGCTCTTGCGCTCGGTGATCAGGGGCGGATTCATGCGGCCTTCCTGCGGTTGGCCTTGTCGATCCACACCTGGCAGCGCTCGATGTAGTGGTCGTACTGGGCCGGGTTGTCGGAACGCTCCTGCAGCGCGCGCCAGTAAGGCAAGGCCTGTTCGAAGCGATGCAGGCGCATGGCGCCCACCGCGGCCAGGCGCAGGCCGATGGGATCGTCGGGCACCAGTTGCAGAATCCGCTCGCCCAGCGCCAGGCGCTCGGTGGTGCTGGACGACTCCAGCGCGCGCGCCTCCGCGTACATCACGGCCAGGATGCGGCGCTTCTCGTGATCGACCTCCGGCATCCCCGGCCACGACTGCGCGACACGCTCCAGCAGGTTCCAGGCCGCCTTGGGATCGCCGCCGGACAGGATTTCCCGGGCGCCGCGAATGGCCCGCGGTCCGAGTCGCCCGAGCTGGCGCTCGGCCTCGTCCCTGGCGCTCTGGTCCGCCGACGCATGGGCCAGGACCATCTTGTAGGCATCGATGGCCTCGCCGAACCAGCCGCCATTGAACGCCACGCGCGCGAAATGCAATTGCGTGCTGAACGGCGCGGATTCGTTCGCCGCGGCCTGCTCCAGATGCCGCATGGCGGTCTGCTTGTCGCCCAGCGCGTCCGCCGCGCGTCCCCGCATGGCATGCAGCTCGGGGAACTCGACCTGGGTATCGAGCGCGATGTCGGTCAGGTCGATCACTTCCTTGTGGTTGCCCGCCACCAGCGCGGCCCGCACGCCCAGGCGCATGGCGCGTTCGAAGGCGCGCTGCGCGCGCACGCCGGCCAGGGCGTCGGGATTGAGCAGGCGGTGCGCGCAGATGCGCTCGGCGGCGTCGCGCAGGCGGCCTTCCTCCAGCGCCTGCGCGCCCTCCTCGGCCCAGGCCGCGGACTGCGTGCGCAGCCAGCCGGAAATATCCTCCTGCTCGCTGTCGGCCAGCTTGCACGACACGGCCAGCGCGGCCGCGGCCATGATGCAGCCGCGCCAGGTCGCTTCCTTGACCAGTTCAAGCGCCTCGAAGTCCTTGAGCGCCGGCGATTCGGCGGCCAGCGCGCGCAGACCCGCGCGGTCTCCCGCGATCAGCCGGTCGCGCCACAGCATCGCGAAGCTGCGGCCATGCGACGGAATCGCCTCGCGCACTTCATGCACCCAGCGCAAGGCGGCGTCCATGTCGCTGCCCGCCTGCAGCAGCGACAGCACGGTGTCGGCCGCCTCGGTCGCGGTCGCGTCCTGCGGCGAGGAAATACGGAACAGCTGCTTCCAGTTGCCCAGCGCCTCGTCCACGAACCCCAGGTGGCCGGCGGAAATCGCCGCGATGCGCACGATTTCCGGCGTCTCGATCTCGTCGCCCAGCAGGCCGGCGGCCAGCGAGTGCGCGACTTCGTGGCGGCCCAGCTTGAAATGGTTGCGCATCAGGATCTGCTCGGCCTTGCTGCCCGTGGCCAGCGCGCCGTCCGCGCCCTCCAGCAGCGCCAGCGAACCTTCGTAGTCGCCCAGTTCCTCCTGGATGCGGGCGAACAGCAGCGTGTGGTCGGGCAGGCCCGGATGGCGGCGCAGCACGTCGCGCAGGCGGCGCGAGGCCTCGCGCAGTTCGCCCGCGTCCCAGAGCTTCTCGATGCGCTCGGCGCTTTCCTCGGCGCCCAGCTTGGGCACGGCCGCCTGCGGCGTGGAGGCGCTCATGCGCGGACGCACGAAGGTCTTGAACCATTCGGTGTACAGGCGCTCGGCGAACAGCGGGGTGTAGTGCGTCAGGTCCAGCCCGCCGTCTTCCAGCGCATCGGCCTGGCCAATCTTGTTCATCAGCGGCGTCGGGTCGTAGCAAGGCACGCCGATCTGCTGCGCGCTGGCGGTCACGGCGGCGATCAGTTGCGCCCGTTGCTCGATCGGCACGTTGTCGGGCGTCATGGCGTTGACGTGCGTGACGAACACCACCTTGTCGCGGCCCAGCAGGTCGACCAGCGCCTGCATCTGCTGCGCGATCTCGTCGTCCGTCTGTTCGCGCTTGACGATGCGCGCGAGCAGGTCGCGGTTGTCCGTCGACAGGCTCTTGAAGACGGCGTCCTGGTCCAGCCACGCGCGGCGCTCGGCCAGCCGCTCGTCGCTGGCCTGGGACCAGAACGTGCGAGTGCGCGCGCGGTCGGCGAAGAATTCGCTGAAGTAGCGCACCAGGTAGTTGGACTGGATGGGATAGCCGTCAACGGTCAGCAGCTTGCGCGACGACAGTTCGACCATGTACAGGTCGGCCGGCTTGTGCACGCCGCGCCGGGCCTGCTCGCCATTGGACGGACGGAAGATCACGCGCTGCACGTCGGCGGGAATCTCGGTCTGGCCGAACATGAAGCGGGCCTGCTGCAGCGCCTCGGCGCTGGTGTGGACGAAACCGTAATTGCGACCAAGCTGCTGCTTGATCGGATAGCGGCCCACGGCATCACGCAACGGCGTGTGGATGCGGCAGGTTCCAATCGGGGCAATGGTAAAGGCGGTCATTCCGGGCCTCTCCTGTGTTTGATGGGTTGCGGGCCTGGACTCAGAGCGTCCAGTACAAGAGGCCGGACGGCAGCCGGCGGCTGTCCAGCACGGACTTCAGGTCGCAGACCATGCCGTCGGCCTTGACCAATTGCGGCAGGTCTTCCCAGAGGGTGTCCATGGTTTCGCGGTGCGGCACCGCCAGGATCAGCACATCCATGTCGCGGAACTCCTCTCGATTGACCAGGCTGATGCCGTACTCATGCCGCATCTGCTCGGCGTCGACCATCGGGTCGCAGGCCACCGGGGTAATGCCGTATTCGCCAAGGGCGCGGTACAGGTCGACCACCTTCGAATTGCGGATGTCCGGCACGTTTTCCTTGAACGTCATGCCCAGGATGCCGACCCGGGTCGAAGCGTTCAGCCGGCCATTGCGGGCCAGCGTCTGCACCACCCGCGAGGCCACGTGGCTGGCCATGCCGTCGTTGATGCGGCGGCCCGACAGGATCACTTCCGGGTGGTAGCCCAGCTCCTGGGCCTTGGATGTCAGGTAGTAGGGATCCACGCCGATGCAGTGGCCGCCGACCAGGCCGGGCGTGAACTTGAGGAAGTTCCACTTGGTGCCGGCGGCCGCCAGCACTTCGGCGGTGCGGATGCCGACCAGGTCGCAGATCTTCGACATCTCGTTCATCAGCGCGATGTTGATGTCGCGTTGCGTGTTCTCCAGCACCTTGGCGGCCTCGGCCACCTTGATGGAGGAGGCGCGATGCACGCCCGCGTCGATGATCTGCTCATAGACGCCGGCGATGACCTCCAGCGATTCCTCGTCCTGGCCGGACACGATCTTGACGATCTTCTCCAGCGGATGCTCGCGGTCGCCCGGATTGATCCGTTCGGGGCTGTAGCCAAGCTTGAAATCGACGCCGCAGCGCAGGCCCGACGCCTTTTCCAGCTCCGGCCCGCAGATTTCCTCGGTCGCGCCGGGATGCACCGTGGATTCGAAGACCACGATGCAGCCAGGTCGCAGCACCGGGCCGATCGAACGGCAGGCGCGCACCAGCAGGGAAAAATCGGGGTTGTTTTTCTCGTCGACCGGCGTCGGCACCGCGACGACGAAGAAATCGCACCCTTGCAGCTCGCTGACCTGATCGGTGAACTGCATGGGCGAAGCCAGCAAGGCATCGCGCTCGATCTCGCCGGTCCAGTCCTCTCCCTGTTTAAGGCTCGTGATCCGTCGCTTGTCCACATCAAAGCCGACGACATCAAAACGCCTGGAAAATGCCACGGCCACGGGCAGGCCGACATATCCAAGACCGCACACTGCGATTCTCTTTACCACGGGGGACCTCACTGTTTTCGTCATGTCGAAGACACTAGAAACCGACGCCCAGGCATTGGTAAATCGATGCGAATCACATCGCCTATTAATGCCCGGGGTGGACGCGTTGCTCAAAATTAAATACAACTCGATACGTCGTCATACGAACGCATAGCGAGCCAACGAATCGTAGGCCGGGCCGACAGCAAATTTTTTTCTAAAAGTTTTCGATGCTATGGAAATAAGTCGCGGGGGTCGTAATAAACGTGGGGAAATCCCTGAAATAATCTCTTTTTCTACACAAATTGAAATAAATGAGATCGTTTGTCTTGTAAGCAAATATATAAAGTCGTTTTTTTATCTTGGCTTAATAAAACCGCAAGGAATGAGCATTCTCCTGGGAATCACAGTAATGCCCTGGGGGAAATGTCTTTATTGCAACTTCAAGTCACGGATGGCGTCCGGATTATCAGAAAATGTCGTGCTAGAACGGAAGCGGAAAAACTCGCGCCAATTGACCATTTTTTATCGATGTGGCATAGGAGCCCCCGCATTGCGCGCCGACCCAAACCTGTGCCGATAATGGAATGCCATCCACCCAAGACAAGCCGGTGGATTACACAATCGAACAAGTGCGGCAGTCTTTCGGGAGCGCGGGCGCGGTGCTCCCCTCCCCGGAGGAACACCACGCCTCCCGGCATACCGGTTCGCACCGGGGTGCGCCCCGATATGCCCGCCTAGAAGCGGAGTTTCACACTTACCGCCCCCTGCGTGTCGCGATAGCCCTGGCTACCTTGGCGCTGCGTCACGTTCGCCGATATGCTCAGGCGTTCGTTCAGGTCGCCCTGCACGCCCGCCAACATCTCGACCACGTTTTTGCTCCCCTGGATCAGGATACGGGTGTCGTCCACGCTCACACCATAGGGTCTGGGGGAGCGCACCCAGTTAACCTCCAGGAAAGCTTCGAACCCGCCGGCTTTCGCCAGATCTTGTGACGGCTGGCGGCTGGTCATGGAAAACCGCGCGCCCAGACGGGTCTGCAGGTTGCGGCCACCCACGCCCTCGACCCTAGCTCCGGTCCGTTCCGTGAGTCCGCCGGCCTTTACGCCCGACCATACGATTTGCGCCTGAGGCCGGACAGCGTATCGGTTCTCCCTGCCGCCGCTGGTCGTATATGGGCCTGTCTCCAGCGCATAGCCCAGTTCCACAGCCCCTGTAATGCCGTGGCTCTTGTACTTTTCCGTGGCCAGGCCATCGCCCTTGACCGTATTGTCGAACCGGTTGTAAAGCGCCCAGCTGTCCACGTACAGGCCGCTGCGCGCCGACGCGTCCTGGTACCAGGTCCCGTACAGGCCGGAACTGTAGCCCACCACATCGCCGCGGGATTGGTACCCTGACAGGCGGCTGCGGGTCTTGCTGCGGTGACTGCCGTAGCCAGCCATGACCCCCAACTGCCAAGCGTCTTGGCCGTTGAAACTGCCTCCCGCGACCAATCCCCCCAGTTGAAGCACGTTCCGGTCAGCAGAGTATCGATTCTGCCCATCCGATAGACTCCCCTGGCTGTGGCCGGAGGCCATTCTCGCCCAACCGTGACCGTGGGCGCCCGTAACCGGGTCGACGGATTCCGCGCTCTGACGGCCGCTCAGACTCAGGTTGAACAGCGTTCCCGCCGCGGCCAGATTGGTGGCGTAGCTGCCGATTTCCGGACGGTAGACATGAACTGCTCCATGGCTGGATTCCCCGCTCGCGTGAGCGTCATCCGGCTTAATTGCGGGCTTGTCCGCCGGCGGTATCGCGGGCTTCTCGGCAGGCGGCACCGCTGGCGCGTCCACAGGCGGGACCACCGGCTCGTCGGCGGGCGGAATCGCCGGCGCATCAACAGGCGGCACCGACGGCTTCTCAACAGGCGGCACCGACGGCTTCTCAACAGGCGGCACCGCTGGCGCATCCACAGGCGGGACCACCGGCTCGTCGGCGGGCGGTACCGCTGGCACGTCAACCGGCGGCACCGACGGCTTCTCAGAAGGCGGCTCCGCAGGCACCTCCGCAGGCGGGACGACCGGCTCGTCGGCGGGCGGTACCGCTGGCACGTCAACCGGCGGCACCGACGGCTTCTCAGAAGGCGGCTCCGCAGGCACCTCCGCAGGCGGGACGACCGGCTCGTCGGCGGGCGGTACCGCCGGCACAGCCAC